>CAMYNL010000006.1 GCA_947259705.1 uncultured Gammaproteobacteria bacterium | reverse complement strand
ACCTGCCAGGAACTGTTCAACGCCTGCTCCGGCAACGGCTGGGCCGACCGCGACCACTCCGCCATGGTCAAGGCACTCGAACTCCTCGCCAGGCACGAAGTGGCCTGAACGGCGGCGGCATTACCAGATGCCGGGGATAAATCGGCTCGTGCGTCCCTGGTAGTGCGTATAAGCGGGGAACTTCTGCGGCAACAGGCGTTCCTCGAGCTGCGCCTTGATCAGGACCACCAGCGTCACGCCCACCGCGGCGAGGTAGTTCAGCCAGTGCGCGTTGTAGCCGGCGATGCCGACCATCATCAGGATCAGGGCGCCATACATGGGATGGCGCACATAAGCATAGGGGCCGGAGGTGATCAGTTCTGCGCCAGCCCGGATCTCCGGGTAGACGCTGAAGTTCCTGGGCCGGTTGTGCCACAGTGTCACCAGTCCGAGCACCGCCCCGGCAAGACACGGCAACAGGAACCACGGGGAACCAGCGTTCACCAGGCCGACCGGATAGCACGCCAGCACCAGGAACAGGCCCTGCAGGAACACCAGCGCGTGGGACCAGGGCGACTTGTTCTTCAACGCGTCGATCATGGCGTGACACCCGCAGCCAGCAGGCGTTTCAGCGCTGCGAAATGCAATGGCACCTGTTCCGCACTGTCGACGCGAAACTGCTCGGCGGTGCGCCGTGCCGTCTCGTCGGGGATAATACGCAGCGCTTGACCGGTCGACAGCGCCAGCACCTGCAGCTGACAGGCGCGCTCCAGATAGTACAAGTCGTTGAATGCCTGGGCCACGTCGGCTGCGGTCACCATGACACCGTGGTTGGCGAGAAACAGGATGTCTGCGTCCGCAAGGGCTGCGACCATCCGGTCCCCCTCGGCTTCGTCGAACACCAGGCCATTGTAGTCCCGGTAATACGCTACCCTGCCGTGGAACGTGCATGCGGTCTGGCTGATCGGCAGCAGCCGACCGTCCTGCAACGTGGTCAGGCTGGTGGCATAGGGCATATGGGTGTGCAGCACGCAGCGCGCCCGAGGCAGGCCTAGGTGGATGCGGGTATGGATATGAAAAGCGGTGGGCTCGACTGTCGCGTCACCGCTGATCCTGTTGCCGTCACGGTCCAGGGTCACCAGGTGGGCGGGCGTCATTTCGTGCCAGTGGACACCCTGGGGATTGATCAGGAAGCGGTCCGCGGTGCCCGGAACCATGAGACTGAAGTGGTTGCAGATGCCCTCGTGGAATCCGAGACATGCCGCCAGCCGTAATGCCGCGGCAAGGTCCTCGCGGGCTGCCTCCTCTGCTACGCTCACTGTCGATCTGTCTCCCTGCAGGTCGGGGGTCGACGTGACAGTATAGTCCGCGGCGCTGGGGGCGGGCGGCCGCTCACGATACCAACCGGTACAGCAGCGGCAGGAGCAGCGCCGTGGCCAGGGCGTTGAGGCCCATGGCCAGGGCGGAAAAGGCACCCGCCAGCTCACCGAGTTGCAGCGCCCGCGCGGTGCCGATGCCGTGCGAGGTCACCCCCAGCGCGAAGCCCTGGGCCCGCGGGTCCTTGATGCGCAGCAGCGAGAAGATCCAGCTGCCCAGTACCGCCCCCAGCACGCCGGTCATGATCACCAGCACCGCCGTCAGTGAAGGCAGGCCACCGAGTTTCTCGGTGATGCCCATGGCCACCGGCGCGGTCACCGACTTCGGCGCCAGCGAGATCAGCGTGTCGCGGTCGGCGCCCAGCGCGGCGGCGACGGCCACCGCGGTGAGCATCGCGGTGAGGGAACCGGCCGCCAGGGAAACGCCCAGTGCCAGCGCCGAATGGCGCACCTTGTCGAACTGGCGATACAACGGCACCGCCAGGGCCACGGTGGCCGGCCCGAGCAGAAAATGGACGAACTGGGCGCCCTCGAAATAGGTGGCATAGTCGGTGCCGGTGATGCTCAACAGCGCGACCAGCACCAGCACCGCGATCAGCACCGGATTGAACAGCGGCAGCCGGCCGCTGCGCTCGTAGAGCCAGTCACCCAGCACATAGGCCAGCAGCGTCAGCGTCAGGTGCAGCAGCGGGCTGGCGGACAGGTAGACCCAGATGTCACGCAGGCCCGAACTCAAGGTTTCGCTTCCGTGCCGCGGCCCAGCCGGCTCATCACCAGCGCAGTCACCGCCATCGTCGCCACCGCACTGACCACCAGGGCGACCACCACCGCCAGCCACTGGTCCGCCAACTTCCCGGCATGGAGCATTACGCCGACCCCGGCCGGGACGAACAGCAGCGACAGGTGCTGCAGCAGGCTGTTGCTGACCTGGCCCAGTGCCGCCGGCACCCCGCGTTTGATCATCAGGCCGGCGAAAAGGATGACCATGCCGATGACCGGTCCGGGCACCGGCAGGCCCAGCCGCAGGGTGATCGATTCGCCGGCCAGCTGGCACAGTAGCAGCAGCGCCAGGAAACGTATCACCATGGTGCCGGTCAGGCCTCGTCGGGCGGTGGCACCACCACCTGCTCGAAGGGATGGCGCCGGCTGATCAGCCCGCTGTGCAGGAAGACATCCAGCGCCACCTCGTAGTGCCGGGGCTGGATACGGGGATCCGGGTTCCAGCAGCCCAGCCGTTGATAGGTGGCGATGGTGCTGGCCAGCACGGTCTGGTCGATGCCGGGGAAGAACTCCGCCTCCGCCGCCGCGATCTCCGCCGCGGGGTTGTCGTTGACATAGCGGCGGGCCTGGCGGTAGGCGACCATGAATGCCCTGGCGGCATCGCCTCCCAGCCATTTCCGCGTGGCCACCAGGGTGCTGAACGCCACCGGACCGATGGCCTCGCCCACGGACGCCACCACGTGACCGACGCCATCGTGCTCCAGCTGCTGCGGCGCCGGTCCCTGCAGGTGGACATACTCGCCGCGGCCGTCGCGAAACGCCTGGATGATCCCGTCGACGTCGCCGGCGTCGATAGCGCGTATGGCGTCGTACTCCACACCCATCTGGTGCGCGGCATACTTGAACATGGCCAGCGGCTGCTGGAAGTGATCCACCAGCACCTCGCGCCCCGCCAGTTTCTGCCAGCTGAAGGCGGGATCGGATTCACGGGCGGCAATGAAGAAGCCGTCACGCTCGTTGATCTGGGCGAAGTGCAACAGGTCGTTTGCCTCGCCCTGCTCCATCTGCAGCCAGCTGGCCGACACCGATAACTGGCCAACCTGCACCGAACCGTCGCGCAAACCATCCGCCACCGATTTTTGCGGCGTCATCGCCGCATAGTTGACCTCGAAACCGGCATCGCGCAGGAACCCCGCCGCGATGGCGGCAATCAGGGGGCTGTAGAACGCGGAGTGCCGCGCCACCATGATGTTGAGTTGCTCCATGATCTATTCCAATACCTTGATGAGGGCGCTGTGATCCAGTTCACCGTCCCCGCTGGCGATCAATTCGTCGTACAGGTCGCGGTTGAGCGCGGTGGCGGGCAGCCTGGCGCCCACCACCTGTGCCAGCTCCAGTGCCTGCTGCAGGTCCTTGCGCTGGGTCAGCGCCTTGCCGCCGGGCTCGAACGTGCCGTCGATCATGCGCTGGCCATGCAGTTCCATGATGCGCGACCAGGCGAATCCGCCCTTGAACGCCTGCCTCACCTTGGCGGGGTCGACCCCGCATTTCTTCACCAGGGTCAGGGCCTCCGCAACCGCGCCGATGGTGAGGCCGACAATCACCTGGTTGGCGGCCTTCGCCACCTGGCCCGCGCTGACGGCGCCGACATGGGTGATGTTGGTGCCCATCGCCGCGAGTGCCGGCGCGGCGCGGGCGAAGGCCTGCTCGCTGCCGCCGGCCATGATGGTCAGCGACGCCTCCCGGGCCCCGACCTGGCCGCCGGACACCGGCGCATCCACGTACTCGCCGCCTCGCCCGTGCACCAGGTCGGCAAAGCGCCGGGTCGCCATGACCGCGGTGGTGCCCATGTCGATAACCAGGGCGCCCGGCTGGATACCGGCGAGCACCCCCTCCCCGCCGCACAGCACCTGCTCCACCGCGGGCGTATCGGGCAGCATCATGATCACCATGGGCGCCCGCTCCGCCACCTGGCGCGGCGAAGCCGCCGGGGTCATGCCCTGTGCCGCCAACTCCTCAACCACACCCCGGCTGCGGTTGTGGATGACCAGGCCGGCGCCTGCCCGCTGCAGGTGCAGGGCCATGGGTCTACCCATCAGGCCGAGGCCGATGAAGCCGATGGTCTGGTCAAGGTCGGACATGGCGGGAGTTCCTTGCGCTGAGGCCGGCGTGCATGCGTCGCCTATTATTCACGTTTTCAGGCCGGCGGGCGAGGTGGCCGGACGCGTCGCCGGCTGCCCGCCGCATCCACAATGGAAAACAATGACGGGAACTCAGGAAGCCTTGAACACGCTCAGGGTGGAGCCCACCCAGCGCTCGACGACCACCTTGGTCTGGGTAAAGAAGTCCACCGCGTGCTGACCCTGGCCGTGCAGCACGCCGAAGAAGCTGTCCTTCCAGCCGCTGAACGGAAACGGCGCGGTCGGCGCGGCGACACCGATGTTGATGCCGATATTGCCGACCTCCGCCTCGTAACGGAACCGGCGCGCCGCGGCGCCGTCACGGGTGAAAAGGCAGGCCATGTTGCCATAACTGCCGCTGTTGACCAGGGCAATGGCGTCACCCACGGACTGGACATGCATCACGCTCAACACCGGCCCGAATATCTCGGTGCGCGCCGCGGTACTGCCGGGGGCGACGTCGTTCAGCACCGTGGGCTTGATGAAGTTGCCCTTCTCGTAGCCGCTGATCACCGCGCCGCGGCCGTCCACCGCGAGCCGCGCGCCCTCGCGGGTGGCGGTGTCGATCAGGCCCTCGATGCGCTGGCGGCTCTGCGGGGTGATGACCGGGCCCATCTGCACGTCGTCTTCCAGGCCGTAACCGACCACCCGCTGGCGCGCCGCTTCGGACATCGCGGCGACGAAGGGCTCACGCGCCTCGCCCACGGTCACCGCCAGGGATGCCGCCAGGCAGCGCTGACCGGCGCAGCCGAACGCCGATTCGGCGGTGATGGCGACCGCCTTGTCGAGGTCCGCGTCCGGCAATACGATGACCGGGTTCTTGGCGCCGCCCTGGGCCTGCACCCGTTTTCCGCTGGCGGCGCCGCGCGAATAGACGATCCGGGCAACCTCGGTGGAGCCGACGAAACTGATGGCCTTGATGGTGGGATGATCCAGCATCGCCTCGACCGATTCGCGGCCGCCGTTGACCAGGTTCATCACGCCCGCCGGCAGGTCCAGTTCATCGATCAGCTGCATGACTCGGTACATGGTGAGCGGCACCCGCTCCGAAGGCTTCACGACCACGGTGTTGCCGCAGGCGATGGCGTAAGGCAGGAACCAGAAGGGGATCATGCCCGGAAAATTGAACGGTGAGATGATGCCGCAGACGCCTACCGGCTGCCTGATGGTCAGTTCGTCGATGCCCTGCGCGATATCTTCCAGGATGTCACCCTGCATCATGCGCGGAATGCCGCAGGCGCACTCCACGTTGTCGATGGCGCGGCGCATTTCACCGCGTGCCTCATTCAAGGTCTTGCCGCATTCGCGGGTGACGATGCGTGACAAGTCCTCGAAGTGTTCCTCCAGCTGCGCCTTCAGCTTGAACAGAAACTGAACTCGCTCGATCGGCGGCACGCGCCGCCATGCCGGCAGGGCCGCGGCGGCGGCCCGGCAGGCCTCGTCGACGTCCTGAGCGGTGGACAGCGGCACCTCGGCCAGCGCCTCCGCGGTAGCCGGGTCGTGGATCTCCAGGCTGGCGTCGCTGCCGGCGTTATGCCAGGCGCCACCAATATAGTTTGGAAGAATCTGCGGGAAACTCATCATGGCTGCTCGCTGGGGTATACCACCGCTGATACGGAGGCCGGGTCACGCGTACGCTTCAAGCCGCGACGCGGGCTTACTCGCCGTCCCCGGATCTGAGGGAGAAAATATAGTCCGCCGCGACCATGGCCAGCACCGACACGGTGATGATCCAAAGCGGCACTGACTTGATGGTGGTGGCGTATTCCCCGAGGAACACGGCGATCATGATCAAGGCTATCGCTCCGGTAATCTTGTTGAGCATCGCTGCCCCCTTTTTAGTTTGCTAGATGTTCGGTCAGCCAGCGCGCGCTGCGCAGCAGTCGCGCGTCGTCTTCCGCCGCGCCCACCAGCTGCACCCCCATGGGCATGCCGTGGCTGCCCTGCAGTAACGGCAGGCTGATCGCGGGCAGGCCCAGGTAGGTCCACAGGGTGCAGAAGATCGGGCTCCCCGTGCTGCCCAGCCCGGCCGGGGCCTCGCCCGGGGCCGCCGGCGTCAGTATCGCGTCATACTCATCGAACACGTCCACCAGCGCGGTTCGCAACCCCTCGCGCTGCGCCAGTGCGTCGATGTAATCCACTGCCAGGTCACGCCGGCCACGCTCCATCATCTCGACCAGGATGTCGCTGAGCCGGTCTCGTCCCCGTTCATACTCGGGGGCGAAACTGAGCGCCATCTCCGCCTCCATGATGACCCGGTGCCACTCGATGGCGCCGTCAAAGCGGGGCGACAGTTCCACCTCGTTGACCAGCGCGCCGAGTTCCTCCCCCAGTTCCGCCAGGGCGTCACGGGTGTCCGGCTGCGCCTGATCCCAGGCCGGGCCCTTGACGAATGCAAACCGCGGCGGCAGCGGCGGCTCGGAGCAGGTCGTATCGAACAGTCCGGGTTTTGCCGCTGGCCGGGTCGCGCTGTCGAAGGCGTCATAGCCAAACAAGGCGTCCCCCGCCAGCGCGGCATCCTCGACGCTGCGCGTGAACACGCCCACCGTGTCGAGGCTTTGCGCCACCCGCAGCACGCCGAAACGGGATATGCAGCCGAAGGTGGGCTTGTAGCCTACGGTGCCGCAGAACGCGGCCGGCCGGATCACCGAGCCGTTGGTCTGGGTCCCCAGCGCCAGCGAGACCATGCCGCTGGCCACCGCGGCGGCCGAGCCGCTGGAGGAGCCGCCCGGGGTGCGCCCCGGGTCGTGCGGGTTGGTGGTCTTGCCGGGAGCGTAGACCGCCAGTTCGGTGGTCACAGTCTTGCCCAGGATGATGGCACCGGCCTGTTTGAGCAGCGACACCACGGCCGCGTCCTGGGTCGGTTTACGGCCGCTGTGCAGTACGGTGCCGTCTTCCGTCGGCATGTCCCGGGTGTCGATGATGTCCTTGATGCCTACCGGGAGCGCGTGCAGTGGTCCCAGCGGGGCCCCCTGCCGGCGCCGCTCGTCCGCCCGGCGCGCCTGCTCGAGGGCGAACTCCGCGTCCAGGTAGGTCCAGGCCCGCACCGACGATTCACGCTGCTGTATGCGCCGCAGGCAGGCCTCGACCATCTCCACGGCGGCGAGCTGGCCCTCGCGCATCGCCCGCACCGCCGCGACCGCGGTGAGGTCGGCGGGATCGTAGCCGGATCGCTCGGTGGCGGCCTGGCTCATCGCGTGCTCCCGTCACCGCCGCACATTGTAGATGTAATCCGGCAGCCACAAGGCAAGGCCCTGGAAGTTGTAGAGCAGCACCATAACCACCAGCACCACCATCAGAAACGGGAAACAACCCTTGAAGATGTCCACCAGTTGCACCTCGGGCGGCGATACACCCTTGAGGTAGTACGCCGCCATGGCCATGGGCGGGGTCATGAACGAGGTCTGTAGGTTGAGGGCGACCAGGATGCCGAAGAACAACGGATCGATGCCGAACGGCTCCAGCAGCGGCAGGAAGATGGGCACGAAGATGATGATGATCTCGCTCCATTCCAGCGGCCAGCCGAGCAGGAAGATGATGACCTGGGCCATGATCAGGAAGGTCACCGGGCTCAGGTTCATCCCGAGCACGAATTCCTCGATCAGCTGCTCACCACCGAGGTAGGAGAACACGGAGGAGAAGGTCCAGGAACCGACGAACAGCCAGCACACCATGGCCGAGGTGCGGACGGTCAGGTATACCGACTCCTTGAGCCGATCCCAGGTTAACGACCGGTAGGCCGCGGCCAGGAGCAGGCCGCCGGCGGAACCAACGGCGGCGGCCTCGGTGGGCGTGGCGAGGCCGAAAAGGATGGCCCCCAGTACCGACAGGATGAGCAGCGCCAGCGGCACGAAGGAGGTCACCACCATCCATACCAGCGTGCTCCTGGGGATGTCGGTCTGTTCCTTGGGCGGCTTGGGCGCCAGGCTCGGGTTGAGCATGGCACGCACGACGACGTAAAGCATGTACATGCCCGCCAGCAGCAGGCCGGGGAACATGGCCGCCGCATAGGTCTTCACCACCGAGATGCCGGCGGTGGCCGCGTACACGATCAGCATGATGCTGGGGGGGATGAGGATGCCCAGGCAGCCGCCGGCACAGATGACGCCGGAGGCGAACTTGCGGTCATAGCCCGCCTTCAGCAGCGCCGGAAACGCCAGCAGGCCCATCAGGGTCACCACCGCACCGATGATCCCCACCGCGGTGGCGAACAGGGCGCAGGTGGCCAGGGCCGCGACCGCCATCGATCCGGGGATGTGCCGTGCCGCGATGTTCAAGCTGAAGAACAACCGGTCGACGATGTTGGCGCGCTCGACGATGTAGCCCATGAACAGAAACAGTGGCACCGCGACCAGCACGTCGTTGGTCATGACCGAGTAGGTCTGGTTCACCAGCAGGTCGAGTATATTGTTTTCATGCCACGGCAGCGCCGGGTTGTAATAGGCGTAGAAGCCGAAGCCCACACCCATGGCCACCAGGGTAAAGGCGATGGGGAAGCCGAGCATGATGCAGCACAGCAGGATTCCCAGCATGAGCAGGGCAACTTGCGGGTCGGTCATGACTTGCCCTCTTTATCGTCTTCTTTATCGTCTTCGTCGAGATGCAGCGCGTGTTCCAGCTCGTGCTCACGCTCTTCCATTTCGTGTAGCAGCTTGTCCTCGGTCTCCTCCACGTCGGTCATGCGCTGCGGCCACTGGTTGTGCTTTATGGTGTGGAAACATCGCATCACTTCCGCTATACCCTGGAGGATGAGCAGGAACGCGGCGACCGGCAGGATGGTCTTAAGCGGCGACACCGGCACTCCCATCGGACTGTTGATGCTGATCTCGCCGCGCCGGCCCTCCGGACCGAAAGGCATGTAGCTCCAGGACTCCTGAGCGTAATCGATGCCGGCGTAGACCAGCGCCGCCATGCCCGGAAAGAAGAACAGAAAATACAGCGTCATCTCGATCTTGGCCTGGGTCCTGGGCTGCCACAGCCGGTAGATCACGTCACCCCGCACATGCCCGTCCCGCGACAGGGTATAGGCGCCTGCCATCATGAACAGCGCCCCGTACATGATGTAGCTCATGTCGAACGCCCAGTCGGTCGGGTTGCGGAACAGGTAGCGCATCACGACTTCGTAGGTGGTGCCGCATGTGAGGACCAGGATGCACCACGCGAAGGCCTTGCCGATCCAGGTGTTCAGACGGTCGATGAACTCCACAAACTTGTTATTCATGTCACTGACCCGGCGATTGGATACCGCAAGAATCAACGGGGCGGCAACAAGGCCGCCCCGTCATCAGTACTGCATGACTACAGCGACGTCGCCGCTATGACGGGAGCTTGCCCGGGAAGTAGTGATTGAACGCCAGCCTGTAGTCGGCCGTGTTGGTCAGGTCATACAGTGCCACGCGGGCCGACCAGTCGCGCTGGGAGTCGACCACCTTCTTGAAGAACGGATCCTTGTTCAGCGTAGTCAGCACCTCGTCCCAGGACTTGAGCTGGGCCTCCATCACCGCCTGCGGCGTGCGGTAGACCTTGACGCCGGCCTCGTTGATCAGCATCTGCAGGTCCTTGGAGTAGTTGTCCATGGCGAGGGCATAGTTCGAGGTATTCGCTGCTTCTGCGGCGTATTCCAGGATCGCCTGCTGCTCGGTGGACAGGGCGTCGAACTTGGTCTTGTTGTAGATGATCTCGAAGAACTCCGCCGCCTGGTGGTAGCTGCCCATCATGTAGACCTTGCTCACGTCCTGGGCGCCGAAGCGGCTGTCCGAGGTCGGGTTGTTGTACTCGAAGGCGTCGATGACGCCGCGCTCCAGCGCCGGGACGATCTCGCCACCGGGCAGCTGGGTCACCTTGACGCCCATGTTCTGCATGATGTCGGTGGCCAGTCCCACGGTGCGGTATTTCAGGCCCTTCATCTGGTCGGCGGATTTGATCTGCTCCTTGAACCAGCCCAGCGGTTGGGTGGGCATGGGCATGGCGAAGAACCCGACCAGGTTCAGCTTGAGGATGTCCTGTACCAGCTCGCGGTACAGTTCCTTGCCGCCGCCTTTGTGGATCCAGGCCAGGATCTGTGCCGCGTTGGCACCAAACACCGGTCCGGTGCCGAACAGCGACGCGGCCTTGTGCTTGCCGTACCAGTAGGCAGTCACCTGGTGGCCGCCGTCGAGCACGCCCTTGTGCACCGCGTCCTGGACCTGGAAGGACTTCACCACTGAGCCCGAAACCAGGTAATCGATCTTGAGCCGGCTGCCCGACATGTTGTTGACGCGATCGACGTATTCCTGCGCCATCTCGTTGAAGATGTCCTTGGCGCCCCAGGCGCCCTGCATCTTGAGGGTGATGGTCTGGGCGCGGGACACCATCGGAAAACCGAGGGTGGCGGCACCTGCCGCGCCGGCGCCTGCGGCCTTCAGGAACTTGCGCCGGTTCGGTGTTTGTTCGGGTTTCTTAATTGGATCTTTGGCTTTCATTACTCCTCCTCTGGGATTTGGAAGCACTCTCTGTTCTGGTATTTTGCATTTTCGCAATCTGAGGGCTGTCCAAGACTAGGCACCCCAAAACGAAAAGAACTGTGAAACATACACGGGTTTGTGCCGCCTGTACAGATTTTGCGCAGCGCACAAAAGCGGCCGTCTCGGATAACCCTTATTGCCGGGCACAAGCGTCCGCCGGCATGGTTCGCCGGGGCTCAGGCGGCAGTGGTTTCTATGCCGTTTCCGCCCCGTTGCTTGGCCGCATAACATGCCTTGTCGGCAGACCCGAGCAGACTGGTCGAACTCTTGGACTGATGGGTGATCGGAACCAGCCCCACGCTGATATGTACACGGAAACTCTGTCCTTCCCAGACGAAATGAAATTCGTCGACCGCCTTGATCAGCTTGCGGGCCACTTGCCGCGCCTGGGAAACACTGCAGTCCTCCAGTAACAGGCAGAACTCGTCTCCGCCGAGCCGGGAGAGGGTATCGCTGCGGCGGGTATTGGACTGCAGTACGAGAGCCAGCTGGCGCAGCATCTCGTCGCCCGCCATGTGCCCCACGCTATCGTTTACTTTCTTGAACCGGTCCAGGTCCATGAAGCAAAGAGCGTGTTCGGAAAGATTCTGCTTTGCGCGCACCAGCATGGCGCCGAGTTTGCGTTCGAAGTGGCGGCGGTTGATCAATCCCGTGAGGGGATCGTGCTTGGCCTGGTATTCGAGTTGATCAGAAAACCGCCGTGACTCGGTAACGTCCAGCACCACGCCGCGATATCCGGCGAATGCCCCGGACTCGTCGGCCACCGGCTTGTGGCTGACGGCCAGCAGGCGTTCCACCTCGTCCGGGCGCACCCACTCATAGTCGAACTGGCGCACCAGACGGGCCTTCGGATTAGCCACCAGGAACTGCTTCCATTCCTTACCCAGCCGTGCGACCGGCTCACCGACAAGGTCGCCGGCGTCGCTACCGAACACCTTCAAGGCCCGCCGCGACACATAGGTCAGGCGCAATGAGGCGTCGGTTTCCCAGAAGCAGCCGTCGACCAGTTCGGCAAAATCGGCAAACCTGGCCTCGCTGACCATTCGTGCTGCCTGCGCGGATATCTGCCCGGTGATATCACTCGCCCGGAACAGGGCGGTCTTGGCACCATCAATGTCCAGCGGCCGGATGCTGACCTGATAGGGCCGGCGTCCCGACTCGGCACAGCCCATCGTCAACCGGCGCTGCACGCGCACGCCGCCCAGCGCCTGTTCGATCCAGACACGCAATTCGTCATACTGGTCAGCTCGCCACCACCGGGCCAGGGAACTGCCCTCGATCTGGTGGCGGCGTCGCCCGAAACAGCTGGCGTAACCCTCGCTTACTATCAGGTGGTTATAATTCCGGTCGATGAGCGCGGCGCACTCGCCGGACTCCGCGACCAGTTGTTCCAGCAGCGGACGGGGCTGGTCCAGCAGCGACGCTGGCGATTCGATCCCGCTCATGAAAATATCATACACTTCCGATTATCAGAAATACTGGCACAAAGGCTGCGCCGTGCAATGTCATTCGGCGCCTATTTCGACCGTTGCAACGGTATGAGTGAAAGACACTACACCCCCGTGGACAGGCTGATCACCATCGGCGACAGCGCCCTGCGCACCGTATTTGGGCGCCCCGCCAGCACCCGGACCTCCCCCGCCGCATCGGTCACGGACACATCGGAGCAGGAGGCGGACAGCCGACAGGCGGAAGCGATGATGCGCGTCAACCACGCCGGCGAGATCTGCGCCCAGGCGCTCTACCAGGGCCAGGCGCTGACGGCTAGAGACGCGCGCGTGCGCGAATCAATACAACAGGCGGTCCAGGAGGAAAACGACCATCTCGCCTGGTGCGCCCAACGCATCGATGAACTCGGTACATACAAGAGCCGTCTCAATCCATTGTGGTACACCGGTTCGTTCGCCATCGGCACGGCATTCGGGCTGCTCGGCGACCGCTGGAGCCTGGGGTTCCTGGCAGAAACCGAACGGCAGGTGGTCAAACACCTGGAAGGACACCTCGCGCGGCTTCCGGCGGCGGACGCGAAGAGCCGGGCGATCGTGAAAACGATGCGTGACGACGAAGCCAGGCACGCCACGGCCGCGGTACGGGCCGGCGCTGCGGAACTGCCCGGCGTGGTCAAGGGATTGATGGCCGCTACCGCGAGAATCATGACTACCGCTGCCGCTCGTTGGTGACCGGGTTCACCGGCACGGTTTGTTTCGACCGGACCAGGAAGCGGGAATAGACGAAGCCAACGGTAAAGCCGCCGTTCTGCTCCACCAGCGGGCTGTCTTCGAAGGTCGCCCCGTCGAGGCGGTCATAACGGGCAAAGAAGCTGATCCAGCTTTTTCTGGTGCGGGAGATGAAAGAGGCGATGAACCTTGTCCCGCCAAAACCGGAAGCGGCATCGTAGGCCGGTCTGGTTTCGGTCGCGAACTGAGGCTCCACGCCGTAATAGAAGTTGTGAAATTCCGCATCGCCGAACTCCAGTCCTGCGGAGAGGCCCATGCGCCATTCGCGCTTGAACAGGTCGAACCAGTTGTAATAAGTGAAATGCGGTGACGCGGTCACCCCGACGTGATCAAACTTGTCGAAGTTCACCTCGAATACCGACCGCACAGGGAGGTTGAGGTAGAGTGCCCGGCGCCTGTCGGGTTGGGTCATCAGCCGGATCCGCAGCTGGGGGCCGATCTGCACCGTAGGGTCCAGGTCCGGCATGCCCTGCCTGGCCTCGGATGCATCACTGTCGACGGCGGTATTGGCATCGGCGCTGAAGTCGAATTCCGTCCGTTGTGATGAATACAGCACACCGCGGACGCCGTCGTCGTCAATGCGCCAGACCTTGCCGCGATAGGTCGGGTAGATGAACGGAAACGGCAGGGTCCGGCGGTTCGCGGAACCCCGGTACTCCGGAATCGTCAGTACGCCGCCGCCCAGCGCGAGTTCCCAAAGCGGTAGCTCCTGGGCAGGGCCGGGTCCGGGAAAAAGCAATGCGCACAGCGCGCTGCGGAACCGGGCCCTCGAAGATGTCATCAGGTACGTGCTTTGCGAATCAACATGATTGCCGGCAAGTTGCCGATCAAGCGCGCCGTGACGTCAGCTCACCCCCGCGCGCACGGTGGGATTATAGGGATAAAATGCACAGCGCCAAAACCAAAGGTCTGACGCCCCCAGTTGCAGGCCAGCGGCTCTGGATATCGGCGGATGTAATTGAAGCCCCGGACCGCCGCCGGCAAGTGGCGGAGTCTAGATGTCGCGCGGTACGGAGATGATTACGCGGTCCCACTCGAAGTAGACGGTGTAGTCCCCGTAATGCCAGCGGGTGATGGGTGGCTCGCCGACTGCAGGTTGCTCGGACTGCGGCTCGCCGAAGCTGTCCCGCACTTTGACCTGCGTCATGTTGTTGGTGGGCATCGGCCCCCCGGCTGCCGGTGGCGGAACATAGACGATATCACCGGTGGCCTCCGGAGTCGGCGCCGACGGGGCTTCGCTCGTTGCCGTTGGCTGCGCAGCGGCGGGTTGCTGGTCGACCTGCCAGTTGGCCGCAACGGCGGCATTGGTGCCCAGCACCGAAGCACATAGCGCGAGCAGACTGAGTTGACGCATGTTGGGTTCCTTATTCTGTATTTCGGATCATTATAGACGGCCGGGACCTGGTCTACTGGCGCATAGTCGGGGCAAAGCCACCACTGACGCCCTATGCGCGCGCCGCCATCGGCGAATCCGGGGGGGGCTCCGCGGCGAGAGCGCCGTGCCGCAGGCGGTGAGCCACAAACAACGTTGCCGCGAGCAGGGTCAGAGCCCCCGCCTGGTGCGCGGCCGCCAGTGGCACCGGCACCGCGTGAAGCAGCGTGGCAATGCCCAGGCTCAGCTGAACAGCCAGCAGTCCCGCCATCAGATGGGCGCCGGTGCGGGCACCGGGCGAGGCGGTCCCCCGCGTGACCGCGACCCACAGGGTCAGCAACGCGGCGGCAACCAGCAGCGCCAGTAAGCGATGGATGAACTGCACGGTGGCCAGGTTTTCGAACAGGTTGCGCCAGCCGGGTTCCATCGTCCAGCTGCCCGGCGGCCACCACTGGCCGGCCATCAGCGGAAAGGTATTGAATGCGAATCCGGCCTTGGTGCCGGCGACGAAACCCCCGCTCAACATCATCAACGCGACCGCTGCCGCCGCCAGCACCGACCAATTCAGCGGACCCGCCGCGGCCGGCGGTGGGTCGACGGCGGCGCGCCTGCCGCACCACAGCCCCAAGGCGAGCCACCACAACATGCTGAAGATCAACACCGCCAGCCCAAGATGCGCGGTAAGCCGGTAGGGGCTGACCCGCGGCTGGTCGAAAAGACCGCTTTGCACCATGTACCAGCCCAGCAGGCCCTGCAGCCCTCCAAGCAGGAACGTGCCCGACAACTGCAGCGCCAGCCTGCGGTTCAGCCACCCGGTCAGCCAGAAGAACAAGAAGGGCACCGCAAACGCAAACCCGATGCCGCGCCCGAGCATGCGGTGCGCGTACTCGACGTAAAAAATGCGCTTGAACTCGTCCAGGCCCATGCCGCGGTTGACCTGCTGGTACTCCGGGTATTGCTGGTACAGCGCGAACGCCTCGGCCCACTGCCGCTGATCGAGGGGCGGCACCACGCCCATGATCGGCTCCCACTCGACCATCGACAAGCCCGACTGGGTCAGCCGCGTGACACCGCCCAGCACGACCATGGCAAACACCAGGGCGCAGCATGCGAACAACCAGGCGGCAACGATTCTGTCGTCTTTTTTCAATGCTCGGCTGATCCGCTCGGTGGGGGGTTGTTCGCCGCGGCGCGGCGGGCCCGCGCTCAGTCTTCGAAGCTCGCGAACACCAGTGTGCTGTTGGTGCCGCCAAAGCCGAAGCTGTTGGACATGACACGACGCAGTGTTACTGCCGTCTGGGTCTGGGTAACCAAGGGGAAGTCCGCGGCGGCGGGGTCCAGCTGGTCGATATTGGCCGAGGCCACGATGAAGCCGTGTTTCATCATCAACAGACAGTACACCGCCTCACAGACACCCGCCGCTCCCAGCGCGTGACCGGTCAGGGACTTGGTGGAACTGACCGGCGGCACCGATTCACCGAATACCTCGCGCAGGGCTTCCAGTTCGCGAAGATCTCCCACCGGCGTGCTGGTGCCGTGGGCATTGATGTAGTCAACGCCCCCCTCCAGGCCCGCCAGTGACTGGCGCATGCAGCGAACCGCGCCCTCGCCCGACGGCTGCACCATGTCATAACCATCCGATGTCGCCCCATAACCCGCAAGCTCGGCGTAGATGGAAGCCCCCCGCCGGCGCGCATGTTCCAGTTCCTCCATCACGAGTATCCCGCCACCCCCCGAGATAACGAAGCCGTCGCGGTCTACGTCGTAGGCGCGCGACGCGCGCTCCGGGGTGTCATTAAAATTGCTGGACAAGGCACCCATGGCATCGAACAGCACCGACATGGACCAGTGCACCTCCTCGCCGCCGCCGGCGAAAACCACGTCCTGCTTGCCGAGTTGGATCAACTCCGCCGCGTGGCCAATGCAATGGGCGCTGGTGGCGCAGGCGGAACTGATGGAGTAGCTGACTCCTTTGATCTTGAACGCAGTGCCAACGCAGGCAGCGGTGGTGCTGGACATGGTCCGGGTGACCATGTAGGGGCCGACCTTGCGCACGCCGCGCTCACGGAGCAGGTCGGCGGCCTGCACCGTATTGGCGGTCGACCCGCCGCCAGAGCCGGTGATCAGCCCGATGCGGGGATCGGATACCTGACCGGGCTCGAAGCCGGCGTCGGCAACGGCCTCACGCATGGCCACGTAGTTGTAGGCAGCGGCGTCTCCCATGAAACGCTTGACCTTGCGGTCTATCTGACTGTCGAGGTCGATCCGGATGCTGCCTTCCACCTGGCTGCGCATGCCCATGCGCTCGTACTCGGGCTGGGCGGCAATGCCGGATCGCCCCCGCCGCAGACTGTCGAGCACATCCCGCTGATTGTTTCCGATACTGGAAACAATACCAATTCCGGTAACGACAACGCGGCGCATAGTCTCGGTTAAAAAGCGTCAGTAGTTGTAAACAGGCCCACGCGCAGGTCATTCGCGGTGTAGATCTCCGTGCCGTCCGCAATGACCCGTCCGTCGGCGATTCCCATGTAGAGCTTACGCATGATAACGCGCTTGAACTCAATCTCGTAGCGCACCAGTCTGGTGGCGGGTGTGATTTGACCGGTGAACTTGACTTCACCGGCCCCCAGCGCCCGGCCGCGACCCGGCCCTCCGCGCCAGCCCAGGAAAAAGCCGATCAGCTGCCACAGTGCGTCCAGCCCCAGGCACCCGGGCATGACCGGGTCGCCGGCAAAATGGCAATCGAAGAACCACAGGCCGGGAATGATGTCCAGCTCGGCGATCGCCTCCCCCTTTCCGCTGTTGCCGCCGTCGGCGTTGATCCGGACGATGCGGTCGAACATGAGCATGGGCGGCAGGGGCAGCTGCGCGTTGCCCGGCCCGAACAGCTCCCCGCGGCCACAGGCCAGCAGTTCCTCGTAGTCGTAGTGTGCCTTGGGGGTCATCGGGTCAAACTCGGGTGAGGCCCGGTAGGGTAACGTCGTGACCGGAAAAATCAAGCAGTTTGACCATCGCGCCCTGCCCTGTCGACGACAGGCGTGGATCCTTCAAGCCGGGCGCAGCAGCAGGGCCAGCATCAGCGGAATCACCAACACGCTGGAAAGATTGCCGATCATTACGATCGACGCCACCTTGCCGGGCTCCTGGTTGAACTGTTCGGCGAACAGAAAGTTCAGCACCGCCGGCGGCAGTGCGCCAAACAGCAGCAGCTGCCGGGTCTGCAGGTCACCGAGGGTGAAAAGGGGTGCTGCCACCACTGCCATGATCAAACCTACCGCCGGGCATACCACGGCGGCGATCAGGCCCAGCCGCCAGTCGCGCCAGTCGATGTCGATCAGACGCACACCCAGTGAAAACAGCAGCAGCGGGATGGACACCTGGCCCAGCATCTCGATGGGGATGGCCAGTGCAGGCGGCAGGTGCCAGCGCATGATGCTGAACAGCAGGCCGATGATCGACGCCAGCAGGATCGGGGACCGCAGCAGCTCCAGCGGGTGCAGGCTGTGATCGAGGAGATAGCGCCCGAGGGAAAAATGCAGGAAGTTGCCGGCGATGAACAGGACCACGGCCGCGGACAGCGCGGAGTCCCCGAAGGCGAACACGAACAGCGGCAGGCCCAGGTTGCCATAATTGGTGAACATCATGGGCGGCACGAAGGTACGCCAGTCGCAGCCGATCTTGCGGGCGACGGGATATGCCAGCAGGCCGGAACCCAGTACCACCACGATGCCTGCCAGGGCGAGGTCGACATAGGCGTCGAGGGAGAACTCCCTGCGCGACAGCACATAGAAGATCAGCGCCGGAATGAACACATCCATGTTTATCTGATTGACGGCGGCCATCTGCGGCTGCTTGCGGCGGGCGTAGAGATAACCCAGCGCAACGATGGCGAAGATGGGCAGGACGATGGTAGCTACGCGGACGAACATTTCGATGCGGCGTTACGGACGGGGGTGCCAACTCGGGGCCGAGTAACGGCACACACGGGCAGCGGCGCCGGCCCGCCGCTTCATCCGGCAACGAGAACCACGTGCAGGCGCCGGGGACCGTGCGCGCCGAGCTGTATCGTCTGTTCCACGTCTGCCGTGCGCGACGGGCCGGTGATGATGTTTACCGTACGTGGCATCCCACCGTCCCGGGCCCGCAACAGCGCCCACACGTCCTCCATGTGCGCCACCACCTGGCTCGCCCGCAGCACGACGATGTGGTCGTCGGGAAGGAAGTTCAAGCTGGTGGGATGCCCGGGCCCGGACAGCATCACCAGGCTGCCGGTTTCCGCGATGGCGGCGAAGGCCCCGGTCACGCTGACGTGGTCGTCGCCGGCCGCCGGCCGCCGCGCCAGCTCCCAGTCCGCGGGCCACGCCAGTTCCGGCAGCGGCGGGTCATTGCCGATAACCAGGGCCGTGGGCAAGTGGTGGTGCTGCAGATAGTCGGCTATCGCCTCGACCACGTCCGGCAGGTCGGGGACGCGGGTCACGCTGGCGGACGCAGCCTTGAGCTTGTCGACGAAGTTTGTCACTGGATCCTGCTGCAGCGCCGGGCGGACCGCCTCCTTCCGCGCCAGACCGGCATCGCCACCCCCGGCGAGGAGCGCCGTTCGAATGCGTCCCAGGATCTCTTCGCGCGCGCCGCTCACCGGCGTCGCCACTGGGCCTGAAAGGTCTTGCCCTGGGGCGCCGGCAGGTCGCGCGATCCCGTCCAGCCCGCCGCCAGCGGCAACGACCGGAAACGGCCGCGACCCCGCGCCAATTGCCGCAGCACGCGCATGGCGAGGCCGGTGACCGCCTGGTACAGGCGCGGGCGCCGCGCCAGGTAGGCCCATGCTCGCAGCGCGCCGCGCGAGCGCGCGCTGGTGATCCTGCGCTCGTGCTCCTTGAAGCGCAGCGCGCGCAGCATATCGGGCAGCGGGATACTCATCGGGCAGACTTCCTGGCAACGGCCGTTGAGGGTGCAGGCATGCGGCAGATCGGCGGCGTTCTCCAGCCCGATCATGAGCGGTGTCAGCACCGAGCCCATGGGACCCGGATACACCCAGCCGTAGGCATGCCCACCGATGGCGCCATACACCGGGCAGTGGTTCAGGCAGGCGCCGCAGCGGATGCAGCGCAACATGTCACGAAACTCGTTGCCCAGCATCGTGCTGCGGCCGTTGTCCAGCAGCACCACGTGGAATTCCTCCGGCCCGTCCCGGTCGTCGGCGCGACGGGGCCCGGTGGAGAGGGTCGTGTAGCTGGTGATCTCCTGGCCGGTGGCGCTGCGGCCGAGCAGGCGCAGCAGGGTGCTCATGTCGTCCAGCGTCGGCACCACCTTCTCGATACTGGCGGTCACTATGTGCACACGCGGCAAGATCTGGCTCAGGTCTCCGTTGCCCTCGTTGGTGACGATCACCGTCGAGCCGGTCTCGGCGATCAGAAAGTTGGCCCCGGTGATGCCGAACTCCGAATTCAGGAACTTGGTGCGCAGCACCTGCCGCGCCTCGTCGACGATGGCTCCCACCTCGGTGACCGGCTGGGTCAGGCCGTATTTCGGGTGCTCGGTATGAAACAGGTCGGTGATCTGCTCCCGTGTCTTGTGTACCGCCGGTGCGATGATGTGGCTGGGGCGCTCGTGGGCCAGCTGGATGATGTATTCGCCCAGATCCGTCTCCACCATGGTGTGCCCATGCTGCTCCAGCGCGTGGTTCAGATCGATTTCCTCGGAGACCATGGATTTTCCCTTGAGCACCTGGCGCGGCTCGCTGCCGATGAGGCCCTGGATCGTCTCGCAGGCCTCTTCCGGCGTCCGCGCCCAGTGCACCTTGCCTCCCGACTCCTCCACCTTGCGCTCGAACTGCTCGAGGTAGGCGTCGAGATTGGCCAGGGTATGGTTCTTGATGGCCCTGGCCGCCGTCCTGATTTCCTCGAATTCGGGCAGCGCCGCCACCGCCGCACGCCGCTTGGCGACGAAGCCGCCCTTGGCCTTGGCCAGGGCGCGCTGCAGGTTGACGTCGTGCAGGGCGACTTCCGCCTGGTGCTTGAATTCCCGTGCCGTCAAAGCCATGCCGTCACCGTCGGTTCGAGATCACTCGCCATCGGCCTCCCCGATCGCCGGGAGGTCGGTCATCCCGGCCAGTACCTCGGCAACGTGGTAGGCCCGCACCTTGCTGCCCTGCCTCTTCAGTCGTCCGGAGATGTTCAGCAGGCAGCCCAGGTCACCCCCCAGCACCATGTCGGCGCCGCTGGCGATGATGTTGTCCACCTTGTCGCTGACCATGCGCTCGGAGATCTGTGGGTACTTGACGCAAAAGGTTCCGCCGAAGCCGCAACAGACTTCCGTGTCCTCCATTTCGCTCAGTTGCAGGCCTTCCACCTGGCCGAGCAGGGAGCGCGGCTGTTGCTTGATGCCCAGCTCGCGCAGACCGGAACAGGAGTCATGGTAGGTGGCGCTGGCCGGCAGCGAAGTCGCAATGTCCATGCACCCGCATACCTCGACCAGAAACGAGGTCAGCTCGTAGCAGCGCTCCGCCAGATCTGCGGCCCGCGGTCCCCATGCCGAATCATCGGGAAACAGCCTGGGATAATGTTCCTTGAGCATGCCCAGGCAGGATCCCGAGGGCGCGACGACGTAGTCATAGTCGGCGAAGGTGCGAATCACCTGGCGCGCGATATCTGCCGTGGTTTTCCGATCACCGCTGTTATAGGCAGGCTGACCACAGCAGGTCTGCGCGGCCGGCACCGACACCCGGCAGCCCGCCTTCTCGAGCAGGCGCACGGCGGCGAAACCCACATTGGGCCGGAACAGGTCCACCAGGCAGGTCACGAACAGGGCGACGTTTTTCTTTTCTTCCGACACGGCTTGTCTAACTGGTTCAGCGGACGCGTCTCCGTCGGCGAGGCTGAGGGGTATTCAGCGGCAAGATTATCACGCCGCATCATGATTCAGTGAACAGTATTCGCGACCCTCTGCCCGGTTTTGGCCACAGCGGGGGCAAGCGGGCAGTGGAGCATTGACAGCGACCACGCAGCGTGCTCAAGATTGCGGGATTGTGGCAGCAGAGAGGACATATCCCGGTATCGACAAGGACCGCGAAAGCGGCATGACAGACATCGCGCGGATCATACGCGACGCCTGGATATTCGGCCTGCTGGACGAGGGGGAGACCTGCGCCGGTTGGAGCCTCCGCCGCATCCAGGCTCTCTACGACAAGGTATTTCAGGCCTGGGAGCCTTACGGCCATCTGGTCTCCAGCCTCCCAGCCGAACTGCGGCAGCGCCACGACCGTATCTCCGCCGAGGCGCTGCAGCGCGCGCAGGCGGCCGGCTGGACACCACCGATGGAGACTGACGACTAGCTGCATCGCCCCCCAGGCAGAAAAAACTCTTGATAGACAGGTGGTCGCAGCTTGGGTCCCTGTAAGGGCCCGATGAAGAGCCGATCGATCACACCGTCTCACCATTTTTTGCGCCGATCCGAAAACCGCCAATCCAAGGAACAGGTCGACGGGATCGGTAGGCAGCAAAACCGTGGCTGAGTCGAAGAGTGAGCTGCAACCGCGGGTCTTCGGGCACATCCCCGAACGCGACACTCGATAGGATCGGCGTGTCGGTAGCAGCTCAGTCAGTCAGAGGTCAACCGTCCGACTTCTGCTGAGAAGCCGGCACCGCAAGCGGGGACAGATCGCCGGTCCCGCGTTCGGGTCCGCCGTAGCCTGCGTTATCGCCCTGAGGTCAGGCCTTTCTCACCGACACCACCGTATCCATCCAGCGTTGCTGCCCACTAATCGGCTCCGGCGCATTGGGAATGATCCAGTTGGGGTGTTTGCGATCATCGCTCCACCACTTGAGGGCCTGGTTCGGTGCGTCGTTGTCGATGGCGAAGGGCGCCTTGTTGCCGGACGCATATCTTCCATACTCCCAACGTCCGCCATGGCTGGAAACCGCAACAATGCCGGGGACGGCGTTTTCGGTCACCCGCGCCGTGGCCTCGATCTCGCCGAGGGGGGATTTGATCTTGATCCGGTCGCCATCGCCGATCCCTACTGCCCCCGCCGACTCCGGATTGATCCAAACCGAGCCGTCACTATCAATCTCGTTCAACCACATGCAGTTCTCGGTCCGCGACAGGGTCTGTACGTTGATCCGGAAGGTAGTGAGGATCAATTCGCCGGGCTGCATCGCCTGGTGCTCGGGAATGGCGACATAGCTCGGCAGTGGCGCGTGGCCGGTTGCTTCCAGGGTCTTGGAATACAACTCGAAATAGCCTGACTTGTTGACCCCTGCAGGCCGGAACCCGGCATAGGCCGCATCGCCTATCATCTGCGCTATGTAGCCCCGGTAGGCACCGGGGCTGGCGTGGTAGCCCATGCGCCGAGCGTCGCTGGCGCTGGCTGCGCCGCCCGCTTTCCAGTCCCAATACACGCCGCTGGTGGAATCGAGGATCACGTTCTCTCCGGCAAGGTCGGCTGCGGCAACGGTTTTGCGATAGGCGTGGAAAATCGGCTCAGTGGCGGCGTGATGCCACACTCCCCTTTTCTTCATGCCATCGAATCCGCCGGCATTCTTTTCCACCTCCGGCGTCATCTCGCAAGCCTGCTCGACAAACTGCTCGCCGGATTCAAACCCGAGCGGCATGCCCATCCGCTCCGCGAGTTCACAGCACACGTCCTTGAAGTCCCGCACCTCGCCCTGGGGAGGAACCACAGGCTGTCGGATGGCGTATTCTGCTATCTGATTCGCCGACACGCCATCCTCGAAATCATAACGTTCCAGGAAGGTGGCGTCGGGAAGAATGAGGTCCGCCAACGCCGCGGACTCGTCATAGAACGGCGTCACGGCGACGGTAAAGGGAATCAACGCCTCGTCTTTCAGAATATCGATGTTCTCCCGGACGTTGCCGTTGGAGAACACCGGATTGTAATTGTACCAAAGGTAGACCTCGGGACGGCCGCGGCGGCCGTCCTTGATCATCTTCAGGACCTGGTGGCCGACACCGTAAATCGGCAGCGCCGCTTGGCCGGCGACACCATCGAGGATTTCGAGCCGGCGGTCGACCGGCTTGTCTTCCGGTCCCGCGGGATAGCTCCACTGGGGGGAAACGGCACGGCACCGGCCACCCGGATTGTCGATGTTGCCGGTGATTGCGGCGAGCATCTGGATCGCACGTTCCGTCTCGACGCCGTTGAAGTGGGAGCTGGCACCCCGCGAGCTTATGACGCAGGCTGGCCTTGCGTCGGCGAACTCCCGGGCGATCTGCTCGATCAGCGTGGCTTTGACACCGCTGACCTCTTCGGCCCACTCCGGCGTGAACGGTGCCAGGTGCTCGGTCAAGACACGTATCTTCTCCGCCACCGGCGCCCCGGGTTCGGGCGTAACCTGGCAGAACTCGAGCAACTCTTCGCCCGCGCCGCGGAATAGTCCTTCACTCATCACCACGTGGCACATGGCGAGGACGACCGCCAGATCGGTCCCAGGTTTGATCTGGATCCAGTCATGCGACTTGGCGGCGGTGTTGGATAGACGGACGTCGAAGGTCACCATTTTGAGATTGCGATCGGCCAGCCCGAGGGTCAGCCTGCGGGCCAGCGCAACGTGGTTGGTATGGGCCTCCATGACATTGCTGCCGAAGTTCAACACAAACCGGGTGTTGTCGAAATCCCAGTTGTCTTCGACGTTGCCCCAGGTCAGCGTGTGGGCCAGCTGACGCGCGCTCTGCCCCAAGCAGGAGTTGTCGGCGATGGTGGCCGTGCCGTAGGTCGACAGGAACACGCGATTAATGAGTTTCTCGGCGCTGGCTGAGATCCACCCGTGGTGGAACATGAACCGTTCAGGCTGGCCCTGGTCGCGGAGCGCCTTGAGGCG
The DNA here is from genome assembly GCA_947259705.1 of uncultured Gammaproteobacteria bacterium. Classification (GTDB taxonomy): domain Bacteria; phylum Pseudomonadota; class Gammaproteobacteria; order Arenicellales; family JAANXG01; genus CAMYNL01. The sequence continues at coordinate 115,069 of CAMYNL010000006.1, read as the reverse complement.
GCTCGCCAGCTCGCCCAGCGCCGCCTCCCAGGAGATCTTTTTCCATTTGCCGGCGCCGCGCTCGCCGACGCGCCTGAGCGGCTGCAGGATCCGGTCCGGGTCGTAGACCTGGTTCACGCTGGCTTGCCCCTTGGCGCAGAGCCTTCCCAGGCTGCGGATGGAAGCGGGCTGGCCCTCCACCTTGACCACATAACCGTGCTCCATGTAACCGATGGCCGGGCAACGGCTGGCGCACAGGGCGCAGCAAGTGGCCACCGCCTCGCGCTCGGTCCCGCTCAGGTAGGAATAGTCGGCGCCACCAGGCGACAACTCTTTTGCTTCGGCCGCTGCCGGCGGCGAGCTGACCAGAGGCGTGACTGCGGTCGCGGCACCCGCTTTGAGAAATTTTCGACGACTGACCATGATGTACCCTCGCTATCCTTAAAGCCCCACCGGGCCAGTCACCTGACCGGCGACGACGACCACATATCGCAGCATGAAGCCTCCCACCAGCACGGCTATCGGCACCGCCAGCTCCACTACCCGCGGCGCCGCGTAGTCACGTCGGTAGAGGAGCTTGGGAACCACGTAGAACAACTCGACGAGGGCCGGAACCAGCAGCCCGACCAACACCACCCACAGCCAAAACGGAGCTGCCAGATCGCCCCCCGGAAGAATCACCGCAATCGCGTATCTGGCGTTGCCCACGGTCAAGTAGGCGTACATGATGAACAGGAAGATCACCAACAGCTCGAACCCGATCAGCATTACGTCGGAGGCGGTGAGCAGGTATCCGCTTTCATGGAAAAGCTTTTTCGCCCTCGGATCATCAGGCGGTGGCTTGTACAGCAGGGTCTGAGCGAGGATGATCGTGGCGATGCCGGTGGACAGAGCCGAGACCAGGAACAGCAGCGCCAGGATCGGCGAGTTCCAAAACGGTCGCGCCGCCATGGCGCCGAGCAACACGCCCGTATACACGGCAACGCCGATCCCCAGCGGGACGCAGACCCAAGACAACGCCTTGCGCCAGGGCTGCAGTCGCTCGGAAATACTCGTCGGCCAGGGCAGGAAGAGCAGGGCATACAGCAGGCTGACTACGATGAACAACCCCAGCAACCAGGACCCGATACTCATCGGTGACAGGTTGACGAGCTTGAACAGGTTCAGCGCCCGAAACGGGCGCCCCAGTTCGAAAACAATGAAAAAGGTGCCGACGAGCACCGGCAGCGGGCCGATCAGCGCGCCGTAGCGGGCAATGGCAAAATGGCGGCCGCCGAATCCGCCGCCGCCGCCGCGTAGCAGGACAGAGGCGCTCACGGTCACGGTGCCGGCGCCCAACCCGGCCAGGAACAGATAAAGAATCACCGGCAGCTCCCAGGCGAGTTCATGCCCCATGACTATCTCCTCTGCCGCTGCTTGCGGTGGGTGATTACGTGGACCTGCCGCAGTTCGGGCCGGCTGGCGTCGAGTTCGTCGGTGTGGTCGGCGCCGATATAGTAGACGTTGGGCAGCGTCCCCATTTCCCGCCGCAGGACCGTGACCCGATTCTTGGAGATTAACTTCGACACGGTGCTGCCGGGATCGCTCAGATCACCGAATATGCGGGCACCGCCGATACAGGTATTGACGCAGGCCGGTTCCACGCCCTGCGAGACGCGGTGGATGCAGAAATCACACTTGTCGGCGAAACCGGTCACTGGATTCAGGAAGCGCGCATCGTAAGGACAGGCCTGGATGCAGTATTTGCAGCCGATGCACAGCCCGTCGTCGATGACCACGATACCGTCCTGGGGACGCCGGTAGGTAGCATTGGTGGGACATACGCTGACGCAGGGCGGCTCGGAACAGTGGTTGCACAGCCGGGGCAGAAAGCTCCGGCCGACATTGGGATAAGTCCCTTTTTCCGTATACTCGACCCAGGACCGGGTAAACCCGAGCGGTACGCCGAACTCGCTCTTGCAGGCTACGGTGCACGCGTGGCAGCCGATGCACCGGCGCACGTCGATGACCATCCCGTACTGGCGTTTGGTCTTCTTTGGTGTCGCGGCGGCGGCCGCGCCCCGTGACGCCCCGCTGACAGTGGCCGCGACTGCCGCCACGCCAGCGGCCAGGGCCTTCACGAAGTGCCGGCGCGCAGCAACGACGTTTTTAGCATTAAACATCACTCTCCCCTGCGCAAGGTGGACACCCCTTGCAGGCTGGCAGCAGCCACTCGTCCGCCGCCATTCGGCGGCAGGGAACCGGAGGTCTCCGAATGCTCGGGCGTTTGGAACGCGTCCGGACGAAGATCGACGTACCGGTGGACCATGTTGTCATGGCATTCGATGCAGGTTTCCTTGTTTTCCAGCGCTTCCTTGTGCGCCTTCTTGCCGCGCTTGCGCTTGGGCTTGATCTCCGCCTCGATGTGGCAGACGCGGCAGGTTACGCTGTCGTATTCGAACAGCCGGTCCCGCGCCCGGTAAGCGCGCGCCGCGCCGGCCGGGATCCAGTCCCCCGCCCGCTCCGATGCTCGGTCGCGGAAGTGTCCGAACAGATCGGTCATGCTCAAGTAGTGGGTATAGGTAAACGTGGCCGCCCAAAACCCTTCCGGCAGGTGGCAATCGACACACAGCGCCAGGGACTCTCCCTCCTTTGGTTCGATGGGGTGGGTGGAAGAGAACGACAGCCGCGCCGTGGGGACATATTCCTGTTCTAGGTGGCAGTAGGTGCATACTGCCTCCGAGGCCACCAGGTTGCGGGTCACCGGTTCGTAGGCGAACAGCCAGGCGATCACCGCCACCGCGAAGATCGTGCCGGCAACGGCTGCGAAACGGCGCGAAAACATCCGACGAAACGACATGGCCGCCCTGATTGGATTGAGCTGCAGTTAAGTGTTCGTCCCGGTTTCCCGCCGGCCGGTTTTGCCACCGGCCGGCGCGAGTTCCCGGATCCGGCTTACTTCACGGTGACTGCGGTGATTTCCGCCTCTGTCCCAATGCCAACGGACATCGGCCATGACACGTGATGGCCACGGGTCGTGATGTTGTCGTCATGTACCGCGAACCCGAAGGTGTACGTCCCGCCCACCTTCATGATCTTGTCGTCTTGCGGGTGGCCGGTGTCGAGCTTACGGGTCCACAGCACCGTCCACATGCCGTCTGCCCAGGTACCGGTCGCGTCGCTATTGTCCGCCGCGGAGCCGCTGGCTCCGGTGCGGGTCACGTAATACTCAGGGATCATGTCGCCTTCCTTCCAACCGGCATTGGGATCGAACGGCGCCGCATTTTCCTCGACTATCAGCGCCGGCGGGGCGGCGGGGTCACGTAGCTTATCCATGGTCTTCGACTTGAACCCGACCTTCTTCGCATCGAACATATACTTGGGCTGGTTCTTGGCTTTATCCCAGTTCTTGCTGAACATCTTCTTGCCGTCGTCAAACAATCGATACTCGAGCACGTAGCCGTCGTCGGCCATACCCACCGGGTTGGAGCGGTGCCCGCGCCAGTGCATCAGGTCCACGAAACCTCCGGCCGCCTTGATGGCCGCGATCTCCTCGGCGGTCTTGGTGGCGTCCCACGAAACCGCTTCGTCGGTGCGCGATGCCGGCAGATATTTACGTACATCCTTTTTCTTCAGTGTCTTACCCAGCAGCGGGTGTGCCTTGACCTGGTCTGCGCCGGCGACATCCTGCATGTCGCGTGCGCCGTCATGGCAGGTCAACCAGCAGCCCTGCTCGGCGAACATTGGCACGCTGCCGTCGTCAATCATCATCGACAGGCGGTCTTCATAGATCGCTGGCTGGCCCTCCTTCCAAACCTTCTTGTGGAGCATCGGCCAACCGATCTGCTTCCAGTCCTTGCCATCGAAACGCCAATGGGGGTGCGCGGTTCCGGCAAAGGAGTTGCGGGTCTTCCACTGGAAGCGGAGGTAGAGGTTGTCGCTGTCATGGGCAGCCTGGACCACCAGCTCGATCACCGGCTGCTTACCTTCGATGGGGTGGGGCTCCAGTCTGTCGCCGCTCACCATCGTCTGGCCGAGCTCTGCTTCCTCGTCCTCGTGGCACGAGACACAGCTGTCTCCCTGGACCGTTTTCTTGACGGCACGCTTGTGCTCCTTGCTGCGCAGCCACTGGTAGCTGGACTGTCCGGGGAAGTGGAGCTTCAAGGTCTGACTAGGGACCGCCGACCAGTCGCTCGGTGCCGCAGCACTGGCGGTGCCGGCAAGCCCCGCCACCAACGTCGCCGCGAGGGGCACCAGCACGATCGGTTTGATAGGTGCGTGCATATCTACACTCCTTTTTAAGTTATATAAGTTGTTCGTACAGCTGAATCTAGCAGTGCGGGCCATATCCGGGTTGATTCAAATCAAAAAAATCGGAAATCAGGAAAACAGGCCATCTGGATCGCGATGCCGGTCCTTGCCTGGGGCGCCCGGTCTGCCACCCCCGACCGTTTGGCAGAAAAGCGCGCAGCGGAACCGTCAGCCAGCTCCGTGGCGGGGCAATGGCGACCGACAACGAAGTGACACGGAGGGGACATCCGCGGTGATGCCTGGGCAATCGTCAGGTATCGTGGTGGCAAAGACGGGCCGGACCAGGGCTTTATCCCTGCCCCGTGAGTTGTTCCGCCAAGGCGCGGTCCAGTGCCTGCAGGGCACTGCCCATCAACATACCGGCATGGGTGTGATAGAGCTCCAGAGTACAGCGGATGGGCTCATGCAACGCGTCGCGGCTGCTGACCTCGAAATCCCTCCAGGCCATCAGCGGTCGTTCGTCACGGCTGTGGTCCAGGCACACCCATTCCCGGGAACACAGGACCATCACGGCATGCCCGAGTTCGGGCAACTCCACCCGCAGCGGGCTGCCGAGGCGAATCAGCGCCAGCCGCACGCGGTTGTAGTACCGGGCATCAACCGTCTTGGGCAGGGCGCGCATGACCAGCCGGCGTCGGTCAGACATCGATCATCCAGCCCCGTTACCTTGTCCCTCGGGGGAGTGGACCAGCAGGCTTTGCCTGATCGTTGCCTGACCGCGACCCGCCTCGCAGGCGATGACCCGAATGTAATGTGCCGGAAAGGCGGCCCGGCAGGCGTTGATCTCCTGCAGGGCCGGCCCGGGGTCCTCGGGGTCGTGGAGCGGCACGCCCCAGCGGTCCCAGTAGCGGTTACCGGCGCTCGCGTCCGCGGTATGCTCGATGACCACGGCCCAGCCCTGCCGCTGGCAATGCTGCAGCCTGCGCCGGATCTGCTCCTCGGACCACCTCACGGTGCGCGCGAACTGCTTGACGTCCACGCTCATGGCGCCCCGGCGACCCGCCGCGGGGGCCGCCGCAACTGGAAGGAGCGGTCAGGCGGCACCGCCTCAACCCCCGGTGATGGCGGCAAATACCGCGGGCAGACGCTCCGGCAGGCGTTCGACATGATCCACGATGGAGTAGTGGTTCTCTCCAAAGATCCTTGCGACGTAACGATCCGCCAACGGATCCAAAGTGAGGCAATAAGTGTAAATGCCCTGCCTCGCCAGATCTTCCACCGCCTTTTTCGTATCGTGTCGCAGGTATTGCGGATCGCGCTCGTCGATATCGGCCGGTTCACCGTCGGTGATCAGCAACACCAGACGCTTCTGCGCCGGCTGCTGGCTGAGGTGCCAACCGGCGTGGCGAAGTGCGGCACCCATACGCGTGGATAGTCCCCCGCGCATGCCGGCGAGGCGCGCCTTGGACTCGTCGTCGTAGGGCCGATTGAAGTCCTTGAAGCGGTAATACTGGACGTCGTGGCGGCCGTCGGAGGCGAAACCGTGCACCGCGAAGGCGTCTCCAATCGAGTCAACCGCCCAAGCCAGCAGGCCGGTAGACTCCCGTGTCAGATCGAGGATGGTGGGTCCGTCCTGGTCACCGTCAGCGCCCGGTTCGCCACTGATTTTTTCGTTGGTGGACTCAGACAGGTCCATCAATACCAGGATCGCAAACTCGCGGATATGCCGGGTCACACGAATGCTGATGCGCGGGTCGGGCATGTTGCCGCGCCGTATATCGATCATCGCCCGCACCGCGGCATTGAGGTCCAATTCCTCGCCCTCCTCGTAGCCGCGCCGGCGCACGATCCCCTGCGGCTGCAAGACATCGATCAAGTGACGAATACGGCTGGCGATGGGTTTATATTTAGTCAGAATCTCGTCCATCACCTCCGGGTCACCCTTGGGCAGGCGGCGTTCGATCACCGTCGCCCATTCGGGACGCGCCAACTGTACGCGGTAGTCCCATTCATCGTAGTGGTACGGTTCCGAGACCGGCTCCTTGCCCTCCATCTGGTTATAGCTGATGCCCTCGTCCTCATAAGGGAAGACCTCGTCGGCGCAGACCCAGATCTCTTGTGCGTCGTCGCCCGCGCCCGGCACGTCCACCTCGTTGGCCATCTCCATAATGTTCACATACCGGCGGACCTGTTTTTCGGCCTCCGGCAAGTAGTCCACACCCTGCGACGCGAACAGGTTTTCGGTAAACGTCCACACATAGCGGTTGTCGTCGCGGTAGGGAATAGGCATGTTCTCTATGTGACGCAGTCCCGGAATCGCGGTCCGCTCGGCGAGCCGGTTATAGAAATCGACGCCCGCCATCCAACTAATCCGGTTTTGTTCCGGGTGTTTTTCGAGTTCCAGTTGAAATGCACCCGCGATCTCGTTGATGAATTCTTCTTCATCGCGGTAGTCCGTGTCCAACAGCGCTCGCGCCATGCGCATCATCAGATCCAGCGTCGGGTGGACATCGACGACATCGTCGTCGCCTGAGGGTGCAGCGGTGAAGAATCGCAACCATAACTTTCTCAGGCCTGGAAACTCCTGACCTGCCAAGTACTCGGCACGTGCGTCCTCGAACAATTCAATAAATTTCATCTGCGCGGGACTGAGTTGCTCGGCGCTCAGCGGATCGCACGTGTACACCATATGGGCGGCGCAGTGCGCGGCGGCGGCGCGAAAGACCTCTATGCCGTCGATTCCGCGGAAGGAATCGAAGGCATCCGGCAAGTGAATCTGAAAATCCTCGATATAGGGCTTGAGCCCCTGACGCGTCTCGTAATCACCCGAAGTGGGCCGCATGAAAAAGGCACGGGCCCAGAGCGCTCGCAGATAGAAGTTGAGTTTGCGCTGATTGTCGATGAACAGTGTGCCGCGGCGCTCTTTCTGCAACACCGAGCGCGAAGAGGCGGTCCGCAGTCCGAAATAAGCCATCTGCCCCTCCAGGTCGCGCTGGTGCGCCTGCATACCCCACTGGGCCCAGCGACGCAGACCCCCGAGGGTGAGCTTGGAGAGCAGCTCGTCGAGATGTTCCATCATTGGTCGCAGGCCGCGCGGCGCCTTGCCGGCCAGTTGATGCAGCAGCTTGAGATAACCGCGCATCACGTCCACGTCCCCCAAACGGCGAGCCGCGAGCGGCATGTTACCCATCATCAGGGTGATGACGGTACCCGAGGTATGCGAGGCCAACTTCATCAGGCTGGTTACCACATCCGGTATAACGTCCTCACCCACCTCCTTGGCCACACTCGGCATTTCCTGCGCGTAGGTCAGCACCAGGTCCTCACCACGTCCGAGGCTGCACATGGCGCGCATCCCTTCCAAGTAATTCTGCAAGCCGCGCGGCGACATCACCCGCGCCGCCTCGTGACAGGAGGACTCCAGGGCTTCCCTATGTTCGGGGGAATCTTCGGTGTTGAAGCAAGAGATGTATTCGCCGAAATCTATACTCATGGCTGCTCCGCGTTCCCGTCAGTGTGCCTGATCAAACACCGTTGCGGGCTACAGCACTGCTCCAGCGGACGGCTCAGAAATACGTGTTGACCGCAGCATCCAAAGTGTCGCGCATGTCCGGATCATCCGTCAGCGGGCGCACCAGCGCCATCTGGCAAGCGGCCTGAGGCTCAACACCTTTGTTGATCAATTGGGCAGCATAGACCAGCAGCCGGGTCGACATGCCTTCATCCAGACCGTGGCCCTTGAGATTACGGGATCGCTGCGCCACCTGCACCAACTTTTCCGCCACTGCCTTATCGACACTGCCCTCGTGGGCGACGATCTCGGCTTCGACCGCCGCTTTCGGGTAATCGAAGTCCAGAGCGCCGAAGCGCTGTTTGGTGGACTGCTTGAGGTCCTTCATCAGGCTCTGGTAACCGGGGTTGTAGGAGATCACCATCTGGAAATCGGGATGGGCGTGGACCAGCTCGCCCTTTTTCTCCAGCGGCAGGTTGCGGCGATGATCAGTGAGCGGGTGGATAACCACTGTTGTGTCCTGACGGGCCTCGACGACCTCATCCAAGTAACAGATCGCCCCAATGCGCGCCGCTACCGTGAGCGGACCGTCCTGCCACTTGGTGCCACTGATATCGAGCAGGAATCGCCCCACCAGATCGGACGCGGTCATGTCCTCGTTACAGGCAATCGTTATCAGCGGCTTGTCGAGCTTCCAAGCCATGTACTCTACGAAGCGCGACTTGCCGCAACCGGTGGGTCCCTTGAGCATCACCGGCATCCGCGCGGCATAGGCCGCCTCGTACATCTGCACTTCGTTGACGACGGAGCGGTAGTAGGGTTCGGTCTTGACGAGATATTGGTCTCTATCGGTCATAGTATTCGCAGCTTGTAATCGCTTACGCCCATGATGGTCCATTTGTCACCAGCGATCTGCTAGCCGTGCGCAGTTACCGACCGCGCCAGCCGAGATGGCGGTGCAAGAAAATCAGTTCCAAATTCCACTGTTTTTGACACCATGGTCCCTGCGTCGTATTAACCGCAGGGACCCTGCCGGGTCAATTTGATGCGGTGTCTCAGACCTTGATGGGTCCGCGATAGATGACCATCGCGGTGCCCTGGGACTGGGCATAGTTGTCATAACCAATGAGCCGCACGTGATGATTGGGGTTGGCCTTATGACAGGCTTCCGCCTCACCCAGGATGCGATCGACATCGGTCTCCCCAAACATCGGCAGTTTCCACATGTACCAATAATGGTCAAAGGCATTCTCCGGCTCCACATGCTCGATAGCCGGATTCCATCCCTTGTCGCAGATGTACTGAACCTGGGCACGGATGGCTTCCGGGGACAGCTCCGGGAGGTAGGAGAAGGTTTCAAACTTGCGGCTCGCCGGATCGGACAGCCGCGATGCATAATCTTGCATTTCGCTCATTGATATTACTCCACAGTTCTATGTGCTTAGTTTGATCGTGTTACACGTCATTCAGATCTGCGACCCACTGCGGATCTTTTATTAACGAGTAACGCGGAACCGGGCCGCGTTACTCGTCCTTGAGTCCCGTTGTTACTTGTGGGCGATGTCGAGCTTATCGACGGTGTCGAACTCGAACTTGATTTCCTTCCAGGTTTCCATGGCCGCGGCCAGTTCGGGGCTGTTCTTGGCCGCCGCACGCAGGACGTCGCCGCCGCGTTTCTCAAGGCCTTCGGCACCGTTTTTGTTGCGGTCTTCGACACAGGCTTCCAGGGCCACGCGGTTTGCCGCAGCGCCGGCCGCATTGCCCCACGGATGACCCAGAGTGCCGCCACCAAACTGTAGGCAGGCATCGTCGCCAAAGATGGTGACCAGTGCCGGCATGTGCCACACATGGATACCACCGGAAGCGACCGGGAAGATACCCGGCATCGAACCCCAATCCTGGTCAAAGAAGATGCCGCGGTTGCGATCCTCCTTGATGAAGCTGTCGCGCATGATGTCGATCCATCCCAAGGTGGCCTCGCGATCACCCTCGAGTTTGCCCACCACCGTGCCGGAGTGCAGATGGTCGCCGCCCGACAAGCGCAGCGCCTTGGCGAGCACGCGGAAATGGATGCCGTGGCGCGGATGACGGTCGAGCACTGCGTGCATGGCGCGGTGGATGTGCAGCAGAATGCCGTTGTTTCGGCACCACTGCGCGAGACCGGTGTTGGCGCAGAATCCACCGGTCAGGTAGTCATGCATTATGATCGGGGCACCAAGTTCCTTGGCGAACTCGGCCCGCTTGTACATCTCTTCCGGCGTCGGGGCGGTAACATTCAGGTAGTGGCCCTTGCGCTCGCCGGTCTCGCGCTCCGCCTTGTGGATGGCCTCCATAACGAACTCGAACCGATTGCGCCAGCGCATAAAGGGTTGCGAATTGATGTTCTCGTCGTCCTTGGTCAAATCCAGACCGCCGCGCAGACACTCGTACACGGCGCGGCCGTAGTTCTTGGCGGACAGACCCAATTTCGGCTTGATGGTGCAGCCCAGCAGTGCACGCCCGTACTTGTTGAACTTGTCGCGTTCAACCTGAATGCCGTGGGGCGGACCATTACAGGTCATGACGTAGGCGATGGGAAAGCGTACGTCTTCCAGGCGCAGCGCGCGCAGGGCCTTGAAGCCGAACACGTTGCCGACCAAGGAGGTGAAGACGTTGACCACTGAACCTTCCTCGAACAGGTCAATGGGGTAGGCGACGAAGGCATAAAAGCACTCGTCATCGCCCGGCACGTCCTCGATGGCGTAGGCGCGGCCCTTGTAGTAGTCCAAGTCAGTCAGCAGGTCGGTCCACACCGTGGTCCACGTGCCGGTGGAAGACTCGGCGGCCACTGCCGCAGCGGCCTCTTCCCGCGGCACGCCCGGCTGTGGCGTGATCTTGAAGCACGCCAAGATGTCGGTGTCTTTCGGGGTGTACTCCGGCATCCAGTACGTTTCGCGGTACTCTTTGACGCCGGCCTGATATGTTTTTGCCATGGTTTCTGACTCCGGACCGAGTGAATTTGTTGTCGGTGCGCCCTCCCCGGGCGCGAAGCGAACATTAACGCAAATATTGCATCAGTAAAAATTACTATTCATAATTATATGCATAATTTTTTACTTATGCTTGGTTTCTCTCATGCACCTGACATTGCGCCAACTGAAGGTGTTCGAGGCGGTGGCCCGCCATCTCAGCTATACACGCGCCGCCGAGGAGCTGCATCTCACCCAGCCCGCGGTATCCATGCAGATGCGGCAGCTCGAGGACGCGGTCGGGCTGCCGCTGTTCGAGCAGCTCGGAAAGAAGGTGTTCCTCACCGAGGCCGGCCGCGAGCTGCAACATTATAGCCGCAACATCTCGCAGCAACTCAGCGAGGCGGCCGCGGTGTTCGACGAGCTCAAGGGGCTGCAGCGGGGACGGCTCAACGTCACCGTGGCCAGCACCGCCAACTACTTCGTGCCGGCGCTGCTGGCCGCCTTCAACAAGCGTTTTCCGGCGGTGAGCATCAGCCTCGACGTCACCAACCGCGAGGGTCTGCTGCGGCAGCTGCAGCACAACGAGACCGACATCGTCATCATGGGTCAGCCGCCGGAAGAATACGACCTCGAATCCGCCGCCTTCAAGGACAACCCGCTGGTGGTGGTGGCGCCGCCGGGACACGAACTGGACGGCCGCCGGAAAGTCCCGCTGAAGCGACTGGAGAAGGAGGTGTTTCTGGTGCGCGAGCACGGCTCCGGCACCCGGATCGCCATGGAGCGATTCTTCCGCGACCACGGCATCGACATCACCACCGGCATGGAGGCGGGCAGCAACGAGGCCATCAAGCAAAGCGTGCAGGCGGGCCTGGGGCTGGGGCTGCTGTCCAAGGATACCATCAACATGGAGCTGCAGCTCAAACAGCTGGTGGTGCTGAAGGTGGAGGGATTCCCCATCATGCGCCATTGGTACGTGGTGCATCGGCGGGGCAAACGCCTGTCCCGGGCGGCGGTGGAATTCAAGCAGTTCCTGCTGGAACGGCCCGGCGCTCGGGCCACCGGCTAGCGGCGTCCGCGGTCTCCGCCGCCGCCGGAGTACGGCGTCTAGGCATTGCGTTTCCTGATCGACGTCGACGGTACCCTCTACGATATGGCAGCCGCCATCCGCTTCCTCCAGGCGCGGGCCATCCCCTTTCTGCTGGTCACCAACACCACGCGCATCGGCGAACCGGACATCTTGTTGCGGCTCCGGGCCGGCGGCATCACGGTCGCCCCGGAATGCATCGTCGCCGCGCCCCAGGCCGCCTGCCCATACCTGCGGGCCAAGCGTCCCGTCTTGCTGTTGCTTCGTGATCGGCTCGCCGGCGCTGGACGCGGCGTTGTGCGAGGTCGGCCTGCGGACCGTGCGCACCGAGCTGGCAGTGGATTTAGTCGTCATCAGCCACTACCAGTGGATCGACTTCCGGGAACTGGCATCGCCCAGCGCCTGATCCGGTCAGGCGCCGAGCCGGTGTCCCTGCACCGCGACCTGGTGTACCCGGAAGACGAGGTGGCTCGGATCTCCCGCAGAGCAGCGGGCGCGGCTCTGTAGGCGTTGATCGGCCGGACCGTGACCATCGTCGGCAAACCCAATCCGGCCTTCTTCGCGGCGGCCCTTACGCACGCCGGTTTCGGCGATCGGGCTCGGCACACCACGGCCCGCAGTGCCGGGGCTGCCTGCCGCTGCCCGGCTGCCGCGGACAGGCGCTCAACTGCTAAGGCGCCGCCAGTAACTCGCGCGCCAGTAATACAGCACGGTGGGATCGACCTCGGGATAGGAATCGGCGTAGCGCACCCCGCGGCGCGGCACCTCGGGGTTGTCGCGGGCGGGATCGAGCCGGCGCCATTCCTCGTCGCGCGGCTCGCTGGACCTCGCCCCGCGCACGGCGTCCACGAAGCGTCGCGCGCAGGCGCCGAAGGCGGCAAAATTGTCCTGCCCCTGATGCAGGGACACGATATTGGCAGCGCCCGGCATGGTGGGGAATCGCAGCTGCACCAGATTGTCCTCCCAGTGGCACACCGGGCAGACCTGGTGACTGCCTGGCGCCGCGGCGAACACCCGGTAGCCGCAGCAGGGGCAGGGATAACCGTCCCGGTCACGGTTCAAGTACGCGGTCCCACCCCGCCGCCACCGCCCAAGGCGCCGGACAAAAAAAAGCGGCCCGCGACGGGCCGCTTCTTCTCCGCTGTCGAGGGACGCATCAGTTGACCCGGGGATCCAGGTCGCCTTTGGCATAGCGGGCGGTCATCACCTCCAGGCTCACCGGCTTGATCTTGGAGGCCATGCCGGCGGTGCCGAAGGCCTGATAGCGGTCCAGGCAGATGCCCTTCATCGCCTTCAGCGTCTCGCCCAGATATTTGCGCGGGTCGAACTCCTTGGGGTGCTCGGCCAGGTACCTGCGTATCGCCCCGGTCGAGGCCATACGCAGGTCGGTGTCGATGTTGACCTTGCGCACGCCGTGCTTGATACCTTCCTGAATCTCTTCCACCGGCACGCCGTAGGTCTCCCCCATGGCGCCGCCGTTCTCATTGATGATCTTGAGCCAGTCCTGCGGCACGGAGCTGGAGCCGTGCATGACCAGATGGGTGTCCGGTATGCGGGCATGGATCTCCTTGATCCGCTCGATGGCGAGGATGTCGCCGGTGGGGGGCCGCGTGAACTTGTAGGCGCCGTGGCTGGTGCCGATGGCGATCGCCAAGGCATCGACGTGGGTGTCCTTGACGAAGCGGGCGGCCTCCTCCGGGTCCGTGAGCAGCTGGTCGTGGCTCAGCTGGCCTTCGGCGCCGGAACCATCTTCCTCACCCGCCATGCCGGTCTCCAGGGACCCCAGGCAGCCCAGTTCGCCTTCGACCGACACCCCGCAGGCGTGCGCCATATCGACCACGTTGCGGGTGACCGAGGCGTTGTAATCGTAGTCCATCGGCGTCTTCATGTCCTCGCCGAGGGAGCCGTCCATCATCACGGAACTGAAACCGAGCTGGATGGAACGCTGACAGACCGCCGGCGACGCGCCATGGTCCTGGTGCATCACCACCGGGATGTGCGGCCACTCCTCCACCGCCGACAGGATGAGATGGCGCAGAAACGGCGCTCCGGCATACTTGCGGGCCCCCGCCGAGGCCTGCACGATCACCGGGCTGTCGGTCTCATCCGCCGCCTCCATGATGGCGCGCATCTGCTCGAGGTTGTTGACGTTGAATGCCGGGCAGCCGTAATCGTGCTCCGCGGCGTGATCAAGTAGCTGGCGTAAAGAAATCAGGGCCATGTTTCCCTCCGTTACATGCTGGATTGATTGAGCGTTCCACTACACTAGTAAGATCTTCATTGAATTCGTACCGCCCGCCACGCCGGTGAGTTCGCCCCGGGTCATGATAACGGACTCGCCCTCCTCGACGAAACCGAGGCGCCGCAGTTCGTCCAGGATCTCCCGTTCCGCCTCCGCAGACGTGGCGTCGTCGATGTCTAGGCGAATCGGATACACTCCCCGGTACAGGGTCACGCGCCGCAGCGTCGCCTCCTGGGAGGTCATGGCCACGATCGGGATGCCGGAGCTGATGCGCGACATCCACTTGGCGGTGGCCCCGGACTCGGTCATAGCGACGATGGCGCGGACCTCGAAATGGTTGGCGGTGTACATGGAGGCCATCGCGATGGCCTCCTCCACGTTCTCGAATCGCGCGTCGATGCGATGGGTCGAGATCATGGTGCTGCGCTGACGCTCGGCACCCCGGCAGATCCTGTCCATGGCCTTGATTACCCGTCCGGGATGCTTGCCGATCGCCGTCTCCGCGGACAGCATTACCGCGTCGGTGCCGTCCATGACCGCGTTGGCGACGTCCAGCACCTCGGCCCGTGTCGGCTGCGGGCTGTCCACCATAGACTGCATCATCTGCGTCGCCGTGATGGTCACGCGGTTGCAGGCGCGCGCCTGGCGGATCACGCTTTTCTGCATGCCCGGAAGTTCCGCGTCACCGATCTCCACGCCGAGGTCGCCGCGGGCGATCATCACCACGTCCGCCGCATCGATGATCTCCTCGACGTTTTCGATCGCTTCCGCGCGCTCCACCTTGGCGACGATCTTTCCGCGGCTGCCCGCTGCGCGCAGCAGGTCCCGCGCCCTTTGCACGTCGGCGGCGTCGCGTACGAACGACACCGCCATGAAATCCGCCGCCAGCTCGGCGGCCAGCTGGATGTCCTGTTCGTCCTTGGCGGTCAGCGCGGCCGCGGACAGGCCGCCGCCCTGCCGATTGAGTCCCTTGTTGTCGGACAGGTGCCCGCCGTTGATGACGCGGCAATGTACCGCCTCGTTGACCACGGCGGTAACTTCCATTACCACGTTGCCGTCGTCCAGCAGCAGTACGTCACCGACCGACACGTCCCGCAGCAGGTTCCTGTAGCTGACACCGACCCGGCTTGCATCGCCGTCCCGGGGGCCGAGCCGGGTATCCAGCACGAAAGAGTCCCCGTCAGCCAGCGTCGCGGCGCCGTCCCGGAAACCCTCGATGCGGATCTTCGGGCCCTGCAGATCGACCAGCACCCCGACGTAACGGTCATGCACCCTGGCCCGTTCGCGCACCTCTCGCACCCGCCGCTCGTGGTCCGCGCGGCTGCCATGGGAAAAGTTGACCCGCGCCACGTCGAGGCCGTTCTGGATCACCCGGTCGAGTTCCGCCAGGTCGTCGGTGGCGGGACCCAGCGTGGCGACGATCTTGGTACGGCGGAGCATGCCCGCTTTCAGCCTGCCGCCCGATGCTGCAGAATCTCGACTGCCGGCAGTGTCTTGCCCTCCAGAAACTCCAGAAACGCGCCGCCGCCGGTGGAGATGTAGGAAATACGGTCCGCGAGGCCATACTTGTCCACCGCCGCCAGGGTGTCGCCGCCGCCGGCGATGGAAAACGCGGCGCTGTCGGCGATCGCGTTACCCAGTATGCGGGTACCCTCGCCGAACTGTTCGAACTCGAATACACCCACCGGGCCATTCCACACGATGGTACCGGCCGACTTCATCAGTTCCGCGTAGCGGACCGCGGTCTCGGGCCCGATGTCGAAGATCAAATCGTCGTCAGCGACTTCTGCCACCGGTTTGATCACCGCCTCCGCCTGCTCGGAGAATTCCTTACCCACGACCACGTCAGTGGGCACGGGAATCTCGCCGCCCTTGGCCAGCGCCGCCTCCATCAGTCGCTGTGCCTCCGGGATCAGGTCCGACTCGTAGAGGGACCGGCCCACCCGGTGGCCGGCGGCCGCGATGAAGGTGTTGGCGATACCGCCTCCGGGTATCAACCGGTCCACCACCTTCGACAGCGCATCCAGCACCGTCAGCTTGGTGGAAACCTTGGCCCCACCGACGATGGCGACCAGTGGCCGGGCGGGATGCTCCAGGGCCTTGCCCAGCGCCTCAAGTTCCGCCGCCAGCAGCGGGCCGGCGCAAGCCGCGGGCGCAAACCTGGCCACCCCGTGAGTGCTGGCCTGCGCCCGGTGGGCGGTGCCGAAGGCGTCCATCACATACACGTCGCATAGGGCGGCGTAGGCCCTGGACAGGTCCTCGGCGTTTTCCTTCTCACCGGGGTTGAAACGCACGTTTTCCAGCAACACCACCTGGCCGTCTTCGAGCTGCGGCGGTCGATCGAGATAGTCCGCGACCAGCCGCACTGGCGTCCCCAGCAAGCGTGTCATGTGATCGGCCACCGGCTTGAGCGAGAACTCGATAGCGAACTCACCCTCCGTGGGACGGCCGAGATGAGACATGATCATCACCCGGGCGCCCGCGTCTAGCGCCTGCCGCACGGTGGGCAGCGAGGCGCGGATGCGCTTGTCGCTGGCCACCGCACCGTCCTTGACGGGTACGTTGAGGTCCTGCCGGATCAGCACCCGTTTTCCCGCCAGCTCCAGATCGGCCATGCCGGGCACGGCAGTCATCGCCCCGACCCCGAGCCGACCGGCGGCAGCATCACCTCAGGACGCATCCATCATCGCCCTGGTGGTATCCAGCATGCGGTTGGAGAAACCCCACTCGTTGTCATACCAGGAGCACACCTTGACCATGGTGCCGTTGACCACGCGGGTCATGGATGCATCGTAGATGGACGAGCGGGGATCGTGATTGAAGTCCACCGACACCAGCGGATCGTCGTTGAATCCGAGGATGCCATTGAGTTCGCCATCCGCCGCCTCGCGCATGAGTCCGTGTATCTCCTCGACACTGGTCTCGCGCGCCGCCTGGAAGCTGAGATCCACCAGCGAAACGTTGATGGTGGGCACCCGCACCGCGAAACCGTCCAGCTTGCCGTTGAGTTCGGGAAGCACCAGGCCGACGGCGGCCGCGGCACCGGTCTTGGTCGGAATCATCGACTGAGTCGCCGAACGCGCGCGCCGCAGGTCCGAGTGATAGACATCGGTCAGCACCTGGTCGTTGGTATAGGAATGGATGGTGGTCATGACCCCGCCCAGCAGACCGATGCCGTCGTGCAGCGGCTTGACCAGGGGCGCCAGGCAGTTGGTGGTGCAGGAGGCGTTGGAGATCACCGTGTCCGAGGCCTTGAGCACGCCGTGGTTGACGCCGTAGACGATGGTGGCGTCCACGTCCTTGCCGCCCGGTGCGGAGATGATCACCTTCTTGGCGCCGCCCTGCAGATGGGCTTTCGCCTTCTCCTTAGTGGTGAAAAAGCCGGTGCACTCCAGCACCACGTCCACGCCCAGGTCGTCCCAGGGCAGCTTGGCGGGGTCCCGCTCAGCGAGCACCTTGACACTCTCCTCGCCGACCCGGAAGGAGTCGCCCTCCACGGTGACATCGAAGCCGAAACGCCCGTGGGCGGTGTCGTATTTGAGCAGGTGCGCGTTGGTCTTCGCATCGCCCAGGTCATTGACCGCCACCACGTCGAAGTCACCCGACCGGCCGGATTCGAACATAGCGCGGAATACGTTGCGCCCGATGCGTCCGAAACCATTGATTGCCACTTTTATTGCCATTATCAAAACTCCCCTAGCTTAGCTATTGATATCGTCCATTCGAAAAAGCGAGGGCCGGATTGTACCGGGACAATCCGGCAAAAACAGTGCGTCTGACGGATTTCAGGCGCTCAGCACGTCGTTTAGGGTGCGTACCACGTTGTCCACCGTGAATCCGAAGCGCTCGAACACCTGCGGCGCCGGGGCCGATTCGCCGAAGCGGTCGAGACCGATCACCCTGCCCTTCATGCCCACGTACTTGTACCAGCCATCGCTGACCCCGGCCTCCACGGCGACCCGGCGGGTCACCGCCGGCGGCAATACGGAATCCCGGTAGTCCTGGTCCTGGCGCTCGAAACACTCCACGCTGGGCATGGAAACCACCCGCACCCGGCCCCCGAACTGCTGCGCCGCCTTCACCGCGATGTCCACCTCGGAGCCGGTGGCGATCACGATCGCCTCCGGGTCGCTGTCGCTGTCCACCAGCACGTAACCGCCGCGGGCGATCGACTCCAGCTGCTCCGGACTGCGCGACTGATGCGCCAGGCCCTGGCGCGACAACAACAGGCTGGTCGGCCCGTCGCGGCGTTCGATCGCGGCGGCCCAGGACACCGCTGTTTCCACCGTATCACAGGGCCGCCAGACCATCATGTTGGGCATCACGCGCAGGCTGGCGGCGTGCTCGACCGGCTGATGGGTGGGGCCGTCTTCACCCAGACCAATGGAATCGTGCGTGAACACGAAGATGCTTTGCACCTTCATCAGCGCTGCCATGCGCAGGGCGTTGCGCGCATAGTCTGAGAACACCAGGAAGGTCCCGCCGTAGGGGATGAGACCGCCGTGCAGGACCATGCCGTTCATGATCGCGCCCATGGCAAACTCGCGAACGCCATAGTAGACATAGTTGCCGGCGGCGTCCGCCGTGAGCGGCTTGGACCCGGACCAGTTGGTGTTGTTGGAGCCGGTGAGGTCGGCGGAGCCGCCGATCAATTCGGGCAGCAGCGCGGCGAAGGCATTGAGGGCCGCCTGTGACGCCTTGCGCGTGGCATCCTTCCTGGCCGCGGTGTTGGCGTGGTCCAGGTAAGCGCGGACCACCGCCGGCCAGTCGTCCGGCAGCCGGCGTTCCATACGGCGCTCGAACTCTGCCGCTAGCTCCGGGTGGGCACCGCGGTAATCCGTGTAGCGCTGGTTCCAGTCCGCCTCCAGCTTGGCGCCGCGGGTGCGCGCATCCCAGCCCGCGTAGATCTCGTCAGGGATGATGAAGGGGTCATGGACCCAGTCGATGGTCTGTCGCACCAGCGCCACCTCGTCGTCGCCCAGGGCCGCGCCGTGACAGGATTCCTTGCCCTGCTGGTTGGGCGACCCCCAGCCGATGATGGTCTTGCAGCAGATCAGGGTCGGCCGATCGGTCACCGAGTATGCTTCCTCGATCGCACGCCGCACGGCGTCGGCGTCGTGGCCATCCACGTCGCGGATGACGTGCCAGCGGTAAGCCTCGAACCGGGCCGGGGTGTCATCGGTGAACCAGCCCTCCACTTCGCCGTCGATGGAAATGCCGTTGTCGTCCCAGAAGGCGACCAGCTTGCCCAATCCCAGGGTACCCGCCAGCGAGCAGGCCTCGTGGGAGATGCCCTCCATCAGGCAGCCGTCGCCCAGGAACACGAAGGTCTTATGATCGACGATATTGTGGCCGTCGCGATTGAACCGGGCGGCCAGCGCCTTTTCCGCAATGGCCATACCGACACCATTGGTGATGCCCTGACCGAGCGGGCCGGTGGTGGTCTCGATGCCCGGGGCATGCCCGTACTCCGGGTGCCCGGGGGTGCGCGAATCCAGCTGCCGAAAGTTCTTCAACTCTTCCATCGGCAGGTCGTAGCCGCTCAGGTGCAGCAGCGAGTAATGCAGCATGGAGCCGTGGCCGTTGGAGAGGATGAAGCGGTCGCGGTCGTACCAGCCGGGGTTCTTCGGGTTGTGGCGGAGAAAGTCGTTCCACAGCACCTCGGCAATGTCCGCCATGCCCATGGGCATACCGGGGTGGCCTGAGTTTGCTTTCTGCACTGCATCCATACTCAAGGCGCGAATGGCGTTGGCCAGCTGGCGCCGGGTCGGCGCGACCCGTTCAGCGTTCACAGACATATCAATTCCCTCCCACAACGTTCAATGATTCAGCTACCCCGTGCCGGCCCGGCGTTGTTCCCACGCGCGTTGCCGCCAACCGCTCCGCGGTGCAGGATACAGAAAACAGGCATAAGCAACATTAAAATGTATTGATAACACCCATAAGGCAAGACTTAGGGAGTCGAACGACAAGATCCCACCGGGAGGCGTCAGCCGGCTCAGGGCGAGGGATCCGCGTTGTATAGATTCACCAGTTCTGCGCGCTCGGCGATCCAGGACCACCACAGCTCCAGCAGCGCAGGATTACTCGCCGCCACCACCGACACCTTGCGGCGCAGGATTTGCTTGGAATCGGGGTCCGGGATCTGCATACCGTCCAGCGTGACGGCGCGCCCGCCGGCTTCCCGCAGCACCAGGCTGCCGGCGGCGTAATCCCACAGGTTCTGTCCGCCGTGGAGATACAACTGCACGCGGTCGGCGGCCAGCCAGCACCACTCCAGCACACTGGCACCCAGGTTGCGTTGCGACTTGTAGGGCGGCTGCGCGACCAGGTGCTCGGCCAGCGTCCGGCCCAGGCGCTTGAAATCCACGCAGGCGATGCAATGCAGTGTGGAAGCATCGGAGCCGGTGTAAAGCCGTTTCCCGTTCAGGTAGGCCCCGCCGCCCGCCAGGGCGGTGAAGCACTCGTCCCGGTTCGGGTCGTACACCACGCCCAGGGTCGGCTCACCGCCGCGGATCAGGGCCAGCGAGATACCGAATATCGGCAGCCCGGAGGTGAAATTGGTGGTGCCGTCCAGCGGATCCAGGCACCAGAAACATTCGGCATCGGAACGCAACACCGCATCCCGATCCTCCGCGCTCATCTCTTCGCCCACCATGGGTATGCCCGGCCACTCTTGGGCGAGCCGCCGGCCCAGGTCTCGCTGGATGCGCAGGTCCCACTCGGTGACGAAGCTGCCGTCACGCTTCACTGACACTGATGCCTGCAGGCCTGTATCGCGCAGGTCGCGACCGGCCTCGCGCGTAATGGCGGCCAGTTGCTCAAGATTGGAATGGTTGCTGTCGGGCACGCTGTCACTCCCTGTTTCGCACCCCAATTGTAAGTGATGTCGCGGCGCCAGTGACTAGTCCCCTGATATTAGGCTAAGGTCGTCGCTCCGCGACCCTCTTACTATGATCAACGGCATGAACAACCGCGATCTTGCCGCCCGCGACCTGGCGCGGGTCTGGCACCCCTGCACCCAGATGAAGGACCATGAGCATTACCCGCTGATCCCCATCCGCCGTGGCTCGGGCGTGTGGCTGGAAGACTTCGACGGCAATCGCTACCTAGACGCCATCTCCTCTTGGTGGGTCAACCTGTTCGGGCACGCCAACCCGGACATCAATCGGGCCGTGGCCGCACAGCTCGAGTCTCTGGAGCATGTCATCCTAGCGGGGTTTACCCATGAGCCGGTGGTGCGCCTCAGCGAGAAGCTGGCGGCGCTGGCGCCGCCCGGCCTCGAGCGCTGCTTCTATGCCGAGAACGGCTCCGCAGCCATCGAGATCGCCCTCAAGATGAGCTTTCACTACTGGCGCAACCGCGGGTATTACGACAAGACCGAGTTCATCAGTCTCAGCAACAGCTACCACGGCGAAACCCTGGGCGCGCTGGCAGTTGGCGACGTGCCCTTGTACAAGGATACCTACCAGCCGTTGCTGATGCGAACGCGCACGGTCACCGGACCGGACTGTTATTACCGCGAGCAGGGTGAATCATGGCAGGCGTACTCGCAGCGGCGGGTGGCCGACATGGAAGCAGCGCTGGCGCGGCATGCCGAAACCGTGTGCGCGGTAATCGTGGAACCCCTGGTGCAATGCGCCGGCTACATGCGGATGTATCACCCCGTTTACCTGCGTGAACTGCGCGGCCTCTGCGACCGCTACCAGGTCCACCTCATCGCCGATGAGTGCGCCGTGGGTTTCGGCCGCACCGGCAGCTTCTTCGCCTGTGAGCAGGCCGACATCAGTCCCGACTTCCTGTGTCTGGCGAAGGGCCTGACCGGTGGCTACCTGCCGCTGTCGGCCGTGCTCACCGGCGACGGCGTCTACCGGCAGTTCTACGACGACTACGAAACACTGCGCGGTTTCCTGCATTCGCACAGTTATACGGGCAACGCGCTGGGCTGTGCCGCCGCGCTGGCGAGCCTGGAACTGTTCGAGAGCCGCGACGTCATCAACGCAAATCGTGCCCTGGCGCGGCACATGTCCACGGCGCTGGAGCGCTTCCACGATCACCCCCACGTAGCCGAGGTGCGGCAGACGGGCATGATCGCAGCGGTCGAGCTGGTGGCCGACAAGGCAAGCCGGCAGGCCTATCCCTGGCAGCAGCGTCGGGGGGTGAGGGTCTATCAGCACGCCTTGCAGAACCAGACGCTGCTGCGCCCGCTCGGCAACGTGGTCTATTTCATGCCGCCCTATGTGATCACTCCGGACCAGCTGCAACGGGTCGCGCAGGTCGCCTGGGACGGCGTCAATCTGGCCACCGCGGATTGAGGCCCGCGGTGTAGCCGCTGCCTCAGCGTTCCGCCAACGGCGCGGCCACGGGTGTGCCCAGGAGGGCCTGTACCTGCGACAGCAGGACGTCTTCCTGGTAAGGCTTGGTGAGGTACTCGTTAGCGCCCAGTTCCATCGCCTTTTCACGGTGTTTCGGACCGGCGCGGGAGGTTATGACGATGATCGGGATGCCCCGCGTGCCGGTATCCGCACGCACACGCTCGATGAGTTCATAGCCGTCCATGCGCGGCATCTCGATGTCCACCAGCATTACGTCCGGACGGGTGGTCTTCATCTGCTCCAGGGCGTCGACGCCATCCCGGGCCATCATGACCTCGATGCCATAGCGGTTCAGATTGCGACTGGTCACCTTGCGGACCGTCAGCGAGTCGTCGACCACCATCACGACGGGGTTACGCTCCGTGGCCCGCCTAAGCAGGGCTGCGCCGCCGCGACGCTCCTCGGCCAGCCACAGCGCCGCCAGATCGAGGATCAGCACCACACTGCCGTCACCGCGGATGGTGGCCCCGGAGACACCTTCCAGCGCGGCGATATGCGCGCCAAGGTTCTTCACCACGATCTCGTGCGTACCGATCAGCGCATCCACCTGCACCGCCACGTCGCGGGCGCCCATGCGCACGATCAGCAGCGGTATCCGCTCCTCGTCGCCGACCGCCGTTTCCAGTCCCAGGTTGCGGGTCAGATCCATGACCGGATAAACCTGTCCCTCGTACCGGAAGATCAAGCCTGATTCCGATTCGCCGGCCTGTACCTCGTCGCGGCCGGCCTTGACGATCCTTTCGATCACGCCCAGCGAGATGGCGAATTCCTGGGCGCCGCAACGGACGAACAGCGCCTGGGCGATGGACAGCGACTGCGGCAGGCGCAGCACGAAGGTGGTGCCCTGGCCGGGTTCGCTCTCCACCATGATGCTGCCGCCGAAACGACGCACGGTGTTATTCACCACGTCCATCCCCACCCCGCGGCCGGAGAGCTTGGTGACCTCTTCGGTGGTCGAGAATCCGGACACAACGATGACCTGGATCAGGTCCTGGTCAGTGAGCTGTGTCCCCGGCTGCAGCAGGCCGGTCTCGATAGCCTTTGCGCGGATGCGCCCGACGTCCAGCCCGGCGCCGTCGTCGCGGAAGCGGATTACCACCTCCTTACCTTCCTGGCGGCAGTCGATGCTCAGTTGGCCGCTATCCGGCTTGCCCGCCGCGCTGCGTTCGGCCTGTGATTCAATTCCGTGATCGATGGCATTGCGGACCATGTGCTCGAGCGCCTCGGTGAGGCCCTCGAGCACATTGCGGTCTACCTCGACCTCGCCGCCGACGATGCTGAGGTCCACGGACTTGTCCAGCTCGCGGGCGGTCTGCCGCGCATGGTGGCGCAGCCGTTGGATGAGCGTGGAGAACGGCACCAGGCGGGCGCTCATCAGCCCGTCCTGCAGTTCCAGGCTGAGATGGGCCTGCTGCTGGAGCACGGTCTCGGTCTGGTTGGCGAACTGGTTGAGGCCGGCCTGGATGGTCACCAGGTCGTCCAGGCTCTCCGACAATGAGCGGGACAACTGTTGCAGCCGGGTATAGCGGTCGAACTCCAGCGGATCGAAATCGCCCTTGTCCTTCTGGCTCTCCTCCAGCTCGGCGTTGCGGGCGCGGATCTGGCTGTCCGCCTGGATGTCGAGTTCGCGCAGCTCCTCGCTGAAGCGCGCCACGTTGCCGCGCAGTTCGCCGAGGTTCGCCTTCAAGCCGATCAACTGCTGCTGGATCTGGGCGCGGGCAATACTCACCTCGCCGGCATAGTTCACCAGCTTGTCCAGCACCTGCGACCGCACTCGCACTATGCGGTCGTCTCCGCGCACTGCCCGGCCTTCGGTATCGTCCTCTACCTCCGCCGGCGTTGGCACCTCCCTCAGCTCCGGCTGTTGCGGTGCGACCGGCGCAACAGCGGAGGGAAGTGGTTGCCGGGCCTGCTCACGAGCCGGCGCGCCGCTGACCGGCGGCAGGTCCCAGGCGTCCCCGGCCGTCGGCCCCGCGGCGGGCGTCGCGAATCCATTCACCCGCGCCATCAGGTCGGTGATGTCGGGCATGGGCTGCCTGTTCTCGGCACGCCGGACCAGGTACATCAAAGTATCCTGAACCTCTTCCACTAGCTCAACCATACCTGCCGCCGGCGCGGCGTCGCTGACGGGAACCCGCTCCAGCAAGGTCTCGGTAGTGTGGCTGAGATCGCCGATGATACTGGCTCCCGCCGCCCGGGCACTGCCTTTTAAAGTGTGCAGGTCACGCTTCAGCGCGGCGATGACGGCGCGGCTGCCTTGGCCTTGGCCCCGGCCCCAATCCCCAACCTCCCGGTTCATGCGCTGCAGCAGGTCCGACGCCTCCTCGAAGAAGACGTCGCGCAGCTCGCTGCTGACTTCGTCCATCACCAGCACCGGCGCTGAAGGAACTGGGGCCTCCTCGCCCCCCTTGATCTCTTTGGCCACCTCCTGCGGGATGAACTTCTCGAGGATGCTGAACTGGTCATCCAGCGATGCCGGCGGCGTGCGCGGCTGCACCGGCGCGGGCCGTTGCGCGTCCGCCGCGGCGGCGAGCGGTTCAGGCACCTGTTCACGTCGTTCCCGCCGCTCCTGCTCGCGGCGCCGGATACGTTCTTTCTCGTTGACGAACCGCCGCCGCAATGTGGGCCCGAACTGCCGCTGGCCCGGTAAGGCGTCCAGCAACTCCAGGCTCAATACGGCCAGTCGCTCCACGATTTCCAGCTCGCCGGCCTGCAACGCCTCGCCGGCACGGCCCAGGGTCTGCAGCAGCCGGTCCAGGTCGTTGAAGGCGTCGGCCATCTCGTTCAGCTGCAGCGAACGGCTGCTTCCCATCAGCGTATGTACGGCGCGCGACAGGTCGGGCGCTACCGCGCATTCGCGGGCATTCTGTTTGCAGCGTGCCACGAACTCACGCAGCGTCGCCACGTGGCCGCGGGTCTCCTGGGTAAAGATCTCGATGACCGCATCGTCATGCAGCGGTGTACTCGCCGCCTCCCGCCGCGCCGGCGGCTGGGAGAGCCGGTCGCGCCGCTGCTGCCATGCCGCCAGGTCGATCTGCGCCGGGTCCCTCAGCTCGTCGCGCAGCAGCCCGTCGATGGCCTGCTGGGCGTCGTGGGTGAACGCGAACAGTTCCTCGCTGGCTGTCTGCTTCCCGTCCAGCACCTGGTTGAGGACATCCTCCGCCAGCCAGGCCAGTTCCGCGACCACGCCCGCCCGCGCCGTGCGGCCACTGCCCTTGACGGTGTGAAACTGGCGGCGCAACTCAGACAGCGCCTTTTCGTCAGCGGGGTCGCGTCGCCAAGCCCGGTAATTGGTTTCCATGGCCTGCACGCACTCCCGCGCTTCTTCCCGGAAGATCTCAAGGATCTCCTGATCCGGCGGTTCGACTGCAGCGGCGGCGGTCGGGGCAACCGCCTTGGTGACGGCCACGGCCGCCCCTTCCACCGCGACGGGTGCCGGCTCCACCAGGTCTTCGACCAGAGACTGCAGGGTATTGAGTGAGCGACGCAGGGTCTGCTCCACCTCCGGTGACAGGAAGGTCGGGTCCTCTGTGACGATGTCCAGCAGGTTGTTCATCTCCAAGGCCAGACGGTGCGGTTGCGACTTGTCGCGCCGGCGCGCCAGCATGGAAAGATCACGCAATTGCTGCCGCATGGCGCGGAAGGCCGCGTAATCTCCGCTGTCTCGCAGCCATTGCTCGAGATGCTGCTGCAGCGCGCTGAGCGCTACATGGGGATCGATCTTGGCCAGGTCCACGTCGCTGAAGGCGTTTTCCAGATCCTGCAACGCGCGCTCCACCAGTTCGCGGAGACGCGGACGCTGATGTTCCAGGCCGCGCACATAGGACTCCACGGTACCCACTGCCACTGCCAGCGCATCCATCAGCTGACCGGTCCGTGTCAATCTGCCCGACATCAACGCGCGCAAATGGTCGGAGGTGGCCTGGATGAGGTCACACACCTTGTGCTGTCCGAGGATGCGCAAAGCCCCCTCGACCTGGGACAGGGAATCCGGCGTCGGTTCCAGCAGCGCCGTGTCACCGTCAAGCGCGAACTGTTCCAGCGCCTCCTCCACTCGGTTCAGGTTCACGTAGATCTCGCCAGCCACCGCACCCAGCAGCCGCTTGATCTCGTAGTCACTGAGGGACGCCGCACCGCCGCTGCCGACCTCGTGCGCCAGGTCTTCCAGGCCGATGCGCCCGCCCTGCAGTGCCTGCAGCTGTGTCGCCTTCTCCGCGGCCAGCTCGCTCCAGCCGACGTCGATGGTATCCGGTGCCGACAACGATTCGCTCAGGAACAGCAGCGCCGCAGCCATCTGCAGCGTCGCGCGTTCCCGTTGCGCGCCGCCCCCCTCCCGCAATTCGCCGGCAAGCTGCAACAGGCTGTCTACCAGATCCTTGATCGCCGGGATCGGCGCATTTCGGGCCTGCTCGCCGATGCGGGCGAGACCTTCGATGACCTGATCGAGGGAACTCGCGTCACGGCTGTCTTCGGAATAGGCCGTCAGTGACGTCTCCACCTGCTGCAGTTCGCCGGTGACGGTACCGGCGAATTCGCGCAAACGGTCGGTCAGCGAGGCCGTGCCCTCGACCGGCGTCCTCTCGGACGAGAGTATCAGGTCGAGGTTGAAAGCACGCTTGATCTCGGCGACCGATTCCAGGTCCGCGCTCGATCGCCCGATCGCATACAGCAACTGCTTCAGCAACTCGTCGTTTTCGCTGCGCGCCAGCGCCGCCTCACCGTGCTCCACCAGCAGGCGCATGGCCTGGTCGAGTTTACTCAGCAGTCGCTTGCGCGGATCGTCCGCCGCCACCGGGCACTCCGCCCCCAGCATCTCCAGGAACGCCCGCGCTATCCACCACAGTTGTCCGCAACGGCCGAGCCTGGCAACGCTCTGCAACTCGCTGACATCACCCGCCATGGCCAGCAGGTGATCGCGGCTGTCATTATCCCGCAGCCAGTCCAGCAGGTGACCCTGGAAACCGCGTCGAATCCGGCGCACCTCCGCGCGCGCCTGGCCATCATCCGTCTCCACAGCGCGACGTCTGGGCGGATAAACGTCCAGGTCCGGGTTGAACAGGTCGAAGACATCCACGGGGACTTCACCGCGTGCGCTGCGCAACTCGTTGAGTATCGCCACGTTCTGCACCGGCAGGTCCGGCATGCCGTGCTGCAGGCGCTCCAAGTAGCCCGAGAGATGGAACAGGCTGCTGTCGAGCAGAGCGGTGGTGGCGTCAAGATCGCGGCCGTTGTGGTCACCACCGATGACCGAGTCGGCGAGTGACTCCACCTCCTGTGCCAACTGCGCCGCGCCGTCCAGCTCGACCATCTGCAGCGTGCCCACAACCTGGTGCAGGTGGTTGGCATACATCCGCAACGGGGTGGTGTCGCTGCGCTCCCGGCCGTACTCGGCCAGGGCGCTGCGCGCCTGCTCCAGCGTCTGGTCGATCTCGGTCTTCACCCAGCCCAGGGTGCTGGGATCCACTCGGTTCAGATTATCCATTTACCTTACAGGTGTTACTTGTCCGCAGTCGCCCCGCTGCGGTCAGTCGATCGTGCCGCAGCGACCAGCCATCATGCGGGTAGTTTGAAACCGGCCACCGAGTTGCGCAGATCGCGGGCCAGATCGGACAGCTTGCCGATCGAATCGGCTGTGGTCTGCGCCTCCCGCGAGGTTTCGCTGGTCACTGTACGGATGGAGTCCATGCGCCCGGATACCTTGGTGGCGGTCTCCGACTCCCGCTGCGCGGCCTCCGCCATACCGGCAATGAGGTCGGACAACTGCTGCGACACCGACTCGATCTCGCCGAGGGCCTGGCCTGCGGCATCCGCCAGCCGGGTGCCGTCGACCACTCCCTGGGTCGCCTGTTCCATGGACGTGACGGCTTCGTTGGTGTCGGACTGAATGTTCTTGACCAGTTCCGAAATCTGCTTGGTCGCCTCGGCGGAGCGTTCCGCCAGGCGCTGCACTTCGTCCGCCACCACGGCGAAACCGCGCCCGGCCTCCCCGGCGGTGGCCGCCTGGATTGCCGCGTTGAGGGAGAGGATGTTGGTCTGTTCCGCGATGTCGTCGATCAGGCTCACGATCTCGCCGATCTGCTGCGAACTCTCGCCCAGCCGCTTGATGCGTTTCGACGTGTCCTGAATCTGCTCGCGCATGGAATCCATGCCCCGTATGGTGTCGCGCACCGCCTTCGCGCCGCGTTTGGCCACATTCACCGAGCTTCGCGCAACGTCGGCCGAGCGACGTGCCTCACCCGACATCTCCTGCATCGACTGCGCCATGTTCTGCAACCGCTCCGTGGTGTTAGTGATCTCGTCCGCCTGCACCGCGCTCGCCCGGGAAAGTTCCCGCGCGGTGTTGGCGGTGCTGGCTGATTCCGCCGCCACCCGCTGCGACGCGTCATTGATGCGCATCACCAGGTCGCGCATCTCCTTGACCGCGAAATTAACCGAGTCGGCAATGGCGCCGGTGATCTGATCGGTGACCTCGGCCTCGATAGTGAGGTCACCGTCGGCAAGGCTGCCCATTTCATCGAGCAGCTTGAGAATGGCGTCCTGGGTCTCGCGGTTCTGCTGCGCGCTCTCGGTGGCGCGCCGCCGCGCATCCGTGACCAGGGCGCGACCGAGCAGGAACAGGAACAGCACCGCAAGGGCGCCGAATGCCCACGGCACATAACGCATGACTCCGGTAACGTGTTCGCCGGTGACATTGTTGATGAACTGCTGCACTGACGCCAGCAACGGGTCGCTCTCCTTGATGACTGCCCGGGCCGCGCGCTGGGCGGCGAAAAAATCGGCCACGTCGTCAAGTATGGACTCGATGCTCTGGCGCAGTTCGACAAACACCTGGTCCACGGCATCGAGCTTGGCCAGCACCACCGGTCCGGCCCCCTGGCGCAGCTGACGGCTGACGCTGGAAAAACGCAGTGTGTCCTTGCCGAACTGGGTCGCCGCCACGGCGGAATCGGCGCCGCCCTGGGAGAACTTCGTCACGTCCTTGGCAATGCGCTGGCTAAGGGTCAGCTGGTTGGCGGCGAGAGCTACCAATTCGGGCTTGCCGGACTCTCTGATCACCGCCTCAATCATCTCGTCGGAGCGTGCCAGCAGCAGCGGCGCCAGTTCCTGGACCCGCTGTACCTGCTGGCGGGTATTGAGCAGCAGCTGCTCGTGCGACAGCATCGAATCCACGTTTTCCTTGCTGCCGCTCCAGATACCCTGCACCGCCTCCAGGTCGACGCGGTTGCGGGTCGGGGTCGGCGGCATGCCCGAAGTCGGATCGCCCTGATCCAGGGTGTCGATCGCGGCTGCGAACTGATCGGCTGACTGCCGCAGGGAGCGGAATGAAGCCGCCGCTCCCTGCGCCGCTTCACGCGCGTCGCGTGCCAGCCGCTGGGACAACATCAACATGCTGGAGGCCCGCTCCACCAGGGCCGCCTCGTTGGCGCTGCGCTGGGTGGCCAGGGTCTGGAACACCACCAGGCCGACAATGGAGATGACCACCGCAACGATGATGAACGGCAAGTTGTTCAGTATCCTGGCCGCCGGACCCGCCGGCTTCGATGCCGCCGGCTCGGCCGTCGAGAACTGGTCCTGCGACCCGGTGCCCGGGGGCTGCTCCAGCTCCAGGGGGGATTCCAGCCCCTCGAGATCGTTCCCGCGCAACGCTTCGTTGATGGATTCTCTAGCAGTTGCCATCCTGACACCTCATTTGATGTTAAGTATGCGGCTACATGCCATCTGCGACGGTACGAAAGCGGGGCATTTCCGCAAGCCGTTCAACATCCAACACCCCCCACATGTGACCGCCCTGCAAGTATGCAGCCTTGGCCAGGGACCGTAGCTTCTCGTCCAGTCCCTCCATCGCCTGCTGTTCGGTCTCTTCATCGAAATAACGCAGCCCAAAGACCCGCGGCACCAACAGCGCCGCGCCCAGTTCGGGGTCGCTCAACACCAGCAGCTTGCCCTCGGCTTCCGGCACCGGCGGCGCGATGCCGAGGAACATCCCGAGATCGCAGATCGAGCAAAGCCGACCGCGCACGTTGGTGATACCGCGCATCCAGGCCTTGGTGCGCGGCACCATCGTCAACGCGCCGCAATCGACGATATCGGAGACGCTGTCCAGCTCGCAGACCAGATACAGGTCCCCAACCGCGAATCCCAGACCACCAATGCGCGAATCAAGCTCCTCGGCAGCGGGGATGATCCTCCCCTTGCCGAGTGACTGCCGCTGCAGCCGTAGCAACTCCTCCAGCGGCAGTTCCGTGAGACGCGGCATGCGCTTACAGCGAGCGGATCTTGCCGATCAGGGTATGCTCGTCGACCGGCTTGGCAAGGTAATCCTTCGCGCCCTGCCGCATGCCCCAGATCTTGTCGATCTCCTGGTCCTTGGAAGAAACCATCAACACCGGGATGCGGGCAGTCGCGGGATTACGCGACAGCGCGCGCGTCGCCTCATAGCCGTTCATGCCGGGCATCACGACATCCATCAGAATCAGATCCGGCTGCTCGGAGGCGGCCTTGGCTATCGCCTCCTCACCGTTGACGGCCGTCACCGGCGTGTAACCGTTATTCACCAGATAACCCGTCAGCAGATGCAGATCGGTGGGTGAGTCATCCACTACCAGTATTTTATGAGCTTCCATTTGTACCCCCCCTCGTTGCCGAGAAGATGCCTGATTCTAATGCCGGGTCGCCGTCGTTGTCTTTACGTGCCGGGTAATCGCCTCAATCAACTCTTCGCGCGTGAACGGCTTGTTGATGTGCTGATCCGACCCGGCGATCCTGCCCCGCGCCCGATCGAACAGGCCGTCCTTGCTCGACAGCATAACCACCGGGGTCTCCTTGAAATGGCGGTTGTTCTTGATCAGGGTGCAGGTTTGGTACCCATCCAGGCGCGGCATCATGATATCGACGAAGATGATGTCGGGCTGGTGATCGGTGATCAACGACATGGCCTCGAAGCCGTCCGCCGCGGTCAACACCTCGTAACCCTCCTTGGTCAGCAGAGACTCGGTGGTCTTGCGGATGGTATTGCTGTCATCGATGACCATCACCTTGATCGACATCTGTTACCTCTTTGCTGGTGATACACCGCCCGTCGTCCGGTTTACCGCGTCGTGATAACGCGCTGATTTGACTAAAGAAAGAATAGTCGATAATTCGCCCTCCGGTGGCGTCGCGCAGCGCTCCCCGGGTCCGACCGGGCGGTCATCGACCCGGTTCCGGCTAGATTCGAGGCCTTTTCTTAAAAATAGGGACTATCCCAATGATTTATTTAGCATACAGTACAAGGCCTGTACACCGATTCCGGTCCAACTTCCGCCATTTCTGCGGGCACCCTATAATCCCCCGCACCCAAGCCAGAGGTTACTGCCATGATCCCTGAACAGGTCCATGCCGTCCCCAATCTGACTACTGCTCTGACCGGCCCCCTGCTGGAGATCGAGAGCCACATGCTGATGCATCAGGCGGAGATCGAGCAGTGGTTCCGTGGCCAGTGGCTGTCGACGCAGGCGCCATTCTACGCATCGGTGGACCTGCGCAACGCGGGCTTCAAGCTGGCACCGGTGGATACCAACCTTTTTCCGGCCGGATTCAACAATCTCAGCGGCGATTTCGAACCTTTGTGCGTGCACGCAATGCAGACCGCCGCCGAGCGCCTCGTGCCAAATTCCTGCGGCGCGCTGCTGATCCCCGAGGACCATACCCGCAATCCGCACTACTGGCAGAGCATCGCCCGCCTGGTGCGCATCCTGGAACTGGCCGGTTTCCGCGCCCGTATCGGGTCTCTTTCACCGGACCTGACCGAGCCGGCAGTGATGCAACTCCCCGGCGGCCAGACCCTGCTGCGGGAGCCGATCTCCCGCCACGGCGACAAGGTGCTGATCGGTGACTTCACGCCCTGTTTCATCCTGCTCAACAACGACCTCAGCGCCGGGCTGCCGGCGGTGCTGGAAAACATCAGCCAGCCGGTGGTGCCGCCGGTGGCACTGGGCTGGGCCACCCGGCGCAAGTCCCATCACTTCGGCATCTACGATCAGGTGGCGAACGAGTTTTCGGCGCTGATCGAGATCGACCCCTGGCTGATCAACCCATTGTTCCGCCGCTGCGGACAGATCGATTTCCAGAAACGCGAGGGCGAGGATTGCCTGGTCATGAACGTGGCGGAACTGTTGCTGGCGGTGCGGGACAAATACCGGGCTTATGGCATCGACCAGGAACCTTTTGCCTTCGTCAAGGCGGACTCCGGAACCTACGGTATGAACATAATGGTGGTACGCAGTCCGGACGAGGTGCGCGATCTTAACCGCAAGCAGCGCAACAAGATGGCTCGTGGCAAGGGCGGCGCCACCGTTACCGAGGTGATGGTGCAGGAAGGCGTATACACCTTCGAGAAATGGGGACCGACCGCCGCGGTGGCGGAACCGGTTGTGTATATGATCGATCACTTCGTCGTCGGTGGTTTCTATCGCGTGCACACCGAGCGCGCCGCTGACGACAATCTCAACTCGCCCGGCATGCACTTCGAGCCGCTGGCGTTCGCCGAGTCCTGCTCACACCCGGACGACAGCAAAGACCCGGATGCACAACCTAATCGCTTCTATGCCTACGGCGTGGTGGCTCGACTCGCATTGCTGGCCGCAGCGCGCGAGCGCCAGGGGCTGCAGCTGGCCTCGGCCGCCAATGCATAAGGCGCGGCCGCGTCGCGGTGGCCGGCTCACCGCCCCCGGAGATGGAACCTTATAATCGCCGCGGCCTTGTCAACGACCCCCAAGCCTGAATAATGACCCTACGACTAGGCGTGGTCATGGACGCCATCGGTACCATCCACGTCAAGAAGGACAGCACCTTTGCGATGCTGCTGGAGGCGCAGGCGCGGGGCTGGCCCATTGCCTACATGGAGATGAACGACCTGTTCATGCGCGACGGCGTGCCGTGTGCCCGCAGCCGCGAGGTGAGCCTGTTTGACGATCAGCGACGCTGGCACGAGTTCGGTGCCGAGCGCACCGGGGCACTGGCGGATCTCGACGTCATCCTGATGCGCAAGGACCCGCCGTTCAACATGGAGTACATCTACGCCACCTATTTGTTGCAACGGGCAGAGGATGCGGGCGTGCTGGTGGTGAACCGGCCCCAGGCGCTGCGCGACGCCAACGAAAAACTCTACACGGCCTGGTTTCCCCAGTGCACGCCGCCGACCCTGGTCACCCGCCGCTACGGCGACATCCGCCAGTTCCTGGCCGAGCACCAGGACGTCATCCTCAAGCCGCTGGGCGGCATGGGCGGGGCCTCGGTATTTCGCCTCACCCGGCAGGACCCCAACATCAGCGTAGTGATGGAGACATTGACCCGGCACCAGCAGGAATACGTCATGGCCCAGCGTTATATTCCCGAGATCAGCGGCGGTGACAAGCGCATCCTGATGATCGATGGCGAGCCGGTCCGCTATGCGCTGGCGCGGGTACCGGCACCGGGGGAAACCCGCGGCAATCTCGCCGCCGGCGCCAGTGGCGAGGGGCGCGAGCTCACCGAGCGGGACCGTTGGATCGCCGCCGAGGTGGGTCCGGCCCTGCGCGCCAACGGCATCCTGTTTGCCGGCCTGGACGTGATCGGCGACTACCTCACCGAGATCAACGTCACCAGCCCCACCTGCATACGCGAACTCGACGCCCAGTTCGGCATCAACATCAGCGCCGGCTTGATGGACGTCATCGCGGCGCGCCGCCGGCGGTCGCGCTGAAAAGTGCCTGTGTCGGTGAATTTTGGGTTGTCGCAGACCACGACTAGACTGGAGGGCAAACGGCAACCATGCCCTGCCGCGGCAAGTCGATCCAGGCACAGGCGAACCGACAATTGATGGAGCTGGCTGACAACATCCCGGGTTTTACCCACGGTGACCGGCTGGGCCTGACCGTGTTCGCCTCGGTGCTGGCGCATATGGTGGTCGTGCTGGGCATCAGCTTCACCGCACCACGGCTGCAACCGGACCTGGAACAGTTGCCGACCCTGGAGATCACCCTCGTCAACACCCGCAGCGACCGCCAACCGGAGGAAGCCGACTTCCTGGCGCAGGCCGACCAAGAGGGCGGCGGCGACAGCGAACAGCCGGTGATCGCCCGCAGCCCGCTGCCGCTGCGACCCGCGCCTGATGTGTCGCGTGAGCTGCCGGTGGCGCAACTGGCCTCGCGGCCGCCGGTGCCGCGCAGCGAACGCGAACCGATGACCCAGAACAGCCCGGCCGAGGTCCAGCTTGCGCGCAAGCAGCCGACTGAGGAGCGGTCCCCCGCCAGGCCGCAGAGCACCCCCGGCGTGGTCAGCAAACCCAGCGCCGCCGCCGAGCGCGCCCGCCTGTCGGCGGAGATCAGCGAATTCTGGGAGGAGTACCAGAAACGCCCGCGCCGCAAGTTTCTCAGCGCCCGCACCCGGGAATACAAGTATGCCGCCTACATGGAGGCCTGGCGGGCCAAGGTGGAGCGGATGGGCAACCTCAACTACCCGGACCAGGCGCGCCAACAGAAGCTCACCGGACAGCTGGTGCTGGATGTGGAGATCAGACGCAACGGCCAGGTGCACGCCATCAATATCATCCGCACCTCAGGCCACAAGTTGCTGGATGACGCCGCCATGCGCATCGTGCGCCTGGCGGCGCCCTTCGATGCCTTTCCGGAGGCCTTCCGCGGCGAGGTGGACATCCTCCATATCACCCGCACCTGGCAATTCATGCGCGGCAACCGGCTGGTCAGCAGATAGTTCCTTGTGCGAACGGCGCGGGTGCCCGATACTATTAATATGCATACCACCGCCTCGCTCGCCAACCAACTCCTGATCGCCATGCCGAACATGCGCGACCCGAACTTCGATCACACCGTGACCCTGATCTGTCAGCACAACGATGACGGGGCCCTCGGTATCGTGCTGAATCGAACGGTGGAGCTGACCGTGGGCGACATCCTGGACCAGATGGACATCTCCCAGGAGCTGTTCCGGCAGTCCGGCGAGCCGGTCCACTACGGCGGCCCGGTGCAGACCGAGCGCGGTTTCATCCTGCACGAGGACGTCGGTTCCTGGGACTCCACCTTGGAGGTGCACGATGGCCTGGGGCTGACCACCTCCCGCGACATCCTCGAGGCCATGGCCCGCAACGAGGGGCCCAAGCGCTCGCTGGTGGCACTCGGCTATGCGGGCTGGGGCAGCGGCCAGCTGGAACAGGAGATCAGCGATAACTCCTGGCTCAACGGGCCGGCCAACCCGGAGCTGATCTTCTCCACCCCCGTGGAACAGCGCTGGGCCGCGGCGGCGCAGCTGCTGGGCGTGGACCTCGGCCTGCTTTCCTCCGAGGCCGGTCACGCTTGAGCCGGCCGGCGATCTACCTCGCCTTCGATTTCGGAACCAAAAAGATCGGCGTCGCCGTGGGTCAGGACCTCACCCGCAGCGCACGTCCGCTGGCCACCGTCGAGGCCGTCGACGGCAGACCTGACTGGGACCGGATCTCACGGCTGATCGAGCAATGGTCGCCCACCGGGCTGGTAGTCGGCCTGCCGCTGAGCGCCGGCGCGGCCACCGCGGCCAGCCGCCGGGCAGGGCGGTTTGGGCAAACGCTCGGCAATCGTTACAATCTGCCGGTGCACTGGATCGACGAGACGCTGACTACCGAGAGCGCCAACGAGGCGCTGGCGGGTCAGCCCGCCAGAAGTCGGCAGCGGCGCCGTGACCAGGTTGCGGCAAGCCTGATCCTGGAGACCTTCTTCTATCAACAACGCCCGCGTGAACCCGACCACCATACCGACGGTTGAGCAACTGCTCGCGAACATGGGGCAGGCGCTGCAGCCGATGACGGCCCAGCAGGCGCTCATGGTGGGCATTCACACCGGCGGCGCCTGGCTGGCGGAGCAGCTGCACCGGCAGCTGCAGATGACCGAGCCGCTGGGCGTGCTGGACATCAGCTTTTACCGCGACGATTTCACCCGCATCGGCATGAACCCGGAGGTCAAGGCCTCGCACCTGCCGGTGGGCGTCGACGACCGGCACATCATCCTGGTGGACGACGTGCTGCACACCGGGCGCACCACCCGCGCGGCGATGAACGTGATCTTCGACTACGGGCGGCCGCGCTCGATACTGCTGGCGGTATTGGTGGAGCGCAACGGGCGCGAGCTGCCGATACAGGCCGACGTGGTCGGACAGCACCTGCAGCTGACCGCGCACGAGCACGTCAAGCTGGCGGGCCCGGACGCACTGCGCCTGGACATACTCGAGCGCGTTCCGTGAGCACGGACCTGCAGTACCGGGAAGACGGCGAGCTGCGTCATTTCCTCACCGTAGAAGGCCTCAAGCGCGACACCCTCACCCGTATTCTCGATACCGCCGAGACCTTCATCAGCTTCGGCGAGCGGGAAATCAAGAAGGTGCCGCTGCTGCGCGGCAAAACGGTGGTGAACCTGTTTTTCGAGAGCAGCACGCGCACCCGCACCACCTTCGAAATCGCCGCCAAGCGGCTGTCCGCCGACGTCATCAACCTCAACCCCAACCGCCTCGCCACCAGCAAGGGTGAGACGGTGCTGGACACGGTACGCAATCTCGAGGCCATGCATACCGACCTGTTCGTGGTGCGGGACGCCCACAGCGGCGCCGCCTATCTGATCGCCCAGCACGTGCCGCCGCATGTCAGCATCATCAACGCCGGGGACGGTCGCCACGCCCATCCCACCCAGGCCATGCTGGACATGTTCACCATCCGCCAGCACCGGCAGGATTTCGAAAACCTGAAGGTGGCCATCGTCGGCGACATTCTGCATTCCCGGGTGGCGCGCTCGCAGATCCATGCCCTCAACATCCTCGGGGTGCCGGAGGTGCGGGTGGTGGCGCCCAGGACCCTGCTGCCCACCGAGGTGGAGCGACTCGGCGTGCAGCCCTTCAGCGACATGCGTCGCGGGCTGGAGAATGTTGACGTGGTGATCATGCTGCGGCTGCAGCTGGAGCGTATGCAGGGCAGTCTGATCTCCAGCCAGCAGGAGTATTTCAACCTGTACGGCCTGACCCCCGACAAGCTGGCCTATGCCTCGCCACGAGTGATGGTGATGCATCCGGGACCCATCAATCGAGGCCTGGAGATCGCCAGCGAGGTCGCGGATGGCCCGCACTCGCTGATCCTCAGCCAGGTCACCAACGGCATCGCGGTGCGCATGTCCATCATGGCCTTGCTGATGGGCGGTCAGGCGGCGAGGCGGGAGGACTGATGGGGCTGGTGATCAGAAACGGCCGCGTCGTCGATCCCACGCGTGGCATCGACGGCGTACACACGCTGTTCATCAACGACGGCTTCGTGGCGGCCCTGGACCACGCGCCGGGGGACTTCGAGCCGCTGCGGGAGATCGACGCCGCCGGATTGGTGGTGTGCCCCGGGCTGGTGGACCTGCGCGCACGGCTGCGCGAGCCCGGCCAGGAGCACAAGGCCACCATCGGCAGCGAGATCGACGCCGCCGTCAGCGGCGGCATCACCACCCTCTGCATACCGCCGGACACCAACCCGGTGATCGACACCCCGGCTATGGCGCAGATGATCCAACAGCGAGCCTGGCAGATCGGTAAGAGTTTCATCCATCCCTGCGGCGCCCTCACCCGCAACCTCGAGGGCACTGCGCTGACCGACATGGCGGCGCTGGACGAGGCCGGCTGCGTCGGCGTCAGCAACGCCCTGGCGCCGGTTAAGGACACCGTGGTGATGCGCCGCGCCATGCAATACGCGTCCACCTTCGGGCTCACAGTTTTCCTGCATTGCCAGGATCCCTGGCTGCAGGGCAATGGCTGCGTGCACGAGGGCGAGATCAGCACACGACTGGGTCTGCCGGCGATCCCGGAGGCAGCGGAGACGGTGGGGGTGGCGCGCGACCTGGCGCTGATCGAGACCACCGGGGCGCGTTGCCATCTGTGTCACTTGTCCAGCGCCCGCGCCGTGGACATGGTAGCCCAGGCGCGCGAGCGGGGTCTGCCGGTGACCGCTGACGTCACCGCCCACCACCTGCACCTGACCGAACACGACATCGGCTTCTTCAACACCCAGTGTCACGTGCTGCCGCCGCTGCGCGGTCAGCGCGACCGCGACCGTCTACGCTGGGCACTGAAGGCGGGCATCATCGACGCCATCTGCTCCGACCACCAGCCTCACGAGCCGGATGCAAAGCTGGCCCCGTTCAGCGAATCGGAACCCGGCATCTCCGGGTTGGAGACACTGCTGCCGCTGACCCTGAAGCTGGTCGACGACAAGATCCTCAACCTGTCGGACGCCATCGCGCTGCTAACCTGCAAGCCGGCCAAGATCCTGGGCATCGACGCCGGTCACCTGGGGGTCGGCGCCACCGCCGACATCTGCATCTTTGACCCCGAGCTGGAGTGGACCTTCGACCACGAGCGCATGCTCAGCCGCGGCAGGAATACTCCGTTCCAGGGCTGGCCGCTGCGCGGCCGCGTCACCTATACCCTGATCGGCGGCGAGATCGCGTTCCAGGCCGATCCGGTCTGACACTGCCGGACCATGAGCCGCGTAGCTCGTCCGGCGCCGCCGTCTCGCTTACCGCCCACCGGCAGCCATCCGGGCCGCAGCCTGTACCCGACCGGCCGGGTCCCCGCCGCGACCCCGGCATGAGGTTGGACGGCGCCCCTTTCTGGCAGCGGCTGCCGGCTGCGCTGGCCTATCCCGCTCGACCGCCGGCGCTTTGGGTGGTATTCGGCCTGGCGGCCGTGGGGGCCGTCTCCTACCGACCCGGCCCCTGGGGCGGCATACTGCAGGTGGCGCTGTTCATACTGCTGCTGCGGTATGCCTACGCGGCGATGTTGCGCGCCGCGGCCGGCCGCGACGACCCGCCGGCCATCAGCCTGCGCCTGTTCAACAGCGATCTGGAAATGGCGCTGAAACAATTCGGCGTAATCATCCTCTTCGCCATGCTGTACAGCATCGGCGTGCGCCTGCTCGGTGCTGCGGGCGGTGTCGTGGTACTGGCGGTGGCGAACCTGGCGGCCCCGGCCACGGCGATGGTGATCGCGCTGGAGAACAGCTTCCTGCGCGCGGTCAACCCGCTGTTGCTGTGGACGCTGGTGCGGCGCATCGGCACCGCCTACCTGGTGCTGTGTCTGCTGCTGGCCGCGCTGTGGCTGCTGGCGCAGCTGAGCTTCGACCTGCTCAGCGCCTTCCAGCACCACGGTCTGCAGCTGTTCTTCTACGATCTGTGCGCCATGTATTTCCTGCTCGCCATGGCCTATCTCATGGGCTGTGCGTTGTGGCAGTACCGCGAGCGGCTCGCGCTCGACTGGGAGCACGCCTCGGCGCCTTGAGCCGCATCCTCGGCACAGCGTCGTCACCTGGACCGCGGCCGGTGCCTGCGATGACAGGTGCAGGGTGATCGAGCGCAGCGGGACGTAGCGCGCTATCAGCAGTTGCCGGCCACCCTGGTTGTCGGCATCGGTGGCGGCGAAATCCCTGCTGGCGCCGCCCGGCTGTTCGCTTTCCGAGTGGCTGTTGCCGATCTACGACGCGGCTCGTCCGCGGCCTGCGGGGGAGTTGCGCAGCACGGTCACCGCTCGCAGCGAGGGTTGTGACGCTGCGCGGCGCTGTCCAGGGTTAACAACAGAGCGCCGCGGGCCCAGTGCGAGGTGGGCGCGGCGATTCCCCGGGTCCAGGCGTAGTACCATCTTCCGTAACGGGGTCTCGTCTCGGGCGATGTTGACAGTGCCGCGCCTGGTACTCGCCAAGCTCTGCCGCGGCCTCGCTGTCTTGGGGAAGGTAACGCTGCAGGCGCTGCCCCAGCAGCCCGACGGCATCGGGATCATTTCCCGGGCGCCTGGCCTGGATCAGCACCGCAGCACCTGGACTTGGTTTGGGATTGCGTGGAGGACTTCGCGGCAGCCACTCGCCACCTGCGGCCGGTCACCCCGGGCTCTGGCACGCAGCAAGCGGCGCAGCTGCCGTTCCAGGACCTGCTTGGTCATCGCGGCCGATACCCGCTGCGTTGTTCCGGCCACCACCGTAATGTTTACTGCGCCTGCCACCGCCACAGGGACGGTTACGATGGCTTCCGGGGTCCGGCGGCGTCCGGGCGCTCACCGCGCCGGGTTCCCCACCTGCCCCGGGCTGTTCCTCGCCGGAGCGGGCGTCATGCCAACGCGCCCGGTGGTCAGAACGTAACGTTTCGCATGCTCTCGCCAAGTTCCGAGGCCCGTGAACCCTTGCTCTCCAGCTTGATACGCAGGCGCAGGTCATTCTCGGAATCGGCGTTGCGTATCGCTTCCTCGTAGGAAATCAGGTCTTCTTCGTATAGATCGAACAGGGACTGGTCGAAGGTCTGCATCCCCGCCTCCCGGGAGCGGCCGATGACATCGCGGATCTCGTCGACCTTGCCTTTGAGGATCAGGTCGGAGACCAGCGGCGTATTGATCATGATCTCAACCGCCGGGACCCGCCCCTTGCTGCCCTTGATGGGCAGCAGCCGCTGCGAGATCAATGCCCGGAGGTTCAACGAAAGGTCCATCAGCAGCTGCGCGCGCCGGTCCTCGGGGAAGAAGTTCAAGATGCGGTCCAGCGCCTGGTAGGTATTGTTGGCATGCAGCGTGGCGATACACAAATGTCCAGTCTCGGCAAAGATGACCGCGTTGTCCATGGTCTCGCGATGGCGTATCTCACCGATCTGGATCACGTCCGGCGCCTGGCGCATGGCGTTGGTCAGCGCCACTTCCCAGGACTCGGTGTCGACCCCGATCTCGCGCTGGGTGATGATGCAGTTGCGATGCTGGTGAACGAACTCGATGGGGTCCTCGATAGTGATGATGTGGCCATAGCTGTGCTCGTTACGGTAGCCCACCATGGAGGCCATGGACGTGCTCTTGCCGGTGCCGGTGCCGCCGACGAAGACCACCATGCCGCGCTTGGCCATGGCGATCTCCCGCATCACCGGGGGGAGGTGCAGCTCCTCGAACTTGGGGATGTAGGTCTGAATGGTCCGCAGCACCATGCCGACACGCGCCTGCTGCACGAACACGTTGACGCGGAAGCGGCCGATCTCCACCGGGTTGAGCGCGAAATTGCATTCGTTGCTGGCCTCGAACTGGCGCCGCTGCTCCTCGTTCATGATGCTGTAGGCCATGTCCCGGGTCTGCTCCGGGGTCAGCGCCTGCTTGGTGATGGGGGTGATCTTGCCGTCCACCTTGAGGCTGGGCGGCACGCCGGCGGTGATGAACAGGTCCGAAGCCTTCTTATGCACTATCAATTTCAAGAAATCGGTGAAAACCATCTAGCGTCTCCCTGCGGTGGCTGCGCTGGACGTGGCGGCTGCGCTGGACGTGGCGGCGGCGCTGAACTTGCTCTTGTCCACCGCCCGCATGCGGGCTTCGTCCACCGACACCATGCGGTTGCGGACCAGTTCCACCAGGTGCTGGTCCAGGGTCTGCATGCCTTCCGCCTGACCGGTCTGGATCACCGAGTACATCTGCGGCACCTTGGCTTCCCGGATGAGGTTGCGGACGGCGGAGTTCGCCACCATGATTTCCCACGCGGCGATGCGGCCGCCGCCCACCTTCTTCAGCAGGGTCTGGGAAATCACCGCCATCAGGGACTCGGAAAGCATGGTCCGCACCATGTCTTTTTCACCAGCGGGGAAGACGTCGATGATGCGATCCACGGTCTTGGCGGCGGAACTCGTATGCAGGGTGGCGAACACCAAGTGCCCGGTCTCCGCCGCGGTGAGCGCCAGCCGGATGGTCTCCAGGTCACGCATCTCACCCACCATGATCACGTCGGGGTCCTCGCGCAGGGCCGAACGGAGTGCCTCGGCAAAGCCCAGCGTATGCGGTCCGAGCTCACGCTGGTTGATCAGGCAGTTCTTACTGGTGTGCACGAACTCGATGGGGTCCTCGATGGTGAGGATGTGCGAGTACAGGCTCTCGTTTACATGGTCCACCATGCCTGCCAGGGTAGTGGACTTGCCTGAACCGGTGGGCCCGGTCACCAGCACCAGCCCGCGCGGCTTCATGCACATGTCGCGGAACACCGCAGGCGCGCTGAGCTGCTCTAGGTTCAACACCGTGCTGGGAATGGTACGGAACACCGCCGAGGGTCCGCGGTTCTGGTTGAAGGCGTTGACACGGAAGCGCGCGATGTTCGGCAGTTCGAACGAGAAGTCGGTCTCCAGGAACTCCTCGTAGGCCTTCTGCTGCTTGTCGTTCATGATGTCGTAGATCATGTTGTGGACGGTACGGTCCTCCAACGGATCCACGTTGATGCGTTTGATATCACCGTCGACGCGGATCAACGGCGGCATACCCGCGGACAGGTGCAGGTCCGACGCGTTTTTTTTGTGCGCGAACGCCAGCAACTCGGAAATGTCCATTGCGGTCTCCTGCTGAGGTCAATAATAATCCTGGAAGCGGTTCACCTCTCCCATCTGTGAAAGTATAACGGGGCATTTGGCTCACACAAGACTGATTCTGCAGGCTTTGTCTCCCGGACAGCGGCTCAGCCGTGTGCGCGCTGCGATCACGCAGGCCGAGCACCTCCATGCGCGCGCCCCGGGCAGCGTGCGGCTGCTGGCGGTCAGCAAGCGGCAGAGCGCCGACGCGATCCGCGAACTGGCGGCGCTGGGGCAGCGCGATTTTGGGGAGAACTACGTCCAGGAAGCGGTCGCCAAGCAGGCCGAGCTGGCCGACCTGGCGCTGTGCTGGCACTTCATCGGCCGTATCCAGGGTAACAAGACGCGCGAGATCGCCGCCCACTTCGACTGGGTGCACAGCCTAGAGCGAGTGAAACACGCGCAGCGGCTGTCCGCCCAGCGGTCCGACGACAGGCCGGCCCTGAACCTGTGCCTGCAGATCAACCTGGAGGGTGAGCAAAGCAAGGGTGGCCTGGCACCGGAGCAGGTGGCCGCCACCGCCGCGGCGGTGGCCGTGCTGCCGCGGCTGCGCCTGCGGGGACTGATGACGATCCCGGCGACCCACCTGGACGCGGCGCAGCAGCTGGCCGTCTTTACCCGCCTGCACGAACTGCAGCGCGAGTTGGTCCGCGGTGGACTGAATCTCGACACCCTGTCGATGGGCATGAGCGCGGACATGGAGATCGCGATCGTCGCCGGGGCGACCATGGTGCGCATCGGCACCGCGTTGTTCGGACCGCGCCCATGAGCGGGAGCGGCTCGCCGCTGCACCGCACGCTGCGCTAGAATCGCAGCCGCTGACCACGCCATCGATGGCGGAGCAGGCTACCCAGCAACGCCA
Organism: uncultured Gammaproteobacteria bacterium; assembly: GCA_947259705.1. Taxonomy (GTDB): domain Bacteria; phylum Pseudomonadota; class Gammaproteobacteria; order Arenicellales; family JAANXG01; genus CAMYNL01. Next base: position 71,460 of record CAMYNL010000006.1, on the reverse strand, counting down.
GATCAATGTCACTTCGGAGATTATACGATCATTAACCTGTTCGCCCGGGCGAAACCGCTACATGCAGAAAAGATCATCGATTTCTAGCACCGCAAGATCGCGCTGCCGGGAAGGGCCGCGGCTGTCGAGCGCGTGCACCAGATGGCGTGCATCCGGGAACGAAGCAGGCGCCAAGGTCGGCATCACCACGGTCTGCCGGGTGGCCTTCTTCGGCCCCGAACAACAGCCCTGCGTCGCCCACCGCATGTTCATCCAGCCCCAGAACAGGGTGGCGGTCATGACGCACTTCATGACCGTAAAGGCTTAATCAAGTATTGAACGAGTTCACAATGGACGACAAGCTTCCAGACACCCACATCGTCACCGAGAACGAAAATCCGATGCGTCGCGGCATCCGGGCCATGCTTGGCCGCATTGGCGACGGGCGTTACGGTACGGACCATCGCGGCCTGGCTGTCCGGCAACAGCGGTTCTGACGGCGCTATCAGCGACAGCATTTCGAGGACCACGCGCACATGGCACAGGATAAACTGATTGGATTCATCGGCGGCGGCAACATGGCGCGCAGCCTGGTGGGCGGACTGCTCAATACACACTGGTCCGGCGACCGCCTGCTGGTCGCCGAGCCCGACGCTGACAAGCGCGACTACTTCACCGGCCGGCTGGGGGTGAGGGCCGAGGCGCAGAACCAGGGCGTCGTCGAGCAGTGCGACGTGGTGGTACTGGCGGTCAAGCCCCAGGTCATGAAGCAGGTCTGTGTACCGCTGCGCACGGCGGCCCAGGCTTCGCAACCGCTGATCGTCTCTATCGCCGCCGGCGTGCGCGAGCCCAGCCTGCAGCAATGGCTGGGCGGCGGGTTGGCGATCGTGCGCGCGATGCCGAACACACCTGCACTGGTGGGTTCCGGCGCCACCGCCCTGTACGCCAATGCCATGGTGACCGACGCACAGCGCGACCTTGCCGAAACGCTGCTGCGCGCCGTGGGCGTCACCGTATGGCTGGACCGGGAGTCTCTGCTCGACACCGTAACCGCCCTGTCCGGCAGCGGTCCCGCCTATTTCATGCTGTTCATGGAGACGCTGGAGCAGGCCGCCATCGAACACGGTCTGGCCGCCGACACCGCCCGCCTGCTGGTGTTGGAGACCTGCCTCGGCGCCGCCAAGCTGGCTATGGAGAGTGGCGAGGAGCTCGCGGAACTGCGCCGCCGCGTAACCTCGCCGGGCGGCACCACCGAGGCGGCGCTGCAGGTCATGCATCAACGAGGACTCGACGACACCCTCCGCCAGGCGTTTGCCGCCGCGGTGCGTCGTGGCGACGAACTGGCAACGGCACTGGGAGAAGAGTAAATGGGCAATTATGTCGGCGACGCGGGCGTGTTCCTTATCGATACCGTGTTCGGCCTTTACATACTGGTGTTGATGCTGCGCTTCCTGCTGCAGTGGGTAGGCGCGGATTTCTACAACCCGATCTCCCAGTTCGTCGTAGCGGTCACCAACCCGCCGTTGCTGGCGCTGCGGCGGGTCATCCCCGACCTGTTCGGCATTGACCTGGCGGCGCTGGTGCTGATGCTTTTACTGGCGGTGCTCAAGCTCTATCTCATCGCCTGGCTCAGCGGCGCCGACCCCGGCTTCGTCGGCGTCGTGGTGTTCGCCATCGGCGAGCTGATGCAGCTGGTGGTCTACGTGTTCATGGTGACGGTGTTCGTGCGCGTGATCCTGAGCTGGATCGCCCCCGGCGGCTATAACCCGGCGGTGGCCCTGCTGGTTAGCCTGACCGAACCGGTGATGCGACCGGCGCGCCGCCTGATCCCGGCCCTGGGCGGTCTTGACCTATCTCCCATCATCGTGTTCCTGGGTCTCGGTCTGGTGCTGCGGCTGCTGGTGCAACCGGTGCTGGATCTCGGCCGTGCAATGATGTTCGCTTGAGTGTCCCCGGCTGGTACCGCTGGCACGGGACGGTACTCGAACTGCGCATCCGCGCGCAGCCCCGCGCGCGGACGTCCGCGCTGGTCGGCCCCCATGGCGACAGCCTGCGAGTGCGCATTGCCGCGCCGCCGGTGGACGGCAAGGCCAACCAGGTGCTGATCGCATTGCTGGCGCGCGAATTCGGTGTCGCCAGGAGCCGCGTCGAGATCCGGCATGGGCAGGTCGGACGCGGCAAACTGGTGCGGATCGAGTCCCCGGGCCGCATACCGGCCAGTCTGGAGCACCTGCTCACCATCGCCTGAAATTTGACCGGGGTGTAAATGCAGTCTATCTACAAAGATAGAGCACGGGTGCATTAGATTACCAAACACAAGACCGTGGGGGTGTATGTGTCATTTTATGGTGTCGGTATAGGTACCGGATGGAACGACGTGCCCGCGGTCAGCTGAAAACAATGCAAAACGCAGCGATTGCGATTAATGACTTCAGCCAGCGTCTAGACGATTACGGGCAATGGCGCGCCCGGCTGGCGGACGCCATCGCCACATACCAGGAATGGGAACAGGGCCAGTCCGGCGATGACAGCAAGGACGAGCTGCAACTTTACGAGCTGATCGAGTCCCTGCGCTCCGACAAGCTGGTGGTGGCCTTGGTCGGTGAGTTCTCTCGCGGCAAGACGGAGCTGATCAACGCCATATTCTTCTCCGACTACCGGCGCCGCCTGCTGCCGTCCACACCTGGCCGCACCACCATGTGCCCGACCGAAATCCTTTACGACCCGCAGCTGGAGCCCTGCATGCGGCTGTTGCCCATCGAGTCCCGCAAGTCACCGCAGACCATCGCGGAACTGCGTAAGTCGCCGATCAACTGGACCACCCTGCCGTTGAAGCTGGAGTCCGAGGACCAAATGGCGGAGACGCTAGAAGAGATCCTGCAAAGCAAGCGCGTTACCCTTGAACAGGGCAGGGAACTGGGGTTCGTTCCAGCGCTGGACGAGGAAACCCATATGGGTAACGAGATCCAGATCCCGGTGTGGCGCCACGCCATCATCAATTACCCGCACCACCTGCTCAAGCAGGGCTTGGTCATCCTCGATACGCCGGGCCTCAACGCGCTCGGCTCGGAACCGGAGCTGACTCTGAGCACGCTGCCACGCGCCCACGCGGTGATATTCGTGCTGGCGGCGGACACAGGTGTCACCCGCACCGACCTCGAGGTGTGGAAGAACCACGTCTGCGTAGCCACCCGAGAACATGTCAAGACGCGCATCGCGGCGCTGAACAAGATCGACACGCTGTGGGACGAACTGAAGTCGGAAGACAGCATCGCCCAGTTCATCGAGCGGCAGGCGGAGGAAACCAGGCGCCTGCTCAACATCGAACGCGAAATGGTGTTCCCGGTGTCGGCCCAGAAAGGGCTGCTGGGCAAGATCCGCAGCGATAACAAGCTGGTCCGTAGAAGCGGCCTGCCGCAACTTGAGAACAAGTTGTCACAGGATATTATCGTCTGCAAGCAGCGGTTGATTCGGGACAAAATCGTGAACGAGATCGGCAGCGTGGTCGAGGCATCCCGCGACGTTGTGCTATCGAAGCGTGATGCCAAGCGCAGAGAGCTGGCAGAGATCGCTTCGCTGCGCGGCAAGAGCGGTGACGTCATCGATGACATGACGCACAAGCTGCGCAAGCATAAAACCATCTACGCAAAGGAAGTACAGAGCTTCCAGGTCACCCGCCGCGTACTGGCTGACCAGGTCAAGTCCATGCTGCACTATCTCAGCATGGGCCGTTTCGATCAGATGGTGACCGACACGAGGTCGGTGATGCAGAACTCATGGACAACCCAGGGCCTGCGGCGCGGCATCTCCAGCTTCTTTCTCTCCACCGCGCGGAATCTTGGCAAGGTCGAGTCCCAGAGTCGTAAGATCTGCGAGCTGGTGGAAGAGATCTACGATCGCTTCCATACCGAGCACGGCCTGCCGCGGATGCAGCCGGTGCGTTTCTCGGTGGAGCCCTACCTGCGGCAGTTCGCCAACCTGCGGCGCGAGGCCGAGGAGTTCCGCAACAGCCCCGCCCTGGTGATGACCGAGCAGCACTTCGTCGTGAAGAAGTTCTTCATCACCATGGTGAGCCGCGCCCGCAACATCTTCCACGACTGCAACAACGCGGCGCGCAACTGGACCAAGGCGGTTCTGACCCCCATCTATTCCCAGATTCAGGAACACAAGATCATGATCGACAGACGGCTCGAAAACCTGCAGAAGATCCGCAGCAACCACGCTTCCCTGGGGGAACGGGTGGAAAGTATCGAGCGGGAACTGCGGGAATTGGAAGAAAAGTCCGAAGTCATGGAAAACATTCTCAACAGCCTGCGCGAAGCCGCCCCCGGGGAGGTCAGCACCGGTTAGGCCGCTCCGCGCCCTGACCGCGCAGAGCGCATTGAGTGTTATCCTCTGGGGCATGAGCAGTCGACTGTTGCGGCTCCAGCCCGCCCCCCATGCGGAGCATGACCTCCACGGCCTGTACCTTGCCCACGAACTGCATCGACTGGGTGCTCCCGGACGGCCGCTGGTATACGGTAACTTCCTCACCAGCCTGGACGGCCGGATCGCGGTCACCAACCCGGTGACCCGTGAATCGGCGGTGCCTGAGCACATGTCCAGCGACAACGACCTGCGGTTGCTGCTGGAGCTGCAGGCACAGGCCGACTGCCTGATCACCCACGGTGGTTACCTGCGATCGCTGGCCGCCGGCAGGCTGGGCAATGTCCTGCAGGTCGGCGTGCAGGCCGGCGCCGAGGACCTGGCTGAGTGGCGTCGAGAACAAGGACTGGAACCGCAGCCGGATATCGTGGTGGCCAGTGCCAGCCTGGATTTCCCGATCCCGCAGCCGTTGCAGGAACTGGGCCAGCGCATCATCATCGCGACCGGCGCCGACGCCGACCCCGCCCGTGTCGATACATGGGAGCGGCGGGGCATGGAGGTCATCGTCGCCGGAGATTCAAGCATGGTGGATGGCGATGCCTTGGTGAGCATCCTGGCCCGGCGCCGATACCAGTCGCTCTATCTGCTCGCGGGGCCGCTGATGCTGGCCACCATGATCCACAGCGGCCGCCTGTCCCGGCTCTACCTGACCATCACCCACCAGATCATCGGCGGCACCGACTTCACGACCTTGTACCATGGGCCGCAGTTACGCCTCGCTGGCCGCCTTGACCTGCGCAGTCTCTATGCGGACAGCGTCGCAACGACAGGCTCTGGACAATGGTATGCGATGTTCGAGCCGCGCGGCGCCTGACTGGGAATCGCATCGAGGCGGCGAATACGGCGACCCAGCAGTCGTCTGCATTGAGAAAGTCGACCCACACCGCGGCTAACACCTGCCGCGCGTCCAATCGCCCACCCCGGTCCTGGTCCGACCGCGCACGCCGTTACTCGTGCCTCGCTCAACCCATCGCTGGCTGCGCGTTTCATTTCTGCGCGCCGTTCAGTGGCCCGGTCTCTTGGTCATCATTCGGGATTCCCAGGCGCCATCGGCCGCCGTATCTCTCGCCGGTGCCCGACTTCAGGCATGGGGCGGAGCCGGGCCGGAGCCGGGACGGGCTAATCGTACCTGATGTATTTGAAACGGGGATCGTCGGGGGTGCCCTCCAGCGCACCGCCTTCCGTGCCAGGCTGCCACATCACCACCTGCTCGATCTTGCGTGCCAGCTCGAAATCCTTGTTGGTGATGCCCTTCGCCGAATGGGTCATCAGCTTGACGATCACGAAGGCATAGGACACCGTCAGGTCGGGATGGTGAAAAGCAGCCTCCGCCAGGTGTGCCACCGTATTGACCACCATCAGGGTGCCCTTCCAGCCGCTGGTCTTGTACTTGCGACGGATCCAGCCCTTCTCCAGCTCCCAGTGCGGCAGCTCTTCCTTCAGCCGCGCCTCGATCTCCGCCTCGCCGTAGGTCTCCTCCGGACCCAGCGTCCGCCATTTTGCCATTGCTGCGCCTCCACAATGTCGATGTCGGACCAGCATACTCCCGCCCGCCCGGCGCGCCAACTCCGCGCCGTTGGGGATGTTAGACTTGCCGGCGCAAACGACCTGGTTGAACCCTTACATGGACATTAAGCAGTTGCGTTTTCTGATGGCCCTGGCCCGAGAACAGCACTTCGGACGCGCCGCCGACGCCTGTTTCGTTTCGCAACCCACTTTGTCCGCCCGCATCCGCCAGCTGGAACAGGAACTGGGCGTGATGCTGGTCGAACGCGCCCAGCACAGCTATCGCGGCCTGACCGCGGAGGGCGAGCGGGTACTGCACTGGGCCAACCGCATCGTCGCCGACTGCGACGCCATGAAGCAGGATGTCAGCGCCATGCAGCACCAGCTAACCGGTGCCATGACGCTGGGCGTGGTGCCTTCGGCGCTGCCCTTCGCGCCCGTGCTCACTGAGGCCTTCCACCATAAGCACCCTGAGGTGACGCTGCGGGTGCTGTCGCGCAGTTCCAAGGAGATCCAGCGCGGGCTCGACAGCTTCGATCTCGAGGTCGGCATCACCTACGTGGACAACGAACCGCTGCAGCGGGTGCGAATACTTCCCCTCTACCCGGAGCACTACGTGCTGGTAAGCAGCCAGGCGTCGCTGCGCCGGCTGCAGACCATGACGTGGGCCGAGGCCGGCCAGCTGCCGCTGTGCCTGCTGACGCCGGACATGCAGTACCGCCGTATCGTCGATGGCGCGTTTTGTACCGCCGCCGCCAAACCGGCGGCACAGATCGAGACCAACTCCATCACCAACCTTTACGCGCAGGTGCTGCTGGGGCAGATGGCCACCGTGCTGCCGGAGAGCTTTCTCGACGTGATCGGGCTCGGCGACAAGGCGAGTGCGGTCAAGCTCACCGAGCCGGAGGTGTGCTATACCATCGGCCTGGTGGCGTCGGACCGCGACCCGCCCTCCCCGCTGGCACAGGCGATGTTCGATATCGGCGAGACCGCCGACCTGAGCATCCCCCGGTCCTGACCACACACTGCGGTCCGTGCGGTTTGCAATTACCCCTGCCTATCGACCGATCCGTAAATCCGTTTGTCAGGCTCCGCACCATCACCGGAATATTCCGATACATTAAGAGCAACCGATCACTCGCAGTGTCACGCTGCCATTTGGAGAATGCCTATGTCTGCTGACGCCACCACGGTGGTGAAACTGCGGCACCCCGGCCGGGGGCTCGGTCGCACCCGCCCGTCGACCAGGGGCCGGCAGCTGGACCCGCAAGCGCTGGCGGAGGTACGCCACGCGCTTGGCGACGCGCAGCGGGGCCGCGACATGCTGATCGAGCACCTGCATCGGCTGCAGGACCGTTACGGTCACCTTTCGGCTCGCCACCTGGCGGCGCTGGCACATGAGATGCGCTTGGCGCAGGCAGAGGTATTCGAGGTCGCGACCTTCTATGCCCATTTCGACGTGGTAAGGGAAGGCGCCGACGCACCCCCGGAGATCACCGTGCGCGTCTGCGACAGTTTGAGCTGCGAGATGCAGGGGGCGGCACGTTTGCTGTCCGATCTCGAGCAACGCATGGGCAAGGTCGTAAGGGTGGCGAGGGCGCCCTGCATGGGGCGCTGCGACCGCGCGCCGGTAGCCGAGGTGGGGCACCACCATATTGACCATGCCACCGTTGAGTCGATCAGCGAGGCGGTTTACAACAAGCGCCTGAGACCGGAGTTGCCGGACTACGTCGACTACGACCAGTACCGTGCCGACGGCGGATACGGGCTGCTGGAACAATGCCTGGACAGCACGCGCCGCATTGATGACATCATCGACCTGCTACAGGATGCCGGACTGCGCGGCCTGGGCGGGGCCGGTTTCCCCACCGGGCGCAAGTGGGGCATCGTGCGCGGATACCCGGCCCCCCGCATGATGGCAGTCAACGCCGATGAAGGCGAGCCCGGCACGTTCAAGGACCGCCACTACCTGGAACACGACCCCCACCGCGTACTGGAGGGCATGCTGATCGCGGCCTGGGCGGTGGAGGCGGAGACCGTGTTCTTCTACCTGCGCGACGAATACCCCGCAGTGCGCAAGATCCTGGGCCGCGAACTCGGGCGGCTGGGACAGGCCGGCCTCGTCGCCCCGCGGCGGGTACAACTGCGGCGCGGCGCCGGGGCCTACATCTGCGGCGAGGAGTCCTCGATGATCGAATCCATCGAGGGCAAGCGCGGACTGCCGCGCCATCGCCCCCCCTACGTGGCGGAGGTCGGCATCTTCGGGCGCCCGACCCTGGTCAACAACGTGGAGACGCTGTACTGGGTGCGCGACATCGTGCAGCGCGGCCCGGACTGGTTCGCCGGGCACGGCCGCCGCGGCGCCCGGGGGCTGCGCAGCTTCTCGGTCTCCGGCCGGGTGCGTGAACCCGGGGTTAAACTGGCGCCCGCCGGCATCACCGTCTGCGAGTTAATCGACGAATACTGCGGCGGCATGCTACCCGGACACAGCCTTAAGGCCTATCTGCCGGGCGGCGCCTCCGGCGGTATGCTGCCCGCCGCCATGGCCGACCTGCCGCTGGACTTCGGGCAACTCGAACAACATGGCTGCTTCGTCGGTTCCCACGCGGTAGTGATCCTCAGCGACCGGGACGACCTGCGGGCCGCGGCCCTGAACCTGATGCGCTTTTTCGAAGACGAGAGCTGCGGCCAGTGCACCCCGTGCCGGGTGGGCACCGAGAAGGCCGTCAGGCTGATGCAGTCCGGGACCTGGGACGCGCAGCTGCTCAAGGAGCTGGGACAGACCATGGCCGACGCCTCCATTTGCGGCCTGGGCCAGGCGGCAGCCAATCCGCTGCTTTGCCTGTTACGATATTTCCCGGAGGAGCTCTGATGGCCGACAGACAGACGGTGACGTTCACGCTCGACGGCGCCAAGGTGACGGCGCAGCCCGGGGAGACCATCTGGCAGGTGGCGAAGCGCAGCGGCACCGACATACCGCACCTGTGCTACTCGCCCCAGCCGGGCTACCGCGCCGACGGCAACTGCCGCGCCTGCATGGTGGAGATCGAGGGCGAGCGGGTGCTGGCGGCTGCCTGCATCCGCGAGCCCGTCGCAGGCATGACGGTGCGCACCGCCAGCGTGCGCGCGCGCAATGCGCGTCACATGGTGTTCGAGATGCTGCAGGCCGACCAGCCGCCCCGTGACCAGGCCCATGAGCACGACTCGCAGTTTTGGCAGTGGTCGGAGCGCCTGGGTGAGACCGCGCCGAGACTGCCGGCGCGCGACGCCCCGGCGCCGGACCCCAGTCACCCGGCCATGCGCGTGTTCCTGGATGCCTGCATCCAGTGCAACCTGTGCGTGCGCGCCTGCCGCGAGGTGCAGGTCAACGACGTGATCGGCATGGCCTACCGCGGCCATGGCGCCAAGATCGTGTTTGATTTCGACGACCCGATGGGAGACAGCACCTGCGTGGCCTGCGGCGAGTGCGTGCAGGCCTGCCCCACCGGCGCCTTGATGGAAGCGACGCTGGTTGACGAGCGCGGCGTGGACAAGCTGCTGCAAACCGAGCCGGTCCACAGCGTCTGCCCGTACTGCGGCGTGGGCTGCCAGGTCACCTACCAGGTCGCCGATGGGCGCATCGCCGCAGTCCAGGGCCGCGACGGCCCGGCCAACGAGAACCGCTTGTGCGTCAAGGGTCGCTTTGGTTTCGATTACGTGGCCCACCCGCACCGCCTGACCACGCCCTTGATCCGCCGCCAGGATGCGCCCAAGAGCGGGGACGACCAAGTGGACCCCGCCCACCCCGCGACCCACTTTCGCGCCGCCACCTGGGACGAGGCGCTGGAGGTGGCCGCCGCGGGACTGCAGCGGATCCGCGATCAGCACGGCGGCGGCGCGCTGGCGGGATTCGGTTCCGCCAAGGGCTCCAATGAGGAGGCCTACCTGGTGCAGAAGCTGGTGCGCACCGGGTTCGGCACCAACAACGTCGACCACTGCACGCGCCTGTGCCATGCCTCCTCCGTCGCCGCGCTGCTGGAGGGTATCGGCTCGGGATCGGTGACCGCGCCGTTCAACGCCGTTGCCGACAGCGACGTCATCGTCATCATCGGCGCCAACCCCACAGAGAACCATCCGGTGGCGGCCACCTACTTCAAGCAGGCCGCCAAGCGCGGCGCCAGGCTGATCGTCATGGACCCGCGCGGCACCGCGCTGGGTCGCCACGCCACCCACACACTGCAGTTCAAACCGGGCACCGACGTGGCCATGCTGAACGCCATGCTGCACGTGATCATCGCCGAGGCTCTCGTTAACGAGGAATACATCGCCGCCAACACCGAGGGCTTCGAGAACCTCAAGCAGCGGGTCGCGGCCTTCACCCCCGAAGCCATGGAGCCGGTATGCGGGCTCCCGGCCGAAATGCTGCGCGAGGTGGCCCGACTCTACGCCACGGCGACGGCATCGATCATCTTCTGGGGCATGGGGGTCTCCCAGCATGTGCACGGGACCGACAACGCGCGCTGCCTGATCGCGCTCGCCGCCATCACCGGCCAGGTGGGGCGGCCCGGGACCGGGCTGCACCCGCTACGCGGTCAGAACAATGTGCAGGGTGCCTCCGACGCCGGCCTGATACCCATGGTCTACCCGGACTACCAGGCGGTGGGGGATGCCGACATTCGCGCCCGCTTCGAGGACGCCTGGGGTACCACCCTCGATCCGCAGAGCGGGCTGACGGTGGTCGAGATTATGGACGCCGTGCATGCCGGCGAGATCCGCGGCATGTACGTGATGGGCGAAAACCCAGCCATGTCCGACCCCGACGTGACCCATGCGCGGGCGGGTCTGGCGCGGCTGGAGCACCTGGTGGTGCAGGACATATTCCTCACCGAGACCGCCTACCACGCCGACGTGATACTGCCGGCCTCGGCGTGGCCGGAAAAGGACGGCACCGTCACCAACACCAACCGCCAGGTGCAGATGGGGCGCCAGGCCCTGGCCCCGCCGGGAGACGCCCGCCAGGACTGGTGGATCGTGCAGGAACTGGCGCGACGCATGGGCCTGGACTGGCAATATACCCATCCCCGCGATGTGTACCGGGAGATGGCGGGGCTGATGCCGTCGCTCGACAACATCAGCTGGGACCGGTTGGAGCGCGAGGACTCGGTCACCTACCCCTGCCCGGCGGTGGACAAGCCCGGTGCGGAGATCGTTTTCGGCGACGGCTTTCCCACCCCCTCCGGACGCGTCCGCCTAGTGCCCGCCGAGGTGCTGCCCCCGGACGAACAACCCGATGCAGAGTTCCCACTGATACTGACCACCGGGCGCCAGCTCGAGCACTGGCACACCGGCGCCATGACCCGGCGCGCGGCGGTGCTGGACAGCCTCGAGCCGGAGGCCGTCGCCAGCCTGGGGCCGGGCCAGCTGCAGAAACTGGGGCTGACGCCCGGCGAGCGGATCCGCGTCCACACGCGACGCGGCGCCATCGAGCTCACCGCCCGCTGCGACGGCGCGGTGCCCGAGGGCATGGTGTTCGTCCCCTTCTGTTACGCCGAGGCCGCCGCCAACGTGCTCACCAACCCGGCGCTGGATCCGAGCGGCAAGATCCCCGAGTTCAAGTTCTGCGCGTCGCGAGTGGAGAAAATCACCGATGCCGTCGCCTGAAGCGTTTTCTTCTCCGCATAGCACTGCGAGCGGAGCCGGCGGGCATACGCCGGCCCGCCCGTTCCTTTCCGCGCTCCGAGGATTGTTCTCCCCGGCCGCGAGCGCGCTGGTGCACTGGGACCGAGGATCGGCGGGACTGAACCTGGACGCGGCGACACCGGCGCGGAATAATGCCGGCGTCGTCTAACAACGATAATCAAGGCTGACAGGAGGACACCATGACCACTTTCGTGACCGACAATTGCAAGGCGTGCCGTTTCACCGACTGCGTCGCGGTATGCCCGGTAGAGTGCTTTCACTACGACGACGATATGCTGTACATCGATCCGGAGGTCTGCATCGATTGCAGCGCCTGCCTTCCGGAGTGCCCGGTGCAGGCCATCTACGAAGGTGACGACTATCCGGAAGACAAGGAGGAGTGGATCGCGATCAACGCCCAGCGCGCCCCGGAACTACCCGTCATCACCGAGCCGATGGAACCCCTGCCGGGTGCCGAGGAACGCAAGACCGAACTCGGGTTCTGACCCGCACCGTCACCGGGATTCCGAGTAATGGCCGGCAGGCCATATCGCGACGAGGCCCGGACGCCCTGACACCGCCAATGCCCTAACAACCATCTTTGGCCGCCTGGTGGAGCGCGCGGGCTGAACCCCGCCCGTCACCACTGCGGCCCCTGCGACGGGAGAACCAAACGACAGTGAGCAGCAAAGACCCCCTTGGCAGCGACAACAACCCGCTGTGCGTGGCCGTTGTGGGCAGCGGCCCCAGCGGCTTTTACACCACCGAGGCCCTGTCACGGTCGGAACATGTCGTTCGCATCGACATGTACGAGCGCCTGCCGGCGCCCTACGGGCTGGTGCGCTACGGCGTGGCGCCTGACCACCCCAAGCTCAAGCAGTCGATCCAGGTCTATGAAAAGATCGCCCAATCCCCGGAGTTCCGCTTTTTCGGCAACGTCAACATAGGCCGTGACATCGCCGTGGCGGACCTGCGCCGGGCTTATCATGCGGTAGTGTTCGCCTGCGGCGCCGAGACCGACCGCCGCCTGGGCGTAGACGGCGAGGATCTGCCGGGCAGCCACACCGCCACCGAGTTCGTGGCCTGGTACAACGGTCATCCCGACTATCGCGATCGGGTCTTCGATCTGTCTCACGAAACCGCCGTGATAATCGGTCAGGGCAACGTGGCCGCCGACGTGGCGCGGGTGCTGGCCAAGACCGTCGACGAACTCCGGCACACCGACATCGCCCGGCACGCGCTGGACGTGCTGGCGGAAAGCCGGGTCCGGGATATCCACGTCATCGGCCGCCGGGGCCCCGTACAGGCGAAGTTCACCCCCAAGGAACTGCGCGAGTTCGGCGACCTGGAGGACTGCACCCCTTTCGTGAACCCCGAGGAACTGCTGCTCAATGCCAGCAGCGAGCAGGAGCTGGAAGACAAGAAAAACGTCAACGCGCGAAAGAACCTGGAGCTCTTCCGCGGCTTCTCGCAAATGGCAGCCGACAAGTCCCGGCGCTGCCGGTTCAGTTTCCTGAAGAGCCCGGTGCGCCTGGAGGGCGACGGCCGCCTGCAGCAGCTGGTCCTGGAATCGAACCGGCTCGAGGGCGAGGCGTTTCGGCAGTCCGCGCGCGGCACGGGCCAGATGGAGGCGCTGGAGTGCGGTATTCTGTTTCGCAGCATCGGCTATTTCGGCATCGCCATTGACGGGGTCCCTTTCGACCCGCGGCGCGGCGTGTTCCCCAACCGCGCGGGCCGCATCATGGAAGCCGACACTGCCGTTGCCGGCCTGTACACGGCGGGCTGGATAAAACGCGGCCCATCCGGAATCATCGGCACCAACCGGGCCGACAGCGTGGCCACCGTGGCGTCCTTGCTCGCCGATCTGCCGGCCCTGGACAACCCGGACAGCAAGGCCGGCGCGGAGGCCATCATGCCGCTGCTGGAGCGCAAGGGCGTGCGCGTAATCAGCTACCGCGACTGGCAACGCATTGATGCGGAAGAGGTGGCCCGCGGGGCAACCCAGGACAAACCGCGCGAGAAGATCACCAGCGTCGAGGAGATGCTGGCGGTGTTGTGACGATGCCGGGCTATGAGACTATCAGTGTTCACGATTGACGCGCGCCGCGGGCGTGGTCATGATTGCTCAAGGTTTTCCATTCCGTGCACGAGGCAAGTTGGTGACCGAGACCATGATGATCATCCCCGGCCGCTCCCAGAAACAGGGGACGTCCCTGAACGCGGGCAAGCTGGGCGAAGAGTACCTCGAGGTGACCTCCACCGCCGAGTTGAACCAGGACGACATGAAACGCCTGGGGCTCGAGGACGGGGACCGGATCCGGCTGCGGACCACGACCGGTGAAAGCGTGGTCCGGTGCAAGGGCCGCAAACCGGAAGACCTCCCGGCGGGCATGATCTTCCTCCCCTACGGCCCCTCGTCGAGCCAGTTGATGGCGAGCGATACCGCGGGCAGCGGAATGCCAATTTCGAAGAACTTCGAAGTCGAGGTAGAGGTCCTTTAGGCGCCTCCCGCGTCGAATGCAACAGGAGACGGCACCATGGGCGACAACATCAAGATCATCGAAAACGCTACCTGCACCTTCTGCGGTTGCGTCTGCGACGACATGCACCTCACGGTGGACCTCGACGAGAAAAAGATCACCAAGGCGAAAAACGCCTGCGTGCTCGGCCGCGCCTGGTTTGCCCAGCACGGCATCCCCGACTATCCCCAGGCCACCATCGGCGGCAAGGAGGCCAGCGTCGAGGACGCCGTCGAGGAGGCCGCGCAGATACTGGCCGAGGCCAAGTTTCCGATCATCTACGGCCTCAGCGACACCACCTGCGAGGCGCAGCGCCACGCAGTGGCGATCGCGGACCTGATTCACGGCTGTATCGATACCACGACCTCGGTCTGCCATGGGCCGTCGGGCATCGCCTTCCAAGGCGTGGGGGAAAGCACCGCGACCCTGGGCGAGGTGAAGAACCGGGCCGACTTCATCATGTACTGGGGCGGTAACCCGGCCGAGTCCCACCCGCGCCACTTCACCCGTTACGCGGTGACTACCAAGGGGTTGTACACCCCCAACGGCAAGAAGGACCGCACCGTGGTGCTGGTGGACGTGCGCAAGACCCCCAGCGCGCCAGTGGCAGACATCTTCCTGAGCGTCAAGCCGGGGCGCGATTTCGAGCTGGCCTGGGCGCTGCGCGCGCTGGTCAAGGGCCGCAAGCTCGACCCTTCCATCGAGCAGGTCACAGGGGTCTCGCTGGCGACCCTGGAGGATTTGGTGGACCGGATGAAGAACTGCCGCTACGGGGTCTTGTTCTTCGGCATGGGCCTGACCATGACCCGCGGCCGCCACTTCAACTCGGGCGCGGTGCTGGCACTGACCACGGACCTCAACGAGTTCACCCACTTCGTTGCCAAGCCGGTGCGCGGCCACGGCAATGTCACCGGTGCCGACAACGTGCTGTCTTGGCAGACCGGATACCCGTTCGGGGTCAATTTCAGCCGCGGGTTCCCGCGTTTCAATCCCGGCGAATTCACCACCGTCGACACCCTGGCCCGGGGCGATGCGGACGCGGCGCTGATCATCGCCAGCGACCCGGCCTCCAACTTCCCGCGCAAGGCCATCGAGCACCTGGGCGCCATCCCGGTGATCGCGCTGGACACCAAGCAGACCCAGACCACCAACCTGGCCCGGGTCGCCTTCATCACCGCCACCTACGGCATCAACACCGCCGGCACGGTCTACCGCATGGACGACGTTCCCATTACCCTGCGCAAGGCCTTCGACTCACCCTACCCCACCGACGAGGAGATCCTCACCGCGATCCGGCGCCGGGTGCAGGCGCTGTGCGGCGGCCCGGCGGTCCCGCTGCGGAAGGTGTCATGAGCCTGGCCCGGACCGGCGGCGCGCCGATGAAACACCGGGCAGGGAACCCGGGCTGATGTCATCCCCGCTGCGCATCATCAACGGCCGGGTGTTCGACCCCGCCAACGGGGTGGACGGCGAGGTTCGCGACCTCTGCATCCGCGACGGCAGGATCGTCGACCAGCTGCCGGCGCAGGCGAGACAACTCGACGCCCACGGCATGGTGATCATGCCGGGCGGAGTGGACATACACTGCCACATCGCCGGCCCCAAGGTGAACCTGGCGCGCAAGATGCAGCCGGAGGATCACCGCCACGACGTGGTCCCAAGCACCGCAGTCACCCGCTCCGGCACCGGCGGCACGGTGCCCTCCACCTTTGCCACCGGTTACCGCTACGCCACCCTCGGCTATACCACCGCCATGGACGCCGCGGTGCCGCCGCTGGGTGCACGCCACACGCTGGAGGAGTTCCATGACACGCCCATCATCGACAAGGGCTTCTACATCGTGCTCGGCAACAACATTTTCCTGAACCAGTTGCTCAAGGAGAAGCGCCACGAAGAATTCCGCGAGGCGGTGGCATGGTGGATCAGCGCGACCAAGGCCTACGCGGCCAAGTTGGTGAACCCCGGCGGCGACGAGCCCTGGAAAGGGCGTCGCAACTCCAATGTGTCCGACATCGACGCCAACATCCCCGAGTTCGACATCACCCCGCGGCAGATCATCAACGCCTTCGTGCACGCGGTTAACGACCTGGGCCTGCCGCACCCGCCGCACATCCACTGCAACAACCTGGGGCACAGCGGCAATTTCCGCACCACGATTGAGACCATGAAGGCCGCCGAGGGCCGTCGCCTGCACATGGCCCACATCCAGTTCCACAGCTACGGCGGTGAACTGGGCAAGAACCCGAAGTCCAAGGGGCCGGAAATCGCCCGCTATATCAATGAAAACGAGAACATCACTTGCGACGTGGGCCAGGTCATGTTCGGCAAGGCCACCGTGATGACCGGCGACGCGCCCGCCGCTTACGTACTGCGCAAGATAACCGGCAACAAGTGGGTCAATTCCGACGTGGAGTGCGAGAGCGGCTGCGGTATCGTGCCGTTTTCTTACCAGGAGCATATCTATACCCACGCCATGCAGTGGGCGATCGGCCTGGAGCTGTTCCTGCTGTCCAAGGACCCCTGGCGCATCGTGCTCTCCACCGATCATCCCAACGGCGGTTCCTTCATGAGCTACCCGCGGCTGATCAAGCTGCTGATGGACCGCGAGTTCCGCAAGCAGGAGATCGCCCGGGTCAACCAGAAGGCCATCCGCAACACCGTGCTGCTGGACGACCTGGAACGCGAATACACCCTGAACGAGATCGCCATCATCACCCGTGCGGGCCCGGCGCGCGCGTTGGGGCTGGTCAATAAGGGGCATCTGGGCAGCGGCGCCGATGCCGACATCACCATCTACGACGAGCTGGAGGACAAGGAAGAGATGTTCAGCTCGCCGCGTTACGTGCTGAAGGACGGTGAGCTGATCATCGACGACCACGAGATCAGGCAGGACCACGAGGGGCGCCTGCTGCACGTGGCGCCCGCGTACGACGAGGACATCGAACAGCAGATCAAGCCGTTTTTCGACAAGTACTACTCCATCGAATTCGGCAACTACGCGGTAGGCGATGAGTACCTGCACCGTCACCAGACTGTTCCGACCCTGGGCGAACGCCAATCCTGAGCCGGGGCTGCCGAACCATGCGCATCAAGACCACCGAGATCGTCGATACCTTCGCGGAGGCGTTCAAGATGTGGGGCACGCGCGTCATCATCACCGCGCAGACCCGCGAATGGGCGCTGGCGGCGGCCCGCAGTATGACCGGATTCGCCACCTCGGTGATCGGCTGCAAGTGCGAGGCCGGCATCGAGCGCGAGCTGCCGGCCGCGGACACGCCGGACCGGCGGCCCGGCGTCAGCGTGCTGCTGTTCGCCATGGATGCCGCCGGGGTCGGCAAGCGCCTGGTGGAGCGCATCGGCCAGTGTGTCATGACCTGCCCCACCACCGCCTGTTACAACGGGATCGACGGGGAGCAGAGCATGGTGGTGGGCGGGCAGTTGCGCTACTTCGGCGACGCCTACCAGGCCAGCAAGGTGCTCGGTGGACAGCGACTGTGGCGCATCCCGGTAATGGACGGCGAGTTCGTGGTGGACGACCGCTTCGGTGTGCAGCCTGGCGTGGGTGGCGGCAATCTGCTGATCCTGGGCGGGACCATGACCACGACGCTGGGCGCCGCCAGGGCGGCGGTGAAGGCGATGCGCGAAGCCGCGGGGGTGATCATGCCGTTTCCCGATGGCGTGGTGCGAAGCGGCAGCAAGGTAGGATCCAAGTACAAGACCCTGATGGCGTCCACCAACCATCAATACTGCCCGACGCTGCGGGGCATCGTGGATGACAGCGCCCTCGCCGCGGACGAGGGCTGCGTACTGGAAATCGTGATCGATGGTCTCAGCGAGGACGCGGTGGCCGACGCCATGCGCCGCGGCATGCACGCGGCAGCGCGTCGCGGCATCCGCCGCATCGCGGCGGGCAACTATGGCGGAAACCTCGGCCAGTTCCAGATCCATCTGCACCAGCTGCTCGATGGAGGCAAGGCATGAGCGTCACTCTCACCCTGCATACCCAACCGGAGGTGCCGCTGGAAGCCGAGTGCCTCAGCCCGGACCGGCTTGCCACCCTGGACCAGGCAGGCATCGCCGCGCTGCCGGTGCTGCATGGCAATCGCAACATGACGGTGGGAGACTTTTTCAGCGTGGACGGCGGCAAGGATCTCACCGTGCGCATCATCGGCGACCTGGGCCGGGTCAAGCACGTCGCCACCGGCATGAGCGGCGGGCACCTCATCATTGACGGCAATATCGGCAGCCACCTGGGACTCGGCATGAGCGGCGGCGAGATCACCGTGACCGGACATGCCGGGGACTGGGTCGGACCGGAGATGGGCGGCGGGCGGATTGTGGTCCGCGGCGATGCCGGCCACATGGTCGGCAGCGCCTACCGCGGCAGCAAGGTGGGCATGCGCGGCGGCGAGATCATCGTCCACGGGCGCATCGGCAACGAGGCGGGTAACGGCATGCGTCGGGGGATGATCGCGGTGGCGGCCGACAGCGGGGACTTCACCGGCGTCAACATGATCGCCGGCTCGATATTCGTGCTCGGCCGTCTGGGGGCGCGCTCCGGCGCCGGCATGAAGCGCGGCACCATCGTATCGCTGCACGACGCCGAGGTCCTGCCCACCTACAGCTATGCGGCCTGCTACCACCCGGTCTTTCTCCGCCACTACCTGCTGCGACTGCGGCAGCTCGGCCTACCGGTCGAGGAGGCCCACCTGGGAGGTCGCTACCGGCGCTGGAGTGGCGACAGCGTGGAGCTGAACCGCGGCGAGATCCTGCTCTTCGCCGGCTGAACAGCCGCCGCCACGGTGACCGAATGCGGCTTGGGCCGACTGACGGCCGTCACTGCCATAATCGTTACAGTCTGCCCCAGTGACCGCCCATTTTACGTGACAGTCGGTCCGGGTAGCGGCAACAAGTCCGCTGCCAGGGCCCCCACGCCGCCATTACTCACCGCGGGCCGCCCGTCTACGATCCAACCGGACTGCAGGCACGCTACTTGCTAGCGGGGTTTCTACTTATGCATCTGAAATCCGTCAATCAAGATCACGCGAAGGCCTCCGGCGTCTTCATTGAGGCGCCGGCACGGCTGCATCTGGGCTTCGTCGACATGCACGGCGGCCTGGGACGGCGCTACGGCAGCCTCGGCCTGGCCCTGGAATCGCTGTCGACGCAGCTGACGATTACGCCACTCCCCGCCACTGGTGAACCTGCAGCCACCGGTGAACGCGCCGCCCGCTGCGCCCGCCGCCTGCTGGATCATCTCGGTATCGATGCCGCGGTGGAGGTCCGGGTC
The DNA here is from genome assembly GCA_947259705.1 of uncultured Gammaproteobacteria bacterium. Lineage (GTDB taxonomy): Bacteria > Pseudomonadota > Gammaproteobacteria > Arenicellales > JAANXG01 > CAMYNL01. The sequence continues at coordinate 52,083 of CAMYNL010000006.1, read as the reverse complement.
CACGCCAGCATACCCGAGCATGCCGGCTTGGGATCCGGAACCCAGCTCAGCTTGGCCGTCGGCACCGCCATCAACCAGCTCTTCGACGCCGGACTCACGGTGCCGACACTCTGCGACATCATGGGCCGCGGCCGGCGTTCCGGTGTCGGTGTCGGCGCCTTCACCCAAGGTGGTTTTCTGTTCGACGGCGGCCGCTGCGAAAAAGCCGGTCCGCCCCCCATCGTCGCCCGTACCGATTTTCCCGACGCCTGGCGGGTGCTTTTGATCCTCGATCACCGCGCCCATGGTCTGTACGGCCGGACCGAACAACAGGCATTTAGCGACCTCCCCGAGTTCCCCGCCGCCGCTGCCGCCGAGCTGTGCCGGCTAACGCTGATGCAGATCATGCCGGCACTGGCGGAAGCCGATTTTCATTGCTTCGCTGATGGTATCGGCGCCCTGCAGCAGGCGGTTGGCGACCATTTCGCCAGCGCCCAGGGCGGCCGCTACAGCAGCGCCCGCGTGGCCGCCGCGCTTGACTGGCTGCGGGGGCAAGGCGTCACCGGCCTCGGCCAGAGTTCCTGGGGACCCACCGGTTTCGCGTTCCTCGCTTCCGCTGATGATGCCGCGGCCAAGGCAGCGGCCTTGCGCAGGCGCTTCAGTGGCGTCCCCGGGATGGAATTCCGGGTCGTGGAGGCGCGCAATCGCGGCTGCAGGATGATCACCTCCCGTGCACCCAACGCCGCACCGCAGACCCTCGACGCGAACCGCAGGCGCGCCTGAGCAACGACATTGGAAGCTACCCATGGATAAACCCTACATCCTGCACATGCTGACCCCAGAGAAGAACGTCAGCCCCTTCGACGTCAATATGGCCTACGACGCCGGTTGGACCGCGGCCATGGCCTATACGCAGGTAACCCTCGACGACGTGGCGGTGCTGGTGCAGGACGCGATCTTTTCGCGCGGACCAAAGGGCGTCAGGCGCACCGGCATCTTCATCGGCGGCCGCGACATGCAACTCGCCATGGACATGATGGAGAACGCCCGGGACGCCATGGTCCCGCCGTTCGAGGTCAGCGTTTTCGCCGACCCCAGCGGCGCCTTTACCACCGCTGCCGGGCTGGTGGCGGCAGTGAGTCGCTGTCTCAAGAAGCAGCATGGCACGAGCCTGCAGGACAAGCGTGTGGTGGTACTGGGCGGCACCGGACCAGTGGGCGCCGCGGCCGCAGTGCTGGCGGCCAAGGCGGGTGCCGAAGTCGTCATCATGGGCAGGCAGAAGGACAAGGCCGATCGCGTCGCGGCATTGTGCAACCACAGCTATGGCGCCGACCTCACCGGCATCAAGGGCGACGCCAACGACCACAAGATGGGACAGCTCGCGGGCGCCCACGTGGTGCTTGCCACCGCCAAGGCTGGTGTCCAGGTGCTGAGCAGCGCCGAGATCGCGCAGGCCACGGAACTGCTGGTGGTCGCCGACGTCAACGCTGTGCCGCCTCCCGGCATCGAGGGGGTGGAGGTGAACGACGACGGCAAGGCGTTGACCGGCTCGAGGCAGGCGCTGGGCGTCGGCGCCCTGGCGGTCGGCAATATCAAGTACCAGGCCCAGCACCACCTGCTGAAGGCTATGCGTGAATCCGACAAGCCCCTCAACCTGCATTTCGAGCATGCCTTTGACTGGGCAATCGACCATGTCGACTGACCCACCCCTGATGATACTGGCGCTGTCCGGCCGCGCGCTGGCGCAATCGGCCGCGCGCGGCGGCTGGCCGGCCATCGTGGTGGACGGCTTCGCCGACCACGACACGCAGCGCGCGGCGGCGCATTGCCGCCGTGTCGCGATGGGTGATCACGGCCTATCCACTACCGAACTGGCGGCCGCGGTGTACGAGCTGCTGAGCCGGGGCCCGCGCTGCAGCGTGATCTATGGCGCCGGACTGGAGGCGTCCGCAGCGGTGATTGGGTATTGCCAGGAGCATGCCGAACTGCTGGGCAACGATGCCGCAACCGTGAGCTCGGCGCAGGACCCCGAGAGCTTCTTCCGGCTGCTGGACATGTTGGGCGTGCCGCACCCGCGGGTCCGGCAGCGCGTGCCCGCTGGCGACGGCTGGCTGGTGAAGAGCGCCCGGGGCTGCGGCGGCAGCCATGTCAAACCCTGGCGCCGGGAGATGCCGACACCTGCGCAGCCGTACTGGCAGCGCCGCATCGCCGGCGCGGCGGGGTCGATACTGTTTGTGGGCGATCGCCATCGGTCACGCATCCTGGGCTGGAACACCCTGTGGCGGCGGGAACCGGATTACGTCTACGGGGGAGCGGTCAACCGGCTCTGCCTGGCCCCCACCGGGCGCCGCACCGTGGAACACGCGGTGGCGGGTCTGACCCGTGAGCTCGGCCTGGTCGGCCTCAACAGCCTGGACTTCGTAGTGACCGAGGGCGGGCCGCGGATCCTGGAACTGAACCCCCGGCCCAGCGCCACCATGGAACTGTATGACGCCTGTTACCGGCGCGGCCTGGTGGCGCTGCATGTTGCGGCCTGCCGTGGCACGCTGGACCTGGACGACGTCACCGGCGCGGACGCGGGGCCGGTACGGGCCCACATGATTGTCTATGCGCGCACGCCTGTCACGATCTCTGGCGGCGTCGACGCCTGGCCGCGCTGGTGCAGCGACCTCCCTGCACGCGGACAGACGATCTCCGCTGCCGCCCCGATCTGCACGGTACACGCTGCCGGGACCGATGCCGACAAAGTGGCCGCCCTGGCGCGCGCGCGCCACGACGCGCTGTTGCGGCGCCTGAACCGGCCGCGCCTGACGCAGGCGGTGGCCTGACAGCCGCGATGACCAGTGCACATCCCGCCTCCGCCCGCAAGCCCGCGCAGCCGCAGCCCAGCGTCAATGAGCTGGCATGGCCGCTTACCGCGAAACTGGTCGACGATGCCGGATCGCTGCGCCTGTCGGTAAGTGAAGGCCCTGGTGGTTGTGTCATCGTTGACGCCGGCATCGACGCGGCGGGCGGGCTGGAGGCCGGTCGGCGCATCGCCGAGATCTGCTTGGGCGGGCTGGGCAGCGTCGCGCTCGTTACCGGCGGCGGCGAGCGCTGGCCGCTTACGGTACATGTCCACACCGCAGACCCGGTGCTGGCCTGCCTGGCCAGTCAGTATGCAGGGTGGAGCCTGTCCCACGGCAAGGGCAAGGGGGCATTCAACGCCCTCGGCTCGGGCCCAGGCCGGGCGCTGGCGCGCAAGGAACCTCTGTTCCAGAAACTCGCCTACCAGGATGACTGCGACCGCACCTGCCTGGTGCTGGAAGTGGACAAGACACCGCCTCCGGAACTGGTGCAGAAGATCGCCAGCGATTGCGGCGTCCACAGCAAGCGGCTGACGCTGATACTGACCCCTACCACCAGCCTGGCGGGAAACGTACAGGTGGTGGCGCGGGTAGTCGAGGTGGCCATGCACAAGGCCCACGAACTCGGCTTTCCACTGCAGCAGATCGTGGACGCCGCGGGCAGTGCGCCTTTGTCACCGCCCAGCCGCGACTTCATTACGGCGATGGGCCGCACCAACGACGCTATCCTGTTCGGCGGCACCGTGCAACTGTACGTGGACAGCGATGACGAAGCCGCGCGCCGGCTGGCGGAACAACTTCCCTCCGGCGCGTCGCGGGACTACGGCCGCCCCTTCGCGGAGGTGTTCGCCGCCTATGACCATGATTTCTTCAAGATCGACCCGCACCTTTTCAGCCCCGCCCGGGTGCTGGTGACCGCTCTGCGCAGCGGCCGCACCTATGGCGGCGGACGCCTCGACCAGGCATTGCTGGACAAGTCCTTCGGGGGCCCGGTTTGAACCTGCGCGTCGCCCTGTTCACCGACGAGAGCGGCTGGCATACCACCGAGCTCAGCGAGGCCTTTGCACGGGCCGGACTGGAAACCGCGGTGCTGTCACTGCGCCATTGCGCGATTGACATCGAGGCCGGCGTGGCCGGATTGAGACTGCCGGGTTTCGAACAGGCGTTGCCCGCGGCGGTGTTTGTGCGCTGCGTGCCCGGAGGCAGCTTTGAACAGGTGACTACTTACCTGGGCATCCTGCACGCGCTGCGCGACGCCGGCGTCGCCGTGGTCAACGACGCCATCGGTATTGAGCGCAGCGTCGACAAGGGCGCCACCTCACTGCTGCTGCACCGCGCCGGTATCCCCACCCCGCCCTCCTGGGTGTTCAGCGATCCCGCCGCCGCCGTGGCCACGGTCGGGGCTGAACTCGCGGCGGGCAACGAGGTCGTGCAAAAGCCCCTGTTCGGATCCCAGGGCAAGGGCGTCCGCCGCATCGCCGAGCTCGCGGACCTGCACGCCGACGGTGACTACCAGGGCGTGTATTACCTGCAGCGGTTCATTGCGCCAGGCACGTCCGGATGGCGCGACTGGCGCGTGTTCGTCATCGCCGGCAATGCCGTGGCCGCCATGCGCCGGGAGGGCCGCGACTGGGTCAACAATGTGGCCATGGGCGGCACCTGTCGGACCGCGGTGCTGGAGCCGCCGCTCAAGCAACTGGCGGAGGCCGCGACCCGGGCACTGGGGCTCGACTATTCCGGTGTCGACCTGTTGCGCGATGCCGAGGGCCGCTGGTGGGTGGTGGAAGTCAACAGCATCCCGGCCTGGCATGGGCTGCAGAGTGTCTGCCCCGCGTCCATCGCCGGGTGCCTCGCCGAGCTGCTGTGCGCCCGCACCGCGGCCCACCAGCTTCTGGAGGCGGCCCGATGATGGGTGCGCGTCGCTACGATGAGAACCTGCAGCGTGCTTATCTGCGCGCCTGCGAGCTGGACGTGGCAACGCTCAAACCCGGCAACGTCAGTGTGTTTCGCCCCGGCCACAACATGACCGCCGACGACTTCCGGGTCAGCGCCCGGGTTACCGCCCCGATCCTGGCGACTGCATCCTATGCGGTGGGTGAGCGTATTTACCGTGCCGTCACCGCCACCCATGACGCCGTCGGCTGCAACACCAACCTCGGCATCTTGCTGCTGGCCGCGCCGTTGTTTGCCGCGGCGCAGCGCCGTTCCGCGCCGGCCGACCTGCGCTGTCGGCTGCGGGCCACCCTCGCCGGCCTGCGTGTCGATGATGCGGACTGGGCCTATCGCGCCATCCGCACCGCCGCCCCCGCCGGTCTGGGCCAGTCGAGCCGTCATGATGTCGCCGAACGTCCCCGGGTGGACCTGCGGCAGGCAATGATGGCGGCCGCCGGGCGCGACCGTATCGCCTACCAGTACGGCCATGGTTACCCGGACATCCTGGACTTTGCCCTGCCGCTGCTGCGCCGCCTGTTGCGCCGCTGGCGTGACCCGGCCTGGGCCGTTGCAGGGGTTTACCTGGCCCTGCTGGCGCGTCTTCCGGACAGCCACATCGCGCGCAAGCACGGCGCCGGCCAGGCCGAGGCGGTGCGGCGGCAGGCGATGTTGCTCAGCGCGGATCTGCTGGCGTGCGCCGAACCGCAAGACAAGCTGCGCGAGTTACACACGCTGGACGAACATATGAAGCGTCACGATCTCAATCCCGGCACCACCGCGGACCTGACGGTGGCGACCGTGATGGCGAAAGACTTCGACGCGATTGCGTCGCAGTGGGTTCCACGACCCGTAAAACAGAATTGCAGCGGCGGCGAACTGCACCGTTGCGTTTCTACCTAACCTAAATGAAGGAGGATCAAAATGGCGGTAATCAATAGAACCCTGGTTGGAGAAGCACTGGTTGGTGACGGTAACGAGGTCGCTCACATCGACCTGATGATCGGTCCGAGAGGGTCCGCAGCGGAGACGGCGTTCTGCAACGGCCTGGTGAACAACAAGGACGGTTTCACCGCCCTGCTCGCCGTCGTCGCCCCCAACCTGCCGGCACGTCCCCACACCATGATGTTCAACAAGGTCACGATCAAGGGTTCGAAGCAGGCAGTGCAGATGTTCGGCCCGGCGCAGCGCGCGGTCGCCATGGCGGTCATGGATTGCGTTGAGGACGGGACCATCCCCGCCGACGAGGCGGATGACGTCTTTGTATCGGTGGGTGTGTTCATCCACTGGCAGGCCGAGGATGACCAGAAGATCCAGGATTACAACTACGAAGCTACCAAGCAGGCGCTCAAGAACGCCGTAGCCGACAAGCCGAAAGCGAGTGAGGTAGTGTCCAAGAAGGGCAGCACCGATCATCCGTTTCAGGCGCATTCATAAATATTGCCGGCATGTTCGGCGGCGCGGCCCTGCGAGCTGCGCCGCCGGCACGCCGCCAACCACAGCGGAGTACAGCCATGCTTCGCACACGACAGCGGTCGATCAGCCGCAAAACCCGGACGGTTACAGCCGCCCCTGGTGCAGCGCGGTCGCGACCAGCGCGCCGCGGGCGCCCAGTTGCTCGAGACGTTCCAGGTCTTCCGGCGAGCGTACGCCGCCGGCAGCATAGTAGTCGACATTCGGACGGCGCCGGCGCACCCGACGCAGTCGCTCGAGGTCCGGACCACCGTCCATTCCGACCCTGGACATGGACATGACGATTACCCGTGCCGGCCACAATTCGACGCGATCAAGCAGCCGCGGATCGCCGACGAAGCCCGCGGCACCGAAATCCAGCGAAAGGATGAAGTCGGCGGCGTCGAGAAGCCACGCTGGATCACCGGCGCTCTCGCTGCCTACGACGGGAACGGCGCCCGGACAGCGTTCACGAAATCCAGACAAGCTGCGCGGGCTGTCGATGCCCGCATCGACCCATAACTCCAGTTGCGGATGGCGTCCGGCAATCGCCGTTACCGCGGCAGCGTTGTCACCACTTCCGCAGATGGCATCCAGGTCGGCCAGGTACAGGGTGGCGGAGCGTGCCGCCCTGGTCAGCGCCCCGGCCGCCGTTGCCGGGTCCGGCTGCGGGCACAGGGGAGTGTCGAGCGGACGATACCCGGATCGGCCCGCGCCGCTGCGCGCGTGCACCGCCCGCCCACCGCGCAGGTCCACTACCGGGATGATCGTGAAGGTCATGGTATGCGCATCCTAGTATTCGAATTTGCCTCCGGCGGCGGCTTTGCGCGCACCGAACTGGACCCCGAACTGGTGGCGGAAGGCCAGCTGATGCTGCGGGCAGTGGTCGCCGACCTGGGCGAACTGCCCGACATCGACCTCGCGGTGACCTGCGATCACCGCCTGCCGATTCTCGACCTGCCGTGCCAGACAATGTACCTGAAGTCAGACCAGTCGTGGGCCGACTCACTGGAAGAAATCCTGCCCGAGTTCGATGCGGTCTGGCCCATCGCGCCGGAGACTGATCACGTCCTCGAACGGGTCACGACGGCGGTAGTGGATGCCGGGTGCCTGCTGCTCAACAGCCGCCCGGAGGCGGTAAGGATCACCGCTTCCAAGAAGGAGACCATCCGTCGACTGCAGCGGTTTGGGGTGCCGGTGGTGCCCACCGTCGAACCTTCCCCCGCGCTGTTCGGGGAGTTCGACTCCATTGTGCTCAAGCCCGACGACGGCGTGGGCTGCATCGGATCCCGCATCTGCCATGGCCCCGCGGACCTGGCCCAGGCACTGGCAGACCAGGGCGAGCAGAGACTCATCGCGCAGCCCTATGTAGAAGGTCTTTCCATGAGCCTCAGTCTGCTGTGCCGGGACGGCAAGGCGAAGCTGCTCGCCTGCAACCGGCAGCGCGTCGCCGTCATCAACGACTCGTTCCGCCTGCTCGGCTGCGTCGCCAACGATCGACCCGGCCAGGAGGTGATTACCAAGCACATCATCGATAGCATCGCCCTGGCGATCCCGGGATTGTGGGGTTACGTGGGCGTGGACCTGATCCTGGGTCGCGAGGGACCCCGCATCCTGGAGATCAACCCGCGCTTGACGCTGTCCTATGTCGGTCTGAAGCGGGGGCTGGGTATCAATCCGGCGGCGCTGGTGCTGGCGCTGCTGGACCGGGAGACGCCCCTGAAGTCGTTGCAGCCGGACGCCATCGGCGCGCGAACATCGGTAAACATCGAACTGGAATCCATTCTTCACTCCCATGTCCGCTGACGCCTTCTGCGGCTGGGATCTGGGCGGCGCGCACCTGAAGCTGGTCGTCATCGACGACGACGGCAAGGTATCTCGCGTCGAGCAGCAGTACTGTCCACTGTGGCGCGGGCTGGAGTTCTTCGATAGCGCGACGCGGCAACTCATGAAGCGTCTCCCGCAGCGGGTCGTGAAACATGCCGTCACCATGACCGGAGAACTGGTGGATGTGTTCCCGGACCGGGATGCCGGCGTCAGGCAGCTGTTACAGGCATTCCTCCGTCACGCCGGCGCCACGCGTACTCTGGTTTACGCCGGCGCCGACGGCCTAGTGGATCTGGCCAGGGCCGAAAGCGCGCCCGCGACCGTGGCTTCCGCCAACTGGCGGGCAGCCGCCGAGGCCGTGGCGCAGCATGTAGGCGACGGATTGCTGATCGACATCGGCAGCACCACCTCGGATATCACTGCCTTTGCCGGCGGTCGCCTGCAGTCGCGGGGCGACAACGACGCGGAGCGGATCAGGCAGGAGGAACTGGTCTACACCGGCGTGGTCCGCACGCCGGTGATGGCGCTGACGCGCCGGGTACCGTTCGGCGGCGACTGGCGCGGGTTGATGGCAGAGCAATTCGCCACCGCCGGGGATGTCTACCGGCTCACCGGCGAACTGCCCGCCCACGCCGACATGATGGACACCGCCGACGGCGGTGAGAAAACGGTGGCCGCCAGCGCGCGTCGTCTCGCCCGCATGCTCGGCATGGACTGCGACACCGCACCGCTGGCGGCCTGGCGCAGCGTGTCAGGTTACCTGAGGGAAAGCCAGCTGCAACGACTGAACGATGCCTGCGCCCGGATCCTGTCGCAACACGATGGCGCCGGCACGCGTTTCGTGGGCGCCGGCGTCGGCCGGTTTCTGGCCGCGGAACTGGCGCAGCGCTGGCGACGCCCCTACATGGAATACGGCCACTGGTTGAAGCAGAGTGACAGCGCTGCGCTGCCGCTGGCCGACTGCGCGCCGGCGGCAGCAATCGCCGCGCTTGCCCGCAGCGCCGCTTTGGTGGATAAAGAGCATACAAGACACCCCACGGTGCGCAGCACCGGCTAGGCAGCAGCAAGATGTCCGAGACCGAGTCACCAAGGCTGTTCGAGGTCCCGTATCGGGCCGACAGCAGCGAACTGTTCGCGCCGCTGGCGAGGTGGCCCTGGGCCGTGTTTCTCGACAGCGGTCGTCCCCATTCGGACCGGGGCCGTTATGATCTGGTCGCCGCCGAGCCGGTGGCCACGGTGGTGACCCGCGGTCTGCGCACCGAGGTGCGCCGCCGGGGTCACAGCACCCTGTCCGCGGACGATCCGTTTGACATCCTGCGCCGGGAACTCGGCCATCCGGCCACGCAACGCTGCGAGCTGCCGTTTGCCGGCGGTGCCATCGGTTATTTCGGATATGAACTGGCACGCCGTATCGAGAACCTGCCGCGACCAGGCGACGACCCGCTGGGAATGCCCGAGATGGCCGTGGGCATCTACCGATGGGCCGTGCTGGTCGATCACACCGAGCGCCGTACCCGGCTGGTGGCACAGCACGGGGTCTCCAGCCAGGACATCGAGCGGCTGCTGGAGCTGTTTTCGTCGCCCCAGCCCCAGCCCCAGCCTTCCGCAGCCATGTTCCAGCTGCGCGGCGACATCCATGCCAACATGGATCGGCGCCAGTATGGCGAGCGGTTCCGCACCATCAAGCGCTACATCAGGGCCGGAGACTGCTATCAGGTTAACTTCGCGCAACGCTTCAACGCCCGGGTCACCGGCGATCCCTGGGCGAGCTTCGCGGTGTTGCGTGCCGTCAACCCGGCACCTTTCGCCGCCTACCTGAACACTCCCGGCGGCCAGGTTCTGAGCATATCGCCGGAACGCTTCCTGCGCCTCGCGGGGCGGCAGGTGATGACGCAGCCGATCAAGGGCACCCGGCCGCGCGGCTTCAACCCCATGCATGACCTGGCGCTGGCTGCCGACCTGCGGGAAAGCGCCAAGGACCGCGCCGAGAACTTGATGATCGTGGACCTGCTGCGCAACGATCTGGGCAAGACCTGCCTGCCCGGCTCCATCGCCGTGCCCCGCTTGTTTGCGCTGGAGAGCTTCCCCAATGTCCACCACCTCGTCAGCACCGTCTGCGGCACCCTGCCGACAGACCGCGATGGACTGCACCTGCTGCGGGGCTGCTTTCCCGGCGGCTCCATCACCGGCGCCCCCAAGCTGCGCGCGATGCAGATCATCCGCGAACTAGAGCCGGACCGCCGCGGTGTGTATTGCGGGTCCATTGGCTACCTGAGCAGCCACGGCGCGATGGATACCAGCATCGCCATCAGGACGCTGGTGCACCGCAACGGGGTGGTGCATTTTCACGCCGGCGGCGGCATCGTGGCTGACTCCCAGGAGGACCGGGAGTACCGGGAGTGCTTCGACAAGGTCTCCATGTTTCACGAATTGCTGAATCATGTGAGCATGGACAATGTGGGTAGTTAAGCTGGGCGGCAGCCTGGCTGGCGGTCCTTATCTGACGGCATGGCTGGACGCTATTGCCGCGGCAGGCACCGGGAAAGTGGTGGTGGTGCCCGGCGGCGGCGTGTTTGCGGACGCCGTTCGCGGCGCCCAGCGGCGTTGGCGGTTCAGCGAGCGGGCGGCGCACCTGATGGCGCTGCGCGCCATGGAACAGTATGGCCTGGTGTTGTGCGACAACAGACCGACCTTCGCCCCCTGCGCCACCGAGCCGGCACTGCGGCGGGCCCTTGCCCACGATCACGTCCCAGTCTGGCTGCCTGGTGCCATGACCGCCGATGCCGGGGAAATATGTAGCGGCTGGGAAGTTACCGCGGACTCGCTGGCGGCCTGGCTGTGCCGGCAACTCGGCGCCGGGCTGCTGCTGCTGGTCAAGTCGCGGCCGGCCGCGACCGATCGCGTGGAGTTGCTGCAGGACCAGGGACTGCTTGACGGCGCTTTTGCCGGCTTCTGCCGCGAGCTGCGGTGCGACGTCTATCTCTGCGGTGCCGATGCTGCGAACGCATTCAGCGACGCGCTGGTGGGCTCGGCACCTCCGGGGACCCGGATCGCCACGACGAGCCCGCCCAGGGCGCCGCCCGGAGAGGTGCTGGAAAGCGCGCCCTGACCGCCTGCATGGCGGCCGGATCGAGGCGGTCGCCGCGCGCGCCTCGCCGACAGAGCGCGCCGCGGAAGCCCAGATAATCCGGAGCCATCACCAGCAGCGCTTCGATGTCGTCAACACCCAGTGAACCCGCCAGGCCGGTCAGCAGCCCCGCACCACGGGCACGCGACACGAATTCATGTAGTTGGCGGTCATCCACATGGCGACGCAGGCCGGCGCCCCGTTTGTCCACCGTGTCGAGCATGACGCCGGCGAAGCCCGCCGTGGCGAGTGCCTCGATGAGGGAGAAGTCATGCGGCTGGTCCGCGAACACCACGCCGATCAGGCGCGCCTCGGCGGGCAGCGCTTCGCGCAGGCCGCGTAGCAAGGGTGCCCAGCGCGCGGGATCCAGCATGCCGATCTTCACGTAGTCCACCCCAGTGTCGCATATCCGCCGCACCGCCGAGATCACTTGCCGCCGTACCGGGACCAGGTCTCCGGCGGTTGCGCTCACCGGTACACGGCCCGCCACCGTCGCCACCGCGCCGGCGACGACATCGGCAGGCAGCGCCGCCAGTGCCCCGGCAACCGGGTCCTTCAGGTCCACCAGGTCGACTTGCGCGTCCATCACCAGCAGTGCCTCCTCCGACCCGGTCACGCTGGCCAGCATACGGGTCACGAAACCCCCTCGCCGCGGCCAGCCGCCGCCCGATAGCGTTCGATGGCCTGCATCAGCCAGTCCCAGGCCGCCTGTTCGCGTGCCCCGGCGGTCTTGGCCACCGCGATCCTGAGGTAATCGATCTCGGCGTCGATCTTGTCGTCGGCCAGCATGCCCAGTCGGCTCACCAGGATCGCTGCCTCCACTACCGCCGCCTGGGCGCGGTTGAAGCCCCGAAACGACCCTTGCGTTTCTTCATGCACCACACACGCGTGCAGGCGCGGGCGCAGATCGTCCTCTTCCACCCGCACGATCTCGACCTCGGCATGGGCCAGGGTGTCACACAGCCTTACTCCGTCGATCACCGACGCCGCGCACAGCGGCCAGTCATAGTGGCCGGTAAGGCACCCGGCGAAGATCCTCACGTCGTCGGTATAGTTGATCACCGCGCACCGCTCGCGCAGCAGGTTTCTGAGCGTTCCGGAAGGGCTGAAAGGCGCCAGTACCAGTTCCTTGCCGTGGTCGTGGACGCCCATCGGGGCGATATGCGGACTGCCGTCCTCGCAACGCGTGGTCACCACGGTCTCGCGTATCATGTGTTGCCCTTTGTCTTGCGCTTCGTCCCGGCGTGCCGGGTCATGGTCACCCCGGCGCTGCGATAACGGCTACGATCCTCCCCGCGCGGCGGAACGGCGCATCCCCAGGACAGCTCTTCGTCCTGCACGTAACGCTTGCCTAGCTGCCAGGCGATCTGCGCCCGTGCCAGCTCCACGCCCAAGTAAAAGGCGTGCCCGGCGTCGTTCTCCACGCCGAGCAGCGGGTAGACCTCGAATGGGTCAAAAGCCGTGTTGAAGCCGTCGCGATTGTACAGATGAATGCCCGCGGAGCTGACCTGGATACGGAAACTGGGATCCCTTACCGCCGCCGCCAGTTGTTCGATCTCCGCGCCGGTGTAGGGGAATGGTTTGCGCTCGTGGGTGGTGGTAAGGCCGCCGTCGATCTGCTTGGGGAGACTTGTCACTTCGCGCGCATAGTACATGATGCGGCGCGCGAGGTTGGCCTCGCGTACGGCGCTGATGCAATGCGGGCTGACCTGTGTCACCAGCACGTGTCTTATGTGCAGCTCGGACACCATACCCAACAGCAAGGCCGTGATGCCAGTGGTGTCGGCCTCGGTCAACTCGGTCAGGTTGCCGGTGCCCATCATGATGTCCACTTCGGGATAGCGGTCGCGCAGCCGTCGATATCGCACAATGGAATCGGTGAACCCAAAATGGATGGGGTCAAGCACGGAGTCGGCGATGAAGGACGCGCCGCGCGCGATCATCGCTTCGATCGCCCGCTCCAGGGAACCCGGGTCCCCGGGGTGACGGGGTATCAGCACCGGCACGGCCTCCACCTCCTGCGCCACCCACAGCGTGTCTGCAGTCAGGCTGAGCAGGTAATCGGCGCCGGCCCGCCCGCCGCGCAGCAGATCATCCGGCTCCAGGGAGTCCACGCTGACCCGGAACCCGGATGTCTTGAGTGCCTCGACGCTCTCGGCAAGATGGGGAAAGGGGGTATCGGGCAGACATCCCAGGTCGATGACGTCGGCGCCGTCCTGCCGGTAATCGCGCGCACGGGCGAGTATCGCATCGATGCCCAGAGCAGGCGCATCCACGATCTCGGCGAAGATCTGGACGTCGTAGTGGTCCAGGTCCGGGGATTGCACCTGCTTGCCGAAATACTCGGGCAGGTCCTTGAGCTCGTCTGGCCCGCGCTCAAAGGGGATGGCGAAGTACTCGCTGAGGGGGGTGAGGTCGCCGCGACAGCGTCCCGGCACCACCACCCGATCGGCATCCCGCAATCCGGTGAGACGGCGCCGAATCATGTCAGCGGTCATCAAGCCGGCAACACTGATCCCCAGCTGGTGGACGTCATAGCTGAAATCGGCGTCCATCTCCGCCAGGACCCTGCGCAGGCTCGGCTCCGCGAGCTTGCCGGTCAGGAAAAGGATGTGCTCCGACACCGGAGAAGAAGCCGCGGGGACGGTTCAGGATCGATCGCCGCGCCGCCACCCGCTAACGGGTCGGGCCACCTCGCCCCGCCTCGCCTATGACGGCGCGTGTCCGCGCAGCTGACCGGCCGGCCGCCGGCATCCACTTGCCCGCTCTCGACAACAGTGCCACCAGTCAACGCGGCGGTGTGATGCCGTGCCGTTTCATCTTCCGGTACAGGGTGTTGCGGCTGACATTCAACTGCTTGGCGGCCTTGGTGACGTTCCAGTGGGATTCCTTCAATGCCGTCATGATGGTGTTGCGCTCCATCTTGAACAGCGGGCTGCGTTCAGACGCCGGCGCGGCAGATGAATCCTCGCCGGCCCTGGCCATTTCGGCGGGGAAGTCTTCCAGCTGCGGGCTGTAATTCTCGCTCAGGGTCACGGCGGTCCGTAGCACGTTGCGCAATTGGCGAATATTGCCCGGCCATTCGTAGTGTTCCAGGACCTCCATCACCTCGGGCCCGATTGATACTCCTTGGTCGGGAAAATCCCATTGCAGCAGGTGGCGGATCAACTCCCCGAGGTCCGTGCGCTCGCGCAGGGGCGGTAAAGTCAGGGTAATGCCGTTGAGACGGTAGTAAAGGTCCTGCCGGAAACCGCCATCGTTGATCAGCTGGCTGAGGTCCCTGTTGGTCGCGGTGATCAGACAAAAGTCCACCTTGATGGGCTTTTCCCCACCCAGCGGCACCACTTCCTGTTCTTCGAGCACGCGCAGCAGCCGGGACTGAAGATTGATCGGCATGTCCCCGATCTCATCCAGGAACAGGGTGCCACCGTTTGCCTGCGCGATCTTGCCCTGGCTGCCCGTGCGGCTGGCGCCGGTGAAGGCCCCGGGCCGATACCCGAACAATTCGCTTTCAATCAGGGATTCCGGAATGGCAGCGCAGTTGATGGCAATGAATGGCTTGTCCGCCACCGCGCTGGAATTGTGTACCGCCTTGGCGAACAGGTCCTTGCCGCTGCCGGTTTCACCGCAAAGCAGCATCGGTATCCGACTGTTCATCACCCGCCTGGCGCGGGCTATGTTGGTCGCCATCAGCGGATCGCCATGGTTGAGGTGCTCCAGCTGCGGCCGTTTGCTGCTGTCCGCAGCAGGATTTGCGGCACGGCCCGGTATGGCCAGCCGCGGTGCGTCCTCGCCGTCCGCCGGCTGCACCAGCACGTAGAATCTTCGGCCGTCGCGCCGGGCACGAATCGGCGACGGGCGGTACGGGTGGGTCCTGGCCTGGGACAGCAGGTGCGAAGTGTTGGCCTCGAAGACCTCTTCGATGGGCCGGCCGATGATGTCCTTCACGCCTTCGATCCCTAGCTGGAACCGTGCGCTGCGATTGGCCGATAGTATGCGCCCACTTGACTCAAAGGCGATCAACCCTTCCCCCAGCGTGCTGACGAATTCCGCCCGGCTGTGGAAGCGCACCGTGAACTGCGTCCGGTGGGCCGAGAGAAACAGACGATTCTCGATGGATTGCGCCGACATATTGACCAGCGCCATGGTGTGCTGCTGAGCCATCGTGGATTCGCTGGAGGCATCGAGTACGGCTATCACGTTGCCATGGGTATCGAAGACGGGCGCCGCGGAGCAGGTGAGTATCGTGTTGCGGGACAGGAAGTGCTCGTCCCGGTGCACCACCAGCGGCATCTTTTCCATCAGACAGGTGCCGATGCCGTTGGTGCCCTGTGCGCGCTCGGTCCAGATGGCACCCATCTGAAGTCCGGAACTGATGGCGGTCTTGGTAAACAAGGGATCGCCGACATAATGCAGCACCACACCGTCGGTATCGGTGAGCATGATCGCGAAACCCGAACCGGCTATCTGCTGGTAGAGGTTGGCCATCTCCACCTGGCTAACGGACAGCAACGGGGCCAGTTGTTCCTGGCGCTGGATCAGGTCAGGGCGCTCGGTAATGATCGTTTGCGGGCGATCATCGGGCGCCAGTCCATACTCGTGAACACACCTCTTCCACGACGAGAGGATTCTGGAACTCACCAGGCTCGAGTCCGTGCCGCTTTTTATCGCGCTTTGTACGAACCTCGCGTGTTCTTCTTGGGCTGGATAATGCAATCTCGCTCCTCTCGTGTTATCCGGCCGGAACGGCCGATTATGGCAGTAATCGTCACCCCATGTTAAGTGCAATGCCCGGCGTCGCGATCGCGGGTCGGGCCCGTTGCGGCCGGGCTGGGCGCTCAAGCGGCATCCCAGCGCCGCCGCGCCTTCCTGCCGCCGGCGGAATAAATCAAGTAAATCAGAACGATAAAGGTCAGCGCTACGGCACCCAGCCAGCCATGGACATCGTGCACGGCGGCGCGCCGGAATGCGTAGCGACCGGTCGTGAGCACCTCCGCCACAACACCGGGGGCCTCCAGCCGCTGATAATCCAGCCCCAGCCCGGCCGCCAACTGGCCCAGATACTCTTCGTGCAGGCTGGACAGGTGTTCCGTACCGCTCGCCAGTCGCCGCGCAAGATCGCCGGTCTCCACCCCCACCATGGTTTCCCCCGGCACGTCACCCGCGCGTCCCAGGGAGTAGACGTCGACCTGCATCACCTCATCCCGTCCCCACACGCCCACCTGATCGCCCGTCTCGTCCAGCTTGGGGATAGGCAACGGAAGCTGTCCTCCCACTCCCACGATCAGGCCCTGCACCTTACCCGACTCACCGGTGAACCGCGGTGGAAAGTCCACGTGAACGGGAGGGGCTTCGTGGCCGTCGGTGAAGAAGACCAGTCGCGCCGGTGGCTGCAGATTGCCGGTAATGGCGATGGCGGAATGCAGGCCCTTTGCGATCTCGCTGCGTGCGCGCCAGGCCATGCTCCAGTCAATATCCGCAAGCATGGTGCGGATCTCGTCATAATGCCCGCACACCTCAACCGGGGTGAACAGCAGCAGGCTGCGGTGCTGGGTGAATATGCCCACCCCCATCGCCGAGCCGCAAGGCAGACGGGTCAGTAGTTCCTGCGCCGCGAGCTTGGCCCGGTCGAGGCGCGTGCGCCGCGCCAGTCCCGGCAGGGGATCACGCACGTTCATGCTCTGGGTGACATCGAAAACCACCAGGTAGCGATAATAATCGCGCTCCAGCACCAGCCGCGCACCCAGGCCCGCCGCCGAGGTCAGCAGCAACGCCCCCAGCAGCAGCCATAGCGCCGCCGTGCTTTGCCTCGATGGACGCGCCATCAGGGCAGTTCCTGGTGCGCATCCATGGTGCCAAGCGCCCGCGGGCTGTGTTCCGGCATGCCCTGAGCCTGCGGGTCTATCTCGGCGCCGTCCGGTTGCAGCTGCAGGGCGCGCTCGAGATTGAAACGCGCCGGCCAGAACTGGTCATCCCGCAGCAGCAGGTCGCGGTACGCCTGCTTGGCCATTTCCAACAGCGGCATGCCGACGTCGGGCTGGTCCGCCGCGCGGGCGTCTCCCGCCCACGACATGTAGATGTTTGCCATGTTGAATCGCACCGCGTTACGCAGGGGCGGGCCGGCTTCGCCCTGCAGCCCGGCGTATATAGCCAGCGCCTGCTGGTACTCGCGCTCGCGCTGATGGATGAGGGCCTGCGCGAAGCGGCCATGGGGCGAATCATGGCCGGCGGCCGCGGCAAGCTCGCCCGCGGCAAGCGCCGCATTGAAGCGGCCTGCCTGCACCCACGCGGAGCCGTGATACGCCGCCAGCAACAGGCTCAGCGCCAGCAGTACGACGGCACTGAGGACCACAGTCTTTTTACGGTTCAGCGTCATTGCCGACTCTCGACCCAGCGCAGCGCGGTCAACGGCAGCAGCATCAGCGCCGCGGCGGCGTACCATCCTCGATGCAGGTCGCGGCGCGGGATGGTTTCCAGGTAGTGCAGCGGCAGGTTCTGCAGGCTGCTGACGTCCCGGATCGCCTGTTCCAGGGCCTGCGGGTCTTCGGCGGTGTACGCCCGGTAGGGCGTTTCCAGGCTGCGAAAAAATTGGTGCAGGGACCACTGCGGATACAGGCCCTCGGGGTCCTCCGCCCGGTGCGGCGAATCGAAGATGCCCGGGCTGTTGCGGGTGCGCATGTATAACCAGTACAAGGCCACGCGATGCTGCTGCGCGAGTTGCTGGATCCGCGCGCGTGTCGCCAGGCCCAGGGTCGCCGCACCGTCGGAAATCAGCAGCAGGATGCGTGAACCCGTGTAGGGTCGATCGGCGAAGAACTGCAGCGCCCGGATCAGGCCACCGCCGACGTCGGTTTCCGCCAGCCCGCGGCCAATGCCGGCGGCGGATATGGCGGCCTGGATGATCTCCGGCTTCTGGGTCAGCGGCAACACCTGGATCGGTTTGGTGCTGAAGATCACCATGCCGAACATGTCCTGCGCGCGGCGCGCGGCAAATTCCGACAGCAGACGCCGCGCCACCTGGCCCTTGGTCTCCAGTTGCTGACCCAGATACGGCAGCGGCGCGGTGGCCGTATGCTTGCCATAGAACGGCTGGTCCATGCTGCGGCTGCGGTCCATGAGCACCATCATCTGAGCGCCGTGGCCCACCCTCTCGATTTCCACCTCGGGCCGGTAGGGCCCGCTGAGCGCGACCAGCAGCGCGGTAATGGCGATGCTGGCCAACAGCCGCTCCGCCGCCGAGAGCCAGCGCGACAACGGGTCTTCCGGGAGCAGCGCCAGTGCCGGGTAGACACGCCGCGGGCGGCCGGCACCGAACCACGGCAGCAGCGCCAGCGGCAGTAGCAGCAGCAGCAGCGGATGGGACAGCGCAAAGCTCACGCCAGACCCCTTTCGATGTCGCGGCAGGTACGGCACAAATCCAGCAACCGGCGCAGTTGCTCCGGCGGCGCTGCGCACGGGCGCTGCGGGTCATAGAACCACTGGCGGGAGCCGCGAAAGAAATCCTCGATGCGGTCACGATGCGCCTTGAAACCGGGAAAGCGATCGAAGAAGCGCGGCAGGTCACGCGACAACAGCACCTCCCCGGCAGTCGCGTTGAAGGCGTGGTGGAGGCTGCGCAAGGCCCGGGCCACCGAATCCTCCGTCGGCCGCTCCCTGGCCAGCGCCTTCAACGTGGCCAACGCGCGGTTAAATGGGCCCCGGCTGCGTCGCAGCCAGGGCAGGGCCCCATAGACATACAGCAGCAATCCTGACGCGAGCAGCAAGCCGGCCGCGGCCACCGCCACAACGAGTTGGTGTATGGTCGCGTCCAACGGCGGCGGCGGCACCGCCGGCTGCAGGTCCGGATGCCCCGCGTCCGCGATTGCTGTCGGCGCCGCCAATGGTGACACATGGATCCCCAGCGCCTCGATCAACACCGGCAGCCGCTCGCCGCCGCCGCTGAAATGGAGGGTTTGCTGCGGAATGAACAGGCGCCGCAGCCTGGCCGGCGCATTAAGGACTTGGTAACTGAAGGTCAGGCGGTAGCTGTTCAGCGCGCCTTGGCTTTCGCTCTCTATCGCCACCTCGCGCAGCCACAGCCAGCGGTCCATTCTCCCCGGCCGCGGCAGCGAGCCCCGCTCCAGTGTGTAGGGCGGCTCCATGGCCACGGCGACCTCGCGGGTCACCACATCGCCGATCCAGTAGCCGAACTGACGCGGATCCTTTACCTCCAGCCGCTGAAGCAGGGCGGACACCGGCATGGCGACCGCAGTGAGGGACGCAACCATGGTCACGACCCGCACGGCGACGAGGAAGTGCTGGTTCATGATGCGCGGTAGAAATAGGCGGTGACGTCGTCGGCGTTGAATCGGTCGATGAGGAACAGGGGCATCGTCGACGACCTGTCGGCGATTTCACGCAGCCGCTCGCGGCGACGCCTGTAGGTCGCCCGGATGCGCCTGCGCAACGCCGGCGTGAACCATAACCGGCGCTCAGCGCCACTCTCGCTGTCGCTCATGCGCACCAGGCCGGAACGCGGCAGCTCGCCGAACTCGGTGCTGTCCCAGATGACGACCGGCACCACGGTGTGTTGCCCCAGGATAGACAGCGTTTCCTCGAGCAAGCTCAGATCGAAATGAAAATCGGAAACCAGGAACACCAGTGAACGACGCGGCCCCACGACGGCCGCGGCGGCGCGCAGGCCGCCGGCGCCACTGCCCCAGCTGTCGAGATCGCGCAGCCGGCGGCTCAGTTCCTGGATGGTACTGCGCGCCAGCGCCGCATGGGGCGCCAGATCGTCTCGTAACCGGTCGTCAAACCCGACGAATCTGAAACGGTCACCGGTCCGCGACACCGAATAGCCGAGCGCCGCGGTAAAGTCGGCGGCCACCCCTGCCTTGCGTCCGAAATCCATGGACGCCGACACATCGGTCAGCTGGTAGACGTCGATGGCACTGTGCTGTCGATACAGCCTGACCTGTAACTGCCCGAAGGGATCCCGGCTGCTGGCGCGCAGGTCGATGCGACGCGGGTCCGGCAGCGCCAGGAACGAGGCCATGCGCAGGAAATCATAGCCCGCGCCCACCCGGCTGCTGCGGTGGAACCCGGGGTGGCCGCCCCGGTGCAGCCACGGGACCTTGTAGTGGAATTCCCGCACCGTGGATCAGGGCGTGGCGACCTGATTCAACACCCTTCGCACCAGGTCGGGCGCCACCTCGGATCGGCGCATCTCGTAGACCGGGGAGAAGAAGATACGGTGAGCGATGGTCTCGTGAAACACCTCATGGATGTCCTCGGGGATGAGCATCGTCCGGTCGTTCAGCCAGGCCACCACCCGGGCCGCGCGCAGCATCATGCTCATGCCTCGCGGGCTGGCGCCAGCCTGGACCAGGTTGTGGTTGTCCACCTCGGACAGCGAAACGCCGAAATCCAACGGCCGGCGCGTTGCCAGGCACAGGTCCAGCGCATAGCTGCGCAGCGTGTCGCTGGCCTGGATCACGCCCTGTATCCGTTCGCCCACGCTGTTGAGGCCGCCATAGTCCACCACTCCCCGCGCACAGCACTGAATCAGCTTGTCGGCATCGTGGTAACGCTGCTCGAACATCAAGTCCGCCAGGTCACTGCGCCGTGTCGGGGCCGTGATCAGGATCTCCATCAGGAACCGGTCGCGGGCCGCTGACGGCAACTCATAAGTCTCCTCCTTCTCGATGCGGTTGCGGTCGGCAAACACCTGCAGGTGAGGAAACGAATATTCGCGGTTGAACGCGGTCACGCTGCGTTCCGCCATGGTGCGCAGCAACAGCGAATGCACCTGGGGCCGGGCGCGGTTGATCTCGTTGAAGAAGAACACCGACAGCGACTCACCGTGCTTCAGCAGCGGGCCCGGGTCCACCTTGGGCTTGCCGTCGCTGCCTATGTAAGTGTAGTAGGCCAGGTCGCTAGGCAGCAGGTCTATCGTGCCCTCGATCCGCTCGTAGCTGCCACCGACCGCGCGAGCCATGGTCCTCAGCAATGTCGTCTTGCCTACGCCCACGTCTCCCTCCATCAGCACGTGACCGCGGGCGAACACCGCAACCGTGAGCAGACGTATGGCGCGTGGTTGGCCGATAACGGCCTTGGCCACCTCGTCCTCCAGTCGCAAGGCGCGGTCGCGCCAGTCCGCCAGCAGACTGTCCGAGTTCGTGCTCGTGGTCATGCCCTGTAACTTACTTATCGACGCGGGGTCTGGTATAAACCCGGCCTGGCGTCTATCGGGCTCTTAATTATGCGCATTTCGGCTCGGAGTCGATATCTCACGAATTATCTGCTGGCCGGACTCGCAGTCGCGCTCACTGCGGCGGGCGAATCCGCGCATCCGCAGCAGTTTTCCCGTGCCAATACCCTGCTGTTCATGACCGATCACGTCGTTGATCTGCCCGCCAGCACCATCCTGCCCTACCACCTCACCCGAATCAGCACACTCGGTGACGGTTTCGAGGACGATATCACCGTGCGGCTGATCAGCGTCGGCGATGACGGTGCCAGGAACGTGGCCGTCGACTATTTCACCGGACCGCGCGAACGCTCCGTGCCAACCTTTGTCGGCGTCCGCGGCAATCCCGTTCTCACTTTGTTTCTGCAGCGTGACATCAATGAGATGGCGCGGCAGAGCCGCGGCCGGCCGCGTCATTTCCAGACGCGGATCAAGCGCGCGCTGGAGGAATCGGCGCGGGTCGAAGACACCCGTTTCGAGCTGGGCGACCGCGAACTGGCAGGCCAGAAGATCACCATCGATCCCTTTCGGAACGACCCTGACCGTGGACGCTACGAGAAGTTCGCCGATAAGACCTACGAGTTCATCGTCTCGCCCGAGGTCCCGGGTTTCATCTTCCAGATCCGGAGCCGCACCGTCGACGCCGACGGTAAGGAGATGATCCTCGAGGTCCTCGAGTTCCGCGGCAAGGCCTGACAAGCCGTCACTCACCGGCGGCAGGATTTGTGTCGCGCCAGATATCGGTGATGGCGCGGACCGAATCCACCACGATCTTCGGCTGGTCGAGATGTATGTAGTGTCCGCTTTCCCGGGCTACGAGGTGGATCGATCGCGGCGTGCTATAAGTCAGCTCGCGCTGCAGTTCAAGCCATAGCCGTTCCATCTTCGGGCCCCGCCCCTCGCCCCCCCATTCCTGTCGACCGCGGGTCAGCACAATCAGCGGCACATCGGGTAAGGCGGGGGCCAGTCGTACCTGCTCGGCACTGCGCACGAAAGACTGCATCTCTCCCTGCAGCGCAACGTAGGCGGATTGTGTCGCCGCCAGCTGCCGCGCGGTCTCGACCACCTCCGCAGGCATGTTAACGGGCACGCGGGGCCGGTTCGCCCGCATGAACATCCAGGACGGCCGTATGTCCGGCGCCGTTCGGTCACGACGGAACATTTCGAACTGGTTCTCGTGCGAGGCGTCCACCAGCACCAGGCCCGCGGTCTCGTCCGGGTACTTGCCGGCGAACAGGCGCACGATGAAGCCGGCGAAGGAGTGTCCGACCAACACATACGGCGCCGCGATCTCCGCGCGCGCCACGAGTTCGTGCAGCTCCTCCGCCAGGCGCGCGCCCGTGCGGGGCAGCGGCCCGTTCTCACTCCAGCCGTAGCCGGCCCGATCATAACTGCAAACCCTGGTGAACTCGGCGATCGCCGGCCGCACCCTGGTCCAGTCCAGCGAGGAACCCCCCATGCCGGAGTCCAGGATAATCGTGGGCCTGCCGTCGCCGAGGC
The DNA here is from genome assembly GCA_947259705.1 of uncultured Gammaproteobacteria bacterium. Classification (GTDB taxonomy): domain Bacteria; phylum Pseudomonadota; class Gammaproteobacteria; order Arenicellales; family JAANXG01; genus CAMYNL01. Next base: position 29,192 of record CAMYNL010000006.1, on the reverse strand, counting down.
AGTCGATATGCAAACGATGACTGCCGACGCCGACAAGCGCGCCGGGGGCGGAGTGATCGCCCACCGCCATGGCTGCCGCGGACAAGACGTACGACACGGCGGCTGTGATGATGATCGCAATCCGCTTGCGTTGCTTTTTCATATCAGGCCTCGGCATAACGTTCTCACGCGTTGCTCACCGGGCTTGTTGAAACACTGTCAGTAGACCTTCTCCAGCTGGTAACCCATGTCTTCAACCCCGCGCAGCAGGCCTTCCTCGCCGGGCAGGTGGAGCGCCCCGACGGCGATGAACAGCCGGCCGCGGGCCAGCGGCCCGCGCAGCCGCTCCAGCATACGCCGGTTCCGCTGCGTGAGAATACGGTCAATAAAGCGAGCATACACCGCCTCGTCGTGATGCGGGCGTGAATTGATGGCCCACATTGCGGCCAGATCTCCGGCCAGATAGTACCCGACCAACTCAGCGACCTGCTGCTTGAGTTCCTCGTAGTTGCACACCGTATCGCGCAGGATCTCGATCTGGTCCGGCGTGCTGATACCGTCCAGGACAGCCACCAGCTCCGGCGCCGTCTCGAGACCGATGATCTCGTACCCGCGCTCCGAGGCCCGATCCTGCAGCACTTCATCCAGGACCTTGCCCGACCCGACGTGGGGGCGGCTGAGCAAGGTGAACACCGCCCATGGCTTGAGGCGCAGCAGGTCATCTTTCCGCAAACGGAACTCCTTCCATGCCAGATCTTCCAGTACACCGAACACCTCCGGGGCACGATCGGCGATGCTGTCAGTATCGGCCGGAAGCAAGCTGGCCTGGGCGATCTGGGTGCGCGCCAGCGGATGCAGCTCGAGTTCGGCCACCAGCACCTCGGACTCGTCAAACGCGGCCCGCACCGTTTCCGCCAGGGCGATGACCCGAGGATCGGCAAGATGGATGGTGCCGAACAGATAACTGGGCGCTACGCCGGCGGCGTGGATGCGCCACAGCAGTCCCTGATCGTGCTCGGAGACCTCCGTCGGTGCGGCGTCGACGGCAGCGGGCATCGGGGGACAGACTGCTTCCGGCGCCGGCGCGGCGGCGCTTGCGCACGCCGTGAAGAGGAGAAAAACCGCGGCCGCGATGTTCTTCCAATCGACCATATCGATTAGAGTACCAGAACCGACCACCGCGCTGACCCCACGACATGTTGCTGCGCCCATCCATCGACTCCGTCCGTATGCTGTTCGCGACCGTGGTGCTGGTGACGCTGCTGCCGCCGGCGTCCTCGTCGGCCGCCGGACCGGTGCAGCCGCCGCTGGCACATCAGCAGCTCTCGGCAAAGCCCTTCGAGGACGTGGTTGCCGACGCACAGTTCGCCATCGGCGAATTCAACTACCGCATCACCGGGCGCAACCAGATCGGTGCAGCCATCCGCGAGCGTTATGGAGAACCGTTCCCGCCCAGCGTGGTGATCCACTTCTGCAATCTCGAACACGCCAGGCAGCTGCTGATCAAGGCGCCCGAGCTGGCCGCCCACATGCCCTGCAAACTGGTAATCTACGAGACCGCCGAAGGGGTGGCGGTGTCGACCTGGCTGCTACCGCCGGATCCGCGGCTCGGCGAGTTGCGCGGCCAGGTCAACGACATGCTGCAACAAATCGTCGATTATGCGGTCAAGTAGTGCACAATCGCGGGAACAGGTTGAAACCCCTCCCCCGCCAACACCCAAGTCAGCCGAGAGGGCGCCCCAGATGATTCACCGCTTCGGATGTGCACTTGCCGCCTGCCTCGCCGCCGGCAGCGTCATGGCCAACGATTTCCCGACCCAGGCCAGGGTCGAGTATGTGCTGGCCTGCATGGACCGTCATGGCGGCCAGAGCTACGACACCCTGTACCCCTGCATCTGCGCGGTCGACAAGATTGCCGCCAGCATGACCTACGAACAATACACCCATGCGGAAACCATGAGTGTGATGATCCGTACTCCCGGCGAACGGGGCGGCGCATTCCGGGATGCCCCGGATGCGCGCAAGGAAGTGAGGGGGTTGAAGGGGATACAGAAGGACGCGGAGGGCAGCTGCTTCGTCGGCCGCGCCTCCGGCGGCGGCGCCAAGAAGTAGCTCGTGGCCGCTAGTTGGCGGTCGGAACCCGGAACCGCTCGGAGTAGGTTTTCCCTCTGTTGTCGGTCACCTCGGCCAGCAGTTCGCCCTCGCGGCCGGGGATGAAAAAGAACCGGAAGTTCGGGTTTTCGCTCACCGAGATATCGGTCTCCGCCCGGAACACCACCTCTCCCTCGTAGCTGACCTTGACCCGGGTCACATAGTGGGCGGGGGTGTACATTCGCGTCAGCTGGTCCATCTGCATGCCGGTGATATTGGGGTGTGAAACGCCGAGTTGGGTCTGCAGCGGCTGCTCCAGATCAGGGCCGTCGACCCGGAATTTCATCCTGCCCAGTCGCCGCATGGCCGCCTCCAGGTCGGTGCCGATCGGGGCCGAGCATCCGCCGCTGGCCTTTACATAGGACTCGTCCATGTACAGTCTGCCGTCGCTGGTTTCGGCGATGACCCGTACCGGGGAATAAGCGTTCACCCGCACCCGCAGGGCCAGGTCGGCACGCCCGCTGCGCGGTGTGAAGTGGAACCGGCCAACCAGCGGCTCGGGGTTGTTATCGATCAGCAGGGTGACGGTCTTGATGTAGCGTTGCTCCGACTGTTCGAATCCGGCGCGGATTCGCAACGGAACGATGGCGGCATCCTCGGCCCGGTACGGCGCCTCCAGGGCGATCACGTCTTTGGAGACGACGATGGCGCGGTCCTGGAAATGTTGCGCCCGCAACCCGCCTTGCCAGCGGTCATCGCCGTCCGTCCCGGCCCAGGCCGCTGCGGCACTGGCAAACAGCGCCAGCATGGCCATTGTTCGAATGCAAGCTCGCGTAAGCATATCGACGTACCCCCTTTACCGGACCTTCATTGTAGCTACTCCCACTCCAGCTCGGCAAAGGCGTTGGCAATGTTGCGCTGATGGTAGCGGTCGAACATCTCCCAGCTGTCGCGCTCCGAGATGCCGAGTCGGCGCTGGGCGTCCCACAGGTCGCCACCGTCGCGCAGCCACTGCCGGATCTCCTGTCGCAGCAGCGCCAGGTAGCGCCGCGTACCGGCGGCGGAATCCGGCCAGGGACCGTCGGCCGGGCCATGGCCCGGTACCACGCGGGCGGCCGACAGCGTCTCCAGGGCCTCCAGGGCCCGCAGCCAGCCGTTGACGCTGCCGGCCAGCACCGGCACATGTTCGAGGAACACCAGGTCTCCCGACCACAGCGTGTCAGTGGCGTCGTCCAGGATGGTCACGTCGCTGGTGGTATGGGCCCGGTCATAGGCCTGCAGCAGCAGGGTGCGCCCCCCCAGTTCCAGCAGCAGGCCGTCTTCGACGAGGCGGTCCGGCGGCACCAGGTAATCCGGCCCCAGTACACGACCCTGGGCTGCCGAGGCCCGCTGCAGATAGGTCTGCCCAAGCAGAGAGAGATCGCGCGGCAGGTTGCGGTGACCGACAAAGGCCGCGCCGGTCTTCCTGAAGGCCGAGTTCCCCAGCAGGTGGTCGGGATGGACGTGGGTGTTGATCACGTAACATATCGGCAGCGTGGTGAGCTTGCGCACAGCACAGAGCAGCTCGGCGCCCTCCCGCGCGCTGCCACCGGTGTCAATCACCGCGACGCAACGCCGGCCGACGACGAATCCGATGTTAGCGATGCCGGATCCCTCGAAGACCACCGCGTGGCGGCCCTGGCGTACATACACGCCGTCCGCGACGGCCGTCACCGGAGCATCGACGCAATCGGGGGCCGCGGCCCCGGCGCGCGCGGCCCCGGACAGCAGCAGACAGCTCACCATGGCGGCCGCCGGCAGAACATAGTCAACGACTCGGTTCATGATTTGTGCCGTACCTTTGTCCAGCTTTGCACCATGTTCTAGACAGTTGATTTCGCTGCGTGTTTCAGGGATCGATGTGTCGAGACACAGTGTATCGGCTTTGGGACGTTACTTGGGGCCGCATAAAGGTGCCTTATCGATTTATCTCTGGTAAGCTGTTTGATCTGGCGTCAGAAACTAACGCCACCGCGGCCTTCGCCGTGTATGGCATGTTGTTTGCATCACCAGAGCGCCGAAACTTGTTTACAAGTTTACTTAACCACCAACGCCCGCATCATCTTCACGAACATGGTGGTGCACTGAAGGAGGGCCAAATGAAACGAAGCCTAACGTTCGTAGCGGCCGTGGCCGCGACAGCCATGGCTTCCGGGATCGCGAACGCGAACCAGGAAGTCATGAAGTTGACTCAGAACCCAGCCAACTGGGCCACCTGGGGAGGAGATTACGCCGGGACGCGTTATAGTAAACTCGATCAAATCAACAACAAAAACGTTGGCGATCTGCAGGTTGCCTGGACGTTCTCGACCGGCGTGCTCCGCGGTCACGAGGGCGGCCCGATGGTTATCGGCGACACGCTTTTCGTCCACACACCTTTCCCCAACAAGGTTTTCTCCATCAACCTTGCCGACCAGAGCATCAACTGGATCTATACGCCCAAGCAGGATCCGGACGTCATTCCGGTGATGTGCTGCGACACCGTGAACCGGGGTCTGGCTTATGCTGACGGAAAGATCTTCCTGCAGCAGGCAGACACCAATCTGGTGGCCCTGGACGCCAAGACCGGCAAGAAGGTCTGGTCGGTGACCAACGGTGATCCCAAGAAGGGCATGACCAACACCAACGCGCCGCTCGTTGTCAAGGACAAGATCGTGACCGGCATCAGCGGCGGTGAATTCGGTGTGCGCGGTTTCGCCGCTGCCTACAACATCAAAGACGGCAGCCTGGCCTGGAAGTGCTACAGCATGGGCCCGGACAGCGATATGTGCGTGGACCCGATGAAGACCACTGCCATGGGCCAGCCGATCGGTAAGGACTCCAGCCTCAAGACCTGGAAGGGCGACCAGTGGAAGATCGGTGGCGGCACCACCTGGGGCTGGTTCAGCTATGATCCGGACTTGAATCTGATTTACTACGGCACCGGCAACCCCAGCACCTGGAACCCGGTGGTGCGCCCGGGCGACAACAAGTGGTCCATGACCATCATGGCCCGCGACGCCGATACCGGTATGGCCAAGTGGTTCTACCAGATGACGCCCCATGACGAATGGGATTATGACGGCATCAACGAGATGATCCTGGCCGATATCGACGTCGGCGGCAGCAAGCGCAAGGCACTGGTGCATTTCGACCGTAATGGCTTCGGTTACACGATGGATCGCGTGACCGGCGAACTGCTGGTGGCGGAGAAGTACGATCCGGCGGTTAACTGGGCCACCCATGTCGACATGAAGACCGGCCGGCCGCAGGTGGTTGCCAAGTACAGCACCGACCAGAACGGCGAAGACGTCAACACGCAGAACGTCTGCCCTGCCGCTCTGGGCAGCAAGGACCAGCAGCCGGCGGCTTTCTCGCCGCGCACCGGCCTGTTCTACGTGCCCACCAACCACGTGTGCATGGACTACGAGCCGTTCCGTGTCGAGTACGTGGCGGGCCAGCCCTACGTGGGCGCGACCCTGAGCATGTTCCCGGCGGGCAAGGTGACCGGCGACGGTTCCACCCACCTCGGTAACTTCATCGCCTGGGATGCCGGAACCGGCAAGATCGTGTGGTCCAACGCAGAGCCCTTCTCGGCGTGGAGCGGTGCGCTGGCGACCGCCGGCGACGTGGTGCTCTACGGCACCCTGGAAGGCTACCTGAAGGCGGTTGACGCCAAGACGGGTAAGGAGCTGTACAAGTTCAAGACCCCGTCCGGCATCATCGGCAATGTCAACACCTGGGAGTACAACGGCAAGCAGTACATCGGTGTGCTGTCTGGCGTCGGCGGCTGGGCCGGCATCGGCATGGCGGCCGGACTGGAGGGTGATACCGAAGGTCTGGGCGCAGTGGGTGCCTACAGGGCCCTGAGCAAGTACACCCAGCTGGGCGGCGTGCTCACCGTCTTCGCATTGCCTGGCAAGTAAGCAGGTCCCCGAAGCATGGCCCGCGGAAGCGCGGGCCATGCGCTTTGTTACAAGAGCCCCCGGTTGCGGATTCCGTAACCGGGGGTTTTGCTCACAGCGGTTCCATTCGAGTAGGATATTCCCGACTACACATATCAAGACGAGGCATCGAGGAGGATTGCGTTGAAAACCCGAGCGATTTGGCTGGCGCTGACCATCATCGGTCTGGGGGTGCTGTTTGGCCTCGCCCCGGCCCGTGCCAACGGGCCGAAGCCCTACGACGGTCACGTTCAGTGTGAGGCTAATAACTGCAAGATCGATCTGTGGCTGACCCGTGGTTTCCGCGCCTTCAGCCAGTGCCAGGTGTGTCACGGCCTGGATGCCAACGGCAGTTCCTTCGCCCCCAGCCTGGTTGACACGCTGAAGGAGATCGACCAGTCGCGGTTCATGGAGGTGGTCGTCAACGGCTACAAGGGCCAGATGGGGGTGATGCCGGGCTGGAATGAAAACCCCAACGTGATGAAGCATATCGACAAGCTTTACGCCTACCTCAAGGCGCGCTCCGACGGCGTGCTGCCCGCGGGCAAGCTGCAACGTTACGACCGGTGATACCGTGAAGCGCGGAATACCGCGAACGGCAAAACGGCCATACCTGGGACGCTGCGTTATCGCGGCGCTGGCGGCGCTCATGGTGGTCTCGGCGCCGGCCGGGCAGGCCCAGGAACGCAAGTCCTTCAAGGTCTGCGCCGACCCCAACTACCCGCCGTTTTCCACCAAGGACAGGGACGGCATAGAGAACCGGCTGGCGGAGATACTCGCCGGGGAGCTCGGTCTGCCCGTGAGTTACGCCTGGTTTCCCGCGCGCATCGGCTTTATCCGCAACACGCTGCGTGCCGAAGACCCCGGTGGCGAGGGCTACAAATGCGACGTGGTAATGAACGTGCCGGAGGACTATGAACTCACCATCACCACCCGGCCCTATTACACCTCGGCCTATTCCCTGGTCTATGTGAAGGGGCGGGGCCTCGACGACGTTCGCAAAGGGCCGGACCTCATCGCTCTCAGTGACGAACGCAAGGCGACGCTCAAGGTGGGGATGAACGAGCGCGACCCCGGTACCCTGTGGTTCGCCAAGTACGATATGTTCGACCAGATCCACGGCTACCAGGCCCAGACCGGAGACCTCGACTATTACCCGGGCCGCGCCATCACCGAGGACCTGTTTGCCGGCGAGATCAGCGCCGCGGTGCTGTGGGGCCCGCTTGCCGGCAGGGCAAAACGGCTGGGCCGCGAACAGGGACTGGAGGTGGCGGTGATACCCCTGGTCTCCGAGCCGGGCGTGCGCTTTCATTACTCCATCGCCCTGGGTACGCGTCACCCGGACGACGACTGGCGCGATCGACTGGACCGTCTGCTGCAGCAGAACCAGGATCAGATCGTAAAACTGCTGCAGGAGTTCGAGGTGCCGCTGGTCAATCCGGACGGCAGCCTGCCCGCATCCTGACGGCGTGCCTAGTCCAGCGTCGCCTCGTTGAGGTTCCTGGCGCTGTCCAGTCCCACCAGCGACGCCTTGTTCCTGAGCGAGACCAGCTTCGCCGCGGCCACATCTGCACCGGTGATGTTCAAGCCCCCGACATCGGCCCCGCTGAAATCGGCGCCCGCCAGCTCCGCACCGCTGAAATCGGCCCCGGCGAGTGTCGCCCCGCGCAATGAGGCGAACTCCAGGTCCGTCCGCCGGGCATCCGCACCAGTGAGATCGGCGCCGTCGAGGTTCGCCGAGCGCAGCTGCGCCCGCATCAGCCCCATGGACTGGTTCTTCATGTCCGGCGCCAGGACCGCGCCGCGCAGGCTGGCACCTTGCAGGTCCGCACGCTCCAGGTTGGCGACGATGCGGGCGCCGTCGAGGCGCGCCCTGACCAGCCTGGCGCCGTGCATCTGGGTGGAAAACAGGTTGGCCCCGCTGAGGTCGGCATCGCTGAGATCGGCGTTGACCAGCCAGGCCAGGTCCAGCCGTACCCCGCTGAGATCGGCGCCGCGCAGGGTGGTGTTGTTAAGGCGAGCCCAGCGCAGGTCGGCCTCCTTGAAGTCGACTCCCTGCAGGTCCAGGCCCGACAGCCTGCGCTGGGTCAGGTCAGGCCTTTCCCCCGCCGGCGTGGCGTCAATCAGCGCCAGCACCTGTTGACGCGACATCTCCGCCTGCTGCATGTCAGGACTTTGCATGTCGACATGGTCCATCATGCCCTGTGCCGTCGCCTGCAGTGGCATGGCGACGGCGAAAATGATGATTGCGTAAATCGCAGAGAACGGTTGTTTCAAGGTCAGGTTCCTCATTTGGGAGGCTGCGGGGCGATCAACGATCCGCGTCGTGTTGAGCGCGCCATGCGTCGTTCACATCATCCGCATCGCCGGGATCGACAGGGAACGCGTCACAGCCTGACACCTTTCTGGCTCATTGCGGCGGTTCGCGCTGCTTGGTTAGACTTCGCGCATGCCTGACAAGTTTCCTGCCGGTTCGGTTGGATTGGTCCAGCCGCAGTCCATGCACTTCGATCAGCCACTGTCCCTGGAGAGCGGTGGTGTGCTGGCGGGCTACGACATCGTGTACGAAACCTATGGCACGCTCAACGCGGAGCGCAGCAACGCCATCCTGGTCTGTCATGCATTGAGCGGAAGTCATCATGCGGCAGGGTATCACCACGCGGACGACCGGAAACCCGGCTGGTGGGAGAACATGATCGGCCCCGGCAAGGTGCTCGACAGCGACCGCTTTTTCATCGTCAGCAGCAACAATCTGGGAGGATGCTACGGTACCACGGGCCCGGCCACTATCAACCCGGACAGCGGCCGGCCGTTCGGTCCGGATTTCCCGCTGCTCACCGTGCGCGACTGGGTGCACAGCCAGGCCCGACTGGCGGACCGCCTCGGTATCGGCACCTGGCTGGCGGTGGTCGGCGGCAGCCTCGGAGGCATGCAGGGTTTGCAGTGGGCCATTGAATACCCGGAACGGGTCAGGCACGTGGCCGCGATTGCCGCGGCACCAAAGCTCACCGCCCAGAACATCGCCTTCAATGAAGTGGCGCGACAGGCGATTCGCAGCGATCCCGACTTTCACGACGGCCGGTATCACGACCATGGCACTGAGCCCAGAGGCGGCCTGCGCCTGGCCCGGATGCTCGGCCATATCACCTACCTGTCGGACGACATCATGGCCGAGAAATTCGGCCGCGACCTGCGCGAAGACCGGATCAGCTTCGACTTCGGCGTCGAGTTCCAAGTGGAGAGCTATCTGCGCCATCAGGGTGACAGCTTCGTCGGCAGCTTCGACGCCAACACCTACCTGCTCATGACCAAGGTGCTGGATTACTTCGATCCGGCGGCGGCCACCGGGGGCGACCTCTCGGCGGCGTTCCGGCCCGCGATGGCCGACTTCATGTTGATGTCCTTCACCAGCGACTGGCGCTTTGCCCCCGAGCGGTCCCGCGAGATCGTCAAGGCCCTGCATGATAATGATCTCGACGTGTCCTACGCGGAAATCGAGTCCAGCCAGGGGCACGATGCGTTTCTACTGCAGATCCCGCAGTACGTGGATGTCTTCTCGGCATATGTGGAAAGAATGGAAAGGGAGATTTGACCGGTGTGCGGACGCTACAACGTGACGCCAGACGCCGAGGCCTTTCTCGCCGCGTTCGACATCGCACGCGGGCTGGACAGCCTTCCCCAAGGTCCGCTGTTCAACGTCGCGCCCGGCGACGGCCGCCGCGTCACCATGGTGCCCATCGTGCGCGACACCGACGATGGCCGCGAGCTGGCGATGGTGCGCTGGCCGCTGCTGCCATTCTGGGCAAAAGGCAAGCCGATCCGGTTCAATACCGCCAATGCCAAGGGGGAGACCGTCGCCGACAAACCCGCCTACCGGGTCCCGTGGCGCAGCCGCCGCTGCCTCATCCCCGCCCACGGCTACTACGAGTGGCAGAAGGCGGCGGGGCGGGCCGCCAAACAGCCCTTCCATATCGGGCTGCGAAACGGTGCGCTATTCGCGTTCGGCGGCTTGTGGGATCGTTCCCGGGCAGATGGTGGCGACGCCGTGGAGTCCTGCACCATCGTCACTACCGAACCCACCGAGGCGTTGCGCAGCATTCATGACCGCATGCCGGTGATCGTGCCGCCGGCAGGCTACGAGGACTGGCTGACCGGCTCCACCCGGGCAGCGGCGCAGTGGATCCGGCCTTTCGCGGCCGACGAGATGGAGTGGTATCCGGTGAGCACCTACGTCAACAACCCGCAGCACGATGATCCGCGCTGTATCGAGCCGCTCGCAGGCGCAAACGGCAGCTGATGTCCATGGCCCCTGCCAACAGCGGGCTGCGCCCCGATTTCGCCATCATCGCCGAATGGATCAGGCCCGGCAGCCGGGTACTGGACCTGGGTTGCGGCGACGGCACGCTCATGAAACACCTGGCGCAACACAAGAACGTCGGCGGCTACGGCCTGGAGCTCGACGATATCTACATCCCGGCCTGCCTGCGCAACGGCATCAACGTCATACAGACCGATCTCGACCGCGGTCTGGCCGAGTTCGACGATGACTCCTTCGACTGCGTGGTGCTGTCACTGACCCTGCAGGCGATGCATTATCCGGCGCAGCTGCTCAGGGAGATGCTGCGGGTGGGCACCATCGGCATCGTGACTTTCCCCAACTTCGGTCACTGGCATGTTCGCTACCACATCGGGCTGCGCGGGCGGATGCCGATTAACACCGCACTGCCCAACCAATGGTACGACACCCCGAACATCCATCTGTGCACGCTGCAGGATTTCGAAACGCCCACAAGACCAGCCTCGGGCTGCGGCTGCTGCCGAACCTGCTGGGTGAGATCGCCCTCTACCGTTTCACCCGCCGGGTCAAGGCGGACTAGTCGGGCCCGGCCGCCTGCCGCCGGCGCATCAGGAACAACACCAGCACGATCGCCGGTATGCCCGCCGCCGCTGCGTAGATAAAGAAGATTGGGTAGCCTTGCGCCTGCACCACCACACCCGAGAACCCGCCTATGAACTTTCCCGGCAGGGTCATCAGCGAACTGAACAAGGCGTACTGGGTGGCGGTATAGGCGCTGCTGGTGAGGCTGGACAGATAGGCGATGAATGCCGACCCGGCGATGCCGCCGCTGAGGTTGTCGGCGCTGATCACCATTGCCAGGAGGTTGAGATCGGCCTCGCTCACCGCCAGCCAGGCGAACAGCAGGTTGGTGGTCGCCACCAGCACCGCGCCCAGCAGCAAAGGCCGCAGAATACCGAACCTGACCACCAGCACTCCCCCTATCATGGCGCCCAGGATGGACATGAAGAAGCCGAACACTTTGCTGACGCTGGCGATCTCCGCCTTGCTGAAGCCGTGATCGATGTAGAAAGGATTTGCCATCACGCCCATGGTGATATCACTGACCCGGTAGACGGCGATGAACAGGAGTATCACCAGTGCCACCGAGCCGTTGCGCGAAAAGAAATCGGTGAAGGGACAGACCACGGCGCCGATGAACCATGCCACCAGTGCCCGGTAGCGGTCCGGAAGGTGAGCGGAACGGGCCATGAAGTCCACCACGCGCTGCTCCGAAAGATAGGCATCCCGGGGCGTGGTGCGCAGCGGCTCGGTGATGACGAAGGTGGTGGCGATACCGACCCCCATCAGCGCCGCCATGCACAGGTATGACAACGGCCATGAGCCGAACTCGGCGATGTAGAGGGCTCCGGCCCCGGCGGTGAGTAGGGCCAGCCGGTAGCCGAGGATGTACGATGCCGCCATGGCTCCCTGGTACTGGCGGTCCATAGCCTCGATGCGATAGGCGTCAATAGTGATGTCCTGGGTGGCGGAAGAGAACGCCACCAGCAGGGCCAGCAACGCCAGCTGCACGGTTTCGGTGGCAGGGTCGGTCATCGACATGGCCAGCAGCCCCGCGGCGATGCCCAGCTGGGCCAGCAACAACCAGCTGCGGCGACGGCCCAGCCAGCGCGTCAGGCCCGGCAGCGGTACCCGGTCAACCACCGGTGCCCACAACACCTTGATGGAATAAGTGATCCCGACCCAGCTGAAGAAACCGATGACGCTGCGCTGGATATCGGCGTCCGCGAGCCATGCCGACAGGGTGGAAAACACCAACAGGAAAGGGAGACCGGCGGAGAAACCCAGAAACAGCATCGCCACCACCCGCGGGCGGGTGTAAACCCGGAACGCCTCGCCCCAGGTCATGCCGGCTGTGGTGGCCTCGTTCAACGCCGGCTCAGGTTTCCAGGTCGTAGTCCATGACCAGCGGTGCATGGTCGGAGAATCGCTGGTCCTTGTATATGGATGCCGCGCGCACGCGGTCGCGCAGCCCCGGCGTGATGACCTGGTAGTCGATGCGCCAGCCGACGTTCTTGGCCCAGGCCTGACCCCGGTTCGACCACCAGGTGTACTGGTCGGGCTCCCGGCATACCTGGCGGAATGCGTCCACGTATCCGCACTCGCCGAACAGCCAGTCCATCCACGCCCGCTCCTCGGGAAGAAAACCGGAGTTCTTCTGGTTCGAGCGCCAGTTCCTGAGGTCCACCTGCTTGTGTGCTATGTTCCAGTCCCCGCAGATCACGAATTCACGCCTTCTGCGGCGCATCTTCCGCAGCACCGGCCGAAACCGTTCCAGAAAATCGAACTTGGCCGCCTGCCGCAGCTCGCTGCTGGACCCCGAGGGCAGATACAGGGATACGACACTGAGCCTGCCGATATCGACCTGCAGGAAACGGCCCTCGGCGTCGAAGTCCGGCCACCCCAGGCCGCTCGCTACCGCGTCCGGTTGCTGCCGGCAGTAGATCGCCACGCCGCTGTATCCACGTTTCTCCGCGTCGTGGAAGTAGTGATGATAGCCGACAGGAAAATACTGATCGTCCACCTGCAGCTGCTCGAACTGGGCCTTGGTCTCCTGCAGGCAGATCACGTCGGCTTCCTGACCGGCCAGCCAGTCGAAAAGACCCTTGCGCGCAGCCGCGCGAATGCCGTTGACGTTGACGGTTATAATACGCATGGAGTGGGACTGAAATCATGCGTATTGTACCTGCTTGTCCAGACACGCATACATCCCACCGAACGCGCCCTGAACCGGGACCCCTGTGACCCTGACATGAAAGACTATCAGAGAAAGTTCGTCGAGTTCGCCATCGATCAGGCGGTGCTGGGTTTTGGTGAGTACACATTGAAATCCGGCCGTGTAAGCCCCTACTTCTTCAATGCCGGCCTGTTCAACACCGGCGCCAGCCTCAAACGCCTCAGCGAGTTCTATGCCGCCTGTATCCTCGACAGCGGCGAACCCCACGACGTCTTGTTCGGACCGGCCTACAAGGGAATCACGCTCGCCAGCGCCACCGCCGTTGCGCTCTCCGACGTGACCGGGGAAGCGGTGCCATTCTGCTTTAATCGCAAAGAGGCCAAGAGCCATGGCGAGGGTGGGGTCACCATTGGCGCCGAGCTGAACGGGCGGGTCGCAATCGTCGATGACGTGATCTCCGCCGGCACTTCCATCAACGAGGCCGTGGAGATCATACGCGCGGCTGGTGCCGAGCCGTCAGCCGTGTTCATCGCCCTGGACCGGCAGGAAAAGGGTGGCGAGACCGGGACGTCCGCGGTCGATCAGGTCGCCGCACGCTTCGGGATCAAGGTCTACGCTATCGCCACGCTGTCGACCCTGATCGCTCATCTGGAGCAACATGAAGAGATGTCCGGACAGTTGGCTGCGATACGCCGTTACCGTGATCGCTACGGCGCCGTCTGACTGACGGCCGCTCCATGTGCCCGTGATATAATTCGACCACCCAACGCAGAACAAGACCTATGCGTCAACTCAAAACTTGCCTGCTCGGCGGCACCGGGTTCGTCGGTCACAGCATCGCCTCCAGCTTGTCGGCACTGGGGCACCGTATTGTCGTCGTAACCCGACGCCAGCAGCGACACCGGGACCTGCTGGTGTTGCCCACCGTTACCCTGGTAGAGGGGGACGTGCACGACCAGAAATTTCTGTGCCGCCAGTTCCAGGGCATGGATGTGGTCATCAACCTGGTCGGCATACTCAACGAGTCGGGGCGCAAGGGCGAAGGCTTCGTTCGCGCCCACACCCGGCTCGCGGAGCGGGTCGTCGAGGCCGTCAAGCAGACCCGCGTGCCGCGGCTGCTGCATATGAGCGCACTAAACGCCGGTTCCGAGGGTCCCAGCCATTACCTGAGGACCAAGGGCGAGGCGGAGGAACTGGTCCACAATGGCGCCCGGGGCGGGCAGTACAAGGCGACCAGCTTCCGGCCGTCGGTGATCTTCGGTCCCGGTGACAGTTTCACCAATCGTTTCGCCGGGCTGTTGCGCAGCATACCAATGGCTTTTCCGCTGGCCTGCCCCGACGCCCGCATGCAGCCGGTTTACATCGAGGACGTGACCCACTGCTTCGTCCAGGCTATCCAGGACCACGGCACCTATAACCAGCGCTATAACCTCTGCGGCCCCAAGGTATATACCCTCTACGAAATCGTCGAATACCTGGCGCGGGTGACGGGCATGAAGAGAAGGATCGTGCGGCTGCGCGACTGGCAGGCGAGGGCCCAGGCATCGGTGATGGAATGGGTGCCGGGCAAACCATTCAGCCGCGACAACTATCTCTCACTGCAGGTGGACAGTGTCTGCGACGGCGATTTTCCTACCATCTTCGGTTGCACTCCGCGCAGCATGGAAGAGATCGTACCCGGTTATCTGCTGCCGCACCCCGACCACATCGATGCCCTGCGCCGGATCGCCCGGCGCTAGCCAACGCCGGGCGATGGCCGGTGCGCGCAAAGCGCGTCGTCTTGAATCGCGGTCCATCGAGGCAAGCTCTTTCACCGCCTGGTAGAAGCTCGCCAAGTCGCCGTTCTTGCGGGCCAACAGGTTCTCGAATGCCGTCACCAGCTCGAAGTAAGCGGCAACCGATGCCAGCTGCGCGTTGTTGATCGGCTGCGCGAACCAGCTGCGGTAGCCCCGGTAACCCGGCCAGCCCGACACCAGGCCCCGGTATTCATTCTTCATGGCGGTGATGGTTTCCTCCTTGCGCCACCTCTTCCACTGGTCGCTCTGGTCTGCCGCGTAAACCGTTTCCAGGACGCCGCGGTAACGCAAGATCAACGCCACCACCGCCTGGTTACGCCGTTTTCGCTGCCGGTAGCTCACGGCGCGCTCGGGGCTGCCGCCGGCCGCGAGCCAGCGTTTCACCCCCTCCAGTTCTACCGCGGTGGCAAAGGACTCATTAAAGGTGGTGTCACCCTTGGCGTAGGCCACCTGGTGTGCCAGTTCGTGGAAGATCAGGCCGGCCAGTTCCTCCTCCGGATAATGCATCACGGTGTTGAGCAGCGGATCGTCGAACCAGCCCAGGGTCGAGTAGGCGGGCACGCCGCCCACGTAAACATCGTCGCCCTGCGCAGCCTGCTCAACGGCGAAATCCTGTGCATCCGCTTCGCTGAAGTAGCCGCGGTAAAACACGCAACCAACGATGGGGAAACACCATTGACGCGACGTCAGCGAAAGTTCCGGCGCCGCGAACACATTCCATACCGCGAACGGCCGTTCCAGTTCGGCATATTCCGTATAACTCGGGTTATCGGGCAGCGACAGCGCTTCGCTGGCGAAGCGGCGGATACGTACAGCCTGGCGCAGCTTTTCCTTCAAGGATTCCGGCAACCCCTCATCCGCCAGCACCGTCTCGATGGGGCGCGCTCTCTGCACCAGGTCGAACTGCCCGTTGATGGACTGCACGTAGTAACCGACGTTGGCACAGCCGGCGAGGACTCCCGCGAGCAGGACCCCTCCCCACCTTGCGCCCAGATCAAAAAACCTTGCCACTCGCCGCTTGCAACTTGTAACGTTGATGGACTATGCCAGAACCAGAAGACGGATTGGAAGCATACCTCGTTGGCGGCGCCGTGCGGGATGAATTGCTGGGCAGGGAAGTCAAGGACCGCGACTGGGTGGTAGTGGGAAGCACGCCGGAGGCGATGCTGCAACGCGGGTTCAAATCGGTCGGCCGCGATTTCCCCGTGTTCCTGCATCCTGAGACCGGCGAGGAATACGCTCTGGCGCGTCGGGAACGCAAGACCGCACCCGGCTACACCGGTTTCGAGTTCGACAGCGGGCCGTCGGTTACCCTGGAACAGGACCTGGCGCGTCGGGACCTCACCATCAATGCCATGGCCATGACCGCGGACGGAAAGCTCATCGATTTCTTCCACGGACGCCGGGACCTGGAACGGGGCCTGCTCCGCCACGTGTCGCCGGCATTCGTGGAAGACCCCGTGCGGGTGCTGCGTGTGGCGCGCTTTCGAGCCCGTTACGACTTCAAGGTAGCTGGTGAGACGCTGGCGCTGATGCGCGATATGGTGAGGGCCGGTGAGGTGGATGCGCTGGTGCCGGAACGGGTGTGGCAGGAACTGAGCGGAGCCCTGGCCGAGCGCAGGCCGTCGCGGTTCGTGGAGACACTGCGCGGTTGCGGCGCCCTGAGACGGGTGTTCCCAGAGATCGAGGCCCTGTTCGGCGTGCCCCAGCGCAAGGACTTCCATCCCGAGGTGGACAGCGGCATCCATACCTTGCTGGTGATCGACACCGCGGCCCGCCTGAGCGATGTACTGGCGGTGCGGTTTGCCGCGCTGGTGCATGACCTGGGCAAGGCGTTGACACCGCTCGACCAACTACCCAGTCACAAGGGTCACGAACTGCGCGGCCTGGCGCCGGTGCGCATGCTGTGCGAGCGGTTGCGGGTACCCAAATCCTGCCACCAGCTGGGCCTGCTGGTGTGCCGCCACCATCTCGCCATGCACAAGCTGCTGGAAGCCGAGCCTGCAACCATCGTCAAGCTCCTGGAGGCCATCGATGCCTTCAGGCGACCGGAACGCGTACAGCACCTCGCGGTAGCCTGCGAAGCCGATGCCCGCGGACGCAAGGGTATGGAGTACCGTGCGTATCCGCAGGCCCGTTTGCTGCAGCGCTGTTTCGAGGCGGCGCGCGCGGTGGACAATGCAAGCATCGCCGCCTCGCTGGACGATGGCCGGGCCATTGCCGGGGCGATACACCGCCAACGTTGCGCGGCGGTGGCCGCCATCATGCGGCCGGGCTGACCGTCGGCGCCGGGTCGCCGGCTTGGCGTCCTGCCGTCAGCGATATAGATAGATGAGCAGCAGCGCCAGCACGATCCGGTAGACGACGAACGGGGTCATGCCGACGCGCTCGATAAGCTTGAGAAAGAAGTGGATGCAGGCGAACGCGGTGATGCCGGACACCGCGGCACCCACCAGGATCTGCAGCCAGGGAGCGGTTTCCGGGGCAGCCAGCAACTCTACGGTTTTCAGTACCCCGGCGAGCAGGATGACCGGGATCGACAGCAGAAAGGAAAAGCGCGCCGCCGCGTTGCGGGTGAGCCCCAACGCCAGCGCCGCGGTCATGGTAATACCCGAGCGGGAGGTGCCCGGGATCAGCGCCAGGGCCTGCGCGCAGCCCACGATGACTATGTCGCGCCAGCTCAGGGTATATTCATCGCGGACACGCCGCGCATGGCGGTCGGCGATCCATAACAGTATGCCGAACGCCAGCGTCGCGGCAGCGATCACCATGGGATCCCGCAACAGCACCTCGACTCCTCCATTGATCGCCGCGCCGATCACCATAACCGGCAGTGTCGCGATCACCACCGCCCAGGCCAGCCGGGCGTCGGCGGACCCCTGGCCGCGTGTCACCTGTGCCCACCACGCGTCGCACAACTTGTACAATTGATGTCTGAAGTAGCAAACCAACGCGGCCAGGCTGCCCACATGCACCGCCACGTCAAACGCCAGGCCCTGATCCTCCCATCCCACCAGCCGTGGCAGCAGGATGAGATGAGCGGAACTGGAGATCGGCAGGAATTCCGTCAGTCCCTGCAGGGCAGCAAGAAGAATGGTTTGCAACCAGTCCATGTCAAAGCCGGCGGCGTTGGTCGAAAAGTCCGAAGCCGGTCAGCGGCCGCTGCAGATCCTTGCTCAGCGCCATCGCCTTGAACGACTCCCCCATCTCCGCCGGCGAGGTCAATCGCTGCACCTGCCTGGTCAGGGCGAGTCGTGCCGCCTCGCCCGCGGGCTCTTCCCGGGCCGCCAAGTCCAGCAGTCCGGCGGCGATCAGGAATGCCGCCTGACTGGTATAGCCAGTCAGCTTCAGGCCGGCATCCACCCCGGAACGGGCAATGGCACTGAAATTCACATGCGCGGTGATGTCCTGCAGGCCGACCAGCCGGTAGGGGTCCACGTGTGCCCGGTGCCGGTAATGGCACATCAAGGTTCCCTGCGTCCGCTGCGGATGGTAGTACTCACGCTCGGGATAACCGTAGTCGACGATCAGCAGCAGGCCGCGTCGCAGGCGTTCCGCCAGGCTCGCGACCCAGGCCGCGGCAGCCGGGTGCAGCTCGGAGCAGTAGCCCTTCGCAAGCCCCAGGCCGGCGACCGCGGCAAGTTGATTCGCCGGCCCCTGCTGCAGCGACTCGCCGAAAGACGATCCCCGCGGCACGACGTGGACCAGTCGCGGTGAGCCGTCGTCAACGCAAAAGCGCATCACCGGCATGGCGTCCAGCACCTCATTGGCGACTATCACCGCGTCCCCGAGATCCCCGGGGAGCGCATCCTCCCAGCTGACGCGATCAACGTATTCAGGTACCGCGCGCTCCAGTCGCCGCCGCTGACGGGCCCGCAGTTCCGGGCTCAGCTCCATAATGCGATAGCGCCGCGGCAGCCCGTCCCGCCGGCCCAGCTCCCTCAGCAAGCCGGCCGCAAGCGCGCCGGTACCGGCTCCGAACTCCCAGATGTCGCCGCCGCCGCACTGAGCCAGGCCGTCGTGGCAGCAGCGGGCAACGCAGGCCGCGAACAGCCCGCCCAGCTCCGGCGCGGTGACGAAGTCCCCCTGTTCCCCGAACTTCTGCTGCCCGGCGGTGTAGTAGCCGAGCCCCGGCGCGTAGAGCGCCAGCTCCATAAAGCGGCTGAACTCCATGGCGCCCCCCTTCGCCTCAATCTCGGCCCGGATCACGTCCTGCAGGCGTTGACTGTGAGCGAGCGCAGCAGGATCAGGGTCGGGTAATTGCAAAACCGGAATGGAACGTGGGGTTAATGAAAGTGACTCGCTGTGCGGGCGCGGCGAATCGGTTACGATGTATCCTGGCTTTTCCAGAAGGCGGATAATGCAAGAGTCACAGCTAAACGACAAGGTTGTTCTGGTAACCGGCGGCGCCCGCCGCATCGGGGCGGAAATCGTCCGCCAGCTGCATCGGGCCGGCATGCGGGTGGTGATTCATTACCGCAGCTCTGACAGCGATGCGCGTGCGCTCAGCGAGGAATGCAACCGGGCCCGCCCGCAATCGGCGACCGTGGTGCAGGGTGACCTGCAGGACATCGCCAAGCTCGACAGCCTGGTGCGCCAAGTGCTGGAAAGCTTCGGCCGCATGGATGTGGTGGTCAACAACGCGTCCTGCTTTTACCCCACTCCCGTCGGCCGGACCACGGAAGAACAATGGAAGCAGCTGGTCGGCATCAATCTCAAGGTGCCGTTCTTTCTGGTGCAGTCGGCAGCCGGCGAACTCCGCCGCACCCGCGGGTGCGTGATCAACATCGCCGACATCTATGGGCGGCGGCCGCTGAGGGAGCATCCCGTCTATTGCGCCGCCAAGGCCGGGCTTATCATGCTCACCCAGGCGCTGGGCGCAGACCTGGGTCCGGAGGTACGGGTGAACGGCGTCGCGCCGGGGGCGATCCTGTGGCCGGAAAACGCGCAGGACGAAGCGCTGCAACGGAAGCTGGTGGCACGCACGCCGCTCAAGCGGACCGGACGGCCCGAGGAGATAGCCGCTGCGGTGCTGTTCCTCATCCGCGACGGCAGTTTCACCACCGGCGAGATCCTCACCGTGGACGGAGGCAGAGCGCTCAGCCCCTGACCCCGCCACCGCGGTGCTCAGTCCGGCCGCCGCACTACCCGCCACAATCTTTGCCCGCGATCACTGAAGGCCTGCCACATCTGTGCGTAGGTCTGGCCGCTTTCCGGATGAACCTCGTCGCCGGCGATTTCGCTCAACGGCCGCAACACGAAGGCATACTCGGTGATCTCATGCCGCGGCACGTCGTGGGGCGTTGCATGGTCGACAAGGCCGCCGTAGATGAGCAGATCCAGGTCCAGGGTGCGCGGGGCGAACTTCCTGTTGCTGCGGGCACGGCCGTGCGCATACTCGATGTCGTGCAGCCTCGCGACCAGTTCATCCAGTCCGAGGTCGGTATCGAAGGCTACCACCAGATTGTAGAAATTCTGCCCTTCGAAGCCCACCGCTTCGCTCTCGTAGATTTCGGAGATCACCAGTTCACCAAACTGCGCGGCCATAGTGTCCAGCGCCGAGCGGATATTGCGGGCGCGGTCGATGTTGCTGCCGACGCTGACGAATACCCTAGGCAACCCGGCCCTCTCCACGCTCAATGACGACGCCCACGTCACGCGCGCCGCGGACCGCGCCGCCCTTGTTCACCCTCACCCGGCACCATGGGATTCCAAACTCCGTCATCAGCAGGTCCGCGGTCTTTTCCGCCAGAGTCTCCACCAGCTGGAAACGCGAATTACCAACATACGACTGCACGCGTTTGGCAATTGCCTTGTAGTTCAGAGTATCGGCGAGATCGTCGCTGGCCGCGGCCCGCCTGATGTCGGTCGCCATGTCGAGGTCTATGCTGATCAGCTGCTTGATCTGCCGCTCCCAGGCCCAGACACCGATGACACACTCCACCTTGATACCGTGAAGATAGATAATGTCCACTACGACCACCCCGTTTCCGTCAAACTGCATCGGCGACCGCGTGTTCGACGGCGCCGGGTTGGGGACACAGTATACCCGGCACGCTTGACGCTTGGGCCTCCAAGCAATCAAATAGTGCCATGTCCTACCTGCTGCCGCTGCTGGCGTATCTTTTCGGTTCCATCTCCAGTGCCGTAGTGGTGGCGCGTTTGTTGGACCTGCCTGACCCGCGCACCGTGGGCAGCGGCAACCCGGGTGCCACCAACATCCTGCGCCTCGGCAGCAAGGGCGGGGCCGCCCTCACCTTGACCGGGGACGTGCTCAAGGGCTTGCTCCCGGTCCTGCTGGCACGCGTACTGAGCGATGATCCCGTGATCCTGGCGTTGACCGCCGCCGGCGCGTTCATCGGCCACCTATTCCCGATATTCTTCGCGTTTCAGGGCGGCAAGGGGGTAGCCACCGGCCTCGGCGTATACCTGGCGCTGAGTCCGTGGCTGGGCGTCGCCCTGGTCGGCACATGGCTGGCGGTTGCATTGTTGTTTCGCTATTCGTCACTGGCCGCGATGGCAACTGCCGCATTGTCACCTTTGCTGACCCACCTGCTGCTACCCGGACTGCCCTACCTGCTGCTATCGGTGGTGCTGGCGGTGTTGCTGCTGTGGCGCCACCGCAGCAACCTGCGCCGCTTGTTTGCCGGCGACGAGGACCGGATGACACTGCGACGCCGTTAGTCCAGTGCCGGCAGGTCTTCCAGCGACCAGCGCGGCCGCACCGTAAAACCCGGCTCCTCACCGGCGCAGGCCTGCAGACGCAGCCAGCCGGCATAGGCGATCATGGCGCCGTTGTCGGTACAAAACTCCGGGCGCGGGTAATACACCGCAACACCGAACTCGCCGCATTCGTCCAACAATCGTTGCCGCAACAGCTTGTTGGCACCTACCCCGCCGGCCACCACCAGCCGCCGGTGGCCACTGGCGGCGAGGGCGCGTTTTACCTTGATGACCAGTGTGTCCACCGCGGCGGTCTGGAACGCACAGGCAATATCAGCCACCGTCTGCGCCTCCAGCTGGTGATCCCGCACCGTGTTCAGGGTATAGGTCTTCAGGCCGCTGAAGCTGAAATCCAGCCCGGGCCGATCGGTCATGGGCCGCGGGAAGCGGAACCGCCGCGGATCTCCCGTCTGCGCTGCCGCGGCGATGGCGGGGCCGCCCGGGTAACCCAGCCCCAGCAGCTTGGCGGCCTTGTCGAAGGCCTCGCCGACTGCGTCGTCCAGCGATTCCCCGAGGATCCGGTACCGACCCGGGCCGCTCACGTCCGCGAGCAGGGTGTGGCCGCCGGACACCAGCAGGGCCAGGAACGGGAACTGCGGCTGCGGGTCCTCCAGCATGGGCGCCAGCAGGTGGCCCTCCATATGATGCACCCCCACCGCGGGCACCCCCAGCGACCAGGCCAGACTGCGGCCGACCGCGGCCCCCACCAGCAGGGCGCCCGCCAGCCCCGGCCCGGCGGTGTAGGCCACGCCGTCCAGCTGCTCGCGCGACACCCCCGCGGCGGCCATCACCGCCGCCACCAGCGGCAGCAGCTTCTGGATATGGTCGCGGGCCGCCAGCTCCGGCACCACCCCGCCGAAATCCCGGTGAATGTCGATCTGCGAGTACAGCCGGTGCGCGAGCAGCCCCCGGCCACCGTCATAAAGCGCCGCCGCGGTGTCATCACACGAAGTCTCGATGCCCAGCACCAGTCGCGGACCGGCAGATGGAGTGGGGTTTTCAGTTGCATTCACCAGCTATCGCCGCCAAAAAGTGTACTTTTTTCCGCCAAATCATTAGAATTGCGCGCCCTTTTGAGAACAATCGAGCAGCAGAACCGAGGAAACACCGTATATGCCAAGTGTGAAGGTCCGGCAGGATGAACCCTTCGACGTGATTTTACGTCGATTTCGGCGTGCCTGCGAAAAGGCCGGCCTGTTTACCGAGATGCGCCGTCGCGAGCACTACGAGAAACCAACCTCCATCCGCAAGCGCAAGGCTGCCGCCGCACGCAAGCGCGAACTGAAGCGCGTATCACGTCAGCGCGTACGCTTGCAAAGACCCCACTAGACCCTCGGCCCCTGCGTGAGCCTGAAGGACCGTATCAGCGATGATATGAAGGCGGCCATGCGCGCCAAGGAACAATTGCGCCTGGAGGCTATACGAATGTTGCGCGCGGCTATCCAGCGCCGCGAGGTGGACGATCAGGTCGCACTCGATGATGACGGCGTGCTGGCGGTGATCCAGAAACAGATCAAACAGTGCCAGGATGCCATCGGCCAGTTCGTCGCCGGGAACCGTGAAGACCTCGCCGATAAGGAGCGACACAACCTTGCCGTGCTGCAGGGTTACCTGCCGGCACAACTCGATGACCACGCCGTCGACGAGCTGATCACGGCAGCCATCGGTGAGTCCGGCGCCGACAGCATCCGGGACATGGGTAAGGTAATGGCGCTGCTGAAGCCGAAACTCCAGGGCCGCGCGGACATGGCCCAGGTCAGCGCCCGGGTCAAGGCCAGGCTGCAGGGCTGAGCGCCGCAGCGCCCGTCTGCCGCTGCGGCGACCGCCCACCACCGGCGCCCGCGTGGCGCTGATACAATCCATTCATGGCAGGCAAGATCCCCCATGCGTTCATTGATGAGCTGCTCTCCCGCGTCGATATCGTCGACCTGATCGATGGCCGCGTGCCGCTCAAGAAGGCCGGCAAGGAATACAAGGCCTGCTGCCCTTTCCATGACGAACGCACCCCCTCCTTTACCGTCAGCCCGAGCAAACAGTTCTATCACTGTTTCGGCTGCGGGGCGCACGGTACCGCGCTGGGTTTCCTGATGGACTTCGAGCACATGGATTTCGTCGAGGCGGTGGAGCACCTGGCCAGCCGAGTGGGCATTGAGGTACCGCGAGATGACCAACCCGGCAGCCGGCAACCGGATCAGAGCGCCGACCTGCTGGGCATGCTGGAACGCGCCGATCGCTATTACCGCGAACAGTTGCGGCGCCATGCGGATGCCGAGGAGGCAGTGCGGTACCTCAAGGGCCGCGGCGTCAGCGGTGAGATCGCCGCCCGCTTCGGCCTCGGTTATGCGCCGGCGGGGTGGGACAACCTGCGCCATGCGCTGGGAAAAAATGACGGCGATTGCCGGTTGATGGAGAAGGCGGGACTGCTTACTCGCAAGGAGGGCGGTGGTTACTACGACCGCTTCCGGCACCGGATCATGTTTCCCATCCAGGACCACCGCGGCCGTGTCGTCGCTTTCGGCGGTCGCATCCTGGACAGTGGCGAGCCCAAATACCTGAACTCACCGGAGACCCCGGTGTTCCACAAGGGTGCCGAACTGTACGGCCTGTACGCCGCCCGCGGCGCCATCAAGGAGCAGCAGACGGCGCTGGTCGTGGAGGGCTACATGGACGTCGTCGCACTGGCTCAGTTCGGTATCGACTATGCCGTCGCCACCCTGGGCACCGCCACCACCACGGCCCACATGCAAAGGGTGTATCGTCACTGCGCCGAGGTAGTGTTCTGCTTTGACGGCGATCGTGCCGGCCTTGCCGCCGCCGCTCGGGCAATGGAAACCGCGCTGGGCGTGCTGCAGGACGGCCGCCAGGCCAGTTTCCTGTTCCTTCCCGAAGGACAGGACCCCGACTCCCTGGTACGGGCCGAGGGCGCCGAGGGCTTTGAACAGCGTATCCAGGGGGCCGTCCCCTTGCCCGACTACCTGCTGCGCACCCTCACCGAGCGGGTAGACCTGTCGCGGCTGGACGGGCGCGCCCGGCTGGTGGAACTTGCCAGACCCCTGCTGAAGCGGATACCCGAGGGCCTGCTGCGCGAGTTGATAGTGGACCGGCTTGCCACCCTGGCGCGCACCGATCGCGCCACCTTGGCTGGCACCCTGCCACGGTCGATTGGCCACCGCCCCGTGCAGACGATACGCCGCGCAGCGCAAGCCCCGCCACCGAAGAGCACCATTGGCGTGGCGCTCGGTCTGCTAGTTCAGCACCCCTATCTGGCCAGGATCGCCGGTGACGTTGACGGGCTGGCGGATGGTTCGGTGCCCGGCAGCGACGTGCTGCGCGACATCGTGCATCTGGTCAGGGAACACCCGGGTCTCAATACCGCAGCGATCCTGGAGCGCTTTCGGGGGGGGCGCTATTTTAAACGTCTCTCCGAGCTGGCGCGCGCGGAACAATTGATCCCCGACGAAGGGATCCAGCAGGAGTTCCAGGCACAGCTCGCCAAGCTGCGCTTTGCCCGGGAGTCCCGCGAACTCGACGAATTGCTGGACAAGGCCAAGGACGGCACCCTGTCGGCGGACGAAAAAAGCCGCCTGCCCGGGTTGCTCAAACGTCATGCCAAAGGACCCGGTCGGCAACATACAGCTTGAAAAAAGCCCGGATCGCGTCCATATAAGGGGAACACTTCGCCGACCCCCGACGGTCGCACCCTGCCCGATCCGCAACACCACGGAGGCCGACCCCGGCCCCGGCGCTTATCGGTCGTGGGGCTGTTTCAGACCTCCCGATAGGCGATTACCGACTGTTAGGTTATACTTAAAAGTTATTTTATTTTTGTATTGAGGCGGACCCAGGGTGTCAATCATCGCGGATTCAGAAAGTAAACAGTCAGAGCTGAAGAAGCTCATCCTTAAGGGCAAGGAGCAGGGTTTTCTCACCTACAGGGAGATCAACGACCATCTGCCCGAGGACATGCACGACACGGACCAGATCGAGGCCGTGGTCAACATGATCAACGACATGGGCATCCTGGTCTACGACAAGGCACCCGACCCGGACAGCCTGCTCCTCAAGGAAGACACCACCACCGACGACGACGATACCGAGGCGGCGCTTACTACCGCCGTCGAGAGCGAGTTCGGCCGCACGACCGATCCTGTGCGCATGTACATGCGGGAAATGGGAACGGTGGACCTGCTCACCCGCAAGGACGAGATTCAGCTCGCCAAGCGCATCGAGGATGGTATTCGGCAATGCACCGAGGCGGTGGCTTCCTGCCCCATCACCATTGCCGAAATCCTGCGCATGGCCGAAATGATCGACAACAGTGAGATGCGATTGACAGACCTGCTGGTGGAATTCATCGATCCCAACGCTGTGGATGAACCCATACCGGAACCAAAGCAGGCCAGCGCCGACAATGACGACAACTCGGAATCCACAGAGGAAGTGGATCTTGGTCCCGACCCGGAGGAAGCTCAAGAGCGCTTCCGCGCTATTCGCAGAAACTACGACAGTATGAAGCGGGCACTCGATCGCCATGGTATCGGCAGCGACCGCGCCAAGAAGCTTCAGACGAAGCTGACCCGTGACGTGATGGAGATCAAGTTCGTCCCCAAGCAGGTGGACGCATTGTGGGACCAGGTCCGTTCCCTGGTGGAGAATGCGCGCGCCCGCGAAAAGGCCATTATGGACATCTGCGTGAAGGAAGCGCGCATGCCGCGCAAGACATTTATCAAGGTCTTCGTGGGCAACGAGACCAAGCCCCAGCTGTACGAGAAACTGCTGGAGGTTGCGGACACACACCGTGACGTGCTGGAGGCGCGGCGCGAGGAGATCGTTTCCAACCAGGACAAGCTCATACAGCTGGAGAAGTCCGTGGGGATCCCGATTCCGGAACTGAAAGAGGTCAACCGCCGTATGTCCATCGGCGAGGCCAAGGCGCGCCGGGCCAAGAAGGAAATGGTGGAGGCCAACCTGCGCCTCGTTATCTCCATTGCCAAGAAGTATACGAACCGCGGTCTGCAGTTCCTCGACCTGATCCAGGAAGGCAACATTGGTCTGATGAAGGCAGTGGATAAGTTCGAGTACCGGCGTGGATACAAGTTTTCAACTTATGCCACCTGGTGGATCCGGCAGGCCATCACTCGCTCTATAGCCGACCAGGCGCGGACCATCCGCATCCCGGTGCACATGATCGAAACTATCAACAAGCTCAATCGCATCTCGCGCCAGATCCTACAGGAAAAGGGTCGCGAGGCGCTGCCCGAGGAACTGGCCGAACGCATGGAGATGCCAGAGGAAAAAATCCGCAAAGTGCTGAAGATCGCGAAGGAGCCCATTTCCATGGAGACGCCCATCGGCGACGACGAAGATTCTCATCTCGGAGACTTCATCGAGGACAAGAATGTGCTGGCCCCAATGGAGGCGGCCACTTCGTCCGGCCTGACCGGGGCAACCCAAGACATCCTGGATACCTTGACGCCGAGGGAGGCCAAGGTATTGCGCATGCGCTTCGGCATCGGTATGAACACCGATCACACGCTCGAGGAAGTGGGCAAACAGTTCGACGTCACCCGCGAGCGCATCCGACAGATCGAGGCCAAGGCGCTGCGTAAACTACGCCATCCATCGCGGTCAGAGCACCTGCGAAGCTTTCTCGAGACGTAGAGAGTTCGATCGACTTTCGCGCATGCGGGCGGGGGCTGTGGGCTCTCGCCCGTGTCTTTTACGGGCCTGTAGCTCAGTTGGTTAGAGCAGGGGACTCATAATCCCTTGGTCGTAGGTTCGAGTCCTACCGGGCCCACCAAAAATCAAATACTTACAATCCACAAAATCATTGTGGTTTCCAATAAACGGCGTTCTTTCCAATATTTTTTACTTTAAGGGCCTCACTACGGGCACTTTTCGCCTGTAGTGCCTCTTCGTTGTTCGAGCGTCCAGATGTGCCAGTAACGTGGATGCATGTTCGAGGTCGGTATCACTTCCTGACTTGGCACGGAGGTCGTGGTCAGTGAACCTCTCCTTGATCACGCCCTGGTCTATCGCGGCCCTCATCTTCCGCTGCCATATCGAACTGAAGCCGGATACGGTGTAGGGCCTGCCGTGCCGGGTACAGAACAGGTACAACCCAGTCACCTTACTTGGACGGGGTAACCTCCTGATCGCTGCCACCGCTTCCCGCAGCGCATCGGTCCATTCGATGATGATGTCTTTGTTGGTTTTCGAGATGTGGGCGTGGATGCCGTTCTCTTTCAGGTGCTCGATCTTCAAGGACAGCACGTCGCCTTTGCGCAAGCCCGTCAGAAATTTGAAATCCATGTAAGCCGCGATTAGGGGTCCAGCGAACTCGCGGAATGCTGCGTACTCCCAATCCTCAACATATCGGTCCCTGGGTATCTCCTTGAATCGCTCCACACCGATGCATGGGTTGCGGTCGGCTGCGCCCCAGCGGATGGCGTATTTAAAGATATGACTCAACAGAGCAAGTTCGCGATTCGCCTGCACCCTGCTCCGCTTCCCCCGCGCATCAAGATAGGCATACACCCCCTGAGCCTTGATCTGGATCGGCCTCAAGTTCCCGAATGCTGCCCGCAGATACTTAGCTTGCTTGATGTGGTCCTTGTATGTGCTCTGCGCCTTCGTAGGCGACACTTCCCGCAAGTAACGATCTATCAGACCCGCCATCGTGGTGACTTGGGAATCGTAATCGGCCAGTTGTCCGTTGTGCCACTTCCCTGAGTAGTCCACGAAATAGTAAGAACCTGATCGCAGGTATACACGCTCTGGCAAGTGCTTGTGTGATTTACGCCGTCTTCCCACTTTCCAACTCCTCCAAAGCTTCGAGATCGGGCATGCATGGGCTAGCGTCCCGCACACCGAAATGCTCAGCCAGCGCCAGTCTCAGGACCACTGGTCGCCCAGTGTGATTCACCAGGAACTTTAACCCCAGGGCCTGCAGCTCCCGGCGCTGATCGGCCTTGCGAGTATATCCCGTCAAAACCCGGATTTCCTCGGGCGTGAGAAATATGGGTTCCCGATCACTCACTAATCTACGCCGCAAATTACCATGTATCTTTTCGAAAACACCGCCATGTCGGGTGTGACGGGTTTCCCTTAATAGTACGTATGGCGCGCGCGTACACGTCTATAACCTAAAATCCGACACATCCGACACAGCGTAGTCATGGCTGTTCATTCAGTAGCTTGACCCCCTGCCGGTATCGCCCGCCGCGGGCACGATCTCGGCCACCGGGGAATCCCGCCCGGTCCAGCCGCCCGGCAAATGATTTCTCGGTTTTCGGATCCTCATGGCGGTCGCGGCACCATTCGGCCCAGCTGTTGAACAATAGGCGCGGCGCCTCCCAGCAGGTCGGCCCGGTTTCGCAGCAGTCCTCGATCCACTGCAGCAGCAGGTCTTGATCGCGGAAGTACTCCGCAGTCGCCGCCCGCACCGCCTCCGGGGCATTCAGTCCCTCGCGTTGCCAATCCAGGCACCCCTCAATGGCCCAGGCCAGTATTCCCCCCATTTCAGCCCGTAGCTTGTCGGCCAGGTCGGGGTCGCGGTCCTGGGGCGGGATCGTCACTGTAAATGGCACGAAGTAGAGGCGCCGGCG
>CAMYNL010000005.1 GCA_947259705.1 uncultured Gammaproteobacteria bacterium | reverse complement strand
TGATTGTGAAGCATATTCCAGAGTGCGAGATAACATCCTCTAATGGACAATGGAAAACATTCTAAATCATCTTAGTTTACAATTCATAAATGTTACTAGTGTTTACGGCTCTAAGAATTAAATGAAGGACAACAATAAGACAAAAGCAATTCTGATAGAAGAATTAGCTGAAATGCGTCAAAGAATTGTTCAATTGGAGAAGTCAGAAAAAGAGCACGCGAAGGCAGATCGAGCCCTTCGAGAAAGTGAGCAGCAGTTTCGCACGTTAGTTGAAAGTAATCCTCATGGAGTTCAAAAGATAGACATCTGCGGAATCATACTCTTTGCTAATAAAGCCCACCATGAAATATATGAGTATGAGGAGGGAGCTCTTGTAGGGAGGTCGATTACAGATTTTTTAGTTCCTGGTCAGCAGCGTGATGAGTTGCCGAGATACCTAGAAACACTGCTGAAGGATCAGCCCATGCCGACTCTGTATCATCAAACAATATTAACAAAGAGCGGAAAGGAAAAGGATATAGAGGTAGCCTGGAATTACGTGCGAGATAACAAGGGAAGTGTTGTAGGATTTTTGTCTGTTCTCACCGACATAACCGAACGTAAGAAAGCAGATGTAGCGCTTTCAGAGAGTAGGGACAGGTTTCGAGCGTTGGTTGAAACTACAAGCGACTGGATATGGGAAGTGAATGACAAAGCAGTTTACACTTATGCCAGTCCGAAAGTGCTTGACATCCTGGGATATAAACCTGAAGAGGTGATTGGAAAAACGCCCTTTGATTTTATGACCCCAGAAGAGGCAAAACGTGTTGCAGAAATATTTAGTTCCATTACTGCATCGCAAAAACCGTTCAAAGAACTTGAAAACGCAAACATTCACAAACGCGGCGATCTGGTAATACTTGAAACAAGCGGCACCCCGTTTTTCGATGTCGACGGAACATTAAGGGGTTATCGAGGAATAGACAGAGACATCACAGACCGCAAGAGAATGGAAGATAAACTGAGAGAAGCTGCAATAACTGATGATCTAACAGGACTTCTAAACAGGCGTGGATTTTTTACTCTTGCCGATCAGCAGTGTAAATTAGCAACTCGTAATAAGAGAGCAATGGCTCTTATTTACTTAGACTTGGATGACCTAAAAATAATAAATGATGAACTAGGACATGAGGCAGGCGATCAAGCTTTAGAGGATATTGCAAATATATTCAAAAACACTTTTCGTGAATCAGATATAATGGCCCGTATAGGAGGAGATGAATTTGCTGTGCTCTTAACGGAACTACATGATCCATCTACTGGTAATATAATTATTGATCACCTGCAGGAGAATATAAGAAAACATAATAAACACGGTACTCGCAATTATGAGTTATCGGTGACTAATGGAATAGCAATCTACGATCCTGAACGCTCGTGCTCCATTAGTGAACTTATATATCAGGCAGATAAGTTAATGTATAAAAGCAAAAAGAATAGTCAATTTTAGCTACCAGTAGTAAGGGTTGAATATTTGAAGTACGGTTCAAGCTTGATGTGAACCCATTGTTGCAGAATTATGAACGACGGCAATGAAGCGTACGCCGGACGGTCAAAACAACAATTTCTGATCGACTCCAACAGCCGCTAATGGCCGGGTCCTGACTCACGGAATGAACCGAAATCTACCCGCCCGATGCCTATTTGCTCTGGCCGCTATGGCGGGAACAGCCGCCAGTCGAGGACAGGGAATATCAGCATCGGCCAAATAGGCTGGACCCGACCCGAAACGGTTACTCAGGTTAGTTCGGCAACGCCTTGAATAGTGTTGTAGCTATCTGCCCGGAAAACTCTTTGAATAATCGTACCGCGCGCGGAATGTGCCTGTTGCTCAGATGAACCACGGATACGTCGACCGTACGAAATCGCCATTGCGGCATCACCTCTACAAGCGCCCCTGATGCCAAATGCTCAGGACATACGATCGGCGGTAGATCACCAATGCCCGCGCCTGAGACAAGCGCTTTTGCAAGCCCTAGGTAATCGTTCATCGCCAGATAGGGCTGGAAAGTGATCGTTTCTTTCCGGTCGCGCTTAACCAACGTCCATGAGTTTTGGGGCGTCCAGAACGAAAACGCCAGAAGTCGGTGATCGAGCAAGTCTTTTGGCTTTGCTGGGGCTTTGTGGCTCGCGAGATAGCCTGGGCTGGAGACCAGCTGGTGACGGTAGCGCAAGACCTTTCGTGCGATGAGACTGGAGTCGTCTAGCGGGCCGACACGAAACACCAAATCGATTCCCTCGGCAATGAGATCGACAAAACGATCTGTGACCAGAATGTGAATTTGCACTTGTGGGTAAGACGCCTGAAAGGCAATGACCAACGGCGCGAGCACGCTATCGGAAATGCTAGGCGGGGCAGAGAGGCGAAGAGTGCCTTTGACGTCTGTGAGCTGGTTCGATACCACGCTTTCGACGGCTTCGTTGACTTCCACACTTTTCTGGGCGTGTTCGAGGACTTCGGCTCCTACGTCGGTGAGCCGCAGTTGCCGGGTGGAACGTTCCAACAATCGTACGCCAAGCTGGTCTTCTAATTCCGCGACTTTCCGACTGACAGTAGAGATCGGCATGCCCAATCGCCGCGCCGCTTCGGAAAAGCTCGTGGCGTCAACGACTTTGGCAAAGATCAGCAGTGCATTTAGGTCGGCCAAGTATATTCTTGTATTTGAGAAAATGATTTTTGAAAATACCATCTAATCTCATATTTGAAAACACAATATATTGGCAGTGTGTAGTGAAAACGTCTTAAACAAAGGAGAAAGACCATGAAAACACTGACTAAACCATTGATTACCGCTGCCGCGGCACTCACCCTGTCCGCAGGGATTGCGGCCGCGGATCATCATGCCGACCGTACGAAGATCGAAGCGGTTCTATCGAACTACGAGACGGCGCTAAATGCTTCGGACGTGGACAGTGTGATGAGACTTTACGCGGATGACGGTGTGTTCATGCCTCAGCACAGCGCGCCGAACGTTGGTAACGAGGCCGTGCGCGCTGCCTATGATGGCGTGTTCCAAGCCATTGCGCTCGATATCGAGTTCACCGTCGATGAAGTCCAGCAAGTCTCTCCAGACTGGGCTTTCGCTCGTACACGCTCGAAAGGGTTTGTGACCATTAATGCGACCGGCGACAAAGGGCCGGAAGCCAATCAAGAGTTGTTCGTCTTTCAGAAGCAGGACAACGGGAACTGGAAGATCGCGCGGTACATCTTTTCAACCACTAACCCACCACGCCAGTAGGGAGGGCATCGTGTTTGATCAATTCACTAAGTTCGTTGATGC
The DNA here is from genome assembly GCA_947259705.1 of uncultured Gammaproteobacteria bacterium. Lineage (GTDB taxonomy): Bacteria > Pseudomonadota > Gammaproteobacteria > Arenicellales > JAANXG01 > CAMYNL01. Next base: position 179,428 of record CAMYNL010000005.1, on the reverse strand, counting down.
CCCGGCGCGTGCGTTTATGGCGATCATTTTCATCCTCTCTGGCGTCGGTAAGATCGGGGCCTATCAAGCAACCCAAGGCTACATGGAAATGTTCGGCTTGCCGGGCATGCTTTTAACCCCAACCATCGTCTTTGAAGTTGGTGCAGGTCTGGCGCTGCTCGTTGGCTTCAAGACATGGATTATCGCGCTTCTACTGGCTGGTTTTTCGTTGGTTTCTGCCGTGATTTTTCACGCCGACTTCGGCGATCAAATCCAGCAGATCGTGTTCCTGAAGAACGTTGCGATGGCGGGTGGATTTTTACTGCTTGCCAAGGTCGGCGCGCCGGATTTCAGTTTCGATCAGTTTCTAGCAGCGCGAAAAGGGGCGTATATATGAGCAACACCATGAAAGCCGCTGTGGTTCACGAAGCTGGTGGACCGGAGGTTCTCAAGATTGAGGACCTCCCGGTTCCCAAGCCACAGAACGGACACGTGCTGATTCAAGTCAAAGCTTTTGGCCTTAACCGTTCCGAGCTGTTTACGCGACAGGGGCATTCCCCGACTTCGGCCGTACAATTTCCGCGCGTGCTCGGCATTGAAGCTGTGGGCTTGGTCGAAGCCGCACCGAGTGGCGAGTTTGAGCATGGCGACATCGTGGCAACTGCCATGGGCGGGATGGGTCGAGCCTTTGACGGCAGTTATGCGCAATACACCTGCGTGCCTGCCACCCAAGTGCAGAAGCTTGAAACCAAGCTGCCGTGGGAGACGCTCGGCGCGATCCCGGAAATGCTACAAACGGCATGGGGGTCACTGTTCAAATCCTTACGGCTAGAGGAAAGCGATCGCCTTCTCATCCGTGGCGGCACAACGTCGGTGGGGCTGGCAGCCGCCGCCATCGCTAAGAATCACGGCGCGCCCGTTGCGGCAACCACTCGCAAGCCCGAGCGTGAGAAACTTCTAAGGGTGAATGGGGCCGACCAGGTATTTATTGATACTGGAGATATTGCCGATCAGGTGAAGGAAGTTTTCCCGTGCGGCGTTAACAAGGCGTTGGAGCTGGTTGGTACGACAACCCTCATAGATTCTCTGCGCAGCACCAAAGCGAAGGGTATCGTCTGCATGACAGGAATGGTTGGTGATCAATGGTCGTTTCAGGAATTCAGCCCCATGGGCGCAATTCCGACTGCCGTCAGTCTGACCACATACGCAGGCGGCGCGGACGATTTTATACGCACCCCTCTGCAAGACCTAGTACAACAAATCGAGAAAGGGAAGCTACGTCCGCAGATTGGGCAGGTGTTCTTTCTTGATCAGATCGTCGAGGCGCATGCGTGCATGGAAGAAAACCGCGCGGGCGGAAAGATTGTCGTTCTGACATGATCAGGCACGAAACGCTCTTCCCGGCACGGTGACACATCTCGTTAAGAGTATTCTGCTCATCGATTCGCGCGGACGTTGGGACTACGTCCATTCAACGGCCGAAGTTGGCCGTAACGAGAAGTTGCAGATTTATGAACGTCCGTTGCTTTCGATGAAGGATACCAACTACTGACTAGGCTGCGAACGACTCATTGCATTAAGATTTGGTAACACGCCATGAACCGGATAGGCGACTTCGACAGCGATAAGTTCACGCTGTATGTCTTCTGCGACGAATGTCACCACTCCAAGGGATTGCCGTTCTGGTGGCTGAGGGAGAAGTACGGTTCGGACACAACCCTGAACCGTATCCAGTCGGGGCTGCGGTGCGAACCCTGCGATTCCCGAAACTGCTCGATTCGGATTGTCTACACCGGCGCGGGTGGGTTCTCGCATGGGCAATAAGATAGGCGCGGAACACTGCCCGCGCCTTTGCAGCCTTAACGGCCTTTTCGGGCCACCCGGCTGCCAAATAGAAGCCCCCGGGTCGCAACCTCGGGGGCTCCAGTTATGCCAAATTGTTCGAACCTAGACCTACTCGATCACGAAGCTGGCGATGCAAGGGCTAATGATGCGTTGATCGGTGGACACCATGGACACCTCATAAGTACCCTCTGCAGTAAAGTTCTTGGTGAGCAGGTTGTACTGCCACTTTCCTTCGGGCGTGAGCTCGAACTGGTTACCTTCCGTGCCCATACCGACGGGCAATGCTTGATCCGTCACGTCGGCCGCGCTTCCGCCGATCGGAGTGTACATAACCTGAATGGCCGGAGCCGATTCGAGGTCTAATACGAGATTCCCATCGCCATCACGCAGTAATCCGTTGAACGGTATGGCCCGATTCTTCTTTACTTTGACCGCACCAGCGTGCACCGGCGGGTCGAAGCCTTCGCATGTATAGACCCCATGCGCGTACACCTCTTAATTTCGGAATCATTAAGAACGCGGTCGTACACACGAACTTCATCGACAGCGCCTGTGAAATGTGTCGCATTCGGCTTGATGTGCGTTATCATTGGGGGCGGAAGCACTTGCCAGTTGTCGCTCTGAGACGTGCAGCATAGCCTACTCGCTTAGGTACTTCGCAGGATGGTGAGTGCCTGTTCGCGTCGATTGCAAGATTGGGCTTGCGTTGTGTCCCGACGCTGGAGAATGCACTGACTCTTGCAGCCTCTGGGTTGCGAAAGTCGAGTTTTGCAGTCGACTTCCCTGGGCAAAACTTGGGCATGAACTTTCGCTGGACCAGGACAGGGACAGGAGAAAGTTCGGTGAACACACCATGAAATTACGCGCACCCCTTCTAACCAGCTTGCTCATTTTTCTTCTCCCCGTTTGTTCGGCACAAGCCCAAGTAACAATTCAGGTTAATAAGATCGGGCGCGCCGGCGCCCCAGCCCGGGGCGGGATGAGGCCGGGACGCGATATCGCTGCCGCGGTCACCCTGCTCGCAGCGCTCGCGCACGCCCCCGGCGCGCCGGCCCAGCGCGCCGCCCTCATCTTCGATCCCGACCAGGGCACGGTGCTGTTCGCCGAGCACGCCAACCGGCCGAGCTACCCCGCCTCTCTCACGAAGCTGATGACGGTCTACCTCGTGCTGGAGACGATAGATGCCGGGCGTCTCGCTTTCGACCAGGAGGTCGTGGTGAGCAAGAACGCGGCGCGCCAGGAGCCGAAGAAGCTCGGCCTCGCGGCGGGGACGCGGATCCGCCTCGACCAGGTGCTCCTCGCCATCATCGTGCTCTCGGCGAACGACGCCGCCGTGGTCGCGGCCGACGCCGTCGCCGGCGATGAGACGCGCTTCGCGGCGCGGATGAGCGAGAAGGCGCGCGCGCTCGGCATGAGTCGCACCACGTTTCGCAACGCGAGCGGGCTGCCCGATCCGGCCCAGGTCACGACCGCCCGCGATATCGCGGTGCTCGCCCGCGCCCTGCGCCGGGACTTCCCCGCCCACTTCCACCTCTTCGCCAAGACCCACTTCGACTACCGCGGGCGGCGCTACGAGGGCCACAACAATTTCGTGCGCGGCTACCGCGGCAGCGACGGGCTCAAGACTGGATTCACCTGCCGGGCCGGCTACAACTTGGCCGCCTCCGCCGCCCGCGACGGGCGGCGCCTGATGGGTGTCGTGCTCGGGGCGCGCACGGCGGTGCGCCGCGATGGGCGCATGGTGCGGCTATTCGACGCCGCCTACGCGCGCGCCCAGGCCACCCCCGTCGCGCCGAGTCTCGATGCGCTCGCGAACGCGCCCGATCCCAAGGGCGCTCCCAATCGCAGCTTCATCGCCGAGCAGTGCATCGACGTCGGCGGCGGGCGCGTCGTGGGGCGGGCGTACGGCTGGGTGTCGGGCTGGAGCCTCGAGTTCGGCATCGAGGTCGAGCGCACCTTGGCGATGCGCGCGGTGCGCCGATTCATCCGCGACCACCGCGCCACCCTCCGGGGCGGGCGCCCGCTGCTGATCCCGCGCGTCGCCCGCGACGCCGTCTACCAGCTCGCCGTCACCGGCCTGAAGCAGGACAACGCCACCGCCACCTGCCGGGCGGTGCGAGACGACAACCCCTACTGCGTCGTGCGCCCTCCCGAGGCGGCGAAGCTCGCCCTCGAGAGCGCCCGCCGCTCGATCGCGGCGGCGAGGAAGCGCACCAAGGTGAACGCCGGAGCGGGCGGTGTCAGAACAAAACGGCATCGGAGCGACATGCTGCCATGACTTGGCTCAGCGTTTGAAATGCCGTTATCGATATCGAAACGTGCAGCCAGTGTGGTGGTACGGTATTACAGATACGTCGGGAAAGCGGACCTTCAAAACGCAAGTTTTCTCGCGGTCGAAGGTCGGGTCGTTCGGAGACGAAAAGTCAACAACCATAAATGTATGGTTAGGTGTCCTTACCAGACACTGAGGACAGTTGAAATCTTTGGGTCAGTTCGGAACCAGAGAGCGCTTGTCGAACCACCTGCTACTGTCAACACCTGACTGTGACGCCCAACCAGGACCCTCGCCAACGCTAGGGCTCGAGAAAGATCACCACCACTTCCAGGGCATCGGAGGTGGCGTTGAAATGGGTGGCCACCGCCTGCCGGTCGGCGATAGGCAGCTTCTCTGCGCGGACCTCGCTGTCAGACGCCTGGACCTGCGCGGCCCCCATGTTCCGGAGCAGGCGGGTGAGCTTGTCAGCCCAGTCCGCGCCCCGATCCGCCGCCGCGAGCGTATATTTGATCCCTATCGTCAACACCACGCTCTGCTGATCCTGATACAGTATCTGACCTCGCATGGGGCGTGCAAAGGTCTCGCTGAGCCCGTTGTCCAGCGTCTCCAGCGTATCCTGGCCAAGGCTGTCGGCACCCGCGGCGCCCGCTGCCGGCAGTGCCAGCAGGGCCAGGCCGAAAACGGCAATACGGCTGAGAAATCGTCGTTTCGTGGTCTTCATACGGGTTAAGCACTGCGGTGATCAATACATCATCTCACAAGATCGCCTGTCGACGGTATGTGAACGATCAAGCTGCTCTTTTTGCGTGGTTTTTGGGTGTTCAGCGCCGGTTCAGGAAGGCCGGAGTAAGCTGTCAATCGAGAAAACAGTGGAGGACCTGTGATGGCAGCACCTAAATTCAAAATCTGGCTCGTCCTTGCCACTACGACGGCGGTGGTGATGGTATCGGCCCCGGTGTCGGCGGGTGGGTACGGCAAGAGCTACTTCTCCTTCCAGTTCGGTTACAACAGCGGTCCCGGCTACTATACGCCACACGTTTATGGACCGCCGGTTGGCTACTACGAGCCCTATGGCCATTTCCGTCCGCATGCTTACTACCGGCCACGTGGTCACCAAAGGCACAAGTGGGGACATAAGCATGGCTGGGGCCAAAAACATGGTTGGGGTCGTAAACATGGGTGGGGCCACAGGACTTATAGAAAGGGACACCACTATGGACCTCCGAGACACCACGCGCATCGCTATGGCGGTCATCGGAAGGGGCGCTGGTAGTGACGTGGTCGGCGACCCGGGTCAGTCAGCCAGGTCGGTGGAGTGGAACAGCTTGTCCGCGTTAGCGGCCACGAAGCCCTGGTAGAGTTCGCCACCGGGCAGCGGGTAGCGCCTGGCGAACTCATAGTAACAGGTCGGGGTGGCATGGACCTCGTTGTCGGCGAATGTCACCGGCATGCGGTCGGCGACCGTGGCGGCCTGTTCCAGACGCTGCGCCGGAGAGCCCTTGATTTCTCCTCCCTGCCGGTTCAGCGTGAAGCCATGTCGTTTGAGCAGCCCGACCACCGCGGCCATGTCGGCGGTGCGGCGCAGGTGGTTGACGCTGACAGTGAAATGATTCGCGCGCAGCCCCAGTGCCGCGACCCAGGCGGCGTAGTCGCTTTCGGCGCGCAGTGTTGCGTAGTCTTCCCAGCGCGGCGCCGGCCACGGGCGCCCGCCCCAGAAGTGGTCCGGACCAGCGTCGTGCGGCAGATCGAGCTGTCGCGTCAGCGTGGAAATGATGCGCTGGGCCGTTGAGGACAAGGCGGCGGTATCCAGTTCGCTGAAAAAGATCTTGGGTTGATCCGCGTCCGGATGGCGGTAACTCCACGCGCGAAGCTTCTTCTCCGTGAATGTATAAGGCTCCAGGCGCCGGTAGCCCAGTTCCAGCAGGGCGGGTTCCAGGGCGTGGATGTCGATGCCCGGGTGGTCGAAGGTGCGAAAGGCAACATGGTCATTGACTACCCGCTCTCCGCTGGTGGTGAACAACTCATGAATGCGCTGCGCCTGGGGTGTGACGGCAACATAGTCCTGCCACAGGCGCCTGAAAAACTCGTCGATATCCAACCCCGGTCCCCTTCGCGCACAGCGCGCTATCCATTCTAGACAGTAGCGACGGCCGTGATCCGGCTTATAAACTTGCACAGGTCAATCAACCGTCACGGGAGGGACAATCATGCGCAAGCTGTTACTCGGTTGCAACATCGCCGCGCTGTGCCTGCACGGCGCCGTGGCGGTGGCTGACGAGCAACCCCTTACCATTCCGATCCAACGGCTCAGCGTTGAGATGGCATACAAGGCTGCCCAAGCTGCCATGGATGCCTGCCGCAAAAAGGGCCTCAATGTAGCGGTAACGGTGGTAGACCGGGGCGGTCATCCGCAGGTCGTGCTGCGGGACACGCTGGCGATGCCGGTGACCATCGCGATCAGCGAGCAGAAGGCCTATACGGCGATGAACTTCAACAGCGAAACCTCGGCCCTCAAAGGCCGGTTCGACTCGCCTTTCGCACCGGGCAAGGTCGACGGCTTGATTCTCTATCCGGGCGCGGTGCCGATCAGCCCGGGTAGCACCATTATTGGCGGCATCGGAGTCAGCGGGGCGCCGACTGGCGAAACGGACGAAGAGTGCGCGCGCGCGGGGCTGCAGGCCATCATCACCGATCTGGAGATGTCCCTGTAGTCGGGTCAGCGGCTGACGTAGACCTCGCTTTCTGGATGGAAGGCAATCCAGGCGAACCAGTAGGCGATCACGCTGGGAAGCTCGCGCCCTGCGGCGTCGAGGATACGACCCGTGCGGTTGCGGACGTCGAACTCGACCCGGATCGCATCGCCGCCGAGGACGTCGGATATGGCGCCGTCAGTGCGTGACAACTCGGCAAAGGGATAGACCTTCGCAGCGCCGTTGAGATTCAACGCGATGACCAGTTCCTTGGGATGATAACGCCGATCCACCTTGCCCACCGGGAAATAGATGTCCGCGCTGGTCTCGTAACCGGCGTAGGGGGTCCGGGAATAGTCCCGGCGATGACCGGTATCGGTTGACAACACCAAGGTATCGGCGTGCTGTCCGCGCCAATCTCGCCAGGTGGTGTGCGTCAGCGGCAAATGGTCCAGCTTGGCACCCCGCAGCGGGCCGGTCACGGCTTTCTTCATGATCTGTGACCAGAGCGATTCGCTCTCCCGGTCGTAGAGCAGCACGTCGCTGTTGTAAAGCAGGCCGGATACCCCGAAACTGCGGGCCCGCCCGGCGACATTCGCGGAGAAACCCATACCGGTCCCGCACAAGGGACAGAAACTCACCACCACCGCCTCGTCGCCGAAGCGATCATTGACGATCTCGTGATAATTGAGGATGCGGATCGGATAGGCCTTGGCGATGCCGTTACGTACCATGCCCAGCACCCGCTCTTCGTCACGCAGGAACGTCGCCTCGTCTGCGACCACGAAATGTGGTTCGTCGATGGCCGGTATGCCGTCCCTCGGCGGTCCGCCGTGGCGGATCTCCGCCCTCGGGACCAGCGAATTGCTGAGGTCGAAGCCGTTGTCAACCGGTGACGGGAGCGCGTCGGGGAGCAACGGCAGCATCAGCAGTGCGGCGACCGCCGCATACAGGACGACGCGGACTCGGCGGCGCAGCCGGGTATCCATGCTGGGATGGCGCATACCCTATTAGACCGCATCCGCCACGAAATGCTTTCATCGCAATGCGGTGCCGGGGCATTCCGGTCCGCGGACCTTGATATCGGGTCGCCAGGCCGCATTTTTTCCTCAACACAGGAAAAAGGCCCGCCGCGCCATCACGTTCATGCCCGATAATATCGACACCGTAGAGACTCTCAGCCAGGAGCCCGCTCGCGGCACCGAGATCGCGCGTGCCGCCGATGTGCTGCCGGGCACCATAGTGCTGCTGCCAAACCCGGCGCGGCCGTTCTTCCCCGGCCAGGTCATGCCGGTGCTGTTGTCCACCGATCGCTGGTCATCGACCATGGACGCCATGCGTCAGTCGCAGCACAACGTGATCGGCATCGTGTATACCGACAAGAAAGACCTCGATGAGTTGACCTGGGAAGACTTCAATCGTATGGGCACGGCGTGCCGGGTGCATCAGGTCGACAAGGTAGAGGACAAGTTCCACGTCGTAGTGGCGGGCGAACAGCGTTTTCGCATCGCCGACTGGCTCTCCCGGGACCGTCCCTACCGGGCGCGGGTCCGTTACTTCCCGGAGAAAAGCGCCGCGGCGTCGCCGGAGATCAAGGCCTATGTGACAGCCATCATCAACACCATCAAGGAACTGCTGCCACTCAATCCTCTCTACGGCGAGGAGTTGAAGTTGTTCATGCAGAATTTTCAACCGGACGATCCATCCCGCCTGGCGGATTTCGCGGCCAGTCTGACCACCTCCGACGCACCGGAGCTGCAGCAGGTGCTGGAAACCATAGAACTGCGGCCGCGTCTGGAGAAGGTTCTGGTGCTGCTGAAGCGGGAGCTGGAGATCGCCAAGGCGCAGATGGAGATCAGGAAGCATGTCGAAGGCGAGATGCAGGCGCGGCAGCGCGATATGTTCCTGCGTGAACAGTTGAAGTTCATCCAGAAGGAACTCGGCATCTACAAGGACGATCGCACGGCGGAGTTGGACAGGTTCAAGAAACGCATCGAGGAGCTGGAAATACCGGAGTCTGCGCAGAAACGGCTCGACGAGGAGCTGCAGAAGATGTCGGTGCTGGAGACCGGCTCACCAGAATACACCGTGACCCGAAACTACCTGGACTGGCTTACCAGCCTGCCGTGGAACAAGTACACCCAGGACAATCTGGACCTGGAGCATGCTGCCGGGATCCTGGACCGTGATCACGAGGCCCTGCAGGACGTCAAGGAACGCATACTGGAATTCCTGGGGGTCGGCAAGATGAAAGGTGAGATCGCCGGCTCGATCCTGCTTTTCGTGGGACCGCCGGGCGTCGGCAAGACCTCCCTGGGGCGTTCAATCGCGGCTGCCCTGGACCGCAAGTTCTACAGATTTTCGCTGGGTGGCATGCGCGATGAGGCGGAGATCAAGGGCCACCGCCGTACGTACATTGGCGCTATGCCCGGTAAGTTCATCCAGGCGATCAAGGAGACCGGCAGCGCCAATCCGGTGATCATGCTGGACGAGGTGGACAAGATCGGCGCGTCGTTCCATGGCGACCCCGGCTCGGCGCTGCTGGAGGTGCTCGATCCCGAGCAGAACCAGGAGTTCCTGGACCATTACCTGGATACCCGATTCGACCTGTCCAAGGTGCTGTTCATCTGCACTGCCAACCAGTTGGACTCCATACCGAGTCCCTTGCTCGATCGAATGGAGTTGATCCGGCTGTCGGGTTATCTCGCCAGCGAAAAACTAGAGATCGCACGAAAGCACCTGCTGCCGCGCCTGACTCGGCGCGCCGGAATGAAGCGCGGCCAGCTGCGCATCGACCAGGGCGCCTTGAGAAAGATCATCGAAGACTATGCCCGGGAAGCGGGAGTGCGGAAACTGGAGAACCTGCTCGGCAAGATCGTCCGCAAGGCGGTGATGAAGATCCTGCGTGGCGGGGAAGAGCGGGTGCGGGTGCGGGCAAGGGATGTAGAGTCCTACCTCGGCCAGGCGGCTTTTCCCAGGGAAAAACGCATCGCAGGCGTGGGCGTGATAACCGGCCTGGCATGGACCCCCATGGGCGGCGCCACGCTGAGCGTGGAAGCCACCCGCATCCATGCCGCCAGCCGAGGTTTCAAACTGACCGGCCAGCTGGGTGATGTGATGAAGGAGTCCGCGGAGATCGCCTACAGCTATGTCGCCGCCAACGCCGCTCGCTTCGGGGCCAAAGCGGAGTTTTTCGACAAGTCGTTCATCCATCTGCACGTACCCGCGGGCGCGACCCCCAAGGACGGCCCCAGCGCCGGCATCACCATGGCCAGCGCACTGTTGTCGCTGGCCCGAAACCGACGCATGGTGCGCAACATGGCCATGACCGGCGAGCTTACCCTCACCGGGCGGGTGCTGCCGGTGGGTGGGATAAAGGAGAAGGTGCTGGCGGCCAAGCGCACCGGGATCAGGGTGGTCATCATGCCGGAGGCCAACCGCGGCGACTATTCCGAACTCCCGGATGCGGTGACGGCCGGCATAACGGCCCATTTCGTTTCCCGATTCGCGGAGGTCGCGGCAATCCTATTCAAAAAATAAAATGGAAATAAAATGGGGTCGGTGACAAATGATAATCATTTACATTTGTATCAAGGTATCGGGGAATCGACGCATCTGAGCTGTCAACGGCTTCGGGCGGCCGGTCGAGAGTTTTCGCCAAATGGAGGCACGTGGCGGACTCCTGGCGCATCCACAGCCGTGGCGTCGCGATGCGGGGACAGCGCCGTTGAGTCCTGTATCGCCGCGCGGATCGTCACCGCGGGTTAGAAAAGACAAAGGCTATCATCTGGTGATAAAGCAGCGGTGGGAAACGATTGTGTAGTCACGGGCAATACAGTGCGTCGCCGCTGCGCGCGGAGCTTCGCGCGCTATCAGCGTGGCTACCCCATCGGGCCAGAGCGCGCGAGTAAATGCTCAGCCCTCGGACGATCGGGGCCCGCCGTCATGCTGTAATGGTTGCGTCCGGACATCCCGGGAATTCGGTCATACCATTGATCGCATGAGGTATGATGGCGGGTAACGGTACGAGATTGACCATGAAGAAGGCCCCCACCGTGAAAAGCGTCATGACCGCGTTCCCGCACCACGCGAGCGTCGACGACTCCCTCGAGCACGCGCAGCAGATGATGGCCGATCATGACATACATCACCTGCCGGTTGTCGATGGCGGCGAGTTGGTCGGAGTGCTGAGCGACCGTGACATTCACCGGGTGCGGGAAATGGCGATGGGCGCAGGCATGCAAGGTGAACTGACGGTGGTGGATGCCTGCGTTCGGGACGTCTACGTGGTGGATCTTCACGAACCCCTGATCAACGTGTTGGCGACCATGGCCGAGCGGCATGTCGGCTCCGTGTTGATCACCCGCCATGGGAAGCTGGCGGGCCTGTTCACAGGGACGGACGCGTGCCGGGTGTTCGCCGATTTCCTGCGCGAGTGTTTCGGGCCGACCGGGGGTAACTCGGCCGCCTGACGCATACCTAAGACCGCATCGTCATCGAAAGTCGAGTCAACCGGAGTCGCTGGCTGCGGAGTGATAGGGGCGGCTGATCTCGTGCACGGCATCGACCAGCTCCGCCACGTGGTCCGGATCGATAGCAGGGTGGATGCCGTGACCCAGATTGAACACGTGGCCGCTGCCGGGTCCGAAACTGTCCAGCACCAGGGCGACTTCCTCGCGTATTCGTTCCGGTGATGCATAAAGCACATTGGGGTCAAGATTGCCCTGCAAAGCCACATCGCGCCCGACCCGGGCGCGGGCCTCGCCGATATCGGTGGTCCAGTCCAGGCCGATAGCGTCACAGCCGGTCCGGGAGATGTCCTCCAGCCACTGCCCTCCGCCCTTGGTGAATAAAACCACGGGCACTGCGACTCCCTCGGCCTCGTCCCGCAGGCTCGCCACGATTTGTTCCATGTAATGCAGGGAAAACGCGCGGTAATCGCGCGGCGTCAGCACGCCTCCCCAGGTATCGAAGACCATAATGGCCTGGGCGCCAGCCTCGATCTGCGCATTAAGGTAAGTGATTACCGATTCGGTAACGGTCTCCAGCAGCCGGTGCATGACCAGCGGCTCGTCGAACATCAGCTTCTTGGCCTTGCTGAACTCCTTGCTGCCCCTGCCCTCGATCATGTAGGTGGCCAGCGTCCAGGGGCTGCCGGAGAAACCGATGAGGGGCACCCGGCCGTTCAGTTCTTTTCGGATCAGACTCACCGCGTCCATCACATAACCCAGGTCCGTATGTGGGTCGGGAACCTTCAACGCCGCAATGTCCGCCTCGTTCCCTACCGGTCGTGCAAAGCGCGGACCCTCACCCTCGTTGATGGTCAGACCGAGTCCCATGGCGTCCGGTATGGTGAGTATGTCCGAGAACAGGATCGCGGCATCCAGTGGAAACCGCTGCAGTGGTTGCAGCGTGACTTCGCAGGCCAGTTCCGGGGTCTTGCATAAGGTCAGAAAATCCCCCGCACGCTTGCGGGTGGCGCGATATTCGGGCAGGTAGCGACCGGCCTGACGCATGATCCAGATCGGTGTCACATCGACCGGATGGCCAAGCAGGGCGCGCAGCAGGCGGTCGTTCTTGAGGGGCATGTTCACGACGAGTCGTTCGGGGCGGGGATATATTTGGGTAAAGGCGTAGTGTAACCCAAGCGGAGCGTGAGGGACGTCTGCGCGGAGCTAGGAAAAGTAATCGGCGATCTGACGCTGAATTCGCTGTGCCACAGCTCTCGGGTGTTCAGCGTCCCGGATCGGGCGCCCGATCACGATGTAGTCGGCGCCGCTCGAAAATGCCGTCTCTACCGTCACCACCCTTTTCTGATCGTCGTCATTGGTCACCGGCCTTATGCCCGGGGTGACGATAAGAAAGCCGGTCCCCAGTGCGGCACGCAGTACGGCCGCTTCCTGCCCCGAGGCCACGACCCCGTCGCAGCCGAGCGCGACGGCGCGGCGCGCCCGGGACAGCACCAGCGCCTCGACGTCGCAGTCAAAGCCGAGGTCGTCGAGGTCGCCGCGATCGAGGCTGGTCAACACCGTTACAGCGAGAATCTTGACGTCGCCCTTGGCCTCGGCTGCGGCCTGCATGATGGCATCGTTGCCGTGCACGGTGGCGAAGGTGATGCCGCGGCCCCGCAGTTGCCTTACCGCACGCGCCACGGTGGCGGGTACGTCGAAGAACTTCAGGTCCACAAAGACCTGCTTGCCCTGTGCGCGCAGCCACTCCAGCAATCCGTAGTAGTCGCCGGCCATGAACAATTCCAGGCCCATTTTATAAAAATGGACACTGTCGCCAAGGCGTTCTACCAGGGCCCTGGCGGTGGCACTGTCCGGAACGTCCAGGGCCACGATGAGCCGGTCTTGAGGGGCAATTGGCTGCATCCGGGATACGCGGGGCTGGCGCGACGGGTGCCCTTGTCAGACGCCCAGATAGTTCAGGATGCCCTCGGCCGCCTCGCGGCCCTCCCAGACCGCGGTCACGACCAGATCCGAGCCCCGAACCATGTCACCGCCGGCGAAAACCTTGGGGTTAGTGGTCTGGAACTTGTACTCGCGGTGACCGCCGGTGAGCACGCGGCCGCCTTCGTCGAGGGAAATGTCGAACTCGGCAAACCAGTCCGCCGGACTGGGCCGGAAACCGAATGCGATGATGACGCGGTCGGCCGGTATGATTTCCTCCGAACCGGGGACCGGCTCCGGCCGGCTGCGGCCGCGCTCGTCTGGTGCGCCGAGCCGGGTCTGTACCACCTGCACGCCAGAGACCTTACCCTTTTTGCCCACAATTTCCACCGGCTGGCGGTTCCAGAGGAAACGAATGCCTTCTTCCTTGGCGTTGTAGACCTCGCGGCGGGACCCGGGCATGTTTTCCTCGTCACGGCGATACACGCAGGTCACGCGCGCCGCCTGCTGTCTGATTGAGGTCCGCACACAATCCATCGCCGTGTCACCGCCGCCAAGCACGACCACCCGCTGATTGCTCATGTCGATGTAGCGCGATGCGTCCTTTTCCCAGCCCATGACACGATCGATGTTGGCGATCAGGTACGGCAAGGCTTCGTGTACACCCTCGAGGTCCTCTCCCGGAAAGCCGCCTTTCATATAGGTGTAGGTGCCCATGGCGAGGAACACCGCGTCGTAGTCCGCCAGCACAGTCTCGAACTCGATGTCCGTGCCGATCTCGGTATTGAGTGTGAAGACCACACCCTGCTCTTCGAGCAGGGCGCGTCGCTTCAGCACCACCTTCTTCTCCAGCTTGAACGGCGGTATGCCATAGGTCAGCAGACCGCCGATCTCGTCATAACGGTCGTAGACCACGGGCTTTACTCCGTTGCGCGTGAGTACGTCTGCACAGGCGAGTCCCGCCGGCCCCGCGCCGACAATGGCCACCCGCTTGTCAGTCCATTCCACGTAAGACAGGTCCGGCCGCCAGCCTTGCTGCAGGGCTTCGTCGGTGATGTATTTTTCCACCGCGCCGATGGTCACAGCGCCAAACCCGTCATTGAGCGTGCAGGCCCCCTCGCACAGGCGATCCTGGGGACATATCCGGCCGCAGATCTCGGGCAGTGAATTAGTGCGATGGGAAAGTTCCGCCGCCTCGAAGAGGTTGCCCTCGTCGATCATCTTCAGCCAGTTGGGGATGTAGTTGTGGACCGGACACTTCCACTCGCAATAGGGGTTCCCGCAATGCAGACACCGCGCCGACTGCGCCGCCGCCGACTCCTTGTCATAATGTCCGTAGATCTCGTTCCACTCATGGATCCTCGTCTGGGGTGGTGTCTTCTCCGGATCCTGGCGCGGCAGGTCGACGAACTGGAAATCTTTGCTCATGGTGTCTTCGGTCCCGGACTGGAGCGCAGCCGGCTACGCCGCCTTCAGCAAGGTGTCCAGCAGTGAGTTGAGGTCGGCCGCCCGCGGTTTCACCAGCCAGAACTGGTGCGCGAGATCGACAAAATTGTCGCTGACCTCGCGGCCCCAGCCGCTACCGGTTTCGGCGACGAAGTCCGAGATCGTTTCCTGCAGATACCTCAGGTAAGCTTCCATATTTTCCGGTGTCAGCCGGTGCAGGTCCACCAGTTCGCGATTGTAGCGGTCGATGAACGCGCGGCCCCGGTCCAGCACGAAGGCCATACCACCGGTCATGCCGGCGCCGAAGTTGAGCCCGGTTTCACCCAGAACGCACACCACACCGCCCGTCATGTATTCGCAACCGTGGTCCCCAACGCCTTCGACGATGGCATAGGCACCCGAGTTGCGGACGGCGAACCGCTCGCCGGCCCGGCCGGCCGCATACAGCTTGCCGCCGGTGGCACCGTACAGACACGTATTGCCTATGATGGTGGCCTCCTGGCTGTTGAACGTGCTGTCCCTCGGCGGATAGATGACCAGTTTGCCGCCGGCCATTCCCTTGCCCACGTAGTCGTTGGCATCGCCTTCGAGGTACATCGACAGGCCGCCCGCGTTCCACACGCCAAAGCTCTGGCCCGCTGTACCCGTCAGGCGCAGGGTCACGGGCTTGTCTTCCATACCCAGGTTACCGTAGCGTTTGGCAATCTCGCCGGACAGGCGCGCACCGATCGAACGGTTGACGTTACGCACTCGGTATTCGAATTCGCCGCCGCTCCCGGATTCGATAGCGGAGAGGGCGTCTTGAACCATCCGCTCGGCAAGTTCTCCCTTGTCGAAGGGCTCGTTCCTCGGCGTCGTGCAGAACTGCGGTTTGTCCGCGGACACCCCCGCATCGGAGAGTATCGGCGACAGGTCCAGCCGTTTCTGCTTGCCGGTGTCGCCTTTCTCTATGCGCAGCAGGTCGGTGCGCCCGATGAGTTCCTCGATACTGCGCACTCCCAGCCGCGCCAGCAAGTCACGGACCTCGGTCGCGACGAAAGTGAAGTAATGGATCACCCGTTGTGCGTTACCGATGAAATGTTTATCGCGCAGTACCTGGTGCTGCGTCGCCACGCCGGTGGCGCAGTTGTTCAAGTGACAGATGCGCAGGTACTTGCAGCCGAGTGCGATCATCGGTGCGGTGCCGAAACCGAAACTCTCCGCGCCGAGAATCGCGGCCTTGATCACATCCAGTCCGGTCTTGAGTCCGCCGTCGGTCTGCAGGCGGATCTTTTCTCGCAGGTTGTTCGCCCTCAGGGTCTGATGCGTCTCCGTGAGCCCGAGTTCCCAGGGGCTCCCGGCATACTTCACCGAGGTCAGGGGGCTGGCGCCGGTGCCGCCATCGTAGCCGGCGATGGTGATGAGGTCGGCGTAGGCCTTGGCGACGCCTGCCGCAATCGTTCCCACGCCCGCCTCCGCCACCAGCTTGACCGACACCAGGGCATCGGGATTGACCTGCTTGAGATCAAAGATCAGCTGTGCCAGGTCCTCGATGGAATAGATATCGTGGTGTGGCGGCGGCGAAATCAATGCAACGCCCGGACGTGAATAGCGCAGTCGTGCGATCATGTCGTTGACCTTGTGACCCGGGAGTTGGCCGCCCTCCCCGGGCTTGGCGCCCTGGGCGACCTTGATCTGCAACACCTCGGCACTCACCAGATAGGCGGGTGTGACGCCGAACCGTCCGGAGGCCACCTGCTTGATCTTGGAAGTCTTGACCGTCCCGTATCGTGCTGGATCCTCCCCGCCCTCGCCGGAATTCGAACGCCCGCCGATGGTGTTCATTGCCTCCGCCAGTGCCTCGTGGGCCTCGGGTGACAAGGCGCCCAGCGACATACCGGCGCTGTCGAAACGTAGGAGTATGTCCTCGACCGGCTCTACTTCGTCGATGGGGATGGGGAAGGTGTCGTCGCGCAGGGTCAGGAGATCGCGCAGCACGGTCGCCGGACGGTTATTTACCACATCGGCGTATTCCTTGTACTTTGCATAATCGCCGCATTCCACCGCGCGGTGCAGGGTCTGCACAACGTCAGGGTGGTAGGCGTGGTACTCATTACCGTGTACGTACTTGAGCAGCCCCCCCTGGTCGATGCCGGTGCGGGGGTTCCAGGCCGCGGCAGCGAGCTGCCGCTGTTCCGCCTCCAGCTCCGCGAAACCGGAACCCTGCACCCGGCAGATGGTGCCTTTAAAGCAAAGGTCTACTACCTCACGGTGCAATCCCACCGCCTCGAACAGCTGGGCACCGCGATAGCTGGCGATGGTGGAGATGCCCATCTTGGAGGTGATCTTGTACAGGCCTTTGTTGATGCCTTTGCGGTAGGTGCGACGCAGGCCCCCGGGATCGCTGGTACGAATCTCCCCAGTGTGCACCATGTCATGAAGAACCTCGTAGGCGAGGTAGGGGTGCACGGCGGTGGCGCCGTAGCCCAGCAGCACCGCGAAATGATGCGGGTCGCGGGCGGTTCCGGTGTCCACCACGATATTGGCGTCACAACGCAGACCTTCGTCGATGAGTCGGTGGTGTACCGCTCCGGTCGCGAGCAGGGCATGCACGGGCAGCTTTTCCTTACCCAGATTGCGGTCAGTGAGCACGATGATCACATTGCTGTCCCTTACCGCCGCTACTGCCTGGTCGCAGATACTCCGGATAGCCCCTTCGAGTTCGCTGTTGCCGGCTACGTTGAGATCTATGATGGCGTGCGCGTAGTCGGGGTCGTCCAGGGCCAGGAGCTTGCGGTATTCGCCGGTTGACAGAACCGGCGAATCGACTGACAGCCGTTTGGCATGCTCCGGCGTTTCCTGGAACAGGTTTTTCTCGCTGCCGAACTCGGTGCCCAGGGACATGACGATCTGCTCGCGCAGGGGGTCGATCGGCGGATTGGTGACTTGGGCGAACTGCTGCCGGAAATACTCGTACAGCGAACGTGCACGCCTCGAAAGTACCGGCAGCGGCGTGTCGTCGCCCATGGACCCCACGGCCTCTTGGCCGGCCTCCGCCAGCACGCGTATCACCTGGTCACGTTCCTCGAACGAGACCTGGAACAGC
Source organism: uncultured Gammaproteobacteria bacterium (assembly GCA_947259705.1). Classification (GTDB taxonomy): domain Bacteria; phylum Pseudomonadota; class Gammaproteobacteria; order Arenicellales; family JAANXG01; genus CAMYNL01. The sequence continues at coordinate 161,716 of CAMYNL010000005.1, read as the reverse complement.
TTCTGGTATACGAGCAGGGATGCCGGATTCAGCGGAACATCCTCTACTTCCCGCTCGTTGATGGCGGACTCCAGGGTGCGCCGGTTGCCGCGCAGCCATTCCTTGTACGGCTGTCTGGTCTTCAGTTGTTCGCGGATCTGGTCCGGAAGCAGCAGTTCACCGGTCCGGGTGTCAGCCGCGATCATCTCGCCCGGCTTCAGTCGGCCCTTCATCACCACGTCGGTGGGCGCGCAGTCATAGACGCCGATCTCCGACGCCAGCGTGATGACACGGTTCTTGGAGATGACATAACGAGCCGGCCGCAGTCCATTTCGGTCCAGCGCGCAGGCGGCATAGCGGCCGTCGGTCATGACCACTCCGGCGGGGCCGTCCCAGGGCTCCATGTGCATTGAATAGTACTCGTAGAAGGCGCGCAGATCCGGGTCGATCGTATCGAGGTTCTGCCAGGCCGGGGGGATCATCATCTGGGTGGCGAGGAAGATGTCCATGCCGCCCATCATCAGCGCCTCAAGCATGTTATCCAGGCTGGCCGAGTCGGAACCGTCCCGTGACACCAGCGGCCGCACGTCGGCCATGTTGGGTATCAGCGGTGTGTCGAACTTGTAGCTGCGCGCATGGGACCAGTTTCGGTTGCCCTGGATGGTGTTGATCTCACCGTTGTGGGCCAGATAGCGGAACGGCTGGGCGAGCCGCCACTGAGGCAGGGTATTGGTGGAAAAACGCTGGTGAAATACGCAAAGCGACGACTGCATGCGCTCATCGTTGAGGTCGGGATAGAACACCGGCAGGTAAGCGGGCATCACCAGGCCCTTGTACAGGATCACGCGGCTGGACAGGCTGGGAACATAGAACACATCATCGCCCGGCATGATCGCGTTCTCGGATCGCCGCCGGGCGATGTAAAGGAGGCGTTCGAACTGCTCCTCATCCATGCCCGCGGGCGCGTTGATGAATATCTGCTCGATTCTTGGCAGGCTGGCCTGCGCTTCCGCGCCCAGCGCCGAGTCATCGGTGGGAACGACCCGCCAGCCCGCCACCACCAGGCCCTCTGTCGCCAGTTCCGACGCGAGCCTCGCGCGCGCAGCGCCGGCGTATTTCGGGTCCGGGTGCAGAAAGACCATCCCCGCTGCATAGTGGGTGTCCAGGACGAAACTGGCCTCGTCGGCGGTCTGGCGCAGAAACCCGTCGGGCTTCTTCAGCAGCAGGCCGCAACCGTCTCCGGTCTTTCCGTCGGCTGCGATCGCGCCGCGATGGGTGAGGCACCTCAAGGATTCGATAGCCGTGCGCACGAGCCAGTGACTGGCCTCGCCATCCATCTGGGCGATGAGGCCGAAACCGCAGTTGTCTCTCTCGAATTCCGGGCGGTAGAGACCGGCCGGACGGCGAAATTCGCGTGTCACGTTGAGGTTCCCAGGGCTGACGGTTGGTTTTCGATTGCCGCGTGGATGTGGCCGGGCAGCTGACCGCGTGCGGCGAAACGCGGACAAGAGAAGCTCAGTATACTTAATCGAGCTGCGTCCGGTCCAATAAAAACGTACTCGGAGCGGGGTTATTCAGGTTGCCTCGCTGCGCAGAGAAAACACCTCGGTGAGTGCGTCTGGTGGGTAATCCCCGCTCACGTAGGCCTCACCAATGGTATGCAGGAGCACGAGCCGCAGCACCCCGGCGCTCACTTTCTTGTCCACCGACATGTGTCTGCGAAACTGGGCGGTATTCAGTTCCGCCGGCGGATTCAGCGGCAATTGCGCCCGCCGCAGCAACCCTTTGATACGCGACACGTCGTCAGTGGTGAGATCTCCCAGCCGGCGCGAGAGTTCGGCCGCCATCATCATTCCGGCAGCCACTGCCTCGCCGTGCAGCCAGCTGCCGTAACCGGTGGCAGTCTCGATGGCGTGACCGAAGGTGTGTCCGAGGTTGAGCAGTGTTCGTTCACCCTGCTCCCGCTCGTCCGCCGCCACCACCTGCGCCTTGTTGCGGCATGAACGCTCCACGGCCTCGATCAGGGTGCGGGTGTCCCGCCCCATCAGCCCGTCCATGTGCTGCTCCAGCCACGCGAAGAATTCCGGATCTCGGATCAGGCCGTACTTGATCACTTCGGCTAGTCCAGCATGGAGTTGACGATCCTCCAGGGTGTCCAGGGTCTTGATATCAGCGATCACCACCTCGGGCTGGTAAAACGCGCCGATCATGTTCTTGCCCAGTGCATGGTTCACCGCGGTCTTCCCGCCTACTGATGAATCGACCTGGGCCAGCAATGTGGTGGGGACCTGAATATAGGGTACGCCTCGCTGATAACACGCGGCGGCGAATCCAGCGATGTCGCCAACCACGCCGCCGCCCAATGCAATCACCGTGGTCTGTCGATCACAGGGCACGCGCAGCAGGGCGTCGAAAATGGATTCCAGAACCTCAAGGTTCTTGTAGTGTTCGCCGTCGGGAAGCACCTTTACGTGAACGTCCACGTTCACGAGGGCGGTCCTCAGGCGCTCCAGGTACAGGGGCGCGATGGTTTCATTGGTCACCACCATGACCTGGCGCCCACCCACGTGTGGCATGAGCATGTCGCTGCGGCCCAGGATCCCGGATCCGATGTGTATCGGATAACTGCGGCTTCCCAGCTCGACCATCAAGGTTCGGGTCATGTCATCGTGTATCTTCAATGCGGTCGATGATACTACGCGCCACGCTCGCCGCCGAGCGCCGGTCCGAGTCCACGATGATGTCGGCTTCCTGCCGGTAGAGGGGGTCCCGCTCCTGCAGAAGTTGCCTCAGCCTGGCGGCGGGGTCGCCAGTCTGCAGCAAGGGTCGTGTCTTGCTGTTCCGGGTTCGCTTGAGCAGGGTATCCACGGGAGCGTGCAGATACACCACGATCCCCGCCCGGCGCAGGTTCTTGCGGTTACTTTCCCGCAGCACCGCGCCGCCGCCGGTTGCCAGCACGATGTTCTCTTTCTGGGAAAGCTCCTCGATGAGGCGTTCTTCCCGCTCGCGAAAACCCGGTTCCCCTTCAATATCGAATATCAGGTTGATGCTGGCGCCGGTTCGCTGCTCGATCTCCTGGTCGGCATCGATGAAGTTCATCTTCAGCTGTCTCGCGAGCTGACGCCCGACGGTGGATTTGCCCACCCCCATGGGACCGATCAGAATGATATTCTTGTGCACAAAATTAGCGAATCGAGTTCTGTCTGCGAGCACTTCTACAACAAAGTGCACCGCGGGTCGAGGCCCGCCCCACAAAAAAGCGCCGGCACCCGAAGGTGCCGGCGCTTTGTGCCCGCTAGTCAGGCGATCGAGGTGAAATTGACTCCCGGGTCCACCGAAATTTCCAGTCCCTTCGGGGTGACCATGCCCAGGTTCAACACCGGATTGATGATCCTGGGCGTGAGGAAGAACAGTAACTCGGTGCGCGTATCGAGGATGTCCTTCTTGCGGAACAAGATGCCCAGGCCCGGGATATCACCCAATATCGGCACCTTGCTCACTTCCTTGCCATACTGGGTCTGGTATATACCGCCGATTACGATGGTCTCGCCGTTCTCCGCCAGGATCTGGGTCTCGATCTGCTTGGTATTGATGGTCGGGTCATCCGGTGAGACGAAGGCGTCCTGCGTAATGAAGACGTCCATAATTATTCGATCGTCGGGGGTGATCTGCGGCGTCACCGTGAGACCGAGCACTGCCTTCTTGGTGACCACGCTGCCCACGCCCAATACGTTGGTGGTGAATATCCGCTCCTGGCCCTGCTCGATATGCGCTTCTTTCTGGTTTGCCGTGATCAGGCGCGGGTTGGCGATGACCTTGCCCTCGCCCTCCGCCTCCAGGGCCGATATCTCGAGGTCAATGATATGGGCAAATCCCAGGCCCGCCTTGGCAATCGTAATGGCATAAGAGGCCGCGGAGTCATTGCCGATGCCAGGCGTTGCCAGATCCACGTTCAATGCGTCGCCGCCGGACTCGGTAAGGCCCTCTTCCCGGATCAGGTTCGTGTTCTCGATGCTGCCGGATTGGAACACGTCTCCGATATTCGAACCGTTGACGCCGGGAAACTTGGCTTCCTCGGTGACCCGGCTGAAGCCCAGCCGAGCGCCCAGGGTGCGGCTGAAGTCGTCGGTGGCCTCGACGATCCGGGTCTCGATCATCACCTGGCGTACCGGCTTGTCAAGGTCCGCGATGAGCTTGCGTACTTCCCGTATCTTGCGCGCCGTGTCCTGGATCAGTATGGAGTTGGTGCGCTTGTCCACTGTCACGTTGCCGCGCTGGGAGAGCAGTGTGTTGGTCTCGGTCTCGACCTGGGCGATGCTGACACTGCCGAACAAGGACTGTTGTACACCGGTATCCACCGCCTTTACTGACCTCAACAAGGTCGCGATATCCGCGGCCCGCGCGTAGTTGATCTGAATAAGTTCAGAAACCAACGGCTCGAGCTCGCCCTTCTGTTTGCTGGCTTCGAGTTGCGCCCGTTCCCGCGCTGCGATCTCATTGGCTGGTGCGACCCAGACCACGTTGCCGGTCTGGCGCATACCCAGTCCGCGGGTCTGAAGGATGATATCGAGTGCCTGGTCCCAGGGAACGTCCTTGAGCCGAAGGGTCAGCGTCCCCTTTACCGAGTCACTGGTGACGAAATTCAATCCGGTGAAGTCGGCGATTACCTGCAGTGCCGCACGCACGCTGATCTTCTGGAAGTTCAGAGAGAGCCGCTCGCCGGAATACCCGAACTCGTCCTTTTCTATTTCCTCCTCGTCTTCGATGATGGGGTCGATGTCGATATTGAATATGTTGCCGGACTGGTATGCCAGCTGTTGATAACGTCCCGTGGGCGTGATCACGATGCGTACGACCCGACCCTGCTGGAATGTGTCAACTGTCTGGACCGGAGTCGCGAAATCAGTGACGTCCAGACGCTGCTCCAGTTCGTCCGGGACCTTGGTGTCCAGGAAATCGATAATGATCTCCCCGGACTCATCCCGAACATCGACGCCGACGTTGGCGTCGGAAAGATTGACCGTTATCCGGCCACCTCCTTCCTTGGTGCGCCGAAAGTCGATCCGATCGATGCTGTGCTCGGTGGTCTGGATTTTCTCCGCGAAGGGCTTGGGTTCCACTTTCGCCGAGCGCATGGTAGCTGCGTCGGGGTTCTGAACAATCAATGTGATCCCGGTGTCGGTGATTTGAGATCGGTAGGGAACAGGCCGCACCAGATTGAGGACAATGCGTGTTCGGTCGCTGGTCTCCACCGCGGCGATGCTCTCCAAGGCGCCGGTGCCGACATTGAACACGTTCTTTTTCAGCTCGTTCCGCATGCCGAAGAAGTCGAAGGCCAGACGCGGCGGTTTGTTGGTGCTGAAGGTGCCCGGTTCGGACGGGCGTTGGCTGGTGGTGATATTGATCTGCACGCGGCCACCTGGTAACTGGGCGAACACAATATCAGTCAAGGCGTTGGTTTTCTGCATCGCCGCGCCTGCGGTCTCGGGCGCTGCCTGTTCGGCCACCTTCATGGTGGAGCCTGGCGTTTCGGCGCCTGCCACCGGCGGAGTCATGCCCGTTCCCGTTTCCGCGGCCTGAAGCGCAGGACGTACCTCGAGTCCCTCCGCGGTCTGGCTGACTTCGAGATTCCCAGGCTGGTTCATCAGAAGGTCGACATGCACGGAACTGCCATCGTCCGCAAGATAAGGGAAAACGCCACGCACCGGACCTTCGCCGTCGATATCGACGGCGCTTTTACCCAGCGTGGTGTCAGGCAGAATCACCCGCAGTCGCTTACCGTCGTCGAGACGCTCGGTGCGGAAATCGGCGACATCATCCACGGAGACACGCAGGACCGTGTCGCTGGCGTCCTTGTCCCATTCCAGTGATCGCAACTCCGCGGCCATGGCCTGTTGAAACACCAGTGCGGCCGCGGTCATGAGCGCTGTTGCATGGATCAGTTTTAGCAGGAACGTTTTCATTGTTGTCGCCCCTCGGGGAGTCGTACTTATTTGAAGTTTGCTTTATTTGATGATTGCCAGATTCGTGTTGCGCTCGACCCAGTTTCCGTTACCGCCCGGGACCAATTCCATGATATCGAGCTTTTCATCGGATACCTTGGTTATTTTGCCGTGATTCTGACCCACAAAGTTGCCCTCCGTCGCACGGTGTACCGTACCGTCGGGAGCGCGGATCACCGCCCAGGAAAGTTCCCCACGGCTGAGGGTGCCGACCATGTTGAGGGCATCCAGCGGGAACTGTTCCAGTGGCTCCTTTCGTCGCGTGAGATCAGGCGCCACCCCGCCGGTGGGCGTGGGCGTCTGGCGTCCCAGGTTGCCGGAGGAGAAGGGGTCGGTCAGGTTCGCCGCCGTATACACGAATGTCTCGTGCGGGCGGATACGCGGCAGCGGTTCCACGCGTGGTTTGCGGTCCTTGTGAGTGTTTTCGACGAAGCGATTGAGGTCGCTCATGCTCTGCTCCGCGCACGCGGGCAACAGGCTGACTACCAGTACGGCCAGGAGTGCTCGATGTGTAAACATGCCCATGCCTTCCTACTTTCTGCGTCGACGCTGGGATTTGTTTGCCTGCTTGGCTTTCTTGCGCTGCTGTATCTGATCTTCGTCCAGATAGTGGTAGGTCTTGGTCGTGGCGGTCATCTGCAGGCGCGGTGAACCTTTGATCGGGGCCAGCTGGATGTCACCGATAGTGACAATCCGCGGCAGGGCCGCTAAGTCGGAAACGAACTCGCCGAGTTGGTGATAAGTGCCGTTGACCTTGATGTTGATGGGGAGCTCGGCGTAAAAGTCGGCCACTCTCCTCTTTTGCGGTTGAAACAAGACGAACTGAAGCCCGCGCCCCAGCCCCGCCTGGGTGATGTCGATGAGCAGTTCGGGCACCTCCGTCTTATTGGGAAGTTGCTTGAGCATGACGCCGAAGCGTTCCTGCATTTCTGTCATTTGCTGCCGGTAGGCCTCGAGATTTATTGCGAGGGCCTTTTTCTGCATGAACGTCTGCCGCAGCTTACGCTCCTGAGCCTCGGCTTTCTCGAGGCCCTCGATCTGACCCTTGACGATGAACCAGTAGCCGGCGAACAGGATGCCGATACAGATTACGATGGTGCCGGTGATCTTGAGCCATAACGGCCAGGATGGAACGTCATTGAAATCGACGTCTTTGATGTCACTTAGCGCCATTAGCTGGTACCTCCGGCGCGCGGCTGCTTAGTCGGTTTGGCGGCGACAGGCTGCTGATTCTTTTTCGGCTGTTCCCTCACTCGGAGAGTAAACTTACTGATCCGGGTTCCCGCGCGCGGTGTAACGTTGATCACGTCCAGGTTCGGGTTGGTAAACCAGTCAGAGGAATCAAGGTTGCGCATCAGTGCGGAAATGCGGGCATTGGATTGGGCGAAACCCTTCAGCGTAAGATTGTTTCTTTTCTTGCTCAGGCCGGTCAGATAAACGCCTTTGGGCAGCTTGCGCACCAGGTCGTCGAAGACATGAACGATCTGAGTTCGGTTTGCCTGTAATTGCTGGATAACCTCCATGCGTGCCAGCAGGGCTTCCTTGCGGCGTTTCAACTCGTTGATCTCCTTGATTTGCTTGTCCAGCTTGGCTATTTCGGTCTGCAGAAAGGCATTGCGGTTATTCTGGTGCTCGATCAGTCCGTTCATATGATACTGACCGTAAAAAACAGCCAGACCCATCAGGATCCAGGCGCCAACACTGAGGCTGAGTAGCTGGCGGTCCTGCTCACGGCGTCGCATCTCGCGCCATGGCAACAGGTTGATGCGTGTGCTCACTAGTCGAAACTCCGCATGGCTAGGCCGCACGCCACCATAAGCGACGACGCGTCACCGCTCAGTTGTTGCGGCTTGATGCGCGGTGCCAGGGACATGCTGGCGAAAGGATTCGAGATGCTGGTGGGAACGCTGACACGGTTCGCAATCAGCTCATCGATACCGGGGATCTGGGCACAGCCACCGGCAAGCATGATCTGGTCCACACTGTTGAAGGGGGTGGATGAATAGAAAAACTGCAGTGCCCGCATAGTCTCCTGGCACATGGCTTCCATGAATGGCTGTAATATGTCGCTCTGGTAGTTGTCGGGAAGACCACCGACCTTTTTGGCGAGTCCCGCCTCCTCGTAGGAGAGTCCGTACCGCCGCTGTATCTCTTCCGTTAGCTGCCGGCCGCCGAAGGCATGATCCCGCGTGTAGACAGATCGGTTGTTGTGCATCACGTTCATATGCGTGGTGGTGGACCCGACATCCAATATCGCCACCGTTTTCTCCATACCCCCGCCGGGCATCTGGCGCGCGATCAGGGAGTAAGCGGCCTCCATGGCGAAGGCATCCACGTCGATCACCGTGGGAGTCATGCTGGACCGCTCAATGACAGCGATATAGTCGTCTACGATCTCCTTGCGGCAGGCGGCTATGATAACGTCGTCCTCGTTGGCGTTGGTTTCGGAGGGGCCTATGACCTCAAAATCCAGATTGACTTCCTCCAGCGGATACGGAATGTAGTGATCCGCTTCCATTTCTATCTGCTGCTCGAGTTCCTGTTCCCGCATTCCGGCCGGCATGGTGATGGTCTTGGTGATCACGTGCGAAGAGGAAACCGCCACTGCCGCATTCCGGGACTTCGTTCCTGACCGCTTGACCACACGGTCCACCGCACGTCCCACCTGCTCCACATCGGTAATGGCGTTTTCCACCACCGCATTTTGAGGCAATGGTTCAACCGCGTATCGTTCTACGCGATAATGTCCGCCACTTTTACTGAGCTCGAGCATCTTGACCGCCGACGAGCTGATATCGACACCGATCAAGTTTGGCTTCTTTTTTTGGAAGAGTTTCAGATTTCCTCCTTTAAATCACAAAGTTATAGGCACATTATGCCAAGCTACATTAGAAGCACTTTCAACTATAGACGATGCTTCGGGAAAAAGACAAATTTCGTCGGGCCGTTTATCGTTTGTAGCTGCGATTTGACCTGGTGGTGGCCGCCGTTTCTGGCGTCGATCATGAGCACCTGACGGCACCTTACATGCACATAGTATTTCAGATATTAGTCAAAATAATCGGTGTTGTGGTGGCGGTCGCTTTCGCTGGCGCCGTGGCGCTGGCCTTGTTCACCGTTTCGCTGTTGCCGGATCTGCCGACGGTCGAAACTCTCCGCGACGTTCATCTCAAGGTGCCGCTGCGGATCTACTCCGCCCAGGGGAGCCTGCTGGCCGAGTACGGCGAGCAGCGCCGTGAACCGGTGCGTATTGACGAAGTACCACAACCATTGATCCATGCTGTGCTGGCCGCGGAAGACGACAGCTTTTACTCGCACCCGGGGGTCGATTTCCTCGGAGTGCTGCGCGCGGCGGTGAAAAACCTGCAGTCCGGGGCCCATGAGCAGGGTGCCAGTACCATTACCATGCAGGTGGCGCGGAACTATTTCCTTACCCCGGAGAAGACCTACACACGCAAGCTCCGCGAGGTGCTGTTGGCGTTTCGTATGGAGCAGTTCCTGACCAAGGACCAGATATTGGAACTGTATCTCAACAAGATCTTCCTGGGACACCGGGCGTACGGCTTCGCGGCCGCAGCAAGGGTCTATTATGGCAAGCCGCTGGACGAACTGAGCGTGGAACAGTTCGCCATGCTGGCCGGTTTGCCCAAGGCGCCCTCGCGCGACAATCCGTTGACGAACCCCCGGCGGGCGCAAGAGAGGCGCGACTACGTGCTGCGACGCATGCACAAGTTAGGCTATCTGGACAAGGCCGCTTTCGAGGTCGCGATCGCCGCGCCGTTGACCGCCAGTAAGCATGACACCCAGGTCGATCTGGAGGCGCCCTATGTGGCAGAAATGGTGCGTACCCACATGGTCGAACATTACGGGGAGGAAGCCTACTGGCGCGGATTCAAGGTATATACCACCGTGCTCGACGCTAACCAGATCGCCGCCAATCGGTCCCTGCGCAATGGTCTGAAGGTCTATGATCGCCGCCATGGGTTCCGTGGGGTGCTGGCGCATCATGCGCTTTCAGAATCGACCTCGGGGGCTGACCTCGACCAGATGCTCAAGGACGTTCCGGCCGGCGGAGGTCTGCTACCGGCGCTGGTGGTGGCAATCGAGGACAAGGCAGTCACCGCATACACGCGAGATCACGAGGTGATAGAGATCCCGTGGGATGGGATGAAGTGGGCCAGGACCCACGAGAACGCCAACAGCCGGGGACCCGTGCCCGAGAACGCCTCCCAGATCCTGCGCCCCGGAGACGCGGTCTACGTGGAACCGTCAGCCGAGGGATGGCGCCTGGCTCAATTGCCGGACGTGGCGGGGGCGCTGGTGTCGCTGCGGCCGAACGATGGCGCCATACGGGCGTTGACCGGCGGATTCGACTTCTATCTCAGCAAATTCAATCGTGCCATCCAGGCCGATAGACAGCCCGGATCGAACATCAAGCCGTTCATCTATTCCGCCGCGCTCGATCACGGCTTCACCCCGGCCAGCCTGGTGAGCGGCGCGCCCATCGTGGTCCGTGACGAGTTTCAGGGATCGGTTTGGCGGCCCGAGAACTACAGCGGCAAGTTTTTCGGTCCGACCCGACTGCGGAAGGCGCTAAGCCTTTCATTGAACCTGGTTTCGGTGCGCATCCTTCGCGCAATTGGTTCCGAGGCGGCGCTGGAGCACCTCGCCAAATTTGGTTTTGAGCGAGATCGCCTGCCGCGCGGCCTGTCCCTGGCCCTTGGCAGTGGAACCGTGAAGCCCGTGGAGATGGTCACCGCCTACGCAGTGCTGGCAAACGGCGGCTACCTGGTGAAGCCATACCTGATCGATTGGGTTGAGGACGAGTATGGTGCGATCGTGGAGCAGGCGTCTCCGCTGGTGGTGTGCCGCTCATGCCCGATACAAGGGGTGTCTGCTGATGCCCATGACGTGTCGCTGCCGCGCCACCGGCAGGCACCGAGGGTGCTGGACGCGGCGAACCAATTCTTGATCACCAGCATGATGCAGGAGGTGATCAAGTCCGGAACCGGGCGCCGCGCGCGCAAGTTAGGACGATCGGATCTGGCCGGTAAGACCGGTACCACCAACGACTTTCGCGACGCTTGGTTTTCCGGTTTCAACACCGACGTGGTCACGACAGTTTGGGTGGGCTTCGATGACTCGGAGACTTTGGGGCGTGGTGAAGCGGGTTCAAAAGTCGCGCTACCGATCTGGATCGACTACATGGAGGTAGCACTGAAGGGTGCTCCGGAGCGGCCTTTGCTCGCCCCGGACAACATCGTGACGGCCTACGTGCACAACGAAACCGGCCAGGCGGTGCCGCCCGGAGATCCATCCGGGTTCAGTGAATTTTTCAAGTCGGGGACGGCCCCGCGGGCAGCGGAAGCGATCTATAGCCCAGGCGGCGAGGCGGCGGGGCGCATTTCCACGCCGCAATCCCCGACCGAAGGGCTGTTCTAGTTGCGCCCCGGCGAAAACCAGGTGTGAACAAGCATAACCAGAGGCGCGAGCGCCGCCTGAACCGGGAGCGGGCTGGGCCCGACCCGCTCTCGGCCTCGCACGTGCGGCTCAGGATCTGCGAGGAGGCGGCACGGATCATGGCAGAGCAGGGTGTGCGGGACTTTCAGGCGGCCAAGGAAAAGGCCGCGACGCGGCTTGGACTCCCCCGGCGCAATACCGCATTGCCCACCAACCTGGAGGTCGAAGGCGCGCTGTCGCGGCGGCTGCGCCTGTTCAGTGCGGAGAGCGTCAAGGCGCGACAACGGCGTCTGCTCACCGCTGCTGCGATGGCGATGGACTGGCTGTCGGACTTCCAGCCACGCCTGGTCGGTGCCTTGCTGCGCGGCAATGTTACCGAGCGTACGCCGGTGGAGCTTCATGTATTTGCGGAGACTTCGGAGGAAGTTCTGGCGCAGCTGACCGAAACGGGCGCCCACATCACAACACTCGAAAAACGGGTGAGGTTCTCGCCCAAACGCTACCAGCAGATACCCTTGTTCAGCTTTGACTGGGACGAAGCGCCGATTGAGGTAATGACGTTCCGGACCAAGGAAATCCGCGAGGCGCCGTTGTGTCCGGTCGAGGGGCGACCCATGACACGGGCGCGGCTGAGCCGGGTTGAGGAGATCCTGGAGAGCGTGCCGGACCGGATCTAGGCCGTATTGCCGGATGGCGGCGGGGTTTTCGTACTGGCCTTCTTCTTTCCGGTCTTCTTTCTGCTGACCTTTTTCTTGCCGCCAGTGACCTTTTTTGCCGCTTTCTTCTTGCCGCTTTTCTTCTTGGCCCTGCTACGCCGCTCGGGGGCGGCGGCGATCAGTTCTTCGCATTCCTGCAGGGTCAGGCTGGCGGGCTCCCGGTCCTTGGGGATCTTCGCGTTTTTCTTGCCATTGGTGATGTATGGACCGTAGAAGCCGTTCAGCACCTGGATCTCGGAGCCCGGAAAGGTCAGTATGACCTTGTTCGCATCCGCCTCCTTCTTCGCCGCCACCAGTTCCAGTGCACGATCCAGTGTTATGGTGTACGGATCGTCGTCCTTGATGGAGACGAATTTGTTCTCATAGCGCACGTAAGGCCCATAACGTCCCACGTTAACCGAAATCTTCTCACCTTCGGGGCTTTCACCCAGTTCGCGAGGCAGCTTGAATAATTCGAGCGCCTGCTCGAGGTCAATCTCATTCATCTTCTGGCCCGGCCGCAACCCGGCGAAGCGCGGCTTTTCCTCGTCCTCGCGGGTCCCGATCTGGACGAAGGGGCCATACCGCCCCATGCGCACGATGACCGGCTTACCAGTCTTTGGGTCATTGCCGAGCTGACGGGCCTGTACCGCCTCCTCCCTCGATACCTGGGCCTTTTCCTCAACTTGCTGCTTGAAAGGGCCCCAGAACTCCTCCATCACTGGGACCCAGTCCTGTTCGCCCCGGGAAACCGAGTCGAGTTGGTCCTCCAGACGGGCGGTGAAATCATAATCAACGTATTGCGAAAAATGCTTGCTAAGGAAGTGATTGACGATGCGTCCAACGTCGGTGGGCATGAAGCGCCGGTTCTCGAGAGTGACATACTCGCGCTGCAGCAGGGTCGAGATAATGGAGGCATACGTGGACGGGCGGCCGATTCCATAGGCTTCCAGAGTCTTAACCAGGCTGGCCTCCGAGTACCGAGGGGGAGGCTCAGTGAAATGCTGTTCGCAACGGATCTTGCGAAGATCCACCTGCTCACCTTCCCGCAGGCTGGGCAATATCTTCTGCTCGCCGTTTTCGGGCGCTTTCTTGTCGTCCGTGCCCTCCTCATAAACCGCCATGAAGCCGGGATGAACGACGGTAGAACCAGTGGCGCGGAACACGTTGCCTGAGCCCGCCCCCATGTCTATTGCCACCGTGTCCAGCGTGGCGTGTACCATCTGGCAGGCGACGGTGCGCATCCAGATAAGCTGGTAGAGCCGGAACTGGTCCTCGGATAGCGCGCCCCTTACATTATCGGGAACCCGGAACACCGAGGTAGTCCGGATCGCCTCGTGGGCCTCCTGAGCATTCTTGGAGCGATTCTTGTAAGTCTGCGGCTGGGGCGGAACGTTGTCCTGCCCGAAGCGCTCTTCAATAAACGAGCGGATTTCACGGATCGCCTCTCCCGCCATGTTAACGGCGTCGGTTCGCATGTAGGTGATCAGGCCGATGACCTCGCCGTCGAGTTCAACGCCTTCGTAAAGTTGCTGGGCGGTGCGCATGGTGCGTTGCGCGCCAAAACCTAGCTTCCTGGCGGCCTCCTGCTGCAGCGTCGAAGTCGTGAAGGGTGGCGACGGGTTGCGTTTCCTCTGCTTTCGGTCAACCTTGGCGACGGTCAGTTTCCCGTGCGCCGCGTCATACAGGGCGCGTTCCATTTGCTCTGCCTGCTCGCCGTTGGTTACAGAAAACTGCTCAATCTTTTCGCCGCCATAGCGTGTCAGGCGAGCGGAAAACTCCACCTCGTGGGCCCCCAGGTCTGACTCGATCGACCAGTACTCACGTGGTGTGAATCTCTCGATTTCCTCTTCGCGTTCCGCTATCAGCCGTAGCGCGGGGCTTTGCACCCGCCCGGCCGACAGCCCTGGGCTTATCTTCCGCCACAACAGGGGCGAGAGGTTAAAGCCGACAAGGTAATCCAGCGCGCGTCTCGCCTGTTGCGCGTTGACGAGGCTGCGAGACAGTTCACGCGGGTGTTCCACTGCCTGCCGGATGGCGTCCTTGGTGAATTCATAGAACTCGACCCGATGCACATCTTTGCCGTTCAGAACATTACGTTGCTTCAACAATTCATACAGGTGCCACGATATCGCCTCGCCTTCGCGGTCCGGGTCCGTCGCCAGGTAGAGCGCGTCGGCCTTCTTCAGCGCCCTGGCGATGGCGTCGACGTGCTTCTTGTTGCGGTCGATGGGCTCGTAATGCATCTCGAAACCTTCGTCCGGATCGACGGCGCCGCTCTTCGGTACCAGGTCCCGTACATGCCCGTAGGAGGCAAGGGCACTGAAGTCCCTGCCGAGATACTTGGTGATGGTTCTAGCCTTCGCAGGCGATTCGACGACGATCAGATTTTTTGACATGACACTAGAATTGGGGCGCACCTCGGGTTCCGGGTGCGCCGACTAGAGCGGTTGATGCCGCTAGTCTTGCTTGTCTCGGGAGTATAGGCAGTTAATGAAGATGTGCTTCGACTCCGTCAATAACCAGGTCTTCAGCCCAGGCGCAGACATCCTCACGGCCGGGCTGGTTGCACAAGACCATCATTATCACCCAGCGCAGGTGATCCAGGTCTATCTCCTCGGTCTCCAGGGCCATGAACCTGTCGATAACCAGTTCCCGTGTCTGCGTATCCAGGATGCCGCGTTGCTCCAGCGACAGCAGCAGGCCCTGTGCTACGGGATCGAAGCGGCCCGTCTCCTCGGTGGAGAAGTACCTGAAGGAATCGCTGCTCCCCCCGACCGGGGGCGGACCCTGCTGGTCGCACATCTCGGACAGATCTTCGAGCCAGTCAAATGCCTTGTTGATCTCCCCGTCTCCGAACCCGGCCTGCGCCAACTCGACACTCAACATTTCGTGATCCGGTTCGAACTCTGTACCCTCGATCATGTAATTCTCGAATAGGTACAGCAGGACTTCGAGCATGTTTTCTTTCATAAAGGTGTCTTATAGGTGCCTGCTGCGTACAAAGCTACCCCCAGGGGTGGAAACAATCAGGCCTTCCAGTTCCAATAGCAAAAGCATGGAGCAAACCGTGCCCGCCGTCAATCCGCTGCGCCGCACCAAATCATCAATTGTTGCGGGATCGTGGCCCAAATGATCCAGCAGCTGGTGCGGAGCCGCGACGGTTGAGCTGCAAGCCATCGCTGGTCGGGACATCGATCCCGGCGGGCGGCAGCCTAGCTCCTCGAGCACGTCGCCCGGGCATTCGGCGAGGGCTGCTCCGTCGCGGATCAGGGCGTGGCAGCCGCGTGCCAGGGGGGAGTAGATAGAGCCAGGGACAGCGAATACCTCCCGGCCCTGTTCAGCGGCGAAGCGGGCGGTGATCAGTGAACCGCTCCTGGGGGTTGCCTCGACCACCAGCGTACCGAGGCTGAGACCGCTGATGAGCCGGTTTCGCTGCGGGAAATGCGCCCGCCGCGGCGGTGTGCCGACCGGGAACTCCGATATTACCGCGCCGCCGCCGCTGATATCGGATGCCAGCCGGTCATGCCGGGCCGGGTAGACGCGGTCAAGTCCGGTCGCCGCCACGGCGATGGTGGTGCCGCCGGAACGCAGCGCTCCGACATGCGCGGCTGCGTCAATACCCAGGGCCATGCCGCTGGTGATGGTATAGCCGCTGCGGCTCAAGTCAGCGGCAAACAGGCCGGCCGTCTCCTGCCCGGTGGGCGAGGGGTTGCGGCTGCCGACAATGGAGACTTGCGGCCAGCTCAACGATTCCGGGTTACCGCGCACATACAGCACCAGCGGCGGGTCGGCAATCTCTTTGAGCAGTTCGGGGTAGCGCGGATCGCTCAGGGACAGGATGTGATGATCGGTCGACGACTGCATCCATGCCAGGTCTGTCGCAGGGCCCGGTCCGGATCCGACATGCAAATTTCTGTGCACGGAGGCGGCCGCGGGTCCCAGCAGCGCCTCGAGGGCTTGCGGGCCCGCGTCCAGCAGCCGCGCGGGGTGGCTGAAATGAGTCAGCAGCCGGTGGAGAAGCCGCGGTTTGAGCCGCGGCGCATGGAACACGCGCAGCCAGCTCTCGATGTCTTGCTCGGTGTCTTTGATCGGCTCATCCATAAGCCTCGAGTCCGTATTTTGTGGATGTGGTTAGGGCGCGGTTAAGGCGTCCTTGATATGCACCGCGGCGGTGGTATTCAGAACCAGGGCATAGCTGACCTTTTCAAAGGTGCGGAACACCATTAGCAAGCCACTGGAGAGTGGCGGTGGAGTGAACATCTCACCGGTTACCGGATCCCGTCTCGGGCGCTCCTGTCGGTGAATCCGCAGCACGTGACCGGGTTCCATGCCCTCGCGCTCGCCGAGGCTGATGATCACCACCGACAGCGGTCCGACCTCGGCGACGCCGAGCGGCGCATCGAGTATCAATCCGCGTACGTCGCTCGAAGGGGCGCGGGGCATAAAGTAGGGAAACCCCAGACCCTCCGGCGCCGGCAGCATGCGATCGCCCGGGCTGATTTCGAGGTTGGCCCGGGTGGCTTCCAGCCGGGTGGTTTCTCCGGGGGCCACCACGCGGGCATTGCCGACGTGCAAGGCCTGCACACCGAGAAATTCATCGGTCTCCGGGTGTACTAAGCGTCTGCCCGGGCGAAATATCTGGTAGTCCTTGTTCGCGCCGATTTCAAGCCCGCGGGCGTAGAATTCTTGGTACTTGCCGACCGCAAGCCTGCCTTCCAACCCCGACGCCACATAGCCGGCATCGTCCAGTTCGCCCTCCTCGATGACGAGCGGCGCAGACAGGAACGGTAGAATGGCGCCCGGCGGGACGGTATAGATTGCATCATCCCGACTCGTGGCGTAGGCCACGGGCGACAGCTTTGACACCGTGCGCTTGCGCAGGACCTTCATCTCGGGACCGCCGTCGGTCATGGATACGACCAGGACGTCGCCCGGGAAAATGAGATGGGGGTTCTCAATCGCCTGATTGCGCTGCCAGATTTCTGGCCAGCGCCACGGATCTCGGAGGAATTTGTTGGCGATGCCCCACAAGGTGTCGCCTTTCTGAACAGTATAGCGCTGGGGGTGCCCGGGTTTTAGCTCCGGGCCCTCGTGCTGGGCCGCAGGGGCGGCCGAAGTCAGCAATATCAGCGCGCACGCGGTCACAAAACCGCTCTGGAATCGATTACGCAGACGTCTCACTGAAGTCGCTCGCAGTCCTTGATATCGTTAGTCGTTATGGGTCGAGAACAATGGGATGTTGCTGGGGAAGTCTAGCCCATCTATTTAATAACGCCAATGTAAAACGCCTTTATTTTTCAGTATCATCCATAAAAAGAGTAGAATATCCATTAAGTTATGCCGTTCATCGGGCAAGGTGATTCAACAGACTCATGGCAGTGTTAGAAATTCTGGTTTATCCGGACCCGAGATTGCGACAGCATGCAGAACCGGTCGCTGAGGTCAATGACGAGACCCGCCGGCTGGTGGATGACATGGCGGAAACCATGTACCAAGCGCCGGGGATCGGCCTGGCGGCGATCCAGGTCAACGTCGCGAAGCAGGTAATCGTCATCGATATCAGCGAGGACAGGCGTGACCTGCGCGTCTTCATTAATCCGGAGATCACCCACCGCCTCGGTGAACAGCAGATTGAAGAAGGCTGTCTGTCCGTGCCCGGTGTCTACGCGCCGGTGTCCCGGGCCGAGGAAGTCACCGTGCGTGCATTGGATCGGAATGGCGAGCCTTTTGAGCTGACGGTTTACGGCTTGCTTGCGGTCTGTGTCCAGCACGAGATTGACCACTTGGACGGCAAAGTCTTCGTGGACCGACTGTCTCGCCTCAAGCAGGACCGCATCCGCAAGCGGTTGAGCAAGCAGTCCCGGCGGGTGGGGGTGGACGGCCCGACACCCGTCATCCTGTAACCGCTCGCGCAGCGGAAGCCGCAGCGTAATCATGCGCCTCGTTTTTGCCGGGACCCCGGAATTCGCAGTGCCGAGCCTGCGGGCTCTGTGCGAAACTGGGCATGCGTTATGCGCCGTTTACACCCAGCCTGACCGCCCTGCGGGCCGCGGGCGCAAGATGCGTGTCAGCGCGGTGAAACGCAACGCACTCGACCTCGGCCTGACAGTCCGGCAACCCATTACGCTGCGTGATCCCGAGGTCCAGCTGGAACTCAGGGAACTCGACGCTGAACTCATGGTGGTAGCGGCCTACGGACTGATACTGCCGCCGCCGGTGTTGGAGTCGCCGCGGCTGGGATGTGTCAACGTCCACGCGTCCCTGCTTCCGCGCTGGCGCGGCGCCGCGCCCATCGCGCGGGCCATCGAGGCGGGAGATACCCTGACGGGAATCAGCCTGATGCAGATGGATGCGGGCCTCGACACTGGGCCGATACTGGCCAGATGCGAGACGACCATCGAGCCGGACGACAATGCGGCGTCGGTACATGACAGGCTTGCCGATCTGGGCGCCGGGTTGCTGGTGTCCTGTTTACCGGATATCGCCGCGGGACGCCTCCCGCCGCAACCGCAGGACGCGGACCTGGCCACCTATGCGCCCAAACTCGAGCGGGAGGAAGCGGAAATTGAGTGGTCGCGGACCGCGTTCTCCCTCTGGTGCAAGCTGCGGGCGTTCAATCCTTGGCCCGTTGCCCACACGTACCATGACGGTGTCCGCATTCGTGTTCTGGCGGCCGAACCGGTCAGCGGCAATGCCGTCCCGGGCTCCGTGTTGGGCGTGGACGAACGGGGCATCACGGTGGCGTGTGGCCAGGGCGCGTTGCGTATCCGGCGGTTGCAGCGCGACGGTGGCAAACCCCTTGCCGCTGGGGACTTTCTTAATGGCTACCCCATCGAACCCGGCGATCAGTTCCGTTCGTCCCGGCACCACTGACCCCCGCGCGGCCGTGCTGCGGGCCCTGGCCGCGCGTGTCGTGGTTGAGGTCGCGGTGCGTGGCCTCGCGCTGGACGCCGCCATTGCCGGCGTGCTCGATGCAGCGGCTGTCGCCGGGCGCGACAGGGCCATGGTCCAGGAGTTGAGTTTCGGAGTGCTGAGATGGTACGGGCGCCTGCAGGGGTACCTGAAGGCATTGCTGCGGAGGCCGCTGAAGGACAAGGACCGCGACATCGGGGCGCTGCTGCTGATCGGTCTGTACCAGCTCGAGCATCTGCGTATCCCCGCACATGCCGCCGTGAGCGAGACCGTGGCGGCGTGCGGCGAATTGAGCAAGCCATGGGCCAAGGGCCTGGTCAACGGCGTACTGCGGTCGTATCAACGCCGTGCCGGTGAACTCGCGAATGGTCTGGACGAAGCGGCGCGAGTATCTCACCCGCAATGGTTACTGGAGGCAATCCGTACCGAGTGGCCGCGTGAATGGCGGGACATCGTCGTCGCCAACAACGAGCGGCCGCCGATGACCCTGCGGGTCAATCTGCGGCATCAAGACCGGCAGGAGTACCTGGAAAGGCTGGCCCGGGCCGGCGTCTCGGCCGGCGTTCACCGGGACTCGGCGACTGCGGTGGTGCTCGCACAGCCCGTGCCGGTGCACAGCCTCCCGGGATTCGATGCCGGACGCGCTTCGGTGCAGGACGTCGCCGCCCAGTGGGCTGCCCCGCTGATGGATCTGGCGCCCGGACAGCGCGTCCTGGACGCCTGCGCGGCGCCCGGCGGGAAGACCGCGCACATGCTGGAGCTGGAGCCCGCACTGGCCGAGGTTCTGGCGCTCGACATCAGCGCCGAGCGCTGCACTCGGATACGAGAGAACCTGACCCGCCTGGGCCTGCGGGCTGAGGTCCTGACCGCAGACGCGGCCGATACCGATGCATGGTGGGACGGGGTCCCGTTCGACCGTATCCTGCTGGACGCCCCCTGCAGCGGTAGTGGGGTGATCCGCCGTCATCCCGACATCAAGCTTCTGCGGCGGCGTTCGGACATGACCGGGCTGGCGGAGCGCCAGCACCGGCTTCTGGCGAGGCTTTTCCCGTTGTTGAAAGCGGGTGGACGCATGCTTTACGCCACCTGCTCGATATTCGCCGGGGAGAATGATGCCCGGCTGCTCGACCTGTTTCGGGAGCGTTCTGATGCGATGCCCCTGCCGATCGAGGTCCCCGGAGCCACCGCGACACGGGCCGGCGTCCAGCTGCTGCCCGGCGTCCGCGATGGTGATGGCTTTTATTATGCCGCGGCAGTCAGGGCTGCGACTGGGGCTTAAACGGTCTTATACTCTGACCCCATGAATCCCCTGAGACTGAAGCGTTGCATTTTCGCGGTTGCCTTGTGGCTGAGCGTGTCCGCCGCCAGCGGGGCCGGGCCTGAATTTGTCGTAAAGGACGTCGACACAACGATATCGGGACGGAAATTGCAAATCTCGGCGCGCGTCGATCTCACCTTGAGTGAAGCGGCGGAACGGGCGGTCGACAACGGCGTTTCCCTCACCGTGTTGACGGAGTTCGAGCTGCAGACGAGCGGGGCATTGTGGAACGAAACCGTTGTGAAAGGGGTCAACCGCACCCGGCTCCGCTACCATGCACTGTCCAGTCAATACGTGGTGGAAGACGGCAACAGCAACCGGGTCGAAACTTATCGCACCGTGGCGGATGCCTTGCGACGCATGGGGTCGTTGAGGACGTTGACCCTTGATCTGCCTCCTGACGGCGCAGATCAGTCGCGTTACCGGCTGGCGGTGCGTAGCAGGCTCGACATCAATGCCTTGCCGCCGCCATTGCGGACCATGGCGTTTTTCTCACCTGACTGGCGCCTCGCCAGTAACTGGACGCAATGGCAGATAAATCCCTGATTCGTGTCTTTTTCGGACCGGTGTCGGCGGTCGTATTGTCGCTGGTGCTGATCCTGACGCTCTTCCTGCTGACCTCCGCGGCCCAGCACGCCAAGGTCACGGGCGAGTTCTATTCGATATTGCTGGCGGTGAATATCATGGGCATCGTCACGCTGCTCGCCCTGATTGCTGGAAACCTGTGGCGATTGTGGCGGCAGTTCCGCTCGCAGGTTCTCGGCTCACGGCTCACCCTGCGCATGGTCGGCATGTTCGTACTGCTGGTCGTACTGCCGCTGTCCATGGTCTATTACTTTTCAGTGCAGTTCCTGAGCAAGGGTGTGGACAGCTGGTTCGACGTACGCGTTGAGCAGGCAGTCGACGATGCCCTGCTGCTCGGACAGACCACCCTAGAAACGATCAAGCAGGACGCCGTGGACAAGGTGCTCGAGAGCGCGGCGCGGCTAGCGGAATCCACCAGCAGCCTCGAGACCATCCAGTTGCTGGATGAAGAGCGTGAGCAACGCGAGTACCTGGAGCTGTCTTTGTATACGACGGCGGGACGCATCATTGCCTCCAGCCACCAGGAAGCCCAGTTCCTGATACCCGACACTCCCGATGAGGCCATACTCTCGCAGGTGAGACAGGGACAGCGCTACGTTAGTCTCGAGCCGCGATCCGCCGACGTGCACCAGCTGCGTATCGTCGTTCCGGTCTACTCGGGCAGCATGGGCGAACCCATCCAGGTACTGCAGGCTCTCGAGTTGCTGCCCCTTCGCTACGCCAAGCTGGCGAACAGTGTCGAGTCCGCCTTGGCGCAGTATCGCCAAATGGTATTTTCCCGAGGCCCTTTGAAGTTCAGCCTGATCCTCACGCTGACACTGGTGACCCTGGTTGCGATGCTGTTGGCGGTATGGGGTGCGATCCTGATTTCGCGGCACATGGCCTCGCCCCTGCGTGACCTGGCCGAGGGGACCCGCGCGGTGGCGGAAGGCAACTACCGCAAGAAACTGCCGGTCACCAGCGGCGACGAACTGGGTGTGCTGGTGAAATCCTTCAATGAGATGACGCGCCAGATCAACAGGGCCCAGAACGCCGCGCGTCGCAGCCAGCGCGAGGCGGAGGATCAGCGGGCTTACCTGGAAGCCCTGCTTGGTCACCTGTCTTCGGGCGTGCTGTCGTTCGATCGGCAGCGCCGACTGCTGACGCGCAATGTGGCCACCGCGCAGATCCTGGGTGTGGACCTTGCCAGCGCGGAAGGTGAGGCGCTGGATGACATTCGGCGGCAACAGCCGAGATTCGAACCCCTGTTTGCCGCGATCGACGATGCCGTACGAAGGGGGCTCGCTGACTGGCAGGCCGAAATAACCATCTTCGGCAAGCACGGCCGCCAGGTCCTGATGGTCCGTGGCGCGAAGATCACCGGCAAAGGCGCCAAACGGGGTGGCTTCGTGGTGCTGTTTGACGATGTCACCGACCTCATCCAGGCTCAGCGCGATGCGGCCTGGGGAGAGGTGGCGCGGCGCCTGGCCCACGAGATCAAGAATCCACTGACGCCGATACAGTTGTCGGCGGAGCGTATCCGAAACAAATACCTCGACAAAGTGGAACCCGGTGACCGTACGACGCTGGACCGCGCCACTCGCACCATTGCGCAGCAGGTGGAATCCATGAAAGACATGGTCAACGCGTTTTCCAGTTATGCGCAACCGGTGAAGTTGGAGCTCAATCCCGTAAATCTGAACCAACTGGTGCAGGATGTGGCCGAGCTCCACCAGCGCGAGGATTCACCGCTGCGGATAAGCTTTGACCTGGCGGAGGAGCTGCCGCCGCTGAACGCGGATATAGGCCGACTGCGCCAGGTACTGAACAATCTTTTCATCAACGCCCGTGATGCACTGGTCAGCGTCACCGAGCCCGAGTTGAAGTTGCTGACGAGAAGCGTGGTGGAGTCAGACCGGCAATACATAGAGCTGGAGGTCATCGACAACGGTCCGGGGATACCTGACGATATCATGGACCGGCTGTTCGAGCCTTACGTCACCACCAAGGAGAAAGGAACCGGTCTCGGCCTGGCAATCGTCAAACGGATAGTGGAAGAGCATGGCGGGGCTATTTGGGTGGAAAACAAGAGCGGTGGTGGCGTGAAGATGACCGTCCGCTTTCCGGTAGTGTGGGAGACCGCCAGCAACGTCACCGACCTTAACATCAGGCTGGCCAGAAAACGCAGGGTCGGGGGTAAAACTGCGTGAGTGCACAGACCATCCTCGTAGTCGATGACGAACCAGACATCCGCCAGGTCCTGCAGGATATTCTCGAGGATGAAAACTATTCTGTGGTCACGGCAGAGAACGCGGAGCGGGCCAGGAAGCTTGGCGCCGGCGGCAATGTCGATTTGATTCTGCTCGACATCTGGATGCCGGGCACTGACGGCATCACCCTGCTGAAGGAGTGGGCCAGCGGCAACGGGCCCGACGTGCCCGTCATTATGATTTCCGGTCATGGAAACGTGGAGACCGCGGTGGAGGCCGTGCGCTTCGGGGCCTACGATTTCCTGGAGAAGCCCCTGTCAACGGCCAAACTACTGGTCACGATCAATCGTGCACTGCAAAGCGATCAGCTGCGGCGCGAAAACCAGCGCCTGCGCGTACGACTGGAACCCGCGTCGACGCTGGTGGGGAAGAGCCGGATCATGTCCACTCTTCGTGAGCAGGTGTCCCGCATCGCCCCCACCGACAGCTGGGTACTGATCACCGGTGAGCCGGGCAGCGGCAAGGGTGTGGTGGCAAGGGCTTTGCACCTGCAAAGCGCCCGACGAGAAGAGCCGTTCGTGGAGGTGAGTCTGGCCGCGGTGCCCGAGCAAAGCATCGCCGTGCAGTTGTTCGGCAGTGAGCAGGGTCCGGTCATCGGGGCTGGGCGTCTTGAAGAGGCCAAGGGCGGCACTCTGGTCCTCGACGAGATCGCGGACACGGACCTCGAAGTGCAGGCCAAGCTCCTGAGCGCACTGGTGGAAAGCCGGTTTCTGCGGGTCGGAGGGCAGCGGTATGTAGACGTTGACGTGCGCATCATTGCCACCACCAATCAGAATCTGGCAACTGCAGTTGCCGAGAGCCGGTTTCGCGAAGACCTCTATTATCGACTCAATGTGGTGCCCATTCACGTGCCCCCGCTGCGTGATCATGTCGAGGACGTCCCGGAGTTGGTGGAGTTCTATCTTGACTGGATGGTAGAGAAGGAGCGGTTGCCGTACCGCAGGTTCTCCACCGGCGCGCTGAACGTTTTGCGCAACCATCATTGGCCCGGAAATGTTCGGGAATTGAAGAACCTAGTGCAGCGTTTGTTGATACTGAAGCGCGACGGCGATGTTAGCCCGGAGGAGGTGGAAAACGCGCTGGGGCGAAGGCCTGCCGATGCGGAACCGGAGTTTCCGGATTCAGTGTTCTCGCTGCCGTTGCGCGATGCGAGGGACCAGTTCGAAAGATCTTACCTGCTGTTTCATCTGCGCCAGGTGGGAGGGAACGTGAGCGAGCTTGCCCAGTTGGTCGGCATGGAGCGCACCCATCTCTACCGAAAATTGAAAGGCCTGGGCATTGATCCAAAGTCCGCGAAACAACAATAAAAACATGCCTGCCAGCCACCAGGTACTGATATGAAGATCATAATCCTCGGCGCCGGACAGGTCGGGTCGTCGATGGCCGACATTCTTGCCGGGGAAGCCAATGACGTCACGCTGGTTGATACCGACGCCGCGGTATTGCGCATGCTTCAGGACCGCCTGGATATACGCACGGTGGTCGGCAACGCATCCTATCCTCACGTCCTAACCCAGGCGGGCGCGGAGGACGCAGACCTGCTGTTGGCGGTGACCAACAGCGATGAGGTCAACATGGTGGCCTGTACCGTGGCAGGAGCCAGGTTCCATACCCCGACCAAGATTGCGCGCATCCGGACCCCGGAATACCTCAGCTGTGGCGAAATCTTCGGTCCCGAGGCCATCCCCGTGGATGTCCTGATCAGTCCGGAACAGTTCATCACCGACCATATCATGCGACTCATCGAGTACCCCAGTGCTTCCCAGGTGCTGGAATTTGCGAGCGGTAAGATCCAGTTGGTGGCCGTGCGCGCGGTGCACGGCGGTCCCCTCGTTGGTCATCCGCTGGTCGAGTTGAGGGAACACATGCCGAAGATCGACACCCGGGTTGCGGCAGTTTATCGTGGTGATCAGGTCATCACGCCTACCGCGACAACGGTGATTGAGTCCGATGACGAGGTGTTTTTTGTCGCTGCCCGCCAGCACATACGTTCGGTGATGAGCGAGATGCGCAAGCTGGAGAAATCCGTCTACCGGGTCATGCTGGCGGGCGGCGGAAACATAGGCTATCGGCTGGCCAGGGAACTGGAAGACAACAGCTACAACGTTAAAATCGTGGAGCGCGACATGAAGCGGGCGGAATACATTGCCGACGGTCTGGACAACACCGTGGTGCTTCATGGTGATGCCGCCGACGAAGAAATGCTGCAGCAGGAGAACATACAAAGCATGGACGTATTCTGTTCGGTGACCAACAATGACGAAGCCAACATCCTGTCCGCGATGCTCGCCAAGCGGCTGGGGGCGCGGCGGGTGATGGCGCTGATCAACCGTTCCGTTTATGTCGATCTGTTCGAGCACAGCGAACTGGATATCGTAATCTCTCCCCGCACGGTGACGGTCGGCAGCATACTCGCCCACATCCGCCGCGGGGACGTAGTCGCCGTCCATTCGCTGCGTGGAGGACGCGCCGAGGCTATTGAGGCCATCGCCCATGGCGACGAAAAGTCATCCCGTGTGATTGGCCGCGGCGTGCGCGATATTCCCCTGCCGCCGGGGACAGGAATCGGCGCCATACTGCGAGACGGTGCGGTACTGATAGCGCATAAGGACACCGTCATTCAGCCCGAAGATCACGTGATACTTTTCATGGTCGACAAGAAACACATCCCCGAAGTAGAAAGGCTGTTTCAGGTCGACGTGACTTTCGTCTGAACCGCGGGACCCCGGGGCGCCGCAACTCCTATGCAAATTCTGGTAGTGCTAAAGTTGCTCGGCGTGCTGCTGGTGATGTTCAGCACCACACTGTTGCCGCCGGTGATGGTTTCCATGATCTATCAGGATGGCGCATCTGCGCCGTTTCTGGTGGCGTTCGCGGCCACGTTCAGCACCGGATTAGTACTCTGGCTGACCACTAACCGGGTATCGCGCGAGCTTCGGTTCCGGGACGGTTTCATGGTGGTAGTGCTGTTCTGGACCGTGCTGGCCCTGTTTGGCTCCATCCCACTCTATCTGGCCACGGATCCCCACCTCAGCTTTACCGACGCTTTTTTCGAATCCATATCCGGACTCACCACCACCGGCGCCACCGTCATGAGCGGGATCGACCAGCTGCCGGAAGCGATTCGTTACTACCGGCAGCAGCTGCAATGGCTCGGTGGCATGGGCATCATCGTGTTGGCGGTGGCGGTCATGCCCATGCTGGGCGTCGGTGGCATGCAGCTTTACCGGGCCGAGACGCCGGGGCCCATGAAAGACACCAAATTGACGCCCCGCATCACCGAGACCGCCAAGGCCCTCTGGTATATCTATCTGGGACTGACCGTGGTCTGTGCCCTGTGTTACTGGGTAGCCGGCATGGAGCTGTTCGACGCCGTGGGCCATAGTTTTTCGACGGTAGCCATCGGCGGTTTCTCCACCCACGATGCAAACATGCTGTATTTTGACAGTGCCCTGATTGATTACATCGCCGTCGTCTTCATGCTTGTTTCGGGTGTGAACTTTGCGCTCCATTTCGTCGCCTGGCGCTCTCGAAGCATCGCCGCGTACTTTCGCGATCCGGAAGCAATGGTGTACGCGGTGCTGGTCAGCACCGCCTGCGTGGTTGCGGTGATCGGCCTTCAAACCTACTCGGTTTTCCAGAACCCCGACGAGGCGCTGCGTCAGGGGGTGTTCCAAGTGGTCTCCATTGCCACAACGACCGGCTTCACGACCGGGGGCTATCACTGGTGGCCCTCCTTCCTGCCGTTGCTGCTGCT
The DNA here is from genome assembly GCA_947259705.1 of uncultured Gammaproteobacteria bacterium. GTDB lineage: Bacteria > Pseudomonadota > Gammaproteobacteria > Arenicellales > JAANXG01 > CAMYNL01. Next base: position 134,756 of record CAMYNL010000005.1, on the reverse strand, counting down.
TTTTCTGAGTTTCATCGGCGGTTGCGCGGGTTCCACTGCCGGCGGGATCAAGGTGATACGGATAATGTTGCTGTACAAGCAGGGCTGGCGCGAGATAATGCGGCTGATACACCCTAACGCTATGCTGTCGCTGAAGCTCGGCAGGAAGCCGATTCCGGATGGCGTCATTCAGGCGGTATGGGCCTTCTTTTCCTTGTATATCTTGTGCTACGTGAGTCTCAGCGTCGTGCTGGTGGCGACAGGACTGGACTGGATCACCGCGTTCTCCGCGGTCGCCGCCTGCCTCAACAATCTGGGTCCCGGCCTTGGGGAGGTGGCCGGCACCTATGCCGGGGTCGGCACGGTAGGTAAGTGGGTACTTTGTTTTACCATGCTGCTGGGTCGGCTCGAGTTGTTTACCCTGCTGGTGCTGTTCACCGCGTCCTTCTGGCGCAGCTGAGAACAGACAGGTGCTCGTGATCGGCTCCGTAATTGACTTGATTGCATGCCATTAACATACTGCTCGGCATGGCTCCGATAGCACGCAACCATTACCGCCGCAGAATTACATGGCGGGTGGTTTACGGCGGAGGCGGTCCCGGGCGCCGTTCGGCGCCGGCGGCGAAGAACGTCCCGCTGTGAACGGGCAGAGCCCGGAGGGCACCGCGTTCCATCAGGCGTGGTCCCGAGGGCGCTCCCGAATATCAGCGCGGCACGCGGTGAAGTCGGAATGGGGAGTGCGCTGACGGATGGGCCGCAGGTTCGCGCATTGGGCCATTCGCTGGCGCTATCTAGTATGCGTCGTAACGCTTGCTGTGATCGCGGTGGTGGGTAGTGGCGCGCGCACCCTTCATTTCGACAGCGACTACCGGGTCTGGTTCAGCAAAGACAATCCACAGCTCACAAGTTTCGAGGCGATACAGAACACTTACTCGAAGCACGACAATGTGCTGTTCGTGCTGACCCCTCGGAGCGGTGAAGTGTTTTCCGTCGATACGCTTGCCGCTGTGGAGTGGTTGACCAAGGAGGCCTGGCAGGTCCCCTATTCGTTCCGGGTAGACTCACTCTCAAATTTTCAGCACACTCGGGCGCTGAAAGACGATCTCGTGGTGGGTGACTTGTACTCGGATGCGCAAGATCTCACCAGCGCTGATATCGACGCGATACGCACGGTGGCCCGGACGGAACCACTGTTACGAAACCGGCTGGTTTCGGAACGCGGGCACGTCACCGGAATTAACGTTACCGTGCAGACACCCGGTCTCAGAACGGATTACGAAGTGCCTGAGATCGTCGATTTCGTCAGGGATCTGGCGCAACGATTCCGCGAGCGCCACCCGGAAATCGAGGTGCGGCTCACTGGCATTGTGATGATGAACAATGCTTTTCCGGAAGCGTCCCGCCACGACGTAATGACGCTGGTGCCGCTGATGTTCGCGGTCGTCATTGTAGCTTTGGGGCTGATGACCCGTTCGGTGGCAGGTACCCTGGGCGCCGTGCTGGTGACCGCTTTCGCTGCAATATTCGCCATGGGCGTGGCGGGCTGGATGGGTATCAAGCTCACCGGGGCATCGGCCAGTGCGCCAACCATCATCCTGACCCTGGCGGTTGCCGACAGCGTGCATATTCTGACGAACTTCGTTCATGCTATGCATGGCGGCATGAATAAGGCGGATGCGCTGATCAGAAGTCTGCGCATCAACCTGCAGCCCGTGTTTCTCACCAGCTTAACGACGGCGGTGGGATTCTTGAGCATGAACCTGGGAGACGTCCCGCCCTTTCGTGACATGGGGAACCTGGTCGCGGTGGGCGTGGCGGCGGCGTTTGTCTTGTCAGTGACCTTTCTTCCCGCTTTCCTGATGTTGATGCCGGTGCATATCAAACCTAAGAAGGCAAAGGGTGGCGGGGCGATGGAACGTATCGCGGACGTCGTAATTGCGCACCGCCGCGCCCTGCTCTGGGGGCTTGGACCACTGATGCTGGTGCTGATGGCATGCATGACACGTAACGAGTTCAACGATGAATTCGTATCGTATTTTGACCACAGTATTGATTTTCGTCGGGCAACGGACTACACGACGGCCAACCTCACCGGGATCACGACCTTCCATTACTCGCTCGAGTCGGGGCAGTCGGGAGGAATTTCGGAGCCCGATTTCCTTGCAACCGTGGGCCGCTTCGCGGAATGGTTCCGTGGTCAACCCGAGGTAGTGCACGTAAACACCATTACTGACACTCTCAAGCGCTTGAACATGAACCTGCATGGGGATGATGCTGACTGGTATCGACTGCCGGAAGCACGGGAAACAGCCGCGCAGTATCTGCTGCTTTACGAAATGTCGCTGCCCTACGGCCTGGATCTGAACGACCAGATTAACGTGGATAAATCGGCGACCCGCTTCGTGGTGACCACGCAGAACCTGTCGACTCGGGAGACCCTGGATCTGGATCGACGTGCGCAGGAATGGTTGCGGGAGAATGCCGGCTCGACGTTACGGGATATCACAGCATCCAGTCCCCACGTCATGTTTTCGTATATCACGGGGCGTAATATACGCAGCATGCTGATAGGTACCACAACCGCGTTGATCCTCATCGCGCTGATTCTGATTGTAGCCCTGAGATCGTTCAAGATCGGTCTGATCAGCATGGTGCCTAACGTTGTCCCGGCGGGGCTGGCCTTCGGCTTGTGGGGGCTGATGGTGGGTCATGTAGGGCTGGCGGTTTCGGTCGTCAGCGCCGTGTCGCTGGGTATCATCGTCGATGATACCGTGCATTTTCTCAGCAAGTACATGCGCGCGCGCAAGGAAGAGAACATGGATCCACCGGCCGCAGTGCGCTATGCATTCTCCACTGTCGGACTGGCCTTGTGGGTGACGTCGGTGGTGCTGGTGCTGGGCTTTCTGATCCTGGCCCAGTCCGCCTATCTGGTGAACATGCACATGGGGTTGCTTACGGCGACCACCATTTCGTTCGCATTGCTCGCCGATTTCTTTTTTCTGCCGCCGCTGTTGATGGCCATCGATGGAGACGATTCGGACCCACAACAGGTCACCTCAACCCCACTTAGCGCTGAAATATAAATTACAATAAGAATTAAAACCCACAACTAGAATAAAAATACAAATATTGCTTAAATAACCAATATATTTATCGTGGTGGGTTTATAAGTTTAATAAATCGCAGTTATGGAGATAAATGTGGGTAATAAAACCTTTGAATTGGTGAAGTATTACCACTTGCTGCGAGAGCGGGACATCAATGACTCCCACAGCGGCAATGGCTCCGTCCGCGACGGGGACAGCCTTTGGATTACCCCCACCGGCGCCTGCGCCGACACCCTGCAGCCCTGGCAGATCGTGCGTTGCGCCCTCGAAGGCGCGGCCGCCGCCGGGGCATCGTCAGATCTTGCGTTACATCGCCAGGTTTATCTCCGCAACCCCCGCGCGCGAGCGGTACTGCATGGTCACGCAGTACATGCCATCGCCCTGACCATGGACGGAAATCCGTTTGAGCCCGTGGACCTGGAGGGAGATCTTTACTTCACGCACGGCGTTTCCGTCATCGACATCCCTTATGAGAACTATTTTTCGGCGTCGCCCGCCCTGGTTGGCGAGGCCCTGGCCAGTCATCCAGCAGTGATCGTGCGTGGGCACGGGCTATATGCCTGGGGCGAGAACCTGAACCAGGCCTATAAGTGGCTGTGTTCGCTGGAACTGGCGGCGCGCATCAAATACTTGGCTCTGCGGTCCGGCACCCTTGACTGATGTGGTTTGGCCGAGGGCAGGGCGGCGCGGGAACAGGCCGCCCAGGTTTGTGACCGGATCAGTGTTGGACGGTGCCACCTCTAACCGGGCCTGCGTGTCCATCACCGGCGGTACCGAACCCGGCCTGTTCAAGATAGCGGTCGAGACTCGGCAGGTGATGCCGGGTCTCGTTGATGTCTTCCCAGCGGTCAAGGTCCCGCAGCGCCGGCAGGCATTGCAGGTATAAGCCCGTCATACCGGCGCGCAGAAGAGTCTGTGCCATGACCCGCCCGGACCCCCAGTCCACTCCTTCAAAGAGGCACGGCGATGCGTGCTGCACACCGAGCAGGTAATACCCTCCATCCAGCGACGGACCTACCACGTTATACCCGCCAGCGAGTGCGTGGAAGGCGCGACGCAGCACCGCGGGAGGGCAGTGAGGCACATCGCAGCCCATTACGGCGGCAGGGCCTGGCGCCGCCTCCAGGGCCCGATACATCCGCTCGCCCAGCTCGCCGGGACCCTGGTCCCTGATCGAGATGTCGTGCTGCTGTACAAACGAAGACCAGCAGCTGTCTTCTGGCGGCGGGCTTACTGCCAGCGTAACGCTGCCCGGCCAATGCTGCTGCGCCAGGGAGACGCTCAGGCGCAGCAGGATGTCGGCGACCTTGGCGGCATGGACGGGCGACAGCGGCGGCTGCAGACGGGTCTTGCTGGTGCCGGCTGCCGGCTTTTTGGCGAACAGGATCAGCTGTGGAGTTGTCACCGCGATATCAGCGCACATGCCTGTAACCTTCGGCGAGTGAGTCGGGTCTTGCTCCCAGCCAATAACGCAGCCGCATCCACCACATCCTGCAAACCGTGCGTGCCACGCCGTCTCGCCGCCACCGTCGGTCCGAAGTCGTTACTACCAGTGACAGACAGCATGGCCGGCACAGACGTTTCAGACGGCGCGACAATTCGACGTCTTCCATTAGCGCCATGTCGGGGATGCCGCCCACGCTGGCGAGAGCCGTTCGCGTGACGAATATGGCCTGGTCACCGGTGCAGATCCCCGTTACGCAGGAACGCCGGTTCATGAACCAGGCGACAATGACCATGGCGAGGGAACCGGAGTCGAAACTGACGTTGAATCTGCCCCAGCTGCGACCGCCGAAAAGGATCGCCCGGCGGATGGCGCCGATGGCGTCTCGGGGCAACCGGGTGTCGGCGTGGACGAACAGGACCACATCGCACCGGCAGCGGGCGATACCCGCATTCATCTGCCGGGCGCGGCCCCGCGGAGACTGGATCACGCACCACCTGTTATCGACCCGCCGTGAGCACAAGGCCTCCCAGCTTCCATCCGAGCTGCCACCATCAACAATGATGACCTGGTCCGCATCGCACGACGCCAGGTGCCGAATCAGCGAATCCAGGTTCGCGGACTCGTCCAGAAGGGGCACCACGATACCGACCGTGCATGCCCTTGCTCCGTTTTGCGTCTTGGCGGTGGATCTCATGTTTTTCGCTGGCTCGAGCCAGGCCGTCTGAATTCGTCGCTCACTTGGTTGAGGGGCGTGGTTGAATTACCCGCTACGGCACTACACACTGGAGTGCCTATGATATCCGGCCGCGCCTGTCCTGTGGACTATACCTATCGTACCGACGCACTGGCGGACGATGTTGGCCGTGCTGCAGAGGTTCTGTACGTAGTGGGAGGGCTTTACGGAAACCTCCTCGCCCTGGACGCGCTCGAGCGAGGGCTGGCCCTCGAGCGCGGTGAGATCAACGTGGTGTTCAACGGAGATTTCAACTGGTTCAACGTCGATCCCGTATCCTACCTGGAGATCAATCGCCGGGTACTGGGCTGGGGGGCGCTGCGTGGCAACGTGGAGACCGAGCTGGCCCGTGACGAGGATCTCGGTTGCGGATGCGGCTATCCGCCCTGGGTGGCGGACGAGGTAGTGGAAAATTCCAACGCCATCATGCGCCGATTACGCGCTGTCGCGAGTGCCGCCCCGGCGCTTCGGCATCGACTGGGCGGCCTTCATCGCCACGCGGTCTTCCGTGTCGGCGACCTACGCGTCGCGGCGGTCCACGGCGATGCGGAATCTCTGGCCGGCTGGGGCTTCGCACAAGAAAGCCTCCGACACCCCGGGCAGCTGCGGACGGTTGCGCAATGGTTTTCGACCGGCGCGGTTGACGTATTCGCCTGTACGCACACCTGTCTGCCGGTGTTGCAGGCCGTAGACACGGATGCGGGAAAAGGATTTGTCGTTAACAATGGCGCCGCAGGCATGCCGAATTTCGCCGGAGATCTGCGCGGCCTGGTGACGCGCATCGCCGTGCGCCCCCTGCCGCCGGCGACCGACTCACTATACGGTGTCCGTTATCGGGGTGTGTTTATCGACAACGTCCCGGTGGCCTATGATCGGGTGGGCTGGGCGGAGAAATTCATCGCTGACTGGCCGCCGGGATCCGCTGCTCACCGCGCCTATTACGAACGAATTACGCACGGCCCGCGTTATCGCCGGGCCGCGGCCCTGCGGGTTTAACCGCGCCGCTGGGCAGCGATACGCAGACGCAAGGCGTTGAGTTTGATGAACCCGGTGGCGTCGCTCTGGTCATAGGCGCCCGCATCCTCCTCAAAGGTTGCGATACGTTCGTCGAGCAGGGAGTCAGTTGCTGACGCGCGTCCCGTAACGATGACGTTGCCCTTGTATAGTTTTATGCGGACCTTGCCATTGACCACGGCCTGGGAGGCATCGATCATTTCCTGGAGCATCCTGCGCTCTGGACTCCACCAGTACCCGTTGTAGATCAGTGATGCATAGCGCGGCATCAGGTCGTCCTTGAGGTGAGCCACCTCACGGTCCAGCGTCAGTGATTCCATCGCGCGATGCGCCCTCAGCATGATGGTACCCGCAGGGGTTTCGTAACAGCCACGGGATTTCATTCCGACATAACGATTTTCCACGATATCGGCACGGCCCACGCCATGCTTCGCGCCGACCTGGTTCAGGGTCAGCATGACTTCCGCGGCGCTCATCTGCGCACCGTTCACTGAGATGATGTCGCCACGCTGAAATCCGAGTTCAAGGTACTCCGGCTCGTCAGGGGCGGTTTCAGGCGCAACGGTCCATCGCCACATCTCGGGCTCCGGCTCCTGCCAGGGGTCCTCCAGCACTCCACCCTCATAGGAGATGTGCAACAGATTGGCGTCCATCGAGTAGTCGGAACCTCCATTCGGTTTCCTGTCCACGGGGATACCGTGTCGATCCGCGTAGGTGATCAGTTTCTCGCGTGAACCCAGGTCCCACTCTCGCCACGGGGCGATGATCTTGATGTCCGGGTTCAGCGCATAGGCTCCGAGCTCGAATCTCACCTGATCGTTGCCCTTTCCGGTCGCTCCATGCGCAATGGCATCCGCGCCGCTGTACCCGGCGATCTCCACCAGCCGCTTGGCAATCAGTGGGCGGGCAATGGAGGTGCCGAGCAGGTACTCCCCCTCGTAGACGGTGTTGGCGCGAAACATGGGGTAGACGAAATCCCGCGCAAACTCTTCCCTGAGGTCTTCGACGAAAATCTCGCTCACGCCCATCCGGCCGGCCTTGACACGGGCGGGTTCTACCTCCTCGCCCTGGCCGATGTCGGCGGTAAAGGTGACCACCTCGCACCCGTAGGTTTCCTTCAGCCAGACCAGGATGATGGAGGTATCCAGGCCTCCCGAGTATGCTAAGACGACTTTTTTGACCATGTGTAGTTTTCCGTATGTTAGCCAGGGGCAAGGCAGCGAGTACCGGTTAGGCGTCCGGTATCATCGACGTTCAGCTCAACCAAGGTCAAGACACCCCGTCCTTGCAAGCCCCGGTGATCTGATATTAGACTGGCACGCTTTTCCGTAGGACACCACCCGCTGCAAGGTGGCCGGGTCATCCCTAGGCGCCCGGCCATGAGCGAAGAATTTCAGCCGGGTGTGTGTCGGCGGGGAAGGCGCGTGAACGCCTTCTGTAACCGAGCAAGAGTGAACAGCGAGAGATAAAGGATCATGGAACACAAGTTACCCGAATTGCCGTACCCCGTGAATGCGCTGGAGCCACACATCTCGAAAGAGACGCTGGAGTTCCACCACGGTAAACATCATGCCACCTACGTGGCAAAGCTCAACGACCTGATCAAGGGATCAGAGTACGAGAACATGACACTGGAAGACATCATAAAGAAATCTTCCGGTGGCATCTTCAATAATGCTGCACAGATATGGAACCATACGTTCTACTGGCACAGCCTCAGCCCCGACGGCGGCGGCGAGCCTGGTGGCGCTTTGGGCGATGCACTCAATTCCGCGTTCGGCTCCTTCGCGGAGTTCAAAGATGCCTTCACCCAGACTTCAGTGAACACCTTCGGATCGGGGTGGGGCTGGCTGGTCAAGAATGCCGACGGTGGCCTGGAGGTGGTGAGTACCAGTAATGCGGGTACGCCTATCACCGATGCCGGCATGACTCCGCTGTTGACCTGCGATGTCTGGGAGCATGCCTACTACATTGATTATCGCAACGCCCGCCCCAAGTACCTGGAGGCTTTCTGGAACCTGGCCAACTGGGATTTTGCGGCACAGAATTTCTCTGCCTGAATCGCCCCCGGCTGTGCCCGGGCGACACGTGCGCCGCTGCCATGAGCGCCCCTTGCGGGCGCTTTTTCTTTTGCGCGGCCGAGCAGACCGTTACCGTTGGCTTGGCAGCGTCAGTGGTAAAGGTTTAGACTTGGCGTCGGCTATTGCGGCGCCCTGCCAACAGGGCGCTTTTGTCTTTTATGGGAAGCGTTAAACAAACTCTGATGCCAACATACCAGCGATTGTCGGTCGGCTTTGTCCGTGGCGACGGTGTGTGGTTGTGGGACGAGGTGGGGAACCGTTACCTCGATGCCCTGAGCGGCATCGCGGTGGCAGGCCTGGGGCATGCCCATCCGGAGGTCGCCGCCGCGATTGCCGACCAGGCGCAGACGCTGTTGCATACATCGAATATCTACCGGATCCCCCTGCAGGAGCAGCTGGGGGGCCGGCTTTGCGATCTGGCAGGGATGGAGCGGGTATTTTTCTGCAATTCCGGCGCCGAGGCGAACGAGGCCGCAATAAAGATTGCCCGCCGCTACGGGCACCAGCAGGGCGTAGCTCTGCCCACTATCATAGTGGCGGACAATGCGTTTCACGGGCGTACCATGGCGACGCTGACGGCCACGGGTAACCGCAAGGCGCATGCCGGTTTTGAGCCGCTGGTGGCCGGGTTTATCCGCGTTCCCTACGATGACCTCGAAGCAGTCAGGCAGGTGGCCAGCAATGATTCCAATGTCGTGGCCGTATTGGTGGAGCCGGTTCAGGGCGAGGGAGGCATAATTATCCCGGATCCCGGCTACCTCGGCGGCTTGCGGGAGATTTGCGACGAGCACCAGTGGCTGTTGATGCTTGACGAGATTCAAACCGGAATGGGACGTACCGGAGAGTGGTTTGCCTGCCAGCTGTCCGGCAGCCGACCCGACGTTATGACGCTGGCCAAGGCGCTGGGCAACGGCGTTCCCATCGGCGCCTGCCTCGCCCGGGGGCGCGCTGCGGAGGTGCTGGTGCCTGGCACTCATGGTTCGACCTTCGGCGGCAACCACCTGGCATGCCGTGCCGCGCTGGCGGTAATCGACGTACTGTCGCAGCAAGCCCTGCCGCAGCGCGCGGCGGAACTGGGCGCTAGCATACTGAAGGGCCTCGGTGAGTCCGTCGGTGAGCATCCCCGGGTGCGGGCGATACGGGGAGCAGGCTTGATGCTGGGCATCGAGTTGGATTTGCCGTGCGCGGATCTGGTCTCGCTGGCGCTGGACCAGGGACTGCTCATCAACGTGACCGCGGGAAACGTCGTAAGGCTGCTGCCGCCCTTGATCTATGAACAGGAACACGTGAACCTGCTGATCGAGCGCCTGGCTGTGGCGGTGGAGGAGTTCGGATCCCGGCAATGAGCATTAGACACTTTCTGACCTTGATGGACCTGGAGCGGGAGGAGCTCGACGTACTGGTGAGCCGAGCCATCGAGCTGAAGGCCGAAAACAAACAGGGCCTGCTGTACGAGCCCTTGCGCAATAAGAGCCTGGCCATGATATTCGACAAGTCTTCGACCAGGACGCGGATTTCATTCGAGGTTGCCATGACTCAATTCGGCGGCAATGCACTGTTTCTCTCTCCGGGCAGCACCCAGCTTGGTCGGGGGGAACCGATCGAGGACACGGCGCGAGTCATGTCGCGTATGGTGGATGCCGTTGTGATCAGGACGTCGAGCCACCAGATGGTGGAGAAGTTCGCTGAACACGCGGGTATTTCAGTCATTAACGGCCTGACGGATTCCTTTCATCCGTGCCAACTTCTTGCCGACATCCAGACCTATCGAGAACTGCGGGGCGACATACGCGACCGCCGCGCCGCGTGGGTGGGCGACGGTAACAATATGTGTCATTCATGGATGAATGCCGCCCATCAGTTTGGTTTCCATTTGTCGGTGGCAACCCCCGCGGGATATGGCCCGAACCCCGCGCTCTTGCGGGAGCGCGAGGGTGTCGTCGACGCCGGTTCCGACGCCGCAGCTGCGGTGGAGGGGGCGGATATCGTAGTCACCGATACCTGGGCCAGTATGGGACAGGAAGATGAGGAGAAGGAACGGCAACGGGCCTTTGCGGGATTCCGCGTCGATTCATCGCTGATGGCCCTGGCAAACCGGGACGCGGTATTCATGCATTGCCTGCCGGCCTACCGCGGTCGGGAGGTGACGGCTGAGGTGTTGGAGGGGCCGCAAAGCGTGGTGTGGGAGCAGGCCGAAAACCGCCTGCATGCACAAAAAGCGCTGCTCGAATTCCTGTTACGCTGAGCTGCCTGACCATGGGATCAGCGGTGTGAAGTCCCATCTGCTCGAAGTTGATGACATCGTGTGCCGGCATGATAGCCGCACCGTGGTGGATCACCTTTCCTTCGCCGTGGCGGAGGGCGCCCTGACCTGTCTGCTCGGGCCCAGCGGCAGTGGCAAGACCACGGTACTGAGGGCAATCGCCGGCTTTCAGGCGCTGGTGGCGGGTCGAATTCTCCTCGGCGGTCAAACCGTATCGCAGCCGGGATTTGTGTTGGCACCGGAGCAACGCCAGGTGGGCATGGTGTTTCAGGACCACGCTTTGTTTCCCCATTTGACGGTGTCCGAGAACATCGCTTTCGGCCTGCGCGGCGCGGCACGATCGGCATGGGTACATCGATTGTTGGAAGGCATGGGACTGGTGGGGCTGGAGAAGCGATATCCCCATGAGTTGTCCGGTGGTCAGCAGCAAAGGGTGGCACTGGCCAGGGCCCTGGCCCCACGACCGAAGCTGATGCTGATGGACGAGCCTTTCTCCAGCCTGGACCTGGACCTCCGCGAGCGGCTCAGCAATGACGTGCGTGAGCTTCTAAAGCAACAAGGCACAACCTGTGTAATGGTGACCCATGATCAACATGATGCTTTCGCCTTATCGGATCGCGTCGGGGTGATCGCCGAGGGCAGAATTCTGCAATTGGATACGCCCTACAACCTTTACCATGAGCCAGCGAATCGGTTTGTCGCCAATTTTATTGGGGACGGTGTGTTTCTTGAAGGCACATTGATCAGACCGGATACGGTTGAAACTGAACTGGGTGTGTTTTCCGGGGACCGCGCCTACGGTTGGGGCGAGGGCGCCAAGATCGACGTGTTGATCAGGCCCGATGACATCGTGCCCGATTCGGAGGCTCAACTTACCGCGGAGGTGGTGCGAAAGGCTTTCAAGGGGGCGGAGATCCTCTACACCCTGCGTCTCGCCAACGGTCGCCAGGTGCTCTCAATGTTTCCGAGTCATGCTAATCATTCGGTTGGTGACCAGGTGGGTATTCGACTGCAGGCGGACCATCTGGTAGCGTTTCCGCGAGATGGGTAAGAGCAGCAGTAACGGCGCGACACGCAAGATGCGGGACCTGGCGGTGGCCGCGATGCTCGTGTGCTGCGCAGCCACGGTGGAATCCGGCGACGATTACAGCAGCAATCATAGACTTGCGGTGCATGCATTCGATGCCGGCGTCGACAACAAGCGTCGAGGTAACCTCAAACAGGCCGAACAGAATTTCAATGAAGCCTTTCGTTACGCGCCGAAAAACAGTGAGTTGCGGCAGCGCGCGTTGGATGAGCTGGAGTATGAACTGCCATTGCTGAATGTGCAGCGACTGGTGTTGACGGGGCACGGCTTGGCTGCTGAACTGGAGTTGAAGAAACTGCTGGAGGCCCATGCCGAGCATCCGCAAAGGCGGACCCAACTGGAGAAGATTCTGGCCAATCTTGACCAGCTAACCCGCTCGCAGCAGCCGCAGTCAAGTCGAACCCAGGATGGCCAGTACGTGATGGAGCAGGTTCGCCGCCGGCTGGCGGAGTACCATGCCCAGAATGAGCGTTATCCTGCCGGGTACCGGGAACTCAATCGCCTGTTACCGGCGGACACGCCTCCTCTGGATTATTTCGACGTCATCCACTACACGACCATCCGGGGCGGTTTCACGCTGGTGCTGCGCTCCAAAACGGACCGCCAAAACACCTTAACCATACAAAAGACAGGGTTATTGCGCTGAGAGGACCGTTTGCCGGACGCGCTACCGTTCGTCACTTTTATAAATACCGTTTGTCTGCCACGCTCTCTCTGTCAGCCGTATTTCCGTCTATATTTTCGTTAACACAGACTGGTGTTGGCCAGGAGAAATACAGTGATCCCAAACGTTCAGCGGTTGGTAATTTCGGCAATCCGGAACAGGCGTCGGATACTGGTGCGTTATGACGGTCGCGAACGTTCGCGCGTGGTGGAACCGCATCTGCTGTACTCGGGCCGCAGTGGTATGACCCTGGTGGGCTACCAGATCCGCGGCTACCATTCCTCGCGCCGGCAGGGCGCTTACTGGCGCCCGTTCCAGCTCGGCAAGATCGATCACATCTATGTCACCGACGAAACCTTCACCCCGCGCCAGAAACAAGGCTACGAGGCAGTTGCGAAGATCGTCCGTGGTGCGGTCGTCTCCAGCGTGGAGTTGAAGCCGTCCAAGTACCGCTATTTCAATCCAGCCATGTACGGGCCGCCACGGCCAGCATATCTCGCGGCAACGCCGAGCTTGATGGTGCGGCTGGCCATTTCGGAGTCAAGCTGACCAGTTAGAGCAGGATACTGCTCAAGAATAACGAAGGGCCCGCGTTTGCGGGCCCTTTCAGTTTCTGAAGGCCGGCCGGCGTCAGGCCGGCGCGAGGTGGTCGCGCATCCTGTCCAGGGCGCGTTTCTCGATCTGACGTATCCGTTCCGCCGAAACTCCGTACTCAGCCGCCAGTTCATGCAGCGTCGGCTTCTCTTCGCCCAGCCATCGCCGCCGGACGATGTCCTGACTGCGGCCATCCAGCGAGTCGAGCGCGGTATTCAGCTGGTCCCGGCGCAGGGCCTCGCTGTCAGCATCGCCCGCCAAACGCTCCGGGTTGTACCGCATGTCCGGTAGATAACCGGACGGCGAGACGGCGTAGCCTTCCTCGTCGTTATCATCGCCGTCAAAGGACAGGTCGGCGCCGCTCAAGCGGGATTCCATCTCCGTCACGGTATCGGCCGGGACATCCAGGTTCTGCGCGATGGTGGCAACCTCGTCCTGGGTCAACCAGCCGAGGCGGGTCTTCTGTTTGCGCAGGTTGAAAAACAGCTTGCGCTGCGCCTTGGTGGTCGCCACCTTGACGATACGCCAGTTCCGCAGCACGAAATCGTAGATCTCGGCACGGATCCAGTGCACGGCGAACGACACCAGCCGGACCCCCCGCAAGGGATCGAAGTTCTTAACCGCCTTCATCAGGCCGATATTGCCTTCCTGGATCAGATCCGCCAGCGGCAGGCCGTATCCGGTGTACCCGCGCGCGACCCGCACCACATGGCGCAGGTGCGACAACACGAGTTCGCGCGCCGCGTCCAGATCCTCGTGCTCAATGTAGCGCGTAGCCAGCTCACGCTCCTGCTCTGCACTCAGGATGGGCGTTGCATTCACAGCCTGGAGATAGCTCCCCAGGCCCTGGGTTGTGGGGCCTTCCAGCGCGATGGGCATCGTCATTTGGTATCTCCTCTATAAGCCGTTGCTTATTTTAGCACTCATAATAAGAGAGTGCTAACGGGGAATAAAGTTCTCAAATACAGGGACTTGCTTGCGCCTAGCGGTGGCCGGAGATCGTGGCCTTACCGAGGCTCAATCCGGGACAGGTGGCGGCCCACCGCCCAACGTGACGCCACCCAGCCCAGCAGACCCCCACAAAGCAGAACCAGCAGCGCATCGCGAAGCGGCAGTCCGACGAGCCGGAACTCGGTGCCGTAAAGGCGCGACAATTCGTCCACGGGCCCCCCGAGCAAATACAGGCAACCTGCAATCAGAACCCAAGCCACCACAGCCCCCACCAGACCCTGCAGGAAACCACTGTATAGAAAGGGTCGTCGAACGAAGGCGTCGGTGCCGCCTATGAGCTTGATGATCACGATCTCGTCTCGCCGGTTCACGATGGCAAGTCGGATTGTGTTGCTGATAATCACCACCACCGCCACCGCCAACAGGATCGCCAGCAACAACGCCCCACGCTGAGCCAGGCTCACGATCGCCCGCAGCCTGCGCATCCACTGGAGGTCGGACTGCGCCAGGGAAACATCGGGATCCGCCTCCAGCTCTTCCAGCATGCGCGATGCGAAATCAGTATGCTCATCCGCGGACAGATCAAGCACCACCGAGTGCGGTAATGGATTCCCCTCCAGCATGTCCAGCGCGGCGGCGAGCCCGGAGCGCTGTTTGAATTCCGCCAGTGCCGCATCGGCATCAATGAACCTGCTCGCCGTAACTTCCGGCCGCTGGGCGAGCCTTCTGGCCAGGGCCTGCGCACCCGCCTTGTCCAGGTCCTTGCGCAGGAACAGGGTAACCGGCGCACCCTTGTCGAAACCGGCGCTGGCGCGTTCCAGGTTGTCCGTGATCAGGTAAAGCAATGTGGGCAGCGCCAGGGTGACGCCGATCGCCGCTGCTGTCATTACCGTCGCCCCCGGGTTGCGCGCCATCTGTCCGATGCTCGCAAGCAGTACCTGCAGGTGGCGCGTGAGATATGCCGTCATGTTCAACCTTCCTCGGCTCCCTGGATCAATGACCCGTCGCTCAATTCCATTACGCGCTTTCCGAGACGGGCGATATGTCGCCGATCGTGGGTGGCCACGAGTACCGTCACGCCGTATTGGTTGAACTGCCCGAACAGGTCCATGATCTCGTCGGACAATTCGGCGTCGAGATTACCTGTCGGTTCGTCGGCAAGCAGGATCGGCGGCCGATTCACCACCGCACGGGCAATACCCACGCGCTGCTGCTCGCCGCCGGACAGGGTGATCGGGAACAAGCGTTCCTTACCAAGCAGCCCCACCTTGTCCAGCGCCGCCCGCACCCGCCGCGAAGTGTCACGATGTCCCACCCCCGCCACCACCAGGGGCAGCGCCACGTTGTCGAACACGGTGCGGTCGTTCAGTAACTTGTGATCCTGAAAAACTACCCCTATCTCCCGCCGCAGATAAGGAACCTGGCGCCTGGGCAGGCGCGTCAGATTGCGTTCGTTGACAATCAGCTGCCCCCGAGTGGACCGTTCCACGCGCGTAATGAGTTTCAACAGCGTACTTTTGCCGGCCCCGGAATGGCCGATGAGGAACACCATCTCCTGGCGGTCAATGAACAGGCTGACCTGTTTCAGGGCCTCGTGACCATTTGGATAACGCTTGGTCACCTGGCTGAACCGAATCATTACAACGCGCGGGTGGCTCAGGCGTTGAGAGTTTCAGGAATCAGGGCTGCAGCAAACTGGGCGGCATCGAACTCCCGCAGGTCATGGCGCTTTTCGCCCACGCCGATATACCTGATGGGCACGGCGAATTTCTCGGCGATGGCTACCAGCACGCCACCTTTCGCCGTCCCGTCCAGCTTGGTAAGGCAGAGGCCGTCCACCCCGACCGCGGCGTTGAAATGCTCCAGCTGCGACAGTGCATTCTGGCCCGTTCCCGCGTCCAGCACCTGCAGCACCTCATGGGGCGCGGCGGCATCCAGTTTCGCCAGAACCCGCTTTACCTTCTTCAATTGCTCCATGAGGTCACTCTGGGTGTGCAGGCGGCCAGCCGTATCCACGATCAAAACGTCCACGCCGCGTGCCCGGGCCGCCGCCAAGGCATCGTGGGCAACGGCGGCGGCATCGCTGCCGTGTTCCTGGGCTATCACGGGGATGTCGAGACGCTCGCCCCAACGCTGCAGCTGCTCGACCGCGGCCGCGCGAAAGGTGTCCCCGGCCGCCAGCATTACGCTGTACCCCTGATCCTGCAGGCGCCCGGCCAGCTTGGCGATGGTCGTGGTTTTGCCCACGCCGTTGACCCCGACCACCAACACAACGAAGGGCCTGGCGTTGAGAGACAGCTTGCGGGCGCATGGCGCCAGGATCTGTTCTATCTGGTCGCGCAGCAGGGACAGAACTCCCTTCGGGTCCGCAACGCGGCCGGATTTGACCGCTCCTCGCAGGCCCTCCATGACGCGGCGGCTGGCCGGCACCCCGAGGTCCGCACTGATAAGCAGGTCCTCAAGATCCTCGAACAGGTCCTCGTCGAGGGCGCCGCCTCTCAGCAGGCCGCCCAGGCCACGGGAGAGGGCATCGCGCGACTTGGCTAGCCGGGCCCTCAGACCGGGCGGCGGGGATTCGGAAGCCAGCTGCGGACGCTTTTCTGGGGCCGATCTACGTCTAAATAGTGGCACTGGGGGGGGCTCCTGGGCTGACAAACGCCGCGTATCCTACCATGACGCCGTTTTGACACCTGGCGATGTAGACTTAATATTATTTCATGCGGGAACCAAGACTCGAGCCCGCTTGTCCAGATTACGATTGCAATCGAACGGGAGCACCCCATGATCGCCCGATTGACGGTGACAGTACTTGTTGCGACGGTGTCCGCATGCGCCTCCGCGCCATCAAATAACCCCCCGCCGGACGGCGCGCCGTCAGTATACGAGACGAAGCTCGACAACGGCCTCACGGTTCTGGTGAAACCCGACTCCCGGGCGCCGGTGGTGGTTTCACAGATCTGGTACAAGGTCGGCGGCAGCTACGAGCCCCGCGGGTTGACCGGCATTTCCCATGTCCTCGAGCACATGATGTTCAAGGGGACGCAGACACTTGGCCCGAATGAATTTTCCCGCATCATAGCCGCCAACGGTGGTCGCGAAAACGCATTCACCGGGCGGGATTACACGGCATACTTCCAGAGACTCGAGAAATCCCGCCTCGAGATCGCCTTCCAGCTGGAAGCCGACCGTATGCAGAACCTGAAGATGGACCCCGAGGAATTCGCGAAGGAAGTGGAGGTAGTCAAGGAGGAGCGGCGACTGCGAACGGAAGACAAGCCCGAGGCACTCACTTACGAGAAGTTCATGCATGCCGCCTACACACGGTCCAATTATCGCAATCCCATCATCGGTTGGCCCGAGGATCTTTCGAACCTGACCATCGAGGATCTTGAGGACTGGTACCAGCGCTTCTACACGCCAAACAACGCCACCCTGGTGGTGGCCGGTGATGTAGACCCCGAGGAGGTGTTTGCCCTCGCCCGCAGGCATTTCGGGGTGATCCCGCCCCGGCAGGTGCGGCCTACCGATAACCCGGTGGAACCGCGGCAGCAGGCGCCTCGTCGCATAACCGTAAAAGCGCGGGCCCAGGTACCATATGTGCTGCTTGGATTCCATGTGCCGGTGATCACGCTCGGTAACGAGAGTGACTGGGAACCCTATGCGCTCGAAATTCTTGCCCACATCCTCGACGGCGGCAAGAGTGCGCGCCTGTCGAGGAGCCTGGTCAGGGAGCAACAGGTAGCGTCATCCGCAGGTGTGGGCTACGACCCGACATCGCGCAATTCGACCTTGTTCATGGTTGACGCCAACCCGGCGCAGGGAAAAACAGTCGGCGAGGTGGAAGCGGCGATCATGGTGCAGATCGAACAACTTCAGACTATGCTGGTTGCGCAGGGAGAGCTGGACAGGATCAAGGCACAGATCGTGGCGAGCAAGGTTTTCGAACAAGACTCCGCGTTCGCCCAGGCGATGCAGTTGGGGGCGTTGGAAACCATTGGTCTGCCCTGGGCACTGGCCGACGAGATCACTGAACGTTTACGATCCGTTACCCCGGAACAGGTCCGGGCCGTAGCGCGCAAGTATCTCGTGCCGGAGAACGTGACCGTGGCCGTCATGCAGCCCGAGACTCCTGGTAATCAGAAGAAAGGTTGAAACCGATGCGACGTATAACGAACTATACAATGCTGCCAATGCTGCTGTTGTGGGCGGGCAACGCCAACGCGGCGCTTGATATACAGACTTGGGAAACGGACAACGGTGCACGGGTCTATTTCGTCGAGACCCGGCAGCTGCCGATGGTGCAGTTATCGGTCGGCTTCGACGCCGGCAGCGCCCGCGACCCCCAGGACAAACTCGGCCTGGCGCACCTGGTGAACCTGATGGTAGAGGAGGGCGCCGCTGATCTTGACGGTGAGTCCATAGCCCTCGCGCTGGAGTCGGTGGGTGCCCAATACTCGAACGAGAACGGCCGCGACATGTCGGTGTTCGAGCTACGTTCCCTGTCCGATCCAGACTTGCTGCAGCCCGCGGCCCGGGTGTTTGCGAAGATACTCAGCGCGCCGACCTTCCCCAAGGCCTCCCTGGACCGCGAACGTCAGCGGCTGCTGATCAGGCTGGCGCAACAACAGCAATCACCACGCGACGTCGTAACACGTGCCTTTTACGCGAATCTTTTTGACGGCCATCCCTACGCGAAACCACCCGACGGCGATGCCGAGGGCGTGCAGCGCATCGTCCGCCGGGACCTGACCGATTTCCATCGTGACTATTTCGTCGGGGCCAACGCGGTGATGGCCTTGGTGGGCGACCTTAGCCGGGCCGAAGCTGAACAGCTGGTGCAACAGGTTGTGGGCGGTCTTCCGCGCGGGCGGGCGGCGGAAAAGGTGGCGGCGGTGCCGGAACTCAACGGCGGCGCGTTGGTGGACATACAGTTTCCTTCCAACCAGAGCCATCTCTTGATGGGACAACCAGGCGTGTCCCGCCATGACCCGGACTATTTCCCTCTATATGTGGGAAACCACATCCTCGGAGGAAGCGGCCTGATATCGCGGTTATCGGTTGCCATAAGGGAGGAACGCGGACTCGCCTACAGCGTTTATAGCTACTTTCTGCCGATGCGGGATCGAGGTCCTTTCATCATCGGCCTGCAGACCCGTAACGACCAGACCAGTCTTGCGGAGAGACTGGCTAGGGAGACCGTCGCCAGTTTTGTGGCCGAGGGGCCGTCCGCTGAAGAGTTGGAGGCTGCCAAGAAGAATATCACCGGCGGCTTTCCATTGTTGATAGACAGTAACCGCAAGATCGCTGGCAACTTGCTGAATATGGCGTTCTATGGTCTGCCACTGGATTACCTGGAAACTTACTCGGATCGCATAGACGCTGTCACGGCGGAACAGATACGCGATGCATTTCGACGCCGCGTCGATCCTGAGAGGTTGGTGCGCGTCGTGGTCGGGGGCAGTAACGGTTAGACCGCGTTCCCAGCTGAGAATCATCGGCGGGCAGTGGCGCGGCCGACGCTTGCGATTCGATGCACCGCCGGACCTGCGCCCGACCCCGGACAGGGTCAGGGAAACTTTGTTCAACTGGTTGGCGCCATGGATCGAGGGCGCCAGCTGCCTGGATCTGTTCGCCGGCAGCGGGGCGCTCGGGTTCGAGGCCTTGTCGCGTGGAGCGGGAGAGGCCTGGATGGTGGAATCCGATGCAGCGGCCGCAGCCTCGTTGGAGCAGAACCGGCAACTGCTGGGGGCTGAGCGGCTTACGATCCGTCGGGATATCGCGCAGCGCTTCCTGACACGCGAAACATCGCGGCAGTTCGACATCGTGTTTCTCGATCCACCTTTTTCCATGCAGGACAGGGAGCAAGTGTTCCAGCTTCTGGCGGAGCGCGGATGGCTCCGCGAGCACGCCCTGATATATATGGAAAGCGCGGCCCGCACGACCCGGCCGTCGCCGCCATCGACCTGGGGTTTGTTGCGCCGCCGGCAGGCGGGACAGGTGGATTATGCCTTGTACCGGCGCGGGGATGCGGTTTGACAGCAATCGGTCTTTCCAATTAGGCTGGCTTCCCGACCCAGCGGCTTTGTTCCACCATGGTCAGAGCAATCTATCCCGGAACCTTCGACCCGATAACCAATGGGCATACCGATCTCATCGTCAGGGCGGCGCGTATCTTCGACGAAGTGGTGGTGGCGGTCGCCGCCAATCCGGGAAAGACACCGCTGTTCAGCCTCAAAGAGCGCACCGATCTCGTCATCCATGTGATCGATGGTCTGGAGCGTACCCGGGTGGTCGGTTTTGACGGTCTGCTTATCGATTGCGTACACCAGTACGACTGCCAGGTGGTGATTCGTGGTCTGCGGGCGGTGTCCGACTTTGAGTTCGAGTTCCAGCTGGCGTCCGCTAACCGTCGTTTGGAACCGGACCTCGAGACGGTTTTCCTGACTCCCTCAGAGAAGCACACCTTCACCTCTGCATCACTGGTAAAGGAGATCGCCGTTTACGGCGGCGACGTGTCCAGCTTCCTCGATCCTTATGTCAACGAGGCGCTTCGTCTCAAGCTGGATTCAAAACGCCGGGTCTCCAGCGCCTGAAGGTTCCTTGCATGGCGTTAATGATTACCGACGAGTGCATCAACTGCGATGTCTGCGAGCCTGAGTGTCCTAATGACGCGATCTATCAGGGCGACGAGATCTACGAGATCGATCCCGCGCGCTGCACCGAGTGCGTGGGTCACTTCGAAAAACAGCAATGCGTCGAGGTATGTCCGGTGGACTGTATCATGGTCGACCCCGATCGCCAGGAGTCCGAGGCGCAACTGCGGACAAAATACATGGCCTTGATGCAGGATGAGTGAAGTGCGGGCGCCGGCAATCGACCAAAGGCTGGGGCCTTTAACGATACTGATTACAATTGATAGATTGGATTGGGTTTGAATTGTTACGGGCGCGCTTTACTGTGATCGAATAATTGTCCAATTGGAAGCCGCACAACAATAGCTCACTTTCCCACTCGGACCTGAACCCATCCACTCATGCCAATGAAGACCCAAGTCTCAGGGCCCACGCCACGCCCCTAGGGTCCGTCTACCACAACGTAAACCACCTTCGTGCCCTCATAGTAGGGCCGATAATATACGCCCCCACAATGGTGGTAGGTCACATCGTCGGTCACCACCGTTGTGCATTTGCTTGGCAGCGTCGCGACCCGGGTCCCCACCGCCACCGCCGCAGCGACCGCACCGACAGCGGGACGCCGGTCAACGTCGATATCCACACTGCGATGGCGACCATGGCGATCGACATCGACGTCGACATCACGGACGCGGCCGCGGACGTCCACGTCGACACTGGTGTCCCCGCGAGCGGGCCGTACGGTCCTGTGCGCACTGCGGTGCACGGCTGGACGCGCGGCGTGTGCGGCATCGATGAGAGACAGTTCCGACATCGGCGCCCCGGAAAGTCCGACGAGCACAGGCCCAAACAGATAAACTGAAATGACCATGGCAATGAAATTCATGCGTTTCATCATTGGCTTCCTCCTGTGCGCGACTAGGAATCACCGCGAAGCGGAATAAATCCGATCTCCTCGGCCTCCGGAGGCGGTGAGAAGGTGAACTGCGCGTCGTCCAGTTTCGCCGAGGTGTCCCAGTCCGAGAACACCGCGGTAAACTGCGGCGCCCCGGTGATCCACTTCGAGGTGATCAGATATTATCTGGGCAACGGCTTGTCCCCCTTCTCGACCCAGATCTGCCAGTCGACCTCACTGCCGCGAAACGCCAGATGGTGAAATTCCACCCCGCCGACGGTACCGGTGCCGACCACCATCCCGGACTCCACATCTTCCATGAGTTCCTGGTAATCGTCCTGATAGACAAGGTCGGAGGCGGGCAGGATGACCCCGACTTCCTGCTTGGCCAAATCGAGCGCGGTGTTGATGTCGACGGTTTCCGATACATTCATGTTGGCGTAGTAGTTCACTACTTTTCCATACAACGTCAGCGTTTTACCGTCAAAATAGAACTCTTGATCGACAATCTCCCCTTTGCGGTTCACGCGGAATCGGTTGGGCCGTTGGATCGCGATATCAACCTGAGCGCTCAACTGTACCTGCTGTCCCGACCGCGCCACTGTGTCGATGGTATTTGCGGCACGAAACCTAAACTGTTCGAGCGAACCCAGATAATCACTCATCTGTTTCAAAATTTGTGCAGCTTCGGGTTCTATAGTCGAAGCGTCCTGTGCGCCGTAGGCCGGTTTCGCCAGCACCCCCAGCATACAAACGACGGCGAAACTTGCGGCGCAGCCGGTAACCAATCGTAATGGTACTGATCGTTTCATGTCGTGTTCCTATCGGTGATGGATCAATTTCCTTGGAGCAGGTCAGATGTAAAAAACAGGTCCCAATAGATCACGGTTTCAATCGGACTAAGGCCGGATAAGTATCTGTACCTTTACTATTTTTTACGCTCGATCTTTGTTTTCGTAACCCAATCCGGCCGTTTTGCTTTATTGTCTTTCACCACGATTGGCGTTTTCGTCAACACCTTGCCGGTGAGTGGTAACGGGTATCCTCCAGCCGTCACCCCCGGGCTCCTTGGGAAAGCGGTAGTCACCCGGTTCGGTGGCTGAAGCTGTGGATGCAAAGCCTATTGCTCGAGCCAAAGAAACGCCTGACAAAGACCGCTGAGATGGTTCTGGAATATGACCTGGGGCGCTATGACATGGCGATCCGTCAGTGGGCATTGACCGATGCCGGAGCCGCTCGAGCGGTAAGAAAGGCCAACCGCATTCGACTGGACTTCATCCGTAACGCATTTTGCGAGCTTGGCGTCACAGGCGACGATCTTGACATGCGGGCGATGTTGTTCCTTTGCTATCACACTTGGGAATCGTCGACGTTCCGGGAGATCTCACGCAAACGGCGGCGAGAGTTGATTGCAAAACGAATCGAACTCTTGACAAGGCGGTGATCGGGCCTGTCAGCCGGCGCCGTCAGGGCACGGCTATCGCCGACACCATCATGCTGTTTCGGTTGCGGGATTCCCGGACGTCAGCTGCGTATGGATGTTCTGTATGTCTGCCTCTTTCGGCATTACTGCCATCTATATCCTAGACTCGAACAGCCGGTGTGGGTCAACACCGGAGTCATTACCCTGTTTGGAGATCTCCCTGCAATGGGGGGCAGGTGAATATCCTGCTGTTCATGTGGGAACAACAGGGTGGTGAGGCCGGTCTGCCGGCCTCACCTCAGGTGTATTAATTGTGACTTCAGCTTACAAATAGGAAATTCAGGTTTGGCTTGACCTTGCAAATTACCCGAATGTCTAAGGCACGAAACCGGACATTCAACAAGGCCAACGCCCTTCCCCTCAATACTCATTGCCGCCCTTGGCGAAAGGGAAGAAATCAGTGCCGGCTGCTGCGCTGCATCATGCGGCAACCGGCCATGAGCTGCCGGTCGAGGTAACCCTGCCGAACGGCAGCTTCACCCTGGCAGCGGTCAGTCTTGCTGATCGATCTGCATGAATAAGACAGCCCGAGTATAGCCGACGTCAAAACACATCACTTCACCGTAATGCCTGCATTTATAAATTCGAAAGGACAGGTGTCCCCCCCCCTGTTATTGACAGCGACGGCATCACGCTGATACTGATGTGACGTGACGGAAACCCATTACCTCGCAGACATACTTATTCTGCTGGCGGCGGCGGTCATCGCTGTTTCAGTCTTCCAACGGCTGGGTCTTGGTTCGGTAGTGGGATACCTGGCTGCCGGCGCTGTCGTCGGCCCCTGGGCGCTCGGTGTCATCGACCAGATCGAGGAAATCCGGCGTATCGCCGAGTTCGGCGTTATCTTCCTGCTGTTCATCATCGGAATAGAATTGAAACCTGCACGTCTGTGGGCCATGCGGCGCACGGTGTTCGGTCTAGGCACGGCTCAGGTGATGGTGACCGGTTTGGTCATCGCCGGCCTGGCCCTGCTGTTCGATCAGCCGCTCGAGGTAGCGATGATCATCGGTTTTGGTCTGGCGCTCTCTTCAACGGCATTTGGTCTCCAGATACTAGCCGAGCGGGGTGAAATGGGCACAGGTCACGGCCGCACAGCATTATCTGTGCTGCTCTTACAGGACTTGGCGCTGGTGCCCTTGCTGGCGCTGGTGTCACTGCTCGCCGTTAGAACCACTACGCTGCTGGAGGGCATTGAGTTCGCGATATTGGAGGCTGTGCTCGTTATCGCACTGGTTATCCTCGTTGGTCGGTTCTTGCTTTCGCCGATCCTGCGACTGGTATCAACCAGCCGGACAGCCGAGGTGTTCACCGCCGCTACCATGTTCGCGGTGCTGGGCACGGCCTGGTTGATGGAGGAGGTGGGACTGTCGTTAGCAATGGGCGCATTTGTCGCGGGACTGATGATGGCGGAATCTCATTACCGGCACCAGGTGATTGCTGATATTGAGCCGTTTCGCGGCATCTTGCTTGGCTTGTTTTTCATGGCCGTCGGCATGTCCATCGATTTTGGACTGTTAGGTAGGCTGGGTGTTTTGATTGCCGGGTTGGTACTTGGCCTGTTACTGGTCAAGTTCGCAATATTGTGGGTTTTGTGTCGCGTCATGCGAATCGGCACGCCGGATGCCATCCGAGCATCGCTGCTACTGTCGCAGAGCGGGGAATTCGCCTTCGTGCTGTTTGGGCTGGCAGCCAGCAGCGGTATCCTGTCAGAGGATCTTTTCCATCTCCTGGCCCTGCTGGTGGCGCTGACCATGGTCACCACACCGTTTATGCCGAAGCTCGGTGAATACCTCAACAGGCGCTTGACCAAAGTGGCGGATCGGCACGACGTCACTACCGACCATATCGATGCTGAGCAACCGCATGTCATCATTGCCGGCTTTGGTCGCGTCGGACGACGACTCGCGAGGATTCTGCAGGTCGCGAATCTGTCCTATATCGCCGTCGAAAGTGATGCTGACCGTGTGCTAGAAGGCAGACGCGACGGCTTCTCGGTCTTCTACGGCGATGCCAGCCACATCGAAGTACTGAAGGCGGCAGGTGCCGAGCAGGCTGGCGTGCTGGTATGTACGCTTGATAAGACCGTACCTGCCGTGCGGCTGGTCAATATTCTGCGACAGCATTACCCGGACATCGCTATCCACGTACGAGGTCTTGACCAGCAACACTGTGACCAGTTGCTAAAAGCCGGAGCAACCATTGCCATTTCGGAAACACTAGAAGCAAGTCTGCAGCTCGGCGGCGCGGTGCTCAATACGATGGGTGTTTTTGAAGACGAAGCCACTGCACTGATCGACTCGTTCCGTAAGGAATATTATAAGTAGGCCGGCATCGGCTACCGCCTAGTTCCCCGGCTAGTATCCTTGTTTGATTCCCTCTGATAATCCGTATTTTTAGGTCAACCGCCGTCAGTATCGTAAGCCAAGGATAATGACTCTGCACAAATGACTTTTGAACGCACCAGAGCGGCCGTTGAGTTGACAAGGCCTGTCAGGCCGCAAGGGGTCGTTTTGAAGCATTGGTGTTGCGACGCAGCAACTCGTTCTGATCTTCAACGAGAAGGTCCGCAATAGGCACTGAACGATCGTACAAGGATTTCGCGCCAGTGGCTGCTTTTGCAGAACCGTCAGATTGGGTCGCGCTTGTCAACCTACACTGAAAGACCACATTCAGACTTTTACAGCTCAGGTCTCTACAAGTTCTGTAGCAGAACGGGTTTTGCGGTCCGTACCCGGACTCACCGGGTTCAAGCCAGGCGCTCGGCAACCTCCTGGTCTGACGCCTGATTCTCCAGTATCGACTCGATCTGGTCGATGTGTTCCAGCATGTGATGTTTCTGGTCCAGGATTCCGTCCCTAACGTGCCGAAGTTCATCCAGCCGGTCATCGAGGGTATCGCTGGCCTTGTGGATCCGCTTGATGCTTTCCAGCCGCCGCCGCAACTGAATCTGGTGTTCACGAACCTGGGTTTCCATGGGCGACATGATGGTACGCAGCCATTCGTCGGCGTCCTGGTTGGCACGTTCGAAGATCTGCTTGACCTTCATAACTACTGAGTCGTTGAAGCGCCGGGACAAAACCATCTGCTCGGTCATCACCATGGACATGCCTCGGATAAAGTGGTCGTGGCGCTCGATGAGGCGCTTGAGTTCACGCTGGTACTTGGCGGTCGTGAAGCGACGGGGCTTGATGTTCGCCAGTCCATGTTCTTCCTGGAACTTACGGTAAACGCCCTCCATCAATTCCTGTATTTCCGTCGACTGCTTGGCGGCGCTGTCTATAGCGCGACCGGCTTCGCCGAAAAACTTGATCATGCTGGTGCGCAGCCCGCCCGTAGTAAGGCTGATGGCCATGTTCTTCTTGGTCTCCGCGATGAGACGATCCAGCTGCTGAATGCTCAAATACCCATACAGGTTGCCGGTCTGCTTGCTGAAGATAGAGCGCGTCGCCTGAAATCGCTGCAGGTTCTGCTCCAGGTGCTGTTTATCTGAACGTACCTTATCCATCATGTCTTCGATCACTTCCATGTTTTTCCCGTTCAGGCGCTGTAGCTCAGCAATGTGCTCATTGACATCGCTCAACCGCTGTTCATTCAGCGCCTTGGTCGTCTTGACGACCTCGGCCATCTCGCCGTGAACGTTGGCGCTGACGATCTCTCGCTTCGATGGGATGAGCAAGGTGGTTAGAGCATCCTCGAACTCGCCGATACGGCTGTTGGCGAGCACCCGGGAATCACTGCGGATCTTGCCCAGCAGTGCCTTTTGGGCCGAAATGGGGAAAATACGATCGGCGTCGACACTCAAGGTGCGTGATGTGCTTTCGATCTGGCGGTCTATCTCCTGTTCCACCTCGAAGGCATCCCGCAGCTCGTCCCACAGTACGTCGATCTTGTTCAATACCACCATCTGCCCCTTGCTGACGCCGGCATCGATGATAATGTGGTCGCGCCATAGCGCCATATCCGACTTGGTTACCCCGGTATCGGCCGCGAGAATGAAGATCACGGCATGGGCCGAGGCCAACAGGTTGAGAGTCAACTCGGGCTCGGCCCCAAGCGCGTTGAGCCCAGGCGTGTCCAGAATCACCAGGCCCTGTTCCAGCAGCGGGTGTGGATAGTTGACAATGGCATGGCGCCAGCGTGGAATTTCGACCCGTCCGTCCTCGGTGATATGCATGCCGTCCTGGTGGGCCTCGTCGTCCGCCACCGGCAGACCCAGAGATTCCGACACTTGGCGCGTCACGAGCTTCACCTCCGACAGCTGCTGCAGCGCCTCCGCGGTGGAAGAGGGGTCCAACGCGTCGAGAGGAATGATCTCCCATTCCTCCGGAAAGGTCTTGAATTCGCTGATCGTGGTTTCCTGACTGCGCGTTTCTATCGGCAGCAGCCTGATGCTGGGCTCGAGGCTCGGGTCGTACATCAACTCCGTTGGGCACATGGTGGTTCGGCCCGCCCCGGACGGCACCACCCGCTGCCCCATATCGCCAAAGAATACGGCATTGATCAGTTCTGATTTGCCACGCGAAAACTCGGCGACAAAGGCAATATAGAGCTTGTCGTCATTGAGGGTGGACAGCAGCTGATTGATGCGCTGCTCGACGTGCATGTCGCTGAGCTTCTGTGAGCTCAGCCAGTCGCGATAGCCGACGATCGCCTCGTGCACCTGCTGCCGCCAAGTGCTGTAGGCATCGAACTCTCGTTCTATGCGGTTGTGGACCATGGCCGGGGCCGCTCCATTTTTTTGTTTGTCCGCGGAAATCAGTACGCAATCTATTGTTTAAATCTATACACCATAATCTGAGGAATTGCAAAATATGAAGTGAAACCAGCAGCTTTCAATTCTTATCTAGAATTTACTTTAGAAATTTCCGTTTAGCGCTGACAACGTGGACAGAAATAGGTAGAACGTTGCGCAATGACCCGGCGCCGGATAGGATTTTTGCACCTGAAACAAGGGAGATTTTCCCGGTCGTAGACCTGGAGTTGATGACTAAAATAGCCTGGGGTGCCATCCTCGTGGGTGAAGTCGCGCAAGCTGGTGCCGCCCGCGGCAATGGCGGTCTCCAGGGTCTGCCGCACGCTGTCGACCAGTCGTTCGTAGCGGTGCCGGGCGACCCGCCCGGCTGCGCGCATGGGGTGTACGCCGCTGTGGAAAAGGGCCTCGCTGGCGTAGATGTTGCCGATGCCGCTGACCGCGCGGCTGTCCATCAGCAGCGTCTTGATACTGGAGCGGCGATGCCGCGACAGTTCGTAAAGGTAGTCACCGCTGAACCCAGGCCCCAGCGGCTCCGGGCCGAGTTCACGCAACAGCGGGTGCGTCAGGGGATCACCCCGGGTCCATAGCATGCAGCCGAAACGACGCGGGTCGCGGAAGCGCAGATAACGCTCATCCGCGAGGCGGAACTCAATGTGGTCGTGCGCGCCCGGTGGAACCGCAGCGGAAACGATGCGCAGGCTGCCGGACATCCCGAGGTGCATGATGACGCTACCCGCCCCGGTGCGCAGCAACAGGTACTTGGCGCGCCGCTCCACCGCTTCTACGCGCTGCCCTGTCAGGGCCCCGGGCAGGTCCGCCGTGACCGGCCAGCGCAGCTCAGGGTTGTAGATGTTGACCGCGGCAATGCGCTGCCCGGTGAGGAAGGGCGCGATTCCGCGACGGGTGGTCTCGACTTCCGGTAACTCAGGCATCGCTCGGGGTTGTAAAGTGGATTCGGGGACGCACTATAACCGGGGCAGCGACAAAAACAATTCCCCTTCTGCCAAGACAAGCGTCAACGCGAGATGGATCATCAGGTCAAACTGCAGAGCAGCGGCAAACAGTTTATTGTCCGCGACGACGAAACCATACTGGATGCCGCGCTGCGCCAGGGCATAGTGCTGCCTTACAGTTGTCGCACCGGTTCGTGTGGTACCTGCAAGGCACGAATAGTGAGCGGCAGCGTGGATCACGGTGACTACGAGGCTGACGCGTTATCGGAGCAGGAAAGACAGGACGGCATGGCCCTGCTATGCCAGTCACGGGCGGAATCCGATCTGGAGGTCGATGCCCGTGAGCTGTTGGCGGCGGAGGAGATACAAATCAGGATGCTTCCGTGCCGGGTGGTGCGCCTGGAACGCCTGGCTCACGACGTAATGGGTGTGCACCTGAAGCTGCCGCAGAATCAGTCATTCAACTTTCTTCCGGGGCAGTACATCGACATCCTGTTGCGGGACGGCCGTCGTCGCAGCTTCTCCATCGCCAACCCTCCCGGCGAGCATGCGATATTGGAACTGCACATCCGGCGGGTGCCTGATGGGCACTTCACCAGCCACGTGTTCGAGTCAATGAAAGAGGGGGACTTGCTGCGTTTCCAGGGTCCGTTGGGCACGTTTTTTCTGCGGGATGACGCACGGCGGCCCTTGCTGTTGATGGCCGGGGGCACCGGCATGGCTCCGATCAAGGCGATCATTGAGGGTGCCTTCAGGGAGGCTGCCCGCTTGCCCATGCACCTGTTCTGGGGGGTGCGGGCGCGTCGCGATCTCTATATGGCGGACGAGCTGGAGGCCTGGCGGCGCAGTCACGACAATTTTCAGTATACCGTGGCGCTGTCGGAGCCAGCGGCGGAGGATGCCTGGGATGGTCGCCGTGGTTGGGTACACGAGGCCTTGCTTGAACGCTATCCGGACCTGGAGGATTATGATGTCTATGCGTCCGGTCCGCCGCCCATGATCGATGCGGCGCGCGCCGCCTTCTCGCGACATGGCCTGCCTGCCGATCAGTTGTTCTACGATTCTTTCGAATTTGCCGCCGACGTTCCCCGTCGCTGAATTGAATATCTAGCTAGTCCGGCGGCTTGTCGCCGGTGGCAGTTGGGACGGGTTCGGCGGCCGGCAAGGCAACCGGACGTTGATCGCTGGGCACCGCCCGCTCCAGCCCATCGCGGTACAATTCCAGGGCGGCGTCACGTTCATCGAGCTGTTCCAGCAGCTGCCCTAGCTCGCGGTAGGCTTCCGCCGATCCTCCGGAAGCGATGCAGGCCTCCAGGTATGCCCGCGCCTTACCCCACAACTCGTTGTTAAGTGACAGCTGCGCCAGCGTGAGCATCAACTCGGGGCTGTCCTCATGGTTCGCGGCCCATTTTTCCGCTGCCTTCAACTGGCGCGCGGGATCGTTGCCTTTCACTCGGCCGTAGAGGCGAACCAGAGCTGGCTGCCAGTTTCGAGAGATTTCCTTGCGCAGCAACTCCTCGGCATGTTGCACGTTACCGAGTTCTATCTGCCGCTCTGCGTAGGCCTTCAACAGTTCGGGATCGCGCCGGTCATCACGGGCCAAGGATTGCCATGCCGACTCCAGCTGCCCGTCTTCCGGGGAGTGGGCAAGCAGTTGCTGGTTGGCCCGTGACTGCAGGCGAACCGCGTCTTCGGCCGGCACACCACCGTACTTTCGCGCCGCCGGCAGGGTGTCCAGCAAGCCCTTCCAGTCCTGCAGTTCCGCCATCACCTTGACGCTCAGGCCCAGCACCTTCGGATTCTTGGGTGCGCGGCCGCGCAGACTCTTCAGCGTCGCCAACGCCTGCTCGGTCTGCCCCGAACGGTACTGCAGGGTGGCCTGGGTGAGCCCGATCGCGACTACCTGACTGGGATCGGCTTTATGGGCGAGCGCCAGATAACGGTCCCGCTGCTCCAGGTTGCCTCGGCCTTGGGCCGCATGGGCTGCGCCCAGGTAATTGAGGGCCGGCGTTTCCGAGTTCGCCAGATGGCTCATCAACTGCTGCTCAGCCTTCTTCCAGTCGCCCTCGATGACTCGCATCATGCCGCGGGTTTGCAGTTTGTGAGCCTTGGTAGTGAGCCGCTGCTTACGCCAGCGTTTCACGTCTTTCGGGGTGTTCCAAGTACGCACCAGGAACCGGATGGCCAGGTACAGGAGCACGAAGACCGCCGCCAGTAGCACCAGGAAGAATGTCAGCGAAAGCTCGATGCTCCACGGCTTTAGGGTGATCAGCACGTACCCCGGGTCTTTCATGACCAGCAGCGCGAAAACCACCGCCAGCGCCAGTGCCACCAGAGTAATCAACAGGGATTTCATTGCGTACCCATCTCCTGCTTAATGTCCTTCAACGCAGTGAGCGAGCCGGATATGTCAGGCAGTTGTGGCGCCAGGTCCACCTTGCTGAGCTCGTCGATATCCGCGATCAGTTGCCGCACCGCGTGCTGTTCGGTATCGAAATACTCCTGAAGCCATTGTTTGGCCTGGTCAAGATTGGACCGGAAGGTGGCGGAGTCTTTCCTGAGCGCCGCAATCTGGGATCCCGACAACATGACCTTCAGATTGTTGAACAGGAAGTAGCGCTGCTCCGGGGTCAGCAGTGGCTTCGCCGATTCGCTCACATTCTGTATCCGCACCAGGTTCCGAAGGTCCGCCAGCAGCTCCCGGCCGGCGCGCATCCAGGCATCGTCATCGTCTGGGGTCTGCGCTGTGGCGGCGGGGTCGCCGCCGGAGGGCAGCAGCCGGTCGGGTTCGTTAAGCAAGGGTAGCTGCTCGACATTCCTGGACATGTTGGAAAGCCGCACCGCGATCCCAGGCAGGTCGACGGGCTCCACGGATTTGAGCTGAGTCAGCTCGGCGCCAATCTGCTTGCGCACTTCCAGCAGGCCGGGGTTGCCGAAATCCTGCAGGCGACGGTCGGCAAGCTGAAGGGCCGTGAGGGCGGTGCCTGCGTCTCCCGCCAGGGCGGCACTATGGTTGGCGATGCGCAGCAGCTGCTCCACCTCTTCGAGGGCGAACGAGTCCAGGTTGCGGTCGAGGTCCTGGTAGACCTTCTCCACAGACCCCATCAGCTCCTTCTGGCGCGACGTCAACTCGCCCTGTTGGGCCTGCAGCGGCTGGATGTACTCCTTGATGGTGGACTTGATGGTGGCGTCCAGCTGGTCCTGACGCTCCGCGATCTTGGCCTGTTGTTTCTCCACGGTGGCCAGGCCCTGGCTGGTGACTTTGAGGTCGCCGCCGAGGGTGGCGAGGGTCATTCCCTGTTCGATTCTCTGCAGTACCTCGACGCGGTACCAAAGGTAACCGCTGGCGGCCAAGGCGACCAGCGCGGCGAGCAGCGCGACGATGCCCAGACCGCGCCCGGAGCCAGGGGCGGCGGTGTCAGCCGCGGCGCCAGGTGTAGACGGCTGGTCGGCACCCGCCATCTCGTCCGCCGGTAAGGCCTTCTCGGCCTCCTCAGGCCCCTGTTCGTTGGTCTTTTGTTCGTCCGTCATCATGTCATCTCAATGGTGGAACTCCGGGGGAGACTTTATCATAAGCCGCCCGCGGGCTGGGTCAGCCGCTTTGGATGCCAGGCATGGCGGCACTGAGGGCATTGACCATGGCATCGGGATCGGCGTCGTCGGCGACGATGATGGTTCCTTTCCAGCCCATCTCCAGGGCGGCATGTCGCTGGCGCTCGCCGACCACCAGCAGCGGGGCGTCCAGCAGATCCCGCCGCCGGTCGTGCTCCACGATCTGCACCAGGTTACGGAGACTTTCCACACTGGTGACAGATATGACGACGACTTTGCCTGCCGCCCAGGCGTGATAGAGAGGCTTGGTATCGGCATCGGGCCGCACCCTGCGATAGCACTCCGCGTAGCTGACCTGTGCCCCCCGCTGCTCCAGCTCCTGTCGCAGCAACTCGCGGCCGCCGGCTCCACGCAGAATGAGGATGTTTTCGCCCTCGACGCGCTGCAGGGGTGCACAGGCGAGCAGGGCCTCACTGTTGGCGCTTGCTTGGGGCCGCAGGGAAACCTTGATGCCACGCTGCTCCAGCGCGCGAGCGGTGGCGGCGCCGATGGCCGCCACCCTGGTGCCGGGGGCCAACTGGACCGGTTTCGGATGCCTGCCCAGCGAGTGGGTCACGGCGTTGGCGCTGACGAAGATCAGCCAGTCGAAACGCGACAGTTGTTTCAGGGCCGGGGGCTGCGGACAGGCCTCTATGGCTATCAACGGCATCCGCAGTGCCCGGCCGCGCGCTGTCTCTACCGCGGCCACCAGCGGTCCCGCCTGTTGCGCGGGTCTGGTGACCAGGACTGTGACACCGGACAGATCAGGAAGCCGAGTAGACTGCACGAAGAATTTCCCGCGCTCCTTGAGAGATAAGGTCTTTGGCCACTGCGGCACCGACGCTATCCGGGAGGTGCGCCTCCCCGCTGGCACTGGCGCGCAGCACACGGCTGCCGTCCGGATCGCCGACCAGGCCACGCAGTTCGAGTCGGCCGCCTTGGATACGGGCGAACCCGGCGATCGGGACCTGACAACCCCCTTCCAGGTCCGCGTTCATGGCGCGCTCCGCGCGTACGCACAAGGTCGACGGCTCATGGTTCAGGGGCTGCAGGAGTTCGTTGACCCAGTCGTCGTCCTCCCGGCACTCTATCCCCATGACCCCCTGGCCGACGGCCGGCAGGGAGGTGTCGACATCGATCTCGTGCCTGATGCGGTCGTCGAAACCCAGCCGCCGCAGTCCCGCGGCGGCGAGGATGATGGCGTCGTAGTGCCCGTCGTCGAGCTTGGCCAGTCGCGTGTTCACGTTGCCCCGCAGGGGCAGGATCTCGAGATGCGGAAACGCGTGCTTCAGCTGGCAGCCGCGCCGTAAACTGGAAGTGCCCACCCGCGCGCGTTCCGGCAGGTCCTGTAATCTTGGGTGATGGTTCGAGACGAAGGCATCGGTGGCGTCAGCCCGTTCGCACATGACTGCTAGATGCAGACCCGGCGGCAGATTGACGGTGACGTCCTTCATACTATGCACGGCGATGTCCGCTTTTCCGTTGAGCAGGCCGTCCTCGAGTTCTTTCAGAAACAGACCCTTACCGCCCACCGCGGCGAGCGGGGCGCTTAGCATGCGGTCTCCTTGCGTGGTCATCGGCACCAGTTCCAGGGCCAGGGCCGGGTGATGACGGGACAGCTCGGCACGGACGTGCTTTGCCTGCCAGAGGGCTAGCGGACTTTGACGGGTGGCGATACGTAGGGTCTTCATGCTTGTCGTTCGGTGGTTCCTGGTGCCGCGCATGCTAGCACTTTGTCCGGAATGTTGGCGAAAGTGATAGGGGCGATCTCCCGTTGGCGGGATACTGACAGTATCCCGCTTATGCTAGCCTGAGAAACATGAAACTGGGTCTGTGCGTGGGTGTGATGCTGGCGATATCGGTGTTGGATATCGCGCGCGCTGAATTGTTGCCCATTGCACACGACCTGGATTCAGACGCTGCGCAGGCGGCCGCGCGCGAGGTGCCGATCGTCATTATGTTCAGTAGTGACGAGTGTCCCTATTGTGATCTGATTGCCCGGTACTACCTGGGCCCGCTGGCGGCGGATCCCGCCACCGCCGAGCGAGCGGTGATTCGCATGGTGAAGGATGACGCCACACCGATCGTGGATTTCGCCGGTGTGCGGACGAGTCACGCTGAGTTTTCGGCGCGCCAGGGTGTGCAGCTGGTGCCGACGCTGCGTTTCTTCTCCAGCGCCGGGGAGCGCCTGGCGGATGACCTGGTCGGTGTCGGGGTCGAAGACTTCTATCTGGCTTACCTGTATCAGCGCCTTGACCAGGCGCACACCGCCCTGCTGTCGTCCGGGAACTGACCGCCCCGGATCAGCGACGCGTCCAGCGCCGCACCGCGGGCGTGTGCCTGCGACTCACATCCAGCTTGTCATCGATCTTCCGCAACAGCACGCGCCAGCGGCCGGATGGTTGCTTCTCGATGCCCCGGATATACTCGACCGCCACCAGCGCGTTGCGATGAATCCGCAGGAAACGATCCCGAAACTCGTCTTCCAGGCTCACGAGGGAATCCTCTATCAGGTGCTGCTCGCTGGCGGTGCGGACGGTCACGTACTTGTTGTCGGCCATGAAGTAAATGATGTCCTGTATCGGTATCAGAGTGATCTGTCCACGCATGTGTACGCTGATGTGC
Source organism: uncultured Gammaproteobacteria bacterium (assembly GCA_947259705.1). GTDB lineage: Bacteria > Pseudomonadota > Gammaproteobacteria > Arenicellales > JAANXG01 > CAMYNL01. The sequence continues at coordinate 99,904 of CAMYNL010000005.1, read as the reverse complement.
GACCTCGCTGCGGGTTCGTCCTGGGCGCGATTGACCTCCTTCAACTGTTTCAGGGAGACACGTTTGGCTTTCTGCAGGGCTGCTGACAGGCGATCCTTGCGTATCGGCTTGAGCAGATAGTCCACCGCGTTCACCTCGAACGCCTCTAGCGCATGCTGGTCGTAGGCGGTGGTGAAAATGACTGCCGGTGGGATCTCCAGGGACTGCAGATGCATTGCCGCCTCAAGTCCGTCCATGACAGGCATCCGAATATCCATGAGCAGGCAGTCCGGTTTAAGGGCCATGGTCTTCTCAATCGCCTCGTTGCCATTCATGGCTTCGCCAATGATGGCGTGTTCGCCGGTCTTTTCGATGAGCTCACGCATGCGCGCGCGAGCAAGTTTTTCATCATCGACTACAAGGATTTTCATTGCTGGTCATTCTCCCATGCTGGGTGACTGATGATAACTCGGAATCGCCCGGTGTCCTTCTCGATCTTGAGCGAGGCCTCGTCGCCGTAATGATCGCGAAGACGCAGACGAATATTATCCAACGCGCTGCCGTGCTCGGGTCCCGCTTCCCACTGCTTTGCGGGCAAAGGGTTGGCCACCTCGATGAGCAGATGCTTCTCGTCCTCGCCCATGCCTACGGAGATGTCAATGTCGCCTCCCTCCGGCAGTTGTTCGATACCGTGGGATACCGCGTTCTCGAGCAGCAGTTGCAGGATCAGTACCGGAGTCTTGACGGTCCTCGGCACCGACCCCACATGCCAGTTGACATTGAGTCGCTGCTCGAGCCTCAACTTTTCCAGTTTAATGTATTTCCGCGCCAGCCTGATTTCGCGGTGCAAGGGAACGAGGTCCTTGGTCTCGTCCAGCATCAGGCGGAACAACTCGGCGACATCCTCGATTGCGGCCTCGGCCCGAACCGGCGCTCGCTGAGTCAGGCTGGCGATAATGTTCATACTGTTGAAGAGAAAATGGGGGCGGATCTTTTGGCGCAGGATCTCGGCCCGCACACGTTCCTCGGATTGTGTCTTCAGCCGCAGCTGGTGCCGGGCCACGAAGTAGCGCAGGGCGAGAGCGTTGATGATGGCGCTTACCATGAGATTCTGGGCGTGGAAATAGCCGTACCACGACGGACGCGCGGAAGACACGAGTTCAAAGGTGGCGAGTATCCAGAGCGCGAATTCCCCCACCAGCCAGGTGATGCACAACAACAGCAGGTAAGCCATCAGCAGTGCGCGTCGTTCCGGCAGGCGGTTCAGGTAGGGTCGCGCCAGGCACAGGGCGCTGACGCTCATCAGGGCTATCCACTGAATGAATATCGAGATGAGAAAGAGGTCGGCGAATATGCTGGCGGTAAGGCTGGGGATGACGATCGTGAAGATAATAGCGACGAACTGCGCTAGAACCACAACGTTCAACACCATTTCGCCGCGGCAGAAATCGGGGATTACGCCCGCGGTCGCGGTGATCTGGTCGACGCTTGGCTGTTCGGGCTTTTCCTTCTCGCCACCTGCGCTGAGCAGCCGTGCACCATTGACGAGTTGTTGCGATATATTCAAGTTCTAACCACGCATAATGGGCATTCTTATCTTAACGTGATAAATGCCTCGCTGCTCAAAATTCTGCAGTGTCGCCTGCCCATCGAAATGACTGTTCAACCGTTCGCGGACGTTGTTCATTGCGATACGGTTCCCCTTGCGATGCTGGGCCTGATTGGTGACCTCTGGTATGGGATTGGTGATCATTACGTTCAGGGTGTCTGCCTCTGACCACAGCTGAATATCTACCGTGCCGCCTGCGAAGCTCGGTTCTATGCCGTGGTAGACCGCGTTTTCGAGCAGCGGCTGCAGGGTCAGAGAAGGAATGAGGGCGCTGCGCGGTACGTTCGAAGCGGTCCATTTCACCTGTAACCGGTCTCCCAGCCGCAGTTTCTCTATATCGAGATACTGGCGTGCCAGCTCGCTTTCTGCGGTGATGGGCACCATCTTGCGCGCATCTGCCAGCAGCACCCGGAATACATCGGCCAGATCCTGTAGTGCCTTCTCTGCGAGTTCGGGATCCGAACGGATCAGGCTGGCGACGCTGTTCATGCTGTTGAACAGAAAATGCGGCCGGATGCGTGACTGCAGCGCCTGCAGGCGATCTTGCTGCTGGGCTTCGATCTCCACCTGGGCCCGGTGGTAGACGATTGCGTAGCGTATTGCCAGAACGCTGATGATGAGGCTGACCACCAGCGTGCGCGCCACCAGGGAAAGATGCCAGGATGGCCAGCGCTCGGCGGTCAGCCTCAGCTCGTACATACCGTAAATGATGCCCTCCGATACACCCACGGTGACCAGCAACAAGGTCACCACCACCACTGAGGCGCCGGTGACCGCGCCCATTTCCTGCACCGGGCGCGCGATCAGCTTCAACGCCACTATGCTGCCCACCGCCACCAGCTGCACGAAAGAGGTCATGAGCAGAAAATCATGCCAGGCGGCCTGATTGAAAATATCATTGCGGGCCAAGGTGAGCACGATGGCGAGTGCCTGGGCAACCAGCAGGATGCGAAAAGCGATGGTGGCGCTGCCGAAGTCCGGCAGAAAGCTCTCCCTTTGGGCGCGTTCGTCTTGCATTGAGTGGTAGCTAGTCGAAACTAGCATCTTACGTACATTCGCATCATTCTGCTAAGCTGCGTGCGGGCAAAAAAAAACCCCCCGAAACCGGGGGGTGAGGTGACCTGATTCGGATACTAGGTGGGGGTGTCTGAGGAAGGTGTCCCGAACCAGGTATATTCTTTAACCAGATCAGATGAGGATTAACTCGGTGATTAATATAGGTGAGCCCCTATAGCCACGCAATCGATGCACGATGGGCGGAGCGCGATCTCGGATAAACGGCCGGGACTTCCGTCGTAGTATATTTTCCTCATGTTTTCGGGCAGTTATAGGGACTTTCCCTAGGCCGCAGACACCTTCAAAAATGGATAAAGATGACTAGGAAAAAACCCTGGGGTGGCCGTTTCACCGAGCCCACCGACGAGCTGGTCGAACGCTTTACCGAGTCGGTGAGCTTCGATTCGCGCCTCTACAAACACGATATACGCGGATCGATCGCCCATGCGAGGATGCTGGCCCGGGTGGGCGTGCTCAATCAGGCCGAATGCGACGCCATCGTGGAGGGCCTGAACAGCATCGAACGCGACATCGAACAGGGCCAGTTCACCTGGTCCATGCAGCTGGAAGATGTGCACATGAACATCGAAGCCGAACTCACGGAACGGATCGGTGAGGTCGGCAAGAAACTGCATACCGGGCGATCCAGGAACGACCAGGTGGCGACCGACCTGCGCCTGTGGCTGCGCGACGCGACCGACATAGTGCGTGCACAGTTGCGGGTCCTGCAGGAGGCGCTGGTCGATATCGCCGAACGGGAGGCCGAGACCATCATGCCGGGCTTCACCCATTTGCAGATCGCGCAGCCAGTAACGCTGGGGCATCACCTGCTGGCCTGGTTTGAAATGCTGCATCGTGACCGCGAGCGTTTTGGCGACGCCCGCAGGCGCATGAATGTGTCGCCGCTCGGGTCCGCCGCACTGGCCGGCACCACCTTTCCCTTGGACCGGGACTTCACCACCGCTGAGCTGGGCTTCGACCGTCCCAGCGAGAATTCACTGGACGCGGTTTCGGACCGCGATTTTGCGGTGGAATTCGTCGCCCACGCGGCGCTGCTGATGGTGCACCTGTCCCGGATCGCCGAAGAACTGATACTGTGGATGTCCGAGCGTTACGGTTTCATCACCATAGGCGATGCATTCTGTACCGGTTCCAGCATCATGCCGCAGAAGAAGAACCCGGATGTGGCAGAGCTTATCCGGGGCAAGAGCGCGCGTGTGGTAGGGCAGCTGAACGCCATGCTGGTGTTGATGAAGTCGCAGCCGCTGGCCTACAACCGTGACAACCAGGAAGACAAGGAACCGGTGTTCGACGCGGTGGACACCGTCACCGGCTGCGTGCAGGTGCTGACGGCGCTGCTGCCGACCATAGAGGTCCGTCGTCATGCCATGTTGACTGCGGCCCGCGCCGGATTCGCCACTGCGACCGACTTTGCGGAATACCTGGTGGGGAAAGGCGTGCCGTTCCGGGACGCCCATGAGGTTGTCGGCGAGGTGGTGCGTACCTGCATTGAACGGGGGATAGGCCTCGATCAGCTGGAGCTGGACGAACTGCGCGGGTTCAACGCTGCCATCGACACCGACGTGTTCTCGGTGTTGACCCTGGAAGGGTCCGTCGGCGCCAGGAAACACTTCGGTGGCACGGCCCCGGACCAGGTGAGGCAGGCCGTTAGTCGCGCCCGCCGACGCTTGGCCGACGACCAATGATCATGGGGGCATACCGCCGATTCCAGTGTGATCACTGCCAGTCGGGGAGGAAGTGACCCCTGTCGGCGGCGGCGGCAAGGCTGGGCACGTGCCGCGCGTGTTCCATTGCCGCCACTGCCGGTCGGGAGGCAGCAACTGGCTGCAGGCGGGTGAGCAGTCTCATTGCAGCCTTTGTTATGACGAGGATGTTGAGCTGCTGGATGATGACGCCAGCGAAATTGCTTGTCCTAAGTGTGAAGAGGTGGCAAGCTTTTGCCACCTGGAAGGGGAATGGGAATGATTGAACGTCGTGTTGTACCGTCCAAGCGAGACGCCGATGAGGCGGGGTCCAATGCTGATTAGACCTCGCCACGGCCGCACCCTGGCCGTATCGGCTGCTGTCAGCGCCACGTTGCTGGTGGCGGCCTGTGGGCAGAAGGGCCCGCTGTATTTGCCGGATACGTACGAGAAAACGCAACCGGCCCAGGAAAGCCTCCTGCCTACGCCGGACCAGACCAGTCCCGAACCGAAGGACGAGAAGAAGGCCGCCCCGACCAGCTACTAGTCCCACCCCGCGGGCAGGCACCCGATACCTAGCATGGTGCGGCCGCGCGGCAGCTAATCGAACCCATGTTTAACCGGCGTGACCAAAAGCTGTATGCCGAGGATGTCCCGCTCGAGCTGATTGCCGCGGAAGTCGGTACGCCATGTTACGTCTATTCACGCGCTGGGATCGAGCAGCGCTGGCGTGCCTATGACAGCGCCTTTGCGGATCATCCGCATCATATCTGCTATGCCGTCAAGGCCAACTCCAACCTCTCCGTACTCAGGCTGCTTGCGCAGCTTGGGTCCGGTTTCGACATCGTCTCGGTCGGCGAACTCGAACGCGTGCTGCGGGCCGGGGGTGACGCGCACAGTGTGGTGTTCTCCGGGGTAGCCAAGCGGGCCGATGAGATGCGGCGCGCCTTGACGGTCGGGATACGCTGCTTCGACGTGGAGTCGTTAGCGGAGTTGGCGCGGTTGGGGGCGGTGGCGGAAGAGCTGGGTGTGCAGGCCCCGGTGGCGATCCGGGTGAATCCTGACGTGGACGCCGCCACCCACCCTTATATCGCTACCGGTCTGACCGAAGCCAAGTTCGGCATCGCCATGAACCAGGCCCTGGCCGCCTACATGCAGGCGGCGGGGATGCCGGGGATCTCGATCACGGGTGTCGCCAGTCACATCGGTTCACAGATCCTGTCGATGGATCCTTTCCTGGACGCGGTAGGTCGACTGCTGGAACTGGTCGGGGACCTGGCCGCCGCCGACATCCCGGTGACCCACCTCGATCTCGGCGGCGGCCTGGGCATCCGCTATCGTGACGAGTTGCCGCCGGATATCAACGAGTACGTGAGTGGCTTGGTGGAGGCGGTCGGGCAATCCGGTCGCCGGTTGTCGATCACCCTGGAGCCCGGGCGTTCAATCGTCGGTGAGGCAGGCGTGCTGCTGACGCGGGTGGAGTACCTGAAGTCGAACGCCCGGAAAAACTTTGCCGTTGTCGACGCCGGCATGAACGACCTGCTGCGACCTGCGCTCTACGACGCCTGGCAGGACATCGTCTCGATTCGGGGCGGGGGCGGCGCCGACGCCCGGTGCTATGACGTGGTGGGCCCGGTTTGTGAAACCGGTGACATCCTCGGCACCGAAAGACTGCTGGCCATTGAGCAGGGCGACGTGCTGGCGGTCATGGGTGCCGGAGCCTACGGCTGGGTGATGAGTTCCAACTACAATAGCCGGCCGCGGCCGCCCGAGGTGCTGGTCGATGGCGACCGTTACGTCGTGGTGCGGCGTCGGGAGACCATCGAGGAGCTCTGGGGGCCGGAGTCAATGCCGTGGAGCAAATAGTTAAAAACTATCAAATATTAATAAATAATCAATTAGATATATAGTCCGCGCTGGTGGACACTACTCTCCGTAACCTCTTAAACCTACTGGAGAAAAGCGATGACGATGAAGAGCATAGAAGGCCAGCGCGTACCCGAGGTCGTTTTCAAGCTGCGCGACAATGACGAATGGCGCGAAGCGACCAGCGCCGACATTTTCGCCGGCAGGAAGGTGGTACTGTTCGCCCTGCCGGGTGCATTCACGCCCACCTGCTCGGCCAGCCACCTGCCCCGATACAATGAACTGGTCCCCACCTTCCGGGAACACGGCATCGACGAGGTGATCTGCGTCTCGGTCAACGATGCCTTCGTCATGGAGGCCTGGCAGCGTGACCAGGGCGCCGACCGGGTATTCATGCTCGCTGACGGCAATGCCGATTTCACTACCGCCATGGGGATGCTGGTGGACAAGCGCGACCTGGGCTTCGGTCCACGCTCCTGGCGCTACTCCATGCTGGTTGACGACGGCGTGATCGAACGCATGTTCATCGAACCCGACAAGCCCGGTGACCCGTTCGAGGTCTCCGATGCCGACACCATGCTGCAGCATGTCGCCCCGGGGGTCGCGCAGCCGGCGCCCGTGACGATTTTCTCCAAGCCGGGCTGCCCGCACTGCGCCCGTGCCAAGCGGCTGTTGCGGGAGCAGAGCATCGGCTACGAGGAGATCGTGCTGGGGCGCGACGCCACCGTCCGCTCGGTGCGGGCCGTGGCCGGCGCGGATACGGTGCCCCAGGTGTTCATGGACGGGGTCCGCATAGGCGGCGCGGACGAATTGCAGGCGTATCTGGACAAACGCCGGGCAGCTTGAGCAGAGGTTCGGCCGCGAGCGCGGGTGGTTTAACATAAAGCCATGTCGCGCCCGCTGATCGCAGGACTGCTGGGCGGCCTGGCTGTATTGCTGGCCGTCTCGGCAGCCCGCGCCATGACCTTCGAGGACCTGAAGATCCTCATTCAGAACCATGGCCTGACCTCAGTGGAGGCGGTAGTCGCCCGCCTGCCTGTCGACCTGCGCGGAAATTTTACGCTGGCCTACAGCAGCCAGAGCCTCCAGGGCGCCGACCATGACAATCCCAGGGCCATCCTTTTCGGCAGCGATGCCACCCTGGTGCTTACCTTCAACGGACACCCGCAGCAGCGCCGCTACGATGAGCTCGAAGTGCTCCAGTTCCGCACCGCCAGCCGCGAATTTGAACTGTACTCGATCAAGTTCGGCGACGAGGTAACGTTCTCAGGGCCGAACCCCGCTATCTGCCTGAGCTGCCACGGACGCAGCCCGAGGCCCATTTGGGGGAGCTACGACTACGAGCAGACCGATGACAACCATTGGCCGGGCTTCTACGGGTCCACCCACGATGCGCCGGCCAGCAACGACGTTGAGCGGCAGGCGTTCGTGCGTTTTCGCGAACGCGCCTTGCTGCACCCTCGTTACCGCCACCTGCAGTGGCGGATGGACGGCGCCCCCTGGTTTCCGTATGGCGAGGGTGCCTACCAGCACCGCCTTCGCCCCAACAACCGGCTGGGGAACCTGCTGGCCCGCCTCAACGCGCTGAAGATAGCGCACGAGGCGGCGTTGGGAGACTTCCTGCAGCACTATCCGAACACCGCGCTACTCTGGCTGCTGCAGTGCCCGCAGACGCAACTGGACAAGTTCGCGCCATGGCTGGACACCGTGTTCGAGATGCGCTTCCGGCGCGACCGCAACCATGCGCTGTACCGCGACCTGGATGCCGTGGACCCGGCCAACCGGGCCCTATTTCAACTCGAGAAGCTGCTTTCGGGGCTGGAGGTTTATACCTGGAACATGAGCGTGTCGACGCTGCCGCGCGGCAAACGATTTTCAACCGGGATCGTCACCATCGACCAGCTGGTGACCGCAGCCCTGCTCGGCGAACTGCGCCCTTCGATCACCTGGCTGCGGCAGTATCACCGGCCCTGGAAGACCCGGCAGTTGTACGACACCTTTCGGGAAGGATATTACGACGCCAACGTCGCCCCTGGCGGGGTCGGTGAGCAATACGACAAGCTGGGGCTCTACTATGACGCTGCCCGGGCGCGGCAGGCGTGCGTACGGCTGGCGGCATCGGTGGTCGCCGAACAGGATCGCCACCGCTAGCCCGTCACCGGGCCGGTCGCCCCGTGCGCGGAATCGGAACAGCCGAGGGTCGAAGCGGGCCCTCGGATCACGACGCGGGCTCCAGCAGGCTCACACAGGTCAGGTTGCACTGGTGAACCGCGTCGCGCAGTGCGTGCAGTGCCTCGCTGCGCGGAAACCCGGTGCGGGAGGCGAGCGCAATGGTGCGCGCCGGCGCCCTGCCCGCGAAGCGCCGCACACTGAGCAGACGGCGCGAGTACTTGTCGGCGCCGGCCGCGGTGCACGGGACGATGGTGATGCCCAGGCCCGATGCCACCATGTGACGGATGGTTTCCAGCGAACTGCCTTCCACCGCATAATGCGGTTCGCGGTTGGACACGCAGCCCGGACAGGCCTCCACCACCTGTTCGCGGAAGCAATGTCCTGGCCCCAGCAGCAGGACATTCTCGTTCGCCAGTGCGCCCCTGCCGATGGCCTGTTTGGCGGCGAGCGGGTGGGACGCGGGGAGCAATACCACGAACGGTTCCCGGTACAAGGGCACTACCGTCACGCCAGCGTCCCGGAAGGGCAGCGCAATGATGGCCGCGTCCAGCTCTCCTCGTCGCAGCCTTTCCCGTAGCTCGGCCGTGTAGCCCTCCTCGACCACCAGCGGCATGCGCGGCGCCTTCTGGTTCATCCGTGGGATGAGTTCGGGGAACAGATAGGGGCCGACGGTGTGGATGGCACCCACGCGCAGCGGCCCGCTGAGAGGATCGCTGCCGCTCTCCGCCAGCCGAGCCAGATGCCGGACCTCCTCCAGGATCCTTTGTGCCTGGGCGATGACGGGCTGGCCCGCCGCCGTAACATAGATCTGCTGGGTGCCCCGCTCGAACAGGGTGATGCCCAGTTCTGCCTCGAGTTTCCTTACCGCCACGCTGAGCGTCGGTTGGCTCACGAAGCACTTCTCCGCCGCGCGCCCGAAATGTCGTTCCCGGGCCACCGCGACGACATAGCGGAGTTCCGTCAGGGTCATGGGTCTTGGTCCGCTTGGGCTGGCTTTATAATAGCGGACCTCCCTTGTCACGGTAACGATATATGTCCGATCCTTTCGACTTCGGGCGGCCGCCGGCCCTGTATGCGGTCATGGGTAATCCCGTGTCGCATAGCAAGTCACCGCAAATACACCTGCAGTTCGCGGCGCAGTTCGGTTTGCGCATCGAATACCGGCGCATCCAGGTCGACGTCGGCGGATTCGCCCAGGCGGTCAGCAGCTTCCGCGCCAATGGCGGGCAGGGGCTCAACATCACGGTGCCATTCAAGCTGGAGGCATTCGAGCTCTGCGATCGCCACAGCGACCGCGCGGCCCAGGCCCGGGCGGTCAACACCATCGCGTTCCGCGGTCAGGAGCTTTACGGTGACAACACCGACGGTGCCGGCTTGCGCCGCGACATCACGCAGAACCTGGGCTGCCCGCTGCGCGGGCGCCGGGTGCTGGTGCTCGGTGCCGGGGGGGCAGTGCGCGGCGTGCTTGGTCCGCTGCTGGAGGAGGCGCCGGCGGCGTTGGTCATCGCCAATCGCACGGTGGACAAGGCAGTGGCGCTGGCCAGGCTGTTTGCCGCACGGCGTCAGGTTACCGCGTCGGGATTCGACGCACTGGCCGGACACAGTTTCGACGTGATGATCAATGGCACCGCGGCGAGCCTGGAGGGCGAGCTGCCGCCGCTGCCGGAGGGTGTATTCGCGGCCGGCGCCCTGGCCTATGACATGATGTACGGCGACGCCCCGACTGTTTTCATGCGTTGGGCCGAGGCGCATGGGGCCAGCCAGGTCGCGGACGGACTCGGCATGCTGGTGGAACAGGCGGCGGAATCGTTCCAGCTGTGGCACGGCAGGCGACCCGCCACCGCGGCGGTCATGGAGTGGCTGCTTGGCCACGCTGCCGATGCGACGGAGCAGCCGGCGCCGCCCGGTCATTAGCCGGGGTCGCGCAGCCAGGTAACGACCGCGGAGGGTGGCAAGCGCCTTGAAACGACAAAGCCGACCTTATTCTGGGGCGGCGCCTTGCGGCCGGGTGATCGCCTGTCTCGGCCCCGGCTCGATCTCGGACGTCTGCAGTGGCCCTACACTCAAGTCGTCGCTGGGCATGCGTTTTCGCTCTACCGCAGCGTTACCAGCTCCTCTGCTGCGGTCGGATGGATCGCCACCGTTTTGTCGAAGTCGTGCTTGGTCGCGCCCATCTTCACCGCTACCGCAAACCCCTGGATCATTTCGTCGGCGAAATCGCCCGCCACGTGACACCCCACCACCCTTTCCTCCTCGCCCAGGGTCACGAGCTTCACCAGCGTCGGCGCCTTGCGCTCGAGCACCGAGTAATACATGTTGGTGAAGCTGCTGCGATAGACCTTTACCCGGCGTGCACCGAACCGTTCTACGGCCTGCTCCTCGCTGTGGCCCACGGTGCCGATGGGTGGGTGGCTGAACACCACGCTGGGGATGTTATCGTACTCCAGCCTGGCCTCACTATTTCCGCCAAACAGCCTGTCAGCGAGGTGGCGCCCGGCCGCGATGGCCACCGGCGTAAGTGCTGCGCGCCCGGTGACGTCTCCGACCGCGTATACGCTTTCTACGCTGGTATTCTGGTACTCATCGGTTGCCACAAAGCCGTGTACGTCGAGCCTGATACCGGCTTCCTCGCATCCGAGCGCGGATACATTGGGGCGCCGGCCGATGGCCCAGACTACGCAATCCAGGCCGCTTAGGACACGGCCCTCCCCGGCATGCAGGCGCAGGCTGCCATCGGCATCCCGCACCAAGCGGTCGGCATGAAAGTGGGTCTCGAAATGCACGCCTGATTCCGCCATGTGGGACATCACCACGTGGTGCAGATCATGATCGAAGTTGCGCAGCAGGCTGTTGTGTCGCAATACCTGGGTGACCTCGGTCCCCAGCCCATTCAGCAGGCCGGCGAACTCGGTGGCGATGTAGCCGCCACCCACGATGGCCGCCCGCGCCGGCTGGGTGTCCAGGTCGAAAAACCCGTCGCTGGTGATTCCCATTTCGACGCCAGGAATGTCCGGCAGGTCCGGGTGGCCACCGGTGGCGATCAGAATGTGTTCGGCCTGGTACTGGGTATCGCCTACCGTTACGGTGTGGGGGCCGACGAAACAACCGCGACCGGTCACCCTGGCGACGCCCGCGGTGTCGAGGTTGCGGTGGTAGATCCCGTTGAGCCGCGCCACATAGTTGTCGCGCGCCGCCTTGATGACCGACCAGTCGAACCGAGGGGCACCGATGTCAAACCCATAGCCTGGAGCGTCGTGGAGCACCTCGGCCACCCGCGAGGTGTTCCACATCACCTTCTTCGGCACACAGCCGACATTGACACAGGTGCCGCCCATGCGCCCCGATTCGATCAGCAGAGTACGCGCGCCGTGTTCGGCTGCCCGACGCGCGGAGGCAATTCCGCCGCTGCCGCCGCCGATAACGAGGTAGTCATAATGATCAATCATGCTTTCTGTATTATTTCGGCGCTGACTCAAAATCGAGAATACGTGCTAAAGTTTCGCGCCGCAATCCAATCGGGCGAAGCATGAACGGTATCATCACAGTTAATCCCCTGCTCGATCTTAGCGGTCTGCCGCGCTTCCACGATATACGCCCCGAACACGTAGAGCAGGCCTTGGACCAGGTGCTGGCGGATAGCCGCGCGCGCATTGCGGAGCTGGAACAGCAGGTGGAGCAGGCCGACTGGGACAACTTCGCGCAGCCGCTGGAAGATATCGACGAGCGGCTCGCCCGCCTGTGGGCGCCGGTGTCGCATCTCAATGCCGTGCGCGACAGCGCCGAGCTGCGCCAGGCCTACGAGGCCTGCCTGCCCAAGCTGGCCGCCTACCAGGCCGAACTGGGGCAAAACGAAAGTCTTAATCACGGTTATCGAAGCATCGCCGACAGCCCCGCTTTTGCTGCGCTGGAACCGGCCCAGCAGAAGATCGTCAACAATGCGCTGCGCGATTTTCGCCTTGCCGGCGTAGCACTGCCGGCGGCGCAGAAGCAGCGCTTCAAGGAGATCTCCCAGGAGCTGGCGCAGCTCGGCAACCGCTTCGAACGTAACGTGCTGGACGCCACCAAGGCGTGGCACCTGGACATAACCGACGAGGCAGACCTCGCCGGCGTACCGGGCAGCGTGAAGGAAATGGCAAAACATGCGGCGCAGCGCGCCGGCCGGGAAGGCTGGCGATTCGGGCTGGATATCCCCTTCTACCTGCCTTTCATGATAAACGCGAAAAGCGGCGAGTTGCGGCGCCGGATGTATGACGCCTATGTGACGCGCGCCAGCGAGCTTGGCCCGAATGCTGGTGATTTCGACAATTCACCGCTCATGCAGCGGATACTGTCGCTGCGGCAGGAGGCGGCGCGCCTGCTCGGATTCGATAATTACGCCCAGGTGTCACTGGAAACCAAGATGGCGGACGACCCAAAGCAGGTGCTGGATTTCCTGCGCGATCTGGCCGCGCGGGCGAAACCTGTCGCCGAACGAGAGCTAGAGGAGGTAAGAACCTTCGCCCGCGATGAAAACGGCGCCAGCCAGGTCGAACCGTGGGACCTGCCCTATTACTCGGAGCAGTTGCGCCGGTCCCGGTTCGAGTTCAGCGACGAGGATATTCGGCCCTATTTCCCGGCGCCACGGGTGCTGCAGGGAATGTTTGGTATTGTCCAGCGGCTGTACGGACTGCGGATCCAGCCGCTGCCGGACCGGGAGACCTGGGATCCGTCCGTGGAGTTCTTCGAGATCCGCGACGCCGCCGGCGAGGTGCGCGGCCGTTTCTTTGTCGATCTATACGTGCGCGATCACAAGCGCGGCGGGGCCTGGATGGCGGATTGCATCAGCCGCAAGCGCGCCGCGAGCGGCGTGCAGGTGCCGGTGGCATTTTTGGTTTGTAATTTTTCGCCCCCGGTGGGCGACCGCCCGGCATTGCTTACCCACGACGAAGTAGTGACGATGTTTCACGAGTTCGGTCATGGCCTGCATCATATGCTGACCAAGGTGGACTATGTCGGTGTCGCCGGGATCAACGGCGTGGCCTGGGATGCAGTGGAGCTGCCCAGCCAGTTCATGGAGAACTGGTGCTGGGAGCGCGAGCCTTTGAACATCATCGGCGGGCATCATGAAACGGGCGAGCCGCTTCCGGATGAATTGCTCACGAAGATGAAAGCGGCCAAGAACTTCCAGTCCGCGATGCAGATGCTCCGTCAGATCGAGTTTGCCCTGTTCGACATGCTCCTGCACCGCGATTATGACCCGGCGGAAAGGCAGGACATACAGGCCCTGCTGGATGCGGTCAGGGAAGAGGTGGCGGTGGTGCGGCCACCGGACTACAACAGGTTCCAGAATAGTTTCTCCCACATATTCGCCGGCGGGTACGCTGCGGGCTACTACAGCTACAAGTGGGCCGAGGTGCTCTCCGCGGACGCCTTCAGCCGCTTCGAGGAGGAGGGGATCTTCAATCCCGATACCGGCCAGGCTTTTCTGCATCACATCCTGGAACAGGGGGGTACCCGTGAGCCCATGGAGCTGTTCCGGGCCTTCCGGGGGCGAGAGCCGAGCCCGCAGGCCCTGCTCCGACACAGCGGGCTCGCCGCCTGAACCCCGACGAACGGGATGGCGCCGCGTGAGCTTCGGCTATAATTATTGCGATATCCATCGGTTATGAGCGCCATGTTTCGAAATAACTCTAATTGGTTAGTGCTGCTGGCGGGCATGCTGCTGGCGATCGCGCCGGTACAGGCCCAGAAGATGTACAAGTGGGTGGATGAGCAGGGCAATATCACCTACCAGGACCGCCCGCCGCCCGAGGGTGCCGACCTGCTGGGGGAATATGGTGAGAAACCTAAAGCTGTCGCGGCCGATCCAAACCAAAAGGCCGCGGCTGCAAATCCGGTCGTGCTTTACTCGGTGCCGGAATGCGATGCCTGTGACCTCGTGCGTAACCTCTTGACAAGATATAACGTGCCCTATGCGGAAAAGAACGCGGAAAAGGACCGTGAGGTGCAGGCCGAGCTAAAGGAGAAGGCCGGCCAGCTGGCAGTGCCGGTACTGACGGTGGGTGAGCGGGCGATCCCCGGCTACAGCAGCGGGGTGATCCGCAATGAGCTGGTGTCGGCGGGCTATGCGCTGGCCGAATCAGCGCAGGGCGCAACCGCGGCCAGCGGAGCGGGCGAGCCGCTGAGTCCAGAGGAGGCCGAGGCGCGAGCCGCGGAAGCAGGCGAAGAACTGATAGCGGAGACCCCCGATGAGGTGGTGGACGCTACCCCGAGCGACCCGGAAGAGTTCGAGGAAATCCCCGAAGACGAGCGCATCCGCACGCCGTACAATCCCTGAGTACGGTCGCCGCGAAGCGCGAACTGCCATACACGGGCGCCCCAAGCCGCCAGTAAGTGGGGTCAGATCCGACTTATTGTGGTTACTATATTGACTCCTCCCGGTTAAGTCGGATCTGACCCCGTTTTTAGTTAGTGGTTACTATTAACCCGGCCAACAAATACATCGTTTATGCTGCATAGCGGATTTTCTTGTGTTCGAAGTATTTCTTTACGCGAGATGAACGCCGCTGCAGCATACGCATGTGCCGGGTGACCTTTTTCTTGAGTTGCGCCTTTGACCGAGCGGGTTGGCCAGAATGCACGCCGGCCTTCAGGTCGCAATTGAGATATTCGTCAGGGTTCAATTCGGGTGATTAGGCAGGCAGATAGAAGACCTCGATCTGCTTCGTTTTCCCGGACAGCCATTTTTTCACTCTCTTGGCGTGATGAACCCGCAAATTGTCCAAAATCAGGATTACTTTGCGGCCGGCGTCCTTGATCAGCCGCCGCATGAATTCAATCAGAACCTGGGCATTCATCCCGCCCTCAAACAATCGGAACCGAACCTTGCCCTGATTCGTGATTGCAGACACCATATTCACCGACTCCCGCTTCGCGTTCAAACGGATGACCGGCGTCTTGCCTCTCACAGCGTAGCCCCGCTCACGCTGGCAATCATTGCGAAGCCCAGTCTCGTCTCCCCAGTAGATCTCCGCGTGCTCTGCCTTGGCTTTGTCACGTATCTCCGGATACGTCTCTTCCAGCCAATGCTGGACGCGTTCCGGTTGTTGTTCGTAAGCCCGCTTCACCGGCTTCTGCGGCGTCATACCCCAACGCTTCAAATAGTGACCAACGGTGCGTATCGGCAACGCTATCCCAAGTCGCGCTTTCACCAACTCCTGCACCGACTCCCGGGTCCATAGCGCATACCGCATCTTCAACTGGTCCGGCGTCTTGTCCACCAATAGCCTGCGGATCTTGCGTTCCTGCTCCTCGTCCAAGCGCCTACCGCTGCCTTGGGGTCGACCCCGTGCCTTCGTTTTCAAACCCTTAGCACCCTGCGATTCATAGGCCTTCAACCAACGGCCCACAGTATCCGCGTGGACTCCTACAATCTCGCCTATCTCCGCCCTCGTCATCCCTTTACGCCTCAACACCACCGCTTGCCTTCGTTTCTCTTCTACCGCACTCGCCGGTAGTTTGCGTGCATCTATCTTTTCCATCCATGCATTATATCAGATCTATATAATGGCCGGGTTAATATATTGACTCCTCCCGGTTAAGTCGGATCTGAACCCGTTTTTAGTTAGACCCCGTTTTTAGTTAAGTCGGATCTGACCCCACTTTTGACCCCACTTTTGAGGCTGACTTGCGCAGTCTTGATCTGGATTCCGCAGAGGCGGATGATGTACTCCACGGTTTCGACGCAGGTGATGTCGCCTGTATCACGGGGTGACCCATAATCTTTACGGAGGTATGAACTATGATGCGCGTACTGTCAGGGGTGGCACTGGGTGTTTTGTTTTGGTCCATGGCTGTTCAGGCCGGACCAGAGAACGTCGCATGGCCGGCCAATTACAAGACGGAGTTCACCAACACGTTCAACGGTGACCGCACGGCCAACGAAAAACAGGTTATTCGAATCTTCGCCAATGAGACGGCTGTTGCGGGTGCGCGGGCCGACGGCAAGTTGCCCTACGGCTCCGTGGTGGTGGGCGAACTTTACAGCGTAAAGCTCGATGCAGACGGCAAACCGATCAGGAGTGTCTTGGGTCGCCGCATAATTGATGAACTCGCGGCTGTCGTGGTGATGGCGCGCGGGCAGCAATTCGACGCTGAATACACCGACGAGTTGAAGGTCGGGGACTGGGAGTTCGCTGTCTTCAGTCCATCCGGTGAACGCCTGGAAAAGGACGTGACTGCCTGTCGGCAGTGTCATCATCCTCTCGCTGATAAGGAGTTTGTGTTCTCTTACGAGCACCTGCCGCGCTGACCGGGCGCGGAGTGAGTGTATAGTTCGGTGTGGTCCGTGCCGCGAGCGGGCGGACCGGATCGAACCCTCCGCAGGCCGTGGGTGATCCTGAACCGCGGCGTGTAATTTACCAACGAAGTGGGGTCAGACCCCAAGCCTGTGTCCACTATACGGGCCCATATCTCGTATCAATGTTTAACCCGCCTTGGGTGCGATGGCGGCAGCGCCACATATGGCGAGACCATCGCATCGACGACGTGCTCTGGCGCCGGGTGGTCGATAGCCTGGCGCTGTTTGACCGCCTCACGCCCCGGCAACTGCGCCGCCTGCATGAGCGGGCTAGTCTGTTTATCCACGACAAGGAGCTCGATCCGGTACAGGGGGCGCGGATCGACGAACGGTTCAAGGTGTCGGTGGCTGCCCAGGCCTGTCTGCCGATCTTGCAACTGGGCGTGGGCTGGTACCGGCATTGGTCCTCGATCATCGTCTACCCGGATAAATTCGTCGCCCCCCACCATGCCATCGATACCAGCGGTGTGCACCACGAATGGGAGGAAGCCTTGAGCGGCCAGGCCTGGGAGCGCGGCCCGGTGGTGCTGTCGATGGCCGATGTGGAGGCGTCGGGCCACGGTGACGGTTTCAACGTGGTCATCCACGAAATGGCCCACAAGCTCGACATGCTTGCGGACGGACCCAACGGATGTCCGCCCTTGCACCGGAACATGGACCGTGCGGCCTGGCATCGGGAACTGGGCGCCGCCTACGAAGACCTGAACAGGTGCCTGGACCGCGGGATGTCCACGTCGCTGGACGGCTATGCCGCGACCAGCCCGGGCGAGTTCTTCGCGGTTTGCAGCGAAACATTCTTCGAACGACCGTATGAACTACGCCCGGCATATCCAGGGGTCTATCAGCAGCTGGTCCGGTTCTACCGTCAGGATCCCTTGGACACAGACGTGGTCGCAAGCGGCAACACGACAGCCTGAGCGGTGTATTCAGATCGGGGTCATGGGCATCATGCTGAACAAAGAAGCGCTTATAAGCAAAGGACCGCGGTAGACTGTCCGCGCACGATCATCAAATTGTTCCAGCCTCGCGGGGGCACGAGAAATAGTAAAAATCCGGACCGGTTTCTGTTTTCTCTGAAAGGCCGCCCGTTTCGGGGGATATGCCCCGGGGTGTCAGTAGACAGGTATCAGTTTGCGGTTGGCCATCCCGGCCCCGTCTCCAACAAGCCGATACAGCTTCCACCGGTCGGTCCGGGTTTCCCTGCACAAGCCATAGCGAAATGGCGCGTAGCCGATAGGCAACTTGAATCGCAGGTCATCGAACCAGGTACATCGTTCATTCTGATTCGTACTGGCATTGTATAGATAAGGTAACACTGCAAACTTGCGATAGAGCTCCAGCTCCGGTCGCCGCCACACGGTGGAAACGTCGGGAGGGTCGTTGATTTGAGGATAAGTCTGCCAACGCAGGTGATCTCTTGGTCGGTAATATCGCATCAGGCTGGAAAGTGTCGCATCACTGCGATCAGGTTCGGGTTGCGGCCCGGTTCTTAGCAGATTCACCAGTGCCATCTGGTACTGCGTTTGTTGTATAACCACCACCTTCCAGTTGAACGGCGAAAGCGGTTGCGGCATGGTATAGATGGAGGCGTCCTGCCAGCCTTGCTGAACGACGTAGTCCTGGCCGATGCCATGGGCCTGGTACTTCAGTATGCCTTGGAATCCCACATATGCCGCGAGTACGGCTATACCGGTGCGGGCAGCGAGACGTGAGTCCTTGATCAGTGCGATCGCCAGCGCCAAGAGGATGATGCCGGTAAAGTAAAGATCGATAATGAACGTCAGCCCCCATGCCATGCTGAAATCCGAGAGCGGCGAAAAGATCTGGGTACTCCAACTGGTAATCAAGTCCGTCAGAATATGGGAGACAATGGACAGGCCGCAGATCACCATGATTTCTTTCATGTTTGCGGTCTTCTTGAACAGCCAGGCCAGGATGAATCCCGTGGTGATGGCCCATATGGGCAGCATGACAAAGGAGTGGGTAACGGAACGATGCCACTCGGCGATAAACGCCAGCGGATGGATAAAGTTGGAAAAATAGTCGATGTCCGGAAACGCCGCCGCCAGCGCTCCGATGCCGACACGTTGTTTTGTATTCAGTGAATCCGGGGACGTGGTGCCGGGTGCCGTGGCCCGGGCGACCGTGGCACCGATAATGGCATGGGTGATGGTGTCCATTACGGGCCGGTCGGCACATCCTGTTTATTTGTCGTGCTATCGGCCTGATCTTCTACCCACGGCATCGCGCTGCCGGTTGTCTGCTGGCTGAAGAAGATCTTGGAGAACCGTTCGGCGCGCGCCAGCTTCCGGTCCAGGAATCGTCGGGTATCAGTTTGCCGCTCGGACTGGTCGAACATCCAATATATAAACGTATTGAGAAAAATACCCGTCAGGCCAAACTCTTCAACGATGCGCTGCCCATGGGTGGCATTCATTCGCGCGGCCTCGCGTAGCCACTGCACTGTTCTGCTAAGGCGTAATACGCCCTGGATCTGCAGGTGAATATGGGCCGGCTCCAGTTTGTACAACAACATGTCCCGGGACACGGTCTTGTGGGTCGCCAGGAAATCCAGCCACGCCATGATCAGCAGGTCTAAACGCTGGCGAATGGTTTGCTGCTGAAACCCCGGCGCTTCCACCGCCCGCAACATGGCACTGTCAGCGCGGTCGTACCAGGCTTCCACAAGTTGATCTTTAACCGAGTAGTGGCGATGCAGTTCGTCCAGCGTGATGTTAAGACTTTGGGCGACCTGATGCAGATATAACGCTTCCCAGGAGGCCTGTTCAGAAAGTTCTACTGCGGTATCGACAATCCGGTTGGCAAGGTCTGTGTTCATGAATACTTACCTCGGGTTCCAAGTACTTCTTAACCATTATCCCCTGCTTGGGATTCTGTGGAATTTTAATCATGACCGCGCATGTTAGATACAGATTGTCTGGGAGCCTATGAAGGTATTTCTCGGTAGAATGATACCCTGGGTTATCATCAGCCCGAATAGATAGGTTCAGACTGGCAGAGATTTACTCCGAAACACCGTTCGCTGGTCCAGATCCAACGGACACAATTAGCCGTAAGAATGATAGCACTCATTAAGTGCCTACATCAGCCATATCATATCAAATGGCCGTCTGGCTGTTATCGCGGAAAGCTTTTGAATTAGCATGGCAATTTTCAATGGACAACAGCGTTGCGAGCGATGGATTCACACCCCCAGGGCGGAACGACCACTGTAACCCTTAATGCTATATCCATCACAGATATACACCCTCGGCGCCCTCTGGGCGTTACCGGTTTTTGTGACTGATCTAGTACAGTTCGATGATCGCCAGACCCTGCTCCGCGACGACCTTTAACTGTTTTGTATTTGCGTAAGCCGTTCGACGAGGACTTTCAAGAAACTCACCTGCGAACCAGCCTCAGTTTTGAAAACAGATCAACATGAATCTGCCATCTCAGTCAGTACCGAAATAGGCAACCACTTGTTTAATCAACTCCAATCGACCGCTGCGGCGTGGGTATACCGCAAAGGCGCTACGTCTGATTAAAGGTGCATCATCTACACGATGCAAACTTCCTCGCTCGAGCAGCGGCAGAACGGATTGTTCAGCGAGATACGCAGCGCCACCACAGACCAGCATGAAATTCAATGCAATGGTGCCTTGGGAGATGCGTTGCGCTGGAACGGGAGCATTTGGAAAATAGCGGGAGTGTTGTAATGCATGCATTTCTCCCCAGTCCACCATAATGTAATCACTCAGCGCCTGTTCCGCTGTTTGATTTGGTATGTTCGATACCATGATCAATGAGATATCGGCAATCTGATCGATCATGAATTCCTCGAGTTGCGGTGGTTCGTACAGAAATACCATGTCCAATGCCCCATCAATCATTCGACGCAAAAGACGATCATGTCCGTATGCTTCCAATATGAGAGCAAGATCAGGGATGGCGCTGTGAACGCGATGCACCCATTCCTGAAGACGTACATCCCATAAGCTCACGATTCCACCTATGGCCAACTGTACCTGGGCTTGATCCGCGACGGCGATGTCTTGCCGTGCTTTGCGCCAAAGCGCCAACATCGATTCGGCATGCCAGAGCAAACGTCGTCCTTCGGGAGTAGGATGGATATCGCGAAGTTGGCGATTGAACAAACGAACTCCGAAAGTCTGCTCTAATTTCTTGATGCGCGCACTCACTGCTGACTGGGTGACAAAGAGCTCCTCGGCTGCTTTGCCGAAATGCCGAGTACGATTGACTTCAAGTAACGTACGCAAGGTATCAATATCCATAGCCGGATTCTCGCTATCTGATAGGTAAGTTCAATTATGTCCGCGGGATGAATCTCGGACGATTACCCCGTTTGCCAGGGCTGCGCATTGGCGTTGCAGTGTGAGCGTCGATAACTCTCGTCGGCAGAGCGACTCCGGATATGTGAAACCATTTCTGACGGCGATGATTCATCAGCCCGCGTGCAAGCCAGCGCGGTGAAGTCGGCGGCGGGAGTCGTCAGACGCCGCCTTGGAAACGATTTGTATCTTCCGCTGTGGCGTAGCGCGTGACTTCGGTCCGCGACGGGTAGTCCTAAACTCAGGGAAATGAACCTAACCGGATCGACGTGGTAATGATCACAGTTGGTCCGCCCTCAGGGTGTCGCGGAGCGGGGCGAACCCGACGCCCGCGCAATTGGTGTCGCGCGCGTCGGAGACATCAATGGCCGTTTGCAAACCCATTTAAAAACAGAGAGATAGTCCGATTTGCAGAGAAAACGCGCAGACTAAGCGCGCTTATTTAACAAAATATTTTTATTAAGTATACCAGAATAATTCGTTTTATTTGTCAGACGGCCTGCCGTACCTTGCCTCCTGTATTCCCCTACGAGGCGTGAATCAATGGTAAGCGTCCGCGTCACTGGTGGCCTCAATTCGCGAAACTGCGCCGTCGTATCCTACGACGACGAGGATCTCGTCGCGCTCGTTCGTGAGAGTGGTCCGTCCTCCAGTGGTGCGCTGGAGGCGCTGTTGCGCCGCTATAAGACCGCGATCTACCGCGCATGTTTGTCTTACCTGCGCGAAGCGGATAAGGCAGAGGAAGCGAGCCAGGAAATACTGCTCCATGTCTACCGGGGTATCGACAGATTTCATGGACGTTCCAGTTTTCGCACGTGGCTCTACCGCATTATTCAAAATGATTGCTGCACCGTCTATTCACATCATGCGCGACACCAAGTCTGCGAGAGGTTTGATGAAGACGAGAGGTATATCCATCCTTTGACTACAGACGATTTCGTCTCAACTCTGGAGCTGACCAACATCATTGACGCAGTATTAGACCGTCTGCCGTCGACGGACCGCGAGGTAATCAAGTTACGGTTTTTCCATAATCTTTCGTTGATGAGTATCGCTGATCACCTCGGTACGAGTTTGAGTGGTGTAAAAATGAGGTTGTATCGTGCGATTGGTAGGTTCAAGAAGACTTATGTGAGTCTAGAAGCGGATCTTGCCGTGCTGTAGGACAAAAGACATCGTCGTTTGGTAGTAATCGACAAAGACCTAAATGCTTACTAAAAAGTCAACGGGGCGCAGGGAGCGTATTGGGCGATGTACAAGCGTTGCACAGTGCGCTGTAGCGATCGGCTCCAGCTGTCGTTGCCGTGTTAGACGGAGTGATGGTCAAAAAGACGCTGTTTGCATGATCGTCATCGCCTCAGTTTTCACCATTGCGCTCTCAGTTATATTCTGTTCGATCCATACCAGGATAGCCGCGTTGCGAGCAGGTGTGGCATGACAAGTACTGTGGACACAACGGGCAAAGTAATGCGGTCCAAAGCAGCAATGCATAATCACTTATTAGCCTTGCGTCGACAAATACCGACGTTGATGAACTGTGAACTTGAGTTACTTCGACGGGAGTTGATCGATATGTTGACTGACGTGAGCAATGAACAGGCATCGCGTGAGCGAGGCTGTTCGTCGAAGTGATTAACAAATGTTGTTGATGGACGTGACGTCGTAGCCAGTCATGAAGTCTGATCGCTCAATGGAATTCAGTTACGAGTAATTTTTAATTTTTCTGTTGTTCATCAGTCAACGTTGAGGAGATTGAATATGAAAATCAAGCGGTTCTTGATCCAGCTTGCTGGAGTTGTGAGTACTTCGCTCGGCCTACTGCTATATGTACCCGTCGCCCTGGGACAGAGCGGCGAGGATGACGAGGGTGCTCCAGTGAGCATGGAGGACTTTGAACCCGGCAGCTATGTCCAGAAGGCCGCGGCCATGCTGGAACAGCAAATGAGCGAATCACCGGATAAGCGCGTTCCGCAAAAGCTGCTTCGGGCAGCAAAGTGCGTTGCCGTCTTTCCTCAAGTCGGCCAGGCCGGGTTGGTGATTGGCGGGAAGTATGGGCGCGGAATGGTGAGTTGTCGTCAGCAAGACGGTAGTTTCGGACCACCCCTGTTCACACGCATGACAAGTCTCACGATCGGCGCTCAGGTAGGGATTCAGCAAGTATCTTTATTGATGCTGGTCATGTCTGACAAAGGATTGAATACCTTGTTAAGCGGTAAACCCATCATCGGCGCGGAAGCCGGTATAGCGGTTGGCCCAGTTGGGCGCGAAGCAGGTATCGATCTCGACGTCTTTTTACAGAGTCCCATCGTTTCGTATTCGCGAAGCAAAGGGCTATTTGCCGGTGCAGTACTGGAAGGAGCCGCTATTACCCGTGCTAAACGGGTAAACAAGGAGCTATACGGTGATTTCGAAACCACTGAACAGCTATTGTTTCAACGTAAAGAAGCACCGGAGAAAGTCCGTCCAATTCGTGATGTTCTCGACAAGTACGTCGCGAGTTGATCATATGATGGAGTAACCCACCACTAAAGAGGTGATGACACATGTGTAAGAAATATCTGTTTATATTGTTGTCGATTTGCTATTCGATTCCGGCGTTTGCGGAGATGGAGTTTTCGGATGCCGATACGGACGGTGATGGATATGTTTCTGTAGAGGAATCAACCGCTATCCCCGGTCTTAAGGACATCTTAGATGACTTCGATCAGGACGGAGACGCTAGACTGGATGAGGATGAGTTCAACAAATCCATGGAAGTCATGGAACCGGGTGACAAAGGCGGTTAGCCCACTTTTCCGGGTTGTGATTGACGCTGAGACGACCACCTTTTACGGAGGGTCGTCTCAGCATCCACGGACCAGAGAGCCGGCAGGTTTATGGAACGGATGGCGGCATCTGTCACCGGCTTTGACTTGTCGTAGCAAACAAGATACGCAATGAATTGCTGCAAAGCGACTGGCGCAATAGTGTCTCTTTGATCAAGCAACTCTTCTGATAAGTGAGGGGTCGATGCCGTGTCAATAACGGGTAATCGAGTCATTGCCGAACTCGCTGGAATCGAACTATGAACTATAAACCTGGCTGCTATTGATTTGGCGCCTTCCCTGCGTGAATTCAAGTTGGTTCCAGCGACCATGGCAAATTGCCGCATACACCCACCGCACGTGATTCCGGCGTTGACATGGCTGTGTGGCTCGAGTTCGAACATATAAAGCCAGCATAAGACGGCCCGTCGCGCGGAGCATGCAGTGCTCCTAACCGTCTGGGTTCCCGCCCGAAATAGTCAGTTACGGTAGCAAGACCGATAACCCGGCCATTATGGAGCAATGTTGGTAATCAAACCGTTAAAGTTATTACATATCCGCGAGTCTTTCACGCGGATTCAACGCCACTAATCTCCTTTGGCCGAGTCGGGTAAAAGGCGAAATCATGAATTATCCTCCTCTCCTTTATTTATTTGCTGATTTCGGCTTGGCGGCGGCGCTCGGCTTTCTGATCGGTTTGGAACGCGAGATGCGGGGTGAAATTGGCGTCACCCTCGGAATTCGAGATTTCATGTTCTTCGCCCTTCTCGGTGCGATCAGTAGCTTCGCGGCGGTGCCCACATCTTGTTGCACTACTAGGCCATGGCCGGCGATGGTGATTCTGCACGCTTATGAGAAGAGGTGCGGAGTAGAACAGGCAAAATAGAGCAATTGACCGCATGGCTTGCTCCTTAGCCAACGATCAAGTCTTCTCGCGACGGTGACTGTTATCCGACTCGATGCGCACTGGTAGTGGTTCCGTGACGCTACCCGCGTAGAGGGTCCGATGTGGAAACGGGATCTCTATTCCCAATCGGTCAAACTGTTTTTTGATTTCGATCTGGATGCTGTTCCGAAGTTCCAGAAACTGTTCTCTTTGAGCCCAGACTGAAAATTGTAGATTGATCGATGACTCGCCGAAACCTTGAAATATAAGGATGGGCTTCGGCTCATCCAGGCAAAGAGGATTCTTGTCCGCGAGGTCAAACAGGACTTCTCTGACCCTCTCGATGTCCTCCTTGTACGCGATGCCAAGTTGCAGGTCCAGCCTTCGAATCGGGAACTTGGACAGAGTTGTCAGGGATGACTTTATGATAGTTTCATTGGGTATCCGCACGAATAGATTGTCGAAAGTGCGCAACTTGACGGACAGCATGTCAATTGAAATCACCTCCCCCGTGGTATCCCCGATTTTTACTACATCACCTATACTGAACGGACGTTCTCCCAGGAGGAACAATCCGCTGATAATATTTGATGCCGAAGTCTGCGATGCGAATCCGATAGCCAGTGTGAGTATACCCGCCGCGCCCATCAATACATGCAATTTGAACCCTAGTTCACGTACTGCTGAAACCACGAACAAGGCCAGTATTACGTAGAACACAACCCGTCTTACCAGGGCCAGGTCATGTCGCGAGAGATGCTCGCTGAAAAGGCGTCTGACGGTCAGCGATGCGATCCGCGCCAATAACCAGCCAGTGACTACGAGTACTGCGGCCTTGAAGACCGAGAAACCATGGAGATTCGAGCCTATCGCTTCCAGCGTGGATTGGAATTGGTCCATTGGCTTTTGGTCACCCTAGAAGCGCATGCATGGCGCGTTTCAATACATAGTTTTCGAGTGGCTCTCGAGGTCCCGAGACCAATTCCGCGCCTGCGACGTGCCGAGGTGCGCCTGTCTCAACGTGGATTTCCGCCAGTTCCGTCTCTTTGCCAGCGACAATTGTGGTATCGCTGGTCCACAGCATGCCCTTATGTTTACGAGCCGATGAATAAAGCGATAATTGGCACACAGGGAGCTTGAGCCTTTCCAACAGTAACGGCTGTTTTCCTTTGTTTCTGATGGATAATGCCGTCAGCGCCCGGTGCAGCCGCAGTGGCATCTCAGCCAGGCTCAGGCGGCCCTGTGTTCTCGCCGCGTAACACATCTCGCCTTCCATTGTCGATGGACCGAACCAGGTATCGGAAGGCCGATGACTCGGTACATCCAGGAATGGTCCGTCCATGGTTTCATTGTGTACATTCACCCATAGCGGCGAGCTGACGAAAATCGTGGTCTCCTCACCCCCCTGCAGGTAGATCGGCTCCACAGGCCGTGTAACCACGGGACGGTCCGCGAGCGCCGGTTGTATCATGATCGCATCCGACGGGTCCCGCACCACGTAGCGCATCACCTCGGCATCGTCATCAAGCACCGGTCCGGGAACTGTCACCGACCAGCTTGCGGAGGATCCCTCCTCGAACTTTCTCTCCCTATGTTGCATGCGCCACTCGCGCGCCAAACGAGTTACGGCCAGGGAGAGAGACGCAACGTCCCACCGGCCCGTAACACCCACGCGCAGGTCAAACCGTCCCCACCACTGGGCGGCTGTAACGGATGACTGGGCTCTCACGATAAAAAACGGCTCCTAAGCAGCCCTGATAGGACTACGAGGACCGACTTCGAGATTACGGTGAAGTACATTTTGACCCGTCTGACGTGCTTCGGCTGGGGGTGGATGAGAAGACCTTTTGTCTCAAGTAGGTACGGCAAATTATCATTATTATACCAAGTAGTCATTTTCTACCAGGATTGCGCTTCGCGGTTTCGATTTTCGAGACTGCTTGTCGCTAGTGGAGTCTATACCGTGAACCACCTGCTCTGTGCCGCAGCCAAGCCTCCTGGCTTCAGTGGCCTCGGCACAATGGCCCGAAGCCGAGCCGTGTCTCGTCGCCCTCTTTCGGGAGGCTGAGCTGCGATCTGCGGTAACAACCACCGTGCTCGTATTAGACTGGCGGTCGAGTTAATTGACGAATATGTGAATGACGACTGGTACAGCGACTCGTGAGACGAAAAAGAATGACTATGTCAGAAACGTCACTTGTAATGCTGCTGCGCATTATATAACGTCCTCTGGGACAAACACCCCTGTCTTGTACTATCTCATGAGCGAACGTTTGATCGTTCTAGGCATGCTTATCACCGAGACAACGCCTTCGAAGCTTCTAACAAAGTGGGCTGATGCACACGAGCGCACAAGTATGCCCGCAGTCCATAGGAACGGTGCATGCGTATGCTGGTGCCTTGGACGAGGTGCTCTTCGAGTTCTGTAATGGACCTGCTCATAAATGCGTTTGTTGTACTGATGATAGTCGTTGATCCCATCGGGGTCGCATTAATATTCTCTTCGCTAACGCAGGCTGATGATCAAAAAATTCGAAGGCGAATCGCTGCACGTGGCATCGCATTTGCCGCAAGCATACTTCTCATCTTCTTTGTCGGTGGCGATATACTGCTCAGGTATCTGGGCATCAGCATTCCAGCCATGCGTATTGCCGGCGGTGTTTTGTTGTTCCTGCTCGCAATAGAGATGATGTTTGCTCGTCAATCTGGTCTGCGATTCACTACGCGGCGCGAGCAGCATGAAGCCGAGCACAGGGAAGATATCTCTGTATTTCCACTCGCCTTTCCGTTAATTGCCGGACCCGGGGCACTCACCACCGTGCTTCTTATGGCTTCGGCTGCAACTGATGTGCCGGTATTTTTGGGGATGATCGGCGTCCTGTTGGTCGTACTCGGGATTGCCTTCTTGACGTTGCTATTCGCATCCGCAGTTGCCGGGATCCTGGGTGTTACGGGAGCGAACGTCTTGAACCGCCTGCTCGGTTTGATTCTGGCGGCGCTCGCGGTGCAATACATTATTGATGGCATAAAAGCGAGTTTTTGGCCGGCCTAGCATTGCAGCGTCAACGCACTGCGTGGCCCTGCGGCGCTGAGCACCATAACAACACGCTAGCTACGTCGACGCTTCGTAAGGGCGTCATCCAATGGCCGGGACGTGATGCACCGACACTCGTTGTTTGTCACGTCAACACCACCTGAATGGATTGAAATACGTTCCGTAGTTTCTCCCCGGGATCGAGCTTCTCCTACCTAGATGGTTTGACCAGGCCGGTCAGTACAAGACCGTCTCGGTTGTAGATATCATCCAGGTACCTCAACGTCCCGGTACTGTCGGTGACAACGGTGAAATAGAGGATATGGATGGGAACCGGCCGCTGCAGATCCACACGTTTTTCTTTTCCGATGGCAATCATCGAATCGAAGCGGGCACGGTCCCAACCCGGCGTTTCGGCGAATATCCAGACTGTGAGGTCAACGGGATCTTGCACACGAATACAGCCAGAAGAGAAAGCGCGTTGCCTTTCGGCGAAAAGTCCTCGCGTGGGTGTGTCATGGAGGTAAACATTATGCTTGTTGGGAAACATGATCTTGATCTGACCGAGGGCGTTTTGTGGGCCAGGCGCCTGACGAATACGATATGGAAAACTGCTTGCAGTCAGCGAGTTCCAGTCGATGGTCGCGGGAGGGACTGACCGGCCGTTGCCGTTGAGCACTTGGAATCCCAGCCTTTCTACCGCTCCTGGATCACGCTTGAATAGGGGCAACTTATCGATTCTGGCGATGGACCGTGGGGTCTCCCACCATGGGTTAAGGACCACATACTTGATCTGGTCGGAAAATACCGGTGTCTTGCGATAATTTCTCCCGATGATCGCAAGGTGTGTGCGCTCACGCAGCCCTTCACTATAAGCCGAGACGCTGAAGTCCGCGATATTGACGCGAAGATGGCGTCTGCCCAGATCGTCCGGCAGCCACCGCCAGCGCTCAAGGTTTACCATGATTTGAGTGATCTTGTCGCGCGTATCTCGATTGAGGGCTCGTCTCGTAGCCGGCCCAACAACGCCATCCGATTTCAGATTGCTCGAGTCTTGAAAACTCGAGATCGCCTCTTCGGTCGCCTCGTCAAACACGCCAGAAATCGCGCCTCCTTTCAGCAAGCCAAGTTGCACGAGTCTCTCCT
Source organism: uncultured Gammaproteobacteria bacterium (assembly GCA_947259705.1). GTDB lineage: Bacteria > Pseudomonadota > Gammaproteobacteria > Arenicellales > JAANXG01 > CAMYNL01. The sequence goes on along the minus strand of CAMYNL010000005.1, from coordinate 70,959 downwards.
GAAGAGTCCGAACCCTGGGGCCAGTCATTCCGGACTTAAGTGAGGGACCTTCCGGTAAAGCGCGCACCGGTAATGCTTCTTGTTGTCGCAGGTGAGCGAGCTCGGCGGTAAGCGCTGCGTATTCTGAAGGTTTTGGTGCCAGGGAAAGCAAACTGCTCCCGACGGCCTTTTCGGTGAGTGCCGTGTTTAAACTGGATACAAGGTCACGTTCGCGCCTGTTTGCTGTCCAGCTGGGCTCGTAGGTCAATGGGTTTAGTTTTCCATACACCATGTGAGTAGCTGCGGAAAACCATGCTTCGGTCGCAAGTCTTTCACGTTTTTCAGGAACTTCCCTATTTGAGAGTAACGCATTGAGCTGGTAGTCGGTTGGTTCTAGTCCGTGTTCAGACAGCTGCTGAATGGCATTGATCAAGTCTTCGAACTGCTTATCGTCGGTCCACGCAGGAACTTCGTTGCGTGCGGCATAAAATTGCGCCACCGCTTTGAGTTCGGAACCAGATGATCCCAAATCCAAGGAAAATGTCACTCGCGGTGTGACCATGATACAGAGTGCGAGTGAGCAGCTAAGATATTTCAATTCCATACCGAATCCTCGCAAGTGAAAGATAAACCGATTATGGTCGCGACACCGTGTCTACTGTTGCGCATGGCTTGATGACAGAGTCATAACAATTTTCTTGAAGACGTCGAAGAAAATGTGAACCGCTCTTTAATCGAAATAATGACTTTTCTTGTGACGAAATCAACTTCGGCCGGAACATTACTCGATTCCAGAGGGCGTGCTATCTTATCAGACGAGTTCGGCAGCAAACCAATCGTCCATCAGTGTAGAGCGTTCAGAGTTCTTGTCGACCCAGGTCGTACGGTAGAATGGCGGTGGAAATTGAATTCAGCGATTTGGGTTTAGAATCCTCGTCGAACTCCCAGCCGATGCATCTTTTGAAAAAATTGCTCGGATTGACTCACGGTATGACGGAGATTCTGTATCGTGATACGTATATCGATGACCGAGCGTACCCGCAAGGTTGATTCCAGGGGTTGAATGCTTTGCTTAGAACAACGGACATGAAGAGTGACAAGAAAACGACTCAGTCACACGAACCAGGCCATGATCTCTGTTAATTTGCATCCGAATCTCACCCAGTATTTGCATTGAATATTGTGCCACCCAAACTCGGTGAACCTCAGCAACAAGAGGATATCCACCGCTTCAAGTATGGGTTAACTATTCAATGCAAATACTTTTGAAAGTAAGTCAATGGAGCGTGTAAATGAACAGTTTCTCGTCCAGCTGGTGGCTGTCGTAAACCCGATCGCCAATCAGGTTCTCCGGCTCGGCCTCATCATGTAAAAATTAAAACTCAACTGCACCAGCGTCACTTCACGATGATTCGCCGCATGGGTGCTGACCGCCAGCGGCAGTCCGTGCCGGTCCACAATTTCCATTATATTCATACCGTTATGGCATTTTGTTGGGCCAATCTCATCACCACCTCCCTTGGCCGAGGAGAACATGGCAACAATGAAACACACCCGTACATCACTGCTGCCCTGCTCGCGAAGGGTATGGGCCAGAACTGTCAGTACGTCGCTCAGCACCTCGTCTCGACACCACTGTTGAATGCGGCGATGAACGTCCCTGTAAATGGGATACGACTGCGGCAGCACGTGCCAATGGGCGCCGGTATTGAGTATCCAAAACGCTGCTTCGAGAAATTTGCGGGTGGTTATCGGCTTACGACCGGGACGACCTTCGGGAATGTGCTCTTCCGGGAAATGCTTCCGGATCCGTCCCCACTGCTCGTCGCTCAATCAAATCATGGACGCATATCATCAGCACTTCCATCAATTCGGGAATTTGAGTTAGGCCCTATTAATGATAGCTTGCTTCGACCTACTTCTACGATTGGCCAATTTAGCCCTCTAGAAACAGTAGAATCCAACTCAGTCTGCATACCTGCTGCTATTAGCGGATAGCTTGAATCCGAGGATGAGTCCGTGAAAGATTGAATGACCTCCCTTAACAACCGCTGACTTGACGAGAGTTCAAATGGTGCCAGGGACCCGTTGTCGCCGTCGGGCAAATAGATGTCCTGCGGTTTTATTTGTCGATAATCTAAGTTCTCGACAGCTGCTGCGTTGACATTATCATTCGGTATCCGCTTCACAAGCGTGACTGACCCGCGTACTCCCACCCGCAAGGATAAAACGTCCGGCAGTTGGGCCTGGAAAAATGGGGTCTGCGAGCTATGCTTTCTATTAGCTTATAACGTAGTTTTCGCGGAGAGTAGGTATGAACAAATTTAAAAGTCGCATCGCGGCGGCAGCTACGTTGTTGGGTGCTATGGCACTTACAGCATGTGGTGGTGGATCGTCGTCATCTTCAGGCGTTGGTAGTTCGGGAGGGACGTCGTCGACACTTGTAGTGAACTCATCGCCCAGTCTGGCCATGATACACAGCCCTCACCCACAATCTGAAGGAATGATGAACATTGCAGCCTATATATCCAATCTGCTCATACAAAACGCATGGGCGACACAGCTGGCGGGATCCGAGGTCATTGTGTTCGACAGCAGTGGTAACCAGATAGAGCCGACCAGCGAGGATGCGGACATGCTGTTTTATGTGGTGCCACCAGACTCGTATACGGTTTGCGTCTACCCGGCATCTCCTGCTGTTCCCGTGCCTGATGATGATGCCTGTAATGACCCTGCACCGGTTGGGGCGGACTCGGTCGTGGTGGTAACGGCTGTAGCTGATAGTGGTCAGACTATTTTTGATGTTGCCATAGAGACTCGCGAAGACAATGTTGCGCTTTTCCAAAACCCCGATCGTCCCAACCAAACATATATCTGCCACAAAGGCAGCATAACCAAGTCGGTGGGGACACCTGCGTCTTTACGAGGACACCAGGTACACGGTGACAGTTTGGGCCCATGCGAAAATTTCGGCGCTGAACAGCAAAGCACGAATGGTAATAACAACAGTAATGAGAGGGGCAATAATAGCAATAACAACAGGTGTAATAGGGGAAACAAGCTCAAGAAGGGCTGTGAGGGAGTTAATGAACAAGTTTAATTAGCTAATTCACGCTGACCATTATTAGTAGCCTGGAAACGAACGATAAGAACCCGGCCTAACCTTGGCCGGGTTCTATTCACTTGCGGACGGTCTCTATTGACCGTCTGTCGCCGTTAAGTACCTGGACCGCGATCGATAAATCCGAACGTTGCAATCGACGCATACCGGTAATCAGCGAGAGAGAAACCAGACGATGCCGGTGAGAAAACAGGGCAGGGTAACTCACGCTTGCCCGGCAGAACATCGTGCGCACCCCAGACACCGTGCTCCAGCTGGTGCCAAGCGCTGTAGATGGACTTACTCAGATAGAAATCCCGCGTCGGGGTATACAGGATGTGTTCTCCACCGAGAATGATAAGGGTATATTGGAGCGTATGTTGGCTACATTAAGATATTGTCTATAACAATATCAAAGGGTTATAGTAATTTTGAAAATAGCTACCTGGAATGTCAACTCTCTGCGCGTCCGTCTGCCGCAGGTGCTGGACTGGCTGCGCGACAGTGCACCTGACATCTTGTGCTTGCAGGAAACCAAGCTGGTGGACGAGGATTTTCCGGTGTCGGCGGTACGGGACGCCGGATACCAGGTCGTGTTCGCCGGTCAGAAGACCTATAACGGCGTGGCCACCCTCAGCCGCGGCAGGCTGCGCGACATCGTCACCACACTGCCGGGTCTCGACGATCCCCAGCGCCGGGTGCTCGGGGCCACCACTGAGGGTGTCCGGGTGCTCAACGTGTACGTGCCGAACGGCCAGGAGGTCGGGTCGGACAAGTACCAGTACAAGCTCGACTGGTTGAATGTGCTGCATCGCTATGTGGGCGAGCAGCTGCGCGACCACGACAGGTTCATCTTGCTGGGGGATTTCAATATCGCGCCCGCGCCTGAGGACGTCCACGACCCCGCCATCTGGGAAGGCAGGGTGCTGTTCAGTGAGCCGGAGCGCAAGGCGTTTCACGATCTCATCGGCAGCGGTCTTAACGACAGCTTCCGCAAGTTTGAACAGGAACCGGCGAGTTTTTCCTGGTGGGATTACCGGGCCGCGGCATTTCGCCGCAACATGGGCCTGCGCATAGATCACATCCTGTGCAGCGAACCCCTGTACCAGGCCTGCAGCGCTTGTGTCATCGACAAGGCGCCGCGCAAGCTGGAGCGCCCCTCTGACCACGCCCCCGTGGTGGCCGAGTTCGCAATCAGTTAAAGGATTTACACGGTTCGGGTTGGCTCCGCGTCCACTTCGCGGCGCCTCAGCCGAAGAATTCCTCCAGCGCGGCGATCACCGCCTCGGGTTGTTCCTCGGGCAGGAAATGCCCACAGTCGAGCGCATGGCCGCTGACGTCCGCCGCCCGCTCGCGCCAGGTGGCCAGCACGTCGTAGTTCTGTTCGATGAAACCTCTCGCACCCCACAGCACCAGCAGCGGGCACTCGATGTGACGTGACATGTCGGCCTTGTCGTGCTCCAGGTCGATGCTGGCGGCGGCACGGTAGTCCTCACAGCTGCCATGAATGGCGGCCGGGTCGCTGAAACAGCGCACATACTCCCTGACTGCCGCAGGGTCGAACCGTGCCCTCGGGGCGGCCCATCGGCGCAGCTTCTCGGTGAGAAAATACTCCGGGTCGTTGCCGATCAGCCGCTCTGGCAGGCCATCCGGCTGGATCAGAAAAAACCAATGGTAGTAGCGGGTGGCGAACACCTTGTCCGTGCTCGCGAACATGCGGTAGGTGGGCGCGATGTCCATCACGCAGGCCCTGATCACGCGCTGGGGATGGTCCAGGGCCATGCGGTGCGTGACACGCGCACCGCGGTCGTGGCCGGCGACGAAGAATTCCTCGTAACCAAGAGCCAGCATGACCTGGATCATGTCGTGCGCCATGGTGCGCTTGGCATAGTTGCCGTGATCGGGATTGCCGGTGGGCTTGTCGCTGTCCCCATAGCCGCGCAAGTCGGCGCAGATGACATGGAAGCGGTCGCTGAGAGCGGGCGCCACCTGGTGCCACATGGCATGGGTCTGCGGATAGCCGTGCAGCAGCAGCAATGGTGGGCCGGATCCGGCATGGACCATATGGACGCGCAGTCCGCCGGCGTCGATGTCTTCGGCCTTGAATCCGTTGAACATCACGCCTCCTTCGGGTCCGCCGCACACAGGCGGCATTCTGTAACCCGCGGCAGGCCGGCGTGGTCACGGTGGCAGAGTATGTCCCGACCGCCCGCCTCCGTGAGCAGCTTCGCCACGGTCGACTGCTGGCCGAAGCCGTGCTCGACCAAAAGCCAACCAGGGGCAGTCAGGATTTCACGCGCCTGGGCCGCGATGACCGCCAGTGCATCCAACCCCGACGGCCCCGCCCGCAGGGCCAGCGGCGGCTCATACACCAGGTCCCCTTCCCGTAAATGGGGGTCGTCGTCGGCGACATAGGGTGGGTTGGAGACAATCAGTTCGAAACCCAGGGCCGCCAGCGGAAGGCACCACGACCCGGCAACGAACGCGACATTGCCGATCCCCAGCTCACGGGCGTTCCGCTTGGCGAGCTGGAGGGCACCGTGCGAACGGTCGGTAGCGATCACCTGGCAGCGTGGCCGCTCGATAGCGATGGCCAGCGCCACCGCGCCGCTGCCGGTCCCCAGGTCGGCGATGCGCCAGTCGGCGTCGGCCGGGATACGCCGCAGCGCAAGTTCCACCAACAACTCGGTCTCGGGCCGGGGGATCAGCACCGACGGTGACACTGCAAGTTGCAGGGACCAGAATTCCCGGCTGCCGGTGATATGGGCCACCGGTTCGCCGCGCCGGCGCCGCGCCAGCAGTTCGGCATAACGAATCGAGTGGTCCACCTCGATGATCTCGCTGTCATGGGCGATGAGCCAGGCCTCGTCTTTCCGCAACACGTGGCTGAGCAACACGCGCGCGTCCAGTGCCGCCGTGGGTGAGTGGCCGTCGAGCTGCTGTGACCCGTAACGCATGGAGTCTTTACAGGTCATTCCATCCCGCTCAGGCGCGGCTTCCAGCTCGCCCGCCGGAGATGGAGTGTCGGAAACATGCTTTCGTTGCTGGTCCATCCGCTGCGCTGTCCCCGTCAGGCGTTGGCCAGCGCAGCCAACTGGTCGGCCTGGTGTTCGTTGATCAAGGGCTCAATGACCTGTTCCAGGTCGCCGCCGAGCACCTCGTCCAACTTGTAAAGCGTCAGGTTGATGCGATGGTCGGTAACGCGGCTCTGGGGGAAGTTGTAGGTCCGTATTCTTTCCGAGCGATCGCCGCTGCCCACCAGCGAGCGGCGGGTCTCCGCCTCCTGCTGCCGTTGCTTCTGCGTCTCCGCCTCCAGCAGGCGCGAGCGCAGGATGGACAGGGCGCGGGCTTTGTTCTTGTGCTGCGAGCGCTCGTCCTGGCATTCCACCACCATGCCGCTGGGCAGGTGGGTTATGCGAATCGCCGAGTCGGTCTTGTTCACGTGCTGGCCGCCGGCGCCCGAGGCGCGAAAGGTATCGATCCGTAAATCCTGGGTGTTGATGTCGACGTCGTCGATGTCGTCGGCCTCGGGCAGCACCGCCACGGTGCAGGCCGAGGTATGGATGCGCCCCTGGGCCTCGGTCTCCGGCACCCGTTGCACGCGATGGGCGCCGGACTCGAATTTCAGCCGCGAATAGGCACCCTTGCCGGCGATCCGGCTGATGATCTCCTTGTAGCCGCCATGCTCGCCCTCGCTCTTGCTCACTACCTGTACCGTCCAGCGGCGTTTCTCCGCATAGATGGAATACATGCGGAAAAGGTCGCCCGCGAACAGTGCCGCCTCGTCACCGCCGGTGCCGGCACGGATCTCGAGAAAAATGTTGCGCTCATCGTTGGGGTCCTTGGACAGCAGCAGTTTCTGGATTTCCTGCTGCTGCTCCGTCAGCGTGGCCTCCAGGCCATCCGCTTCTTCCTGTGCCAGCTTGCGCAGCTCCTTGTCACTGTCTTCCAGCATGGCGCGGGCCGCGTCCAGTTGCCGCTGCAGGTGCTGGTATGCCCGGTAACGCTCCACTACGGGCGAAATGTCCGCCAGTTCGATGGACAGGTTGCGAAATCTATTCTGATCCTCGATCACGGTGGCATCGGAGAGCAGGGCGTTGATTTCTTCCTGCCGCTCGGCGAGTTGATCGAGTTTTGATTGTATGCTCGGGTTCAAGGTGTCCTGGGAAGATCTCGATGTCGGGTACCGGGTCCGGTTCAGGCATGCGCTTTCTGCTCCAACACTCACCGGTCCCTGTCAAAGGGGCGCCAATCATACCGGAACGGCGGCGCTCGGTGAGCGGGGCTACCTGTCGCTGTCGAGCTTGAACAGGCGCCTGGCCGCCTCGATCAACTCGCTGTCGCTGTCCGCTTTATGCAGCTGGTCGCTGGGCGCGTGGCTCAGCTTTTGGGAGATGCAGTGCGCCAGCAGCTGCAGCACCTGCTCGGGGTCGTCGCCGGCCCGCAGCCGTCGCTGGGCCCGCTCCAGCTCGGCCTGGGTTATCTGCTCGATCTGAGCACGCAGGTCAAGAATGGTGGGCACGGCGTCGAGGCTCTTCAGCCAGCGCATGAATCCGGCGGTCTGCAGGTCGATGATCTTTTCCGCCTCGTCGGCGGCGGCGCGCCGCGACTCCATGTTCTCCTCCACCACCTCGCGCAGATCATCGACGGTGTAGAGGTAGACATCGTCCAGCTCTGCGACCTGCTCCTCGATGTCCCGTGGCACCGCCAGGTCGACCATGAACATAGGACGGTGCTTGCGCTGCCTGAGGGCTTGTTCCACCGCGCCCTTGCCCAGTATGGGCAGCGTGCTGGCGGTGGAGGCGATGAGGATATCCGCCTCGTGCAGGCGGCTCGGCAGTTCCGCGAGCGATATGGCCTCGCCGGAGAAGGAGTCGGCCACTTGCCTGGCCCGCTCGACCGTCCGGTTGGCGACGATCAGGTGGCGTAGCCCCTGGTTGTGCAGGTGTCGCGCCGTCAGTTCGATGGTCTCGCCGGCGCCTATCATCAGCACCGTCTGGTCGCCCAGGCTGGTAAAGATCTGCTTGGCCAGGTTGACGGCGGCATACGCCACCGACACCGCGCTGGCGCCGATGGCGGTGTCGGTTCGGATGCGCTTGGCCACGGTGAAGGTCTGCTGGAACAGGCGGTTCAGTATCTTTCCTGTGGTACCGAGCTTGTGCGCGGTGCTGAAGGCGTCTTTCATCTGTCCCAGGATCTGCGGCTCGCCGAGGACCATGGAGTCCAGCCCCGCGGCGACCCGAAACACGTGCCGAACGGCGCTCTCGTCAGGGTGTTGATACAGGTAAGGCGCCACGTCGCGGGCCGTGAGTCGGTGATAGTCGCACAACCAGCGCACCACTCCCTCAGGGTCGGCATCCTCCTGGCGGCAATAGACCTCGGTGCGGTTGCAGGTGGACAGGATTGTCGCTTCGCTCACGGCGTGGGAGTCGGCGATGTCCCGGAGCGCATCGTTGAGGTGCTCAGCAGCCACGGCAGCCCGTTCCCGTACCTTTATCGGGGCGCTGTTGTGATTCAATCCGAGCGCGAGCAGATGCATGTTGTTACCGTCGCCTACTAACGAAATTTCAATGGTTTAGGGCCGAGTGTCAAGTAGAGAGGGACCATATCGGGCTCGCTTCGGCCCCGGCTCAGGGCCCCCGGGGAGCGGCAAGCCCGGTACCGGCCTGTCGACGCCGCTGGGCCAGCACCGCGAGCAAGGTTACCCCGGCGGTACACGCCGCCAGGGCCACAACGACAGCGCTGACGCCCAACAGGAACCAGGACCCCGACTGCCAGTATTCGTTGAGAACCCAGGCCGTTCCCCACAGCAGCAGGGGGGCGAGGACGACAACCGGCGCCAGTGCGAATACCGGCGGCCGGTCGAGCTTCAGCAATATCAGCGCCAACATCAGCAATACGGTGGTGGCGAACCAAAGGTTAGTCAACCCCAGCAGCAACCAATGCTCCAGCGCCGGATCGGTCTGGGACAGCGCGACACTGCCCACCACGAGCGCCGCCAGCACCATGCGCTCCCGGAACAGCGGCGCCTTTAAGGCTGCGAGGTCGAAATCCTCCACGAACTCATCGATCGAGAACGCCAACGCCCGTGCTGCATTTTCCAGCATCGTCAGTGCCAGTCCGGCAAAAACCGCCGCTACCAGCGCCACCGCCCAAGGTAGCGGCAGACCGGCGGCGGCAATGAAAAGACCCAGTTTTACGACGGCCAGGTCGAGCCAGGCGAAAAGGGACGCCTGCTCCGGCCAGAGGCCGTAAAGGGCGAGCCAGTCGTCGGCACTCGAAAAACCCGCCGCCAGTGCAACCACCACGCACACGGCAAGCAGGCCATCCAGCAGGGTGCCGCCGAAGGCGATCACTGGTGCATCACCGTGACTGGGGAGCTGGCGGACCGTGGGCCCGCTGGCGAGCAGACCGTGCACGCCGGACAAGGCGCCACCGGTAACGACGATAAAGAGCAGCACCAGTGGGCTGGGCAGGTCGGCATCGCGTTGAAACTGCGGCGCCGCGAGCTCCGGTTGGGCGAGCGCGATGCCCACGATTGCCGCGGCGATGGTAATAATGAGCAGGCAGGTCACCAACAAGCCGCGCGGACGGGCGGTACGGTCTACCGGGTGCTTGATGCTCAGGTAGGTAAATGCCAGCGCCAACAGTGACCACGCCAAGTCATCGGTTAGCAGCAGCAACTCCACATCCCCGCTAGTCAGTATCCAGCTCCCCGCCAGCGACAGCGGTAAATACTGGCCGGCAATCAGGGCGATAAAGAACAGGGACAACGCGCCCAGGTAGAAAAGCACCGCCACGGGCCAGGCCGCGTCAGCCGCACCGCGGCGTGCGACCGCCGTGGCCGGCAGCAGCGCCAGGAATGCCCACGCCGCCTCAGGGTGGGCCCGCAGCAGCGATCCGATCAGTACGCTCAACAGCACGGATACGATCACCAGCAGTGCAACACCGAGGAAATAGAGCGACATCGCTCCCGGGATGCCGGTCAGGTCGAAGCTGACACTGGCGAGGCTGTCTCCGGAACGACGCAGGGACGCCCACAGCGCGCCCATGGCGTGTGTGCCGCCGGCGAGCAGGGTTCCCACCACCACCCAAAGGAATGCCGGCACCCAACCCCAGACGAGAGCGACCGCGACCCCGACAACGGATAAGATACCAACTGCGCCTGCCGCGTGTTGACCCAGCAACAGCACGCGGGGGCTCGGGATGAAGTCCCGGCCGTCAGCGCGCTGTTCGGCGGGAGTCGGGGTATCTTGCTGGAGCCGAAAGACGCCCAGTACCAGGAATTTCGCAAAAAAGCGATAGCCCAGCACAAAAACCCCTAGAGCGCTGAGAATGAGTAGAATTGCGGTCATGGTGTTTACGGAATATTGACAGCCTATCTGGATGATCCGGACGCACAAAACAAGCGGCACGGCGGGGAATATAATAAATGATGGACCAAATTTCCCGGCAGCGCACCCGCGGGATTGAGAAAATCTCCGGATTTGTTGTCCGAGAGCGGTATTCAGTCAATTAGATTTAGCGAGTAATGACCAGATCTGTGAAAACGAACGCTTGGCGCGCCGCCTGTGCGGCGCTTGGTTTTGTTCTCAGCGCCTGCACTACCTTGCCGGCGCCGCAAAGCGAGAGCGCGACGGCGGATAACGATGCCGAGGCGGGTGCAGCCTACCACGGGGGTGTGGCGCCGTACCCGCCCGCCGAGGATCTTCCCGCTGTCGATCTGGATTCGGGCCTGTTGTTCGACCTGCTGGTGGGAGAGATAGCGGCCCAGCGGGGCCAACTGAACATTGCGGCAGACGCCTTGGCCCGCGCCGCAAAGGCCTCACGGGATTACCGGGTCGCCGAGCGCGCTACGCGGATCGCGTTGCAGGGCGGGCAATACCAGAGCGCCATCGAATCGGCGCAGCTGTGGTCGGAACTGCAGCCAGAGGCCGGGGCGCCTATGGAGGCGGTGGCGGTGGTGATGATCGAGGACGGGCGGCTCGAGGAGGCGACCGAGAAGCTGACCGACCTGATCGCCAAGCATCAGCCCGAGGTCGGTCCTATGTACCGGCGGGTCGCCGAGTTACTGGTGCGGCAGAGCAACCAGCAGGGCGCGCTGGCGGTGATGGATCGCCTGGTGGAACTCCACCCCGACAATCCGGATGCCCACTATTCGAAGGCCTATCTTGCCGACCGCTTCAAGCAACCGGAGCTGATGGCAGAGGCCATCGATAAGGCCCTGGCCTTGAAGCCGGCCTGGGAAGACGCGGCGCTGGCGAAGATGTCCAACCTGGTCGCCCGCAAGCGGTCGCTGTCGGAAGTGAGCGAGTTCACCAACGAATTTCTGCGGCAGCACCCCCGCGCCAACAAACTGCGCCTGCATTACGCCCGCTACCTGGTGGACCAGGGCGCGACGGAGTCTGCGCTGAACCAATTCGAAACCCTGATCGGCAAGGACCCGAATAACGCCGACGCTCAGTTTGCCGCCGGTCTCTTGAGCATCCAGCTGGAAAAGCTGGATGACGCACGCCGCTATCTCGCCGCTAATCTGAAGCAGCGCCCGGACAATGACCAGGCGCGTCTGTACCTGGGCCAAATCGCCACGGTTCAGGAGCGATACGGCGACGCCGAGAAATGGTATCGCGAAATCGACGACGAGAATTACATCCTCGAGGCCCAGCTGCGGCTGGGCGCGGTGATCGCCAAACTGAGCGGTCCGGACACGGCCCTGGAATACCTGCGTGGCCTGCATCCCCGCGATGAAGGAGAATACGTGCGGCTGGTGCTTTCGCAGGAACAGGTGCTGAGGGAGTCGAAGGACCTGCCGCAAGCCAAGACGGTGCTCGACGGGGCGATAGGCCGGTATCCCGAGAACGGTGACCTGCTCTATGCCCGGGGGCTCATCGCCGCGCAGCTGGACCTGATCGAGATCCACGAGCAGGACATGCGTAAATTGCTGGCCAAGGACCCCGAGAACGCCCAGGCATTGAACGCGCTCGGCTATACCCTGGCGGACTCCACCGATCGCTACCAGGAGGCCCATGAACTGATCCAGCAGGCACTGGCGATCCGTCCCGAGGACCCTTTCATACTCGACAGTATGGGCTGGGTACAGTACCGGCTGGGCAATCATGACCTGGCGATCGAGTATCTCGAACGCGCCCTGACCAAGCGCCAGGACGCGGAGATCGCCGCGCATCTCGGCGAGGTGCTGTGGGTCACCGGCCAGAAGGCGCGTGCACAGGAGGTATGGGAACAGGCGCTGCAGGAGCATCCCGATAACGATGTGCTGCTCGACACCGTGAAGAAGCTCAGGCAGTGACATCCCGTCGCAGTTGCGCCCGCCTCGCCGTGGCCATGGTCGTCGCGGGATGGCTGGCGGGCTGCGCCACCCGCCCCCCCCTTCCCCCGGTGGCGGACCCGGATCTGGCCTGGCAGACCCGGCTGGCCGAACTGCAGGGCGCCAGCGACTGGGAGGTCAAGGCCAAGCTTGCCGTGCGCACCCACGAACGTGGCGGCCAGGCCAGCATGCTGTGGCAGCGGCAGATGGACGCCCATAGGGTCAACCTCTACGGCCCGTTCGGCGGCGGGCGGGTCATACTGACCAGTGACAGCCAGGGCGCCACGCTGCGCGACAGTAGGAAGCAGAGCTATAACGCCGTCAGTGCCGAGGTCGTGCTCTACCGCGTGGTGGGCTGGCGCATTCCGTTCGAGCGTCTGCAATACTGGGTGCTCGGCGTCCCGGCGCCGGGCCTGGACTATACTCACACCCTGGATGAGCGTGGGCGTCTGGCCATTTTGCGGCAGGACGGCTGGGAGATTATCTATCAGGAATACGATCAGTTCGCGGGCCGGGAAATGCCCCGCAAGATGTCCCTGCAGGCCGCCGGAACAGTCACGGGCCTGCCCCCGGACGACGCCGGCCGGAGTCGCCGGGTGGAAGTGCGGGCGGTCATCAAGCGCTGGCGCCTATAGCCGGAAATTGACACCCGCTGCCGCCGCAATCAGAATACGCGCCTTTCTCTCGGCGGCGCAGGGTGATGAGGCGCCGACGGCGGCTCCGGTTTGCTGTTCCGGGCGGGCCCAGCCGGGTGGCCACGGTCCACGATCCGGACGTGATTGGGGTGTAGCCAAGCGGTTAGGCACCGGATTTTGATTCCGGCATACGCAGGTTCGAATCCTGCCACCCCAGCCAATTTGCTGTGTCCAGGAACCTGCTGTGAGGACATCACGTGCCCGTTGATAACCTGGCGGTGTTTTGCGGCAATGCCAATCCAAAACTGGCGGCCGCGGTAGCCCGATACCTCGGCGTCCCCCTGGGCAAGGTGCAGGTGGGAAGGTTCAGCGACGACGAGGTCATGGTGGAGATCATGGAGAACGTCCGCGGTCGGGACGTCTTCATCGTGCAGCCGACTTGCACCCCGGCCAACGACAACCTGATGGAGCTGCTGATCATGATCGACGCGCTGCGGCGATCCTCTGCACAGCGCATCACCGCGGTAATGCCTTATTTCGGTTACGCGCGACAGGATCGCCGGCCGCGTACTGCACGGGTCGCCATTACCGCCAAGCTGGTGGCATCGATGATCGGTACGGCCGGGGCCGACCGCGCGTTGACCATGGATCTGCATGCCGACCAGATACAGGGCTTTTTTGACATACCATCCGACAATATCTATGCGTCGCCGGTATTGTGGAGTGAGTTGTGGCGGCAGGAACCCGACGACCTGCTCGTGGTGTCGCCGGACGTGGGCGGCGTAGTGCGCGCGCGGGCGATGGCCAAGCAGCTGGGCGCCGACCTGGCGATCATCGACAAGCGGCGGCCCAAGGCCAACGAGGCCAAGGTGATGCACATCATCGGCGAGGTCGAGGGGCGCTGTTGCGTGCTGATGGACGACATGGTCGATACCGCCGGCACCTTGTGCGAAGCGGCGGGCGCCCTCAAGGATGGCGGAGCCAAGCGGGTCCTGGCCTATTGCACGCACCCGGTATTGTCCGGCTCGGCTGTGCAACGAATCGCGGCGTCGCACATCGATGAGCTGGTGGTGACCGACTCGATACCGCTGCGGCCGGACGCCGAGGTTTGTGAGAAGATCCGCCAGTTGAGCATCGCGGAGCTGCTGGCGGAATCGATCCGGCGAATCGCCGAGGAAGATTCGGTCAGTTCGCTGTTTCTGGAATAATTGTGATAAGTATGTGAGTTTTGAGCGGCATTGCTAAGCCGCGTCAGGAGATGACCCAATGAGCGTACAGTTTCAAATCAATGCTGAGAACCGCGCTGCCAAGGGCACCACGGCCAGCAGGCGTTATCGTCATGGCGGAAAAATACCGGCGGTGATATACGGAGCCGGCAAGGACAACGTGGCCTTGCTGCTGGATCACAATGAGATGCGGCACAACCTCGAGGTCGAGGCCTTTCATTCGGCGATCATCGACATCAAGACTGACCAGGGGATGGAGAAGGCCATTCTTCGTGATGTCCAGATGCACCCGCAGCGCCCGTTGATCATGCATGTGGACTTTCAACGCGTCAGCGCCACGGAAAAACTCCATATGTCGGTGCCGCTGCATTTCGCCGGCGAAGACGAGGCACCCGGCGTGCGCTTGGAGGCGGGCATCATGACCCACCTCGTGAACGACGTGGAGATCGAGTGCCTGCCGGCGGACCTGCCCGAATACCTGGAGGTCGATGTTTCGAGCCTGGCACTGAACGAATCAGCGAAGCTGAGCGACATCAAGGTCCCCGAGGGGGTGATCCTCCTCGCGCTGGCCCACGGCGGGGAAGACCAGACGGTCGCCGCGGTGGCGATGCCCAAGGCAGCACCGGTGGAGGAGGAGATCGAGATCGAAGGCGAGGAAATCGAAGCCGAGGCCACGGCCGAGGAAACCGAGGAAGACAAGGAGGACTAGTCGATGGGCCGCCGTACGCGGCGGTGTTGATTCGACCGGGTGGTGTCCATGGCCTTGCCGATAAATCTCATCGTTGGCCTGGGCAACCCGGGCGCGCGTTACGCAGACACCCGCCACAACGCGGGGTTTCAATTCATCGACGCCATCATCGGTGACCTGGGGGCCGGGCTGTCTCCAAGCACCCGCTTCCAGGGCGACATCGGCCAGGGCAGTCTACAGGGCCATGCGGTCAGGCTGCTGGCACCGAACACCTTCATGAACCGCAGCGGTGCGGCGGTGGCGCAGGCGGTGAATTTCTACAAGCTGGCGCTGCAGCAGGTACTGGTCGTGCACGACGAGCTCGACCTGCCGCCGGGTACGGTGCGGCTCAAGCGCGGCGGTGGTGCCGGCGGGCACAACGGCCTGCGCGATATTATTGATTGCCTCGGATCACCGGATTTCCTGCGCCTGCGGATCGGAATCGGTCATCCGGGTCGCGCCAGCGAAGTCACCAACTATGTGCTGCGGCCGGCGCCGGCGGAAGAACAAGAACTCATTGAAGAAGCGATTCAGGCCGCGCGCCGGGAACTGCCCGCCATCGTCAGCGGCGACCTGGAGCGCGCCATGCACGCCCTGCACAGCCGCGACCGGCCTGCGCCGGGCGCATGAACACGTCATGGACGGGGCTGCCGTCCACCCGTAACCAGACACTTGTTTCCTTGAAATAGCACCATGGGATTTCGCTGCGGTATCGTGGGACTGCCCAATGTCGGCAAGTCCACTCTGTTCAATGCGCTGACCAACTCCGGCATCCAGGCGGAGAACTACCCGTTCTGTACCATCGAGCCCAACGTGGGCATCGTGCCGGTGCCCGACGAACGCCTCGAACGCATCGCCGACATCGCGAAGCCGCAGCAGGTGGTGCCGACCACCATCGAGTTCGTGGACATCGCCGGCCTGGTGGCCGGTGCCTCGAAAGGGGAGGGCCTGGGCAACAAGTTCCTGGCCCACATCCGGGAGGTGGATGCCATAGCGCACGTGGTGCGCTGCTTTGAGGACACCAACGTCAGCCATGTCTCCGGACGCGTGGACCCGGAGTCCGACATCGAGACCATCGACACGGAGTTGATACTGGCGGACCTGGAGACTGCCGACAAGGCCCTGGTGCGAGCGGAAAAGGCCTCCAAGGCCGGCGACAAGGCGCAGATAAAGCTGCGGGACTTCATCACGCGACTGCACGAGCAGCTCAATCAGGGTCGCCCGGTGCGCAGCCTGAACCTGGACAAGGCAGAGGCAGCCATGGTGCGACCCCTGTGTCTGCTCACCAGCAAGCCGACGCTGTACATCGCCAACGTCGCCGAGAGCGGTTTCGAGAGCAACCCGCTGCTGGACAAGGTCCAGTCCATCGCAGCCGCGGAGGGCGCCGAGGTGGTGCCCATCTGCGCCAGCATCGAAGCAGAACTGTCGGAACTGGATGCATCAGAGAAACAGGAGTTCCTGGCCGATCTCGGCCTAGACGAGCCCGGCCTCAACCGGGTCATCCGCGCCGGCTACCGCCTGCTGGGGTTGCAGACATTCCTCACCGCCGGGCCGAAGGAGGCCCGGGCCTGGACCGTGCGCATCGGCGCCACCGCCCCCGAGGCCGCCGGCGTCATCCATACCGACTTCCAGCGCGGCTTCATCCGGGCCGAGGTGATTTCCTACGGGGACTACGTTGAGCTGGGCGGCGAGCAGGGCGCCAAGACGGCAGGCAAGATGCGACTGGAGGGCAAGGACTACGTTGTGCACGACGGCGACGTCGTGCATTTCCGCTTCAATGTGTAAAGGCATAGGGTTGCCAGTCGCTGCAGGAGTGAGGGGGAGCTGACCTTGCTACCAACCGGCGTATCTTGTATCTTGCCGCTCCCCTCGATTTACTCCGTGGCTATGTAGCTCAGGCGGTTAGAGCACGGCACTCATAATGCCGGTGTCGGTGGTTCGAGTCCACCCATAGCCACCAAGTAAATCAATGGCTTACGTAACATTCTGCACTGCATCAGAATGACGCGTGAGCAAAACGTGACACGGTACCGTCCAAAACGGCCGACTCACGGTCCAGGCACTGACCCGCGCGGCCCTCATGGCATCGGAGATCTTCTCGACACGGCGGACCAGTACGCCCGCCAAGTACACCTCCGCTCACCAGCCGCACCGCACGGATGTGCCGCAGCTCGTGGACCCGAAAGGCAACTCATACCGCATGCTGTACACGCATCCAGAAATCCCCTCGCTGATGAACCTTTTGAACTATTCCCGCGACCCATGGCCATGGGAAAGACGCAATTAAGCGTGGTTCCCAGCAATTTGGTAGCAACTAATATCACGAAAATCCACCAACAAGATCAACCTGGCATGCAAAGTTCAAAGCACTCGCTGAAAAAGGTCGTGGCGGTCATCAAGCCGTTCAAAGACAACAAATTGCTCCGAACACGTCTGCCCATCACCCGAAGCTTCGGGGGGTAACCTCGAATGGCAAGCCGAGCCATGTCGAGTTCAAGCTGAAAAATCTGACGATAAAGTCGTGATCGACCAATGGATCGGCGGACGCTCGCCCTTTGGTCCGAGTGCAGACAGGGCGCCGTGGATGTCGGCGTCCGTCAGTTCACCATCCTTGTACATGCAGCTTAACGTTTGCGTGCGATGTGTGACGCTTTCCCAGTCATCACAGACGATCTTATCGCATTGTTTTGCCACTGCATACTCATCCTCCCAGCCATCCACATGACTATAGACTGCTCCGGGTTTCATCCATACCGCTTTGAGCAATGGCGCGTGAAGACTCGTGGCGGTGACGATAACTTCGACGTCCTCGACTGCTAGTTCTAAGTCGGTCTGTGTTGCAATAATCTCGACGTCCGGTAGGATCGGCGACATCTGGCGAACGAACTTTTCCTCCTCACTAATCGTCTTGGCGCCGACTTTTGCGGTTCAACGGAAGCAGTGCCGATCTTAAAGGACGGTATTCTGATAGTAATGCCTAGACGTATTGCAACGGCTAGTTCTAAGCTCTACGGGTGTACCGCCTAATGTCAAGGCTGTGCGCTCGATTTCCAGAAGGGGAGTACCTGCATCTAAACCCAACAAAGATGCATCACGATCAGTAGCGGCGACTGCGCGCAGTTGTTCTTCTGCCCGATGAATAGTTATGCCGAACTGGGTTTCGTATAGTTCATACAGCGTATTCGGCAGGTTACCTGCTTGCCGTTTTCCTAAATCACCAAATGATTCGGCAGGCAGTATGATCGTTTCAATAATGATCGGCTGATCATCAAGCTTACGAATCCGCTCGATACATACTACCTGTGCTCCATACGGGAGCTTGAGTTTTGATACCTCCTGACGTGAAGCGCGCTTTCGACGACAGGAAAGCGTTTTAGATTCAGGCAAAATCTTGGTGCCGCTGTCATTAACAATATGAAAAAAGTGGAACAGTGCCCGGTCACCGTCGTGGGCCGCCACAAAAGTACCTCTGCCTTGTCGCCTTACCAGCACATTGTTTTCGACAAGTTCTGTTATGGCTTTGCGGACGGTTCCCTGACTGACATTTAGCTCCCGAGCAAGTTGCATTTCGCTGGGAATGATATCTCCCGGCGCCCATTCTCCCTCTGTCACCCGTGCAACAAGCAAATCTTTGATCTGCATATAGAGCGGGATGGAACCCTTGGCAATTGAAAGTACCAAAACAAGTTTTCTCCTCTGAATGTCTAGAACGATTCAAGACATATTTAGATATTTATAGTTTAAGACTTATATAAGAGCTAAGCCAGTAATCTGGCGAAAGAAGAAGGTATTCAAAATGATCTGCATCACCATAATCTGCACATAAGAAATTCACATCACATTGATATATATAGTAATTTAATATGGGTAAATAATCAGATTAGTCTTATATAAGACTACTTGACTTGTAATATAATGTTATTCTAGTATTTACGTCTGATGCCGGGTTGTCAGTTTTTCACTACTCGAGGAGAGGCCAATGATCGATTTTGTGGTTCACGATGAGGGCGACAGTGTTGGGGTTGTCGTTGTCGAAGGAGTGAAGGCAGGAGACAAAATTTCCGGATGGATTATGGATCAGGACAAAGAGGTCGAATTTACTGCGGCCAGTGATATACCAATTGGACATAAGTTAGCGATCAAGCCCATGAATGTGGGTGATACGGTGATCAAGTACGGCGTGGATATCGGAAAAGTCGTGGCTGATATCGGTAAAGGTGAGCACGCCCATGTGCACAACATAAAGACAAAGCGCTGGTAGTCACCGGTAGTATCCAAAGACGTTACCCATTAGGAGATAGAGAAATGTCCCGGGATTTGAGCAATACGACTTTTTTGGGTTATCGACGTGAGAATGGTCGCGTCGGTGTGCGTAATCACGTCATTATTCTGCCGGTTGATGACCTCTCGAATGCGGCTTGTGAAGCTGTCGCGAACAATATCAAGGGCACCATGGCGCTGCCGCATCCTTACGGCAGGCTGCAATTCGGCGAAGATCTTGACCTGCACTTCCGCACACTTATCGGCACCGGGGGCAATCCAAACGTTGCCGCAGTGGTCGTGATCGGTATTGAAAACGGTTGGACTAAACGTGTCGTGGATGGCATTGCTGCTACCGGTAAACCGGTTACCGGTTTCGGTATAGAACAGCATGGCGATCATGAAACCATTATGAAAGCCTCCCAGGTGGCGAGAGAGTACACGCAGTGGGCCTCTGAATTACATCGTGAAGAAGCACCGTTGAGAGATCTCTGGATTTCCACTAAATGCGGTGAATCGGACACTACTTCGGGCTGCGGGGCAAATCCGACTGTGGGTAATGCCTTTGACAAGATGTACCCACATGGAACGACACTGCTGTTCGGAGAGACCTCGGAAATTACCGGTGGTGAACACCTGGTGGCAGAACGCTGCCGTAACGACGAGGTGCGTGAACGCTTCATGTTTATGTTCAATCGTTACCAAGACATGATCAATCGTTACAAGACATCCGATCTCTCTGAATCACAGCCGACGAAGGGGAACATCGAGGGTGGACTGACAACTATTGAGGAAAAGGCACTGGGTAATATCCAGAAAATTGGCAAGAAATGCATCGTAGATGGTGTGCTTGACAAAGCAGAGGCGCCGACTGGTCCAGGACTCTGGTTCATGGATTCCTCATCCGCTGCCGCCGAGATGGTAACCTTGGCTGCAGCAGCGGGATATGTGGTGCATTTTTTCCCCACAGGACAGGGCAATATCATCGGAAACCCAATTATTCCCGTGATCAAGATTTGCGCCAATCCACGCACTGTTCGCACTATGAATGAGCACGTCGATTTGGACGTCTCCGGTCTGCTGCGCAAGGAGATGACCCCGGATGAGGCAGGCGATGCGCTGCTAGGCACAATGCTTCGAACCGTCAATGGGCGTCTTACCGCAGCAGAGGCGCTTGGGCATCGGGAGTTTGTGCTCACCAGGCTTTACGAAAGTGCGTAGAGCGTGAGAGATCGAAATGTAGTTGGACTCATCCGATAATGGTTAAAGCGAATATCTATTTCCAAATGAATAGGAGGAAGCATGAAAAATAGGTCTGACACCTGGTTCCTGGTCAGTGCCGGTGTACTTTTTGGATTGTTCCTACTCAACATATTCCTGGGCAAGACGGCCCTGCTATTCGACATGGAACCGATCCTGTCGCTTGGCGATGTAGGAGAATTTCTGATTCTGCTGGCCGCTGTCATTTGTTTCGTGGTCGTCGTGCTGCACCTGGAATCGCAACAATCAGATGTGAAAACAAAGTCTGCCAATAACGCAGAGGAGGACAGCTAGTGAAACGCAATCCTGAAACACCGGAATCTCTTGAGCGCCGTCGATTTCTGGAACTTTCCGGAAAGTATGGCTTCACCGCCGCGGTGGTAGCGGGAGCAACGGGCAGCTTGTTGCTCAGTGAAGAGGCCGCTGCCGCCACTGCCAAGGAGGAGAAGGAGCGTCAAAAGGAAGCCAAGTATAAAATGACAACCGCTACCGCCTATGTCTTGGGCGCATCACGCAGCTATCCCATCATGCAACTGGATTTCAAAGAGAATATCCAGAATATGACCAATGGCCAGGTCTATGTAAAGCTGGCGCCGGGCGGTCAGCTGGGTGCCGGTGGTGCGCTGGCGCAAAAGGTGCAGCAGGGTACCATCCAGGCCGCCCAGCATTCGCTGTCGAATTTTGCGCCTTTTGCACCGCCCGTAGACCTGATCAATCTCCCTTATTTTTGCGGTGCTAACCAGAAGTTTGTTAACTTGGTTAGTTCCGATGCATGGCGCGACGAGGTGCACACCAAGGTTGAAGCCAAAGGCTTCAAACCCCTTTGGTATGTAGTCATCGATCCGCGTGTCGTGGCCCTGCGCAAAGGCGGTGATGGCCCGATCAAGACACCGGATGACCTTTCGGGCATCAAGTTTCGGGTGCCCGGCTCCAAGATGCTGCAACAGTACTATCGCACCATTGGCGCCAATCCCACCCCGGTAGCCTGGGGCGAGACGCCGTCGGCCATCAAGCAGGGTGTTGCGGATGCCCTCGATCCGGCCGTAGGCGCGCTGCACGTGTTTGGCTTCAAGGACATTCTCTCCTGGGTAACATTTACCCGTGCCGTCCCCGATTCGCAGGTCTACTCATGCAACCTGGAATGGTTCAACGGCCTTCCGGTCTCTGTACGGGAAGGTATCGAGTTCGCGAGTGAGGTGACCTCACATCAGAACCTGTCGAAAGTGCCGGCAGCGCGTGCCTATGCCATGGCCGAGATGAGCAAATCAGGTGTTCAGTTCTATACACCCACCGCAGCCGAATTGGAGCAGTGGGTAAAGAAGGGTGGCCATCAGAACGCTGAATGGGACTCTTACAAGAACGAACTGGCCGGGTCCATCGCAACATTCGATAAGTTGCTAGAAGCGGCAAACACACAAGGGCGTTACTACGTCAACGATGCCTAAAGGGTAGCCGGGTGGGCCACCCTCCCGGGGGTGGCCCGCAAAACCTCTTCATGAGTTCTTGATAGACGGGAGGCATTGTCGTGCGACAGATTTTGAAACAGATCGACCAGAACGGCGAGCGCTGGTTGCTGTTGGTTTTCTACACCATGATCGTAATGACCATCGGCATCGAAGTGCTACGTCGTTTTGGTCTTGCCTATTCCTCGGTTTGGGGTGAAGAGGTAGCACGCTACGCGTTTATTTATCTTGTCTGGATCGGTGTTGCGGCCGCAGTAAGCGAGCGCGCACACATCCGTATCGATGTGTTGTTGCACTATCTCTCGCCGCGTGGCAAGGCGTTTGTCTATCTTCTCGGGGATTTTGTGATGCTGGGTGTCGCCTTGCTTGCTCTGTTTTATTCATTTGAAACGTTGATGACCTCGATCAAATTCGGTTCAGTCACGCACGGTTTGCGTATCGCCCAGGCTTGGTTCTTGGCGGCAGTACCTTTTGGCTTCACGCTCACTTGTATTCGCTTAATGCAGTCTATCTGGCGCGACTGGGGTGACATGCGTGGAGGACGTACCGTTTTCGAAGGCCACAAGTTATTTGACTGATGGAACTCCTTCAACAAGATGCCTTTGAGCTGGTATTGGGTTGGGAGTTTTATCTTCCACTTCTATTAGCCGTCGTTCTGATCGTACTTGCTGTACCGATATGGGCGGTGCTGGGCGTGACGTCCATCTCCATGCTCTACCTCTCCGGCGTGTTGCCGCTTTCTCTGCTTGGTGAAGCACTGTTCGATGGCATCGATGCCTTTGCGCTGATCGCCGTACCGCTGTTCATCCTTACCGGCGATGTGCTGGTGCGCACGGGGCTCTCGCACAAACTCTTGGATGTGGCCGAAGCGTTGGTGGGTGGCTTTCGTTCCGGATTTGGCACCGCTACGGTGTTGGTGTGCGGGTTTTTTGCGTGCATCTCCGGTTCCGATGCTGCAGGCGCCGCAGGTGTTGGCCGTATGACCATCGACCGCCTGGTCGCGCAGGGTTATCCAAAGCCCTATGCCTGCGCGCTGGTCGCCTCCGGCGCGTGTACCGGGATTCTGATACCGCCTTCGATTGCCTACATCATTATCGGTCTGATCCTGGGGATATCCGCGTCAACCCTGTTTCTCGCAGCAGCGATTCCAGGCATTCTGGTCATGCTGTCCATCATGGTTACCAATATCATCATGAACCGGATAAAGGGTTACGAGAATGCGGATCAGGGTTTCTCGTTCAGACGTATCCGGAAAGCCATTTACGACGGCCGTTTCGCATTGATCGTGCCATTCATAATCCTCGGCGGAATCTACAGCGGTATCTTTACCCCAACAGAAGCTGCGGCGGTGGCGGTGGTGACGACAATCATCATCGGCCTGTTTCAGCGTACCATCACGCTTGCCGACTTTCCCAAGATGTTGGCGAGTTCGGCCAAGGTAAACGGGGTGATTGTACCGATTATTGCATTCTCGTTGCCTCTCGCGCAGACCCTAGCTGCTCTCGAGGTCCCGCAGGGGTTTGCTCACACGATGACCTCGATGACTGACAGTGAAACAGTCATTATCTTGATGATGATCTTCATCCTGATCGTCGCAGGCTGCGTTATGGAGACAACGCCGAACATTGTAATTCTTGCGCCGATCTTGCTGCCGCTGGCACAGGAGATCGGTATGAATGAGATCCACTTCTGCATCATGATGGTGACATCCCTCGGGGTTGGCTTCATCACCCCGCCGCTCGGCTTGAACCTGTTCGTGGTTTCCGGGTTGACCGGGACTCCCATACTTAAGGTGGCAGGCAAAGCAGTACCCTACGTCCTTGCCATGCTTTTTGTCGTGCTGCTGCTCGCCTTTGTACCGGAGCTTTCGCTCTGGGCTTTGGACTAACAGTTAGCAGCTCGTCCACTAACGTTTTTAAGAGATAGATCAATGACTATTGAATACTTGAAAAAAGCAGAGAAAACCGCATCCAGCGGTGAGGAGGACACTCGTAAGATCGTATCCGAGATGCTCTCTGCAATTGAAGCCGGCGGCGAAGAGAAAGCGCGGGAGTATGCGGAAAAGCTGGACAATTACACCGGCAACATCGTGGTCACGCCGGAGGAGATCGCCGCAGCCACCGCTAAAGTACCCGAGCGGGTGAAAGATGATATTCAATTCGCCTACGACCGCGTAAGCGGTTTCGCCGCGAAACAGCGGGAAGCACTGATCGACTTTGAGGTGGAACTCTCTCCCGGTCTGTTCGCCGGGCAAAAGCAGATACCGGTCGCAACAGCCGGCTGCTACGTCCCCGGTGGACGGTATTCGCACGTGGCATCTGCGATCATGTCGGTGGCCACCGCCAAAGCGGCGGGGGTGGAGCATGTGATCGCCTGTTCGCCTCCAAAACCGGGTGTGGGTGTGAATCCTGCGATTATCTACACTGCCAATCTGTGCGGTGCAGACACCATCCTTGCGCTGGGTGGCGTGCAGGGTATCGCCGCCATGGCCTTCGGTCTGTTTACCGGTCATGCAGCCGATATCCTCGTCGGACCAGGGAATCGTTTTGTTGCCGAAGCAAAACGCATGCTGTTCGGCCGGGTTGGTATCGATCTGTTTGCCGGTCCCACAGAGATCGCAGTTATCGCGGATAGCTCAGCCGACCCAGCGATTGTAGCCAGCGATCTGGTTGGTCAGGCCGAGCATGGGCTGGATACTCCCTGCTGGCTGATCACTACGGATAGGGAATTGGGTAAGAAGGTGATGGAACTGGTGCCGGATTTGATCACTAAACTGCCAGATACCGCACGCACTGCAGCAGAGGCTTCCTGGCGCGATTACGGTGAAGTGGTACTGTGCTCCGACCGGGAAGAAGCCGTGATGGTAAGCGACCGTTACGCTTCGGAGCATCTGGAGGTGCAGGCAGACGACCTGGACTGGTGGGTTAATCGCCTGCGCAACTATGGGTCACTGTTTGTCGGTGAAGAGACCACGGTGGCTTTCGGTGATAAGTGCTCAGGCACCAATCACATCCTGCCGACCAAAGGCGCGGGCCGTTACACCGGTGGTCTGTCAGTGGGAAAGTTCATCAAAACCGTTACCACCCAGCGTATGAGCCGGGAGGCAACCCGCGAAGTCGCTGCAGCGGCAGCGCGAATCTCGCGCCTCGAAGGTATGGAAGCGCATGCGCGTACTGGTGACGATCGCCTGTTCAAGTATTTTCCAAATGACTCCTTCAGTCTGCAGCCTGAATCGATGGAGTGATGGCAGATTTCAGCCTCACGGGCAAGGTTGCCTTGGTGACCGGCGCTACCTCCGGCATCGGCCGCCGTCAGGCTTTGGCGCTGGCGCAGGCGGGTGCGGCCGTGGTACTGCTCGGTCGCCGCGCGGCGCAACTGCAGGAGGCCGTCGCTGAAATCGAGGCGGTGGAGGCAAAAGCGGCAGCACTTTCCGCCGATCTCAGTGATCGTGATCAGCTGCCGAATATCGCAGAGCGCGCCATGGTGCCATTTGGCTCGATCGATATATTGATCAACGCTGCGGGGGTGAATTTGCGCCAGCCCGCAGAAGAGATCACGCTTGAGAGCTGGGATACCACACTGAATCTCAACCTGGCAGTGCCCTTTTTTCTCTCTCGCGAATTCATTCCGGCCATGGAAAAAAATAGCTGGGGCCGGATCATAAATATTGCCTCGTTGCAATCAAGCCGCGCCTTTCCAAATGGTCTGGCATATGGCGCGTCCAAGGGTGGCGTCTCCCAGTTGACACGCGCTATGGCGGAAGCCTGGTCGCGACATGGCATTACCTGTAACGCGATAGCGCCTGGCTTTTTTCCGACGGAGTTGACTGCACCCGTGTATAACGATCCGGATCTGCTCAATAAGTTGGCTGCGCAAACCGCTATCGGACGCAATGGAGAGCTTTCGGATGTGGATGGATTGACCGTGTTTCTGGCTTCACCGGCCTCCGATTACCTTACCGGTCAGGTAATCCCTCTTGACGGTGGCTTCACCGCGAAATAGACGAGAAAGAGTATGAAGGCTCTCGTATACACAAACACCCTCGAGGTGCAGTACCGTGACGAACCGGATCCTGTACCAGGCCCCGGTGAGGCACTGGTTAAGATAGAGGCAGTCGGCATCTGCGGCTCTGATATGCATGCTTATCATGGTCATGATGCGCGGCGAATTCCCCCGCTGATACTCGGACATGAGGCCGTAGGTGTGGTTCAGAACGGCGCTCAACAGGGTAAGCGTGTGGTGCTCAATCCGCTCATGACCTGCGGGACCTGTGACCATTGTCAGGGGGGTCGTTCCAACCTGTGTGCAGAACGGGAACTGATAGGTATGCGCCTCGCCGGTGCTTTTGCGCAATACATCGCTATCCCTGAACGCAATCTACTCGATATGCCCCAGAAGATGGATCCTGTTATCGCCAGTCTTGCTGAGCCAGCAGCGACTTCACTGCATGCGATCCATCTGGCGGAAAAAGTACTACACCGACCACTCTCTGAGTGCCGAGCGTTGGTGTTGGGTGGCGGCTCAATCGGTGCCTTTGCGGCGTTGATGCTGAAAGGCAAAGGCTGTATCGATGTCTACCTTGGCGACACCAACCCGCTCAGACGGCATACGGCAGCTAAGCTGGGTTGCTGCAAGGTCTATGATCCCCTGGGTGATGGCCTGCCTGAAGAAAACAGTTTCGATCTGGTTATCGATGCGGTGGGTAGTGGTCGAACGCGGTCAGCATCGTGCGGTTTCGTTAAATCTGGCGGTGTCATTTCGCACGTTGGCCTGCAGGATAACGAGCCGGGACTCGACACCCGCAGGATTACTCTGGATGAGATCACCTTCCTGGGTAACTACACCTATAGTTCCATTGATCTGCGTGCTGCCATTCAAGCCTTACATAGCGGCGCACTTGGTGCACTTGACTGGGTGGAGACACGCCTGCTCTCGGATGGCGCGGCGGCATTTCGTGAGATCCACGAAGGCAACGCGGCTGCGCCGAAAATTGTTTTACGGCCATAGGACCAGAGCGACACGGTTTCCGATGTGCCAGTGGGTGCTGAGCGTCCGCTTCCAATTGGGGTTTCTGTTCGCCAGCGATCCGCAGGTGATGGACCCGATATTGGTTATCGTATACCGGGCCATCAAGACGCATCTTATCCATAAGATGGGAGCGACCCGCACAAGGGCGAAGACCGATGCGGTGACCTATATCCAGCTTGCTGGCACGGTACGGTAGCAAGGACATCTCGGGAAAGCGGACCTTAAAAACGCAAGTTTTCCCACGTGCCGAAGGTCGGGTCATGGCCGACGTTCCAGGATCGACAATTCGGTCGACAAGTGCCTATTCTTTCGACTTTCTATACTCATGGAGTCAAGCTATAACGCCGTCAAAGGAAATTTACCATGAGAATTCGACTGTTGTTTTTCCTGCTGTTGAGTGGTTGCCTCTCAGGCCCCGCATCCGCTGACATGTTCCTGGTCACGACGAGCGAGGGGCCGGGTTTCGCGGCGCCAGAAGAAGTGGCCGAGGTGCTCGAGAAAGGCATCCTACCGACTTTTGATATGCTCATGGAACTGAAGGCGAAAAAGTAGATCATAGCCGGCGGCTTACCGGCCGGCTCGCGCACGCTCTATCTGTTCGTCGAGGCGGACACACCCACGACGAGATAGACCGTATGCTGCGCGACATGTCCGCATGGGGCGTGTTTTCATGGACGGTGACGCCATTGCAGAGCCTGGAGGGTAGGGTGGAAATGGAGCGAAAAATCCTCAAGTCCCTGAAGTCCGGCAACTGATGCAGAAGATTTGCTGATCGGCTGCAGCGAGCAAGCTTATCGGATCTTCGCGCCATTTCTGGATGTCGGCCGGCCCCACCATCGCCGGATGCCGGCGCCGTGGTGCCGGTACATTCCTTGCCTGGCATTATCGATCGGCAAGTGCGAGCTGCGTCTAAAGGCACCCCTTAACTGCTGATCCCTTGGTGTCTCTTGAATGACTACGGTCGGGGGCGCGGGCTGCTGCCCGCGTACGGCGCTGAGACACTCGGTTTGGCAGTTGTCGTCGAATTTAAGGTCGCAAACCAGCTAATCAGGACTTAGTAAGTCAAGCACTTTTTGACGACACTGCGCGCAGTTACCGCTTGTGAACGACACGATGAAAAGAGGACTAGTACGACCACCGTGCTGCTCGTGGGAACGGGCCTAGTCGAGGGAGGACGGCGACGAGGCAGGTGTGATGTCAGGAACCAGGCAATTCTCCAGGGAAAGCTTACGCGAGTATCAAACAGCCGCCTCGAGGTTCATCAGGCAACTGCTCCAGCCTTCGCTGTGTTTGTCGCGCATCTCGGCTTGTGGGAATCCCTCGTGGATGACGGTCAATTCGGATTTGTGCGGCGCCAGTGAACGCAGTACGACGGTCACTCGGGTGACGACGTCCGAGTCCGCCCATTGCCAACTGAAAACGAGCTTTTCATTGGGCACGATTTCTTCATAGGTACCGCTCGGCGAGTAGATATCGCCTTCCCTATTCTGCATAACGATTTGGTATTGGCCACCAGGACGCAGGTCGACTTCGGCCAAGGGCACTGTCATCTCGCCCGGCGCAAACCATTTTTTGAGCTCTTCCGGGTCTGTCCACAGTGAGAAAACCCGCTCGCGAGGAGCTTCCAATATGCGGGTCAATTCAACCGATGTCTGTTTCGCCATGTCGTGCACCTCATTTTTAGGTGTTCTTTTGGCTCGTTAGTTCATTCAGGCAGTCAAGACGGGACTCCCAGAACTCGAGGTGAAAATGGATCCAGTACTCGGCTCTATCTAGGGCGCCCACATTGAGGCGGCAATGGTGCTCACGGCCGATTACTCGTCGACTGATCAGACCCGCGTTTTCCAAAACCCGCATGTGCTTGGAGATCACCGGCGCACTTATCGAAAATGATTTGCCAGCGCCTCCACAGTCTGAGACGACGACGAAAACGAATGAGAATTGCACGGCGGGAGGCAACTGAAAGGGCAAAGAAAATATTATCGAGTTTTAGGTCCAATTTCATTGATCAAAAAGACTAACCGCTGGGTTGGCTGTATATCGATCGCCGATTCGACGCAAGTGTTTGATTTCGCACTGTCGTGGGCTTGTATAGCAACTGACCTGCGACGTCTTGGCAGGGCTTGCTTGTCTCGTTCAGACGGGCCGCCCGACTGCGTCATTGTGAATGAGTCGTCGTGATTTGGCCATTATGGCAGCAGGTCCGGCGCAGATGCCGGACCTGCTTGGGTTGCTCAAGCCTCAGTACGCCGCGGCTTCGGCGTCGTAGTGCAGGCCGAGTTTGCCCGCCTGCTCGCGAACCGAGCGATAGATCTGCTCGTCCAGTGAGTCCTCGGCACCGCCCAGCTCTTCGACCTGTTGCTCGAGATATGTGGAACGCTGCTGTGCCAGTTCCTGGATCTGCGCCTTCAGCTCATTGCGCCGCTCGGCGGTCTCGGCGATCATGGCACTCTGTTCCTCCACCGGCATCTCTTGCATTGACGCGGGCAGGTGATCGCGGTCGATGCCGGACAGGTCGACGCGGCCGCTGGTGATGTCATCCACCAACTCACCTTCGCCGCCGAAGTTGGCGGCACCACTTTTCGACACGTTGAATGTCGCTCGGCGTGCCCGTGAGCCCAGCGATGACATCGCGTGGAGTTTTTCCGTCGCCGCGACCTTCTTGCTCTGATTCGCCTTCGTTTCGGGTGAGCCGTAGAACAGGCGTGTGCCATCCAGCTTCCGGGACAACTCGGCGAGCTTTTCGTCAAACGGGGTAGCCAATGCCACCGCGCTGCCGGCCTGCTCCACCTGAAAGTAGCGGCCCGCACCGAGTTGTGCCACCTGCTTCCAGGTCTGCAGGGTACGTCCATCGCGACCGCACTGGATGGTGTTCACGATGATGCCTCTGTGCTTCGCCGCTGTCAGGGTCTGCGGATACTTCACATCGTCCTGGTAATCCATGTGCGGCGGGGCGTCACCGACCAGAAACACGACCCGGTAGGCATTCTGGTCCCGGCTCCAGGACATCTTGTGAACCGCGTCGTGTAAGGCCTGGTTGACGCTCTCAGGTCCATCCCCGCCGCCGACGGCGCGAAAGTCCATCAGCGTTGCGTACATCGTATCCAGATCGGTGGAAAGGTCCACGATCCGGGTCACGTAAGCGTCGCCACGATCCCGGTAGGCGACCAGGCCCATCCTGATCTCCGGTGCGGACTGCGCCGACGCCATGGTGCTGGCGATGGACCAGATTTTTTCTTTCGCCGCCTGGATCAGGCCGCTCATGCTGCCCGTGGTATCCAGCACGAACACCACCTCAATCTTGTCGGCCTGGATCATTTCCGGGGCGAGCAGCACCGGATCGACGACGGCAACGGTGCCGTGGCTTTGGCTGAGCGGGTACAATACAACCGTTCCCGCGGTGAACACGAACAGGGCCAATGCAATGAGTTTCGATTTCATCTTGCTATCCTCCGGTTTGGTTAACGGACTGAAGAAAATCTGCGTAATGCCGACTCCGCCGCCTGGTGCGCGGTCTCGAAGCAGTCGGTGGCATCCCGTGTCGGGAGCGGACCGGGCTGTGGCCGGCGCCACTGTGGGGGTATCGCGACGAAAAGGGCCTGGACGAGGAAGAAGCACCAGATGCCCAGCCACAGGCTATGGGTCTGCATTCCCGCCCATAGCGCCGCGGTGAGGGCCAGGCCGTTGAGACCGAGATCGGCCAATGCCGACAAGACGCTGGCATGAAAGTAGAGTGAGCGGATCAGCCACACCATGCCAATGTGCACGGCAACGTAGATCAATAGCGGTGGTGCCAGCAACCAGGTTGCCGCGGCCAGCCCCAGCCATAATGCGACAACGGTCACACGGCCGACGCGTTCCCGACTGCGAGCCAACAGGTACAGCACATAGGCGAAGCCGATCCCGGCGATAACCAGACGGTGTACGCCGCCGCCGCCGAACAGCATCGCCGGTACCGTAAATACCGCAGCAGCGACGACACTGACGATCAATGCCACCACCACGCCTTCGAAGAAGCTGGGCCGTCTCATGACCGACCCCGCTTCTGCTTTTCCCGCAGAAAGGCCACTTCCACGTCCTCGTCCCGCACCGCGATGTCCGGCCCCGTCCGGTACTCATCACTACCGGTGTTGCCATCCTCGACCAATAGTTCGATCTTCTGCTGCATGGCGTCCAGTCGGCTACGGTTTTGCTGCAGTCGTTTGTTGAGAGCGCCGAGGTCATCTGCGCCGGCCTCCTGCTTCTGGCCAAGGACCTTGCGCAGCCGTTCCGCCTCCAGCTTGCGTTTGATCAATGCCCGGGCCAGATCCTCCTTGTCGGAGGCAAAGCAGACATCCAGCTCGTCCTCGATCCGCTGCAGTGACTCGTCCAGGTCGCGGGAGCGCTTGTCCAGCTGTCCTTGTTCGTGGGTCAGCGCCTTGCCCCGCTGCTCATCGCGGGCGATGTCTTCCTCCATCTCCCGTACCGCCTGCTTGAGCAGGACGTCGGGTTCCTCGATGCGATCAAGCACGGCGTGAAAGTCGGCCCGGAACAGTCGCGATACGCGTGTAATCAATGCCATAGGTTGCACCTCCATTCTTGATTCATGGGAATGTGCAGTGAGTTTAGGAGGCACGCGGTATTGACTGTAGGCGGACTTTGGTAAAACCTTGCACCGGGGATTTACAGAGAATTTACGTGTCCGTTCGCGCGCAAGCTGCTACGCTTTTCAGCACCATGGAACGCAAGATCCGCATCCTCGTAGTCGAAGACGAAGCCCCCATTCGCAACGGGCTGATGGATGTCCTGGTGTACCACGGCTACGAAGTCGATGAGGCCGCCGACGGTCCCACGGGACTGGAGAAGTCGTTGACCGGCACCTTCGACCTGATACTGCTGGACATCATGCTGCCGGGGCTGGACGGTTACGAGATCTGCAACCGGATTCGATCGCGGGATCGCGAACAGCCGATCATCATGCTCACCGCCAAGACCAGTGATGAAGACATTATTCAGGGCCTGTCCCTGGGCGCCGACGATTACATCGCCAAACCGTTTTCGGTGGCGCAACTGGTGTTGCGCATCCAGGCTGTGCTGCGGCGCTCAAGGATCGGCGTCGATATGGAGCATCATATCCGGCTGGGTGATGGCATCGAGGTCGATACCCGTAACCTCTGCGGCTGCCGTGGTCAGGAGACGCTATCATTTACCCGCCGCGAGGTGGAGATCCTTCAATACCTGAGCGCTAACTCGGAGCGGCCCGTCTCCAGGGATGAACTATTGAGCAAGCTCTGGGGTTACTCGAGGAGCATGGATATCGAAACCCGCACCGTAGACATCCACATTGCCAAGCTGCGCCGCAAGATCGAGCCCATTCCGTCCGCCCCCCGGCATCTCGTTACGGTGCGCGGAGCCGGTTATCGACTCCTGCCGGGTTGACGTGTCGCGCACTGCGCTCACCGGTTGGCACAAAAGGCGGCTGCGGCTATGGCTGGCTGTCTTTTTCGTTTCACTGGCCGTTCCCACCGGCGTATTGATCCGCCAGGCTTACAGCCAGCTGAAATGGGAGGCGTTCCAGCGCCACAGGATCATGGCCGAGGAACTGGTTGCCCGTATCGACCGGCAATTGATCGATTTGATCAACACGGAGGAGGCGCGTTCGTTCGCCGACTACGCATTTCTGGTTGCAGAAGGCGATCCGAACGCCGGGTTCCTGCAGCGCTCGCCGCTATCGCTGTACCCGGCGGCATCCGCCATCCCGGGTCTGCTGGGGTATTTCCAGGTCGACGCCGAGGGCGTGTTTACCACGCCACTGCTGCCACAAGCGGGTCTGCAGCCGGCCGCTTATGGGGTTTCCGAACTGGAACTGGGTCAGCGCCGGGCGCTGCAGGACCGCATCCGGGAGATCTTGGCGGAGAACCGCCTGGTAGGCGCCCGTGGCAAGGATCTCGCCGCCGATACGCAGATGTCGTCGCACTATGCGCAGCCAGGGGCGGCGGAGGAAGAGACATCGGAGCAAGCGCCCGCCGTCGACCCGGAAGCGGGCGGACGCGGCGAGAGCCACGGACGACTGGAGGACGAGTCGAAGCCGGGTTCTGTGTTGGAGCAAGCGCCTGACCGAGGGCTCGTACAACCCCGTGCCGCGGTACAGATGGGCTTCGATCGGCTCAATGAACCCCGTGCGCAGTCCGAGGCCAAACAAAAGCCGCCCCAGGTCCTTGGCCGCGTGGAGGACTTGAAGCTCGACTCCCCGTACCCGCCCAGGTTACGCGACGATATGTCTGGTGCACCGTCTGCGGGTGATGCCGACCTGTTCGCGAAGCGCACCATACGTAAGGAACGTAGCGCACTACCGGAACAACAATTGGTTCCCACCGACGAGCTAACCGCGTTGGATCGGAGCGCGGAATCTCGGTTCCGCATCACCACCTTCGAGAGCGAGATCGATGCCTTCGCCTTCAACCTGCTCGACAGCGGGCATTTCGTCCTGTTTCGGAAGGTCTGGCGTGATCGACAACGCTATATACAGGGCGCCCTGCTCGAACCCCAGCCGTTTATCAATGGCGTCATGGAGTCGGCGTTTCGCGCCACCGCGCTGTCGCGCTCCAGCGACCTGGCGGTCGCCCATCGCGGCGATGTGTTGTCTGTCTTCCATGGACGGAGCGGGTACGACTACCTGTCGAGCAATCTTTCGAGTATTGAGGAGCTGCGCGGCGTCCTGCTCCACCAGGCGCCCCTGTCTGCGCCCCTCAGCGACCTGCAACTCATCTTCAGCGTAAATCAGCTGCCCGCCGGACCAGGGGCGACCGTGATCAACTGGGTCGCGGCAATCCTGGCGCTGATCCTGTGCGGGGGCTTCTACCTGATGTATCGCCTGGCGCTGGGGCAGGTCCAACTCACCCGCCAACAGCAGGATTTCGTCTCCGCCGTCAGCCACGAACTCAAGACCCCGCTCACCTCAATCCGCATGTACGGCGAGATGCTGCGCGAAGGTTGGGCCGACGAGGAAAAGAAGAAGACCTACTATGCCTACATTCATGACGAAAGCGAACGCCTTTCGCGCCTGATCTCCAATGTGCTGCAACTGGCGCGTATGACCCGTAACGAACTAGAGATTGACCTGAAACCGGTGCCCGTAAGCCAACTCATAGACGGAATCCGTTCCAAGATTGCGTCGCAGATCGAACGAGCCGGGTTCGGCTTGAGCATGGACTGCGACGATGACACCGGCCGCCAGGTTCTCCAGATCGATCCGGACTACTTCACCCAGATCGTCATCAACCTGGTGGACAACGCCATCAAGTTCTCCGCCAAGGTCGACAACAAGACAATTGAGATCCAATGCCGGCGTCTGCAGGACGGCAGCGTGCAGATCGGTATACGAGATTACGGTCCCGGCATACCCAAGGACCAGATGAAACGGATCTTTAAACTTTTCTACCGCTCCGAGAACGAACTCACCCGCGAGACGGTGGGTACCGGAATCGGCCTTGCCCTGGTGCACCAGCTCACGCAAGCCATGAGCGGTAAAATCGACGTGGTAAATCGCAACCCCGGAGCCGAGTTCCTGGTGGCATTTCCCGTCGCACACTAAAGTGGGGTCCACACTAAAGTGGGGTCAGATCCGACTTCGATGGGCCCCGTGTCATCCCGCAGCGGTGAAAAGTAGGTTCTGACCCCCTTCTTTCATACTCTTACAGAACCAGATGGGGGGCTTGAAAGTCGCCCTGGCTGCCCTTATCTCCGTTCTCGAAAGCAACTCAGATCTCTGATAAGACGGGAGGTACAGGCAATGGTTTACAGAATTGTTGATCCTTTCTCTGCACTTCGTGGGTTCCAGCAAGCGCTTGATTCAGCCCGCTCAAGTGACTGGTTGGCCCGGGGCACCGCCGGTACTGGTGTTTTCCCCCCGATCAATGTTTTCGAGAAGGGTGAAGACTGCGTCTTGGTCGCCGAATTGCCAGGCGTCAATAAGGGCGACATCGACGTCTCCGTAAAAGGTAAACAGATCAGAATCAGCGGAAAGAGAGAAATTGCTTACGATGAAAGCGTCAGCGTTCATCGTCGCGAACGGACCTCGGGTAATTTCGATCGAACGCTCACCGTCCCGATCGAGATCGAGTCAAAGCGGATTACCAGGAGGGCATACTAGCCGTTTATCTACCCAGGGCTGAAGCGGACAAGCCTCGCTCGGTAACCATTAGCTAGAAGTCGGGAGACTGTCATGACTACGCAAGATCTACAGGTTAAAGAAAAGAAAGAACAACTTCAGGAGAGGGGCGAAAAAACGGAGGTCGGTCGCTACTTCGTTCCCCTGACCGACATTCACGAGTCCTCTGACGCACTGTTCGTCACCATGGACATGCCCGGTGTGCGGAAGGAAAACGTGGATATCCATCTGGAGAAGAACGCACTGACCGTCACGGGAAACATCGACTTTTCAAATTATGAAGACTTGAGGCCAATCTATACTGAGTACAGTATCGGCAACTTCACGCGCAGCTTCACGCTCTCCAGCAGAATCAACAAGGAAGGTATCTCTGCCAAGATGGTGGACGGAGTGTTGGCTTTATATCTGCCAAAAGTCAAAGAGGCAGCTGCCATGAAAATTGAAGTCACGTAGGAAGAAACCATCAACAAGCGCGCAAAAAAAGGGGTCGGTGACAAACGCTAATAACAATGATTCTTATTTGTCACCGACCCCTTTTTTGTTTTTTGAGGTGGAGGTCGAGGAAGCCGTGGGGGAGGAGGGTGGTGGCCCACATCACGGCGTTGATGTCGCCGTGCTCTATCCAGGTGCTGGCGGCCTGGTTTTCCGGTTGGCCCCAGAACTCGTGGATGTCGGCCGCGATGGGCTGGTGACGCGCGATCATCTCGATGAGCCGCGAGCTGTCGGGGCCGAACTCGGCCTCGTGGCCACGAAGTGAATCGGCGGTGGCCTCGGCGGCCTGCAGGCCGATGGACAGGCCGAACTCGCGAAACGGCAGCCGGTACGCCGCCGCCTCGTGACTGTTGTGCATGGCTGCATAGCTGTCCAGGCCGCGCGCCGCGGCGCCGAGCAGTTCCACGAACAGCGGGCGCAGCGTAGCGTCACCGGTCTTGTCCAGCAGCTGCAGCAGGCGGTAGGCATCACACAGGATCCCGCCCAGCCCCAGCGGATCGTTGGTGGCCCAGTCCCTGCCCACGAGCATCTTGCGCAGCACGTCGATCTCCGGGTCCAGGTCCAGACCGCGCGGCGGGGCCAGGATAACTGCCAGCTGCTTGAGGGTGATGAAACCGTCCAGCGGGTCATGGTGGCCAATGGCGGGCACCAGCGGCCGACTCAGGTCGATGCTCATCTTCCAGTAGATGCTTCTGGAGTTGCCGCGCCCATGGACAAAGCCGGGATGGATGCCGCGGGCGAGTTCCTGCGCCCAAAAGGCATAACGGTCGTCGTTCGTTACCCCTGTCATCGTGGTGAGGGCATGCATCCACTTGGTCAGGTAGTGGTAGTACTGGCCGTCTCGGTCCCACTCCAGGCGCTCGTCGAAGGCCTCGCCCTCTCGGCGTTCGGGCAGCCCCTTGCCGATGCGCAGGCCGGCCGCCGTCGGGTGCTCGGCGCTGCCGCTCAAGGGTTTGCCGCGCCGCGCCGCGTCCGGGTCATCGCTACGGAAACGCCCCAGTGCCTCGTGCACCTGAGTCACCAGTTCCTGCGCTCGCGTCCGCCAAGCCTCGTCCCCGGTCGCTTCGTGCAGCCCGAGGAGGTTCCAGACCGCGAAGGCATCGGTCCACAAGTAACGGCGCGGTGATTCACGGGGCGGATGCAGACCGGTGACGGCGGCGAACTCCTCCATCGTCCGGGCGGCGCTCTGGAGTCGGGAGGAGGGGGTTAGCGAGCCGGAGTTCATCCGCCCTTTGTACCGTACACCCGGCTGCGGGCCAAGCGGCGGCCCCTCGTCGGTCCCGGGACCTGCGAACTCAAGAGCCTTCACAAGTCAGATCATTGCCACCGCCGGTTCTTATTTGACGGCTCCTGCGCCTTTCCGTGTGGGCATTACTGACGGTTTTCAGCTTCATTTCATGTTGGATCGCTAACTTATCGGCCAGCAAATACCGGGAGTTGCGACTATGGCAAGTGAGCAGGTAAAGGTCTGGGATCCGCTGGTGCGGGTGTTCCACTGGACGCTGGTGGTGAGTTTTTTCACCGCTTATCTCACCGAGGACGACTTTCTGACGCTGCATACCTGGGCCGGCTATACCGTCCTCGGCCTGGTGCTGTTTCGCATTGCGTGGGGGATCGTCGGCACGCGCCATGCGTGCTTCACCGACTTTGTCTACTCCCCGCGTGCGGTGACGGCCTTTCTCAAGGACACGCTGATGCTGCGGGCCAGGCGGTTCCTGGGCCACAACCCCGCGGGCGGCGCGATGATCCTGCTCATGCTGGTCAGCCTGGTGCTGACGACGCTGACCGGGCTGATGGTCTACGGGGCGGCCGAAAACGCCGGCCCCCTGGCCGGCTGGCTGGGGCATCTGGGTGACGAAGGCGGCGAGGTGTTCGAGGAGGCGCACGAGTTCCTGGCCAACCTGACCTTGATGCTGACGATGATCCACGTCGCCGGGGTGCTGGTCGAAAGCTTGATCCACCGGGAAAACCTGGTCCGTTCGATGTGGAACGGGCGCAAACGCAACGTTGACTACCTGGAGCAAGTCTGATGATCCCGCTCAAATGGATGCCTGTATTCGGCATGTTTGTTGCCACCACGGCTCAAGCCGGTTCCGCGGTCGATACCCTGCTGGAGGAGTTCCGTGGCCAGGAGGCCACGGCCTTCGACGCGCAACAGGGCGCACGGTTTTGGACCCGCACCTTCAGCCATGATGGTCAGCCCGCATCACGGCAATGTGCCAGTTGCCACACCGCAGACCCCCGCCGGGCGGGCAAGCACGCGCGCACCGGCAAACCGATCGGAGCGCTGGCGCCTTCCGTGGACGGCAAACGGCTCGACGACATCGCCAAGATCCGCAAGTGGTTGAAACGCAACTGCAAGTGGACCCTCGGCCGCGAGTGCACGGCGCAGGAGAAGGGTGACGTGTTGACCTACCTCAGTAAGCTTTGAACCGGAGAGAAATAGTATGAAACGCAAGACAGCATACGCAGCCACGATCTCGGCACTGGTCCTGCTCGGCTGCCAGGTGTCGCTGGGCGACGACGACTCCAGCGATGATGACAAGCACTATGCATTGTGGCAGCCTCAGCCGGGAGTTGATCCGGTGCAGAACGCCGCCTACGTCGAGGAATGCGGCAGCTGCCACATGGCCTATCCGGCGGGCCTGTTGCCGGCGCGATCCTGGGAGAAAATCATGTTGGGGTTGGACGACCACTTCGGAGACAACGCGGAACTGGAGCCGCAGCTGAACCGCGAGTTGACCGACTTCCTGCTCGTTCACAGCGCGGACGCCGCCCCTTACCGCCGCTCGCGCAAGGTCATGCATTCGCTGACCACCACGGAGGCGCCCATGCGGATTACCGAACTGCCTTACATCAGGCACGAGCACGACGAGATACCCGATCGCCTGGTCACCGGCAATAAGCAGGTTGGCAGTCTGAGCAACTGCGACGCCTGCCACCAGCAGGCGGCGCGGGGCTCGTTCAGTGAACGCCAGATCCGCATTCCCGGGGTCGGGCGCTGGGACGGCTAGCACCGTGCGAATCTGGGCACGTGCGGCTGCAGTCCCGCTGGTCTGGATGCTCGGTTGCGCACCCCTGGTGCCGGCCCCCCCCGCCCACGCCTCGGACGACCATGAGGCGGTGCGGGCCCTGGTCGAGTCCGGGGCCATACTGCCCTTGGAGGCCATACTGGACAACGCATACGGACGGTTTCCCGGACGGCTGCTGGAGGCGGAACTCGAACGCGAGGACGGTGCGCTGGTTTATGAGCTTGAAATACTGACCGAGCAGGGGCGGGTGCTGGAACTGCAGTACGACGCGCGCGATGGATCCCTGATCAAGGTGGAACAGGAAGACTGAGATCCATGCGCCTGCTGCTGGTGGAGGACGATGACGGGCTGCGCGTACCCTTGAAGGCCGATCTGGAGAAGGCCGGTTACGCGGTCGATGCCGCGTCCGCCGGTGACGAGGCCGAGTACCTCGGTGACGAAGGGATCTACGACCTGGTGGTGCTGGACCTGGGCCTGCCGGTGAAGTCGGGACTGGAGGTGCTGCGGGGCTGGCGGGAGCGGGGAAACAGGGTGCCGGTGGTGGTCCTTACGGCACGCGATCAGTGGCAGGAACGCGTTTCAGGATTCAAGGCCGGTGCGGATGACTATGTCGGCAAGCCCTTTCACCTGGAGGAACTGCTGGCGCGCATTCGCGCCGTCATCCATCGCAGCGTCGAGCAGGCGCCCGCCCGTCTGCAGGGCCAGGGACTGACCCTGGGCGAGGACAGCCAGTCCGTGACCACGGCGGACGGCATGAAACATTCATTGACGGGAACCGAGTTCCGCCTTTTGCGTTACCTGATGCTGCACCCGGGACAGGTGCTGTCGAAGAGCCAGCTCACAGAGCATGTCTACGACTTCGATTCTGACAAGGACAGCAACGTCATCGAGGTCTACGTCAAACGCCTCCGCGACAAGATCGGCAAGCACCTGATCATAACCTACCGTGGCCAGGGATACGTGTTCGGGGAGCGGCGCTAGTGCGATCGCTGCAGTCCTGGCTCACCACGTCCCTGGTCGTCACCCTGGTCGTATTGTTCGTGCTGATATGGGTGGCCGGCAGTTATGCGATCGGGCGCATTGTCGACCAGCAGGTCACCACGCGGCTGGAACATGACATGGAGGCACTGGCGGCCGCGCTGCGCTTCGATGCCGACGGACGTGCTGTGATAAAACACGATCTTCTCAGCCCGGTGTTTCGCAAGCCCTTCTCGGGCCATTATTTCAGGATAGCGGCCGGCACGGAGGTGGTGCGGTCGCGCTCACTGTGGGACCAGGACTTGCCGTCCGCCGCCGTCACGCCTGGGCAGATGCGGGAACGGCGGCTGCCGGGACCGCGTGAGCAGGAACTGCTGGTCCTGGATTTCGGCCTGCGCAAGCAGCAGCGGGACGTCACCATTTCCGTGGCTGAAGACCAGTCGCCGGCCCACGCGGATATCGCCAGGCTGCAATGGCGGTTTGCGGTGCTGGCGGCGACGCTGCTGCTGATCTGGATCGCAATCCAGCGATGGCTGGTGCGGCGGGGGTTGAGGACGCTGGAGCAGGTCGGTGATGAGCTGATCGAAATCCAGCATGGCAGGCGGTCCAGCGTCCAGGTCGATGTGCCCCGGGAGATCGGACCGCTGGTGGAGCAGATCAACCGCTTGACCCGATTGACGGCCGAGCGCCTGCAGCGTCACCGCACCGCGGTGGGAAATCTTGCCCACGCGCTCAAGACACCCCTGACCGTGCTTACACGCCTCGCCGACGATACATCCCTGGATGGGGGGGTGCGCGCGGAGATAAGGGACAACACGCGGCGTATATCCGGACTGATCGATCGCGAACTCACGCGCGCCCGCATGGCGGGGGAGACCGGTAGCGGCAGCCCCGTGTCATGGCATGACGAGATTGGCGACCTGGTCGGAACCCTCGAGAAGATCCACCGCGACAAGACGCTCCAGGTTGATGTCAAGGTGGCCGAGGGTACGGAGTTTACGGGGGACCGTGACGATCTGATGGAAGTGCTGGCCAACCTGCTGGATAACGCCTTCAAGTGGGCGCGCAGTAAAGTTTCGATCACGGTGAGCCGCGGTGACGACCAGGTTATCCTCAGCGTGGAGGACGATGGTCCGGGCTGCACAGAGGAGCAGATCGAACAGCTCGCACGGCGGGGCCACCGCATAGACGAGTCCACCCTGGGTCACGGCCTGGGACTGTCCATCGTGGCGGAA
This sequence comes from uncultured Gammaproteobacteria bacterium, assembly GCA_947259705.1. Classification (GTDB taxonomy): domain Bacteria; phylum Pseudomonadota; class Gammaproteobacteria; order Arenicellales; family JAANXG01; genus CAMYNL01. Next base: position 30,070 of record CAMYNL010000005.1, on the reverse strand, counting down.
ATCGTCTCGCTCTACAAAGGTGAAGTCGTTTTGGGCAGGTCGTCGTCACTCGGTGGCTTTCAGGCCGTAGTGAGATTGCCGCGGAACATGCATTGATTTCGTAATCTCGTGCCTAACAAGACTCTGCCGGTACGACCGGGGACAGCGGACCGGTTCTCGCGCGGCATTCGATGCGGGCGGCGAACGCCAGCAAACAAGTGCGGCCTGAAACGGTCGATCGATGTCTGACGGCCGTCAAGCCTGCCAGCGCTTGATGAGATCCAGTGCGGTATCACAGACCGTCGGGATCGCCTGACGGACCGGGTCGGTCATCGTATCCGACCACTCGATGCGCTGGGGCTGGACGCCGATGAGGGCGCGCCGTGCCGGCAGCTCGTCACACAACCTGGCGACGGCAAGCAGGTCGAACAGGCTGACCTCGTGCACGCTTTTCTTTTTGTTGTTGGCTACAAAATCATCCATGGCCTCGCCTTCGAAAAGGACCACCGTCCCCGCGGCCTTGTTGAGATTGGCGGCATCGAGTATCAGCAGCCCACCGGCCGCCTCGACCGCCTCGGCGAGCGTAAAGCTCAAGGTGCCGGCGTCCAGGAACTCGACGCCCTCAGGTTTTTGCCCGTTACTTTGCAGGACACGTACGGCGTGCACGCCGACGCCGTCATCGGCCAGCAGGGTATTGCCAAGACCAAGAACTACTGTTTTGATTTCCGACATGTCGCAAGCGCTTCGCTGATTAACAGGTGGCGGAGGTTTCGCTCCGGGGCCCGCTGCCGCTTCAGCCGTCACTCCGTAGGTCCGCAGCAGGGGGCCGGGGGAGGGCCGGAACCGTTACTGCATGTCTCCCTGGCTCCGGCCCGTCTCGCGCGGTGTGCCGTGGATCCGCTGACCTTCGCACACCGCGCTGCCCGGCATTCTCAATCTTCGCTGTCGTTGTCGTCGCGGTCCCGGCGGCGACGCGGCTCCACCGTGATGGTGACGAAGGCTGGGCCGCTTTCCGCACCGCCGTCGCTGGCGCGATAGATGAACTCGTCGGTGCCGGTAAAGCGGCGTCGCGGCTGGTAGACGAACGATCCATCAGCATTGAACTCCAGCGAGCCGTTACTGGTACCGTTCACCAACTCGACGGTCAGCGGGTCGCCATCCGGGTCACTGTCGTTGGCCAGCACGCCCGGCGCGTCCACCCGCAGGGTGCGACGCTGCTGCACGCGGTAGACGTCGTCGACGGCCAGTGGCGGATTGTTGGCGGGAGGTGGCGGGGTGCCGCCGCCGCCCGAACACTGACCGGGCGCATTGGAGACATCGGCTTCTGCCGAGCCACCGTCGATCTCGACACGGACCCGGCACGGCACATCAGCCGGATCGCTGAAGCGGACGTCGAAGTCCCACTCGCCGTCGCTCTCGACCGTGGTCTGGCCCAGCTGCTCGCCGGTCCCGGCGTGGAACAGTCGTACCTGGACCCCGACCTCGGTGTCGAGGCCTTCTACTTCGAGTTCCTGCTCACCGCCGTCCCAGCTTGCCGCGGTGATGTTGACTTCCCTTTGCTCGAACAGGACGTTGATGCAGTCGGTGCCGTTGCACTCGGGATCGGCGGCGTCCAGCAGGGTGTCGCAGTCGTTGTCCACGCCGTCACCGCAGACCTCGGTGGCTCGCGGATTGACGTTGGCGTTGCCGTCGTCGCAGTCAAGCGGACCGCAGATGCCACCATCGGGACTGAAGCCGTCACCGTCCTGGTCGCTACACTCGGCGCCTCCCGGCGGCGGCGTGGTGACGCCGATCACGTTGATCTGCCGCGTCGGCGGGGTGGTGTCCGACGCGCCGAGGACATCGGTGACGGTGAGCCGGACCGTGAAGGTGCCCGGGGTGCTGAAGGCCACGTTGCCCGGGTTTTGACCATTGCGGTTGGCGACGCCGCCGCCGAAGTTCCAGGCGTAAGAAAGGGGCAGGTTGCCGTCAGGGTCGCTGCCGTTGCCGGCGAAATTCACCGACTCGCCCACGTTGATGGTCTGGTTCCCCGAGGGACTGACTATGGTGCCGTTGGGGGCCTGATTGTTGATCACCGGGTTGACCGTGATGGTCCGCGTCGGCGGCGTTGGATCCGGCACCTCGGCATTGTCGAAGACGGTAAAGGCCACGGTGAACGTCCCGGCGCTATTAAAGGTCACGCTGCCCGGGTTCTGGGCGATGCTGTTGGCCGCACCGCCGCCAAAGTCCCACAGGTAGGACAGGGGATCACCGTCGGGATCGCTGCCGGTGCCGGCGAAGTTAACCGATTCACCCTGGTTGATGCTGACATTGCCCGAAGGGCTGTTGATGGTGCCGTTGGGCGCCCGGTTGGGCGTCTGCGGGCAGAATGCGGTGAGATTGCCAGACAGGTAGTTGGTCCACTGTGGCTCCACCCGCTGCCCAAGATTACTGGTGTTATGACACAGGGCGCAGTCGCCGGTGTAGGGGCTAGTATTATTGAAGGCCCGACATTCGGTATTTACATTGTCGCCAAAGTTACCAAACGCATGGCTGGTCCCTGCCCAGGACATGAGGGCGAGGAACATCCCGATGAACATTGGCACATGGACCGAAGCTCTTCGTCGCATCTTTGTTGCCTCCACGCTGTTAGCGTCGCTGATTCCCGCTGCCTTCATCGCATCGCCCTCTCTATATCCACATTGCCATGCCGGCGCCGGCCACGGCGGCACCTGACGCTCGCAGCAGCACGGCCGCGCGGTAGGTCCTGAAGGTGTCGGCCAGCCCCAGGCCGGTGGCATGCAGCAGGGCCGTGGCGATAACGAAGCCGGATGCATAGGCCAGGGCGGATGCGGACTGCGGCATCTCCTCTACATGAGCCAGGCCATGGAAGATAGCGAACAGTCCGACGAGGCCGGCGGTGACCGCGAAAGGCAGCCGCCTGCCGAGAGTGAGCAGCAGACCAAACAGCAGCAGGGAACCCGCGATGCCGGATTCGGTCACCGCGTTGGTCGGATTGATGCCGGCCATCCCCAGTCCTGCGCCCGCCGCCATCATGACCACAAAGGCAAGGGGCAGGCCCCATAGCGCCCGGCCACCCTGCTGATAGGCATACAGTCCCACCGCCACCATGGCGAGGACATGATCGAAACCTCGTAGCGGGTGTGAAAAACCGGCGAGCAGTCCAAGGGACTCGGAGGCCAGGGGGTGCGCCTGCGCCATGCCCGGCGCCGTGATGCCGACGACAACAAATGCCGCTGCAAGCTTGAGTCTAGATGCGATGTTCATATGTTGAGTTCTCCTGCATGTCCTGAGCGTTGTGCCGACCGTTACAGGACCTTGACCCTGATCAGCTCTTCCCCGTCGGGGTCCAGCAGATGCACCGCGCACCCCATGCAGGGATCGAAGCTGTGTATGGTGCGCAGGATCTCCAGGGGTTGCTGGGGGTCGAACAGGGTGTGTCCCACCAGTGCCGCCTCGTAGGGGCCCAGTACCGTGCTGCCGTTGTTGTCGGCGGTACGGGGGCTGGCGTTCCAGGTGGTCGGCACGACCGCCTGATAGTTGGATATCTTTCCGTTGCGGATCACGACCCAGTGGCCGAGGGCGCCGCGGGGCGCCTCCAGGAAGCCCGCTCCCCTGGCCTCCGCGGGCCAGGTCGAGGGATCGAACAGCTGATCGTTAAAGGTCCTGACATCGCCGTTGGCGATGTTCTGGGTCAACTGCCCGTACCAGTTGCTCATCTCATCGGCGATGAGCTTGGCCTCCACGGTGCGGGCCAGAACCCGTCCCATGGTTGAATAGAGTGCTTCGATGGGCAGCTTCAGGTTCGACAGTGCGGCGTTGACCAGTTGCTGCGTCGGTTCATGTCCCGTGGCATACCACATCAGCACATGCGCCAGCGGCCCGACCTCCATTGCCTGATCACGCCAACGCGGCGCCTTCACCCAGGAGTAAGAGTTCTGAACATCGAGGTTCTCGAAGGGTGGCTGGGGTCCGCTGTAAACCGGGGTGGTCTCGCCGTCATAGGGATGCAGGCCGGAGTCCTTGCCGGTGCTGTAGTCGTACCAGGAGCTGCTCACAAGCTCCTGCACCTGGTTGGGGTCGTCGAGGTCGACGGGATGAACCACGGAGAGGTCGCGATTGAGGATCGCGCCCCGTGGCAGGAAGAGGTCGTTCGGGTCAATGAGACGGTCGCCGGCGCCGACACTGGTGTTGGGGAAATCCCCGAAGGTCAGGAAATTACCGACCCCCTCGCCGCGGGCGAACCAGTCTTTGTAGAAATTGGCGATAGCCAGTGTGTCGGGGACATATACCTGGTTGATGAAGGTCTGCGCTTCCTGGATCACCTCGCTCACGATCGCCAGTGCCGCGCTATCCACCCGGGTAGCGCCATCGGTGGCGCTGCTGGCGCTGATGGCGCTGGGAGAGCCACCGACAAGAAAGTTGGGGTGCGGGTTGCGTCCTCCGAACACGGCGTGCAGGCGCGCGATACGGCGCTGCCAGGCCAGGGCCTCGAGGTAATGGGCGAACGCCATCAGATTGATTTCAGGCGGCAGCTTGTATTCCGGGTGTCCCCAGTAACCATTGGCGAAGATGCCCAGCTGGCCCGAGTCGACGAAGTTGCGCAGTCTCTGTTTGACATCCTCGAAGTAGGCCGCCGACACGTTCTCGGTGCGATCAGGGCTGATGCAGCGCTGCGCCTCCGAGGTGACGTTGGCGTCGGCCTCCAGGGCGGACACGATGTCGACCCAGTCCAGGGCATGCAGATGATAGAAATGCACCACATGATCATGGACGAACTGGGCGCCGTCCATGAGGTTGCGGATGATGCGCGCGTTCTCGGGGATGGGATAATTCAGAGCGTCTTCGATCGCCCGCACCGAGGCGATGCTGTGTGACGTGGTGCAGACGCCGCACATGCGCTGGGTAAACGCCCAGGCATCGCGGGGGTCGCGGCCACGCAGGATGACTTCGATGCCGCGCATCATGGTGCCGGCGCTCCACGCGCTGGTGATCACGCCGTCACTGTTGGTTTCCGCCTCGATACGCAGATGCCCCTCGATGCGGGTAATCGGATCAACGACCACTGTGCTCATGGTTTTCCTCCGTCAGACTTTGAACACGGGTGCATAAAAGCCCTTCTCGCCGGTCACCGTGGACACCCGGTCCCAGAAGTCCGGCTCCGAACAGCCGAGACAGCCATGTCCCGACAACATCGGGAAGCTCGTTCCGCCGTTCCATTTCACCGTCGTGCAGGCATTGAAGGTGACTGTGCCCCGACAACCCAGGTTGATCAGACACGCTCCCTGCCGGGCCGCATCATCATCGAAGGATGTCGCGAAGAAGCCGGCGTTGAATGCGGGCAGGCGGGTGCAGGTCTCGTGCACCGTGCGCCCGTAGAACGCAGTCGGCCTTTTCAAAGAGTCGAGCGACGGCAAACCAAAGGTCAGAAAATGCACAACGACCCCGGTCATCACTTCGGGTATGGGGGGACAGCCGGGGACGTTGACCAGCGGGGCCGAGGTAATCAGTTGTCCCGCCTGGATCAGGTCGTCTACGCTGCGGGCGGCAGAGGGATTCGGATCCGCCTTGGGGATGCCACCGAAGGCTGCGCAGTTACCGATAGCGATGATCAGGCCGGCGCCGGCGACGCTTTCCTGAACCACGTCAAGAGCGGACCTACCGCCGATGATGGACCATGCGCCATCGTCGTTGAGGGGGATGGAGCCGTCGACGACCACCACATGACCACCCTGGGTGATGGCTTGCAGGCGCGAAGCCTCGGCGGCGGCGCCGGAGGGGGCCATCAGGGTGTTGTGGTAATCGAGCGAAATTTCACTGAGGATCAGGCTTTCAATCGTGGGCTCGAAGGACCGCAGGACGGTTTCCGTGCAGCCCGTGCACTCCTGCCCCGATAGCCAGATCACCGTCGGGCGCGGGGTAGTGGATAGCGTCTGGGCGATCGCGCGTGCGGCCACCGTCGGCAGCGCCAGGCTAGAAGCGGTCAGTGAGCAGAATTTGAGAAAGGTACGGCGTGAAATGCCTTGCCGTTCCAGGTGATCAACAAGCGTGTCCTTATCTGCCATTGTCGGGACTCCCGTTATAGAGTTGATTCGCATCGGCATTACCGCCGCTTTCGCTCTGTGTTTCGCCAGCGCCATCGAGTGCCAGGCTCCTCAATCCCAGCGCGGTAAAACTGCGTGCGACCGCGTCCGTGTCGATCTTCTGTGATCTCTTGGAAAGCCGCCCCTGCAACGTCCTCAGGCCGGCCCGCATGTCGGCGGAATGAGCGCCGAGCAGCTCGGGGCAGGTGGTGGTCTCGATGAACTCGCCGATGGTGTCGCCGTTGGGGTTGCGATGACTGACCAACCAGATCCCGGGTATGGCGGTTTCGCAGATTTCCGTGGGTCCCAGGGAGTCGACGGTCGCTTTCACCTCGCCGCGACCGAGCAGAGACTTGAGTTCCCGGTGCTCGGCGGCGTCCAGCGGCGCCCGCCGCAGGTCTACGCTGCCGGTTTCGCCGCTCTCGATCAGGGCCTTCAGCATGCCGGTGATCTCGTACAGCATGGCAGTCAGGGCGCCACCCGGCGCGGTGGGAACCGCGCCAACCGCATGGACTGGAATTTCTATGGATTTGGGAACAGTTTTCGTGGCCAAGGCGCTTACCTCGTCGTAGCGGATTTCTTCCGTTCGACCTGCGTAATGGCAATCCTCGTGCCAACTCGAAAAAGTTAGCTATAAAGCAATGAGTTAATGCCTGACTGGGGATTTCGTGGCGACCGCAGGGGGCCCTGCGACCTCGCTGGGGTTGAAAATCGTCGCCAGCGGGCGACGCGTATGAAGTGAAAGCGGTTAAACCAGCGACTAATTACCGTCGCGGTTTGGCGACGATGTCGCCTGCTTATTCCGGACGCCTTGTGGCGCAAGCTTTTTCGTGTCGCCGATTGGCGACGACGAAATGGATCAGCGGTATTTGAATGCCGCGGGGTCTAGATGGTGGCGGGACAGCAGCTTATAGAAGTCCGTTCTGTTGCGCTGGGCCAGCCGGGCGGCCCGGGTAACATTGCCGCCGGTGAGCTGCAGCAGCCGCGATAGATACTGTTGTGTGAACTCATCGCGCGCCCTAGCCAGCGGTTGGACGCGTTCCACACCCTCGGCCAACGCTTCCACGACGTCGGCGGCACTGATCATCGAGCCGGTGGACAGCACGACATTCTGTTCGACAACGTTGAACAGGTGGCGGATGTTGCCGGGCCACTGGGCGCGGACCAGCATCTCAAGTGCTTCCGGCGCATAGAGCTTGCGCGGTTCAGAGCGCTGCGCGGCAATCCGTTCCAGGAACTCGTTGACGAGACACGGAATATCCTCACGGCGCTCGTTGAGCGCCGGCATACGCAATGCGACCACGTTGAGCCGGTAGTAAAGATCTTCGCGAAACCGACCCACCTTGGTCATCTGGTCCAGGTTCTGGTGGGTGGCCGCGATGATGCGGACATCCACCACCACGGTGGTGTTGCTGCCCACCCGCCTTATTTCCCTCTCCTGTAGCGCCCGCAGCAGCTTGATCTGCAGGTCCTGCGGCATGTCTCCAACCTCGTCCAGGAAAAGCGTACCGCCGTTGGCGGCCTGAAATATGCCCTCGCGCGAGCGATGAGCCCCCGTGAATGCGCCGCGCTCGTGACCGAACAACTCGGATTCGTACAGCTCCGCCGGAATGGCGCCGCAGTTCACGGCCATGAATGGCTGCTCGCGTCGGGGACCTGCGTTATGGATGGCCCGGGCCAGCAGCTCTTTACCGGTGCCGCTCTGGCCGGTAATCAGCACGTTGGAGTCCGACCTGGCCGCGCGCCGCGCGCGTCTGAGCACCTCGCGCATCAGCGGGCTGCGGGAGACCATCTCGCGAAAACCCTCGTTGTCGTATTCGCTGGTCGGCGAAAGTCGCAGAGCGTGGAGCACCTTCTCCTGCAGCAGCTGTTTTTCGATGGGTTTGGTCAGAAAGCCGACCGCCCCGCGCTGGGTGGCGTTAACGGCATCCGGGATGGTGCCATGGGCGGTGATGATGAGCACCGGCAGTCCCGGTTGCCTCTGGTGAATGGCCTCCAGAAGTTCGATGCCGTCCATTCCCTGCATACGCAGGTCCGTGATTACCGTGTCAGGACTGAAGCTCTCGGTCGCGCACAAGGCGGCTGGCGCCGAATCCACTGCCCTGACCTCGTGGCCGAAACCTTCCAGCCGCAAGGTGAGCAGCTTGAGCAGTCCGGGATCATCGTCGACCACCAGGATGCGGCCGGACAGGTTGTGGTTCATCTTTGCTCGCCTCTATCGGTATGTTCCTGTTCCAGCGCCCTTTCGATCTGGGTCAGGGCGCGCAGCTTGGTGTGTACGTCGCTAAGTTCTTTGGTCAAGACTTGTCCTTCGCGTTTCAAGTCATCCCTTTCCTTTTTCAGTTCCTTGATACGAAGCTTGATGGTTCCGCGGTCGGCGACGTTCGCCAGGCGCCGCTCCAGGTCGTGCAGTCTCACCACCAGGAGGTCCCGGGTGGCAGGGGTCAGGGGCTCGGGATCAGCCAGTGCCCGCCGCAGCATGTTCTCAGCACGCTTGAGATCGGCGACCGGTCGGCCGGGGTTGCTCAGCAACAGCGCGAGCTTTATTCGATCGTCGCTGCCCGCCGGTGTGTGCTGCTCCGAGGACAGGGATTCATACATCTCGGTCCACTGCGCTGCATTGACGTCAACGAGTATACGCTGCCAGGCCAGGTAGTCGGTGACCGGGTCCTGGTGCGCGCAGGCCCCCAGGCAACCGGCTGCGATCCATGACCAGTAGCGCTTTGGTTCAGGCATGCCCGTGCGCGGGAACGGTAAAACTAAAACGCGCCCCTGCGGAGTGCGTGTCTGAATCAAGTTTCAGGCTGCCGCCATGGGCCTCGACACACTCCTTCGCCACCGCCAGGCCAAGACCGCTGCCGCGCACGGATCCGTTGAGGTGTTTTCGTCCCTGATAAAACGGCTCGAAGACCCGATGTTGATCTTCCAGCGGAACGCCAGGGCCGTCGTCACAGACGTCGACGACAACCTCAGATTCAGAATTGTCGATCTTGATCCGTATGCTGCCGTCGTTGGGGGAGAACTTGACCGCATTGGATACCAGGTTGTCCACCACCGAGCGGATTCGGCCGCGGTCCGCGTGAAGCTCGATGTCCGTGCCGTCCACCTGCCAATTGATCCGTTTGCCGACGAGGCTCAAGCGATGGTTGTCGTGTACCTCCTCGAGCAAGGCCTGCATGGAAAAGCGGGTGCGGCGAAGCCCTTCCTTCATCTCCTCCCGCGCATCGAAGCAGAGCAGGTTGTCAATGAGATGCTGCAGTTGCAGGATGTTGCTCTTCAGTATCACCGCGACCTCCGCCTGCAGGGGGTTCAGGTCGCCGGTGGTGCCATCCACCAGCAGCTCGGTACCCTCGAGGACGCTCGCCAGTGATGTCTTGAACTCATGCGAGGTCTGGCGCATGAAGCGGGCCTTGGTCCGGTCCAGCCCATGCAGGCGGCGCCTAAGCCATTCGAGCTCGCCGCCGAGGTCGGCCAGTTCCATCGGCCCGCCAATATCAATGGGGCGCTCAAGATCGCCGTGTCCCAGCTGCCGGATGGCGCTGACAGTCTGCCGTACCGGCCGGACGATCAGCACCGTGAAAAGCACGGCGAGCACGGCGGTGCCGAGGCACAGAGCCACCATCTGAAGCACCAGCCGTTCGCGCGCCAGGTAGGCTGTCTCGTGAAGACTGTTCAGTTGCCCGGCGATGTGTTTGCGGCTTGCCCGGGAGACCTGGTCCGCCAGCAGTCTCAACTCCGAGAGCAGGGTTAGGGCATCATCCAAGGCCGGCGACGATGCGGGTTCGTTGTAGAGGGCAGTGGTGATGACCGTCGTGGCATCGCGTATACCATCGATCTTGTGTTGCACGTCGGCGTCTCTCGCCAGCGTTGCGACGCGATCCAGGCTGTCGGACAGTCGGCTCTGTTTCTCCGCGAACAGGGATACCAACTCGAGTTCATCCAGCACCTGGTATTGACGCGCGCTGCGTTCCATGTCAATCACCTGCTCGCCGAGAAGTTCCACCTCCGATGACAGTTGCGATCCCTGCATGACCAGGGCATGGCTGCGCGCCGACAACTCGTTGAAATAGGTGACTGCGCGCAGCGCGGCGACGACGGGCAATATCACCACGAGGCCGAAGCCGAGGATGACCAGTCCCAGCATAGTTTTAGGACGCAATGATGTAGACCGCATTTGTTAGCCGTCACGATTTGAATGTTGGCACCTTGGGGTTGCTCGTTTCCCTTCTGGTGCAACGGCGGCGCGGGGTATGTTTAACCCCTTCGCTGGCAAAGTATATTCCCTTAGTCCGTTCGCGATCCGGCCACGCGCGCCGTCTGTCGACACGCCGATGGAAGGTGCCCGAAGACCGACTGAATCCACGACTCGAAAGGGCGGTTCACGCCGGGTGGGGGAGATCACCCACTACTGTGCTAGATGTCCGGGAAAATGCGCCTGGCGGTGATGGGACGGACGCGCGACCGCCGTTGGGACGATCGACCGGGCTACGCTCGCTGGCGTCCCATTACTTCTTTTTGCGGAAAAGACCCTCGAGCAGGTCGGATGCCTTCTCTTCGAGGTCCTTGCTCAGACCGCGCTTGTAACCAGCGCCCGCCTGGCTCAGCAGGGCCTTGGTGTCCAGGCGCACCTTCGGGTCTTCCATGGTGCCGGCGACGCTCATGGGTATCGGCACCCAGCCCTGCTCGTCGGTGAGCAGGTCAAGCACGTCGCTGCCCACGCCACCGATGCGTATGCCCTCGCGAGGTGTCGCCACCGACAGTTCCAGATCCAGCGGTCCGTCCAGGTTCGCCTTGCCCGCGGTATCCAGGCGCGCGCGTGCGGTCTCGAAGCGGAACGGCGCCAGCGTAGCAATATTGTCGGCGATGGAAAACTCCGCGCGGGTGGCCTGGTAGGCGGCACCCACGACGACTTCCTTACCCAGGGTGCGGTCGATATCTTTGAACACGGGGGCGTCCGGCAGCGTGCCCGCGGCCAGTGCTATGCTGCCCTTGCCCTTGAGCTCGCGCGAACCGGAGCCGACACCATCTGCCTTGAGGTCCAGCGCGGCGGGCCCCAGCCCACGGCTGGCGCCGATCAACTCGTTCAGGTCCAGTCCTTCGCCTTGCATGGCCAGGGAATAGACATAAGGCACGGGCTTGAAATCAATCTGCATGTTGGCGGTTACCCTGCCCCGGGCCACAACCGCGGAAAGCTCGGGCAGGTCGAACCTGCCTTCAGCCATCGAATAGCGGCCCCGGGTATCGGTCACCTTGAAGTTACCAAAGGCGATCTCGCTGATCTCGAGCGAGCCTGCGGCGGTGATGCCGGTCAGGGTCCCGGCATCAGGGTCGATGGTGAGGTTGTCAGTGCTGAAGTCGAGGCCCTGTGCGCGGGTAGCGGCGTCCTCACCCTCGCGCCGCAGCACCACGATCCCGTCGCGGATGGAGAGCTGCCGCACTTCCAGCGTGAAATCGGCAGGCTCGGTGGCTCTTTCCTCGGTAGGCGGCGTTTCGGCGGCCGCTTCGGCGTCGGGTTCTACGCCGGGCGCGCCCGCGCCGCCCTCGCCCGCCGACGCCGGCCGGGGTTCGATGATCTCGATACGAGGCTTGTCGATTACGATGCGTTGCAGCGCCACCGTTCCCGTCAGCAGCGGCACAAGCCGGTGTTCGACCACGAACCTCTCCACCGCCAGATCCATCTTTCTGCCGTCCTGGAATTTCGATGCCTTGACTCCCGTGAGCACCACGCCCTTCAGCAGGTTCAGACGAAACCCGCCGGCCGTCATGGCGACGCCGGTGGCCTCGTTCACCTTGTCGAGCACGGCCTGTCCCAACTCGGGTGAATCCCAGTCTCGCGTCAGCAGGATGGCGGCAATGGCGACCAGGACCGCAAGGACGATGAGTAGTTTCTTCAACATGCTGTTTTACCGGATTTCAATTCAGTGGCTGTGCCCGTTCGCCAGCGCATACGACGGCAATGTTAACCGAGCCGACTTGCGCCGGGAACCGGGCGCGGCATAGTCCGATCGTTGGTCGGCCCGGTCGGCCGGTGTCGGGCGCCGAACGGCCAAGGTCCGGCGGGCGAGACGCAGAGCCGGCACCGCCGCCCAACCAGGCGTTGCCGACGGTGTCATGCAATTCATGGGATGCCGAGCAACTGGTAATCCGTTGTGGTCGGGTCGGTCCGGGCCATCTGGCGTCGCGCATAGGCTTACTTCTTCGCCTCCTTTTCCAGCCGCATGAAGGCCCGGTCGAAGACGGTCCAGCCCAGGGCGCCGAGTTCCTTGCGCGCGGTAGCCGAGACGCTGCCCTGGACCCAAAGCTCCAGTTCCCTGCCGCCGGCCTGGTTTCCGGCGACCTTGGCAAACGCGGACACGGAATCCGCGGTGCTCCTGGTCCAGCTTACGTGGTCAACCGGCGCTGCCAGCACCTTGGGGCCGGCCTTGCTGGTTGCCAGCGGCAGCAGGCGACCGGTATCGGTGATCTGGATGATTGGCGAGCGGCCCTGGTGATAGCTGGCGAGCATCGCCGTCATACGGGCATAGACCAACGCCTCCTGTCGGGTCTTTGCAGCCGCGGCCTTGTCAACGGCAATCGCGCGACCCTTGGTACCCGCGAGGGCCTCGAGGCTGGACACCACCCGGGTCTGGTCAGTAGGCGTATAGTGTGGGTTTTCTATGAAGCGTTCTATCAAGGCTTTGTCGGCGCCAATCGCCGCCAGTGACTTCTCGTTGCGCAGCTTCAAGTCGCGGGCGCTCAGGTTCCACACCATATCATTGACGTTGGTGACGATGCTCGCGCCGGGGATGCTCGGCATGATGAGCTTGGTGCCGAAGGAACCGGCGGCGGCATATCTGGCCATGCTGGCCAGTTCCGCCTGCAGCACCTTGTTGGTGGAGTAGGGGTCCACTTCCAGTTCGCGCGCCAGCTTGCGGTGGGCCGCTCCTACGCCCAGATAGCCCTTGGCCAGTTCGGTGCCGGCATCCGTCATCGCATCGGTCGTGGAACTGCCATCGCCACCTTCGCTTTTGGCCGCTTCGCTGGTCTTTTGGGCTGCCTCACCAACGACATCCGCGGCACGGGAAAACAACCGGCCCACCCCGGCCGGGATGCCCTTGACGGTCTCCGCCGGTTGTTCGACCAGCTGCTTGGCCGCATTGACGGGTTTCTGCGCCGCCTCCGCCGCCGATTGGGCCAGCACGCCGGTCTTGCTCATCTTCTTCAGCTCGGCGATGGCATCGATCTCGTGGACCATGTTGACAGCCGCCCAGTCACCGATGACGGAAAATTCACCGAACGGCGAATCGATTACATAGTTGTTCATGTAGCCTTTGTTGATTACCTTGTTCCGCAAGGTATGGTTAGGTCCCCTGAGGATGCTCTTGTCAACCAGGTTGCCGGCTTGGAATGTCACCGTGTCGGGTTCAAAGGACGCAGCGACAGCGGATCCCGCGATACTGCCTAACACCGTGAGGCACAAGCTAATCGGCCCCCATGTGGATCTCGCTTTACCAATCATCAAGCAATAATATTTCAATTTAAACGGTCCTCTTTGGTTTAAGTCGGGTCGTAATCACCGCATGTCACGAAAAAGTGGTTCAATATCCAACGCAAGTGCGGCCGCGGTCAATCAATAGCCGACTGTTGGTGATCACGGTGTGATCTGTCTTCGAAAATCGACAAGGCGCCCATGCCGTACTCGGACAGCACCTTTGATGCGTCGGCCAGGGAGATGTTCAGCAGCGTAACGCGTTCCTTGGCAACAAACTGCAGTGAGCCCGTCATCACAGTCGGGGCATTCGGTACCAACACGACGCAGTGGGTTTCGCTTTCCTCAATCACGAAGGCCAGGACCCGGGTGTCCATGGGGTTGGTGAGCAGTGCCGGCTGAACCTGCTCGGTGTTCGCCTTCGTCATCGAGCGGGCGAATGCCTGGAAAATCTTGTACCCCGGCAGTTTTGCGAGGCGGCTGTCCAGCCACTTTCCGAGCGCCGCCCCCGGCCCGGTGAGGGCCGCAACACCCGCGGCGAAGCATATCCCCAATACGAAGAGCAGCGCGAGCAGGGCGGTCACATCAATACCGGCAATGGTGGTGACCGGCAGTACCTTCTCCAGCGGCTCGATGATTTCCCCGACCACGTCGACAGCCTCCCACAGAGCCATCACCACCAATATGACCGGTACCACCACCACCAATCCGCCAATCAAAGTAGTTTTGAGAAACTCAACAAATCGTTTCATTTTCTTCCGGGGACAATAGTTAATTCGATGCGCACTTCGGTCCCGGCCTCCGTTTGCGTAGATCCCGACCCGTTAGCACAGACAAGGTCTGAATAAACTCGTCACTGCCCAACAGACGGCCCGTTCATTGATGCAAGCGAAAGGCCTCGTAACAGCCGCTATCGCGCGATTTCAACAACGCCTCCCAATCGCTAACCAGGTCAAGCCATGGCCGTCCCTGCACCAGGTCATCGTCCTGACCGGCCAGATGCGTCCTCACGCTGCTCCATGGGTACTCGCCCGCATGTGAGACCATACCGGCACGCACAGGGTTCAACTCCACATAGCGGGCGACCGCAAGCAAGTATGACTGATCCATTGGAAACGAGGCAAACCGACCCTGCCAGAGATATCCGCGCCAACCTTCACGGAAGTTGATCATTCGCGTGTAGCGCCGATGGGTCTCAGCGCTGGCCTTGCTCAGGCCCGTTTTATCACTTGGGCAGGCAATCGGATGAACGTGATTGGGCATCAGGCAGCAGGCCCAGATTGCCACCCCGCACTCATCACACCACTGATCCATCAGCGCGAGATGCGAACCGTAATCCTCGTCATTGAAAAAGGTCCGTTGACGACTGCAGCGCTGGGTGACATGCAGGGAAATCCCGGGAACGTCGATCCTGGCTATCCTTGCTACGCTTCTCCCTCACATCTGTTTACTGCTCCTCAATTCCACATCACAGTGCGGCAAAACGCAAACAATTAGGTATTGTGTTCCCCGAATTACTCCGACAGATTGGATTCCGCGCCGTAGAAACGCTGACCCGATATGGCAGGATGGTAAAGCGGTTGCACGATGTTGCCTGCGGGATCCTTGCAGTGGAAGCTGCGCGCACCGTCGCTATGGTCGTGGGGCTCGTCCAGCAGTTCCGCGTTACGGGACTTCAGGTAATGGTACCACTGCTCCAGCTCATCCTTGCTGTCCACGACGAAACCAAAGTGATCCAGATACTGCGTGCCGGCGCGGTCACCCTCGTGCAACCGGCCGAGCGAGAGATTGTCATTGCCGCAGGTGAGATAGACCAGGTTTTCGCTGGCGCGGCGCAGTATCTGCATGCCCAGAACATCGACATAGAAGCGCTCGCATTCCTCGAGGTTGGGAACGACCAGCGCCAGGTGTCGTAAGCCGTTCAACGGCCTGGGTCTTTCGATCATGGTTTGGTCTCGTGCTATGGTTGGTTTCCTCAGTAGACAACAAGGAGCAGGGACAGCGAACATGTACTGTATCATCGTCAAGGTAGAATTGAAGCCCGACAATCGCGACCGTTTTCTGGAGGCCATGCTTGCCAATGCCAGGGCCTCGGTGCGGGATGAACAAGGCTGCCTGGTGTTCGATGTGCTGGCGGCCCGCGAGGAGCCGGACACGTTTTATCTATACGAGATTTACACTGGCGAAGAGGCCTTGGCGGCACACAAGGAGACGCCGCATTACCAATCCACGCGAGGCGTGATCAACGACCTGATCGCCAGGCAATCGGTGATCCGTGCTGAGGTGCTCGCAAAGAACTAAGTGAAGTGTCGGCGGAAAATGGCTGGAAAAGTGGTATCTGACCCCACTTTTTGAGGGTTTTGGGTTGTCTTAACTAGCCTTAATGGTCGCGCGGCGGCGACAAACGACGTTTTGTGGTAACATACACGGTTAAGTGCTATGTGCTCTACGCGTTCCTCGCTTATCTTCCCATTCTCATTGGCCTGAAGGCCAATTCACGCTGAATCGGCGATGTTGGCGTCTCGCTGACCAAATTCCGATGCTGTGAATGGTTTTTAACGATAAGGCGCGCTTCGTGCAGCGCAAGACTTTATCGAGAATCAGACTGGAGAGAAGACTATATGAGTCAGGTGTCTACTTCCACTACCGCTGAAAAGCCGGAGGAGAAGAAGCGCAACGAAGCGCTCCGTTGTACCGTGGTGTCGATCGAAAAATCGGACGGAGGACCGGGGGGCGAATCTGAAAACGACTGGTACCGGTATGTGATCGACAGCCCGGGTTCCCCCATTACAGGGTATCGGCGTGGCAAGAAGAGCGAGATCGTAAAATATCTCAATGAATGCGCCGTACAGCTCGAGGACCGGATCAATAATCGCCGCGCCCCCCGCGCCAGCGCCGGCCGACCGAAGAAGTCCTGATCCTTCCAAGCATTACGACTCGTAAGTGAGCTAACCGGCGGCAGACCAAAGGCCTGCCGTCGCTACGCTGAACCGGCCAGCACCAGCGGGCTCATGGCCCCCGCCTTCACGGCTTCCGTCTGCTTCCCCGTAACGTGAGCGATCGTTTTGCAGCATCACCGCTGCCGGGCCGAGCAGCTACTTCTTTATCTTCTCCAAAGGCGCGCCCAATTCCGAGATGCGGCGAATGAACACGGCCTTGTCCAGGTTGGAATCATATAGATACAAGGTGCCGCTGCGTGTATCGAAGAACCCGGTCAGGCCGCTGGCATAGGTGACTACCTGAACGTGCGCCCAGTCGCCGGGAGTGACGTCCTTATCGGCGGCAAAGCCGGGTTGCCACGGCAAGGCCGCAATCAGCAAAGACAGCCGTATTACCCAACGTGTTCTGTCATCTCGATACATGTCTGCACCTCCGGTCAGTACTGTCTGGTGAACCTTCGTGCGCGAGGTGTAATCCCGCGGCGTGTTTAAGCTGAGTAAAGCAGGCTTGGCGCCGGCTTTCATAAAAAAGCCCCCCCTGTGCCTGGCGGTCACAGACGAGGCGTTGGTCTTCAATTCGCAACTCGGGCCGCGGATTGTGGCGGCGACACGAACCGATATCCAACAGGTGCACGACCTCGACACCGCGCAGAACGCTCGAAAAAGGGGTCGGTGACAAATGAGAATCATTATTAATAACATTATCATTTGTCACCGACCCCTTTCTTGCTTGCTTGGTGGCGTATATTATGCAGGAATATGCATATTCTTTGATTTAGAAAATAGATATCATTGTGCTTGTAAGCAACTAAATATGTAATATATTGCATATTTAAGCAATGACTGACTTGAGTTCTGCATTCAGCAAGGCGATCAAGCTGCTGATCGACCTGGAGCCGGCCCTGGTCGAGATCGTGCAACTATCGCTCAGCGTGAGCCTGTCGGCGGTCCTGCTGGCGTCGTTGATCGGTATGCCGCTGGGCGCCGTGTTAGGGCTGTTTCGCTTTCCTGGTCGCGGGGTGGTCGTTAGCATCCTAAACGCCCTGATGGGGCTGCCGCCGGTGGTGGCCGGCCTGTTCATCTACCTACTGCTGTCGCGGGCCGGGCCGCTGGGCGAGTATGGCCTGCTGTTCACACCCGCCGCCATGGTGATCGCCCAAACCCTGCTGGTGCTGCCTATCGTCGCTGCGCTGACGCGGCAGACGGTTGTCGACCTTAACGACGAATACGCGGAGCAGTTACATTCCCTGCGCGTCGGCCCTTTCGCCATGATTGCGACACTGCTGTGGGAGGGTCGTTACAGCTTGCTCACCGCGGTGCTTGCCGGCTTCGGCCGCGCCATCGCCGAGGTCGGCGCCGTGATCATCGTCGGCGGTAACATCAACCATGTCACCCGCGTAATGACCACCACCATCGCCCTGGAAACCAGCAAGGGCGATCTGGACCTGGCCCTGGGGCTGGGCATGGTGCTGCTGCTCATAGTGTTCACTATCAATGGTGTGGCGCTGGGAGCGCAGCACCTGGCAAGACGGGGACAAGCATGACGGAGTCCGCGGTGTCGAGGGCGCAACCGACGCCCACGCGTACAACCCGCCCATCATTGCTGCCGCTGGTGCTGGATGGGGTCAGTTTCACGGCCGGCAGGCAGACACTGCTGAACGACGTGAACCTGGCATTCAATGCCGGCGCCCTGAGCGTGGTCCTCGGGCCCAACGGCGCCGGCAAGACATTATTGATCAAGCTATGCCACGGCCTGTTACGACCGGCCGCCGGATCAGTGAACTGGTCCGATCCCGCAGCGGCGCGCCGCCCTGACGCACAGGCCATGGTGTTCCAACGGCCGGTGCTGCTGCGCCGGTCGGTCGCCGGCAACATCCTGTATGCGCTGCGCGTTGGCCGGGTAAAGCGAGCGCAGCGACCGGCACGCCTGCAGGAGGCGCTGGCGCTGGCGGGCCTCAGCGCCATGGCTGCGCGGCCGGCCAGGGTGCTGTCCGGCGGCGAGCAGCAGCGCCTGGCCCTGGCCCGGGCCTGGGCCCTGCATCCCCAGGTGCTGTTCCTCGATGAGCCCACGGCCAACCTGGACCCGGCCGCGACCCGGAGGGTGGAGGAGATGGTGGGCTCCATCCGCAGCACCGGCACCAAGATCATCATGTCCACCCACGACCTGGGCCAGGCCCGCCGTCTGGCGGACGAGATCGTTTTCCTGCACCAGGGGTCGGTGGTGGAGACGGGCGAGGCCGCCGCGTTCTTCGAACGCCCGCTGACGCAGACCGCCGCCGCGTTTCTGGACGGCCGCCTGCTCTGGTAGGCGGCGTCCCCCCAACCAACCTGCCTGAGGAGCCAATGACAATGCAGTATACGAAATGCCGGGTTCTAATCGCCGTCCTGCTGGCCTGCGGCGCCTGGTCCGCCGCCGCGGCGGAGCGCTACATCACCGTGGCGTCCACTACCTCGACGGAGAACTCGGGACTGTTTGCGCGGCTGTTGCCGGCGTTCACCGAGAAGACCGACATCGCGGT
The DNA here is from genome assembly GCA_947259705.1 of uncultured Gammaproteobacteria bacterium. Taxonomy (GTDB): domain Bacteria; phylum Pseudomonadota; class Gammaproteobacteria; order Arenicellales; family JAANXG01; genus CAMYNL01. The sequence continues at coordinate 11,082 of CAMYNL010000005.1, read as the reverse complement.
GCGGGTGGTGGCCGTGGGCACGGGCCAGGCCATCAAGCTGGCGCGCAATGGCGACACGGACGTGCTGTTCGTGCATCACAGGGCTTCGGAAGAAAAGTTCGTTGCCGAAGGCTTCGGTGTGCAGCGTTTCGATGTCATGTACAACGATTTCGTGATCATCGGCCCCGGCAGTGATCCGGCAGGCGTCAAGGGCATGAACAACGCCACCGAGGCGCTGCGGACGATCGCCGCCAGGCAGGCCCCGTTTGCTTCGCGCGGCGATGACAGCGGCACGCACAAGAAGGAGTTGGCGTTGTGGAGGGATGCCGGTGTCGACGTCGGGGCCGCCAGCGGTAGCTGGTATCGTGAGACTGGATCGGGTATGGGCGCCACGCTCAACGTGGCGAGTGGCATGGGCGCCTACGTGCTCTCCGACCGCGCCACCTGGCTCAAGTTCAAGAATAAGGGCGAACTCGCGATTTTGGTGGAGGACGATTCGCAGTTGGTCAATCAGTACGGCATCATTCTGGTCAACCCCGCCAGGCACCCGCACGTGAAGCGCGCCGACGGGCAGACCTTTATCGACTGGGTGCTGTCCGCAGACGGGCAGTCGCTTATCAACTTCTACACCATCGACGGCCAGCAGGCCTTTTTTGCCAACGCCAAGTGATGAAATCCTGGATCCGCCAAACAGGTATTCGAAGCCCGGGTTGCGATGACGCGGTCCAGAAGGGGGCCAATTGTGCCGGCGCCAACAAATCGCCGGGACCGTACGGCAGCCGGCCATGGACATAGAGCTGGGCTTGAGCTGGCGGCTGGGACGTGGTCACGCCACGGCCGTCGAACCGAGGTTGTTCGCGCTGCTTGAAGCGATTCGCGAACAGGGATCCCTCAACCGCGGGGCCAGACAGGTCGGCGTGTCCTACCGCAGTGCCTGGGACCTGTTGCAGGCCTGGTCCAGACAGCTGGGCCAGCCATTGGTGCATCTGGAACGGGGCAGGGGCGCCCGGCTGACGCCGCTGGGGGAGAAGCTGCTTTGGGCGGAACAGCAGGCGCGGCAGCGGCTGGCGCCGTTGCTGGCGGACCTCGGCGCGGAACTGCGGGATGCCTTGGATGCCGTGGGCAACCGGTCCCAGGCCGGCGAGCTGTCGATCTCGGCCAGCCACAGCCTGGCCCATGAACTGCTGCGTGATATCGTCAGGCGGACGACGAGAATCGAGCTGCGACTCCAGAACGCGGGGAGCCTGGAGAGCCTGCAACGGTTCAACGAGGGCAAGTTTGATCTCGCCGGCTTCCACATCGTGGAAGGGGAACTGCGCGACGAGATGGCGCGCCACTATCACGCGTTGCTGGACGCGGACAAGCATGTCCTCATTCGGGTGGCGGCCCGGCGCCAGGGACTGATCGTGGCTCGGGGCAATCCGAAACGGATCCGCACACTGCGCGATCTAGCCCGAGGCGGTATCCGCTTCGTCAACCGGCAGGCCGGGTCCGGGACCCGGCTGCTGCTGGACGCGCTGCTGCGCAGGGAAGGCGTCGATGCGCGCGGCATTGCAGGGTATGAGAACGAGGAGTTCACCCATTCGGCAACCGCGGCTCTGCTGGCCAGCGGTGCAGCGGACGCGGCCCTCGGCATCGAGGCGGCGGCGAGGCGCTTCGACCTCGACTTCGTCCCTTTCGCCACCGAGACCTATTACTTCGCGGCCCGCAAGGCGGCCTTGTCAAGCCCGCCCATCGACGGTCTTGTCTCGGCCCTGAGCAGCGCCGAGTTCCGGCGCGGGCTGCGCGCCATGGCGGGCTATGATCCCACTGACTCCGGGCGCTGCGAGCCGTGCGCGATCTGACCCCGGCGCGGATCCGCCGGGCTCTCAGCGGCCGGCGGCGGTGAAGAACATCGGTGCCGCCAGCCGCTCAACCGGGGCCAGCGCATCGGTCAGCACCGGCACGGCATCCGCCCGGGTGCCGCTGTTCAGCAGGGGTTCGGTCACCGCATACCAGGTGCGCGGTGGCCCGAGGGTCGAGTCCAGCTGCGCCGGTCCGGAGTAACGATCGCTGGCGGAGATCACGTAGGTGAGCCGGGTGGGGGCGGTAGGTGGCCGCTCCAGCCATACCTCCACGTGGCGGAACACCTGTGACAGCGTGCGCAGCATGGACTTGACCAGCAGCGGGTCCGGGAACACGTCCACCACGTTGAGCAGGTAAATGCCGTCGGGGGCGAGTCGATCCTTGACCTGCCGCGCATACTCCACGGTGGTCAGATGATAGGGCACGGCGATGTCATGAAATACATCCGTAACGACGACGTCGAAGCGGTCCCGGCGCCCGGCCAGGACGACCCGGGCGTCGTGGTGGATGATCTCGATGCCCTGCGGGTCGAAATAAAGCATCTCGCGTGCGACGCGAGTGACCCGGGGATCGAGTTCGGCAACAGTGACCTCGGCGTCCGGGTAGCGGTGCCTGACCGCGCGAGGCTGCGTATAGGCGCCGCCGCCGGCGAAGAAGAACTTGAGCGCCGTCCCCTGGACAGATACCAGGTGATGGCGGACCAGTTCGTCCATCAGGTGTACATAGGGCACGAGCAGCCAGTCGGGCCGTTCGCGGTGGTTGGTGCTGTGCACCATATGATCCAGCACCAGGGTGCGGGCGATCAGCCGCTTGCCGGCGTCGTGTTCGTCGATCACCCGGATGCAGTAATAGTTGCTTTCCACATCGCAGGGTGTCAGGAAGCCCTCGGTGCGGGTGATGGCGAAGGAGATCAGCAGCGCACCGGCCAGGGCGCCGACCAACGCTCCCCGCGCACCGCGGCGCCGGGCCAGGAACGGCAGCGCCAGCAATGCCAGCAGCATCGACGCGGCGACCACCACCTGCTTGGTGCCATAGTACTGCACCAGCCAGTAGCCGGTGAGGAAGGTGCCGGCGATACTGCCCAGTGCCGCCAGTGCGTGCATGCGCCCGACGACGCGTCCGGTGCGCAGGTCGAGGCGCAGCGCCAGGGTGGTGAGCAGGGGTGTGATCACGCCCAGCAGCGCCGCGGGCAGGAAAAACAGGGTCAACACGAACACGAAACTGGCGCCGAGCAGGCTCATCTCGCTCTGCTGGACGCGTTCGGCGACCACCAGTAGCAGGTAGAGAATGGCATAGCAACACAGTGCGGCGGCCAGTAGCACCAGTCCCGCGGCACGCTCCCCGCAGCCGCGGTCGGCCATGTGCCCGCCCAGCCAGTTGCCCAGCGACAGCCCGGCCAGGATCACCCCGATGATGGATGTCCAGGTATAAAGAGAGACGCCGACGTAGGGCGCCAGCAGGCGGCCGGCCACGATCTCCAGCACCAGCAGTAGTGCGGAGCTGACAAAGATGGCGATGCCGTACCAGACCAGCCGGGCGGTGTGGGTGGCGGGCGCGGGTTCAGGACTGGACACGTGATGATCCATGCGCAGCGCGCCCGCAGCTGCCGGAGCTGGCAACCCGATCCATCGCCCGGCTCAGGTCGGCGAAAAACCGGTAGTGGCGCTCCGCGGCGGGCGCCATATTGCGCAGTCAGGCATCACGCGGCTGACCGATGAACACGGCGGGCGGTGAGTTCAGGTCAGCGCCCGCGTGTTCACGGATGGCTCAGTCATCGGAGTGCACCGCCAGCACGTCGCATCGCGCGTTGTGGATCACGGCGTTGGTCGTGGACCCCAATATTCTGGCCAGTCCGGTCTCACCCTGCGTGCCCATCACGATCAGGTCGACGGACAGCTCGTTCGCCAGCTTGACGATCTCCTTCTTGGCGGAACCGACGACGATCCGCGGCTCGCTGCCGGCGAGGCTGTTGTCATTGATCCATTCCTCCAGGTGTGCCTGGGCACGGCTGCGCAGTGCCTGGGGTGAGGACATGTTTGTCGGAAGTTCCGGTGCGACGTAGCCAGGCGGCACGTAATCCACCACATGGACGACGGTAATTCGGGCGCTGAAACAATCCGCCAGCGCCATCGCCCGCATGGCCGCGGCTGCGCTGGTCGGCGAAAAATCGGTAGGAACTAAGATTTGTTTATAAGTGCTCATTGTTCGCTCGGATTATGGGGACCCATGACCGCGCCTGCTGCGGCACGGGTGGTCCGGATTCAGTTGAATGGCCCGGGTATTATCCCCCGACCGCCGCGGCTTGGCCATCGCCGACAAGGACACAATACTTATTGCCCGGGCGGCGACACCTCGCATCGCTCAGTGCTCAGTCCGTTCCTGCGCGGTGACGATCTCGAGGTTGAGCCCGAGACAGGCCAGCGACCGGTTGAGGTCATCCACACGTCCCTTAGTAATGCAACCGGTGCGCCTGGCCTCGCCGTCGGGATGCCACGGCGCAGGCGTATCGGCGCGCGATATCCAGTTCGCCGAGACTCGCCCGCCTGATAGACCACGGCGATCCGGCGCGTGCGCTGGTCGAATTCAGAAACGGTATTTCAGGCCCACACCGAGGGCATTGGAGGCGCCCTGGATACCGCTGCCGAAAGTGCCCCAGGCCCCCGAACGGTGGTGGATGCGGGCCACCAGGGCCCAGCTCGGGACACTGGGCAGGCCGAAGGTCAGTTCCACCAGGAGATAGGCAAGTAGTTTCTCGGTCTTGCCTTCCGCCTCGATCTCGAACTCGGGCTTCTCGGTCGCATAGGACAGGCCCACCCCACCTGCGGCGCTGGTGTCCAGGTACTTGTCCCAGGGGAAGGTCCGCCACCGCGCCACCCCCAGGATGTTGAACTCGAAGTGGTCCATGCCCTTGTGATGCTTGGCGACCTGGCCCTCGACCTCGAAATCAAGGTGCCGGTTTTGTCGCTTCAGCCGCTTGGAGACAGCGACCGCGAACAGTTGAAAATCAGTTTCGTAATCGGCCTGGAAGCGCAGGTTGGAGCCCAGCGTGTCGTCCGACATCCAGGCGTTGTACACGGTGATCGCCCAGGGGGCATCGTCGGTCGTTGTCGGCGTTGCGTCATCGGCGGCGGCCGGCGCGGCCCATATCGATACCGCGAACAGTCCCGCCAGGGCAGCGCCGGCGCTGCCCTGGCGGCGAACCAAGGACCCTATCCCAGCGCCGCGACCAGCAATGAAAAAGCTCACTATTTCCCCCTTCCGCTGCAACCAGCGCTCGAGCTGAACCCGGTTTGCCGACGCACCTTTAGTTCAACATTGGTGAGTGCGGCAGACGGGTCGATGTTTGGATGGCTGCTGATCTTACCCCAAGGCCGCAACTGTTCCCAGACCATGCCGCTGCGACCCGCGGGCTTGGCGGCAGCAAGCATACCGCCGGTTGGTGGGGGGAGGGTCCGGTCCCGCCGCCAATGGGCTGCGGGTCAACCGGCGAGGCCGGCGGTGTACGACGCGCTGGCGGCATGATGGCATCCACCGCCAGCCTGGGATGAAAGTCCGCCAGCGACTACCGCAGGCGCGCGCGTACCTGGTCGAAATCTGCGATGCGCTCGAAGGTGTGCGTCTCCGGGATCATCGAGTGCACAATGACGCAGCAGATACGCCCGACCTTGCACATGCGTCTACGCAGTTCATGGCCATCTGCATTTCGTCCGACGAAGGCCTGCTGCTTTACCCACACCCTCGGGAACATTCGAAGTGCATTCGAGTGGCGCGGGTTTGGATCTCATCGTGAGGTTGTTACGTAGTGATTCCAGTTGGGCGACTTGGCCAATCGCGGCCGGTTAAAGTGATACTCGTATCGGCTGTCAAAACTGTGGGTGATCCGCGGTTAGAGGTCGCGGATTGACTCGACAAGGTCCCACCATGCCGCAGGCGCGATTGTCATTCCGGATTGTTCACGCTTACAGGGAAGCGCGGGGAAATCAATAAATAGCCTCATTGTGAATTTGTGGGCAAGAGTAAGTCGCGTAAGACGTCCTTTCTGCTTCTAGACAAAACGTCGGCCGATAGTTTAGCTATGTGTAATTGATTCACGAAGGTCATGGCCCAAAATGCCATCTACCATGACCGGAGAAGCCATTGTTTTCGTATAACCCCTGGCTTAGTTTGCAGTTGGCGAGTGGCGGGCGAACGATCAGTAGAGCCTTGATGGATGAAGGCGGTGTATTGTCAATTGACTACCAGGCCTGCAGCAGCCGTCGTAACTTTCTTGATACGTTCGTGACGTAATCAACAACACCAGAGTGTTTGGGATGTAGGTATTTCTTACGGAAAAAACGCATATGGCAAACGTGGCTGATGAACAGGTGTCTGACAGTGGAATCTATGGGTATCCATATGAGGAACTCAAAGTAGGAATGAGCGCTTCGTACGCCAAAACGATCACTGATGCGGACATTGTCTTGTTTGCCGGAATCTCGGGAGACATCAATCCAGTGCACCTGAACCACGAATTCGCCGCGGACACTATGTTCGAAGGACGCATCGCTCACGGCCTGTTAACAGCTAGCTTTATCTCGACGGTGCTTGGAGTGAGGTTGCCGGGACCGGGTGGGATCTATCTGCGCCAAGACCTCAATTTCAAGGCGCCGGTTCGATCCGGCGATACGGTAAATGCACGCGCTACCATTAGAGAGTTAGTTCCTGAAAAACGGCGTGTAATTCTGGAGACCGTATGTACGGTGGGTAATACCGTCGTGCTCAATGGCACGGCCCATGTATATATTCCACCTCAAGGGAATTTTTGGTAAAGCAATAGTCCAGACCTGCGACCTGTAACTTTTCCAATACGAAGAATGGGCAATGGGCAGTCAAGAAAGTAGATCCACGGATGATCAAACCCTGTGGGTGGAAACCGTCAAAAACGTCGCGGATCGTAGTCCATCTATAGTTCAGTCATTCTTGGAGCATACACTTAAGAAGGAAGCACCGATTTCTGATCCGTTACAGCTTAGCGGTGCGTTTTTCGAGATGCTTACCAAGCTCGCCGGTAATCCTCTAGCGCTGATCGAATCGAAGATGTCTTTGTGGCAGGACTATCTCAATCTATGGAACTACACGACACGGCGCATGCTTGGTTTGGAGGCAGAGCCAGTCGCTTCTCCGGCAAGAGATGACAAGCGCTTCAAGGACGAGGAGTGGGAAAAGCATTTCGTCTTTGATTACATCAAACAGTCCTATCTGTTGGCAGCTAACTGGGTTCAGCTATGTCGCCAGTGGGCCGTTGGTAAGGTCTTCCTACCACGCCGACGCACAGACCGAAACCGCACTGTCCGGGCGTGAGTAATGGTCGCGCGAATGATCTAAATGATTCGCCAGGAAAAGAAATGGCGAAGCAGATTTTGAGAAAAATCGAGGGTAGGGTGTAGCAGATGAAAGTTCTTGTTAGCGTAAAACGTGTCGTTGATTACAACGTCAAGGTACGACCAAAGGCAGACGGTTCCGGTGTAGAAACGGCGAACGTCAAGATGTCGATGAACCCCTTCGATGAGATAGCCGTAGAAGAAGCAGTTCGTTTGAAGGAATCAGGTGGCGCAGAGGAAATTGTCGCGGTATCCATGGGCGTGGCGCAGTGTCAGGACACCCTTCGTACCGCACTGGCAATGGGCGCGGATCGAGGGATCCTGATTGAGACGGGAGCGGAATTGCAGCCACTTGCAGTGGCGAAGCTGCTGCGGGCCGTGGTCGAGAGAGAAAATCCGGGGTTGGTCTTACTTGGCAAACAGGCGATCGACGACGACGCCAACCAGACTGGGCAGATGTTGGCGGCGCTCCTGGGATGGTCGCAGGGCACGTTCGCCTCAGCGGTAACCTTGAAGGACGGCACTGTTGAGGTTGAACGTGAGGTGGACGCGGGCACCGAGACCCTTGCATTGAAGCTGCCGACCGTCATCACCACGGATCTGCGCCTGAATGAGCCCCGTTACGTAAAGCTACCGAATATCATGAAGGCGAAGAAGAAACCCGTGGAGACGCTGACCCCGGACGAACTGAACGTTGACGTGGCCCCACGACTCTCGATACTCAAGGTCGCAGAGCCGGCGCAGCGGGTGGCGGGCATCAAAGTCGCGGATGCCGCGGAACTGGTAACGAAGTTGAAACATGAGGCTCAGGTGATCTGATATGGACGCGTTGGTTGTAGCCGAACACGGGCATAACGAACTCAATCCGGCGACGCTCGCTGCGATTACGGCGGCACAGGCGTTGGGCGGGGAAGTGGACGTCCTGGTGGCGGCCTCGAATGGTAGTGCGGTGGCCGAGACGGTCGCTGCAGTCCCCGGAATCAGAACGGTCCTGCACGCGGACTCGGAGGTGTTTGCCCACCCGCTAGCCGAAGACATCGCTCCGTTGATTGTCGAGCTCGCACAGCGATACAGTCACGTACTGGCGCCGGCAACGACTAGTGGAAAGAATATCATGCCGCGCGTAGCGGCGCTTCTAGATGTCGCCCAGATCTCGGACATCATCGGTGTCGCATCTGCGGACACCTTCTTGCGACCCATTTACGCGGGTAATGTGATTGCCACGGTGCAATCGTCCGACTCTATCAAGATCATCACGGTTCGAACCACGGCGTTTGCCGGTGCCTCATCGCAAGGAGGCTCCGCGGATATCGAGACCGTGGCCGCGACCGGGTCGAGCGGGTTGTCATCGTTTGTCAGTGCGGATTTGACCGAATCGGACCGCCCGGAACTCACCGCGGCGGAGATTGTGGTATCGGGCGGCCGCGGCATGGGTAATGCCGACAATTTTAAATTGCTGGAAGAAATCGCAGACAAACTAGGTGCTGCGATCGGTGCCTCGCGAGCCGCCGTGGACGCTGGTTTTGTGCCGAACGATTATCAGGTGGGGCAGACTGGGAAGGTCGTGGCCCCCATGCTTTACATAGCGGTAGGCATATCCGGTGCGATTCAGCATCTAGCCGGCATGAAGGACAGCAAGGTGATCGTCGCTATCAACAAAGACGAAGAAGCGCCGATTTTTCAAGTGGCGGACTACGGCATCGTCGGTGACTTATTCGAAATATTGCCGCAACTATCTGCCGAACTCGACAAAATAGATAGATAACCGTTACAAAGAGATGGAGTAGCGCGATGACCACGTATATTGCCCCAACTCTCGAAATGCAATTCGTGCTCAATGAGCTGGCCGGGCTGGATACCGTCAACACGCTTCCCGGTTTCGAAGAGGCAACGCCTGATCTGGTGGACGCGGTGCTGGAGGAGGCCGCACGTTTGGCCAGTGAGGTCTTAGCACCGCTCAATAAGATCGGGGACATCGAGGGTTCGAAGCTGATCGACGGAAATGTCGTGGTTCCGCAGGGATTCGCGGACGCTTATCGCGCGTTCGTTGAAGGGGGATGGGCCGGACTTAGTCGCAACCCGGAGTTCGATGGGCAAGGGCTGCCCGGGCTCGTGAGCACCGCGGTGGACGAGATGTGGAACGCCGCCAATTTGTCGTTTTCGCTGTGTCCGCTGTTGACGAGCGGCGCGGTCGAGGCACTCGAAGCGCACGCTGACGAAGCCCTGAAGCGAATCTACTTACCCAAATTGGTGACCGGTGAATGGACGGGAACCATGAATCTGACTGAGCCCCAGGCCGGTTCGGATTTGTCCACGGTGCGAACCAAGGCGGTGCCAGACGGGGATCACTACCGCATCACCGGCCAGAAGATTTACATCACCTGGGGCGATCACGAGTTGACAGAAAACATCGTTCATCTGGTATTGGCCCGCCTGCCCGACGCCCCTGACGGGGTCAAGGGAATCTCGTTATTTGTAGTGCCTAAGTTTCTGGTTAACGAAGACGGTACTCTGGGTGAACACAACGACGTCCATGCAGTGTCGCTCGAGCACAAGCTTGGCGTGAATGCCAGTCCCACATGTGTAATGAGTTTCGGCGACGAGGATGGTGCCGTAGGCTATCTTCTTGGTGAACCCAACAAGGGTTTGGCCTGTATGTTCACCATGATGAATCACGCACGCTTGGGAGTGGGTATACAGGGCGTCGCTATCGCCGAACGCGCACTGCAGCAGGCGGTCGAGTATGCACGTGATCGCGTTCAAGGAAGTGCGCCGGGCAAGGACGGTCGCGTTACCATCATCCACCATCCCGATGTGCGGCGGATGTTGATGTTAATGCGCTCGCAGACAGAAGCCATGCGAGCGGTGGCGTATCTTACGGCTGCCGCGTTGGATCAGTCTCACTCGGCGCCGGATGCCGCCGAGAGGGCACGCTTTCAGACGCGTGTTGATTTGCTTACACCCGTGGTGAAGGCGTGGAGTACCGAGGTTGCACAGGAAGTGACGACATTGGGCGTGCAGGTACACGGCGGCATGGGTTACATTGAGGAGACGGGTGCCGCGCAGTTCTTCCGTGATGGTCGTATTATCACCATCTACGAAGGCACCACCGGGATTCAGGCCAACGATCTGGTCGGGCGCAAGATTGTTCGCGACGGCGGACAGGCGATGCGCGATTTGCTGACGGATATTGAAACAGTCGAGTCGGCACTGGATGGCGCCGGTGAGGCGTGCGCTGGAATCAAGGGAGCGCTCTCTGAAGGGCGTGCCGCCCTGGCGCGCGCCACCGACTGGTTGTTGGAGACTCATCCAAATGACGTTCATGCTGCCGGGTCGGCGGCGGTGAATCTGTTGATGTTGATGGGCACGGTCGTCGGCGGCTGGCAGATGGCCCGCGCCGCGCTGGCTGCGCACGCGAAGTTGGAGAGTAACGAAGGCGATGCGAAGTTCTATCAAAGCAAGCTTATTACGGCACGTTTTTACGCTGAGCACGTCTTGCCGCGAAGCGGCAGCTATCTGGCTGCCGTGCTGGCGGGAAGCGAATCGATCATGGCGCTCGACGACGAATACTTCTAGCGCGGGCACCTGCGTTGCACGCTACGGTGAGAATGCATTTCGCGGGAGTTTACCGAACTAAATAGATAACGAGTCCGGAAGGTAAGGCTGAAGGTACCCAATGCAGCGCGAAAGCATGGAATACGATGTAGTGATTGTGGGGGGCGGTCCTGCGGGTTTGGCCGCGGCGATACGCTTGCGAAAACTTGCGCTGGAGAACGACGCCGAGTTATCGATCTGCGTGCTGGAGAAGGGATCCGAGGTCGGTGCGCATATCCTCTCCGGCGCGGTGCTCGAAACGCGCGCCTTGGATGAACTTATTGCGGACTGGCGTGAAAAGGAC
>CAMYNL010000004.1:26657-346977 GCA_947259705.1 uncultured Gammaproteobacteria bacterium | reverse complement strand
GTGTAGCCAAAGTTCCGTACTGTTGATAGGAGCCGGGCGCGCCGAGCACCTTGTTCCACAGCGGCACCGGCGCAGCGACGTCCGAGCCGTGCGGGGTGTGGCAGAACACGCACACCTCGTCGGTGTTGGCGCTCTGTCCCTGGCCAGTGCCGCCGGCCGTCAAGTCGTGCTGGCTGCCCACGACACCACCCACGACCTGGGCCATGGCACCCTGAGTGAGGGCTGCAAGCGCGACACCCCCGATTACTACGCTTAGTTGCTTCATCAATGACTTCATGAGCCTGACCCTCGCTGGACTGGATTGAAAACCTTGGTTTCTGAACGAAGGCGAAATTCACATGTGATCGACACCGCCATCACGCCTTCTTCACGTGCGCGTAAATCTAGCCGAGAGACTCCAATGAAGAAAGTGACTTAGTCACTGTCCAGGAAATGATCGGATGGATTAGTTGATCTGGATCAAAATGAAGGAAAAAAAACGGTGCTGCAGCGCACCAGCGTGTCGAGTTTCGTCTTGTTGTGCGGACTTGGTGACAACGTTTTGCAACCCATGAAAGATCGTCGCGAGGGGTGACTTAAGTCACAAATGGCCAGAACTCGCGTACGCGGCCAGGCGTTCAGGATCGAGCACGCGAATTCGCCCGCGAGCCAGTTCCACCAGGCCCGCGCGGTCGAATTCCTTGAGGTGGCGGCTGATCACTTCGCGCGCCGTGCCCAGCTCCAGCGCCAAGGCACGGTGCGTGAGCCGCACGTGGCAATCCTCGTCCTGATTGGTCAACAGCCAGTCCGCCACCCGCATGTCGATACGGCTGAAGGCCAAGGCCTCCAGCAGCAACACCATCTGCCGGGTGCGGCTGGCATACTCGGCGCACACGAAGCGGCGAAATCCCGGCGACTGGTCCATGCCGGACTGAAACAACGCAGCCGGGATGGCGATGGCGTGTGTTTCGCACTCGGTGGTGCCGCGAGCCGGGTAACTGCCGCCGGCCAGTAATACCGAAGTCGTGAACACGCAGCCCTGGCCGGGACCGACCCGGTACAACACGATCTCGCGGCCGCCAGGGGAGCTCTTGTAGACGCGCACGCTGCCGTCCCTGACCAGCAGATAGTTACGGCAGGGATCGCCGTCACGGAACACATCCGTCCCGGCGGGCAGCAGCAGTTCCTGGCCGGCGCGGCATGTCGCGCTCAAGACCGGATCATCCAGCGCCGCCAGCTGCGGAAACGAACTGACCCAGCTCGGGTTGGCCGGATCGTCGCGCCCGCCCTCCGGAACGCCCGCTGTCATTTCCCGGGCAGGTTCCAGGCGCCCAGAAATCCCTCCTGCGGCGCCATGTCGGCAGGTCGGAAGACGTCGAACTTGCGAAAGAACTGGTCCACCATGTAGACGCGGCCGTCCTCGTCGACGGCCAGGCCGGCCGGCAGCATGAAGGTGGCGCGCTCGAACTTCTCCGAGCGCGATCCCACGAACAACAACAACTGGCCCTCGGGGTCGAAGATCTGAAAATTTCCAAACGCCGTATCACTCACGTAGACATTACCGGTTGCGTCGATGCCGATACCCTTGGGGCGCGAGAACTGGCCATACATGCGACCCAGGCGTCCGAACTTGCGAATGAACGTCCCCTTCTGGTCCAGCACCTGCACGCGGAAATTGCCGCCATCCACGACGTACAACAATCCGTCGGGGCCCATCTCGATGTCGCGCGGCAGGTTGAACTGGCCGTCGTCTTCACCACGTGTGCCGATGTCGTACAGGTGCTCGCCGCTGGCAACGTCGAACACCCGGATGCGATGGTGCGCGGTGTCTACACCACCGATGTCAACGGCGAACACCTTAGTTCCCGCCGCGTCCACCGCGACATGTGACAACCGCTCAAACATATCCAGCCCACCTACCGCGCTGATGAACGCACCGTTTTGATTGAAGATCATCACCGTGCGGTTGGTGCCGTCCGCAACATACACGTTGCACTGGTCGTCGGTGGCCACGCCCAGCGGCTTGCGCACGGCACCCGGATCCTCGGTGCCGAACTCGAAAAACCGCCGCTCCGGGACATCGAAGGCCATGATACTGCGGCGCACAGTGTCGGTGACAAAGATCTGGCCCTGACATACGGAAATATCGAAGGGTTTGCCAAAGCCCGTGCCGGTCGCAGACTCGCCGGTAAGCAACGCTCGCCACTGCGCGCCACTGTCCGCCACCGCGATGTCGGCACTGGAGCGTACGGTCCGTTCATAGACAAAGCGAGGCTCATCGGGCGGCGGGGGGAACACCAGCGGCTGCAGCGGTTCCTGTTGCGGCGGCTGGCCGGCGCAGCCGGCAAGCAACCCAAGCAGCACCAACAGGCGTCCAGGTTTCATAATCGTCATTTTATCTACCCGTGATCTTCACTTACTATACAGGCCGCGTAACGTACCCAATCGAGAGTACGGCGACTGGCGATCAAGGCGTAGCGGCACCGTTGCGGGCCGCACGACCAGACAACCGCGCCGGCGCGGCGAACACAATCATACGCAAGAACCTGGACCATGGTAATAGTACGCACCGAAGGCCAAGCCGTGAAGGACGACCGCATGATCGACATCAAGTCCACAACATTAAAATCGCCGGGCCCCCGCGCTTTTCATTTACTTGTCCTCATTATTGTCCTGACGCAGGCGGGTATTCCAGCCGAAGGGCAGACCGGCGATGGCGCGCAATTGTACGCGCAATACTGCTCGGTGTGCCACGGGGACCAGGGCGACGCCGACTCCCACGTGGTCCAGGGCATGCAGCCGCCACCGCGGGACTTCACCAGCGCAGAAGCGCGGCGGGTGCTCACACGGGAGCGGATGATCGCGGCGGTGCGCGACGGCGTGCCCGGCACCGCCATGGCCGGCTGGAAGACCCAGCTCGACGGGTCCCAGATCGCGGCCATCGTGGATCATGTCCACAGCCGATTCATGCAGGGTGGGCCGGCTGGCGGGCCGGACGGGCGCCAGATCTACGCCGAGAACTGCTCGGTATGCCACGGCGACGATGGCCAGGGCGCCGTGTGGGGGCGCACCTCGCTCAACCCGCCGCCGGTGAATTTCACCGACAAGTCGGTGCAGCAGCGGCTGACCCGCGAGCGCATGATCGCCTCGGTGACCCACGGCCGGTCGGGGACCGCGATGGCGGGTTTCGCCACCCAGCTCGACGGCGGGCAGATCTCGGCAGTGGTGGACTTCATCCGCACGGCCTATATGCAGGCTGCAGACAGCGAACGCCGCCCGACCGCGGCCGACACTGCCGCCGCCACGGCAACGGGCAACCCGCCGACCTGGTCCGCGCTGGCCGAGCGGCCCCTGCCGCATGGCCTCAGCGGAGACCCGGCCCTGGGACGGGCCTTTTTCCTGCAGAACTGCACGGCCTGCCACGGCGAAAAGGGCGACGGTGCAGGGCCACGGGCGTACTTCATCTTTCCCAAGCCACGCGATCTCCGACACCCGGGCATGCGCGGCACGTTCGATCGGCCGAAACTGTTCACCGCCATCAAGGACGGGGTGCGCGGGCGCGAGATGCCGGCCTGGGGCAAGGTGCTGGACGATCAGCAGATCGCCCACATCACCGAGTATGTCTACACGACCTTCGTCAACCCGGCGCACTGAGGGCCGACCCCTTTGGTTGACGAGGTGTTGACCAGGACATGGTCGCGCCGAGATCCGATTGCGTTCCTGGAACGGTGTGCAAGTATCTGACCGCAGTGGCAATCGGTGTACTGGTAACCGCGACGAGCGCCTGTCAAACCGGGACCCCGTCCGCCGCGCCGCCGCCGGCCAACGAACGGGAACAGGCGCCTGCCAGCGCGGATCCGCAACGGAAACCGACGGCGAGCCCGCCGCCGTCCGGGCGTGGGCACACGGCCTCGGGGGTCACGGTGACCATGCCGGCGGCATCGCCTGCTCCCCCCCCGCCGTCAGCGGCCGCAGCCGCGGCACCGCCTATAGCGCGGGTCACCACCCCCGATGTATCCGATGCGCCGATCTATGACCGCTCCGGCCCAGCCTACGATTTGTTACAGCGGGCGGACACGGCGCTGGCGGACTTTCCGCTCGACCGCGAGGGAAACGTAGACTGGGTCCGTGCCCTGCGCAGCGGCCGCATCGCTCCGCGGATAAGTATCGCTGGGGGTGGACAGATGCCGACCGATCCGCGCGAGATAGTCATGCGTAACACCCGGGAGATGCCGGCGGTCGTTTTTCCGCACCAGGCGCACACCGAGTGGCTGGCCTGCGACAACTGCCATGAGGGCATATTTATTGCCAAGCAGGGGGCCAACACGATTACAATGGACGACATATTCCGTGGTCGCTACTGCGGCGTCTGCCACGACAAGGTAGCGTTCTCTACTTACGTCTGCGACCGTTGTCACAGCGTCCCGGCAGCGGCCGATAAAGCAAATTGATCGAAACCATGTGTATGCACACTCGAACAAAGATCGTCGCCGCGGCGGTGCTGTGGGCGCTGGCCGCGACCCCGCTGCTTGCCGACGAGATCGCCGACTTTATGGAAAAGGGCGAGACGGCATTCAACCGCGCCGATATCGTCGATGCCCTGTCCTGGTACCGCAAGGCCGCGGAAGCGGGTCACGCACCGGCGCAGGTCAGGCTGGCGCAGCTGCTGGACTATTCGGAGCAGAATGAAGCCGCGGTCGGCTGGTACCGCAAAGCCGCCGACCAGGGCTATGCCCCTGCCCTGTACGAACTGGGCACCATGTATGCGGCCGGCGAAGGCGTACCCGAAGACGACGCCAAGGCGGTAGAGTTGTTCAGCCAGGCGGCCGACCAGGGTCATTTACAAGCACTTCGCATCTTGGCGGCGGCCTATGAGCAGGGCGGGCTGAAGCTGGACATCGACCACGCCCGGGCGGTGGCACTCCTGGAGCGTGGCACCGAGCTGGGCGATGTGGCATCGACCCGTCGACTCGCCAACGCCTACAGCAAGGGTGAACTGAACCTGGCGGCTGATCCGGCCAGGGCGCAGGAACTACTGGCTCGGATTGGGGAGAAACCAGGAAAAGAGAGGAAGAAGTGATTTCCAGCCGGCAACATCACGTTGTGAACTATGATCGTCGACGTCCTCAAGCCGCAAACGCGGCCCGGTGGCGCGTCGCGACGCTGCTGGCGGCGCTGTGCCTCATCATTGTCGCGCCGGCGCGGGCCGACGTGTTTGCTGGCGAAGAAATCTATCGCCAGCACTGCGAGCTGTGTCACGGTCCGGGCGGCAATCCGGTGCTGCCCGATGCGCCCAACTTCGTCCGCGGTGACGGCCTGATGCAGCCGGACCGGATGTTGGCACAGGCCATCCGCGACGGCAAGAACGCCATGCCCGGATACTACGGCATCCTTACCGACCAGGAAGTCATCGACGTAGTCACCTATCTTCGGACCCTGTTTTGATGTTTCAACACCGCTCTTGTTCGGGGCTGGCCCTGGCCGGCTCCCTGTTACTGTTGTACGCCTGCGGGGATTCTGAACCCCGCCAAGCGCCGGAACAGGCCGACCGGACCGCGCCCGCGCCTTCCACCCCGGCGGTGACCCCGCCGGCCTCCGTGATCATGCCTGAACCCGGGCCGCGGGTGGCCGACACCTTCGCCGTCGGCGATCATGTCTACGTCCGCTCACTGGCGCTGGAACCCGAACGCAACGCGCTTTGGGTGGGCACCTCCACCGGCCTGCTGGAGGTGGACCTGGGCAACAACTCGGTGCGCAACACCTTCACCCGCGACCACGGCCTGGCCAACGAGTACGTGTTCGGCATCTTCGTGGACAGCCAGGGCTACAAGTGGTTCGGCACCAACGCCGGCGGCGTGTCCCGCTACAGGGACGGCGAGTGGAAGGTGCTGTTCCCCATGCACGGCCTGGCCGACTACTGGATCTACTCCTTCGCCGAGCAGGCCAATGGCCCACTGTGGATCGGCACCTGGGCCGGGGTCAACAGCGTGGACCTGGACACCCTGGAGATGAGGACCTACGTCAAGGAACTTATCAACGAATGGGTGTATGCGATCGACATCGACTCCGCCGATCGGGTCTGGTTCGGCACCGAGGGCGGCATCTCCCTGTTCGATGGCGATGAATGGCGGCACTGGACCCACGAGGACGGCCTCGGCGCGGCCAATATCGGCAACCGGCCCGCCAGCGCCAACACCGGCCTGGGCACCCGCACCCGCCACAGCTTGAGCGTGCTGATGGCCGGCGAGGAGACCTACAACCCCAACTACGTGTTCTCGCTGAAGGTGGACCACAACGACCACGTGTGGGCGGGAACCTGGGGCGGCGGCGTCGGTCATTATGATGGCGAGCGCTGGCGTAACCTGACCAGCGACGATGGCCTGGCCGGCAACATCGTCTACAGCATGGCGATCGAAAAGCCGGGGGTCTTCTGGTTCGGCACCAACCACGGCCTCAACCGCTGGGACGGCAAGACCTGGCTGCGCTTCGACCGCAGCAACGGCATGCTGGACGACAACGTCTACGCCGTCGCCATCGCCCCCGACGGCTCGGTGTGGGCCGGTACCCGGCGTGGCGTGGCGCGCATCGCCAACTAGTAAATTATATATATAAATCAGCGCAGTATCTGGAAATCCTCATCATGAAACTGAACACCGCAACCGTGGCCGCCGCGGCCCTGATCGCACTGGGCGGCGTGGCCCTGGGCTTTTACCTGGGCACCCGACCCGGCACCCAGCAGACGATGGCCACCGCCCCGGCGCCGGCACCAGTGGCGCCCGCCGCGCCGAGCGCGACGGCATTGCCGCGGGTCGCCGCCGTGCCCGCTGCCCATCCACCCGTACCCGCGGCCACCAGCGGCGCGGCGCCACCCTCCGCCGCCGCGCCCGACGCCAACGCCGGCTTCACCCATTTCCGGGTCGGCAACCGCAACGTCAAGCGCATCATGGCCGACGGCCGCTACGTCTGGGTGGGCACCTCCGGCGGCGTCATCCGTTACGACACCGAGAGCGACAACTACCGCCTGTTCGACATCCGCTCGGGCCTTTTGGCCAACGGCATCTTTCACATCGGCAAGCTGCAGGGCAAGGTGGTGGTGGGCACCTACGGTGGCGGCCTGGCGATACACAATGACCAGGACGAGTCCTGGAAGATCTACAACATCCCCGATGGCCTAGGCGACGCCTTCATCTACGACGCCCTGGAGATGGACAACGGCGACATCTGGATCGCTACCTGGTCCGGCGCCAACCGGGTGCGCGGCGGCAAGCTCGACGACCGCTCGCAGTGGGATCTGTTCACCGTCGCCAACACCGACGGCGGCCTGCCCAACGACTGGGTGTACGGCCTGGCCAAGGGCAGGAACGGCGAGCTGTGGATGGCCACCGAGGGCGGCCTGACCTGGTTCAAGGACGGCGAGTGGCGGAACTGGCAGCACGAGGATGGCCTGGGCGCGCCCTATGAACAGGTCAAGGACCAGATCCAGTTCCAGAACGACCCGGCCGAGTTCTCCCGCCACCACGCCCGCCAGAAGACCGAGATGGGGCTGCAGCGGGTCGATATTGCCTACAATCCCAACTACATCGTCTCCCTGCAGGTCGACAATGACGGCACGGTGTGGGCCGGCACCTGGGGCGGCGGCCTGGCCCATTTCGACGGCGAGAAGTGGAAGAACTACACGGTGGCCGACGGCCTGCCCGCCAACCACGTCTTCGCCCTCAAGCTGGACCAGCAGGGCCGGCTATGGATCGGCACCAGCAAGGGGCTGGCGCGCCGCACCGACGACGGCTTCAAGGTCTACACCACCGCCGACGGCCTGTTCAGCGAGAACGTGTTCTCGCTGGCGCGGGCCGCAGACGGCACCTTCTGGGTCGGCAGCTTCGGCGGCGTGGCGCGTCTGACCCGCCTCGACTAGCGCAGCAGGCCGACCATGCCGCGCGGTCTGTGGATCGCCCTGCTCGCCATCGCCCCGGCGCTCGATTGGAGTGGCGGGGCGGTAGCGGATGCCCATGACCCGCCAGTGTTCGCGGTCAACGCTGACCGTGGCGAATCGGTGTACCGCTTCTACTGTTACCAGTGCCATGCCTATGCCGGCGACGGACGCACCGTGGCCGCCGCCTACCTCGACCCACCGCCGCGCGACTTCACCGCGGCCGACACCGAGGCGCTGACCCGCGCGCGTATGCTGGATGCGGTCAAGCAAGGCCGGCCCGGCACCGCCATGGTCTCCTTTGCCAGCGTGCTTGAGCCCGGCGACATCGAGGCGGTCGTGGACTATGTCCGCCGCAGCTTCATGGGCGCGCAACCACAGGACGCGCGCTACCACACCCCGGCCAACGGCTGGCAGGACCACGACCGCTTCGCCGCTGCCTACCCCTTCATCACCGGCGAGCTTTCGCTGGATACGCCCGGCGAGGAGCTGAGCGGCGAACAGCGTGCCGGCAAACGCCTGTTCCTGGGCGCCTGCGCCACCTGCCACGACCCGCCCGCGGCCGCGCACGCCGGGCCGGTATGGGAGGCGCGGGCGGTGTCCTTCCCGCGACGTCATTACTCCCACCGCACGCCGCCGCCGGCGCTGGACGGCGTCGCCGGCGCCACCCCCTACCGCCGGCACGAACGGCCGCCGCCGCTGGACCGCCTGTCAGACTCTGCGCGGCGCGGCGCCGGGCTGTACCAGCGCAACTGCGCCTTCTGCCATGCGCCGGACGGCACCGGCCGCCACTGGATCGGCAGCTTCCTGGAACCGCACCCGCGTGACCTCACCAGCCGGGCCATCCGCCAGCGGCCGGACGCGGCACTGGCGGCGGTGATCCGCGACGGCCTGCCGGACTCGTCGATGCCGGCCTGGCGCCATGTGCTGAGCGACGCGGACATTGCCGACGTCATCGCCTACATCAAGACCGCCTTCAGCGAGAGCACGGATGCGCCGGTCGCGGTCAGCGACACCGTCGACCGCGCCCCGCCCGGCTGGCGTCCGGTCCAGCCCGGGCGCTCCGCCGCCGGGCCATGAAACGCCGGGCGCTGGCCGCCGCCGTCTTCGTCGCCTTCGTGGCCGCGCTGGCCTGGGCGCTGTGGTGGCGGCCGCTGCACCCCACCGGCACGCTGCTCAGCCGGCCGCTGCCCGCGTTCTCGCTGCCGCGGCTGGACGACCCGGCGCGGCGCGTCAGTGCTGCCGATCTGGCCGGCAAACCCGCCCTGGTCAATGTGTGGGGGACCTGGTGCACCGCATGCCGGCAGGAACACGAGCTGCTGATGCAGATCGCCCGCGACTGGACCGTCTACGGCTGGAACTACCTCGACGACCCTGCCAAGGCGCGGCAGTGGCTGCGGCAACTGGGCGACCCTTATGTCCTGGTCATGGTGGACGCCGACGGCGCCGCCGCCCGCGAACTGGGGGTGGCCGGTGCCCCGGAAACCTATGTACTGGACGGGCGCGGCAACATCGTGTTCCGGCACGTCGGGCTGCTGACGCCGGCGGTATGGGCGCGTGACATCGAGCCGCGGCTGCGCCGCCTCGGTTCAGCGTCCGACAAGGTCCGCGGCGGATCCTGAACGGGCCGGATCGTCGCCGCCGCTGAACCCCGGGTTGACGCTGCTCGACGGATGGTGCTGCGTTGCCCGTTGAGGGTCGCGATAACATAGCCCCACTTTGGAGTCCCACCGGCAGATGACGCCATGACCCGACATGTATTGGCTTGCGTTGCCATAACCGTCCTGGTCGCCGTGTGCGCCTGCAGCACCGGCGGCAAACAGCCGGACGTCGCCGGCGAGCTGCCGGTGCTTGGCGGGGACGAGATCAGTCAACTGCTGCACCGCCACTATGCCGAGTGGCGCGGCACGCCCCATCGCTGGGGCGGCGTAAGCCGCCGCGGCGTCGATTGCAGCGGCTTCGTATCGCTGACCTACCAGCGCCTGTTCGGCGTCCGGCTGCCGCGCACCACCCGGGACCAGGCCCGCACCGGTGACCAGGTGTCGCGCCGGGCGCTGCGGCCCGGCGACCTGGTGTTCTTCAAGACCGGCTGGCGCACCCGCCACGTCGGCATCTATGTCGGCCAGGGCCGCTTCATCCATGCCGCCGAGGCCAGCGGCGTCACCGCCACCCGCCTCGATGCGCCGTACTGGGGCGAGCGCTTCTGGCAGGCCCGCCGCCCCCTCTGAGCCCGCGGCCCAGCTGCCCGACGGGGGCAGACCGCGGCCGTCTGTTGCATCCTCTTCACCACCACTGCACCCGGTGTGCGTAGAATCGCGGTGATGAGCAGTCCGGCCACGCCCTCCTCCCCGGTTGCCGCCCCCACATCGGGCTACAGCTGGCGCTATGTCCTGGAGGTGGCGCTGCAGAACCGCCGCACCCTGCTCGCCGCCCACACCATCGCCATCCTGGCCGTGCTGGCCAGCGTCCCCATCCCCATGCTGATGCCGCTGCTGGTGGACGAGGTGCTGCTGGGACAGCCGGGCTTCATGGTGGACATCATGGACCGCCTGTTTCCCGCCGCCTGGCACGGTCCGGTGCTCTACATCACCTTCGTGCTGCTGGTGACGGTACTGCTGCGGCTGATATCGGTGCTGCTGAACGTGTGGCAGACGCGGGAGTTCACGCTGATTGCCAAGGAGGTGACCTACCGCATACGTCGCGACCTGCTGCAGCGACTGGCGTTGGTATCCATGGCCGAATACGAGACCCTGGGCAGCGGCGCAGTGGCCTCCCGTTTCGTTACCGACATCAACGCGGTGGATGATTTCGTTGGCCAGTCGATCAGCAAGCTGGTGGTGGCCATCCTCAGCCTGCTAGGCGTCACCGCCATCCTGCTGTGGATGCACTGGCCGCTGGCGCTGTTCATCCTGTTCGCCAACCCGGTGGTGGTGTACTTCACCACCGTGCTGGGCAAGCGGGTGAAGCTGCTGAAAAAGCAGGAGAACAGCGCCTTCGAGGTGTTCCAGCAGGCGCTCACCGAGACCCTCGATGCCATCCAGCAGATCCGTGCCAGCAACCGCGAGCACTGGTTCCTGCGCGAGGTGGTGGCGAAGGCGCGCGACGTCAAGGTGCACTCGGCCGCATTCTCGTGGAAATCGGACGCCGCCAACCGCGCCTCCTTCGGCGTGTTCCTGGTCGGCTTCGACATCTTCCGCGCCGTCAGCATGCTGCTGGTGGTGTTCTCCGACCTCAGCATCGGCCAGATGCTGGCGGTGTTCGCCTACCTGTGGTTCATGATGGCCCCGGTGCAGGAGGTGCTGAACATCCAGTATGCCTACTTCGCCGCCAAGGCCGCGCTGGCGCGCATCAACCAGCTGCTGACCCTGCGCCACGAGCCCCGCTATGCGCACAAGGTGGATCCCTTCGCAGGCAATCGCACCGTCGGCGTCCGGATCGAGCAGGTCAACTTTGCCTATGTCGACAACGAGCCGGTGTTGAACGATGTCAGCCTGGCAATCGCGCCGGGCGAGAAGATCGCCCTGGTGGGCGCCTCGGGCGGCGGCAAGTCCACCCTGGTGCAGGTGATCCTGGGCCTGTATCCGCCGCAGTCCGGCATGGTCTACTTCGATGAGGTGCCGGTCACCGATATCGGCCTGGACGTGGTGCGCGACAACGTGGCCACGGTGCTGCAGCACCCCGCCATGCTCAACGACACCGTGCGCGCCAACCTCACCCTGGGGCGCGACTACCCGGACGACGAGCTGTGGCGGGCGCTGGAGGTGGCGCAGCTAAGCGAGGTGGTGGCACAGCTGCCGAAGCAGTTCGACACCATCATCGGCCGCCAGGGGCTGCGGCTGTCCGGCGGCCAGCAGCAGCGGCTGGCGGTGGCGCGCATGGTGTTGAGCGATCCGAAGGTGGTGATCCTGGACGAAGCCACCTCGGCGCTGGACAACGAGATCGAGTCGCGGCTGCATGCCGCGCTGAACACCTATCTCGAGCAGCGCACCACGCTGATCATTGCCCACCGGTTGAGCGCGGTGAGGCAGGCCGACCGGGTCTACGTGTTCGAGGACGGCCACATCATCGAGCAAGGATCCCACGACGAACTGATGGCCGGCGACGGCCTGTACCGCAAGCTCTACAGCGGCGCCACGACACGCGGCTGATCCAGCAAACCCATGGGCTCTGCGCCGCGTCAGCCCAGTGCCTTGAGGATGGTCTCCGCGTCGCTGACATCGAACTTGCCGGGTTGCTCCACGTTCAACAGCGTCACCACACCGTCGTCGACCACCATGGCATAGCGCTGCGAGCGCACGCCCATGCCGCGCTCGCTGAGGTCCAGCTCCAGTCCCACGGCGCGGGTGAAATCCGCATTGCCGTCAGCGATCATCTGCACCCGGTCGTCGGCATTGTGCTGCCTGCCCCAGGCATCCATCACGAAGGCGTCATTGACCGACAGGCACACGATGCTGTCCACGCCTTTTGCGAACAGCTGGTCCGAGTGCACCACGTAGCCCGGCAGGTGGGCGGCGGAACAGGTCGGCGTGAACGCGCCCGGCAGCCCGAAAACCACTACCTTCTTGCCGGCGAACAGTTCATCGCTGCCTACGTTCGCGGGCCCGTCCGAGGTCATGCGGGTGAGGGTGATGGACGGCAGCTTGTCTCCGACTGCAATGGTCATGGGCAGGTTCCTCTGGTGGCGTCGTTGGTCTGGTCAGCGGCGGCGAAACCCCGATTTAACCGGTGCACCGGCCGGCCCCGGATCACCGCACCAGCCGGTGGCGGGCGGCCGCCCGCAGCGACGGGCCGGGCTTTGCGCGCCCGGGATACGGATCGGTAAATTCGCCAAGGGAAGTTTACCCTTTCACATCATTTTCGCGAAATATGGGCTATAAGTCATTTAAGCGGCAATAGCCGTGGGACGTCACAAGGTGGGAGTGGCCCCCACCGTTCCGAATCGGAGCGGCTGGGGCGTCGCGAGCGGGAGCTCGATCACCGCCCAGTGACCGTTTATTGCGTCGGCCGGACCTTTGTAGTACAAATGCGCGCTTATTTTTTTGTGCAGCAGGAGTCTCATCATGGCGGCCAGAGCGAAGAAGACGGCCCGGAAAAAGACGTCCAAGAAGACGACCGGCAGGAAGGTCGCGCGTAAAGCGGCGGTGAAGAAGAAACCCGCCAAGAAGGTGGCCAAGAAAGCTACCAAGAAGAAGGTAGCGGCGAGGAAGACGAGCAAGAAAACGACCAGGAAAAAGGCGGCCGCGAAGAAGACGACCAAAAAGATGGTCGCGGCCAGGAAATCGACCAAAAAGAAGGTCGCGGCGAAGAAGAAGGCGGGCAAGAAGGTGGCCAGGAAAGCCGCCGGCAAACCTGCCCGCAGGACCGCTGCCAAACCGGGAAAGAAGAAGACGGTGAAGACGACCACGACAACGGCACAGGCCACGGATTCCCTGGTGCACGGCATTGCGCCCTACCGGGAGAAGAAGGGCGAGGAGTATATGGGTGACGCTCAGATCGAGCATTTCCGCGCCATTCTCCAGGCCTGGCG
The DNA here is from genome assembly GCA_947259705.1 of uncultured Gammaproteobacteria bacterium. Taxonomy (GTDB): domain Bacteria; phylum Pseudomonadota; class Gammaproteobacteria; order Arenicellales; family JAANXG01; genus CAMYNL01. Next base: position 333,544 of record CAMYNL010000004.1, on the reverse strand, counting down.
CGAGCAGCTGGTGGACGAGATCAATCGCACCATCCATACCATGCAGGATGAGACCATCAATCACCCCGATCCCAACGACCGCGCCACCCAGGAAACCGATATGTCGATCGAGCTGCGCAGCCGTGACCGTGAGCGCAAGCTGATCAAGAAGATCGACGATACGCTCGATCTCATCGATTCCGACGAATACGGTTACTGTGAGAAGTGCGGCGTGGAGATCGGCATCGCCCGGCTGGAAGCCAGGCCAACCGCCACGCTGTGTATCGACTGTAAGACCCTGGACGAGATCCGGGAAAAACAGATGGTCTGATATCGCGCTCTCGGTGGTCACTCGTCAGGGGGGCTTCGCCCCCCTTTTACGTTTTATGATACCGTCGCTGCGCCCGGGCGTTCGCAGCCGCTGGCGCGCGCCGGCATGAACATCCCTTCACTGCAAGCCGGGCCGTTTCGGCCGGCCTGGTGGTGCCGCAACGGCCACCTGCAGACGCTATGGCCGTACTTCTTCCGCATGCGGCCACGACCCCGCTACCGGCGCCAGCGCCGGGAGCTGCCTGACGGCGACTTCATCGATCTGGACTGGTATGGCAGCCCGGATGCCTCCCGGCCACTGGTGGTGATCCTGCACGGCCTGCAGGGATGTTCCCACTCGCATTACGCGCGCGGCCTGGTGACCGCCCTCGACCGCGCGGGCCTGGCCGCCGTGGTGATGCATCAGCGGGGCTGCAGCGGAGAGCCCAACCGCCTGGCGCGCACCTACCACGCCGGCGCCAGCGAGGACCTCGACCTGGTGCTCGCCGGGCTGGCCTCTGACCGGCGCCGCGGCCCCTTGTTCGTGGCCGGCTATTCCCTGGGAGGCAGCATCCTGCTCAACTGGCTGGGCCGCGACCGTCCCGGCCAGCAGTGGATACGGGCGGCCGCGGCGGTGTCGGTGCCCTATGTGCTACAGGAGAGCGCCGACCGCCTGGCGCGCGGGCCGTCACGCATCTATCAGCGGCGGCTGCTGTCGCAGATGCGGCTGGCCTTGACCCGCAAGTTCGCGCATATGCCCTGTCCGTTGGACCTGTCACGGCTGGACCGGCTCGACACCTTTACCCGCTACGACGACGCGGTGACGGCGCCGCTGCACGGGTTCGACGGCGTCGAGGATTACTACGGGCGCTGCAGCGCCCGCCAGTACCTGCCCAACATCGGCACGCCCACCTTGCTGGTGCATGCCCGGGACGACCCCTTGATGACGGAGCGCGTCATTCCGGTGCCGGCGGATCTGGGCCCGGGGGTGACGCTTGAACTGTTCGATCATGGCGGACATTGCGGCTTCGTCGCCGGCGGCTCGCCGCTGCGGCCACATTACTGGCTGGACCGGCGGCTCCCGGCCCACTTCCGGCAATACCTGGGCGACGCCGGTGCAGCCCGCAGACCCATGCAATAGAATACCCAACCGGAGCCGGGTCGCCCGGCGCGGCCATGCCCGAGCGCCGCTCGATGGCCGCACCTACCACAACCAGGACCACGATCATGACCCAGAAAAACACGATCACCGTCATCCCCGGCGACGGAATCGGGCCGGAGATCACCAAGGCGACCCTGCGGGTCCTGGACCGGCTCGACTGCGGACTCGACTACGACATGCAGACCGCGGGGGTGGCCGCTCTGGAGGCGGGCAAGGAACTGATCCCGGCGGAGACCCTGGCGAGCATAGAACGCTGCGGCGTGGCACTGAAGGGTCCGCTGACTACGCCGGTCGGCAAGGGCTTCACCTCCATCAACGTACAGCTGCGCAAGCGCTTCGACCTCTATGCCAACGTGCGGCCCGCCATCACCCGGCCCGGGGTGAAGTCCCGCTACAAGAACATCGACATCATCACCATCCGTGAGAACACCGAAGGCATGTACTCCGGGGAGAGGCAGGAGATCGCCGCCGACGGTTCACGCGCCGAGTCGGTCAGTATCATCACGCGCCACGGGGCGGAACGGATCATTCACTTCGCCTACGAACTGGCGCGCAAGCGCGGCCGCCACAAGATCACGGTGGTGCACAAGGCCAACATCCTCAAGGCCACTTCCGGTTTGTTCCTTGATGTGGCGCGGGAGATCAGCGGCCATTACCCGGAGATCGAGACGGTGGAGATGATCGTCGACAACGCCTGCATGCAACTGGTGATGAACCCGCACCAGTTCGACGTCATCGTCACCACCAACTTGTTCGGGGACATTCTTTCCGACCTGTGCGCCGGGCTCATCGGCGGGCTCGGCATGGCCCCGGGCGCCAACGTGGGAGACAAGATCGCCATCTTCGAGGCCGTGCACGGCTCGGCGCCGGACATCGCCGGCCAGCAACTGGCCAATCCCTCGGCGCTGGTCCTGGCCGCGGCGCTGATGCTGGACCATCTGGAGATGCCCAAGCATGCCAAGCGCATCCGGCGCGCCATCCGCGACGTGATCGCCACCCACGACCGGGTGACCCGCGATCTGGGCGGTGACAGCAGCACCCAGGAATTCACCGACGCGGTGATCGAGCGGCTCTAAGCGGTAAGCTCGCCCGGCGGTGCCCGGCCCGGGCACCGCCGCCTGCTTGGTCCCGTTATTTCCGCGGACCGCGCCGGCCCCGGTCGGCGGGCACGGCGTTCAGCACTGCTGCCAGGGCAGACCGTCGTGGCGCCAGCCCGCTTTGGTACTGCGGTGGTGGTCCGCGTCCAGCGGTCCCTCGAAGCCGGTCGACACGTGGTAGACGTTGGTCATGCCGGACTCGATGAGTTTGTGCCCGGCCTCCACCGAGCGGCGCCCGCTGCGGCAGATGAGGACGACGCTGGGTGGATTGCTCTCCTCGGCGCCCAGCAGGCCGCCCAGCATCACCTCGCGCACCTGGGATACGAAGCGGGGGTTCGGTTCCCAGTCGGGTTCGTCCAACCAGGCGATATGGATGGCGTCCCGCGGGTGGCCGATCATCAGGTGTTCCATGGTCGACCGAATGTCTATGAGCACCGCCTGCGGGTTGCTCTGTAACATCTCGTAGGCCTCTTTCGGGTCCAACTCGACGGGGTCCGCCACTTTGCTCTCTTTGCTCACCGCCAAACCTCCTCGTCAATTACGCCGGCGGTCGTATTTGCCGGCCTCGTGTTCGGTGGATTGTGCCCTGTCGCGGTGGGCTTGGAAAGCCGCGGGCACCCCCATAGCGCTTTCAGCGCTCCAGCAGCAGGGTCACCGGACCGTCGTTGACCAGCTGCACGGACATCTGCGCGCCGAAGCGGCCGCTCTCCAGCTTATCCAGACCGGTGGCCGCCAGGGCATCGACAAAGCGCGCGAACAATCCACTGGCGGCGGCCGGTTCCAGGGCCGCGGTGAATTCGGGCCGGCGGCCGCGTCGCGTGCTGCCGTAAAGGGTGAACTGCGGCACCGCCAGCACGCCGCCCTGGATGTCCAACACCGAGTGCTGCAACCGTCCGCCCGGGTCGGGGAACACCCTGAGGCCGGTCACCTTGTCCGCCATCGGCGCCAGCAGCCGGGCATCGTCGCCGCGTCCGAAACCCACCAGCAGCAACAGCCCGCGGCCGATGGCGCCCACCGTCTCCGCATCCACGCGTACCGCCGCCGAACTCACCCGCTGCAGCAGCACCCTCATGGCGCCGGCCAACAAAAAAGGGGCCCGCGGCCCCTTTCTGCATGCCGTGGCATGGGGGTATTCAGGCGGCGTCGTCCAGCGCCTTGATGCTCAAGCGGATGCGTCCCTGCTTGTCGACCTCCAGCACCTTCACACGCACTATGTCGCCCTCCGACAGCATGTCGCTGACGTTCTCGACCCGCTGCTGCGAGATCTGCGAGATGTGCACCAGGCCGTCGCGGCCGGGCAGGATGTTGACGAAGGCACCAAAATCCATCAGCTTCACGACCCGACCCTCGTAGATCTTGCCAACCTCGACGTCAGCGGTGATCTCCTCGATGCGGCGCTTTGCCTCCTGACCGGCGGCATTGTCCACCGAGGCGATCTTCACCGTGCCGTCGTCGGAAATGTCGATAGTGGTGCCGGTCTCCTCGGAGATGGCGCGTATGGTAACGCCCCCCTTGCCGATTACGTCGCGGATCTTGTCCACCGGCACCGTGATAGTGATGATGCGCGGGGCGTGCTCCGACATCTCGCTGCGCGGCTTGTCGATCACCTTGGCCATCTCGCCCAGGATATGCAGTCGTCCTTCCCGCGCCTGTTCCAGCGCGGCGTGCATGATCTCCTTGGTGATGCCGTCTATCTTGATGTCCATCTGCAGAGCGGTGACGCCGTCCGGCGTGCCCGCCACCTTGAAATCCATGTCACCGAGGTGGTCCTCGTCGCCCAGGATGTCGGTCAGCACCGCGTAGCGGTCGCCTTCCTTGATCAAACCCATGGCCACCCCGGCCACCGGACCCTTCACGTCCACGCCCGCGTCCATCAGCGACAGACTGGCGCCGCAGACGGTGGCCATGGAACTGGAGCCGTTCGACTCGGTGATCTCGGACACCACGCGCAGCACGTAGGGAAAATCGATCATGGACGGCAACACCGCCCCGAGGGCACGCTTGGCAAGCTTGCCGTGGCCGATTTCGCGCCGCTTGGGCGACCCGACACGGCCGGTCTCGCCGACGCAGAAAGGCGGGAAGTTGTAATGCAGCATGAAGCGCTCGCGGCTCTCCCCTTCCAGCGCGTCGATGATCTGGGCGTCGCGTTCGGTACCCAGGGTCGTGGTAACGATGGCCTGGGTTTCGCCGCGGGTGAACAGGGCCGAACCGTGGGTGCGCGGCAGCGTGCCGACGCGGATGCTGATAGGCCTCACGGTACGATTGTCACGGCCGTCAATGCGCGGTTCACCGGCCAGGATACGCCCGCGCACCACCGACTTCTCGATCTCCTTGATGTGGCCCTTGACGGCGTCCGTTCCCTCCGGCGGCGTGTCCTCGCCGGTGAGTTCTGCCAGCACCGCCTCGCGGATTCCCGCCAGTTGATCCTGGCGCTGCTGCTTCTCCGGGATCCGGTAGGCGGCCTCGATGTCCAGCGCAGCGGCGGCGGCGACCCGCTCGATGAGCGTGGTGTCGGGTTCTGCCGGTTGCCAGTCCCAGGGCTGCATCCCGGCATCCCGCGCCAGCGCTTTGATGTTCTCGATGGCGGTCTGCAGGTGCTCGTGACCGAACAGCACCGCGCCGAGCATCTCGTCCTCGCTCAGTACGTCGGCTTCCGACTCCACCATCAGCACCGCGCTCAGGGTCCCCGCCACCACCAGGTTGAGCTTGGATTTCTCGGCGAGTTCAGTGATGCCGGGATTGAGCACGTATCCGCCGTCTACGTAGCCGACGCGGGCGGCGCCGATGGGGCCCTTGAAAGGCAGGCCCGAGATCTCCAGCGCCGCCGATGCGCCGATCATGGCTACCACGTCAGGATCGATATCCGGATCTATCGACATCACGGTGGCGATAATCTGCACCTCGTTGGTGAAACCCTTCGGGAACAAAGGACGGACCGGGCGGTCGATCAGCCGGCAGGTAAGGATGGCCTTTTCCGATGGCCGGCCTTCGCGGCGAAAGAACCCGCCGGGGATGCGGCCCGCGGCATAGGTGCGTTCCTCGAAATCCACCGTCAGCGGAAAGAAGTCCCGCGGCCGCGAGTCCTTCTGCGCCACCACGGTGACCAGCACCGAGGTGTCGCCACAGCTGGCGACTACCGCGCCCGTTGCCTGGCGAGCAATCTCGCCGGTTTCCAGTTTGAACAGATGACGACCGTACTGGAAGGTCTTGATGACATGTTTCACGTTCCTCTCCTTCCTCACCGGCGCAGGCCGAGACGGCCAATCAAGTTGCGATAACGCTCAACATCCCGGCTCTTCAGGTAGTCGAGCAGCTTGCGGCGTCGATTGACCAGCCGCAGCAGTCCCTGGCGGGAATGGTGATCATGAATGTGGGTCTTGAAATGAGAGGTAAGATCCTCGATGCGTGCGGTCATCAACGCGACCTGCACTTCGGTGGAACCGGTGTCCGAATGCGACAGCCGGTAGTCACCGACAACTTGCGCCTTCTGTTCGGCGGATAATGCCATTGTATTTCCTCTTGAATTCTCTTCTGTCTAGCCTCAAAAGCCCGCGTATTCTAACTGCACCCACCCCTGCTCACAACCGAGCGAATAGGCGCCGCGCAACACGGAGATTAAATAAACAAAACATCTCCTTACACCAGCTGGAACAAGCGCTTCGGGGCCACCCGTCCATCGTCCATAACCTTGCCGACGCCGAGGAAACCCGCCTGCTCAGCGTACAGGCGCACCCAGCCGCGCTCGGGCAGGTCGGCGGCGCGCACCGGCTGACCCCGACACAGGTAGAACGCCGCGTCGGCCGACAGCGTGACCCCGGGCAGGTGTTGCAGCCCCTGCTCGCTGGGCAGCAGCAGCCGGTCCAGCTCCGCCAGCGACTCGGCGGCGCGCACCGTCTCCATGCTTACCGCGTCCTCGACCCGGAAGGCGCCGACGCCGGTACGACGCAGGGATTCCACGTGACCGCCGCATCGTAAAACCTCACCCAGCTCGTGCGCCAGCCCGCGCACGTAGAAACCGCTCGAGCATTGCATGCGCAGAACCAGGCGCAGCGGGTCCGGGCGCTCGCATTCGAGTTCGGATACGGTGACGCGGCGCGGCTCCCGCTCCACTTCCACACCCTGTCGCGCCAGCTTGTAGAGCGGCTGACCGTGTCTTTTCACCGCGCTGTACATGGGTGGCACCTGGTCGAATTCGCCGCGAAAAGCATCCAGCGCCCGCTGCAGTTCGCCATCGCTGAAGCGGACGTCGCGTCGCGACGTGACCGTCCCCTCGGCATCTCCGGTATCGGTGGCCTCACCCAGCTTAACCACCGTGTCGTAATACTTGTCCGCGTCCAGCAGGAATCCTGACAGCTTGGTGGCCTCGCCGAAACAGAGCGGTAACAACCCGGTGGCGATGGGATCCAGGCTGCCGGTATGTCCTGCCTTGCGCGCCTTGAACGCCGCCTTGACCCCCTGCAGCGCAGCATTGGAGGTGATGCCGGCTGGCTTGTCCAGCAGCAGCATGCCGCTCACATCACGGCCACGTGAATGTCTCGACCGGCGTCCCAAGGCTCGTCCTCAATGATCGTTGCGATCTTTTTCGCGGCTTAGCGAAGCTTCTATCAACCGGCTCAGGGCGACGCCGCGCTCGACGCTGGTGTCGTATTCGAAATGCAACTGCGGCACCACTTTCAGGTCCAGCACGTGGCTCAGTTCGCGGCGCAGGTAGCCGGCGGCATGGCCCAGCGAGCGGATCGCCGCCGTCTGCTGCTCGTCGCTGCCCAGTTGGGTCACGAACACCTTGGCATGGCGCAGGTCCTTGCTCACCTCCACCGCCGTCACCGTGACCAGCCTGACGCGCGGATCGCTGAGTTCATTGCCGATCAGGCGCGCCAGTTCGCGCTGCAGCAATTCACCGACCCGGCGCGTCCGACTGAAGTCCCTGGGCATGGCTGCGGCTACAGCTTCGGCCTGACTTCAACCGTCTTGAAGACCTCCAGCTGATCCCCCTCCTTGATATCGTTGTAGTTCTTTACACCGATGCCGCATTCCAGCCCTGCCTTCACTTCAGCCACGTCCTCCTTGAAACGCCGCAGCGAGTCGATCTGGCCTTCGAAGATCACCACGTTGTCGCGCAGAACCCGTACACTCTGGTTGCGCTGGATGACGCCCTCGGTGACGAAACAGCCGGCAATGGTGCCGATCCGGGGCGCCCTGAACACTTCCCGCACCTCCGCATGGCCGAGCATTTCCTCCTTGATCTCCGGGCTGAGCATGCCCGACATCGCCGCCTTCACCTCGTCCACCACGTCATAGATGACGTTGTAGTAATGCACGTCCACGCCCTCGCTCTCGATCAACCGACGCGCGGCGGCATCGGCGCGCACATTGAACCCCACGATGATGGCATTGGACGCCAGCGCCAGGTTGACGTCCGACTCGTTGATGCCGCCCACCATGCCGTGCACAACCTTGACCCGCACCTCGTCCGTGCTCAGTTTTTCCAGCGATTCGGTGAGTGCCTCCACCGAGCCCTGCACGTCCGCCTTCACCAGCAGGTTGAGGGACTTCACCGCGCCCTCGTCCATCTGTTGGAACATGTTTTCCAGCTTCGCCGCCTGCTGCCGCGCCAGCTTGACCTCCTTGTGTTTACCCTGACGGAACAGGGCGATCTCACGCGCCTTGCGCTCGTCGCTCACCACCAGCACCTCGTCGCCGGCAGTGGGCACCCCGGAAAGGCCCTGGATCTCGACCGGGGTCGCCGGTCCGGCCTCCTTGATGCGCTTGCCTGCTTCATCGGACATGGCCCGCACGCGGCCGGTCTCGCGTCCGGCCAGGATAGTGTCGCCGTTGTGCAGGGTGCCCTTCTGCACCAGCACCGTGGCCACCGGCCCGCGGCCCTTGTCCAAGCGTGCTTCCACCACCAGGCCGGCCGCGGGGCCGGTGGTCCCGGCCTGCAGGTCGAGCAGTTCCGCCTGCAGCAGTATGCTGTCGAGCAGATCGTCGACGCCCTGTCCGGTCTTCGCCGACACCGGCACCATCAGCACCTCACCGCCCCACTCTTCCGGTATCACGTCCTGGGTCGCCAGGTCCTGTTTGACTCGGTCCAGGTCAGCGTCTTCCTTATCGATCTTGTTGATCGCCACCACGATGGGAACCTGGGCGTTGCGGGCATGATGTATCGCCTCGACCGTCTGCGGTTTGACGCCGTCGTCCGCCGCCACCACCAGGATTACCAGGTCGGTGGCCTGGGCGCCGCGTGCCCGCATCGCGGTGAAGGCCTCGTGGCCCGGGGTATCGAGGAAGGTGATCACGCCCTTGTCGGTCTTTACTCGGTAAGCACCGATGTGCTGGGTGATGCCGCCGGCCTCGCCGGCCGCAACCTTGGCCTTGCGGATGAAGTCGAGCAGCGAAGTCTTGCCGTGGTCGACGTGGCCCATCACGGTAACCACCGCCGGCCGCGGCGCCTGGTCGATCGCGCCGCCGGGCTCCTCCTGCTCCCGCAGCAGGCGCGCCTCCGGGTCGTCCGGGGCGGCGGCGGATGCGGTGTGACCCATCTCCTCCACCACCAGGATGGCGGTATCTTGATCAAGCACCTGGTTGATGGTGACCATGGAGCCCATCTGCATCATGACCTTGATGAGATCGGCCGCTTTCACCGACATGGCCTGGGCCAGTTCCCCCACGGTGATGGTTTCCGGGATGTTCAATTCCCGCTTCACCGGCGCGGTGGGCCGCTCAAAGGCGTGCTGACCGCTAGTGCTGGTGCGGACCTTTTTGGGTCTGTGCACCTCGCGCTTGCGTCGGCCCCTGCGGTTTTCCGCCACGTGCAGTTCGTCGCGTTTGCCACGCCCCGGTCGCGGCTCTCGCTCGCCGCGCCGGCCCTTCTTCTCCGCCGCCGGTGGGGGCGCGGGTTCCGGGGCCGGTGCCACCGGCTCCGGCTGCGCGGCCACCTCTTCGGCCACCTCTTCGGCCGCGGCTTCGGGCTCTGCCTCGACGGCCTCGGCGGCAGCCGGCTCCGGCTCGGCCGGCGGTTCGGCTTCGGTCAAGGGTTCAACTTCGGTTAGCGGCTCCGCTTCCGTTACCGTCTCGGTCTCGGCAGCCTGCCTGGCCGCTTCCTCGGCCGCCCGCGCTTCTTGCTGGCGCTGCTCTTCTTCCTCCGCTACGCGCGCCTCGCGTTCCTTGCGCTCTTCTTCCGCCAGCACACCGCGCTTGACGAATGTGCGCCGCTTGCGCACCTCCACGTGGATGGTCCGCGCCGCGCCGGTGCGCGACGTCTGTTTGATCTCACTGGCGGTCTTTCGTTTCAGCGTGATCTTGTTGCGCTTCGGCGCGGCCGTGGCGATCGTCACGTCACCGCGCAGATAACTCAGCAGCGCGACCTTCTCGTCATCGGTGAGCAAATCCTCGGATTGCTTACCGTCGATGCCCGCGTCAGTCAGTTGCTGCAGAAGCTTATCGGTGCCCACGCCGATCTGATCGGCGAAATTCTTCACGGTAATCTGCGACATGTTCTCTCCCGCGTTAGCCCGCCGGTTCGTTTTCCGCTTCCGCGAACCAGGGCGCGCGAGCAGTCATGATGAGTTCCTCGGCCCGCGCCTTTTCGAAGCCCGGTATTTCCAGCAGTTCATCCACGGCGCAGTCGGCCAGGTCTTCCATGCTCTTGATGCCATGGCTGGCCAACAGGCGCGCCGTGTCGTCGTCCATGCCATCCATCTCCACCAGGTCCTGCTCGGGGGCCGCCAGCTTAAGGGCCTCTTCCTGGACGATAGCCCGTGTTACCAGTGCGTCCTCCGCACGGCGGCGCAGTTCGTCGACCAGGTCCTCGTCGAATTCCTCGATTTCCATCAGTTCCGGCTTCGGCACGTAGGCCACCTCCTCCAGTGAGGTGAATCCCTCCTGCACCAGGATCGCGGCCACGTCCTCATCGACATCCAACTGCTTCATGAGCATGTCGCGCACTTCCACCGACTCGCTCTCCGCCTTTTCCACCGCTTCCTGGTCGGTCATGATGTTGATCTCCCAGCCCGTCAACTCGGAGGCGAGCCGCACATTCTGGCCACCGCGCCCGATGGCCTGGGACAACTGGTTTTCATCCACCACCACGTCCATCGCGTTGGTCTCCTCATCGACGATGATGGACTCCACCTCCGCCGGTGCCAGGGCGTTGATCACGAACTGTGCCGGGTCGTCGAACCACTTGATGATGTCCACCCGCTCGCCGGCGATCTCGTTGGATACGCTCTGCACGCGCGATCCCCGGATACCGACGCAGGCCCCTACCGGGTCGATCTTGGGGTCGTTCGACCTGACCGCGATCTTGGCCCGCAAGCCCGGGTCCCTCGCCGCACTGAGTATCTCGATGATGCCTTCGCCGGCCTCCGGGACTTCGAGCTGAAAAAGCTGGACCAGCAGGTTCGACGATATGCGGTCCAGGAATAACTGGGGCCCTCGCACGGCGGGGCGAACCTCGCGCAGGATGGCCCGTATGCGATCGCCCGGTCTCAGCCCCTCACGGGGTATCATGCCCGACTTACTCAGCGTCGCCTCGGCGCCGCCGATGTCGACCACGGCGTCGCCGCGTTCGATTCGCTTCACGACACCCGATATCATCTCACCCTCGCGGGGCTGGTACTCGGCAACGATGCGTTCGCGTTCTGCTTCACGCACCTTCTGCATGATCACCTGCTTGGCGGCCTGGGCGGCGATACGTCCGAACTCGACCGGTTGCAGAGGTTCCTCCACGAAGTCCCCGACTTCTATATCGGCATGTTCCAGCTTGGCCTGGGTAAGGCGGATCTGGCGGCTCGGAAACTCCAGCTCCTCCTCATCATCTATCACCTCCCAGCGACGGAAGGTATCGTAGTCCCCGGTATCGTGATGGATGGCGACCCGCGCCTCGATGTCCTCCCGGTGACGCTTCCGCGTCGCCGTGGCCAGCGCCGCCTCGATAGCCTGGAAGATGACATCCTTTTCGACGCCCTTCTCGCGCGACAACACGTCCGCCATTAACAAGATCTCGTTTGCCATAAGTTTTGCCTAGGACCCTACAGTTCTCTTCTCAGTTCGTCATAATCCGGCGCCAACCGCGCCTTCGCGATATCGCTGAAGGCAAGCCGATAAACCTCGCCGTCCACGTCCACCGTCACACTGTCGCCGTCAACCGCCTGGAGCAGGCCGTCGAAGCGCCTTCGCCCTTCGACCAGGTTATGGGTCTTCAGCTTTACCCGCTCACCCACCACGGCCTCGAAGTGCTCGCGCTTGCTCAACGGCCTGTCGAGACCGGGCGAGGATACCTCAAGCGTATAGTGGTCGGGGATCGGGTCCTCGACATCCAGGATCGCGCTCAGTTGCCGGCTCACTTTTGCGCAATCGTCCACCGTAACCCCGTCGGGGCCGTCTATGTAGACGCGCAGCACGGTGGACCTGCCTCGCCCCGATCTCTCCACCGCCAGAATGTCGAAACCCAGTGCCCGCGCGCCCGGTTCCAGCAGATCGTGCAGCCTGATATCCGTCAGCATTTGCCTTTGCGACCATTACAATAAAAAAGCGGGCGCGGGGCCCACTTCCGGTACTAAGCATTCCTGGTCCCAGGCCGTTCCGCGCGCCACCACGCACCTTACTCTGTGGCCCGGCCAAACTCGCTCGTGTGCAAAAACACAAAACCCCGCTTCTAGCGGGGCCGTAGATTCGTGCGCGTGCACAAATTGGTAGCGGGGGTAGGATTTGAACCTACGACCTTCGGGTTATGAGCCCGACGAGCTGCCAGACTGCTCCACCCCGCAACGAGGTGGCGTAGTCTAGCGCAGGCCGTAACCGGATTCAAGCGACCGGCTCGCAACTATTTGAATTGTCGGCGCTTAGACACTTGCGCCGGATTATTGCCCAGGCGCGTTACGGTCCTCAGCGGGCCAGGCTCTCGATGGCGCGAATGCAGACCTCCTGGATTGGCCCGATGAAGGGGAGCAGCAGTACCATGGCGCAGGCGTTGGTGCTGATCACGAAACGCAGACCCGCGGCCGCTTCCACCGGGCGCGGTTCCTCGACCGGTGCGTCGAAGTACATGATCTTGATGACGCGCAGGTAGTAAAAGGCCCCGACCACGGCGAACAACACCGCCAGCACCGCCAGCCAGACCAGGTCAGCCTCGACCACCGCCTGGATTACCGAGAGCTTGGCGAAGAAGCCGATGGTGGGCGGTACACCGGCCATCGACACCATCAGCAGCAGCAGCAGGAAGGCGTACCACGGGTGGCGCCTGTTCAGCCCGGTCAGGTCGTCGAGCAGATCCGCCTCGAACCCTGCCCGGGACAGCAGCACGATCATACCGAACGCCCCCATGCTGCTGACGGCGTAGACCAGGCTGTAGAACAGTGCCGAACTGTAGCCGTTGGTGGTGCCGGCAAGCACGCCCAGCAGCATGAAGCCCATGTGGGAGATCGCGGAATAAGCGAGCATGCGCTTGAAATTGACCTGGGCGATGGCGATCAGATTGCCGATGCCTATCGACAGCACCGACAGCACGATAAGCATGTCCCGCCACAGCAGGTGCAGGTCCTCCAGTCCGCCCACCAGCAGCCGGATGATCATCGCCAGTCCGGCGATCTTGGGGGCGGCGCCCACCAGCATGGTGGACGAGGTGGGCGCGCCGTGATAAACGTCCGGTACCCACATATGGAACGGCACGGTGCCAAGCTTGAAGGCCAGGCTCACCAGCACGAAAACCAGGCCCAGGACCAGGGCCAGGTTGTCCGGGGATTGTTTGGCCACCGCCTCGCGCAGGGCGCCGATGTCCAGGGTGCCGGTCAGACCGTAGAGTATCGACATGCCATACAAGAGCATCCCAGATCCCAGTGCGCCCAACACGAAGTACTTCATGGCCGCCTCCGTGGCGAGACTCGAGTCGCGCTGAAACGCGACCAGCGCGTACAGACATAAAGACATCAGTTCCAGCCCCATGTATAGCACCAGCATGTTGTTGGCCGAGGCGATAACCATCATGCCCACCACCGAGTAAAGCCCGAGCACGAAATACTCGCCCTGGTAGAACCCGCGCTGGGCAGCGTAGTCACGGGAGTACACGAATACCACCAGCGTCACCAGGCACACCGCCGCCTTGACCAGGTCGGCAAAGGCATCATCGATGAACATGCCGTTGAGGGTGATCTCTGGCTGCCCGCCGAAGCCGGCGGCAGCCAGCATTGCCCCGCCCGCCAGGGCGACCAAGCTCAAACCGTAGCTGATGCCGCGGCGTTCCGCCGGCAGGTAGAGGTCTACCACCAGTACGATGCTGGCCACGGTGAAGACGAAAAGTTCAGGTAATATCGCTTGAAAGTCGAAGCTCATGATCGATATCCCGTCACAATTTCGACGCTGTCGCCTGGACGACTAGGTTTTCCACCGAAACGTGCATGACCTCCAGGAACGGATACGGCCACACCCCCATGCCCAGCACCAAGATCGCCAGCAGCGCCAGAAACACCACTTCCCGGGTCGACACGTCCTGCAGTTTCTCCACCTCCTTGTTCGCCACATCACCGAAGATCACGCGCTTGTACATCCACAGGGTATAGGCGGCACCGAATATCAGCGTGGTCCCCGCCAGGACCGCATACCAGGCGTTGACCTGGAAGGCCGCCAGTATCACCAGGAACTCGCCCACGAAACCGGACGTGCCCGGCAGCCCGGAATTGGCCATGGCGAACAGCATCATGAAGGATGCGAACACCGGCATGGTGTTGGCCACGCCACCGTAACTCGAGATCTGCCGCGAATGGACGCGGTCGTAGAGCACGCCTACGCACAGGAACAGGGCGCCGGAAATGAAGCCGTGGGAGATCATCTGGATCAGGCCGCCTTCGATGCCCTGGGCACTGAAGATGAAAAAGCCCAGGGTGACGAAACCCATGTGGGCGATCGAGGAGTAGGCGATGAGCTTTTTCATGTCCTCCTGCACCAGCGCCACCAGCGCGATGTAGACCACGGCAATCAGCGAGAGCGTGATCATGAAACCCGCCAGCGCGTGGCTGGCGTCCGGCAGGATGGGCAGAGAGAAACGCAGAAACCCGTAGGCGCCCATCTTCAATAAGATGGCGGCCAGGATTACCGAACCTCCGGTCGGGGCCTCGACGTGGGCGTCCGGCAGCCAGGTATGCACCGGGAACATCGGCACCTTGACCGCGAAGGCGGCGAAGAACGCTATGAACAGCAGGATCTGGGTGTTGATGTCCAGCGGTAGCGTGTGGTATTCGAGAATGCTGAAGCTGCCGCTTTGGTGATACAGATAAAGGAACGCCACCAGCATCAGCAGCGAGCCGAGCAGCGTGTAGAGAAAGAACTTGATGGTGGCGTAGATGCGGTTCGGACCGCCCCAGATGCCGATGATGATGAACATCGGGATCAGCATGCCTTCCCAGAACACATAGAACAGCACCGCGTCCACGGCCGAGAAGACGCCGATCATCAGTCCCTCCATGACCAGGAACGCCGCCATGTACTGGGCGACTTTCTCTTGGATCACCTCCCAGCCAGCGATCACCACGATCGGGGTGAGGGCGGTGGTGAGCAATATCAGGGGCATGGAGATGCCGTCCACACCCAGCGAGTAGTAGATGTTGAAGGTGCGTACCCAGCTCGCGTGTTCGATGAACTGCATCGCCGCGGTGGTTTTGTCGAAGCCCGTGTACAGGGGCAGGCTCAGCAGGACTGCCGCCACCGAGATCCCGAGGCTCAGCTTGCGCGCCACCGGTGCGTTGGTATCGGGGCCGGTGGCAAGCACCGTCACCCCGCCGAGGATCGGCAGCCAGATCAGCATGCTGAGAAGATGTCCGTCCATAAACGTCAGCTCCACAGCATCCAGGTCAGCAGCACCACCAGACCAAGGATCATGGCGAAGGCATAGGTATAAACGTAGCCGCTCTGGATGTGCCGCACGATGCCGGAAATCCAACCCACCGAGCGCGCCGTCCCGTTGACCATCAGGCCGTCGATCAGGCGCGCGTCTCCGGTCTGCCAGAAGGCGTGGCCGATGCGGCGGGCACCGCCGGCAAACACGCGCTCGTAGAACTCATCGAACCCGTACTTGCGCATCAGCATGCCGTGGATTGCGGAGAAACGCCGGACCAGCGTGTCCGGCAGGTCCGGCCGCTTGATATAGAGGAACCAGGCGGTGACCGCCCCCAGCAGGGTCAGGATTACCGGCGGTTGCAGGGCACCGTGCAGGATCATGCTGAGCACCAGCTCTATACCATGCTTACCCTCGTAGGCGGCGCCGATGCGCGCCAGGGTGTCGTGTTCAGGCAGCACGAACAGAGAGTCACCGAACAGGTCACCGAACAGCGCCGGCTCCACGTACAGGGCCCCGGCGATCATCGACGGAATCGCCAGCAGCACCAGCGGAACTGTCACCACCCAGGGGGACTCCTTGGCGTGCCGCAAGGTCTCCTTGTCCATGCGCGGCTTACCGTGGAAGGTCATGAACAGCAGCCGGAAGCTGTAGAAGGACGTGACGAAGGTGCCCGCCGTCAGGGCCAGCCAGGCAAGCCCGGCGGAGGGCAGCGTCGAGGCATGCACGGCCTCGATGATGGCATCTTTGGAGAAGAACCCGGAAAATGGGGGCAGACCGATCAGCGCAATCGTGCCGATCCAGGCGGTGAGAAACGTTATCGGCATGACCCGGCCGAGGCCGCCCATCTTGCGCATGTCCTGCTGGTGGTGGAGCGCAATGATGACGGAGCCGGCGGCGAGGAACAGCAGCGCCTTGAAGAAGGCGTGGGTGCCCAGGTGGAAAATCCCGGCCGCATAGGCGGAGGCGCCCAGAGCCACCGTCATGTAGCCGAGCTGGGACAGGGTCGAGTAGGCGACCACGCGCTTGATATCGTTCTGGACCATGCCGATCAGGGCCATGAAAAAGGCGGTGATGGCGCCGATCGTCATGACCACCGTGAGCGCGGTCTCGGAAAGTTCGAACAGCGGCGACATCCGCGCCACCATGAAGATGCCCGCCGTCACCATGGTGGCGGCATGGATCAGCGCCGAGATGGGAGTCGGGCCCTCCATCGAGTCCGGCAGCCACACGTGCAGGGGCACCTGCGCCGACTTGCCCATGGCGCCGACGAACAGCAGCAGGCAGATAGCGGTCATCCAGGTCATGTCGCCGCCGAGGAACCGGAACTGCAAGGCAACGGCATCCGGGGCCGAGGCGAATACGGCGGCGTAATCCAGCGTTCCGAAAACGTACAGCACGGCGGCGATGCCCAGCAGGAACCCGAAGTCACCCACCCTGTTCACCACGAACGCCTTCAGATTGGCGGCGATGGCGGACTCCTTCTTGAACCAGAACCCGATCAGCAGGTAGGAAACCAGGCCCACGGCTTCCCAGCCGAAGAAAAGCTGCAGGAAGTTATTCGACATCACCAGCATCAACATGGAGAACGTGAACAGCGAGATGTAGCTGAAGAAACGCTGGTAACCGGGGTCATCGTGCATATAGCCGATGGTGTAGATGTGCACCATCAGGGACACGAAGGTGACCACCACCATCATCAACGCACTGAGCTCGTCAATAAGGAAACCGATCTCGAAGGGCACACCGCCGCTCAACGCCCAGGTATATATGCTGCCGTTGAAACGGTTGCCCGCGTGCACGTCGAGGAACACCACCACGGACAGGACGAACGCCAAGGCGACGCCCAGTATGGTCACGCTGTGGGCGCCGGCACGGCCGATGCGGGGGCCGAACAAGCCGGCCACCAGGGATGCCGCGAGGCAGACCAGCGGTATGGCGAGGTAAACGAGTTGCATGTTCCTGATCATCGTCATCCCTTGAGGCTGTCCAGGTCCTCGACGTTGATGGACCGCCGACTGCGGAACAGCACAATGATGATCGCCAGCCCGATCGCGGATTCAGCGGCCGCCACCGTCAGGATAAAGAACACGAACACCTGTCCCGACAGGTCCTGCAGGTAATGCGAGAAGGCCACAAAGTTCATATTGACCGCCAGCAGAAGCAGCTCGATCGCCATCAGCAGGATCACCACGTTCTTGCGGTTGAGAAAGATCCCGACCATGCTGAGGGCGAACAGTATGGCGCCGAGGATGAGGTAATGGGACAGAGGGATCACGGTCAGTCTCCCTGGCGGCGTCGTTCCGCCGGCATCTTCACCAGGCGCACGCGATCTTCCTTCCGCACCGAGATCTGTTTCGCCGGATCCTGGTACTTAGTGTCCGGGCGCTTGCGCAGGGTCAGGACAATGGCGGCGATGATAGCCACCAGCAGGATGACCGCGGCAATCTCGAAGGGGTAGACATAGGTCGTATACAGCACGCCGCCCAACTCCCGCGTGTTGCTGTAATCCGCGCCCTGGGCGGCCGGGCGCGGCAGCTGCTCGCTGCCGAAACTGCCGCCCAGCACCAGCACCAATTCGACGACGAGCAACGCCGCCACCAGGGCGCCCACGGGCAGGTAGCGGGTAAAGCCTTCCTGCATGCGGGCCAGGTTTATATCCAGCATCATGACCACGAACAGGAACAGCACCATCACCGCGCCCACGTACACCAGCACCAGGACGATGGCGAGGAACTCCGCCTCCAGGGTCATCCAGACGCAGGCGGCGCTGAAGAACGCGAGCACCAGGAACAACGCGGCCTTGACCGGGTTGCGTATGGTAACGACCATGGTCGCCGCGAACACCAGCACGGCGGCGAAAAAGTAAAACGTCAGCTGCGTAAAAGACATGTCGTGCGTTAGTTATTCGTTTTCCCGCTCCCCGCTACACCTGCACCCGATACGGCTGCAGACCGCAGGCCCCTTTCCGCAACCGCCGCGCGTTACCCGTGTAGCCGGCGCGAGGCGATTCTACCTGTACGGCGCGTCCGCCGCGCGGGCCGCCGCAATTTCCTGTTCGTATTTGTCCCCTATGGCCAGCAACTGCTCCTTGGTGATGATGTTTTCGCCCCGATTCTCGAAATGAAACTCGTGTATGTGGGTCTCGACGATGGAGTCCACCGGGCACGCCTCTTCACAAAACCCGCAATAGATGCACTTGAAGAGATCGATATCATAGCGCGTGGTGCGGCGGGTACCGTCCTCCCGCTCCTCCGAATCGATGGTAATGGCAAGCGCCGGGCAGACGGCCTCGCAGAGCTTGCACGCAATGCAGCGCTCCTCCCCGTTGGGATACCGCCGCAGCGCATGGAGTCCGCGGAAGCGGGGGGATTTCGGTGTCTTCTCGTCTGGATATTGCACCGTGATCTTGCGCGAGAACAAATGCCGGCCGGTCACTCGCAGACCCTTGACCAGTTCCCACAAGAGGAAACTCTGCAGATAATTCTTCATTGGAACACCCATGCGCCGCTCCTAGTGAAACCAGTGCCCGACGGGCGTGAAAAACGTGAAAAAACCGATCACGCCGATCCACACCAGGGTGACCGGTATGAACACCTTCCAGCCCAGCCGCATGATCTGGTCATAGCGATAGCGCGGGAAGGTGGCGCGCAACCAGAGAAAAAAGAACAGAACGAAGGCAATCTTGCCCACGAACCAGAGCATCGGCGGTACCACGGTGAAGCCGGTATCTATCGGCGCGTGCCAACCGCCGAGAAACATCACCGCGGTCAGCGCCGCGATCAGTATCATGTTGGCGTACTCCGCCAGGAAAAATATGGCGAAGGTCATGCCCGAGTATTCGACATGAAACCCGGCGACGATCTCCGACTCGCCTTCTGCGACGTCAAAAGGCGCGCGGTTGGTCTCCGCCACCCCGGAAATGAAATAGACCAGGAATAGTGGAAACAGCGGCCACAGGTACCACTGGTGGAGCCCGCCGGACTGGGCCAGCACGATCTCCCGCAGGTTCAGGCTCCCGGCCGCCATCAGCACACCCACCAACGCGAAGCCCATGGCGATCTCGTAGGCCACGATCTGGGCCGCCGAGCGCATGGCGCCGAGAAATGCGTACTTGGAGTTGGACGCCCAACCGGCAATAATGACGCCGTAGACGCCCATCGACGTCAGGGCCAGGATGTAGAGCAGGCTGGCATCGATGTCCGCCAGCACCATAGAGTCGGAAAACGGCATCACCGCCCAGGCCGCCAGGGCGGGCGTGATCGACAGCACCGGCGCCAGCAGAAACAGGAAGCGATTGGAATTGGTGGGGATGATGACCTCTTTGAGCAGCAGTTTCAGCGCATCGGCGATGGGCTGCAGCCAGCCGCGCGGCCCGACGCGGTTCGGCCCGATGCGGACCTGCATGTAACCGATGATCTTGCGCTCGGCGAACGTCAGGTAGGCGACCGCCAGCATCAACGGCACCAGAATCACCACGATCTTGGCGACGTTGATGAGGCCGATCTGGATCCACGCCGGCAGCCCGCCCACAAGGCTTTGCAGCAGTTCCACGTTATGACCTCACCAGCCTTATCAGCCCGGCGCCCCCCAGCGGCGCCGTCTGTTCCCATCCGGCCGGAATGTACACGCACTGGTCCGGCACGCGTTCGTCGATAGCAACCTTCAGCTGTACATTGGCAGCGCTGCCGTGGGCCGTCACCACGTCGCCGGCGGCCACCCCCAGTCGCCGTGCCTGGCCTTCGTTCAGGTTCGCCGCCGGAGACAGATTGTCCTGCGTGTGCTGCAAAGCCCTGGCCCGCCGGACCATGGCATCCACCCGATACAGCGGTATGTCGATGACACGTTCCAGATCAATCGCACTCTCGACGTTGCGCTCACCCGGCGGGCCAAGCCGGATCTCGGCCAGCGCAGCGGTCAGAATATCCTCCGGCCACTGCACCTGCTGCCTGACATCGTCCACGGTGACGTAATCGAAACCCTCGGCGCCAAGGTGATTTGCCAGCACGCGAAGAATCTTCCAGCCCGGTTTGGCGTCTCCGGCCGGAGAGACCGCAGCATAGAACCGCTGCGCCGTCGCCTGACAGTTGACGAATGTGCCTTCATTCTCGGTGAATGGCGCCATCGGCAGCAGCACATTGGCGGATGTCGACTGGCGGATGTCGAAGGCCGTCACCGCGGCCACGAATTCGGCTCCCGCCAACGCGTTCGCCGACCTGTGGCCGTCCGCGCAGTCCACCAGGGGCTCGACGCCGAACAGCAGGTATCCGCGCAGCCCGTCGCTCAGCTGGGTGGCCGCATCACGCCCTTTCACGAGGGCCGGACTGCCACTAGGGCCGCGATGAGGTACGCAGCCGGCCAGCCAGCCGCCGACGCCGTTGGCCTCGGTCAACAGGCCCAGCGCCGCACCAGACCGCTCGGTGATAATCTGCGCCAGGGAGTGCAGTACCGAGTAATCCCTGTGCTGAATGGCCCCCGTGCCGAGTAGCACCTGTCCGGCGCTGCCCGCCTCCTTGATCGCTCGCGCCATCTGCTGCTCTTCCGTCAGCGGATCGCCGGCCGCCCACTGCTCTACTTCGGCGGGCAGGGGTCGTCCGCCGAACAGGGCCTTGGCGACCCGCGCCAGCGATTGCGCCAGCATGCCCGGCGGGACGATGCGTTTGTGCGCCAGCGCGAAGTGGAAATGGTAATCCAGCGGGTTGATCGCCATCACTGCGGCACCGCCCCGCGCCGCCTGGCGTATCCGCAATCCCAGCAGGGGCTGCTCTTTACGCACATTCGACCCCACCAGCAATATCGCCTTGCGTTGCCCCAGCTCCGCGATCGCGCCCCCCAGGGTGGGACAGATCGGCGCCACGTCGTCGTTGCTGAAGTCCGTCTGCCGCAGCCGGTGGTCGACGTTGTGGCTGCCGAGGGATCGCAGCAGCTTCTGCAGCAGATAGAACTCTTCCAGGGTGCTGGTGGGGGAAGCCAGCGCCCCCAGCTGTTCCGCGCCGTGTTTGCTGGCAATCCGGCTCAGACCCTTGGCCGTGAACTCCAGGGCATGCTCCCAGTCGGTCTCCTGCCACGTGCCGTCTACGCGCAGCATGGGTGCAGTGAGGCGCTGGGGATGGTTACAGGACTCGTAGCTGTAACGATCACGGTCCGCTAGCCAGCATTCGTTGACCGCTTCGTTGACACGCGGCAGCACGCGCTTGACGACGCCGCCGACGGACTGCACATTGAGGTTGGCGCCGACGCAGTCGTGCGGGCTGACGCTGTCGCAGTTCTCCAGTTCCCAGGCCCGCGCGGCAAACCGGTAGGGCCTGCTGGTGAGCGCGCCCACCGGGCACAGATCGATCACATTACCGGACACCTCTGAATCCACACTGCGGCCGAGGAAGGCGCCGATTTCCATGTGTTCTCCACGTCCGGTGGCACCCAGCTCCATGATGCCGGCGATCTCCTGGCCGAAACGCACGCAGCGGGTGCAGTGTATGCAGCGGGT
Organism: uncultured Gammaproteobacteria bacterium; assembly: GCA_947259705.1. Classification (GTDB taxonomy): domain Bacteria; phylum Pseudomonadota; class Gammaproteobacteria; order Arenicellales; family JAANXG01; genus CAMYNL01. Next base: position 311,684 of record CAMYNL010000004.1, on the reverse strand, counting down.
CATCTCGGTGGCAATCAGCGGGCCGATGTCCTTGTCCTCCACCACCCGTTTTCGCTCGCTGAAACGTGACACGTCCTTGCCGTATCCCATGGCCTGATCCTGCAGCGGGCACTCGCCACCCTGGTCGCAGACCGGGCAGTCCAGCGGATGATTGATGAGCAGGAACTCCATGGTGCCCTTCTGGGCCTCCACCGCGGTTTTCGAATCGGTGAACACCTTCATGCCGTCGCTCACCGGGGTGGCGCAGGCCGGCAGGGGCTTGGGCGCGTTCTCGACCTCCACCAGACACATCCGGCAATTGGCGGCAATCGAGAGCTTGTCGTGGTAGCAGAAGCGCGGGATGTAGATGCCGGCGCGGTCCGCCACCTGGATGACCATCTCACCCGCTTCCGCTTCCAGCGTCCTGCCGTCTATTTCTATGGTCGGCATGGTGGCCTCAAGCGGCACGCCGGTTGCGTCCGGCCTGGTCGATCATCGCCGCAAACTCATGGCGGTAGTGTTTCATGAAACTCTGCACCGGCCATGCCGCCGCATCGCCCAGCGCACAGATGGTCCGTCCCTCGATCTTGTTGGCCATGTCCACCAGCAGGTCCAGGTCCTCGGGCTTGCCGCGGCCGCTGCGGATGCGGTGGATGACCCGGTAAAGCCATCCGGTTCCTTCACGGCATGGGGTGCACTGGCCGCAGGACTCCTCGTAGTAGAAATAGGAGATCCGTTCCAGCACTCTCACCATGCAGGTATCCTCGTCCATGATCATTACCGAACCGGCCCCGAGCATGGTGCCGGCCTTGGCCAGGGAGTCGTAATCCATATTGCAGCCCATGATGATATCGGCGGGCACCACCGGGACCGAGGACCCGCCCGGGATCACCGCCTTCAGCTTCTTGCCACGCCACACCCCGCCGGCCATTTCCAGCAGTTCGACGAAGGGGGTGCCGAGCGGGACCTCGAAATTGCCCGGTCGGTTGACGTGGCCCGACACTGAAAAGATCTTGGTGCCGCCGTTGTTGGGCTTACCGAGGTCGGCGAACCACTGGCCGCCATTGCGGATGATCGCCGGCAGGGAGGCCAAGGTCTCGGTGTTGTTGACCGTCGTGGGCCGGCCAAACAGCCCGTACTGGGCCGGGAACGGGGGCTTGAAACGGGGCTGGCCCTTCTTGCCTTCTACGGATTCCAGCAGCGCGGTCTCCTCGCCGCAGATGTAGGCGCCGGCGCCAAGGTGCACCTGCAGTTCGAAGTCGACGCCGGAACCCTTCAGGTTCCTGCCCAGCAGGCCAGCCGCCCGGGCCTCCTCCAGCGCGCCCTGAAAACGCCGACAGGGCTCCATGAATTCACCCCGGATGTAGTTGTAGCCGATAGTGGCGCCGATGCTGTAGCCGGAGATCGCCATGCCCTCGATCAGGGCATGTGGGTTGTAGCGCAGAATATCCCGGTCCTTGAAGGTGCCGGGCTCGCCCTCGTCTGAATTACAGACGATGTATTTCTGGCCCGGCGCGCTGCGCGGCATAAAAGTCATTTTGAGCCCGGTGGGAAAGCCAGCACCGCCGCGGCCACGCAGATTCGAGGTCTTGATCTCCTCGATGAGGACATCCTGCGGGGTCCGTTCGGCAAGTATCTTCTCCCAGGCCTGATAGCCGCCCGCGCGGCGATAGGCGGCCAGGGTCCAGGGCTCGGGCTCGTTTGGGTCAGGCAGGCAGACGCGAAATTCCGGCATGGTGGTCACTCCAACTCGGCAAGGATGGCATCGACCCGCTCCGGCGTCAGGTCTTCGTAGTAATCGTCACCGATCTGCATCATGGGCGCGCCGCCGCAGGCCGCCAGGCACTCGACCTCCTTGAGGGTGAATCTGCCGTCCGTCGTGGTCTCGCCAATCCTGATCCCCAGCCTGTTCTCGAGGTGCGCGACGATGTCCCCGCAACCGCGCAGCATGCATGACACGTTGGTGCACAGGCTGATCTTATGGCGGCCGACCGGTTCCAGTTCGTACATGGAGTAGAAGGTCGCCACTTCGGCCACCTGGATGGGCTGCAGCCCCAGCAGTTGCGCCACGTACCCCATTACTTCCTCGCTGATCCAGCCCTTTTCACGCTGGGCAATGGTGAGCGCCGCCATGACTGCGGATTGTTTCCGTTCCGCTGGGTACTTGGCGATTTCGCTCTCTATCTGTGCCAGGGCCTGGTTGGAAAACATATCGGTGGGACCTATCTGTCAATCTCACCGAACACGATATCCAGCGTGCCGATAACGGCCACCACGTCCGCCAGCATGTGTCCGCGACACATCTCATTCATCGACGCCAGATGGGCGAACCCGGGGGCGCGGATCTTCACCCGGTACGGTTTGTTGGCACCGTCGGAGACCAGGTATATCCCGAACTCGCCCTTGGGCGCCTCAACCGCCGCGTAAGTCTCGCCCTCCGGAATGCAATAACCCTCCGTGAACAGCTTGAAGTGATGGATCAGTGATTCCATGTCGCCTTTCATGGCGCCGCGCGAGGGCGGCGTGACCTTGTGATTTTCCAGCATTACCGCACCTGGATTGTCACGCAGCCACCGTACGCACTGCCGGATGATGCGGTTGGACTGTCGCATCTCCTCGATGCGCACCAGGTAACGGTCATAGCAGTCACCGTTGACCCCTACCGGAATATCGAAGTCCATGCGGTCGTACACCGCGTAGGGCTGCTTCTTGCGCAGGTCCCATTCGATCCCGGAACCGCGCAGCATGGGACCGGTAAATCCCAGCTGCAGTGCCCGTTCATCCGATACCACGCCGATCCCGACAGTGCGTTGCTTCCAGATCCGGTTGTCCGTCAACAGCGTCTCGTATTCGTCCACGTAGCCAGGGAATCGTTCCGTGAAGTCCCAGATGAAATCTATCAGCGAGCCCTGCCGGTTGGCGTTCAGCCGCGCCACGTCCTTCTCGCCGTGCCACTTGGACGCCTCATAATGGGGCATCTGTTCGGGGAGGTCCCGGTACACACCGCCCGGGCGATAGTAGGTGGCGTGCATCCTGGCGCCGGAAGCCGCTTCGTAACAATCAAGCAGATCTTCCCTTTCCCTAAAACAATAAAGGAACACAGTCATCGCACCCAGGTCCAGGCCGTGGGTGCCAAGCCACAACAGGTGATTGAGTATCCGCGTGATCTCGTCGAACATGGTGCGGATGTACTGCGCGCGTATCGGCGGCTCCACACCCAGCAGCTGTTCTATGGCACGCACATAAGCGTGCTCGCTGCACATCATGGACACGTAATCCAGGCGGTCCATGTATCCGATAGTTTGGTTGTAGGGCTTGCTCTCCGCCAGCTTCTCGGTGCCGCGGTGTAGCAGACCGATATGCGGGTCGACACGCTGGATCACCTCGCCGTCCATCTCCAGCACCAGGCGCAGAACGCCGTGGGCGGCCGGGTGCTGCGGCCCGAAATTCATCGTGTAATTACGGATTTCGGTCACCGAACCCCTCCTCTCGGATTACACGCGGTACCAAGGTGCGCGGTGAAATGGAAACCGGCTGATATATGACCCTGCCCTTGTCGGGGTCGTAACGCATCTCGACTTGACCGATCAAGGGGAAATCCTTGCGGAACGGGTGTCCGATGAAACCGTAGTCGGTCAGGATGCGGCGCAAATCGGGATGTCCGTCAAACAAAATGCCGAACAAATCGAAAGTCTCCCTCTCATACCAGTCCGCACTTCGCCAGATATCCAGCACGGAATCGACAATGGGATCGTCTTCGTCGAGGTAGACGCGCAGGCGCAAGCGGAAGTTCTGCTTCAGCGACAGCAAATGGTATACCACCGCAAAGCGGGGACCGTCCCTGATTTCGTCTTGGTCCTCTGCCTTGTAGCGGGAATAATCGACACCGCAGACGTCCGTCAACTGGGTTAACTCAAGGCCAGGTTCGTCGCGCAGGTACCGGCACACCTCGACGAGGCGGGAGGCATCGAGCTCCAGGGTAAGCTGACCGCGGTGTTCCCGCGCCTCCAGCAGCGCGTCGCCGAATCGTTCACGCACACGAGTGATGACTCCTTCGTTAGTCAGCATCCACTATCCCTGCCTAGCGCGCGATCGTGTTGGTCGAGCGGATCTTCTTTTGCAGTTGAAGAATCCCGTAGAGTAGGGCCTCCGCGGTGGGCGGACAGCCAGGCACATAGACATCAACCGGAACAATGCGGTCGCAGCCGCGGACCACGGAATAGGAGTAGTGATAGTAGCCGCCGCCGTTGGCGCACGACCCCATGGATATTACCCAACGCGGTTCCGCCATCTGGTCGTAGACCTTGCGCAGCGCCGGTGCCATCTTGTTCACCAGGGTGCCGGCAACGATCATCACATCCGACTGCCGCGGGCTGGGTCGGAAGATGATGCCGAAGCGGTCTAGGTCGTAGCGCGAGGCCCCGGTGTGCATCATTTCTATCGCGCAACATGCCAGGCCGAAGGTCATCGGCCACATCGAGCCGGTCCGGGTCCAGTTGATCAGTTTATCCGCCGTGGTGGTTACCCACCCGCGTTCTAGGTAGCCTTCGATGGACACGTCAATTCACTCCGACTTGACAAGACATCGGCGTCATTCCCATTCCAGCGCACCCTTGACCCACTCGTAGATGAAGCCGACCACCAGTATCGCCAGAAAAACCATCATCGACGCAAAACCGAACAGGCCAATATCTTCCAGAACCACCGCCCATGGGAAGAGAAAGGCGATTTCGAGATCGAAGATGATGAAGAGGATGGCGACCAGGTAGTACCGTACGTCGAACTTCATGCGGCTGTCTTCGAAGGCCTCGAACCCGCACTCGTAAGGGGACAGTTTTTCACCGTCCGGATTGTTTGGCCCCATGACCCGGCCCAGGGCGATGGGGATGAAACCCACCATCGCGCCGATACCCAGAAACACAAGGATAGGAACGTAGTTCTCTAACATTCAGTGCTTGATGAGCCGCCGGTTCGAAGACACTTTTCAGCCGACAGAAGTACCCGTTGAGAAACCCGACGGGCCGTGCCGGTTTGCGGCGCAGTCTAGGCTCCGAGCGAGCGGCAAGTCAAGCGCGCGACCCAAACGCCGAGCGTTCAATTAGAGGCATTTCCAGGACACCATCGGCTGCGTCTGAGCGATCCGCGAAGCTCGTGACAGAGTCACTTTCTGTAATTGGTGCCGAAGGCCGGACTCGAACCGGCACGGCTCGCGCCACCGCCCCCTCAAGACGGCGTGTCTACCAGTTCCACCACTTCGGCAAATCCAGACAGGCTACTGACCTTGGGATGCAGGCTGCTCTGACGACGGCTTTGAGGTCGTCTGCCCGCTGTCCGGAGCGGGCGGTGCGCTGGGCACGTCGCTTTGTGGCGCAGCCGGCGCGGATTCAGGAACCGTGGGGATGTCGCCCTGCGGGGCAGCGGGCGTTGCCGGTTGCTCGACCTGCCCCTCGGTTACGCTCCTGGGCTCGGTGGCACGCCCGTACAGAAAGGCCAGCGACATGCTGGTGAAGAAGAACACGGCCGCCAGCAGCGCGGTGACCCGGGTGAGGAAATTGGCCGAGCCGCGAGCACCGAACAGGGTCTGCGACCCACCCCCGAACGCCGCGCCCATGTCCGCACCGCGACCCTGTTGCATCAACACCAGCACCACGATCGCGATTGCGGCAAGTACGTGTACCACTAACAATGCATTGGTCATTGCTGAAATCCTATTGACAGGCGGCGCGGCAAATGGCCAGGAATTCATCGGACTGCAGGGATGCACCGCCGATCAGTCCGCCGTCGATGTCCGGCTGCGCGAAAAGCTCCGCCGCATTGCCGGCCTTTACACTGCCGCCATAGAGAATTCTGACGCTCCCGGCCACGTCGGCATCCCGCCCCGCGATCAATTCGCGGATGTACGCGTGTACCGCCTGCGCCTGCTCCGGCGTCGCCGTCATCCCGGTGCCGATGGCCCACACGGGCTCGTAGGCAATCACCGCCTCCACCATGGTCTTTGGGCCGGCGGCGTCGAGCACCGCATTCAACTGCGCAGCCACCACTGCCTCGGTCTCGTCGCCTTCGCGTTGTGCCAGCGTTTCCCCTACGCACAGTATAGGCACCAGCCCGTCGCGCTGTGCGGCCTGAAACTTAGCCGCGACCAGGTCATTGGTCTCGCCGTAGAGGGCCCGCCGCTCAGAATGACCGACGATGCAGTATCGACAGTCGAAATCCGCCAGCATGGAGCCGGAAACCTCACCGGTAAAGGCACCGGACTCGTTAGGGTCCAGGTTCTGGGCACCCCAGGCCACCCCGCTACCGGCCAGCCGGTCGGCGACCATGGGGATCAGCACGAAAGGCGGACACACACCGACTTCCACGTCGCCCAGATCGGACTTCCCTTCCAGGATGCCATCCACCAGCGAGGCCGCATGGCTGCGGCTGCCATTCATCTTCCAGTTCCCGGCTACAAAGGGGCGACGCATGGTGATCGAAACCAGGTTTTTGCTCAGGAAAAGGGCGCGATGTTACCTACGGCAGGACGATAAAGCAACGCGGCGACTCGGCTCACGCGGTGGCGCTTCCCGCTCGGCTGCACTGCCCGGCGGCGGCCCGGACCACGTCCGCCAGGTCGGTGCCTATGCGCCGAACGACTGCCGCGTCGTGGCCCTCCACCATGACCCGTACCACCGGTTCCGTCCCGGAGGCCCGCAACACGATGCGGCCGTTGTCCGCCAAAGCGGCCTGCGCCGCGCGCACCGCTTCCTGTACCCTCGGGTCCCGGTCGACGCTGCCGGCCTCCCCGCCACTGACGTCCAGCTCAACGTTGATCATGGTCTGCGGGTAGATGTGCGGGCCGCGCCGAAGCTCGGCAAGCGGACGCTGTTGCTCTGCCATTGCCTGCAACACCTGGAGCGCGGCGATAATGCCGTCACCGGTGGTGCTGCGATCCAGGCATATTATGTGTCCCGAGGCCTCGCCGCCCAGCTCCCATCCCTGCTCCAGTAGCATGCTCATCACATAGCGGTCGCCGACCGGCGCGCGCAGGAAGGGGATCGCCGCCTGCCTTAAGGCCTGCTCCAGGCCGAGGTTGCTCATCAGGGTGCCCACTACGCCCCCGGCCAGCCCCCCGTTGGCGGCACGGGCCTTGGCGAGGATATAAAGTATCAGATCGCCGTTTACCAGTTCACCACGATGGTCCACCAGTATCACCCGGTCGCCGTCGCCATCCAGGGCGACCCCGATGTCCGCGCCGCGCTCCAACACCGTCTGCTGCAGCCGTGCCGGGTGCGTGGAGCCGCAATCGAGGTTGATATTGAAGCCGTCGGGTTCGTCTGCGATCGCCACCACATCCGCACCCAGTTCATCGAAAACGCTGGGGGCAATGTGGTAGGCGGCACCGTTGGCGCAGTCCACCACGACCTTCAACCCGTTGAGATCGAGCTTGTGGGGAAAGGCGCTCTTGCAGAACTCGATGTAGCGGCCGCGGGCATCGTCGAATCGCTCCGCCTTGCCCAGCCTGGCGGGCGCGACAGTTGCCAGGCGGCAGTCCATCATGCGCTCGATCTCCGTTTCCAGCTCGTCCGCAAGCTTGGTGCCGTCAGGCGCGAAGAACTTGATACCGTTGTCCTGGAACTGATTGTGAGACGCGCTGATCACCACGCCAGCCCGGGCACGGGTGGTGCGGGTGAGGTAGGCAATGCCGGGCGTGGGCATGGGTCCCAGCAGGATGATGTTGACGCCCGCCGCCGACAAACCCGCCTCGAGCGCCGATTCCAGCAGGTAACCGGAAACCCGCGTGTCCTTGCCGATGAGGACGTTGGCCTCGCCCCGACCGCGCTCCCCAAGCACACGCCCGGTCGCCCAGCCCAGTTTCAGAATCGTCTCCGGCGTAATCGGCTCCTCGCCGAAACAGCCGCGGATGCCGTCGGTGCCGAAAAACCTCCGCTCAGTCACCCAGCCCTCCCCTAAATTGCTGTAATTTCATGGATGCTACCCGATATCCGCGGCCGTCCCCCGTGGCCATCACGACCCGCCGCGCGTTTTTGCCCTCCCGCTGCATACGGGAAGCCCGCAACCCTAATTATAAACCGTTTCCCAGGTGCGAATGGCTTCAACGGTCTCCGCCACGTCATGCACCCGCACCACCCATGCGCCATGGCGCACCGCGATGAGGGCCAGGGTGACGCTTGCCACCATCCGTCGATCCACCGGCAGGTCCAGCATCTTCGCCAGCATGGACTTGCGCGACAGGCCGACGAGTACGGGGAAGCCGATCTCTGCCAGCGCGGAGAGTTCCCGCAGCAGAGTCAGATTATGGGCGAGAGTCTTGCCGAAACCGAAACCGGGGTCTATCAAGACTCGGCCGGTGGCAATGCCTGCCGCCAGGCAGGCCTCGGCCCTGGCGCGCAGGAAGTCGGCGACTTCAACCGTCACCGAGTCGTAAACGGGCTGTTGCTGCATGGTGCGGGGTTCGCCCTGCATATGCATGAGGCATACCGGCACCCCCGCGGCCGCTACCACCTCGAGCGCGCCGGGCGCCCGCAGGGCATAAACGTCGTTGACGAGGCCCGCCCCCGCCGCCAGCGCGGACTGCATGACCTCGGGTTTGGATGTATCGACGGAGATCGGGATATCCACCGCCTCGACAACCGCCTCGATGACCGGGATGACGCGGTCGAGTTCCTGCTGCAGCGGCACGGGTTCCGCACCGGGGCGGGTCGATTCGCCGCCTACGTCGATGATATCGGCGCCCTGGTCCCGCATCAGCTCAGCCTGCCGCAGCGCCGCGTCCAGAGCGAGGTAGCGGCCTCCATCGGAAAACGAGTCGGGGGTCACATTGAGGATGCCCATCACGGCAGTGCGGCCCAGCTCCAGGGGACGGCCGCCGCAGTCGATCACGCCCGGAGAGGGCACGGCAGGTCCGGCCTAGGGCTGATCACCCGCCGGTTCGTCGAGGCGCGGCTTGACTCCTGCGCGCGGCTTGGGCGTGGGCGTCCGGCGGCTGCTGTCCGGCTTATCGCTGTCCGTGTCGGCCGGAGGTCGTGGCTGCTTCCCGGCCATGATGTCATCGATCTGGACGGAATCCAGCGTCTCCCATTCCATCAGCGCCTTTGCCATCACTTCAACCTTGTCCCGATCATTTTCCAGGATCCCGTGCGCGCGCTGGTACTGTTCCTCGATTATACGGGTGATCTCGGCGTCCACTTTCTGTGCCGTCGCATCGCTGAGGTTGCGGTGGGTCGTCACATCCCGGCCCAGGAATACCTCGGACTGGTTCTCTCCGTAAACGCGGGGCCCGAGGGCGTTACTCATGCCCCAGCGCGCCACCATCTTTTGCGCCAGCTCCGTCGCCTGCTCGAAGTCGTTCGACGCCCCGGTGGTCATCTGCTCCATGAAGATCTCTTCCGCTATGCGTCCGCCCATGAGCACCGCGATGCGCGCCAACAGGTATTCCCGATCATGACTGTAACGGTCTTCCTCCGGCAGCTGCATGGTCACGCCCAGTGCGCGACCGCGCGGAATGATGGTCACCTTGTGGACCGGATCGGTGTTCGTCAGGGTCTTCGCAACCACGGTGTGACCGGACTCGTGATAGGCGGTATTGAGGCGCTCGTGCTCAGGCATCACTATGGACCGCCGCTCCACGCCCATCACGACCTTGTCCTTGGCCATCTCGAAGTCCTCCATGTCCACCAGCTTCTTGCCGGAGCGGGCAGCGAACAGGGCCGCTTCGTTGACCAGGTTGGCGAGATCCGCCCCCGAAAAGCCCGGCGTGCCGCGTGCGATGATGCTGGCATCGACGTTATCCGACAGCGGTACCTTGCGCATGTGGACCTTCAGTATCTGTTCCCGGCCGCGAATGTCAGGCAGCGGCACGTGGACCTGACGATCGAAGCGGCCAGGCCGCAACAGCGCTGGATCCAGCACATCAGGTCGGTTGGTGGCTGCGATCACAATCACTCCCTCGTTGCCCTCGAAACCATCCATCTCCACCAGCAACTGGTTGAGGGTCTGCTCGCGCTCGTCGTGACCACCTCCGAGGCCCGCACCGCGCTGCCTTCCCACGGCGTCTATTTCGTCAATGAAGATGATGCATGGAGCATGCTTCTTGGCCTGCTCGAACATGTCGCGCACCCGAGATGCGCCGACACCAACGAACATCTCGACGAAATCCGACCCGGAGATGGAGAAGAACGGCACCTTGGCTTCCCCGGCGATGGCCTTGGCCAGCAGGGTCTTGCCGGTACCCGGGCTGCCGGTCATCAGCACGCCGCGCGGTATGCGCCCGCCAAGTTTCTGGAACTTGGACGGGTCGCGAAGGAACTCGACCAATTCCTGCACCTCCTCCTTGGCCTCTTCAACGCCGGCCACGTCCTCGAAGGTGAATTTGTTGGTCTCCTCGGTTAGCATGCGCGCGCGGCTCTTACCGAAGCTGAGGGCCCCGCGGCCGCCGCCACCCTGCATCTGACGCATCAGGTATATCCATACCCCGATGATGAGCAGCAGCGGGAACCAGTGCACCAGTAACTGTGCCAGGAAAGACGGCTGCTCCTCCGGTTTCGCCTCGATCTCCACCCCGGCATTTATCAGGTCTCCCACCAAACCACGATCATCGGGTGCGTAGGTAATGAAGTTCTGACCGGAGGAGGTCCGAGCGTAGATCGTCTGCCCCTCTATCGTGACTTTCTCGATACGCCCCTGCTTCACCTCCTGCAGGAACGTCGAGTAATCCAGGCGCTGACTCTGCGTGGCTTCGCGCGGCGCGAAGTTGTTGAAGACCGCCATCAGCACCATGGCGATAACGAGCCATAAAATTAGATTCTTGGTCAAATTGTTCAAAACAACACCTGTTTTACTCTCTGTCGATTACGCTTCGGAGAAACGTACACTCCGGTGGACCTTCAGTTCTCGATCTGGTTCCCCGACTGCCGCCATTCTGCAACGGTTTCCCAGACGGTACAAGCTGGCACGCTAGCAAGCCCCATTGTGCTGAGGCCGGTAGCCGCGGGCCAGCAGGTACTGCTCGGCACTCCCGGACCTTGATGCCTCTGGCTTGCGGACGCTCACACTTTCAAAACTCTGTTCCATGGCTCGGCGCAGCGGCCGCACCTCCGGCCCCTGAAAGACCTTTACCAGCAGGGCCCCGCCGGGCCGCAAAACCCGCCGGCAGAACTCCAGCGCGGCGCCGGCCAGGGCCGCGCTGGCGGACTGGTCGACCACAGCTATACCGCTAATATTGGGCGCCATATCGGAAAATACAAGGTCGGCCCTGCCGGCCGGCAGGGCCGCGACGATCTGCTCCCGCACCTCGCTGCTGGTGAAATCACCGTTTACGCAGGTCACTCCGGGCAATGGCTGCATGCGCAGCCGGTCCACTGCTATAACGGCGCCCACGCGTTTCGCAGCATACTGGGACCAACTGCCCGGCGCCGCGCCCAGGTCCACTACAGTCATGCCTGCGCGCAGCAGCCGGTCACGACGGTCAATCTCCGCCAGCTTGTAGGCGGCACGTGAGCGATAACCTTCCGCACCCGCGCGGCGCACGAATGCATCGCGACGATGCCCGTCGAGCCAGCGATTTGTTCTGCGTTTTCTCGATGCCATTATTTGTGTCACACTGCGCCGACCGCCTGGCGGATGCGGATCATGACGTTAACCGGTAAACAAAAGCATTATTTACGCGGCCTGGCACACAATCGCAAACCTGTCGTTACGATCGGTGCGGCGGGCGTCAGTGCCACAGTGGTCAGAGAAGTGGATCAGGCACTCGATCATCACGAACTGCTGAAGCTGAAGCTGCCGGCCGGAGACCGCGAACAGCGCCAGGAGCTGCTGCAGCAGATCTGCCAGCAGACGAGGGCGGAACTGGTCCACTTGATGGGCAGAATCGGGACCGTCTACCGCCGCGCTACAGAGCCCAAGATAGCGTTGCCCTGATTCACTCATCGGCCTTATCGCCATGTGCCTTTTGTTCCTTGTCTGGCAGCACCATCCAAGCTATCGACTGATCCTGTTGGCCAACCGGGATGAGTTTTACCGGCGGCCGTCATCGCCGGCTTGCTTCTGGCGCGACAGTCGTGAACTGCTTGCCGGTCGTGACGAGGAACGCGGCGGGACGTGGCTGGGCATCCGGCGCGGTGGCCGCTGGGCCGCCCTGACCAATTACCGCGATCCCTCGGCCTCGCTCGAGCCAACTTCGCGAGGGACACTGGTGACGCAGTATCTCGAGGGCGCCGAGTCCCCTGCGGAATTCACCGCGACGCTGGCCGGCAATGGCAGCCGCTACAGCGGCTTCAACATCATCGTGGGCGATGACCGTTCGGCCAGCTACTACAGTAATCGGGGCGAACCACCGCAAGCACTGGGCCCCGGCGTGTATGGCCTGAGCAATCATCTGCTTGACACGACATGGCCCAAGATTACGCTGGGCAAACGGCGTTTGCAGAGCCTTTTGCAACAACCCATCGAAACCGACGCCCTATTCAATCTACTCGGGGATCGCACCGTGGCGGAGGACGACGCGCTCCCTGACACCGGGGTGGGACCGGAGTGGGAACGCATACTGTCGCCGGCGTTCATCACTTCGTCGGAGTATGGCACGCGCAGCGCCACTGTGCTGCTGGTGTCCGACCAAGACGAGATGTTGCTGGAGGAGAGAAGTTACGTGCCTGATGCAGAAGGAAATTACGGGCCGCAGTTATACAACGAAGTCGCCTACACGGTCATTCCGGAAATCGCTACCCGGCACAGCGGTGAATAGCGACTATAATCTAATGTCACAATTTGTAGACAATTCCGTATAACCGGCAATGAAGTTACGAAAAGTCCTATTCCTGTTGGTTGTCATACCGGTGCTCGCCTACGGCGGCGCTCGTGGGATACTCTGGTATCTGGTCAATAGCAAAGGGGAAGAATTGAAGAATGCGCTGGCACCGGTTGCCGCGCTTGAATACGAGCATGTGCAGGCATCCCTGACAGGCCCGCTGGGCATCGAGAACATCTCCATCTCCCCCCATGCCCTCGACGACGAGGTACGGATCAAATCTATACTGGTTGCGGCTGATGGACCGCAAGAAGTTTACAAGTTGGCGCGGGCCGCGTGGGACGACAAGCTTCCCGAAAGATTGCGCTTGTCCGTAAATGGGATCACCCTTTCCCTGGACGGTGAGCTGGCGTTCTGGATGAACAAACAAACCGCCAGCGGTTCGGGAAACAATCCATTCGACACCTCTTGCGGGGGCAAGGCGAGCCTGGGCAGCGACGATCTGCAACAGATGGGCTACGAGAAGCTGGTCACGGACCTGCGCCTGGAGTACCAGTTCGGGCGCGGCGAGGAGGGCCTCGGCGTGTTTGCGCAGATCAGCACCAGGGAGATGATGTCGGTGCGCGTGAGCGGCAATATTCCGGCCAACTCGGTTTCCACGTCTGTGCAGCGCCTGGCGCAATCCGAGCCCGAGCTGGCTTACCTCTCGGTGACCTACGGGGACGATTCGTATCAGAAGCGCAAGAACGAGTATTGCGCCAAGCTCGAAGGGATCACCGTGGCGGATTACGTGGACGCCAGCGTTGAGTCATTGAAGAATTTCCTGCTCGAGAATGATTTTCGGCCCAGCGACGAGTTGATCGCGGCCTACCGGAAGCTGCTCACCGGTTCCCCGAAGCTGACCATGGTGCTCAACCCCGTGGAACCACTAGATCTGGCCGCCTTAGCGGCAATCGACAGCTCCAACCCGGGGCAGATACCGGGTTTCCAGGTACTCATCGACGACGAGCCGGTGACCCTGGGTGAAATAATTGAGCCTGAACCTGAAACCCTGGTCGATGCGAACGGCGCGCCGCAGGCGCCGCCAGATACGTACAAAGAGACAACGATAGCCGAACTCGATCAGCACCTGAACCGCCGAATCAAGGTCTACACCCGTGACGGTAAGCTGCACCAGGCCTTCCTCGAGCGCGTCGAACCGGAACAACTGGTGCTTACCCGACACCTCGTGGGTGGATCCGCCACTTTTACGGTTCCGTTCACCGAGGTCACCGGGGTGCTGGTACTGTACTGACCGGCGGCTCGGTCCGCTGGAACATCCACCGGTGCAGTGACAGGAAGCACCTGAACAACGCGACGCCGGTGCCGAGTGCCTTGGCCACCATCACCGGTTCATGCAGCGCTTGGACCAGCACGGCGAGCACCCCCGTGGTTGATATAACGGCCGTGCTGATCACCATGGCGGCGAACCGGATTCACGCTGCCACTGCCGCCGACCGATAAAACCACAACGATCGATCACGGTGATCAGTTCACGGTCACAGACAGCGCGGATGCATTCAAGCACGAAGGTTCCGTGGCATCAGGCGCGCGGAGCCTGGTCCGGGCACGCAGGTATTCGCGCCGCGCGCCGGCCGCGGCGCGCGATGTCATGGATTCGTCCGGGCAGCGGACGACCCGACCGCGACCAGCAGAAGTCCCAACAGGCTGGCGGCAGCAAAGAAGGTACCGGAAATCATGTGCAGAGTATTGAAATCCTCCGCCAGCCGTGTGCCTTGCAGCGGCACGCCACCGGCGGCGGCCTTCAGTGACTGCATCGCGGGCGCCAGCAGGATCCGATTCACCGCCGCGAACATGAGCATCATGATCAGGCACCAGGCGCGCCAGTTACGAAACCATCGGCTGCCGCTGCGTCTCCATCCTGAGAACAGAATCACGCTTCCGCATACCAGGCCGATCATATCCACGTAGCCGAAAAGCCGGCCCGCCACGGTGCCGGCTACCACGCGGTCGGGCAACATGGCAAACAGGGTCGGCGCCACCAGTAATCCGATTGCCCACAGGGCTCCCACCCAGGCGGTCAGCAATACGCGCTCCAGTGAGAGCGCCGGCCATGGCACGGTCTGACCCTACTCGTATCGAATCCGCAGTATCTCGTACTGCCGCAGTCCACCCGGTGTGGCCACCTCGACCTCCTCACCCTCCTCCTTGCCGATCAGGGCACGACCTATCGGCGAAGTCAGCGAGATCTGCCCGCTATCCAGGTCGGCCTCGAGCTCACCCACGATCTGATAGGTGACCTCGATCTCTCCCTCCTGGTCGTATAGCTCGACATGGGCGCCGAACACCACCTTGCCCGCTACATTCAGTCTGCCCGGGTTGATGATTTCCGCGAGCGCCAGCTTCGCCTCGAGTTCCGCGATGCGACCCTCGATAAACGCCTGCTGGTCCTTGGCAGCGTCGTATTCGGCGTTCTCGGACAGGTCACCGTGGGCGCGGGCTTCGGCTATCGCCTCTATGACCCTGGGCCGCTCCACTGACTTGAGCCGCTTCAACTCCTCCGCAAGTTTCTCCGCGCCTCGGGCGGTCAACAGCACTCTGCTCATCACTGGACTTCTCCATGCAGGTCCTGCAGCCGGTTCACCACCACTTCATCTCCCGCCCGGTGTGCTTCGCAGGCCGCCCTCGCGCCGGCCACGGTGGTGAAGTAGGTGACCTTGTGCTGCAACGCTTCCCGCCGGATAGTGTAGGAGTCCTTGAGACTCTGCTTGCCGGCGGTCGTGTTAACGATCAAATTTATTTCCTGGTTCTTTATCATGTCGACGATATGGGGCCTGCCCTCTATGACCTTGTTTACAGGGTGCACTGCTATGCCGGCCTGTTTCAATACCTCGGCGGTCCCGCGAGTGGCCACGAGCCTGAAATCATTGTCGGAGAGGTAACGGGCGATATCCACCAATGCCCGTTGATCGCTGTTCTTGACGCTGATGAAGGCCGTCCCGCGGCGCGGGATGAAGGACCCGGCCGCCTGCTGAGACTTGTTGAACGCTTCCCCGAAACTGCGACCCACGCCCATGACTTCCCCGGTGCTCTTCATTTCCGGTCCCAAAACGGTGTCTACGCCGGGGAACTTGATGAACGGGAACACCGCCTCCTTCACGCAAAAATAGCCCGGTATGATCTCCCGGACCACACCCTGCTCCGCCAGGCTGCGGCCAACCATGCAGCGTGCCGCAATCTTGGCCAGCGGTCGCGCCGTCGCCTTTGACACGAACGGTACCGTGCGTGACGCTCTCGGATTGACCTCGAGCACGAAGATCTGATCTCCCTGGACGGCGAACTGAACGTTCATCAGGCCCACTACGTTGAGGCCCAGCGCCAACTCCCGGGTCTGCTTGCGCAACTCGTCCTGCAGCGATGCATCGAGGCTGAATGGGGGCAGCGAACAGGCGGAATCGCCGGAATGCACGCCGGCCTCCTCGATGTGCTCCATGATGCCGCCGATGACCACCTCCTCGCCGTCGCTGACCGCGTCCACATCGATCTCGATGGCATCGTTGAGGAACCGGTCCAGCAGCACCGGTGACTCGTTGGAAACCTCTATCGCCATGCGCATGTAGATGCGCAGGTCCTCCCGATTGTGAACGATCTCCATTGCCCGCCCGCCGAGCACGTAGGACGGGCGCACCACCAGCGGGTAGCCGATCTCGTCGGCGGCCGCCAGCGCCTGCTCGGCGCTGCTGGCAGTGCGATTTGGTGGCTGGCGCAGCCCCAGTTCCTGCAGCAGCCGCTGGAAATGCTCGCGATCCTCCGCCTGGTGAATTGCCTGGGGCGACGTACCGATAATAGGCGCGCCGGCGGCCTCCAGGTCACGGGCGAGTTTCAGCGGTGTCTGCCCGCCATACTGAACTATTACGCCGGTCGGATCCTCGACGTGGATCAGTTCCAGCACGTCTTCCAGAGTGAGGGGCTCGAAATACAGCCGGTCGGAGGTGTCGTAGTCCGTGGACACTGTCTCCGGGTTGCAGTTGACCATTATGGTCTGGTACCCGTCCTCGCGCAGCGCCATGGACGCATGCACACAGCAGTAATCGAACTCGATGCCCTGGCCGATACGGTTGGGGCCTCCCCCTAGCACGATGATTTTTTCAGTGGATACGGAATCCGCCTCGCATTCCTCTTCGTAGGTGGAATACATGTAGGCGGTCGCGGCCGCGAACTCGGCGGCGCAGGAGTCGACCCGCTTGTAGACCGGACGCACGCCTTTCGACTGGCGCAGCGCCCTGAATGCCTCCTCGCCGAGATCGAGCAGCGTACCGAGCCGCCGGTCCGAGAAACCCTTGCGTTTCCATTGCCGCAGCGAATCCTCGTTCAGTCTGCGGCGTCCGCTTCCCAGTATTTGTTCCTCGATCCCGATCAGCTCCTCGATCTCGCCCAGAAACCAAGGGTCGATACCGGTAATCTCCCGTACCTCGGCGACCGACATTCCGATCCTGACCGCATCTCCGAGATACCATAGACGCCTGGCACCCGGCACGCGCAGCGCATGACTGATGATACCCCGAACATCATCAGCTTCGCCGGCGGCGACGTCGATCTGCGGTTCCAGCCCGAAGGTGCCGATCTCCAGGCTGCGGATCGCCTTTTGCAACGATTCCTGAAAGGTCCGGCCGATGGACATCACTTCCCCGACCGACTTCATTTGGGTCGTAAGTACGCTGTTGGCCTGGGGGAACTTCTCGAAATCGAAGCGCGGTATCTTCGTCACCACGTAGTCGATGGTGGGCTCGAAGGACGCCGGCGTGGCGCCGCCCGTGATCTCGTTGCGCAATTCATCCAGCGTGTAGCCGACCGCCAGCTTCGCCGCCACCTTGGCGATGGGAAAGCCGGTCGCCTTGGAGGCCAGCGCCGAGGAACGGGAAACCCGGGGATTCATTTCGATGATGACCATGCGGCCATTGTCGGGGTTGACCGCGAACTGGACATTGGAACCGCCGGTGTCGACACCAATCTCACGCAACACTGCGATGCTCGCGTTCCGCATCAGCTGGTATTCCTTGTCGGTCAGCGTCTGTGCCGGCGCGATGGTAATCGAGTCGCCGGTGTGCACACCCATGGGGTCCAGGTTCTCGATGGAGCAGACGATGATGCAATTGTCACGACGGTCACGTACCACCTCCATCTCGAATTCCTTCCAGCCGAGGATGCATTCCTCGATCAGCAGCTCGCGAGTAGGGGATGCGTCTAGTCCGCGTTCGCAGATCTCGGTGAATTCGTCCTTGTTGTAGGCGATGCCTCCGCCGGTACCTCCCAGCGTGAAAGACGGCCGGATGATGGCCGGGTAACCCACCATCGCCTGTACCTGAAACGCTTCCTCCATGCTATGGGCGATGGCACCGCGCACCGTTTCCAGGCCGATGGTGTGCATCGCCTTCTTGAACAGTTCCCGGTCCTCCGCCTTGTCGATGGCGTCGCGGCTGGCGCCGATCAGTTCCACACCGTAGCGGTCGAGCACGCCCTCGCGGGCGAGGTCGAGCGCGCAGTTCAGGCCCGTTTGTCCGCCCATGGTCGGCAACAGGGCATCGGGACGTTCCTTCTCTATGATCTTTTCCACCGCCCGCCAGTGGATGGGTTCAATGTATGTGGCGTCGGCGAAATCCGGATCGGTCATGATGGTGGCGGGGTTTGAATTCACCAATATGACCCGCAATCCCTCCTCCTTCAACGCCTTGCACGCCTGCACGCCGGAGTAATCGAACTCGCAGGCCTGGCCGATGATGATCGGGCCGGCGCCGATGATGAGCACGCTATGGATGTCGCTGCGCTTAGGCATGAGGACCGGATCCGCCACCGTGGGCCGCGCGGCGCTCCCGCATGATGGCGACAAAACGGTCAAACAACCCCGCTACATCATGCGGGCCCGGGCTCGCCTCCGGGTGCCCCTGAAAGGAAAACGCATTCTTGTCCACGCGCGCGATGCCCTGGATCGAACCGTCGAACAGCGAGCGGTGAGTGACCTGGAGCTGGGGCGGCAGGTCCTGCTCGGCGACGGCGAAGCCATGATTCTGGCTGGTGATCATAACCTGTCCCGTCGCCAGGTCCTGGACCGGGTGGTTGGCACCGTGGTGGCCGAATTTCATCTTCGTGGTCACGGCGCCCGATGCCAGCGCCAGCAGCTGATGGCCGAGACAGATACCGAACATCGGGATATCCGTTTCCAGCAGCTCGGAGATCGCCCTGATGGCGTAATCGCAGGGTTCGGGATCACCGGGACCGTTGGACAGGAAGATGCCATCCGGACATTCAGCGATGATGTCAGCGGCGGGCGTGGTTGCCGGCACCACTTTCACCTGGCATGCGCGATCGGTGAGCATGCGCAGGATGTTGTGCTTGATCCCGAAGTCATAGGCCAGCACCTTGAAGCGCGGCCGCGGCGCCTCCCGGTATCCATGTGCCAGCGACCAGCCTCCCTGGGACCACTGGTACGGCTGGCTGGTGGTGACCTCGCGGGCCAGGTCCATCCCGTGCAGCCCGGGAAAGCCGCGCGCCATCGCCACTGCCACCTCGGTGTCGCAGTCGTCGCCTGCCACTATGCAGCCGTTCTGGGCGCCCTGCTCCCGCAACAGACGCGTCAGCCTGCGGGTGTCGATATCGGCGATGGCGACCACTTCACGTTGCTGCAGAAATGTACCGAGATCGGCATTCGCGCGCCAGTTGCTCAGGCGCCGTGGCAGGTCGCGTATTACCAGACCGGCTGCGAAGACGCGGTCCGATTCCATGTCTTCCGGGTTGACCCCGGTGTTACCGATGTGCGGATAGGTCAGGGCGACGATCTGGCGCGCATAGGAAGGATCGCTGAGTATCTCCTGATAACCGGTCATTGCTGTATTGAAGACGACCTCGCCGACGGTCTGGCCCGGTATTCCGACTGAGCGGCCGGTGAAGACCGTGCCATCGGCCAGAGCAAGCAATGCGGTGTCTGTCACGGATTCTCCGTTCCCTTGGTTGAGAATGACTGATTGACGGCCGGGGCCTTCAAGCGCGCAAAAAAAGGGAGAAACCCTGCTCCGGTTTCTCCCTCGGTGCGATTCGTACGATTCGCCTTATCAATAGCGCAATTGTATGTGAGCGAGCCAACCCGATCAATTGATTGGGGCTTCACCGCAGCCCGAGAACTTCCTGCATGTCGTAAAGACCGCGGTCCCTTGCCATCGCCCAGATCGCCGCCCGTACCGCACCGCCGGCGAAGGTCATGCGGCTGGAGGCACGATGAGTAATTTCCACCCTTTCACCCTCTCCGGCAAACAGCACCGTATGGTCCCCGACGATATCCCCGGCGCGCACGGTGGCGAAGCCTATGGTTTCCCTGGAACGTGGGCCGGTCTGACCCTCCCGCCCATACACGGCCACCTGCCCCAGATCGCGGCCAAGCGCACCGGCCACCACCTGGCCCAGGCGCAGCGCGGTGCCGGAGGGCGCGTCCAGCTTGTGCCGGTGGTGGGCCTCCATGATCTCGACGTCCACGCTGTCGCCGAGGGTGTCGGCGGCGATCTCCGCAAGCCGGAAACACAGATTCACTCCCACGCTCATGTTCGGTGCCTGCACAATGGCGATGCGTGCTGCTGCCGCCTCGATCTGTCCCTGGTCGGCCGGCGCCAAACCAGTGGTGCCGATTACCATGCGGCGTCCCGCTTCTACACAATACTGCACATGGTCCACGGCCGCGGCCGGATTGGTGAAATCGATCAGAACGTCGAACTCGCCGTCCGAGACGGAATCGGCGATCGGGATTCCCAGCCTCCCGACTCCCGCCAGTTCCCCCGCATCGACGCCTATCATCTCGCTGCCGGTACGCTCCAGGGCCAGCGTGACTTCCAGCTCCGAGTGATGCTGGCACGCCTCGATGATGGCCCGCCCCATGCGCCCCCCCGCTCCGGCCACGCCTATGCCTATCATGCTGACCACCCCTTCCGGTTCTCGTTGCGGGCGAACATGCTGGCCCGCCCCTGGCGCAGCGAAGTGTATCATCCACGGACGCCGCGTTGATCTTTTCGGGCCGCGGCGGTCCTGTTCATACACCTCGCGACACCCAATGAAATATCCGACTCCTCACCCCTGGCGGGTGACCATCGAACAGGCCCGGGACATCCAGCAGTCCCTGCAGGAGCGGGTCGTCCGCGAGGACGCCTTCGGGCCGGTCAAGCTAGTCGCCGGCGTGGATGTGGGTTTTCCCTCCCGCGAGCGAGCGCGCGCCGCGGTGGCGGTGCTCAGTTTCCCGGACCTCGAACCCGTCGCCAGCGCGGTGGCCCGGCGCGCAGCGCGGTTTCCCTATGTGCCCGGCTACCTATCCTTTCGCGAGGTGCCGGCTGTGCTTGCGGCGCTGGAGAAGCTGCGCACGCCGCCGGACCTGATCCTGTGCGACGGCCAGGGTTACGCCCATCCGCGGCGGCTCGGCATTGCCTGTCACCTGGGGGTAGTGACCGGCATCCCGACCGTGGGCGTGGCCAAGACCCGCCTGATCGGCGCCTATGCCGAACCCGGTCCGCACCGAGGCGCCTGGGAGCCACTGCACGACCGCGGGGAGATCATTGGCGCGGTGCTGCGTAGCCGCGACCGGGTCAAGCCGCTGTTCGTGTCGTCCGGCCACCGCGTGTCGTTGGCCAGTGCGATCGAACTCGTCCTGCGCTGCTGCAGGCGTTACCGCCTGCCGGAGACCACCCGCGCGGCACACCGGCTGGCTTCGGGGACGGGGCGGCCTGACATGCGTCGGCGCTGAACGGCATCCACAGGGCCCGGGGGGCGCAGCCACTGCACACAGGCAGGCATTCCACCCGAATCCCAACAGCCCAAAACGATCCGATGCCCACCGTCTCGTGTTGTCCCTGCGGGGACATGGGCGTAGACTGCGAACACTACTGG
This sequence comes from uncultured Gammaproteobacteria bacterium, assembly GCA_947259705.1. Lineage (GTDB taxonomy): Bacteria > Pseudomonadota > Gammaproteobacteria > Arenicellales > JAANXG01 > CAMYNL01. Next base: position 290,041 of record CAMYNL010000004.1, on the reverse strand, counting down.
ACGAGAGGGCCACGGGGATAAACATGAAGGACAAGTCCGTACAAATGCCACACACCCGCCAGCTGGCGCGCCGCCGACTACTGCAACTGCTGTCCGTCGGCGGCCTGGTGGGCGCCGGCAAGCTGTTGCCGAAGGAATGGGTACGGCCGGTGGTGGACGAGGTGATGCTGCCCGCCCACGCTCAGTTGACCAACGGCCCCGTACCTGACGACGCCAGCGACGCCGGTCCCTAGACCCAGCAACGGGGTTTCGCAACAAATCAGGGGCCGGCAAGGCGCGCCCCTACACTCCGGCAGATCGCGACCTCGGCAACAGAGTTGGCCGGAACTTACGAGCCCAAAGTGGCGGCGATAGCCCGACACGTCTCAAGCAGTAAGTTATGAAAATGACACCCGACCCTGATACTCGCCGGTCGGCGCCGGTTGCCACACAGTGACAATATGCCCGTTGGACCCGACGTCTCAGAACAAGTGCGATAGGGCAAGCAGCACGGCGTGCAGTTGGTGCTGTGCAAAATCTATCCTCAACAGCGGCCGGTCCGGATAGTGCTGCACCCCGCCGATGGCCGGTTCGTCCCAGGGCGCGCCGCCACGTATGAACGCGTTGGCGCGCTCGGCGCCGATCTGCAGGGAAAGCGCATTGGCCAGGCCCTGCTCGACCACGTCGCGGTATTCCCGCGCTCGTAATTCATCGCCGCGCCGTACCGCCAGAGCTAAGGCGTGCACCACCCCCTCCAGCGTCGCTCCGGTATTGTATTGCGATCTGGCGATGCCGCACGCATGCACCATGTGGTCGGTCATGTAATAGATGACGTCCACATACTGCTCGGTACCGGACCAGGCTGCCTCCACCATTTCGTAATACGCCATGGTGGCCCACTGGTAATAGGTGCGCACAGTCGGCGCCCCGGGATCATTGCGCAACGCCAGCAGCACGTTCCGTCGATAACCGCTGGCGGCGGCTTGCATGATCTCATCTACCAGTTCACCTCGATCGAGGTGGCGGGCGGCACGGGAGAGGGCAAGCAGCGATTCACCATCGTAATACGGCGACGGCGCTCCGGTCGGTACGCCCTCAGCCAGCGTATAGCTGCCAAACCACAGGCCGCTGGGATGGCGGCCGTCCAGCAGAAAGCGGAGGTACTCGTCGAGCTGTCGGTCCCAACGCTCGTACTCCTGTCGATCCGCCGCCGCACCGGCACGCAGGTACTCGAGGATGGACAGGGCGACCAGCGCCACGGTGCCCATCTGCCCGATCTCGGCGTCCGGATAGCGGACGTAGCGGCCGCGCGCCTCGTTGCAGGCCGAGTGCGCCGCAAAGAACTCGAGCCCGGCCCGACAGGTCTGCGCCAGCGCCGGGTCGGCACGATGCGACAGAATCACCGTCAGCCCCCATAGCGTAGCCGCCTGGCGCACCTGATTGTCCAGCTCCGAGTAGGCTCGTCGCTGCCAGTCGTATTCATACTCGAAGTTTCCCGCCGCCCTTTGCATCGCTTGGAGAAATCGGGTACCCAGGTCCAGCGATGCCTCCAGCTCCGTCAGGGTGGGGACGGGCGCGGTGCCGGTGTCAGTCATTCGAATCTCTCCTTCGCGCGTCCCACGTCAGCGCGTGCTTGCGGCGGCTCCGCAATTCGACGCGCGGGCCGCGGCGGCCGGCCGCAGGAAAAATCTGCATACGTGTTCAGAGCCGGCCTGCCCGGCGCACCGGCGGCGACCGCAGGACTTCCTCGAAGGCCGCCACCGCGGTGGCAATATCGGCCGCTTCGACATCCAGGTGGGTCACCAGGCGGATGCGGTCCGGGCCGCTGACGCCGATCAGGATGCCGCGGCGGGCAAGCTCGGCACGCAGTTGCGGCAGCAGGTCGCGGCGCACACCGACGAACACCATGTTGGTCTGCGCCGCATCCGCATCCACCTGCAGCTCGTCGATGCTGCGCAGTCCCGCTGCCAGCGCCACCGCATTGACATGGTCGTCGGCAAGACGTTCGACGTTGCGGGTCAGGGCCACGATCCCAGCCGCCGCCAGTACCCCCGCCTGCCGCATACCACCGCCCAGCACCTTGCGCCAGCGATGGGCCTTCTCGATGAACGAATGGCTACCGCACAGCACGGAGCCGACGGGCGCGCCCAGCCCCTTCGACAGGCATACCGACACCGAGTCCGCGTGGCGGGTGATCTCGGTGACCGGCACTTCCTGCTCGACGCTGGCATTGAAAATCCGCGCGCCGTCGAGGTGCAGGGCCAGGCCGTGGCAGTCGACGAAGGACCGCGCGGCCGCGAGGTAATCCAGCGGCAATACCCTGCCGTACTGGGTGTTCTCCAGACACAGCAGGCGGGTGCGCGCGAAATGCGGATCTTCCGGTTTGAGGTAAGACTCGACCAGCGCCAGGTCCAGCGTCCCGTCGGCACTGAACTCCAGCGGCTGCGGTTGGATTCCTCCGACCACGGCTGCTCCACCACCTTCGTAGCGGTAGGTGTGGGCGGTCTGGCCGACGATGTACTCGTCACCGCGCTGGCAGTGCGCCAGCAGCGCACAGAGGTTGCTCTGGGTACCGCTGGGCATGAACAGGGCGGCTTCGGTCCCGACCACTTCAGCGGCCAGTTCCTGCAACCTGTTCACACTGGGGTCGTCGCCGTAGACATCGTCACCCACCGCGGCGCCGGCCATGGCCTCCCGCATGGCGTTCCCGGGTCGCGTCACCGTGTCACTGCGTAAATCTATAATGCCCCCGCACATGCCTATGGTCCTCGTTGATGTTTGCTCGCGGCCAAGATACCAAAAAGCCATGCTTCCGCGATCCATCGACCGCGGGTCCATGACCAGAAAGGGCGGCCCGTCTCCGTCGCGACCGTCTAATGGCAGCCGCGCTATGTTAACCTTGAACGACAAAAATACTGTGACACCAAAGGAACAACAAGCATGAAAATTGAAACCATTGCCGTCCACGGCGGATATTCTCCCGAAGCCACCACCAAGGCGGTCGCGGTGCCAATCTACCAGACCACCTCCTATGCCTTCGACGATACCCAGCACGGCGCCGACCTGTTCGACCTCAAGGTGGAAGGCAACATCTATACCCGGATCATGAACCCGACTACTGCGGTGCTGGAACAGCGGGTCGCGGAGATGGAGGGGGGCGTCGGCGCGCTGGGACTGGCTTCCGGCATGTCGGCAATCACCTACGCGATCATGACCATCGCCGAGGCGGGGGACAACATCGTCAGTATGAGTACCCTCTACGGAGGCACCTACAATCTATTCGCCCACACCCTGCCGCAGTTGGGCATGGAGGTCCGCTTTGCCGACGGCAAGGACCTGGACGCAATGTCCGCACTCATAGACGACCGCACCAAGGCGGTGTTCTGCGAGTCCATCGGCAACCCGGCCGGCAACGTTGTGGACCTCGGCGCCATCGCCGACATGGCCCATGCCCACGGCGTGCCGGTGATTGTGGACAATACGGTTCCCACTCCTTACCTATGCCGGCCCGTCGAGCACGGTTGCGATATCGTGGTTCACGCTCTTACGAAGTACATGGGCGGTCACGGCACCTGCATAGGCGGTATCCTGGTGGACTCCGGCCAGTTCCCATGGGCCGAACACAAACAGCGCTTTCGGCGTCTCAACGAACCGGATGTTTCCTACCATGGCGTCGTCTATACGGAGGCACTGGGGCCGGCCGCGTTCATCGGCCGCGCGCGGGTGGTGCCGTTGCGCAATACCGGCGCGGCGATTTCTCCGTTCAACAGCTTCCTCATCCTGCAGGGCATAGAGACCCTGCCGGTGCGCATGGACCGTCACTGCGAGAACGCCGTCGCGGTGGCGAACTACCTGCACCACCATGACAAGATCAGCTGGGTCAATTATGCGGGACTCGACGACCACCCCGACAAGGCACTGGTGGACCGTTACATGGGGGGGCGCGCAGCCAGCATCCTCAGTTTCGGCATCGAGGGCGGGCGCGAGGCCGGCGCACGATTCATCGACTCCCTGGAGCTAATCACACGCCTGGTCAATATTGGCGATGCCAAGTCCCTGGCCTGCCACCCGGCCACCACCACTCACCGGCAGCTGTCGCCGGAGGAAATGGCGCAGGCCGGGGTCAGCGAGGACCTGGTGCGGCTGTCCATCGGCATCGAGCATATCGACGACATCATCGCGGATATCCACCAGGCGCTGGCAAAGGCCTGACAAGACACACAGCAGCGTGGGTCCCAAAGGACCGCTCATTTCGCCACGGTGTGCCGAGAAAATTTCGGACCGGGCACCCGGACCGGCAGCTCGCCGTTGCAGAACCCGAACATCTCCTGCTCGATGGCGGATGGGTAACACACCATGCCATCGGTATTCCGCATGGGTGCGGCGAACAACAGCTCCGCAGGTCGCCGCCTGGTAATGCTCCGGCGCAAACCACGCGGCACGTGGAACAGCCCCAGCGCCAGAAGTGCGGGCGCGCGTCGTCGACCACCTCGGACTCGATGACGTCCCGTTGTTGGTGCGATGGTAGGATCAGGACTCGTCCAGGTTCACCGGCAGCTTTCGCAGCAATTGCCGGAGCTCCGCCAGCACGGATTTGGCGGAGGGACATCGGTTCAAGCCTTCGTTCCACAGCGGCTGGTCCCGTGCCCTCGCCGCCCACTGATGCATCAGGCTGCGCAGCTGATGTTCCTGGCTAACCGTGAAATGCCAACGGTCGACGAAGTGATCAAAATCATTCAACTGCGGCAACGTATCGGCGAGGTCCGCGGACAGCCGGTTGAGGGCGCCGGCCGCCTCCTCGATCGCCGGCAGGTGCGATTCCACCAGTTCGCCGATGCGCTGGCGAGTCATCTTGTTCGCTGGGTCGGCGCGATTGTCGGAGATGATCTTGTAACACTGGGTCATTTCCCCGACACTGAAACGCAACGCGGTGCTGTAAAAGGCCGCGGCCTCCATATCGTAAGCAACATCTCCGGCATAGTCCGTTTCTGCCTGATCAACGGTCAGCATGCTAAGGCCCCGACCCGGCAGTTTCAGGATTTGGGGCGGACACCAGTTGCGCCCGGTCGCCGCATCGGTGATGCGCAGGGCATGCACGCCCTCGCCTATGCTCAGCGCCGCATGGCCCGCGATACCCACGTTGAGCCAGGCGTCATTGTGTCCGGCACTGGCGACCGCGGCCAGGTATGCCGTTCCGGCACTCGCGGCCGTCTTGCCGATGCCGCTTATGACCAGGCGAATGTCGTTGTCCCGATAGACTCGGAAACCGCGTGCGTCTATATCTTCCTTCAATCCGAAATGACGAATAAGGGGTTGCGACTCGGCGACCAGCGCGACAACAAAATTCAACATACGGCGACCGACTTCGGTGGCTCACCCGGACCATCGGCTGATCGGGCATGCCAGTATTCCAGCTTCGGAAGATACAGATCCAGCATTTCGCGGTTGCCGCGTTTACGAGCCCCCTCTACCAGGATCCGGAGCTTGCCCAGCAGTGTTTCCACGGTGGCGATCCGATCCCCGACAGCTAGCACGCCGCTGCGCAGAATCTTTTCCAGTGCCCGAATCCGAAACCGGTCCATGCCCCAGTGCCGTCGAGACAACTGATCGGCATGCCCCCCATATTTGGTGATGAGTGCGCGGTCGATATAAAGAACCGGATTGGCCGCGCATACCCGCAACCACAGGTCGTAGTCTTCGCAAGCCGGCAACGATTCATCGAAGCCCCCCACCCGCTCGAGCAGCTCTCGGTGAACCAGTACCGACGACGGCGATATGGCACACAACGGCAGGCAGTCGCGGTAGATCCATCCCCCCGTCTTGGCATGCTTGCGCATGGGATTCACCCTCACATCACGGCGCACCCAAATCTCGTCGGTATGGCACAGCAGGTGGCCGGGACTATCGGCCAGGGCGGCAACCTGAGCGGCGAGTTTGTCCTTGTGCCAGCAGTCGTCGGAATCCAGCAGCGCAATCCATGCACAAGCGGCGGCGCTTAACCCCCGGTTGCGTGCCCGACTCACACCCTGGTTCGACTGGCGAAGCTGTATCACGTCCGGATAAGAGCGCGACAGGACTTGCTGCGTGTCGTCGGTGGACCCGTCATCGACGACGATCACCTCTCGGGCAGGGTGCGACTGGGAATGCACCGAATCGAGCGCCCGGGTCAACAGGGAGGCGCGATTATGCGTGGGGATGACGACCGAAATATCCATGCCTCTGACTGCGCCGGCCTGGTTCCGCGAGCCGAACCGGGAGACGCGGTGAGGGTGGCGCGTGGTGCAATGCTTGATGCGCAGGCTGGTGCTGTTAGGGAGAAATAACCCCGACCCCCCACACCCCGAAGGGCGCAGAGGGCCGGAGATGCGTCAACGTTTGCGTCGGTAGCCGTACAACCAGCGGCTGTGGGTACGGCCGACATTGCGTACTGTATGCATCGCCCCGGCGGGAATGAAAAGCTCCTCACCAACCTGGGGACGAATCGTGTTGTCCTGGAATGTCACTTCTATCTCACCTTCCTGCAATATCATCAACTCATCGTTGTCGTGCACGAAATTCTTCCATTGTTGACCCGGCAGATCAGTCCACACGTCACAGCTGAAGCCCCGCGTTTCCCAGTCCTTACGAATCGTCGTTTGATCCATATTGGCCCTCCAGTTTGGTCCATGTCCACCCCATGCCGTCCTGTATGTACCGCTACTTTTGTATTTTCTTATATATAACAGACGGTTATGGTATCACCGACGGTGGGCGACGGGGTCTCGCCCGCCGACTCCGCGCAGAAGCTTAGCCAGCCGCAAGCGCCGCGACAAGACTTGAAATTCCGGCGTAATTGTGTCGAATCGCGGTCAGTGTAAGTCTATTGCGATGCAACAATACGCCGAGATGCAGGCACCGCGCGGCGACGGCGCGGACGGCGGCCGGGGCGCGCCGTCACGTTCTATAACGAATTCTTATCGTTCGTGGGCGGGCGTATCCACCGCCGGTCGGCAAGGCGCGCGACCGGCCCCCGCGCACACCGGCATCGCGTACATATGGATGTCATAGCCCGGCGCTATCCTGCTTGTCGAGGCGAATCGGGGCGGTGGTCCCGACCGGCAGCGGCAAATCGCCATGCACTGGACCGGCCATTCTCTATATTTGGCCGTCCGTCAGGCGCTGCGCGTCCGCACCTTCACCTCGGCGTGCAGGGTGCGATGCACGGGACACTTGTCGGCGATCCTGAGCAGGCTGACGCGCTGGTCCTCGTTAAGCTCACCGCGCAGTCGAATCACCCGCTCGATGACATCGATCCGGCCACTGGGTGATTCGCAATCCCGACAATCCTCGGCATGGACCTTCTCATGGCCAAGTTCCACCTCGACTCCGCTCAGCGGCAACTGCTTGTGGTCAGCGTACATCCGGAGGGTCATGGCCGTGCAGGTGCCGAGCGCGGTGAGCAGAAAGTCATACGGCGACGGCCCCAAGTCATCGCCGCCGACGCCCGGGGGTTCGTCGCCCACCATGCGGTGCGGACCGATGGTCACGTGCTGGGTGAATCTGCCCTGACCCGCTTCCGCTACGTGGACCGTGCGCGGCCCGCGAACGTCAGGCGCTTCGGCCTCGTCATCCGGCAGATAGCGGCTGACCCAGGCACTGATTACACCGGCCACGTATCGCGCGTCGGCCGCCGCGGTCAACAGGTGGTCGGCGCCGTCGAGGCTGACAAAACTCTTCGGGTGGCGGGCGGCCTCGTAGATTCGCCGCGCGTGGTCGATGGCGACCGTCTCGTCCCGGGGGCTGTGCAGGATGAGCAGGGCCTTGCGCAGGTCACCGAGCGTCGCAGTCAGATGATGTTCGGCAATGTCCTCCAGGAACTGCCTGCGGATGGTGAACTCCCGTCCGGCCAGGAGCACGCGCTGCTCACCCCGCTGCTGGATCCGTTCCCTGTCCTCGCCCAACAAATGGGTGACATGATATGGGTCGCTGGGGGCACCGATGGTCACCACGGCCGCCGCCTCCGGCACTCCGGACGCCGCCCTGAGCACCGCGGCACCGCCCAGGCTATGGCCGATGAGTATGCGGGGAGCCGCATAACTCGCGCGCAGATGATCCACCGCCCGGTGAAGGTCTTCGACGTTCGAGCTGAAAGTAGTGTTGGCAAAATCGCCGTCGCTGCCGCCCAGCCCGGTGAAATCAAAACGCAATACGGCGATGCCCTGCTGCGCGAGGGCCCGGCTGACCCTGGAGGCCGCCACTGAATCCTTGGAACAGGTGAAGCAGTGGGCAAACAGCGCAAAGGCGCGCGGCTGGCCGGTGGGCAGGTCCAGACGCGCGTCAAGTTCGTCAGTGCTGCCGCGAAAACGGATACGTTGTGTCGGCATCGTTCAGGCCCCGTGGTGGTTGAAACGCCGGTGCAGGCAACACGACAAAAGCAGCCGCGGGCATGCCCGCGGCCGTCCGGCTATCGTTCCCGGCCCGCGGAAATCGCTAACCCAGCAGTTCCTCGATCGCTGCCCGCTCCTCGCGCAGCTCCTGCTCGGTCGCCGCCATCTTGCTTCGACTGAAGTCGTTGATTTCCAGCCCCTGAACGATCTCGTAGCCGCCGTCTCGGCAGACGCAGGGATAGGAATAGAAGACACCCGGGTCGATTCCGTAGCTGCCGTCGCTGGGAATACCCATACTCACCCAGTCGTCATCGGCCGTGCCCAGGGCCCATGAACGCATGTGATCGATGGCCGCCGACCCGGCCGAGGCGGCGCTGGATGCACCCCGCGCCTTGATGATCGCGGCACCGCGCTGCTGAACGGTGGGGATGAATTCGTCTTCCATCCACTGCTCGTCCACCACGTTGACTGCCGCTTTACCGTTCACCATGGCGTGATGGATATCGGGATACTGGGTGGCGGAATGATTGCCCCAGATGATCATCCTGGTGATCGCCGTGGAGGCCGTTTGCGCCTTGGCGGCGAGCTGACTGATGGCCCGGTTATGATCGAGCCGGGTCATCGCGGTGAAGCGCCCGGGATCCAGGTCGGGAGCGTTGGACTGGGCAATGAGGGCGTTGGTGTTGGCGGGGTTCCCCACCACCAGCACACGGATGTCGCGGCTGGCCGCTGCGTTAAGCGCCTTGCCCTGGGCGGAAAAGATCTTGGCATTCTCGTGCAGCAGGTCCTTGCGCTCCATGCCGGGACCACGCGGCCTGGCGCCGATCAACAAGGCGAAATCCACGTTGCCGAAAGCCGTTTCGGCGTCGTCGGTAGCAATAACGCCCTGCAGCAGAGGGAAGGCGCAGTCGTCCAGCTCCATCACTACACCTTGCAGGGCATCCATCGCCGGCGTGATTTCGAGCAGTTGCAGGATGACGGGTTGATCGGTGCCCAGCATGTCGCCGGCGGCGATGCGAAACAGAGTCCCGTAGCTGATCTGACCGGCGGCGCCTGTGACCGCCACGCGTACAGGCTTTTTCATGGTGATTCCTCGTGACTAGTTGGAAAGCGGATGACGAATTTCACCGTTAAGGCTTGCGCGTCCCGGGTTGTGTTGTCGCTGGCCGGTCATGCAGGCCGGCCATTGCGCCTCTGGTGCGCCCAACTTTGCAGCGGCGAATCGGCGCGGCAGTTTACCGAAAAAGCCGCGGCAGGGCCAGCCGCGGCCGGCGGCGGTCAGCAGAGTTCGCGTATAAGTCGGGCGATAAAATCCTCGCAGGATGCAAGCTGTGAAAGTTCGATGAACTCATCCGGTTTGTGCGCCTGCTCGATATGCCCCGGCCCGCAGACGACTGTACGAATGCCGATCCGGTCGTAGCCACCGGCCTCGGTGCCGAACGCCACCTTGCGCAGCCGTGGCGATTGCGCCAGGGACGTCGCCATCTCCACGATGTCTTCATCGGCGCGGGTCTCCAGCCCCGGGAAGCGGGCAAGTTCCTCCCAGTGAAAACCGGTATCGGCGGCCACGGCCTGCATCTGCGGCTCTATGTGCTCATGCGCGTAGCGCTTCACGGCCTCGACGATCGGGCCGGGCTCCTCTCGCGGCAGGTTACGCACCTCGAAGTCGAACCAGCACTCCGCCGGCACGATGTTGACGGTGGTACCGCCATGCACCACGCCGGCATGCAGGGTGCTGTACGGGATATCGTAAGTTTCGTCGAACGGGCCATGCTCACGCTTGTGCGCGGCCATATCGTGCAGCTGGGCGATCACCCGCGCGGCCGCCTCCACCGCGTTGACGCCGTAAGGGGCCAAGGCAGAGTGACAGGCGTGGCCGTGCACGTGACAGCGCACACTGAGCTTGCCCTTGTGCCCATTGATGACCTGCATGCCGCTGGGCTCGCCGACAATGCAGGCGGCCGGCTTGTTATCCTGTCGCGCCAGGAATTCGAGCAGCGAGCGAACACCCAGGCAGCCGACTTCTTCATCATAGGACCAGCACAGATGGAGCGGGCGTTGCAGCGGTGCCTCGAGCATGGCCGGCACCGCGGCCAGCGCTACCGCGATGAACCCCTTCATGTCGGTGGCCCCGCGGCCGTAGATCCGGTCACCCTGCTCATCCGCGCGCCAGGGATCGCGGGTCCAGTCCTGGCCTGCCACCGGCACCACGTCGGTGTGGCCCGAAAGCGCTATCCCCGGCCGGTCAGGAGGACCCACCACCGCATAGAGGTTTGCCTTGCTGCGATCCGCGTTGAAGTCGAGGCGCGACTGCACACCCAGCCGCTGGAGATACTCGTAGACGTAGTCGATGAGTTCCAGGTTGGGGTGATGGCTGATGGTATTGAACCCTATCAACGCGGTGAGCATTTCCCGGGTGGTCGCGGTGGGCCGTGCTGTGTGGTTCATGGCAAACCGTACAGGACCCGCAGGGGCAGGCAGGCAGGCATCGGCGGTCAGCGACCGGCCACCTGGCCGTAACGGCGGGCACCCGATCCAAGGTAGGCCCGTTCGGCCTCCGTGGGTGAACGGTCGAGGATGGCGTTGCGATGCGGAAAGCGTCCGAAGCGGTCAATGACGGCCCGGTGCTCCTCGGCGTGTTGCAGGCAATGTTCGACATAGTCACGGAACTCCGGCCGCGACTCCCGCAGCAGGCGCTCATACAATCGCACCGACTGCCGCTGGCAACCGGTGTCCTCGGCATGTTGAAAAGGCATGTAGAGGAAGCTGCGCTCGACTTCCGAGAGCAGTCTGTCCTCGCCCCCGACCACGCCCACCTGAGCCACCGCCAGGGCCCGCGCATCCTGCGCGAATGCCGCCGGCGTGCCGCGGTGGATGTTGCGGCTGAACTGGTCGAGCAGGACGACCAGTGCAAGCCTGCCGGGCGGCGACTCGGCCCAGTGCTCCAGCCGCCCCGTGCTCGCCTGGTTCAGCAACGTACCGAAACGCTGCGCGATATCGCGGTCGCGCTGGGCGGAACCACCATACCAGAATGCTTCGCGGTCCCGGGCTTGCTGCGGGTCCCCAGCGGCGTCGCCGAACCAGAAAGCAAGGATGTCCGCTGGCGGACTCACCGGTCGATGTCCCGCGCCAGCCGCAATCCGCCGAATTGCCAGCGCAGCTCGGGAGGAAAGAAGTTGCGGTAGGTCGCACGGACATGGGAGGCCGGCGTCACACAGGCACCGCCACGCAGCACCACCTGGTTGCACATGAACTTGCCGTTGTACTCGCCCAGGGCGCCCTCCCGGGCCCGGTATCCCGGATAGGCGGTGTAGGCGCTCTGGGTCCATTCCCATACATCTCCGAACAGCTGCCGGGGTCGCCCCGCCGCCTCGCCGCGCGCCGGACAGGGCGCCAGTGCGCCGCTCTCCAGGAAGTTGCCATACGGCTCCACCTCTGCCGCCGCCCGCTCCCACTCCTGCTCCCGCGGCAGGCGAGCCTCCGCCCAGCGGGCATAGGCGTCGGCCTCGTAGTAGCTGACGTGCACCACCGGGTCGTGCGGGCGCAGCGGCTGGCCGCCCGCCAGGGTGAAATGCTGCCACTGCCCGCCCTGTTGCCGCCAGTACAGGGGGGCTTCCCAGCGCTCCATGCTCAGCACGTCCCAGGCGTCGCTCAACCACAGTTCGGGTCTGCGGTAACCGTCATCCTCGATAAAGGCCAGGAACTCACCGTTGCTCACCGGCCGTGACGCCAGCGCAAAGGCATCGAGATACACCGTATGCCGAGGACCCTCGTTATCGAAGGCAAAGCCCTCACCGTCATGCCCGACCTCGGTCAGACCGCCGGCATACTCCAACCAATCTAGCGCCGGTGGGTCCATCGTCTGCCCCGCCGTCTCCAACCGCTGGTAGACCGGCCAAAGCGGATTGCAAGAAAGCAGGTGCTTGACGTCCATCAGTATCAATTCCTGGTGCTGCTGCTCGTGATGGAGCCCGAGGTCGATCAGGGCCGCGATCTCGGGCGCCGGTGCCCGGTCCAGCAGCGTTTCCATGCGCTGGTTCACATAAAGCCGGTAATCCAGTACTTCCCGCAGGCCCGGTCGGGTGATCAGGCCCCTCTGCGGTCGCGGATGCTGGGCGCCGATGCTGTTGTAGTAGGAATTGAACATGACCCGGAAATTCGGGTTGAAGATCCGGTAATCGGTGGCGTGCGGATCGAGTACGAAGGTCTCGAAGAACCATGTGGTGTGGGCCAGGTGCCATTTCGCCGGGCTGGCGTAGAGCATCGACTGGGCGGCGCAGTCCTCCGCGCTCAGGGGCGCGCACAAGGCCTCGCTGGCCTCCCGTACCTGCCGGAAACGTTGCTGCAGGGCGAGCGGCTGATCGGTCATCTGCGACTGGAGTTGTGTAGTCATGGGGTCTCGGATCCCGATGTCTGCTTGTCGGGGTTTCGGCGGCCGCGGTGCGGCCGGGCGCTACCGCGTTGGCAGCCGTCGTTATAACATAGGTGTATGCCGACAACCGAACCCCCGTCCGCTCATGATTTCGGGCTCGCGCCGATGCTCAGCCGGTCGTCCATGGCGCGGGGTCTGTATATCGCGGCGGGACTGGCCTGCGTTGGTCTGGGCGTAATAGGCGTCTTCCTGCCCTTGCTGCCCACGACGCCGTTCCTTCTGCTGGCCGCCGCGTGTTTCGCCCGCTCTTCGCCCAGGTTCTATCGTTGGTTGCTCGGGCATCCCCGCCTGGGACCGCCCATTCGCGCCTGGCGCGAACACCGGCGGTTGCCCGCCCGCGCCAGGAGGCTGGGCCTGGTGCTGATCGTGGCCACCTTCGCCATTTCCATCATCTGGGTGGTCGACAACCTATACGGGCGCCTCGCCCTCGCTGCATTGGGGGCCACGGCGTTCGCGATGCTGTCTCGCATCCCGGTGCTTGAAGCGGCGGCTGGCGACGCCGAGAAATCCTGACTATACGGGCTTTCGTTCGCGGCCGAACCCGTCGGTCGGGTGCTCATGGCGACGCGACTCTTCCAGTGCGATGTATTACGCTGCCGCGCGCGGGCAGATAACACTGCAGAGCGCCGGGCACCTGCCGCGACCGGGCCTGCGAGGTACATATCCTCCGCTCGTGCTGCGCGCCGAGTTGCTGTCGCATGGAAACAGCACATCGCCGGGTCTGGCCATGCCCTCTACTCGGCCTGTAGGCACAGAAGATCAAGGATCTCAGAGGTAGTTTGGAGATTCGTGACCACGCGGAAGTCGGGCAGCATCGAGAGCATGGTGCGGACCGAAGTCACTGCATGCGACGCCTGGCATCGGTGACGTTGGGCAACTGGGTGATCTTGGTCAACACCTGGCTGATCTTCTGGATGTCCGCCACCTCCACGGTCAGGGTCATGCGGGCGATATGCTCGTGCTTGTCGGTAACGGTGTTGACGGCAATGACGTTGATCCGGGAATCCGCGAGCACCGCGGTGATGTCGCGCAGCAGGCCCTGACGATCGTAGGCCGTCACCGAAATGTCCACCGGGTACGTCTCGGCGGTTTCCTCGCCCCAATCCACTTCCACCAGGCGCTCAGGCGAATCGGTGCGGGCGTGCAACGCATTGCGACAATCCTGGCGGTGAATGGTGACCCCGCGGCCGCGGGTAATGAAGCCGACGATCGGGTCACCGGGCACCGGATGACAGCAGTTCGCCATGTGGGTCAACAGGTTTCCCACGCCGTGGATCCTGAAGTCGGCGCGGCGCTCGACCTTGCGCCGCATCCGCGGCGCCACTGCTGGTTGCTCAGCCCGGGCCGGGGGCGCCACCAGTTCCTGTGCCGCCGCGACCACCCTGGACGCCTTCAACTCGCCCTCCGCCAGCAGCGCGAACATATCCTCGACCTTGGCGTGGTTCAACGCGCGCGCGAGCTTCTCGTGATTCACGTCGCTCAATGCCAATCGGTTCAACTCCCGTTCCAGGATCTGCCGGCCGCTCGCCACGTTATCCTCGTAGTTCTCCTGCCGGAACCAGCGCTTGATCCGTGACAGGGCCCGGGGGGTGGTCACGTAGCCGAGCTGCATGTTCATCCAGTCCCGGCTGGGACCGCCCGTCTTCACCGTCAGTATTTCCACCTGCTCACCGGTTTTCAAACCATAGGTCAGGGGCACGATGCGTCCATTGATCTTGGCGCCGCGGCAGTGATGACCCACCTCGGTATGGATGGCGTAGGCGAAATCTATGGGAGTCGCGCCCTTCGGGAGGTCGACCACATGACCGGTGGGCGTGAACACGTAGACCCGGTCCTCGAACACCTCTGATTTCACACGATCGACGAATTCGTTCGCATCGGCAACCTCGTCCTTCCACTCCAACAGTTGCCGCAGCCAGAGGACCTTGCGATCGAGATTGTCGTCCCGCTTACCACCCTCCTTGTAACGCCAGTGCGCCGCCACCCCGAGCTCGTTGTCCTCGTGCATCTTGCGGGTGCGGATCTGCACTTCCACCACCTTGCCCTGGGGTCCGATCACCGCGGTATGGATGGACTGGTAGTTGTTCTCCTTGGGCGTAGCGATGTAGTCATCAAACTCACCGGCTATGTGTGGCCACTTGGTATGCACGATGCCCAGCGCGGCGTAGCAGTCCTGGACCGAGGTGGTCAGAATGCGGACCGCGCGCACGTCAAATATATGCTCGAAGTCGAGTTCCTTGCGCCGCATCTTATTGCGTATGCTGTAGATGTGCTTGGGACGGCCATGGACCTCCGCTTTCACCCCGGCGCGCTGCAATTCCCCGTCCAGGTCGGCGATAAAGTCGGCGATGTACCTTTCGCGGTCGACACGACGTTCCGCCAGCTTGGCCGCAATCTCGTGGTAGACCCCGGGCTCCAGATAGCGCAGCGAAAGGTCCTCAAGCTCCCACTTAAGCTGCCATACGCCGAGACGGTTGGCCAGCGGGGCGAAGATATCGTTGGTTTCGCGGGCAATGGCCACCTGGCGTTCCGGCGCCAGGAACTTCAGGGTGCGCAGATTGTGCAGGCGGTCCGCCAGCTTGATCAGCACCACGCGCACATCCTCCACCATAGCCAGCAACATCTTGCGCAGGCTTTCGATGCGGGCGGCTTCCCGCGCGTCGTCTTCGCCGAGCTCGCGGAATTCCTGTATCACATCCATCTTGGTGACGCCGTCCACCAGCTGGGCGATGGACGCGCCGAACTGCTCGCGCACCTCCGCCACGGTCACCGCGGTATCTTCCACCACGTCGTGCAGCAGCGCCGCCGCCACGGCCTCGTGGTCGAGCTGCAGTTCGTTAAGTATGCCCGCGACGGCAAAAGCGTGTTCCACGTAAGGCTCGCCCGATGCCCGCCGCTGGCCGTGGTGGGCCCGCACGGCCAGTTC
The DNA here is from genome assembly GCA_947259705.1 of uncultured Gammaproteobacteria bacterium. Lineage (GTDB taxonomy): Bacteria > Pseudomonadota > Gammaproteobacteria > Arenicellales > JAANXG01 > CAMYNL01. The sequence continues at coordinate 274,338 of CAMYNL010000004.1, read as the reverse complement.
GGCGGCACGCCTGATCACCGCAATCTCGTCCGCGTCGCGGCCACCGGCGATACCCGCCAGCCAGGTGGCGACGGCATTGCCTGACGCGTCGGATGCAGAGCCGGTCTTGAGGGTGGCCTGGACCATCAGTTTCCTGTCGTTGTGCCGGCAAGCGGCGGGAATCGAAGGATATCGCGACGGCCCGCAGCTTGCGTAACCGACCCTCTGGATATGCGGCCGAAGCCCGGAAACTCAATACCGGCGCGACCTCAGCGCGGCTGGCCTCGCCCCGTCACCACTCGGCGTTGGCACCAGCCTCCATGATCTGTTCCATGGCATCGCGGATGCGCCGTGCATCCTGCTGCAACTGTTCGCTGAGCTGGGATCCGGGTTGCCAGGCCATGGCCAGCCAGGTGACATCCCAGTCCAGGGTCATCAGCCAGATGTCGCCGGTGGCGTCCTCGAACACCGTGATGCGGCACGGAATGAACACCGAGAACTCTGGGCTGAAGTCCAGCATCCTGCGACCCACAATTGCATCGCAATATTGCAGTATCTCGACCCGGAGTGTGGGCAGGCCGGTGATGGCGGACACGTCCTTCCAGAACTTGTTGTGCGCGACCTTCTTGAAATTGACATCGTTGGCCTTGAGGTCCATCGCCTCGATGACCTCGTCGAAGGTGATGCCCTCCTTGACTTTTCGCTTGGCGGTCATGTAGTTGAACATGTCCCGCATGGACATGGGACTGGCCGCCGCCATCTGCCGGAAGATCTGCTGCTTGGTCTCCCGCGGTACCGGGGCCATGGGGCGGTTCGACTTGGCAATGAGTCTTTGGCGCAGGACCTCGCGGGCCTCCGGGGACAGCGAGTCCAGCGTACGGTCACCCAGTTCCGGCCGCGGTTTCAGCTCCTCCGCCACACTGGCGGGGAGCCTCTCTTCCGGTGCCGCCTGCTGTGCCCACAACGGCGACACTGTCCCGGCAAGCAAGCCGGCACCCAGCACCCGCAACCAAGAGTTAATTGTCGTTTGCTTCATCGTCGTCGCTCCTCCCTTCACCTGGCCCGATGCAAGCGACATCGGGTTGAAAATAGTGATCGCCGCCATATGCTCACGCCGTCGACACCCCGCCAAACCTGCTGCCGGGCATCGGGTTACTGGTATTTCCTTCGGGCACAAAACCCGTGCGGATTTCCGGAAATTGAGTCGCCAATTGGGCGCGTCACGTCAACTGAAGACGGCGGTTCACATTGTACTTGCTGACATGTTCCGTTATAAAGCCTAAAAAACCTGCTACCTGGACCCAGGCCGAGTCTTATGCCCACCCCAAGCTATTTATCACGGATCTTCGGCAGTTCTCCGGTACGCCCGATGCAGCAGCACATGGACAAGGTCATTAAGTGCGTTTCGGAACTCAAACCCTTCATCGCCGCCACCAATGCTGCGGATTGGGACCAGGCGCGCGAGATCCAGGGCCGCATACACCGCTACGAAAACGAGGCGGACGAGATCAAAAAGGAGATCCGACTGAATCTCCCCAAGGGCATATTCATGCCGTTCTCCCGGGTCGACCTGCTGGAGATGCTCCGTATCCAGGACCTGGTGGCCAACAGGGCCAAGGATATCGCCGGGCTCATGCTTGGCCGTCGCATGGAGATCCCCCCCCAGTTGGCCCCCGACGTGATCAGCTTCGTTGAACGATCCATTGATGCCGCCAAGCAGGCTCGCAACGCCATCAATGAACTGGACGAGCTGATCGAAACCGGATTCCGGGGTACGGAAGTGGACGTGGTTCAATCCATGATCAAGAAACTAGACAAGATTGAAACCGATACCGACGAACAGCAGGTCAAACTGCGCGCCGCCTTGTTTGAATTAGAGGACTCCCTCGCCCCGGTGAAGGTGATGTTCCTGTACCAGGTGATCGACTGGATCGGTGCCGTAGCCGACCTGTCGCAGCGGGTGGGCAGTCGGCTGGAGTACCTTCTGGCGCGATGAATAAATAGAGTCACCTTGTACGATTTGTCGTGGAACACGCCACCGCATACCTGATCCTGGCCGCCCTTTTCGGTCTGTTTATGGCTTGGGGTATAGGCGCCAACGACGTCGCCAATGCCATGGCCACCTCGGTCGGTTCCAGGGCACTGACCATCAAGCAGGCGGTCGTCATCGCGGCTATCTTCGAGTTTGCAGGCGCCTTCCTGGCAGGAGGCGAGGTCACCGCCACCATCCGCAAGGGCATCATCGATGTCAGCGCCATGTCAGATACCCCCGAGTACATAGTCTTCGGCATGCTCGCATCACTGCTGGCGGCCGGCATCTGGTTGGCGGTGGCATCGACGTTCGGCTGGCCGGTATCGACAACCCACTCAATCGTCGGTGCAATTGTCGGTTTCGCCATCGTCGGTATCGGCATGGACGCAGTGAAATGGGGAAAGATTGGTTCCATCGTCAGCAGCTGGGTGATCTCACCGTTGCTCGCGGGCACCATTGCCTTCCTGCTTTTTCAAAGTGTGCAGCGGCTAATCCTGGACACCGATGATCCGTTCAGGAATGCCAAGCGCTATGTCCCGGCTTATATCTTCCTGGTGGGATTCATCATCGCACTGGTTACCCTCTTCAAGGGCCTCAAGCACATCGGCATTGACTTCTCGACACTGGAGAATTACGTCATCGCGCTGATCAGTGGCGGGCTTATCGCGTTCATCGGTCACTTGCGCATCCAGCGCATCCAGCTCGACCCGGCACGGGACCGGGTGTTCCACTACGCCAGCGTCGAGCGGGTTTTCGCGGTGCTGATGGTGGTGACCGCCTGCGCCATGGCGTTCGCTCATGGTTCCAACGACGTTGCCAATGCGGTGGGGCCCGTTGCCGCGGTGGTCAGTATCGCCCAGAGCGGCGGTGTCGTCGCCCAGAAATCCCCGCTCGCGCCCTGGATACTTCTCCTCGGCGGAGGCGGCATCGTGCTGGGCCTACTGTTGTACGGCCGCCGCGTCATCGCCACCGTTGGCGAGAACATCACCGAGTTGACTCCCAGCCGCGGATTTGCGGCGACCCTCGCGGCGGCGACCACGGTAGTGCTGGCCTCCGGCACCGGTCTGCCTATATCCACCACTCATACCCTGGTCGGGGCAGTGCTCGGGGTGGGCATCGCGCGCGGAATCGGCGCACTCAACCTGGCCGTGGTGCGCAACGTGTTCATGTCCTGGATCATCACCCTGCCCGCCGGCGGCATCCTGGCCATCATCTTCTTTTTCGTGCTCAAGGCGATCTTTACCTGAGAAACCTCGACACCGGTTTCAGGACCGGTCTTCGCCGAAGGCTTCCCGGATCTGTTCCTGGCTGGTGTGCCGCACGTCTCGGCCCTTGACCAGATAAATCACGTATTCACAGATATTACAGGCCCGGTCAGCGATGCGTTCCAGGGCCCGTGCCGACCACATGATCTCCAGGGTGCGCGGTATCTGACGCGGGTCCTCCATCATGTAGGTGATCATCTGACGCATGATGCTCTCGTATTCCCGGTCCACGCCACGATCTCTCGATAGGGTAGACACCGCGGCGGACACATCGGTACGGGCAAAGGCATCCAACGCATCATGCAGCATCTGCCGGACGGCTTCGGCCATGTGGCGCAGTTCGCTGAACTGGCTCTTGGGGCGCTCACGAGACGCCAGTTGAACCGCCATGCGACCAATTCGCTCGGACTCGTCACCCATGCGCTCCAAATCGGTGATGGTCTTGATCACGGCCACCACGAAACGAAGATCGCTCGCTGCGGGCTGCCGGCGGGCCAGGATACGGGTACAGTCCTCGTCGATCTCGACCTCCAGCGCGTTGATCTTGAAGTCGTTGTTGATAATGGACTCACCCAGGGCGCTATCGCCCTCCGCCACAGCGGTCATGGCGTCGGTGAGTTGCTGCTCCACCATCCCTCCCATGGTGAGCACCTTGGACCGTACGCCCTCCAGCTCGGCATTGTATTTCTGCGAAGTGTGGTGACTGATATCAACTGTATCCATGTACCTGCTCCGGTTTAGGGTCCGCTCGCACTGCGTCCTGTAACCTGTTCTCTAACAGATCGATATGACATTAGCATGACGACGCACCCGCGATAAACCCGGATCCCCCGCATCAGCCTCCGCCTCGCATCGGATTCTCTCCACAAGCTCGATCACGCCCAGGTCCGAGCGGGCAATTTCCGATGCGCCGCCCGTCACATTTATTTAACAACTGTCGGATAGATTTCCGCTACCTTGTCGAGTGCGGCGAGCGTTGAACATCAAAGGTGTCCCTTAAAACTCGGAGATATGTTCAGTGATCAAGACATTGCGTTCCCTATTCACCGTTGTCCTCATCGCTGTCGCGACCAGCGCAATTGCCGCTTCCGGCCGTGACTACGTCAGCATTGTAGGGTCGTCCACGGTCTATCCGTTCGCGACCGTGGTCGCCGAGCGGTTCGGCAAGCTCTCCGGTATGAAAACACCAAAGGTCGAGTCGACGGGTTCCGGCGGCGGACTGAAACTGTTTTGTCAAGGCGTCGGAGTCAAGCATCCGGACATCACCAACGCCTCGCGGCGAATCAAGAAATCGGAGCTGGATACCTGCCAGAAAAACGGCGTAACCGATGTAGTCGAGGTAAAGATCGGTTACGACGGCATCGTGGTGGCGAACTCGAAGAATGCCCCGGTGATGAAGCTCTCCCGAAAGGATATCTATCTGGCCCTGGCAAAAGAGATCCCCGACGGCGACGGCAAGTTAATTGCCAATCCCTTCGAGACTTGGAAAGACGTCAATCCTGCCCTGCCGGCCACCAAGATCGAGGTGCTGGGCCCCCCGCCGACGTCCGGCACCCGCGACGCGTTCGTGGAACTGGCAATGGAGGGCGGCTGCAAGTCCTTCGACTGGATCAAGGCGATGAAAAAACAGGACAAGGACAGATACAAGGCCGCCTGCCATACCATTCGTGAGGACGGCACCTTTATCGAGGCCGGCGAAAACGATAACCTGATCGTACAGAAATTGAAAGCGAACCCGAACGCGTTCGGTATTTTCGGCTTCAGCTTCCTGGATCAGAACGCCGATCTCGTGCAGGGTTCCATCATCGACGGCAATGAACCGACCTTCGAGAACATCGCCGACGGCACCTACCCGGTGTCGCGCCCCCTCTACTTCTATGTGAAAAAGGCACACATCGGCGTGATCCCGGGCATCACCGAATTCCTCGCCGAGTTCGCCAGCGACAAGGCCTGGGGCGACGAGGGCTACCTGACCGAGAAAGGGATCATCCCGATGCCCGAGGAGGAGCGTGCCAAGTACGCGCGCGACGTGTCGGAGCTCAAGCCGCTGAAATCACTGTAGAAATATCCCGGATCGCGGAAGTCTACCAATCTGACTAAAATCCGCAGCCGGGCCCGGCTGCGGATTTTTTGTCCCGAACGCCCGAACCACGCGCCGAAGAGCATACGACCCTGAGCAATAGACGCAAATGACCACACCCATGCTCGCGTTGGTTCTGCTGATGCTCATTGTGGCGGCTTTCGAGGCCGGCCGACGCCGGGCCTTCCATGTCGCCGGCAATGAGTTCCGCAGCCTGCACTCCCGACCCCGTTACTACGGGTCCTATACGGCATTGTGGTGCATCATACCGGCGTTGCTGCTGCTGGTGCTGTGGCTCTCACTCAAGGAATGGGTCATCACCTCGCTGGTGATTGCGGAACTGCCGGCGGCCCTGCGGTCACAGTCGCCCGGGCAGCTCGACTTGCTCGTTAATGACATCCGCAACCAGGTAGCGACGGGCGGCGCCGCGGCGGACGCGCTACCAGCCGTTGCGATCGCCGTGGATCGCTACCGCGACCTGCAATGGCTCAGCTACACGGCAATGTGGGTCGCAGTGCTTTCTGCTGGCATCGTGGGGGCAGGGCTGGCATGGCGTCGCATCGCCCCACAGTTCTGGGCCCGCAACCGCGTCGAAGGCATCTACAAGGGGCTGCTGCTGGTCTGCTCCACCATTGCCATCTTTACCACCGTCGGCATCGTGCTGTCGGTGCTGTTCGAGTCCATACGATTTTTCAACGCCGTGCCGGTGCTGGATTTCCTTACCGGACTTGAGTGGAGCCCGCAGACGGCGATCCGCAGTGACCAGGTCGGGTCCTCCGGATCGTTCGGGGCCGTGCCCCTGTTCGCAGGAACGCTGCTCGTCTCGTTCGTTGCCATGATGGTAGCGGCGCCCGTCGGCCTCATGTCTGCGATTTACCTGTCCGAATACGCGAGTTCCCGGGTCAGGGCGACGGCCAAGCCAATGCTGGAAATCCTGGCGGGCATACCCACAGTGGTATACGGATACTTCGCAGCCCTCACGGTTGCCCCAATGCTGCGGGATACAGGGGCCGTGCTTGGCCTGAGCGTATCATCGGAAAGCGCGCTGGCGGCCGGACTGGTGATGGGCATCATGATCATCCCCTTCGTGTCCTCGCTGTCCGACGACGTCATCAATGCGGTCCCCCAGGCCATGCGTGACGGCTCCTACGCGCTGGGCGCCACACAATCGGAGACTGTGCGCAGGGTCATCCTCCCCGCCGCGCTCCCCGGTATCGTTGGTGGACTCCTGCTGGCAATTTCCCGTGCCATCGGGGAGACCATGATCGTGGTAATGGCCGCGGGGCTGAGCGCCAACCTGACCGCCAATCCGCTGGAGAGCGTCACCACCGTCACTGTGCAGATCGTGACCTTGCTGGTGGGCGACCAGGAATTCGACAGTCCCAAGACCCTGGCCGCGTTCGCCCTCGGACTGGTGCTGTTCCTGGTAACGTTGCTTCTGAACGTGATCGCGTTGCACGTGGTCCGCAGGTACCGGGAGCAGTACGAGTAACGATTGGTGAGCAAACATGGATACCGCAGAAAAGGTTAGAGCCGGTCTGGGAAAACGATATGCGGCCGAGCGCCGTTTCAGGCTGTTCGGCATGGGCGCCATCGTCGTGGCGCTGTGCTTTCTCGTTTTTCTATTCGCGAGCATCATCGGGAACGGATATACCGCGTTCCAGCAGACCTTCATCAAGATCACGGTTCACCTGGAGTCTGAGGTTATCGACCCGCGGGGGCAGCGCGACCTCCACAAGCTGCGCACCGCCGACTACGGGGCGCTTGTCAAAAAGTCGCTGCGGGCCCAGTTTCCCGAGGTCAGCGGGCGGCGCGACAAGCGTAAGCTCTACGGCATGGTGAGCAACGGAGCCGCCTTCGACCTTCAGGCCATGGTTATGCGCGATCCTGACCTGATCGGCAAGGTACTGGATGTCTGGGTGGCCGCCGACGACGATATAGACATGTTGATGAAGGGCCACATCGATCGCGGCAGGCCTGAGGCTGAGCGCCGCCTGAAGGACCTCGAAGTTGGCTGGATCGACCGGCTGATCGCGGACCAGCGGCTGGAAATGCGATTCAACTCCGCCTTCTTCACCGCGGGCGACTCCCGCGAACCGGAGCTGGCCGGCATCTGGGGCGCCGCGGTCGGATCATTCTATACCCTGTTGGTCACCCTGCTGTTGTCGTTTCCCATCGGCGTGGGCGCCGCCGTGTATCTCGAGGAGTTTGCGCCGAGGAACCGGTGGACCGACATCATCGAGGTCAACATCAACAACCTCGCCGCGGTGCCATCGATAGTTTTCGGTCTGCTCGGACTGGCGGTGTTCATCAATTTCTTTTCGCTGCCCAGGTCGGCGCCGGTGGTCGGTGGACTGGTGCTCACCCTGATGACGCTGCCGACCATCATCATCGCCAGTCGTGCCGCCCTCAAGTCCGTTCCGCCATCCATCCGCGACGCCGCCCTCGGCATGGGCGCCTCCAAGATGCAGATGGTCGCTCACCACGTGCTGCCCCTGGCGCTGCCTGGCATGCTGACCGGCACCATCATCGGCATGGCCCAGGCCCTGGGCGAGTCGGCACCCCTGCTCATGATCGGCATGGTGGCGTTTATTGTCGACATTCCCGGCGGGCCTTTTGATCCCGCCACCGTTCTGCCGGTCCAGGTCTACCTGTGGGCCGACAGTCCCGAAAGAGCATTCGTGGAACGCACCTCGGCGGCCATCATGGTGCTGCTCGGTTTCCTGGCGCTGATGAATACGCTGGCGGTGTTTCTGCGTAAGAAGTTCGAAAGGCGCTGGTAGTTAAGCCAAACCCCGTGAGTTAATATCTCGTGCTCGACCAGGCAGATACCATCGCGATGGATGTCCCACCCGAAGCCGACAGCGGTCCGACTCGGGCCGCCGGCGAAGAAAAGAAAATCAAGACCACAGGGCGCGTCACCGTCAACAAGCCCATCATTACGGCGCGCGATGTGAACGTCCGTTACGGCGACAAACATGCCATCAAGGATGTCGACATCGATATCGCCTACAACGAGGTGCTGGCGATGATCGGACCCTCGGGTTGTGGCAAATCGACCTTTTTGCGCTGCCTCAACCGCATGAACGACACCGTGGACATCGCCCGGGTCACCGGCCGGATAGAACTCGAGGGACACGATATTTACGACCGCAAGACCGATGTCGTGACGCTGCGTGCCCGTGTCGGCATGGTATTCCAGAAACCCAACCCGTTTCCGAAATCCATCTACGAAAACGTTGCCTACGGCCCCCGCATTCACGGCCTGGCCAGAAACCAGGTCGAGCTCGACGAAATTGTTCAAACCAGCCTGAGAAAAGCGGGACTATGGGAGGAGGTCAACGACCGGCTGGAACAACCGGGGACCGGTCTGTCGGGCGGCCAGCAGCAGCGTCTTTGCATAGCGCGCACCATCGCCGTCAGTCCCGACGTGATCCTGATGGACGAGCCCTGCTCGGCGCTTGACCCCATCGCCACTGCCAAGATCGAGGAATTGATGGACGAATTAAAGGAAAACTACTCCATCGTCATCGTGACCCATTCAATGCAGCAGGCGGCGCGGGTATCACAGCGCACGGCCTACTTTCATCTGGGCGATCTCATCGAGGTCGGTGAAACCGAACGGATCTTCACCAATCCGCGCCACAAGCTCACCGAAGATTACCTGACCGGGCGCTTCGGTTGATCACAGAAGGTACGGCGGCATCGGGGCTGCGCGCTTACGCCAGCTCGCGATCGCCTGGCTGCCCGTGGCGGTCGCTGCGAGGAACGGCCGAACCGCGCGGCGATGTTTTGCCGCAGACCCGGGCCGTGGGAAATATACAGCGGAAGGCGGATCCTTCGTCCAGGCGGCTTTCGACCTCGAGGCGGGCGTCGTGCCTCAATAGCACGTGCTTGACGATCGCCAGGCCCAGGCCGGTGCCCCCGAGTTCCCTGGACCTGGCCTGGTTCACGCGGTAGAAACGCTCGGTGAGGCGAGGCAGATGTTCCGCTGCGATGCCGGGCCCGGTGTCCGACACCTCGAATCTCGCCCCGCCCGCGGTATCCCGGTACCAGCGCACCTCGACGCGGCCCCCTGTCGGTGTGTAGCGTACCGCATTGAATACGATGTTGGAGAAGGCGCTGTACAGCTCGTTGAAACTGCCGAGCAGGAAAAGCTCCTTGTCGACGTCGCTATCCAGTTGATGGCGCCCCTTGCTCAGCTCGATCGCCTCTTCCAGTAGCGAGCTCACCAGGGCAGGCATGTCCACCGGCGCCAGCGCCTTGTTGTCCGGACTGGTCTCGAGGTTTGAGAGTTGCAGCAGATCCTCGACGATGTCGCACAAGCGAACGGTCTGCTGGTTGATCTGGGTGAGGGGCTTTCGCCACTTGACGGTATGCTCGCTGCAATCGTCGAGCAGGGACTCCGCGTAACCCTTGATCACGGTAAGGGGGGATTTCATTTCGTGGGACACATTGGCGATGAAGTCACGCCTGACCTGTTCCAGTTTGCGCACCCTGGATATGTCACGGGCGAGTAACAGCCGTTTGCCGATTTCGTTCAACTCCACCACCCGGACGGACAACGCAATGCCATCCACCGCCGGCGAAGGCAGATCCAATGTCTCTCGGTAATCCCGCTTGCCCATGAACTCCACGAAATCGGGAATCCGGATGAGATTGGTGATCGGGCGCCCCAGGTCCTCGGGATCCTTCAGTCCCAGCAATCGGCCCGCCGCATCGTTGATCAACTCGATCTCGCCCCCCGCCCCCAACGTGACCGTGGCCTCGGGCAGGGCCCGGGTAGCCAGCTTGTATCGTTCCAGCAGGTCCTGCGATGCCCGTCGTTCCTCCTGGTGTTTGGCATCCAGACGCTGCAGGCGATAAAACACTGTGCCCCAGGCGCCGCCGGAGGACGGCGTCTCCGAGTTTCGAGCATCAGCCAACCAGGCATAGAGTTTCTTAAGGTTCAACAGCTGCCACAGGATATACGCCAACAGTACCGCCACGAGCCCCCAAGACGGCGAACCGACGAAGTGACCCAACAGCCAGCCGGCAGCCAGCAGTAATGCGATGCGCCAGATTTCCGAATACCAGGGACTGGTCATGGATCCCGATGTTGTGAGAACCGGTAACCCGAGCCGTGCACGGTCTGGATGTAGGTATCGTAGCCGTGCGGACTCAGCGCCTTGCGCAGTCGCCTGATGTGCACGTCGATGGTGCGTTCCTCGATGTAGACATTTCGGCCCCAGACGCGGTCCAGTAATTGCGCCCGATCGAATACCCGCTCCGGGTGAGTCACGAAGAAATTGAGCAACTTGAACTCGGTGGGCCCCAGCCTGACCGCCGCGCCATCGGCGGTGACCCGGCGACTTGCGGGATCCAGCGTCAGACCGTTTACGACCACCGCCTGCTGCCCGCCATACACGTGGGCCCGCCTGGACACGGCGCGAATACGAGCCAGCAGTTCCTTGGTGGAAAACGGTTTGCTTACATAGTCGTCGATGCCGGCTTCGAAGCCGCGCAGCTTATCCTGTTCCTCACCCTTGGCGGTAAGCATGATGATAGGCACGTCTCGGGTCGCGTCGTCCCGTTTCAAGCGCCGTGCAAATTCGACGCCGCTTTGCCCCGGCAGCATCCAGTCCAGCAGTATGAGATCTGGCAGGTGATCCCCCACTGCAGTCAGCGCGGCGTCCGCATCGGCCGCCTCGACCACGGCATAGCCGGCATTGCTGATGCTGGCCACAAGCATGCCGCGGATGGCCACGTCGTCTTCCACGATGAGGATGGATTTTTCCAAACTGCCTGAACTCGGTCGAACGCGTGGTATTTCACCCGAATTATATGACAGTTTGGTTACACGATCGCGGAACACCCAAGGTGTTGTCCGGTATCGGGCCCTCTCCATCCGCGGCAGCCGTCGCTACGGACGGCCGACAGATCCACCAGTCTGCCCGCAACAGCAACTTGTCTCTCAGCATGACGGCATCGTCACAACTACGACCGAGCCGGTCTACACGACCCGCAACCCCGCCGTGAACGCGCTAAGCCCGTGCCGGCTTGTCGACCAGTTCACGCAGCACCGCGGTGGCGTACTGGCCAGCGGGCAGGTCGAAGCGGAGCAACAGTTCCTTCCCCCCGGCCTCCTGCTGCCAGGCCAGCTCACGGGGCACGAGACGCAAGGCACGCCGTTCCATCTTCAGGCCGGCACGTTCCAGGCCGCTGCACCATGGGGCCTGGGCCGCGAACACCCAGTCCTCCAGCGCCCTCGGCAGTTCCGCCGACAGTGTCACGCCCGATCCGTAGAGGGGACCGGTGGGATGGATATCGTGCCCCCGCAGGCGCGCGCGCAAGCCGTCGTCGACCGTGGCGACGGCAAATACGCTGCGGCTGCCGTCCAGGTTGGCGACGTCACCGTCCAGCAGACGGTCCCAGGTGCCCTGTCGCACGCGTTCCGCCAGCACCAGATTGAACAGCCAAGAGCGCGCGGCGGAGAGCACCAGACCGCGCCGGTGGCGGTCGCGAATGCCCGCGCCGCCGCGTAACCAGGCCTCGGCCGCCCGAAGGTTCGCGGCCCCGCGCCCGAACCGCTGCTCGGCGAAGTAGTTCGGGGCACCCAGCCGGCTGATGGTAGCAAGCCGCTCATCCGCTGCGCGCAGATCACCCCGCAGCTCGCGGATGCGGAGGGTGAATGCATTGCCACGGTGACTGCCGCGCCGCAGCTTGCGCCGGTGCCGCACGGCGCGCAGTACCTCCACGCCTTCGCCACTGAGTGCATACCAGTCGCGATCCTCGCAGTGCCGTGTCGGCACGCTGAACCATTGCGTAGTCTGCGCGTTGCGGTCCTTGAGGCCACAGAAGCCGATATCGCGCACATGCACGCCCGCCAGCGCCGCTAGCCGCCGGACCACATCGCGCGTATTCAACGTGGTCTTGCGCAGCTGCAGCAGCAGGTGCTCGCCGTCCCCGTCGGGTTCGAAACCGAGTTGCTCTTCGACCACGAAGTCAACGGGCTGCACCCGCAGCAGTCCGGACAGCGGCGCATCACCGAAAGCCCGCGGCAGCGCGGCGGCATCAAACCATGGTGCGGAAGTGGAAACGGACATCACAGACTCGCTGCTGCGGTTACCCGGCGTAGCGGGTGGCATGTGCGATAATAACGCATCATGAGTTCCGTCCGATCGATGTCAAGGTTCACCCTCGTGGTCGCCATCGCCGCCGCCCTGGTGGCTGGAATGTGGCTCGGCTCGACCTTGCTGCCGCGGGAACCGCTCACCGTCCACGGCACGGTGTTGGAGCCGCCGCGGCGGATATCCGACTTTCGGCTGGTCGACCACCGGGGACGCCCTTTCTCGCTGACGTCGTTGCAGGGCAAGTGGTCGTTCCTGTTCTTCGGTTACACCCACTGCCCGGACATCTGCTCCACTACCCTGCACACCCTGGCGCAGATGGACGACATCCTGCGCCGGGAGCAGCCTGACATCCACGAACAGACTCAGGTGGTATTCGTGTCCGTGGACCCGCAGCGCGACAGCAGCGAGCGATTGGCGACGTACGTACCCTACTTCGGCTCAGGTTTCATCGGTGTCACCGGCAGCAGCGAGGCGATCGAGCGCCTGACGCGGGAACTGGGCATCTTGCACATGCGCGTGGAGCGCGGCGAGGGCAAGGGCTATCTGGTGGAGCACAGTTCAGCGATCCTGCTCTTCGATCCGCAAGGGAGGCAGCGGGCCGTGCTGACCGCGCCCCATCAGGCGGCCACCCTGGCCGAGGATTTCAGACAGCTCGCGGACCACGAAACGTGACCGGGAGCGTGTTACCGGTGATGGCGGTGATGGCCGTGTCGTTGACATGGCCTGTGACCGCGGGCGGCGGCGATGGCACACCACTGCGGGCGGAAAACGCCTGGATACGTGCAGCACCACCCGGTGTGCCGGTGCTGGCAGGCTATATGACCCTGATCAACGATTCCGAGCAGAATATCGCGATCATCGGTGCAGGCAGCCCGGGTTTCCGGATGATCGAGATGCATCGCTCCGTGTCCGAAAGCGGCATGGCACGCATGGTCGAGCAGGACACCCTGACAGTGCCCGCGCATGGCCGCCTGATGCTGGAACCCAACGGCCTGCACCTGATGCTGATGATGCCCACCGTCGCCGCGAACACGGGAGACGCGGTCATCCTGGTGCTGCAACTGGAGGATGGACAGTCGATCAGCGTAAAGGCGATCGTCCGGACTCCCGGAGGAAATTGATGGCTGCCAAACTGCCTACCGTGGTCGCACCCGAAACACTGCTGGAGCTGCTGGGCGCGCCGGAACTGCTGGTCGTCGATCTGAGTAAGCCGGAGATATTCCAGCAGGGTCACATCACCGGCGCCGTGCACCTGGACTACAAGCAGTTGATCCGCGGCGCCCCACCCGCTCCCGGCCTGCCGCCATTACTAGAGCCGCTGATCGCCGCGCTGTCCGCCGTCGGCATCGACCACGGCCACCAGGTAGTAGCCTACGACGATGAAGGAGGCGGCAAGGCCTGCCGCTTGTTGTGGACCCTGGACCTGCTGGGCCATCCAGCCGCTGGCGTGCTGGACGGGGGTCTGCATGCCTGGGTCGCCGACGGCCATCCGCTGACCGCGGCCGGTACAGCGCCTGAACCCACCCGTTACCACGCCGCTTTCACTGAAGCTCCGCTGGCGGACAAGGCGCACATCCTGGCGCGCCTGGGCCAACCCGACTTCGCCCTGCTCGATGCGCGCAGCCCGCAGGAGTTCGATGGCAGCAAGGCACGCGCGGCGCGCGGCGGCCACATCCCCGGTGCGGTGAACCTGAACTGGCTGGATACCATGGACCGGAAACGCGGACTGCGCCTGCTGCCGGGAGACGCGTTACGGTCCATGCTGCAAACGCTGGGACTTACCCCGGAGAAAGAGGTGGTGACTTACTGCCATACCCACCATCGCTCAGCCCACAGTTATGTGATGCTCAAGCACCTGGGCTACCCAAGCATCAAGGGCTACGCCGGATCGTGGGCGGAGTGGGGCAACGACGCCGACACCCCGGTGGAAACCTGACGCCCGTCCCCATCGGGACGGGCAACTCAGATCTTCCAGACGATGCCCTGCTGCAGCTTGTCCACCAGCGGCTGCAGGGGCTCATCGGGTTCACCGATCACGGCCAGGTTGCCCTGGCCCGCCGGCACCAGCATGCCGCTGAACTGCTGATCCCTGAACGGCATCACCTTTTCCACCGGTTCGCCCTGCACGTAGAGGATGGTGACCGGCCCTGTCTTGCCGCTGACCACGGTGTGCACGATAGGCTTGTAGTTCTTGCGCAGCGCACAGACTTCGGCTAGCCTGACCGGCGCGATATCCTGCACCAACTCGCCGCCGAAGGCGGCCAGCAGCTGTCCGAATCGCTGCCCCGACGAGTCGTCCTGTACGGTGAGGAACTGCGGCTCCTCCTTGACATGCTCGATGACCGCGACCCGCAGCTGGTCGACATAACGGTTGCTGGAATACACCTGATAACCGAAGAACCCGCTCAGCGCCACGCTGAGAAAGATGCTCGCCGCCAGCGCAAACTGCCAGGGACGAGTCACGCGGCGGGACTGCTCCTCGCCGATCACCTGGCGCAACCGAATGCGGGTCTGCAGGTCGTCCGGTACCGGCACCCGCATGGCGTCCAGCAGCTTGCCGTCCAACACCCCGACTTCGTCGGCAAAACGCGCGCAGTCACCGCATTCATTTCGATGCGCGATAAACGCCTCGTTCTTACTGGCGGGATCCGTCAGGCACGCACGGCGATATTCCAGACAGTTCATGTTGCCACCCCCTTGATTTGCCGGGCATCGTCTCCGATCAGATCCCGCATCTGTTTACGCGCTCGAAACAATCGCGTCATCACCGCGCTGGCGCTGATGCCTAGCGTGTCCGCGATCTCGTCACAACTGAATCCGCCCAGCACCTGCTGCAGCAGCGGCTCGCGGTAATCCTCCGGCAGTTCCGCCAGCGCCCGTCGCAGTACGAAGGCCTCGGTGCTGGTATCATGCGCGGCCTGCCTGGCCGGGAGTTCCCCCAGATCGTCCATTTCCTGCACGTCCAGCCGCCTGCGCTCGAACTGGCGCGCGAATTCGCGCCGGAAGATGGTGAACAGCCAACTCTTGGCAGAGTCGGCATCGCGCAAGGAATCGATCCCCTTCCAGGCGCGCAGGTAGGTCTCCTGAACCAGTTCCTCCGCCTGAACACGGTTTCGGCACATCCAGTAGGCATAGCGGTAAAGGTCTGCGGACAGCCCCTGTATGAGGATCTCAAATTTGTCCTGGCGTGACTTGCTCATATCCTCCTTGACCGGGTCAGCGCCGGATTCCTTTCGCTGTGACATGCTTTTTCAACGGCTCGTCAAATCTGTGATAATGACTACGACAAGAGCGGGGGCGGGAGCGTTCAGTCCCACCGTCCCGGCAAGGCGCCTGAGCGCTGCCTGAAAGCGTCCGATGTCGGGCTGCAACTACTTGTATTGATGGACCATTTAACAGACGTACCGCTAGGACTGGCAAAAAAAACGGGGTGCCAGGCACCCCGTTTGCTGTCAGCCATGTACGCCGACGATCAACCGGCCTTGCCGCCGATCTGTTTGCAGGCCTCGGCACTCATCTCTACGAAGCCGGTACCCTTGCAGGAATTCAGACCCTTGCACGCGCTGTTGGCGGTCTTGCAGCTGCTATTGCCCTTGCAGGCGTTGACGCCCACGCAGTTTACCGTCGCGGAGTCCGCGGTCGCGGTCATCGGGGCGCCGGCAAACATGGCAGCGGCAGCGGCGGCGAGGGCAATTCCAGTGGCTTTCTTGGTATTCATGGTCTTCTTTACCTCCTCGGTGTATTGGTTTTACGCAGACCAGCATCGAAACACGCCCGGCTCCGTGATGGTCTAAGTCGCTGAGACAGCCATGCCCGTAAATGGTTCCAGTCGGGCTGCCACGCGTTGCCCCGCCACGTTGATTGGAACAAAATCCTCGACGACCGGTCCCACCAACGAGTGATCAGTTCACGCAACACCAACGAGCCATGCAGCGACAGCGAGCCCGCGAACATGAGTAGCGACCGACCCGGCTTTCTCGGTTTCGGCCTGGGGCTGCGCATCCCGCACTACCAGAGCATCATCGAGGACTGGCCCGAAATAGACTGGTTCGAGATCGTGTCCGAGAACTACATGGTGGAGGGGGGCAAACCACTTTACTACCTGGACCTCATTCGCGAGCGCTACCCGCTAGTCATGCATGGTGTTTCGCTCTCCATCGGCGCCACCGAGCCGCTGAACCGGCAATACCTCCGGGAACTGAAGGCGCTGGCCGATCGCGTGAATCCACGGTGGTTTTCGGACCACTTGTGCTGGACCGGCCATGCCGGCACCAATATGCACGACCTACTGCCGTTGCCCTACACCGATGAAGCGGTGCGCCATGTCGTGGCGCGCGTACGGGAGGTACAGGACTTCATGGAACGGCCGATGCTGATCGAGAACGTCTCCAGCTATCTGACCTACCGGCAATCGGCGATGACGGAGTGGGAGTTTCTCAGCCACATCGCTGAGCAGGCCGAATGCCTGATCCTGCTGGACATCAACAACATCTATGTAAGCGCCGTCAACCACGACTTCGACCCCTATGATTACTTGAACGCGGTGCCGGTGGATCGCGTCGCCCAGTTCCATCTCGCCGGCCATACCAATCATGGCGACTACCTCATCGACACCCATGACCACGCCGTCATTGATCCGGTATGGGATCTTTATGCGGCGGCGTTACGGCGATTCGGCGCGGTGTCGACGATGATCGAACGCGATGATCACATTCCGCCGCTGCCGGAGCTGCTGCAGGAACTGGAGCAGGCCCGCGCCATCGCATTACCGATCCTCGAAGAGCAGGCGGCATGAGCAGGCTCGGGCAACTGCAGGAGGAATTCCAGCGCGCCGTCCTGACGCGCAGCGACGGGTTCAACCGCGAGGTGGTCGACAGCGGCCGCATCGGACCGGCGCGGCGCGTAGAGATCTACGCCGATGCCTACCGTGGGCGGCTGGTGGATTGCCTCGCCGACAGCTACGAGGCGATGCACAGCCTGCTCGGCGACGAGCAGTTCTACCGTCTCGCCCACCGGTACATCGACGCCCATCCCCCGCGGCATTACTCGATCCGCTGGTATGGAGATCAGCTGGCGGCATTTGCCCGTCGCACAGCACCCTACAGCGAACACCCCTACATCGCGGAGCTGGCGGACTTCCAGTGGCAGCTGCTGACCGCCTTCGATGCCGCCGACGTTGCGCCCCTGACCGCGGACGCCGTCGCCCGGGTGCCAGCAGACGCGTGGCCCTGTCTGCGGCTGCGTTTTCATCCGTCTCTCAGGCGCCTTATGCTGCAGTGGAACGTGCCCGCCATCTGGCGCCAGATAGACGCCGGCGCGGACCGCCCCGAGGCGCCCCGCCGGAGCGAGCAGCCGCGACCCTGGATAATCTGGCGTTCGGAGCTGATGCAGCGCTTCCGCTCGCTGGGGGCCGACGAGGCCTGGGCCCTCGACCATGCCCGCGAAGGCGCCAGCTTCGCCGCGCTTTGCGAGGGGCTCTGCGACTGGCATGCCGAAACGGAAGTCGCCGGGCGCGCCGCCGCGATGCTGAAGCAATGGGTCGGCGACGGCATGGTGGTCGGCCTGGCGACGGATTAACCGAGAAAATTCTCCAACACGTGGACCAGCCGGCCCGGCTGGTCGGCGTGCACCCAGTGCCCCGCGTCATCCACGGTGACAACGCGGGCCCTGGGGAAGCGCTCCATTATCAGGGCCCGGTGCCGCGCCTCCACGTAGTCCGAGCGCTGACCGCGAACAAACAGCGTCGGCCCATCGTAGCTGGCATTACCAGTGTCGGGGAAACTCATGATGTCGTCCATGTGTGCGCTCAAGGCGCCCAGGTTGAGACGCCAAAGGTACCGCCCCTGCTCCCGCGCCAGGTTCTGCAGCAGGAACAGCCGCGTCGCGACATCCGGTATCCGGTCCCGCAACAGCCGATCGGCATCCGCGCGCGATCGCAGCGTCGTAAGGTCGAGGCCCTGCATGGCGGCGATCAGCGGTGCATGAGTGTGGGTGTAGCGCGTCGGCGCGATGTCCACCACCACCAGGCGATCCACCCGCTGCGGCCGCGTCAGTGCGAGCACCATTGCCGCCTTGCCGCCCATGCTGTGACCCACCATCGCCGCCCGCCGCAGTCCGATCTCGTCCATCAGCATCTCCAGGTCACGCGCCATCAACGGGTAGGTCATCTCGGCATGATGCGGCGAACGGCCGTGGTTGCGCAGGTCTACCGTGATGACGCGATAAGACTGCGCGAGTTGCCGCGCCGCCGCCCGCCAGTTGGTGGCCGATCCGAACAGACCGTGCAGTACCAGGACCGGCGATCCGCTGCCCTGGCTTTGATGGTGGAGGATGCTCATGCTACTGGCAGTCAATTATACGAGGGGTCTCCGTTCCAGACCACGCGGCCGCACGCAGGGCCCTGGCGGTGGAGGAAACCAGTGCAATGGCTATGGAAAATCGTTAATATCCGGCCCTCACCGCCGCTCCGTGCGCCGGCGGCACGTCTAACACAATCCATCAGATATACACATTACAGACATACATATAAAGGAGCTTCCCTATGAGTCAAATCCGTGACGTCGTCGTGTTGAGTGCCGTACGTACCGCCATCGGTGACTACGGCGGATCGCTGAAGGATTACACCGCCAACCAGCTGGCGGTACTGGTGACCAAGGAAGCGGTGTCCCGATCCGGCGTTGCCCCCGACCAGTTCGGCCACTGCGTGTTCGGCAACGTCATCCACAGTGAAGTCCGCGACATGTACCTGTCGCGTTACGCGGCGCTGGAGGGCGGCCTGCCCAAGGAAGTCCCCGCCTTTACCCTGAACCGCCTGTGCGGCAGCGGCCTGCAGGCCGTGGTCAGCGCCGCGCAAACAATCATGCTGGGTGATTGCGACGTCGCGCTCGCCGGCGGCGCGGAGGCCATGAGCCGCGCACCGTATCATATGCCCAACCTCCGCTGGGGGGCGCGTATGAACGACACCCAGGCGGTCGATGCCATGGTGGGCGCCCTCACCGATCCGTTCAAGACTTGTCATATGGGGATCACCGCTGAGAACATCGCGGAAAAATGGGGCATCAGCCGCGAAGACCAGGACAAGTTGGCGGTGGAAAGCCACCAGCGTGCCGCCGCCGCTGCAGAGAAGGGTCACTTCAAAGAGCAAGTCCTGCCGGTAGAGATCAGGGTCAGGCGGGACACCAAGATGTTCGATCACGACGAACACGTGCGCGGCGACATCACTGTTGAAGGCATGCAGAAGCTGCGCACGGTATTCAAGAAAGACGGTACGGTCACCGCTGGCAACGCCTCCGGGATCAACGACGCCGCCGCAGCCGTGGTGCTGATGGAGGCCGATGCTGCGGCCAAGGCCGGCCACCAGCCGCTCGGTCGCCTGGTGGGCTACGCCCTTGCCGGGGTGGAGCCGGACTACATGGGCATCGGACCGGTGCCGGCGATCAAAATGGTACTGGACAAGACCGGCCTGAGCGTGGCCGATATGGACGTCATCGAGCTTAACGAGGCCTTCGCGGCCCAGGCGCTGGCGGTCTGCCGTGACCTGGACCTGCCCGCGGACAAGGTCAACCCCAACGGCAGTGGGATCTCCCTGGGCCACCCCATCGGGGCCACGGGCTGCATCCTGACGGTGAAGGCAATGTATGAACTGGCCCGCACCGGCGGCCGCTACGCACTGGTGTCCATGTGCATCGGCGGCGGCCAGGGCATCGCGGCCATATTCGAACGCCAGTAACCGCAAGTTCATACGACGAAGAAGCCGCCCGCCGGGCGGTATAGATAGTCCTTTAAAAGGTATGCGGGGCAAAGGCTTATATTGGCCGGCGCCCCGCGCACCGACAGCGACAATATTAGTTTTCACAATGCTAACGCGATGGGATTGCGACGATTCAACTCACCGATGTCCCCACGATAAGTCCGAGGGCGCTGGATGACGACTACAGGCCACGTCAGGCAAAGTGGACTGCTGCATGGTGCATGACGGAAATTCCTTATTCTTAATTCTTATGAAACATATTTTTCCCGGGGCTTTGGCGGAGATTAACGCGATCACAGCTCCGGTCGATGCCGGGGCGGATTTACGGGAAGTTCCTTAATGCGTTAAAGACTACATGCCCGGTTGCCATGGATACCGCAAAGGACTCAACGAGCCTACCAGATTGCGCGCGGGCGGTGGAAAGATGGCTGCAACACTCCTTGGCCACGACTGGCCGTGCCCACCGGGGAACGGCTACTTTCCATACCTAACCTTCGCAATCTATGCGCTGTCTATCGATCACTTTCTGACATAGGCGGCTTTCGCATCAATAAAGTGCTGAGCAGAGCCGGAATAACCGTTGCTGCGCGTATGAGTTGAATCCGCAAGCTCGGGCAAACGAGTTCAGCATATGCGACAATAAACCGAGATTATGTTCGGCCGAAGCACGACGCGTCGGTGTCTGATCTTGTAGCGTTTATCCCCGGATCGTTGAGGCGGGTCTGACGGCATTGTCTTGATTTCCCAGCGACCGGGAGAAACACTACTGCAATCTCTTAACTCGTGAGAGAAATTTACTGGGGCCATGGCAGGAGCAAAGAGACCAAAGCTTGCTAAAGATCAGCTATTCAAAGAGGTCTATTTCCCGACCCAGATATACTTCAAGGACCTGGCAGGTGCCAAGCGGCTGAACGGGCAGCTTGTAAAACATATCTATGCCTGGCGGCGCTCGGACCGGGAAGGCGTCATTCGCTCGAATGTCAAGACCTCTGGATCCTGGCACAGCGACACTGATATGAACCAGCGGCCCGAGTTTCAGCAGATCCTCAAGCATGTCAGTGAAACCGTCCGCCTGATCTACCAAGACTTGAACTATGATCCGGAGTTCGAGCCCTGGTGCGACAATATGTGGGCGGTCATCAATCCACGCGGCGCCTTCAACCGTTATCACACGCATCCAAACACCTTGTGGAGCGGGGTGTACTACGTTCAGGCGCCGGCGGACAGCGGCCGGGTCTACTTTATCGATCCGCGGGCCCAGGCCCGCATGGTGACCGCGCGCATGGGCGAGAACGCCGCACACCAACGCGAGACATGGAGCGAGGTGTATTTTGAACCTGTCGAGGGTCGGGTGATCCTGTTCCCCTCCTGGCTCGGTCACGAGGTCGAACCGAACATGAGCCAACAGCGCGGCCGTGCCAGCGACCGCATCTGTATCAGCTATAATTTTTCGCAGCGGCGCAAACCGGTCGTTCAGAAGGACTGAACACGATCTCCTGCTGCGCTGGTTTCCTGTACAGACCGGCGCGGCGCGTACGACCAATGTTAGTAAATGCTGCTATTAACGGCTCTATTCGAGTTGAATAAGCGTATTCTGGCAGGGATAGCCAACATCCGCCCTGCCGACACCGGCATTCTCGCCGCGCGCGCCGACAGAACAAGAAGCTAAAACTTAGTTTCCGACGTTCTTCCGCGCTACCAGGCGATTTCCGCCGATCCCGCTGCGCCGTCGTCACCGGATTCACCGCCAGCAATACCGCCGGCACCGCCGGAGCCCGACCCGTCGCCCTGAAATACACCGCTGCCGCCGGGCCCCCCTTCGCCGCCGGCGCCCCCTTCACCGCCAACGTTGTCGCCGCCCGCGCCGCCGGCGCCACCCGGCGCGAGAGCGAACTCGGTACCGCCCTCAAAGATGCGGCTTGCACCACCACCACCACCACCGCCGCCGGCACCTGCATCGGAGGGTAGGCCGAGGCCGCCGGATTCACCACCACCGCTGCCGCCGGCCCCGCCGCTGCCCGATTCAGCAAACTGACCTCCCGCGCCGCCGATTCCGCCGCCGCCGACCGACACGAACAGGGTCTGTCCCGCGCTGACATTAAACGAGGTGATTACCACCTGACCGGGCAACCCATCTTGTCCATTCTGCACGCCTTCACCGAAGGAGCCGCCACCGCCGCCTCCCTGCGCGCCGCTCACGGTCACGAACACCTCGCATACGCCATCCGGCACGTCGAATGTGGTCGGCGTCCCCATTGGCACCGTGAACGAGTTGTTCCCCTCACCTGCGTTTTGACATCCCACAGTGCCCTGGGCATGGGCCGGTACGATCCCGGCGTCCACCATCGGCTGGGTCCAGCTCGGCGGCACCGCCTTGGCCGTGGCCGCCACGCCGCCGGCGCCGGCCAATGATTTCAACAACTTGCGGCGAGACGTGCGGGTCGAAGACTGCGATTTGCCATCAGAACTCGATCCTGGTTGGGTCTTTCGGCGCTTGGCCACGGGATTCCCCCTATATTCGTTTTGTGCCACCGTTAAATCCTACTCGAACACTCGGGAATCGGCAACGTCCTCCTGCCGGTGGCGCAGTCTAAAAGTCGGTCCTGAACCGTTGCCTTGCCGTAACGGGTGCGCGCCAAGGGTGTTGCCCTAGGAAGCGACAATGCCAGCGGTTACCGTTTGGCTCGCAATCCAAGCCATGAACCGCAGTGCGTGATACCCCTACAAAGCCCAGCGATCGTGCGCGACGGTGATTGCGTCGGCATCGACCGAAACGTCGTGAGGTTCGCGCGCCGCGGCGGCTGCTTCAGCTTCGAAGATGGCTTTGAAGGGAATGAAGGTCCGATCCACCCGCTCTGTCCCCTCCCCGCCGGGCGAACAAGGGATACTGAAAGATACTCGCGGGCCGCCGACGTTGCGGATCTTGTGGAACACGCCCGGCGGCATATAGAACAGGTCTCCGGGTTTCAAGGTGAATCTGGCGACCTCATGCAGTTTCTGGTCTTCTTCGGCTTCCGGTATCGCGACCACCTCCGGCGGCAACTTCGCGATGGCCTCGTACAGGCACCATTGCGTATGACCGAGCACTTGCAGATAGATCTTGTGCTGCGGGTAGTCGCGGTGGGCGTTGTAGGCGGAGGCCGCCCGCGTGGTGGAGACGTAAATGTGAAGGTCGGCGTGCAGATCATCGTCGCTGAAGGCCGCTTCGATGGCATCCAGCAAGCGCGCTACGCGCGGGTTGATCTGGGACATGTTCATCATCATGAAACTATGCCCCGTTTCGATGAACTCCTTGATCTGCTTTTTTCTCAGCGCCAGTGGCGACCACCGATGATTCCAGTTCACCAAGGCATGGCGCTGCCCATCCTTGATGATCTGCATCGGCGTGCTTAAGTTGCAGCCCTCGTTCAAGCGATCCTCGATTTCCTGCAATGTGACGAGATCGCGAAACTTCGCCGGCTTTCCGCGTACGAAGAAACACACGCCCTTACGGTAGCGGCCCAGGAACTCCGCAGGCGTGATCGGCGCGGTGAGATCGGAAAATTCCATTGAACCAGAGCGATGGAGCAAATAGAGTGGAATGCAGGCGAGTATAATCCTCCGCCTTATCGGACACCATGGTCGATGATCGAGGGCTGGAAGGCGTCGCACCCTGCTCAAGAATCTGGCGGCAGGGGGAGGGGACGCGGATCGTGGTGATATTTCCCGTCAGTCTCGATTCAGACATAACAAGTGCAAGTCATGCCTTCTTCGCCTGTAATGCCGGGGTATTCTCCAAGAGACCCCACCCTCCACCGACCCCAGTGGCCAGCTCGTTGTTTACGCCAAGTTAACTATAACCATTGTGGCGTCAACAATAAGGATTCTATCCGGGTGGATTTTGGTGGCGGGCTTTGCGCAACCCGTTATTGTTTTCTCGTGCGATTGGCTGGCGTAACGGCAACCGTGCCGGCCCCTCCGTCCTGCTTGTTGCGCTTCTCTGCTCCTTGCTTAATCCGTCCGCCGGATGCCTTTCTTTTTGGGGCCATGGAACACCGGAACCAACCCCGCGACGGCCGGTCTACTGGTGCATAAAACAAGGACAACGAAAATGTTGATCAACAAACCAGCAGACCTCAGGCCCTCGGAGATAACCGACCGCAGGTACTTCGAGCGACGGCGCGAACTGCTCAAAGGGGGCGCCGCAGCGGCCGTGGGCCTGGCCGCCCCGGGACTGCTCGCCTTGTCACCGGCGGCGGCGGCGAAGATCAAGTTCGAGCAACTGAAACGCAGCGAACTCAGCGCCGACGAGGAACTGACGCCCTACGAATCGGTCACCAGCTACAACAACTTCTATGAATTCTCCACCGACAAGAAGGAGCCGGCCGAGCTGGCCCGGAACTTCAAGAGCCGGCCCTGGACCATCACGGTGGAAGGTGAGATCGGGCAGCCCAAGACCTTCGATGTGGATGAACTGATCAAGTTGTTTCCGCCCGAGGAGCGCATCTACCGGCTGCGCTGCGTGGAGGCGTGGTCGATGGTGATTCCCTGGGTCGGCTTTCCGCTCGGAAACCTCATCAGGTCGCTGGCACCGACGTCACGGGCCAAGTTCGTGGAGTTCGAGACCTTGCACGATCCGGAGCGTATGCCCGGCCAGCGGCCATCGCTGTTCGGCGGCAGCCTGGAGTGGCCGTATCGCGAGGGTCTGCGCATCGACGAAGCGATGCACCCGCTGACCATACTCGCCGTCGGCCTTTACGGTGAGGAACTACCGGGCCAGAACGGCGCGCCGATCCGCCTGGTGGTGCCGTGGAAGTATGGTTTCAAAAGCATCAAGTCCATCGTCAGGATCAGGCTGGTCGAGCAGCAGCCGGTCAACACCTGGCAGGCCCAGGCCCCCGGCGAGTATGGCTTTTTCGCCAACGTGAACCCGGATGTCGCGCATCCGCGCTGGAGCCAGGCCCGCGAGCGCCGCGTGGGCGACTTCTTCAAGCGGCCAACGCTGCCGTTCAACGGCTACGCCGACCAGGTGGCTGATCTCTACCGCGGCATGGATCCCCGCAAACTCTACTGATGCCGGTTGGCAGTGAACGCGCACCGGATCCGCAGCGATGGTTCCGGCGCCTCAAGCCGCTGGTTTTTCTCGCCTGTCTCGGCCCGGCGGCCATGCTGTCTTACCGCGCCATGACCGGCACGCTGGGGGCGGAACCCATCGATGAAATCACCGGTGTCACCGGACAGTGGACTTTGCGAATGCTGCTGATAACATTGTTGATCACGCCGCTGCGACAGCTCACCGGCTGGCATGGCCTCATTCGCTGGCGGCGCATGCTGGGGTTGTTCGCGTTCAGCTACGCCGTATTGCACTTCCTCACCTACGTGGTGCTGGACCAGTTCTTCGCCTGGAACTTCATCATCGAGGACATCATCGAGCACCCCTATGTGCTGGTAGGCTTTACCGCCTTCATTCTGCTGCTGCCGCTGGCGTTCACCTCGACCGATGCCATGGTAAGGCGCCTGGGTGGTAGACGGTGGCGGCGTCTGCACCGGCTGGCCTACCTGGTCCCAGTGCTGGGGGTGCTGCATTTCTGGTGGCAGGTCAAAAGCGACATCTCCGAGCCGGCCGTCTATTCATTACTGTTGTCTGTGCTGCTGGCGTCCCGGCTTCGCCGCCCGCAGCCACGGGCCACCGGTGCTGCGCCACCTGCAACGCCCGGCTGACAGCTGGTCCGCGTGGGATGGCGAGGCTTGCATAGCACCCCCCACGCCCCCATTATCCCCCGATGTTTCACGCCCGCACCGAGCTGCCATCCGGCAGTCGTAACGATTGGAAAACCCTCCGCATGCTGTTTCCCTACCTGTGGGAATACCGGGGCCGCCTGGGCATCGCGCTGGCGTTTCTTGCCGTCGCCAAGCTTGCCAATATCGGAGTGCCGATTGCGTTGAAGGCGATCGTCGACGCCCTGGACGTCGAGGATCCGGGACTGCAGCTGGTGACCGTTCCGCTGGCCCTGCTGGTGGCCTACGGCCTGCTCCGATTCAGCACCTCGCTGTTCCAGGAACTTCGCAACGCGGTGTTCGCCCGTGCCTCCCAGCGTTCAACCCGCAGGATCGCACTAAAGGTGTTCCGCCACCTTCACAGCCTGGCCCTGAGGTTCCATCTGGAGCGGCAGACCGGCGGCGTGTCGCGGGACATCGAGCGCGGCAGCCGCAGCATCACCCAGCTACTTCACTACCTGATTTTCAGTATCCTGCCCACTGCATTCGAGATCATCGTGGTCTGCCTGATCCTGCTGATCAGGTTTGACGTCTGGTTTGCCCTGGTCACGCTGCTCACGGTCACGATTTATTTCGTCTACACCTACAAGGTCACCGAGTGGCGGATAACGTTCAGGGTGCAGATGAACCAGGCGGATTCGAATGCCAACACCACCGCCATCGACTCCCTGATCAATTACGAAACGGTCAAGTACTTCGGCAATGAGGATTTCGAATCCCGGCGTTACGATGAGCAGATGCGCAAGTGGGAAGAGGCATCCGTCAAGAGCCAGGTCTCACTGGCGCTGCTGAACGTAGGACAGGGCGTGATCATCGGCATCGGCCTGACCATATTGATGGTCATGGCGGCCCAGGGCGTTGTCGCCGGTAACATGACGCTGGGGGATTTCGTGATGGTCAATGCGTTCCTGATACAGCTATATATACCGCTCAACTTCCTCGGCACGATATTCCGGGAGGTCAAGCACTGTCTCACGGACATGGAGAAGATGTTCGGGCTGCTCGACGTCAACCGGGAAATCGCCGACAGGCCGGCTGCACCGACGCTGGTGATTTCGGATGCCACGATCTGTTTCGACCATGTGGAGTTTTCCTATAACGAGGACCGGCAGATCCTGCACGGGGTGGACTTCGAGATCCCCGCCGGAAAGAAAGTGGCCGTGGTCGGCAGCAGTGGCTCGGGTAAGTCGACGCTGGCGCGCCTGCTGTTCCGTTTCTACGACGTCAGCGCCGGGTCGATTCGGATCGACGGCCAGGATATCCGTGAGGTGAGCCAGGAGAGCCTGCGCGCCGCCATCGGGATCGTGCCCCAGGATACCGTCCTGTTCAATGACACCATTGGTTACAACATACAGTATGGCCAGCCGGGCGCCGGTTTCGATGATGTTGCCAGGGCCGCGAAGCTGGCCCATCTCGACGGCTTCATCCGCTCCCTGCCCCAGGGCTACGAGACCCTGGTCGGCGAACGCGGCCTCAAGCTGTCGGGGGGGGAGAAACAGCGCATCGCAATCGCCAGGACCATACTTAAGGATCCGCCCATACTGGTGCTGGACGAGGCTACCTCCTCCCTGGATTCGCGATCCGAACAGGCGATCCAGACTGCCCTCGAGGAGGTGGCCAGCAGCCGCACCACCCTGGTGATCGCCCACCGGCTGTCTACCATCGTCGATGCGGACCTGATCCTGGTGCTCGAGAATGGACAGATCACGGAACGGGGCACGCATCATGAACTTCTGCAGCGGGATGGCCATTACGCCGGGCTGTGGCGGCTGCAGCAGGAACGCCGCGGGGTCAAGGACGGGGACGGGGAACGCCCGGCGGCCGTGGATCTGGAGGAATCAGCGGCCTTTTAGCCCGCGCGCGCCGGTTCCGCTGTCCTTGCGCTCCAGGATCACGAAGCTGCAGCCGACGTCGTCCGGGTCCGCTGCCGGATGCTCGACCCGTTCGATCTCCCGCCACTCGCCGCGGTCCCACTCCGGGAACCAGGTATCACCCTTGAACTCGCCCTGCACCTCGGTGAGGTAGATGCGGTCGCAGATGGGCAGTACCCGACGGTAGAGTTCGGCGCCGCCGATGACCACCACCTCCGGGGCGTCACCGGCCTGTGCCAGGGCCTCGCACAGGGAGTGCGCCACCCGCACCGCGCCGCGCGGGACGAAGTCGGGGTTCCGCGTCACCACGATGTTGAGACGGCCCGGCAGGGCGCGGCCCAGCGACTCGTGGGTGCGCCGTCCCATCACGATGGGCTTGCCCAGGGTCATGGCCCTGAAGTTCCTGAGGTCTGCCGGCAGGCGCCAGGGCAGGCCATTGTCGGCGCCGATCAACCTGTTGCGGTCCATCGCTACGATCAGTGACAGCATCAGGCCGGCCGACTCCCGGCCCCGGGGCGGCACGCGGAACCGCAACGACAACGGCATCCACGGCCCATGCCCGGCCCTACACCGCGACCGCGGCTTTGATGTGCGGATGGCATTGATATCCCAGCAGCTCGAAATCCTCGAAGCCGAACCGGAAGATGTCCTTCACCTCTGGATTGATCCGTAGCGTCGGCAGCGGATAGGGATCACGCGAAAGCTGCAGGCGGGCCTGGTCAAGGTGGTTGAGGTAAAGGTGCGCGTCGCCGAATGTGTGGACGAACTCTCCCGGGCGGTAACCCGTGACCTGCGCCACCATCATGCTCAGCAAGGCATAGGACGCGATATTGAACGGGACGCCTAGAAACAAATCGGCACTGCGCTGGTACAACTGGCACGACAACCGCTCTTCGGCGACGTAAAACTGAAAGAACGCATGGCAGGGCGGCAGCGCCATCTTCGGCAGCTCCGCCACGTTCCAGGCGCTGACCATGAGGCGGCGGGAATTCGGATTGCGGCGGATGTGCTCAATCACCTCGCTCATCTGATCCACCGCGTTTCCATCCGCTGTCGGCCAGGATCGCCACTGGTGCCCATAGATAGGGCCCAGTTCACCCTGGTCGTCCGCCCACTCGTCCCAGATGCTCACCCCGTGTTCGTGCAGATAGCGGATGTTGGTATCGCCGCGCAGGAACCACAACAGCTCGTGGATGATGGACCGCAGGTGGAGTTTCTTGGTTGTCACCACAGGGAAACCGGCTGCCAGGTCGAAGCGCAGCTGGTAGCCGAAGGTGCTGAGGGTGCCGGTTCCGGTACGGTCGGCCTTACGCACGCCGTGATCCAGAACATGACGCATGAGATCGAGATATTGCTGCATGGCTTGCTCTAATTACAACTCGGCAAAGGTGGCGACGGCGCGTTCATTGATCCACGTCGTCCACATCGAGTTGACCGGTGATCCGCCGACGGACATGGGACCAGGAGACCCCCGCGGACAGCACCCCGGCCAGCGCCACCATGCCGAGATAGACGATGACCTTGTAGTTATCGGTGGCGAGCGGGACATAGGTGATGAACACCCAGATCAGGGTGGCGAAGAAGGCGACCGCCAGCAGCGTGCCAAAGGCCCCCAGGGACCTGAACGTGGCGCGCAGGTAGATAGCCCACAGGATCAGTATCACCACGCCTGCGAACGCCATCACGGCGCCGAGCCGGCTGAAATCCGACAAGGCGGGCCGCAGCCAGTGGTAGTAGGAAATCTCATGCGGGTTGTAGGTGACGAACACCAGGACCAGCGCGCCCAGCAGGCGCAGCAGGTAGCTCCCCCAGGTGAAACGGGCCACCGCAATGCTCATCGATCCAACCCTAGTCGTAGAGCCATCGTGGCCCACTCGGCTACTGGATCAGTCATCCCGTTAACCCACCCATACCCGGGCATTGCGAAACAACCGCAGCCACGGGCCCGCCTCGTCCCAGTCCCGCGGCGCCCAGGAATGCTGGATGGCACGGAACAGCCGTTCCGGGTGCGGCATCATGATGGTCACGCGGCCATCGGCGGATGTCAGGCCGGTGATGCCCAGGGCGGAGCCGTTGGGGTTGTAGGGATAGACCTCGGTAGCGGCGCCCCGGTTTTCCACGTACCTCATCGCTACCCGGCCCGCCGCGACAACGGCGTCCCGGTCCGCCGCGCGGCGGAACTCAACGCGTCCTTCACCATGCGCCACCACCACCGGCAGCCGCGAACCGCCCATGCCCTGCAACAGCACCGAAGGACCGGGGAGTATCTCCACCATCACCAGCCGGGCCTCGAACTGCTCCGAACTGTTGCGCACAAACCGGGGCCATCCCTCGCTGCCCGGGATCAACTCGCGCAGCGAGGACAACATCTGGCAGCCGTTGCACACTCCCAGTGTGAAGGTTTCGCCGCGGTCGAAGAAGTCCGCGAACTCGTCGCGCGCCGCGGCGTTGAAAAGAATCGACTTTGCCCATCCTTCGCCGGCCCCCAGCACGTCACCGAATGAAAAACCGCCGCAGGCGGCCAGCCCGGTGAACGTGTCCAGCCTGGCACGTCCCTCGATGACGTCGCTCATGGTGACGTCCACGGCACAGAACCCTGCGCGGTCGAAGGCGGCCGCCATCTCCAGCTGTCCGTTCACCCCTTGCTCGCGCAGCACCGCCACCCTGGGTCGGGCACCGCCAACAATGTAGGGCGCCGCGATGTCTGCGTCCATGTCGAAGGTCAAAACGGCATGCAGGCCGGGATCCTCCGCATCATCGATGCGGGCTCGCTCTTCGTCGGCGCACCGAGGGTTGTCACGCAGGCGCTGCATGCGCCAGCTTGTATCCGACCAGCTGCGGTGCAGGCTCGTGCGTGACGCCGAAAACAGAATCTCCTCACCGCGACGCACGGTGACACGGTCATCCGCAGATAGGCTTCCCACCACATGGAACATATGGTCCAGGCCGTGGGCCGTGAGCACCCTCCAGGCCGTCTCCCGGTGCGCGGCGCGCAGCTGCAGCAGCGCGCCCAGCTCCTCATTGAACAGCACGGCCAGCGGCTCCCCCGGCAACGCGACAATGTCGATGTCCAGACCCACACGGCCGGCAAAGGCCATTTCACAGAGCGCGGCCAGCAGGCCGCCGTCGGAGCGGTCGTGATAGGCAAGCAGCAGGCCCTCCCGGTTCAGCTCCTGGATCGCCAGCAGAAACCCCCGCAGCAACGCCGGGTCGACAACGTCCGGCGCCTCATCGCCCAGCTGATTGAAAACCTGTGCCAGCGCGGATCCGCCGAGACGATTCCTGCCCGCCCCGAGATCCACCAGTACCAGTTCACTGTCCGCGGCGTCGCGCTGCAGCGCGGGCGTGAGCGTCCGACGTACGTCGTCCACCGGGGCGAAGGCACTGACAATCAGTGACAGGGGCGCGGTGACTTCATGCTCGCCGGTTTCGTCGTGCCATACCGTCTTCATCGACATGGAATCCTTGCCGACCGGGATGGCAATCCCCAGCGCGGGACACAACTCCAGGCCTACCGCGCGCACGGTGTCGAAAAGGGCCGCGTCCTCACCCGGGTGGCCAGCGGCCGCCATCCAGTTGGCAGAGAGTTTAACCTCCCCGAGATCACGCAAGGGCGCTGCGGCGATGTTGGTCAGCGCTTCGGCCACCGCCATGCGACCGCTTGCCGCCGGATCGATCAGCGCCAGCGGCGTGCGTTCCCCCATGGCCATGGCCTCGCCGGCGTAACCGGCGTAGTCGGCCGCGGTCACCGCCACATCCGCCACCGGCACCTGCCAGGGCCCGACCATGGGATCGCGGCAAACCAGGCCGGTGACACTGCGGTCGCCGATGGTGACCAGGAAGGTCTTATCGGCGACCGCGGGTAGCTGCAGCACCCGCTCCACTGCTTCCGCGAGCGGCTTGTCGGCAAGGTTGAGCAGTCGCAGCGGGCGCGCCGTGCGGGTCACATCCCGGGTCATCTTGGGAGGCTTGCCGAACAACAGCCCCATCTCCATATCGATAGGAGTGGTGAAGGGAACGCCGCGGTCAACAAACTGACTGTCGTCGAGCCGCAGTCGCTCAGCCTCCGTGGCCTGACCCACGACGCTGTACAGGCAACGCTCACGCGCGCACAGTCGCCGGAATTCCTCCAGGCGCGCCGGTTCCACCGCGAGCACGTAGCGCTCCTGGGCCTCGTTGCACCAGATCTGCATCGGGTTCATGCCCGGATCGTCGTTGAGCACTTCGCGTAGCTGGAAGTGACCGCCGCGGCCGCAGGCATGCACCAGTTCAGGCAGCGCATTGGACAGGCCGCCGGCGCCGATGTCGTGGATGGACAGTATCGGGTTGTCCTCGCCCATCGCCCAGCAATGATCAATCACCTCCTGGCAGCGCCGCTGCATCTCCGGGTTACCGCGCTGCACAGACGCGAAGTCGAGGTCTTCGCTGCTGGTGCCGGTAGCCACGCTGGAGGCGGCGCCGCCGCCCAGGCCGATCAGCATGGCCGGCCCCCCCAGCACGACGATGCAGGCGTCGGGCGGGATCTCCTGTTTCTCCACGTGCTGGGAGCGTATGTTGCCGAGCCCGCCGGCTATCATGATCGGCTTGTGGTAACCCCGACGTTCGCTGCCGCCCGGCGCCGGCACCCGCTCGTCGTAGGTGCGGAAATAGCCGCATATGTTGGGGCGGCCGAACTCGTTGTTGAACGAGGCGCCGCCTATCGGCCCCTCCAGCATGATCTGCAGGGCAGGGGCGATGCGTGCCGGTCCGTGCGCCGCGTCCTCCCAGGGACGCCGCGCATCCGGCAGGCACAGGTCCGATACCGAGAACCCGGTAAGCCCGGCCTTAGGTTTGGCACCCCTGCCGGTGGCGCCCTCGTCGCGAATCTCGCCGCCGGATCCGGTCGCCGCGCCCGGGAACGGCGAGATCGCGGTGGGATGATTGTGGGTCTCCACCTTGCAGATGATATGAGCGGGTTCCTCGACATACCGGTACTCACGCCCGGGGCCAGCAGGAAAAAATCGCCGTGCCCGGGACCCTTCCAGCACCGCGGAATTGTCAGTGTAGGCCACCAGCGTGCCCCGCTCGTGGCGGCGATGGGTCTCGCGAATCATGTCAAACAGGGAATGGGCCTGCGGCTCCCCGTCTATGATCCAGTCGGCATTGAAGATCTTGTGGCGGCAGTGCTCGGAATTGACCTGGGCGAACATCATCAATTCCACGTCGGTGGGGTTGCGTCCCAGCGCGACAAACTGCTCCGTGAGATAGTCAATCTCGCCCTCAGAGAGCGCCAGGCCGAGGTCCGCATTAGCCTCCACCAACGCCGACCTTCCGCCTCCCAGTACATCCACCGCCGACAATGCGGCGGGCCGGGAGCGCCGGAACATGTTTCCCGTTTCGGCCAGTTCGCGAAAAACCGATTCGGTCATGGGATCATGGAGTCGTGCAGCGATTGCCCGGCGCTGGGCGGGGTCCGGGGCCCGATGACCGCGCATTCGCATCGACCAGACGATCCCCCGCTCAACGCGACGGACCTGTGCCAAGCCGCAACGTTGCGCGATGTCCGTGGCCTTGGTGGACCAGGGCGAAATCGTACCCAGTCGAGGGACGACGATGAACAGCTCCCCCTCCACCGGTTCCGGGTCACTGCGCGGTCCGTATTGCAGCAAGCGTCCCAGCACCTCCCCGTCCCGCTCTGACAGCTCGGCATCGAGGTCGACGAAATGCCAGTAGACGGCGTGGACAGCCTCTATCTGCGCAGCCTCCCGGTGCAGCAACGCCAGCACCTTCTGTCTGCGGAACCCCGACAACGCGGTATTGCCGCGAAAGTGCAGCACGGTTCTGTAGTTCCGCGGCAGCAGGCTATCCGAGGGACACGCCAAGCCGGTGCGCCACCTCCTCGTAGGCCTCCACGACGCCGCCGAGATCACGCCGGAAACGGTCCTTGTCCAGTTTCTCGCGGGTGTGAGCATCCCAGATGCGGCATCCGTCGGGGGTGAACTCATCGCCGAGCAGAATTTCTCCATGAAATCGCCCGAACTCCAGCTTGAAATCCACCAGAATCATTTCTCCGTCCGCGAACAGCCTGGTCAACAGTTCGTTGACCCTGAAGGTCGCAGCAATCATCTCGTCGATCTCTTCCTGGCTCGCCCAGCCGAATGCGCGGATATGATATTCGTTGATCATGGGGTCGTGGCGTGCGTCATCCTTGAGGAAGAATTCGAATGTCGGGGGATCCAGGTCTATTCCCTCGTGCACACCCAAACGCTTGCAGATCGAGCCCGCCGCCACGTTGCGCACCACGCACTCCACCGGGATCATATCCAGGCACTTGACCACTGATTCATCGTCCGACAACACGCGCTCGAAATGGGTCTTGACGCCGCCCGCCTCCAGTTTCTGCATGATGAAGGCGTTGAACTTGTTGTTGACCATTCCCTTACGCTCGAGTTGAGCGGTCTTCTCGCCGTCGAAAGCCGAGGTATCATTGCGAAAATGCAGAATGAGATGATCGGGGTCGTCGGTCGTATAGACCGACTTGGCCTTACCCGCGTACAGATGTTCACCGCGTCGCATGGAATGCTCCCATATGGATGATCGGCGCCGGGTTACCCCGCCACCAGGATTCTTGTCGCGCGAGCCAAAACTACTGTTGCCGGAGCTGCCCGTGGAGCATGGCGAGGATCTGCTCGCCGGCGGGCGTCCGGTCCGGGACGCCCTCTGCATTGTTCACCGTCACCAGCGACAGGGACCCTGCCGGCGTCAGGGTGACGAAGTAATTCACCGGCTCGGGTGATTTCTTGTCACGCCTGAACAGCCGCTTGAAGAATCCTTGTTTTTCCTTTTTCACCGGCGGCGCCTGATACTGAACCACGAACACTCCCGCATCCGGGTCCTCGTTCTGGATACTGAGGGCACTCATGCTGTCCAGTGATGTGCCTATTTCCACCCAGGCGCGCTCGAATCGTTCTTCCAGAGCCAGGGTTGCCACACCGTCGCTGGACCGCCCAAGACGTGCCCGTCGTGGCGCCTGCGGTGTAACCGCCGCGGATAGTCCTGGTTCCGGCCGGACGCCGGCCGGCTCCACGAGCGCCTGGCCGCTTATCGGAGGTCCGTCGCCCAGGGGCGTGATCTCCGCCGGTACCGGCGGAAAGGGATTCGTATCCTGCCGTGACGCCTCGATCAGATCTGGCGGAATCTTCAGTGGGGGCAGCTGACGCGCGGACTTGTAGTCGACCGGCTTGGTACCCATGGTCTTTCTCAACGAGCCACAGCCGGCCGTCAGACCGACCGCCAGCACTGCCAGCAGCACGAGTGATCCGAATCTTTTCATCTACTGCTCCAAATGCACCCCGGCCTGCCGCATGGCGGCGCGCACCGGCTCGTGGTACTGCCGCGAAAGCGGCGTCATCGGCAGGCGAATGGCGGGGCCGATCAGGCCCAACTTATGGACCGCCCACTTCACCGGTATCGGGTTGGATTCCAGGAACAGGGAATCGTGCAATCCGCGCAGCGTAGCATCGGTGCTGCGCGCCCTGCCCTCCTCCCCGGCCAGCGCCGCCGCACACATGTCCGCCATCGCGCGGGGCGCAACGTTGGCGGTCACGGAGATATCCCCCCTGCCCCCCAATAGCATGTGTTCCAGCGCGGTGGCGTCGTCTCCCGAAAAGATGTCCATTTTGCCGCCGCAGCTGTCGATCAACTCCCGCGCCCGTCCGAGGTCCCCGGTGGCGTCCTTCAGGCCCACTATGTTGTCGATCTGCGCCAGTCTTTGGCAGGTGGGCGTCAGCATATCGCAGGCGGTCCGTCCGGGCACGTTGTAGAGGATCTGCGGCACCGCTACCGCTTCGGCTATGGCGCGAAAATGGCGGTACAGTCCTTCCTGGGTGGGCTTGTTGTAGTACGGCACCACCAGCAAGCAGGCGTCCACTTTCAGCTCCGCCGCTTTCCGGGTCAGCTCGATGGCCTCGCGGGTCGAATTCGCACCGGTGCCGGCAATTACGGGAATGCGGCCGGCGGCCGACTGCACCGTGTGTTCGACCACCATGCAATGTTCCTCGAAATCCAGGGTCGCCGATTCACCCGTGGTGCCGACGGCGATTATGGCGTTGCTGCCGTTATCGACATGGAATTCAACGAGGCGCTTCAATGCGGCTAAATCCACTGAGTCGTCGCCATCGCGCATGGGCGTGACCAGAGCGACCATGCTGCCTTGAAACATAGGACTAACCCGAGATTGGATGGGGTGTGATGGTACTGGCCTGTTTGGGGAATAACAAGGTGGCGCAGCTGTCGCGGGCACGGGGCGACGCGGAGGCTGTCTGCGCCGCTGCGTCAACGCTCACCCCCGGGGGGCCCGCGGTGCCGCCGGCATTGCCCCCCGGCCGGCGACAATCAAGGACGCTGCATGATATGGTGAACTTTCATCCACACTGCAGGCTCCAATATGACTACAGCACGTGCCAGGCATATCCTCGTAGACAGTGAGGAATTGTGTCTTGACCTGAAGCAGCAAATCGACGACGGCGCCGATTTCGCGGCACTGGCGCGGGAACACTCCCGCTGCCCTTCGGGACGCCGCGGTGGCGACCTTGGCGAGTTCGGACCCGGACAGATGGTTCCGGAGTTCGACCGCGTCGTCTTCGAGGAAACGGTCGGCGGGGCCCACGGCCCGGTCAAGACCCAGTTCGGCTGGCATCTCGTTGAAATTACCGAGAGAACCGACTAGCTTAGACAGCCAATGCTGCTAGTCAGCTTGCGTATACCAGGGGGTTTCCAATCAATATGACTGACGGTTTAATCCAGCTACCGTGGTGGGGCTACGTTCTCACCGCGCTCATCCTCGCGCAGATCACCATTGCCTGCGTGACCCTGTACCTGCATCGTTGCCAAGCCCACATGGCGGTTCGGTACCATCCGTCTGTGAGCCATTTCTTCCGATTCTGGCTGTGGCTCACCACCGGTATGGTGACCCGGGAGTGGGTGGCGGTACATCGCAAGCACCACGCCCGGGTGGAAACCGAGGATGATCCGCACAGTCCTCAGATCTATGGCATACACAAGGTGTTGTGGCTG
Organism: uncultured Gammaproteobacteria bacterium; assembly: GCA_947259705.1. GTDB lineage: Bacteria > Pseudomonadota > Gammaproteobacteria > Arenicellales > JAANXG01 > CAMYNL01. The sequence goes on along the minus strand of CAMYNL010000004.1, from coordinate 237,438 downwards.
GGAGCCTGGCTGTATCGCCGCGAGGCCGGTAATACCGACACCGTGCAGAAGTACGGTACCGGAACTCCGGATGACTGGATCGAGCGGCATCTCTATACGCCGCACAACGGCCTGGGGGTGCTGCTCTTGCTGGCCATTGACCTCGCCCTGTTCGGCCCGCTGGCAGGCTCACTGATCTGGGCCACGCAGATGATATGGATACCGCTGTGGGCGGCCGGGGTGATCAACGGCATCGGCCACTACTGGGGATACCGGAATTTCGAGGTCGGTGACGCCAGCAAAAACATCGTCCCGTGGGGCTTCTTCATTGGTGGCGAGGAGCTGCACAACAACCACCACGCCTACGCCAGCTCCGCCAAGTTCTCGAATAAAAGCTGGGAGCTCGACCTCGGCTGGTTGTACCTGCGAATTCTCGGCGCCCTGCGTCTGGCCGAGGTGAAGAAGACCGCGCCATCCCTGATAGTCAACGAGTCAAAGACGCAGTTCGACCTGGACACGGTACGCGCCCTGATCAGCAGCCGCTTCCAGGTGATGGCGAACTTCGCCGGGGAAGTGCTGAACAATGTCCACGCCGAGGAGTTGCACAAGCTGGGGGCGGACAGAACTACCCGCTCGCTGCTAAAGCGCGCCCGGCGGCTGATGCGGCGTGAAGCGAGCCTGCTCAGCGACAGCGCGCGCACGCAGTTGCGCAGTGCGCTGAACCTCAGCCCGCGGCTGGACACCGTCTACGTAATGAAGCAGCGGCTGCAGGCGGTATGGACCCGTGCCAACGCAGGCCAGGAGAACCTGCTGCTGGCGCTCGAGGAGTGGTGCCGCAGCGCCGAGGCCTCGGGAATCGAGGCACTAAGGGATTTCTCCGCCAAGTTAAAACGCTACGAACTCGCCCCGGCAACGGCGTAACCGGGGGACACGCCCGCCCTCTCAGGGCCCGGCAAGCATCTGGATACGTTCGTGAAGCGGACTGGTGCGGGGGAAATGCGCAATCAGGAACTGCATCTGGTCGGCGAGCACCCGGTGCCCCCGCAGGTACACGTACTCGGCATGGGTGGGAACAAAGGGCACGGCGAGCAGCTTCACGCCGGCCTCCTCTGGAGAGCGGCCGGCCTTGTGGTTATTGCACCGCTTGCAGGCGGTAACCACGTTCTTCCAGTCATCGCTTCCTCCCCGGCTGAGCGGCGTCACATGGTCACGCGATAGCTCCTGATCGCGAAAACGCCCGCCGCAGTAGAGGCAGATCTGTGCGTCGCGGGCAAACAAGGCCGCGTTGCTGAGAGGGGGCGTGTAGTGCTTACTGGCCTTGATCGCGGCATGACTGTCGCCGCGGGTGGCGATGATGGAGTTCACCTCGATAACGCTGCGGCACCCGCTGCGGGCGTTAATGCCACCGCGTATCCGATACAGCAGCACCCCGCACGCATACTGCACCTGGTCGAGGTGGTAGAGCCGGACAGCTTCGCGGTAGCTAATCCAGTCCAGCGGCATACCTGCAATGTCGGTTCGGAGCACCTGATGGTCCAGCGTGTACATCTCAACAACCTCTATGAGAACTGATACTACTCAGGACTCCACGCCACAGTCCGTGTGAACACGGTATCAGTTCCTTCGGTTCCCCGGTGGGAACATGGGGTCCGGCGCGTTCCTGGCGCATTAAACCAGAGAACAAGGCAGGAAACCATGGTCATGCGAAGGATTTTTAGCGGCACCCGGCCGGATCGAACATGACCCGATGCATAAGCGATCCTTTGCTTGTACATAAGGCTGAAAATACGGTAGTTTGGGTCTTTTCGGGAACTGGATACATGTCGGAAAAATTTCCCATCATCGCGGTCACCGGATCATCGGGCGCCGGGACGTCCACCGTCAAGACCGCCATGGAACACATCTTTCGGCGCGCGGAAGTCAGCCCCGTGGTCGTGGAGGGCGACAGTTTCCATCGCTACAACCGGATGGAAATGAAAGAGCAAATCAAACAGTTTGAAAAGGAGGACCGCAATCTGAGCCATTTCGGACCGGATGCCAATCTTTTCGACAAGCTGGAGGAACTGTTCCGCAGCTATGGTGCCTCGGGTAACGGCGAGGTGCGCCGCTATCTGCACGACGAGGATGAGGCCGCGCCCTACGAGCAAGAACCCGGCACCTTCACCCCTTGGGCCCCGATTCCCGACGGCACCGACCTGCTGTTCTACGAGGGACTGCATGGCGGGGTGGTTGACGGCGATTGTGACGTGGCCCGTCATGTTGACCTGCTGATCGGCGTGGTACCGGTAGTGAACCTGGAGTGGATCCAGAAGATCCATCGGGATACCAGCGACCGGGGTTATGCGGCCGACGTCGTCACCGATACCATACTGCGCCGGATGTATGATTACGTGCACTACATCACCCCGCAGTTCTCGCGTACCGACATTAACTTTCAACGTGTGCCCCTGGTCGACACGTCGAATCCCTTTATCGCCCGCGACATTCCGACTCCCGACGAGAGCGCAGTGGTGATCCGTTTCCGCGAGCACGGCGCACAGGACTTCCCATATCTGCTGCAGATGCTCCACGGCTCATACATGTCGCGACCGAACTCCATCGTGGTACCGGGCGGTAAAATGGGACTGGCTATGGAGTTGATTCTGGCGCCGCGCATCCACGAGTTGGTAGCAGGTGCAGGGCGTTAAATAGGCGTACCGGATCGGGCGGCTGCCCTACCTGCCCGACCGCCGGGTTCCTTGAAGAACGGATCTGCGGTAGGCTTAATAGTTTCGACGCTGTCGATTCATTCCCGTCCCGCATGAAGCGCGCCGCAGAACCGACCGAATCGCAATCCGACCCGCTGCAGGAACGCGACGCGCGCCTGCGTGCCGTGCTCAACACCGCCGTCGACGGCATTATCACCATCGAATCCGATGGCAGCATAGAGTCCTTCAACCCGGCGGCCGAAAGGATCTTCGGCTACTCCGCCGAGGAAGTGATGGGCAGGAACGTAGCCGTGCTCATGCCACCGCCCCACCGCGAACAACACGGCAATTACATTGACAACTACCTGCGTACGGGCGACACGAAAATCATCGGCAGAGGACGCGAGGTAACGGGCCGGCGTAAGGGGGGGGGCCTGTTTCCCATGGAACTGGCGATCAGCGAGGTGCAACTGACGGACCGGGTTATGTTCACCGGCATCGTCCGCGATATCTCAACACGCCGCCGGGCCGAACTGGAGGCGCGCCGAAATTTGAACGAGCATGCCCACGCGTCACGGCTGGCCGTGCTGGGGGAGATGGTGTCGGGCATTGCTCATGAACTCAACCAGCCCCTTGCGGCCATTGTCAGTTTCGCGGACGCCTGTCAACGGATTCTGGGCAGCGGGCAGCACGATCTAACCCTGTTGCAGGATGCGTTGCAGCAAATCAGTGAACAAGGCCGGCGGGCGGGCAGCATCGTCAATCAACTGAAGGACTTCGTCAAAAAACGCGAGGCCACGCGGTCAGCCATCGACATCAACGATATTATGCGTAATGTCCTTGACATCTTACGCTACGAGATCCGCAATAATGACATCAAGACAAGCGTCGATTTCGCGTCCGATCTGCCGAAGCTGCGAGCCGACAGGGTCCAGATAGAACAAGTACTGTTAAACCTGGTGCAAAACGCCATCGATGCCATGGCCGGGCGGGAGACGCGAGTTGTAAGCCTTTACACCCAGCTCGACGCTGAAAACGTGACCGTGACGGTGTCCGATACCGGGCCAGGATTCGGCAGCGACATTTCGGAACAGATGTTCGACGCTTTCTTTACCACCAAGACCAAGGGTACCGGGCTGGGGCTGTCGATAAGCCGCTCCATCATCGAAGCCCACGGCGGCGCCTTGATTGCCCGGCAACAGACCGAAGGCGGGGCTGTTTTTAAGTTCACCCTGCCTCTGGGTGACGGTGGCGATGGCGACTGAGCCTACGGTACACGTGGTTGACGACGACGTCGCCGTGCGCAACGCGCTCGGCATGTTGCTGCACGCAGCGCAATACCCTTGCCGCCAGTACGCCTCCGCGAGCGACTTCCTCGATGCCTACGAGCCCGGCACACCCGGATGCCTGGTACTGGATCTGCACATGCCGGGGGTCGACGGGCTGGGCCTGCAGGAACTGCTGGCCAGCCGCGAGATAGAACTGCCGATTATCTTCCTCACCGGTCACGCCAATGTTCCCGATGCTGTGCGCGCCATGCAGGGCGGGGCGGTTGATTTCATGGAAAAACCCTTCAACTCCGACCGCCTGCTGGAGCGCGTGAAGCAGGCGCTGCAGCGCGATGCCGAAAACCGCGCCCGGAGTCGGCAGGATGCCGTTGTGCACGCCCGCCGCAAACGCCTGACTCCGCGCGAGGCGGAGATCCTGGACCTAATCCTCCAGGGCAAGGCAAGCAAGGTGATCGCTATTGAACTCGGCATCAGCGAACGCACGGTGGAACTGCACCGGTCGAGGATCTTGAGGAAACTCGGGGTACGCAATGCAAGTGAACTGATGCGGCTGCTCCTGCCCCAGGACCGATCTCCCTGACAACACTACCTTTTGTCAGTTTCTTGACGCCGATCAATGCGTTATTCGGAGCGGAATGCTCTAATTTTGGCGAATTTCAACCCGCTACAAACGCCCCACATGGTTAACGAACAAGCCCATGTCTACATCGTTGACGATGATCCCGCGGTGCGCTCCGCGCTGCATCTGCTGGCGATGTCCTACGGCTGGGAGGCCGATGCGTTCTCTTCCGCGGAGGATTTCCTGAGCCGCCGACCTGTCCCGAACGAAGCCGAAAAAGGCTGCCTAATCCTCGACTTACGGATGCCAGGCATGAACGGGGTAGAACTGCAGGAGGAACTGCGCCGGCGCGGTGGACCGATGCCCACCGTGGTCATCACCGCCCATCCCGAACAGCCGCTGGCCAGGGAGGCGCAGCGGGCGGGAGCCTACGCGGTGCTCGGCAAGCCCTTCCATGACGAGGAACTGCGCGTCAGCGTAGAGGGCGCCCTGCACGCCTGACCCCCCACCCTACCTCCCGCGGGGTACGTAGAAATACGTATTCCTCAACCGCCGCGCGTAGGCAAGAATGCAGCTATTGGGCATTAATGCACTAGGGAGGCAGGCCATGATCAACCATGCGCGCATCGTTCAGTTTCCACGGAATGCGGGTGACTGCAAGCGATGTCAGCGCGCCCAGAAGTGCCTGGGACTCGGCTTGGCCACATCGGAGGCGGCGGACTTGCTTGATATTTCAGCGCGACCCAAGCTGCTCAAGCGCGGCGAGAAACTGTTCAATGACGGCGACGAATTCAGTACCCTCTACGCCGTTCGCTCCGGTGCCGTCAAAACCTACAAGACCACCAGCGAGGGCGAAGAGCAGATTATTGACTTCCACCTCCCCGGGGACCTGATCGGCCTCAACGCCATCGCCGGCGAACACCACCCCTGCCATGCGGTAGCGCTGGATACCACCAGTGTCTGCGCCATCGACTTCCATGACGTCATGCGGCTGTGCGGAAAATCCACCCGCATGCAGCACGCGTTCCTGAAACGGGTCAGTTCCTGTATGGCGCGGGACGAGCAGTTCGTGGTTACCCTGGGGACCAAGGATGCAACGCAACGTCTCGCCGCATTTCTGCTGGCGCTGTCGCAGTACCACGAGGAAAACGGCTTCTCGGCCACCGAGTTTTCCTTGCCAATGTCGCGCACGGACATAGCCAACTATCTGAGCCTGGCGGTGGAAACAGTGAGCCGCATTTTCTCGCGCTTGCAGCGGGAAGGCGTGATTAGCGTCGAGCGTAACGCGGTGAGCGTCACCGACCTGGACCATCTCTACCGGGCCGCGGGCCAGATCCGGCGCAGCGGACCGCGACAGCGCAGCGTCGTGCAATAAGCCTGCCGGGGGACGCGCCGGCCGACAGACCCGGCCGCCTCGCCACCCCCTCTTTGCTAAAATCCGGCCGATCAAGGCCAGACAGGACTCGTGATGTCACTAGCGATAGTAAATTCCAACCTCAAATGCGCCGGCTGCGCCAACCCCATCAAGCGTAACATCCGTGAAATCAGCGGCGTCACCGACGTGGTGGTGGATATTGAGGCCGCCCAGGTCATCGTTTCCGGATCCGGACATTTAGAGCACTCCGTGGTCGCCGCCCTGACCCGGCTCGGCTATCCGCCCAGAAACTCGGTGCAGGGCGCCGCAGCGGTAAAAGCCAAGGCCAAGTCATTCGTCAGCTGCGCAATCGGTCGTATGAGCGACTGACGATGGGCGACGGCGGCACTGCCGCCCGCGAGTGCTACCACTGCGGCCTGCCCGTCCCTGAAGGTAGCGATTTCCAGGCCCTCATCGAGGACGAACCACGCGCCATGTGCTGCGCCGGCTGTCAGGCGGTGGCGGACGCCATCGTCGCCGCCGGACACGCGGCCTATTACCGATATCGCAGCAACAAGGCGCTGCCGCCCGATGACACGGTGCCGGCCTACCTGCGCCGCCTGGAGACCTTCGACAGGCCCCGGGTGCAGCAGCGCTTCGTGCGCAGCGACGAAGACAGCGGCAGCCGCCAGGCCTCCCTGATCCTGGAAGGGATACATTGCGCCGCCTGCGTCTGGCTCAGCGAACGACATCTGCGCAGCTTGCCCGGCGTGCTGCAGGCCGACGTCAATTATGCCACCCGACGCGCCCAGGTCAGCTGGGACCCGACTCGTATCCAGCTCAGTGAGATACTGCGCGCAATCAGTGACATAGGCTATATCGCCCACCCCTATGACCCGCAGCGCCACGAGGCCCTAGCGGCCGAGGAACGACGCCGGCAACTCATGCGTATCGGAGTGGCCGGCGCCCTGGGGATGCAGATCATGATGATCGCCATTGCCTTGTACTTCGGCCGCTGGAGCGGGATCGAGGATCAATATCGGGTTTTTTTTCACTGGATTAGCCTGCTCCTGTGCATCCCGATACTGCTGTACTCGGCGCAGCCATTCTTCGCGGGGGCCTGGCGCGACTTGCGCCACCGCCGGGTCGGCATGGACGTGCCGGTGGCGCTCGGAATTGGCATTGCGTTCGCCGGCAGCGCGTGGGCCACCTGGACCGGGAGCGGTGAGGTCTACTACGAATCCGTCGCCATGTTCGTGTTCCTGCTGCTCTGCGCCCGACACTTCGAGTCCGTGGCACGCCATCGCAGCGCGGCCGCACTGGAAACGATGACACGTTCCGTGCCGCAAAGCGCCGTCCGCCTGACCGCGGCTGGCGACGAAGAGCGGGTTCTAGCGGCGGAACTGCGTCGCAACGACACGGTTCTGGTCCCGTCGGGCGCCACCATCCCAGCAGACGGACTGATAGTTTCCGGCAGCACGACGGTGGACGAGGCATTGATCAGCGGCGAAAGCCGGCCCGTGACGAAACGCACGCGGGAGGAGGTCATCGCCGGCTCCATCAACCTCGAGCACCCGGTCACCATGTTGGTGAGTCGGGTGCGTGAAGACACCCTGCTATCGAAGATTATGCAACTGGCCGAGCGTGCCCAGGCGCACAAGCCTCGCCTGGCACGCCTCGCCGACCGGGCGGCCAGCCTGTTCATCACGGCGGTGCTGGTGCTAGCCACCGGGGTGGCACTGTATTGGTGGCAGCGCGCCCCGGAGGCATGGATCGCGGTAACGGTATCGGTCCTGGTGGTGACCTGCCCCTGCGCGCTGTCGCTGGCCACCCCGGCCGCAATGACCGCCGCCATGGGCCGGCTGACCGGCCTCGGGGTCGTGGTCATGGAAGCCGATGCCCTGGAGGTGCTGCCCAGGGTCGATCATTTCGTGTTTGACAAGACCGGCACCCTTACGCTGGGCGCGCTGCGGCTCGAGGCAGTGGTATGCCCCGGGGACTGGGACCCGCAACGCGCGGTGGCGACGGCGGCGGCGCTGGAACAGGGCGCGGCGCACCCGGTGGCTGACGCGCTGCGGGCCGCAGCCCGCGGCAAGCTGGAAGCGGCGGGCGAGGTCCGGCACCAGTCCGGTGGCGGGGTCAGCGGTCGCGTCGCGGGCCACCAGTACCATCTGGGATCAATCGATTACCTGCGCTCGCAGAGCGCAGCACCCCTGTCCGTTCCACCGTCGATCAAGGAGGCGGCAGGCGGCCACAGCACCGCCTACCTCGCGGACGCGAGCGGTATCCTGGCGGGCTTCACGTTTTCCGACCGCGTGCGCCGGGAAGCCAGGTCACTGATCCGCTATCTGCAGGCACAGGGCATCGCGGTCTCACTGTACTCGGGCGACCGCGTTGCTGCGGTCGCCGATGTCGCGGCTACCCTGGGGATCGAGGATTTCCATGCCGGACTCACACCGGCCGCCAAGCTGCAGGCCCTGCGCCAGCTGCAGGACAGCGGCAAGATCGTCGCCATGCTGGGTGACGGCATCAACGATGCCCCGGTGCTGGCGGCGGCCCGGGTCTCCTTCGCCATGGGCGGTGGCGCCGATCTGGCCCGCACCAACGCCGACCTGGTAATGGTGAGCGATAACCTCACCATCGTTGCCGACTGCATGAGTATCGCCCGGCGCACCCGCCGGGTGGTGCGGGAGAACCTGGTTTGGGCGGCCGGCTACAATCTCCTGGCGCTGCCGGCGGCGGCGGTCGGCATGGTCCCCCCCTGGCTGGCAGCGATAGGCATGTCCCTCAGCTCGTTGCTGGTGATCGGCAATGCCCTGCGCCTGACGCACGTCCGCCCTGCCTCCCCGGCTGTTGCCGCGGAAACCGGCGACGTGGCCTACGCCTGATGGAAGTACTGTTCATTCTTCTGCCGCTCTCCCTGGTGTTGGTGGGCCTGATTGTCTGGGCGGTGGTATGGGCGGCCCGTTCGGGACAATTCGACGATCTGGAAGGGCCTGCCCACAGGATCCTCATGGAGGATGAGGACCACCCGGAACAGAAGAACGAAGGCGAGGAACCCCCGACCCGTCACTCAGGGGTTGAGTAGAACCTTTTCCCAACCGGCGTCGTGACGCCGATAGCACTCGCGCTCGTGGAGACGGCGCCAGCCGGTCTTCCAGAACTCGATGCGGTCCGGCACCAGCCGGTAACCGAGCCAGTGCGGGGGACGCGGCACGCGCCCGTCGACGAACTGCTCATGGCATTTTTCCAGCCTGCGTTCCAGCAACTGCCGGCTTTCCAGCTCGGCAGACTGATCGGATGCCCACGCGGCAAACTGGTTGTCACGAGGTCGGGAGGCCCACCAGTTGTCGGCCTCGGCGTCGCTCACGACCTCAACCTGGCCCTCAATCGTCACCTGCTCCCACAGCGGCTGACAGAAAAAACACAGGGCGGCCTGCGGGTTGCGATGCAGGTGCTGGCCCTTGCGGCTGCGGCTGTTGGTGAAAAAGACAAAGCCCCGGTCATCGAACTTGCGCACCACCATGGTGCGCACGGAGGGGCGACCATGTTCGTCCGCGGTGGCCAGGGTCATGGCGGCAGGTTCACGCAGACCGGTCTTCTGCGCTTCGGCGAACAGATAGCGAAAACGGTCTATCGCCTCTGTATAGGCCTCATCCACACCCGTCTTCTCCAAGCCTGGTTGGGTCATAAGCTGCGATTCTAGACACCCACCGCCGGCGGCCCTTGATCTGGATCAAAACCGGCGGCCAATGCCGGTTCATCGGTCACGCAGATATTGCTGATCGTCAAAGCTGGCCACCCATTGCGGGCGATAGACCACGAAAATCGCCAGCAGCCCCCCTGTCAAAAAGGCTTCGGGGAATGCCAGTAACAGCACGAAGGACGCGTAGTGCTCCATCAGCCACGGCAACTCGTAACCGGCGGCCAGCCACCACAGAAGGGTGCTCGTGAGGCCGACGCAGACCATGGCGGCCGCGGCGCCGAAGAAGGCGGCGACGAAGATGTAAACGAAGTAGTTGCTGGGCAGATGACGCCTGGAGGCATTCAGCAATGCGACGCTTATGACTGCCGGCAACACAGCCATCAACAAGGCGTTGCAACCGAAGCTCAGCCACCCGGCGCCGCTGTTGGCGGTGACCGTCAGCAGCACCGCGGAGACGGCGATGACGGCGAACTGCCAGCCGAACATGAGGGTGAGCAGGGTCACCCCGAGCAAGTGCATTTCCGGACCCGGCCGCAGGCCCGCCTGCATGCTCCAGATGCCCAGCAATGCAACTGAGGCACCAAACAGCACGTGGCTGTCCTCACTGCAGCGAAGATGCCACCAGGGCGCGCGCCACAGCGCCAGCAGCAGAACCAGCGCAAACGCCAGGTTGGCCGGCCACGCCAGGGCCGGGGAGATTAGATTCGCAGGCAGGTTCAAGATGGTCACCGACTGTTGCCAATGTCGATGGGAGCATACTAGACAAGGGCCGCCAAGCGTTACCCGCGGCCAAGTTTCCGGGCACGGCCTGTCATCGACAGGCCGTGCCTCCAGGCAATTACTTGCAGGCGAAATGGGCCTTGATGGCCGCCATCAGCCCCTCCGCCGCCGGCCGTTCGCGCTGGTCGTAATTGTCATGTGCCCAACGCATGAATGCCCACCGCACCTCGTCGGCCCGGTTTGCTTCCGGCAAACAAACGCCGTCGGCCTGGCCGCCATCCGCGGTCATCACGAAGGCATCGATGAAGCCAGTTATATACTGCTCACACTCGGCTTCCGCCGTGGCGCCCCAGCGCGAGTCGTTATCCCCCTCGACGCAGGGCTCCAGCAGTTGCTTGATGGTGTAACTGGACAGCGTCCCGGCCTGCGACGCCGGTCCACCCAGCAGGAACAGACTGGTCGTTAAAGCCACGAATACGGTCTTGTTCAGCAACATACCCGGTACCTCCTCTATTTGGTCGCTCGCGAGCGGGCATAGGCACGCAGGGCCCGATTCATGACCTCGCGATGCCTTTCGTTGGTGGCCCAGCCGGGCTCGTTGACCTTGGACCAGATTTCGTCATTGGTCATCTCCTGATGGCATCCCATGCACAGTCCGGTGCGTTCCATCTTCTCCCTCATGTCCGCCGGCAACGGTCCGGTCAGTGGCCAGTGAGAGCCCATGGTGACCAGCTGCTCACCATCGCGCGTGATGAGCTGTGACAGGTCGTGATCCAGCGCGGGGATCGCCGGCGACTGCACCTGGGTCTGGGATGGAATGGTTTGGCCGGTAGCGGTCTCCAAGTCGACGACGAAGCCCTTATCGTAGCCGTTCAGGAAGCGCCCGTCCTCGATACCGTAACCCAGCGTCTTGGGATTGTCGTGGCAGCTCTCGCAGCTGCGCGCCTTGCGGCCGGCAGTGTGCGGCTGCACTGCGGCATGGTCGAGTCCCTTGCCTTCCGGCGTCATCCAGATCTCGTTCTTGGCAACGGTCTTGCCGTCCTTGTCGATCACCGTGGTGATGACCTGGCAGCCCGGCATCATGGGGCTGACCCGGCCCTCGCCGTTGATGCCGAGGATCGGCGTCTCCCAGCGCAGGTACGAGCGGGTCTCAGACACCTTGCCCGCGCTCGTGAGGCCGTTGGTACCCAGCGCGTTATCCGCGGTCAGGCCGTTGGCTTCGCGGGAGTTGGCGTTGAGGATCCAGTCCACATCGGTCTTGCCCTCGGAGTAATCCACCGTTATGTGGCACCCGTAGCACTGGGGCGCCCAGTCGGCATGGCAGGCATAGCACTCCATGCTCTCCATGTGGTTGGCCACCCTCGACATGGCGACCTTGCTGTTGATGTTCTTCCAGCCGTCGGTGTCCGCGATCTGCTTCAGCACCGGCGTCTCGAAATCCAGCCCCGAGGCCGAGTGCACGATAACCTTGTCGCCGCGACGCACCACGTTGCCGAACGGGTTGCCGCGCGCGGTGAGCAAGTAGCCGTCCTCGGCGTCGTAGATGGTGCCGAAGGACATGAATGCCGGTAGGTCCGTGCCCAGGCCACGCGGCTTGTTGGAGACCGCCTGCTGGAACTCCTCGCCATAGCCCAGAGGCAGTTCCCAGGGATACTGGGTGGGTGTGCCGTGGCAGTCCGCGCACTCGATCTCCACCTGCGCCAGTGTCGTGCCGAACAGGTTACCGTCACCATGCATGTCGATGGAGGTGTGACAATCCTGGCAAAGCATGCCGCCTCTGGGGTTGCCGGGTCGGCTTTCAATCTGGTGATGCAGATCATCCTTGATGAACAGGTAGTTCTTGGTGTGCAGCTTCGGTTGTTTCTTGCCCTTCTCGTTGTAGGGACTGCCGTATGGAAATTCCATGATGCCCTGGTAGCTCACGCCAATACGCTTGCCCCGGTTGTGACAGGAGTTGCAGCTCTCGGTGGGAATGCCGGTGTATTCCACGTCGCCCACCTTGACCTTCGACTTGCGGCCGGCCTGCAAACGGTGCACCAGGAGCTTGCCGGGCAGTTCCTTGCTGATGGTCGGATCGCCGCCCTCGTAGCGGCCCTCGTTGCTGTAAGGGACATGGCAGGACGAACAGCCGGTGCCCCGGTAATCGCCCCGTTTCTCGCGGCCGGTGACGCCGACATGGCAGCGCTGGCACTGCTGGCGCGAATAGGTGATGCCGGCCAGGTTCGGATGCTTGCTCACCTCGTTCACATCTACCTGGGGCACCTGCTTCATCTCCACGGGCATCTGGTCCGGATGTGCGGCGATGAAGTCCGTCATGTAGGCCTTGTAGGCATCGGTGCCCACGTTCGGCGTAGGTCCATCCTCGTCCTTCAGATCGTAGTTGCCCCAGACCACCTTGTGCTTGTAGTCGTTGTGCAGGCCCCAGGACCACAGGTTGCCCTGAAGCTTGCCGGCCTCGGTATTCATGAGCGCCTTCTGCAATCGCCCGGCGTAACCCTGGTGGCACTGGCCGCAGGTCCGCGCCGCGATCCAGACACTGCCCGGATCGGGATAGAACATTTCCGGCCCGTTGGCCTTAGCAAGCCCGGCCGGTGATCCTTGGTGGGCAGCCTCCTTGTTGTCGGCGGCGGGGTCGCCGCCGTGACAGATTACGCAGCCGCCAGGGTCGTTGTACGCCGAAGCCATGCCCTTGATGGCGGCCATCATCGCCCCGTCGGCGAATTCCTCGATGCCCTGGTGACAGGACAGACAGCCTTCGGTGGCGGCAATTACGGGGTTGCTGGCAGGTGTGAGTAGCAACAGCAAACTTAGGGCAATCAGTCGCGCGCTCATAAAGGACACTCCATTGATTCTTAGAGTTGGTATGGATACATCGACCGAGGACATTATCGACCTTTAGCAGCTCATAATTTCTAGTCGGTTTCATCGCCGACCGCAACTCCAAGCGACGACCTGATCACCCCCGACGTTGACATAAATCAATGCGGCCCGTGACCCAGGCGACTATGTTGGACACTATGAACAAGCTGTCTCGCATGGTTACCGCTGCTCCGGACGCTACCAGCCGCCACGGCAGATACCTTGCCGGCCACGTCCTCTTCCGAGACCTGGACGGGGCCCGGATCGAGTCCATCATCAGGTTCAGCAACCCGCGCCGGTTGGCGGCGCATCAGACGCTGTTCTGGCAGGGCGAGCCCAGCGCGCATTTCTTTCTGGTGTTGGAAGGCACCATCAAACTGATACGCCGCGACGCCAAGGACCGCTGCAAGGTGCTCGATTACGTCCATGAAGGGGAGTTGCTGGCCGAACACACGCTGTTTTCCCACAACGGTTATCACGCTACCGCGGTGGCCATGGAGGATTCAGAGGTACTGGGCATACAGTCGTTGCCCTTCATCCGACAGCTGCGCGACGACCCCCAGCTGTCATGGCGCTTCATGTCCCAGCTGTGCGGTTACGCCGAGCGGCTGATCACGGAGATCCAGCTGCTGGCGACGCACCAAGCCGAGGAACGGGTGGCCGCCTTCCTGCTCGAACGTGCGAATCCCAGCGTAAACGGCGCCGTCGTGTCAAATGTCCCCCGCCTGCGCTGCGACCTGGCCAGCAAGCTGGCGCTTTCCAAGGAAACCACCTCGAGGGTGATCAGCAAGTTTCGCCGGGCCGGGCTGATCGACATCCGCAACGGCGACATCATCATCACCGACGGTAATGGCCTGCGGGCTTTACTCGCCTGAAACCCCGCCCTCACCACTGGCGACCCTGGTCAAGTCCCTGCAGCAGGCGGAGGTCTTCGATCACGAGGTGTTGCGGTTCGACGTCGTCGAGACCCACATTTCCTTCATCCTGCTGACGGGCACTTACGCCTACAAATTGAAAAAACCGGTGGACCTCGGCTTCCTCGATTTCACCACGCTGGCCCTGCGCAAGCATTATTGCGAGGAGGAACTGCGCCTCAACCGCAGGCTGGCGCCGGAACTCTACCTGTCCTTAGTGCCCATTACCGGCAGCCACCAGGCACCCTGCCTGGGCGGTGAGGGCCCGGCCATCGAATACGCCGTCAAGATGCGGCAGTTCGAAGAAACCAACCGTCTCGACCATCTGCTCGATGCCGGGCAGGTCAGCGGAGAGCAGATCGAGCAGCTGGCGGCGGACATTGCCGAGTTCCACCGTGAGGCCGATATTGCCCGGACCGCGACCACTTTCGGCCGGCCGGCCGCGGTGCGCCAGCGCATGCTGGACAATTTCGAGGCCGCGGCGCCCTGTGCCGAGCCCTCCTTACTCGCTTCGCTCCGCGGCACCGTGGCCCGGCGCGTGGCGAAGCATGAACCGGAGCTCGAACGGCGGCGAGATGAAGGCATGGTCCGGGAGTGCCATGGCGACATGCATCTTGCCAACATGGTGATGCAGGACGGCCGGATACGCCTGTTCGATTGCCTTGAGTTCAACCCTGAGCTGCGCTGGGTGGATGTGATCAGCGAGGTGGCGTTCGCGGTGATGGATCTGGAATTCAGGTCGCGCTCCGACCTCGCCCGCCGTTTCCTGTCGCGCTACCTGGAGCAATCCGGAGATTACCGTGCGCTGGCGGTGCTGGACCTATACCTGGGCTATCGCGCCATGGTACGGGCGAAGGTATCCTGCCTTCGCGCGCAGCAATTGCCCGCAGAGCAGCGGGACCAGGACCTGGCCGCGGTCCGTCAGCACCTGGACCTGACCGGACAGTTCCTGCGCAGTAAGCGCGGTCCCGCCCTGATCCTCATGTACGGGTTCTCCGGCTCCGGCAAGAGTCACCTCGCACGGATGCTGGTGCCGGAAACCGGGGCCATTCGATTACGCTCCGATGCCGAACGCCGACGCATGCCGGTCACCGCCGGCGATCGCTATAGCAGCGACGCCCGGAACAGCGTCTACGCGCGCCTGGCGGACCTTGCTGCCGTGGTCATCGAGGCCGGCTGGCCCTGCATCGTCGACGCGACCTTCCTCAAGCGGGCGCACCGTGCCCGGTTCAGACGCCTGGCCGCGGGTCTGGGCGTGCCCTTGCTGATCGTCGCATGCACCGCCCCGGTATCAGTGCTGCAAGAGCGGGTCGGCGCGCGGCAGCGGGCGGGACGCGATCCCTCGGAGGCCTCGGCGGCAGTGGTCGAGCTGCAACTGGGCGAGCTCGATCCCCTGGAACCAACGGAAGAAATCGATGTCATGGAACTCGACACCTCGAGCGAACTGGAGGCGAAACGAATTGCGCGTCAGATGGCGGCGCGGCTGGGGCTAAACTGGGACTGAGGGGGATCTTTCGCCACCGCGCTATTGCCTAAGCACCCGGATGACGCCAAAATCCTACTCCATGGAAGCACAAACCACTTTCGACTGGGACCTGATCCAGCGTTACGACACCACGGGTCCGCGCTACACCTCCTATCCAACGGCGGTGCAGTTCAGCGACAGCTTCTCTGCCGCTGACTATCGCAACCACGCGTTGATCAGCAATTCCGGCGCGGCAAAGCCGCTGTCGCTGTATTTTCACATCCCATTCTGCAGCACGCTGTGTTTTTACTGCGCCTGCAACAAGATCGTCACCAAGAACAAGGCCAAGGGCGAGGCCTACCTGCACCGGTTGCTGGCCGAGGTGGGACTTCAGGGGGCACTTTTTGATCCCGGGCGCCGTGTGCAGCAGGTGCATCTGGGGGGCGGGACGCCGACTTTCTTCAGCGTGGAGCAGATCCGCACCCTGCTGGAAGAGGTCAGCCGGCATTTCAATCTGAGTGACGACGAGAGCGGCCGGGATTTTTCGATCGAGATCGACCCCCGTACTGTCGACTCCGACATCGTCCACGGGCTGCGCGGGCTTGGTTTCAACCGCATCAGCCTGGGAGTGCAGGACTTCGACGCCGACGTACAGCGTGCAGTGCACCGCATACAGTCCCCGGCCGAGACGCTGGGTGTCATCGAGGCGGCGCGCGAAGCGGGATTTAAATCGATCAACGTGGACCTGATGTACGGTTTGCCGCTGCAGACCCAGGGCAGTTTTCACGAGACCCTCGCCGCCGTCATCGGCGCCGCGCCGGACCGGGTCTGCATCTTCAATTACGCCCATCTGCCCCGTCGTTTCGCGCCGCAACGCCGCATCCGCGACGAGGACCTGCCGACACCGGACGAAAAGCTGGCGATACTTCAGCAGACCGTCGCCACCCTGACTGACAGCGGCTATCGCTACATTGGCATGGACCATTTCGCGCGGCCGGACGATGAGCTTTCACGGGCCCAGGACGATGGTAGCCTGTACCGCAACTTCCAGGGCTACACCACGCATGCGGATTGCGACCTGGTCGGCCTGGGGATCTCCTCGATCGGACGCGTAGGCAACTGTTACAGCCAGAACTATCACGACACCGACGGCTATTACACATACGTGGACCGGCATGAGCTGCCGGTTACCCGTGGAGTCACACTCGACGCCGACGATGTACTGCGGCGTGACATCATCAACCAGTTGATGTGCTACGGCACACTGGAGATCGACCCGCTCGAGCAGCGTTACGGGATCTCCTTCGACAGCTACTTCGCCTCGGAACTGGGGGCCCTGTCACAGTTCGAGAAAGACGGCCTGTTGCGGCAGCAAGGCCGTGATATCCGGGTGACCCCGGCCGGCCGCGCCCTGGTTCGCAACATCTGTATGGCTTTTGACCGCTATCTCAAGACCACCGACGGCCAGCGCTTCTCGCGCCTGATCTGAACTTCCGGACCACGACCCCGGTTCAGCCACAAACCCGGTGACCAATCCCCTCCGGGAAGCCACAAGTGCCGCCGCGCGAACCCTCACCCGCAACCCTGGCCAGTCCTTGGCGACGCTATGTCCTGGCCACGCGGCCGGCCTTCCTGAGCGTTGCCGTTGTCGCCGCGCTGCTGGGATCGGCATACACGCCGTACTCCGGCGGCAGCATCCACTTGCTGCTTGCGGTGGCAGTGCTGGCGGGGGCGGTACTGGTACAAGCCGGCATCAATGTCCTGAACGATTACTACGATGCCTTGAACGGCACCGACGCGAACAACGTCGAGCGGTTGTATCCCTTTACCGGCGGCAGCCGCTTCATACAGAACGGCATATTCACCGCGCGACAGACGCGCAGGTACGGGGTTTCCCTCCTGGCGGCAGCAATGATACTTGGCGCATTTCTCTGCGCCCGTAGCGGATGGTCGTTGGCGCTGCTCGGGGCAGCGGGCATATTCGTCGGCTGGGCCTACTCGGCCCCGCCCTGCAGACTCAACAGCCGCGGCCTGGGGGAGGTCTGCGTGGCCCTGGGCTTCGGTGTACTGATACCCCTGGGCGCAGACCTCGTGCAGCAGCAGGAACTGCATGGGCAGTTGGTGCTGATGGCGTCGCCATTCGCCCTGCTGGTCACTAACATCCTGTATATCAACCAGTTTCCAGACCATCGCGCCGACGCGGCCGCGGGCAAACACCACTGGGTGGTACGACTGGGACCCCGGCGCGCGCGCTGGGTCTACCTAGCCGGTGCGACGGCCGCGCTGGGTCTGGCCTGTTTGCTGGTGCTCAGCGGCCGCTTACCCACGTCAGGCTGGATCGCCGTGGTGCCGATCCTCGGCGCTCTGTGGGCCGCCGCCCTGCTGCTGCGGGACTGGCAGTATCCCCATCGGCTGATGACGGCAATCAAACTGACCATCTTCGCCGCCCTCGCACACGGCATCACGCTGGCCGCAGTACTGGCCCTGGGTCCCTAGCCGGTTCACTCCGGCATCTGTGGCGGATCCGGGTCCTCGTCCCAGTCGGCGGCGGCGGGCTCGGTATCCGCGATCCATCGCTGCAGCATCGATACGTGCTGCGCCTCCTCCGCGGCGAATTCCTGCGCCAGGGTCCGCACCTCGGCATTGACTGACGTGCGGGCGATAAGGGCGTAATAGTCACAACCGCTTTGCTCGTTATCCAGGGCAACCTGCAGCGCGTGCATGGGGGTCATCAGGTAATGGACGTCGAAGACGTTGCTGGTTTCCGGTCCCTCGGCATCCAGCCACTTGAATTCCCAGGGCTGCAGCCGGGGCAGATGCCGGCCCCGCGCAAGGCGCATCACCTCGCTGGCGTGCTTGCGGCCGAACCCGGCAAACTTGCGAAACAACGCGGCGATATCGTGATTGTTGTGCACCTCCATGACGTCCGCCAGCTCCTCGTAGCGATCCACTGATT
Organism: uncultured Gammaproteobacteria bacterium; assembly: GCA_947259705.1. Lineage (GTDB taxonomy): Bacteria > Pseudomonadota > Gammaproteobacteria > Arenicellales > JAANXG01 > CAMYNL01. The sequence goes on along the minus strand of CAMYNL010000004.1, from coordinate 218,950 downwards.
CCTGCTCCAGTGTGTAGGCATGGGCCAGGAATTCCTCGACGCTGGCTATGGTTTCCGGACCACTCACACCGCGAACTCCTCTTCGACAGCAGCAAGACCCGCGCCCGTTTGCGCGCGCGGGCGCCAAGCAGGTCGCTCAAACTCGTAGATCAGGCCAGTGGACAGTCCGCCATCATTGAGCAATACCTGCATGGCCAGCGCAGCGTTCGCGGTAGGGAGGTCGTCGCGCCCGAAATCGGTCACCGCATGCTTCCACTCCTTCTGTTCCGGTCGGTAGGTAAGGCAGGGGCTCAGCACGTGAACGAACGAGAATCCCGGGTGTTGGATGGCGCGCGCAATGATCTGCGCCACCTCGTTCGAACGCCCGGAGAACGAGCGCGCAACGAAGGTCGCACCCGCGGCCACCGCCAGCGCGGCAGGTTGGAACGAACGCAGTCCGGTTCCGCCCGGGGTGAGCTTGCTCGCCACCCAGTCCGGGGCCGTGGTCGGTGATGCCTGGCCCTTGGTCATCCCGTAAACCTCGTTGTCCATCACGATGTAGGTGATATCCATGTTGCGCCGGCAGGCATGCAGAAAGTGGTTGCCGCCGATGGAGAAACCATCGCCGTCCCCACCGGCCACCAGCACGCACAAATCTGGTCGGGCCGCCTTGAGCCCGGTAGCGACGCAAAGGGCACGGCCATGCACGCCGTGAAAACCGAATAGGTCTGTGTACGCGGGGATTCGGGATGCGCAACCAATTCCGGAAATCAGCGCGACCTGTTCCGGCGCAAGCTGTAACGCGGCCAGGGCCTTGGTAAGGGCCGTGAGGACCCCGAAATGTCCGCATCCGGGGCACCAGATCGGCTTGATCTCGGACTTGTAGTCCTTCGCCCTGGGACCGCTAAGCGCCTGCTCAGACATGACTCAACTCCCCGCCTGCAGGCGCGCGGATATCTCTCCCGGGGCAATGGGGACGGGCCCCGCCCGGGCCAGGATATCGGTGCGCGCCGGCAGATCCATTTGTGAACGAAGATAACGATAGAATTGCGCCGAGTGGCTCTGCTCCACCACCAACAGCCTTTCCACGCCGCTGAGCGCCTCCGCCACTCGCGCCGCTGGCAGTGGTGACAGCAGCCGCAGCGCAATCAGCCTGGCGCGGTTGCCGCTGGCGCGCAGCCGCTGCACCGCCTCGCGTGCGGCGCCGGTGCAGGAACCCCAGGTGATGACCGCGGTGCTGCCATCCCCGCTGACCTCCCCCCAGTGTGGGCCATAATCCGCCTCGGCCAGCTTGCGCTCGCGCTTGGCCAGCTGTTCCGCATGGTCCCGCGCGCGGGTAGACGGGATGCCGGCCTGGTCATGTTCCAATCCGTCCGCGGTATAGGCCATCCCGCTGGATCCGGGTATCGCCATCGGCGAGACGCCGTCTGCGGTGAGGACATAACGTTGATATGCGGCCGCTGCTGACCCGGCGACGCGTCGGCGTCTCATGAAACTGACGTCCGCCGGCCGGTCGAGCACCGCCCGCGACTGTCCCAGCAATTGGTCCGACAACACGATGACCGCGGTTTGCAGGGACTCGGCCAGGTGCACCGCCCACTGGGTCGCCAGCACCCCGTCTCCTATCGACAGTGGCGCCAGCACGATGTGGGGGGCTTCTCCGTGCATGCCGTAGAGAGCGATGTTCAGATCCGTCTGCTCGGACTTGGTGGGGATGCCCGTGGATGGCCCGCCGCGCATCACGTTCACCACCACCACGGGCGTCTCACTGGCCACCGCCAGGCCCAGGCCTTCCATCATCAGCGCGAGGCCGGGTCCGGAGGTGGCGGTCAGCGACGCCACGCCACCGAAGGACGCGCCCATGATCATGTTCACCGATGCCAGTTCGTCCTCCGCCTGCAGCAAGGTCCCGCCGAGGGCTTCGATGCGGGGTGCCAGCCACTCCAGCAGCTCGCTGGCCGGCGTAATGGGATAGGCGGCCACGAACCTGACCTCCCCGCGCAGAGCGCCCAGCCCGCAGGCCTCGTTGCCCGTCATGGTCCACCGCGCCGCGTCCGTCGCCGCGGTCGCCGGCAGCCGCAGCTCGCTGCCCGTCGCGTCAACCGCAAGGCGCCGACCAAGTTCTCTGCCGGCGGCGACCGCGGCATGACTGGCTGCCACCGCCGCGTGCCCTTTGTGCGCCAGCGTGTCGGTGATGACGGACGCAAGCAGCGAGGCATCCAGCTGCAGCATATGGGCGATCACTCCCAGCGCCACCATGTTGATACGGCCGTGATGCACCGACGCTGCCACATCGGCCAGGGGCACGGCAAGCAGTCGGGGCCCACAGTCGGCGATCAGCGCGGGTACCTCACCGGCCGCCGGGTCATACAGGACAAGGCTGTGAGCGCCCAGCGGGATCTCGTCGACGAACCGGTCCACGTTCCGCCAATCGCATGCGAGCAGCAAATCGAAGCTGTCGTCGGCGCATTCAACGGCCTGGTCGGCAAAACGCAACAGCGCCGCCGACTCGCCGCCGCGAATCTGCGGCCCCGACGACCGACGCATCATCGCGTAACTGCCGGTCCTCGCCGCCGCCGCCAGCAGCAAGCCACCGGCGGTAACGACGCCGGCACCGCCGGAGCCGACCAGGGCCAGCGACAAGGATCTCATGCTTCCCGTTCTCGGTATCGAGTCCTGCATATCGTGCGCATCAGGTCTGTGGCTTGCCGGTCTTGGTAGCGGTGTCCGTCAGGATATTGACTCGGGCATTGCAATGACATGGATCAATAAAACGGCCTGGCATTTTCCAATAAAATGCGCACTCCGCAGTTTAACGCGGAGATGCGACTGTCTTCTTATCCTCACTACTCCATTCGCCATGGACGGCAACTTTTTTCTTCCCCTCGCTCCGTGACAACTTAACCCCGGTGTCGTGCTAGTCGCTCATTATGTAGACGATCACTTCCTTGGCAACAAAGCCGAACAGCCCCAGTCCCAGCGCCACGAACAACACGAACAGGCCGAAACGTCCCGCGTTCGAGTCCTTCGCCAGGCGGTAGATGACAAACACCATGTAGGCGATCAACCCGCCCACGCCGATGATCAGCGACCAGTGCTCGAACTGCGCGATGGTCATGACGCCGACGTTGCCGACAATCCCGTTAACGGCACCCGGCTACCGCACCAACTCGCTTCTTGCTCCAGATTCATGCGCCCTGTACCCCGGGAAACGTCAAGGCGCCATGGGCATGGGAGTGATTGCCGGTCACTGCAGCGGCGTTCCACAGGCCCAGAAATCCGACGATCATCAGCAGCGCTCCCGCGGCATGCCTGACGGACCGTTTGTCGCGGAACCGGCGCAGGGTACTCCCGGCCGCCCCGACCACCAGCAAAGTCGGCAACGTGCCAAGTCCGAACGCCGTCATCAGCGCACCCCCTCGCCACGCATCGCCGCTGGCCAGCGACCAGGCCAGGGCGGTATAGACCAGCCCGCAGGGCAGCCATCCCCAGACCAATCCCAGCGCCACCGCCTGACCATGGCTGCGCACGGGGATGAACTTCCTCCCCAGCGGTTCTATATGCTGCCAGGCGCGCGCGCCGACCCGTTCCAGATGAGTCAGGAATGACCACCAGCCGCCGACGTACAGACCGAGCGCCAGCACCAACAGGGCGGAGATCGTCATGGCAACCCGCCTTGCGACACCCGGTTCGAGCAGTCCCGCCAGGGTGGCCCCGAGCGCCCCGGCGATCACGCCCGCCGCCGTGTAACTGGTGATGCGGCCGGCATTATAGGCCAGCAGCATGGTGACCTGAGGCCGGGCGCCGGAAGCCGCCGCCGGCGATGCACCAAGCGAAAACAGGGTGGCGATACCTCCGCACATGCCCAGGCAGTGGGCTGAGCCGAATAATCCGACCAGCAGTGCCGACAGCAGTGTGACGTCCGCAGACACCCGCTAGCGCATCGTTTGTGGCGTCAGGCGGGCGGTCTGCTGGCGCGGCCATTGCAGCTCGCTCTGCAGGCGCCAGTCTTCGTGTTGCAGCCGCAGCGTCCATCTGCCGGGGGCCAGCGCCGGCAGGCGGCCCGTGTATACGCCGCCCTGCAGCCAGCGCAGTTCGACCCCGGTGTCCATGCCTTGGCGAGTACCGTGGTACATCTCCAGCCGCAGCCGCAGGGGAAATTCGAAACCTTCACCGGCCGACAGTTGCAGAGACACCGCGCTCTGGCCGGTGAGCAGGGCGATGTCGCCGTGCAACCCGTAACGCGCTGCATTGTGGTCGCGTTCCAGGGAACGGTTGATTTCGAGCCCCTGCTTGTAATAGTCATCGACCACCAGCCCGTCGTAATGGCGAACGGCAAGCGTAATGATGACCACCCCCATCACCACCGCAGCCAACGGAATCGCGATCAGCAGCCAGACCATAGGTTCCCGGTACCACGGACGTTTCTGATGCAACGCCACGCTCACCGTCATCTACCGCTGCCGGGGCCGATGAATCGTGCCTGCTCGGTCGTTGTGATGGCCTCGTCGGCGACCGCCGCCAGGGTAAACCGGACCTCCGTGCTCTGGGACCCCAGGTCGTAGGGATCGGCCTGCAGGCGGGCCGAGAATTCCACCACCGCACCGGCGGGCGCCAGGACCTCCCGCCTGTCCAGTTTCAACTGCAGTCCCGGTATGCCGCTGGCCGTCAGCCGGTAGACATGATCGACGTCGTCCATATTGATCAGCTTAAGCAGGTAGACGTTCTCCACCAGTCCATCCTGCGTTTCCCGGTAAAGACTGTTGCGGTCGCGGATAACGTCCAGACCGACCGGTATCCGGGTGACGATGCTGCCTACGACGGTTCCGATCACCGCCAGCAACATGCAGGCATAGACGAGCACCCGCGGCCTCAATACCCGCGCCGGGCGGCCCTCTATGGCATTCTCGGTGGTATAGCGGACCAGCCCCTTTGGGTAGCCCATCTTTTCCATCACGTCGTCGCAGGCATCCACGCAGGCCGCGCAGCCTATGCACTCGTATTGCAGCCCGTTGCGGATGTCGATACCGGTGGGGCATACCTGAACGCAGATCTTGCAGTCGACGCAGTCCCCGAGACCCTTGCTCTTGTAGTCGGTACTGCGTTTGCGCGCGCCGCGCGGATCACCGCGAGCCGCATCATAGGATATGATCAATGTGTTCTTGTCGAACATGGCGCTCTGGAAACGCGCATAGGGGCACATGTAGATGCAGACCTGCTCCCGCAACCACCCAGCGTTGCCGTAGGTGGCGAAACCGTAGAATATAATCCAGAAGGTTTCCCAGGGCCCGGTGGCCAGGCTCAGCACCGACTGCCCGAGTTCGCGGATGGGCGTGAAATAACCGACGAAAGTGTAACCGGTCCAGGCTGCGAGCACGATCCATATGGCGTGCTTGCCACCCTTGACCGCGAGTTTGCGGCCGCTCCAGGGCGCCTTGTCCAGCTTCATCTGCTGAGACCGGTCTCCCTCCAGCTTGCGCTCTATCCACAGAAACACCTCGGTCCAGACCGTCTGCGGGCAGGCGTAGCCGCACCACAGGCGCCCCGCCAGGGCGGTGAAGAAGAACAGCGACAGAGCAGCCACGATCAGCAGCAAGGCCAGATAGATGAAGTCCTGGGGCCAGAAGGTAATGCCGAATATGTAGAACTTTCGCGCCGGCAGATCGAACAATATCGCCTGCCTGGCGTCCCAGGTGATCCAAGGTGTGAAATAGAATATGCCCATCAGTGCCGCCACGCCGGTCAGACGCAGGCGGGCAAACAGCCCGTGCACCTCCCGCGGGTAGATGCGCTCCCGCTTCGCGTACAGTGACTGCTCTAACGCATTGTCCCCGCGGGCCGGGGGACTGTCCGAGTTGACAGTTGTTTGCGACATGACCGGAGATGGGCGGGCGCCGGGCCCGCGTGGCTTGGAACTGCTGTGTTTAACCCGGGGTCCTGGTCGGACGCTGAAAGTACGAAGTGAGGGTACTCGATGTCGTCGTCAGGAGCCAAAACAGAAAGAAACCCACCGTGTAAACCCCGACCCTGCTGGAGTCGGCGAAATCCGTATAGGCCAGCAGTTCCACCGGATCAAACAGCGCGAAGAACACCACCGTGGCTGCGGCCGCGGTGAGGAACGACGGCCACAATATGCCGATTATACGCTGGGATGCAGGGATTTCCGCCTCATTCATGCTCGAGCTCGGCGGCGAGACTGTACACATAGGCCGCGAGCAGGTGCACCTTGTCCTCGCCCAGAAACTCCCGGTGCGGTGGCATTCGGCCCTGCCGGCCATTGGCGATGCTTTCCATGACCGTCTTCTGGGAGCCGCCGTAAAGCCATGTCCTGTTGGTCAGATTCGGTGCCCCCAGTGCCTGGTTTCCCTTGCCCTCGGGGCCGTGACAGCCTACGCAGAGCTGCTGGAATTTGGCCTTGCCCTCGGCTGCGGCCTGCGCATTGTGTTCGCGGTCGCTCAGGCTGAGCACAAACTCGGTGACGGCAAACACCCCTTTTTCGCCGCCCAGCGCCGCCTGCCAGCCCGGCATGGCGCCGTTACGGCCATCCAGGATGCTGGTTTTGATCTGCTCCGGCGCCCCGCCGTAGAGCCAGTCCCCGTCGCGCAGGTTCGGAAAACCCCGCGCACCGCGCGCGTCCGAACCATGACAAACCGCGCAATAATTGGCATACAGCCGCTCACCCGTCTTCATCGCTTCCTCGTTCCTGGCCAGCACCTTGAGGTCTTCCGCCGCATACTGATTGAACAACGGGCCGAACTTTTCCTCTGCCGCCTGCCTCTCGGCTTCGTACTGGCCCAGCGAGGTCCAGCCGAGAAAGCCGGGAAATCTACCCAGCCCTGGATAGAGCAGAAGGTAGGCGAAGCTGAACACGAGGGTGATGTAGAACATGTTCAGCCACCATCCCGGCAGCGGATTGTTGTACTCCTGCAGATCTTCATCCCAGGTGTGGTCCGTGGTCTGTGGATCCCCGCCGGGTTTGTCACCGCGGTTCAGGATGATCAGCGGGAACATTGCCAGCAGCCCGCCGACGGTCAGAACAATGATGAACCAGTGCCAAAACTCGCTCACAAAATCAGCCATCTTCACTCTCCCCGCCAGCGTTAGCTGCGGATGATTCGGGGTCATCCCGGAAAGGAAGCCGGGCGGCTTCGTCAAAGCCTTGCTTGCGCCGTGAACTCCACGCCCAGGCGACGATGCCGATGAATGACAGAAACAACATTACGGTCCAGACGCTGTGGAACATGGCCATGTCGATCACCTGCGCGTCCTGATGGCGGTTCCCAGACTCTGCAGATACGCGATCATGGCGTCCATTTCCGTCCTGCCCTCGAGTTGCTTGGGGGCATCGGCGATCTCTTCGGTCGTATAGGGATGCCCGAGCGTGCGCAACCTGCGCATCTTGGTCTGGATCAAGGAAGCATCCGCAGGGTGTTCCTGCAGCCACGGATAACCCGGCATGATTGACTCCGGCACGACATCACGCGGGTTGATCAGGTGCACGCGATGCCAGTCGTCGCTGTATCGACCGCCCACCCGCGCCAGGTCAGGCCCGGTGCGCTTCGATCCCCACTGGAATGGCCGGTCGTACACGAATTCGCCGGCAACAGAGAAATGCCCGTATCTTTCGGTCTCGGCCCGGAACGGCCTGATCATTTGCGAGTGGCAGGTATAGCAACCCTCGCGGATGTAGATGTCGCGTCCAGTCAACTGAAGCGCGGTGTAGGGTTTCAGGCCCGCCACCGGCTGCGTCGTGGACTTCTGGAAAAACAACGGCACGATTTCCACCAGTGCGCCGACGCTCACTACGAGAAGTACCAGCACAATCAGGACGCCGACGTTTTTTTCCGCCTTTTGCTGTAAGGACATGATGCTGCCTCCCGATCAGTGCGCCGCCGCCGGCATCGGGCTGCCCTCGGCCGGCCGCGCACCGAGAATGGTGCGCCCGACGTTGTAGCCCATGATCAGCATGCCGGTCAGGTAGAGTGCGCCACCCACGAAACGGATGATGTAGTAGGGATGCATGGCCTGGACACTTTCCACGAAGCTGTAGGTCAGTGTTCCATCGGCATTGACGGCACGCCACATGAGGCCCTGCATGATCCCCGATATCCACATGGCGGTGATGTAAAGTACGACGCCTATGGTCGCAACCCAGAAATGGGTCTCGATCAGCTTGACGCTGTATATCTCTCGATCGAACAGCCGCGGAATCAGGTAATACATGGCGCCGATGGAGATGAAACCAACCCATCCCAGCGCGCCGGAATGTACATGACCGATGGTCCAGTCCGTGTAGTGGGAAAGGGCATTCACGGTCTTGATCGCCATCATGGGCCCTTCGAAGGTGGACATGCCGTAGAAGGACACCGACACGATGAGGAACTTGAGAATCGGGTCATGGCGCAGCTTTTCCCACGCCCCGGAAAGGGTCATGATGCCATTGATCATGCCGCCCCATGATGGCGCCAGTAGTACCAGGGAAAATACCATGCCCAGGGACTGGGTCCAGTCCGGCAGCGCCGTGTAATGCAGGTGGTGCGGCCCGGCCCAGATGTAGGTAAACACCAATGCCCAGAAATGCACCACGGAAAGACGGTATGAATAGACAGGGCGTTCGGCCTGCTTGGGAATGAAGTAGTACATGATTCCCAGAAAACCTGCGGTAAGAAAGAATCCCACGGCGTTGTGGCCGTACCACCACTGCACCATGGCATCCTGCACGCCGGCAAATGCTGAATAGGACTTGGTGAGGCTTACCGGCAGCGCCGCGCTGTTCACCACGTGAAGCAGTGCGACCGTAAGGATGAACCCTCCATAGAACCAGTTTGCTACGTAGATGTGTCTTTCCTTCCTCTTGACCATGGTGCCGAAGAACACGATCGCATAGCAGACCCAGACCACGGTTATGAGCAGATCGATGGGCCACTCCAGCTCGGCGTATTCCTTGCTCGTGGTGATACCGAGCGGCAGGGTAAGGGCCGCGAGCACGATGACCGTCTGCCAGCCCCAGAACGTGAAGGCGGCGAGTTTGTCCGATATGAGCCTTACACCGCAGGTGCGCTGGATCACATAATAGGAAGTCGCGAACAGGGCGCTGCCGCCGAATGCGAAGATCACCGCATTGGTGTGCAGCGGCCGCAGTCGACTGAAGGTGAGCCACGGTATGTCGAAATTCAATACAGGCCACGCCATCTGAGCGGCGATCAAGACGCCGACCAGCATACCGACGATGCCCCAGACCACCGTCATGACTGCAAACTGCCTGACTACATGATAGTTGTACGTTTCTTGGGTACTCATGTACACGAACTCCTGATTAACACGATCCGGGCGCCGCGGGATCTATCAAACCGAGAAGGAAGGACCGATCCCGAAACTCCACAGGACCACGGTACTGGCAAGTAGACCGACCAGGGCCACCAGGCCTACCGCCAGCACAGCACTCGCGAACAGGAAACCTCTCTCTACGGGGATTTCCATCATAATCGGGGTCCCCGCGTAGAGCAGATAGACGCTGTAGGCGAGGGCCGGCAGACCAAACAGAAAATTGATCCAGAGCACCGGGTAGAGCTGGAAGAATCCCACCAGGAACAGTGGCACCGCGGTGTAGGCGGCCAGCGCCACACAGCGCTCGAGTGACTGCAGTGAGCCATAGGTCTCCGACATCCAGTGTATCATCATGCCCATGACGAACACCGCGACCAGGATCGCCCCGAAATAAACCAGGCTGATCTGCAGCGCGCTGGCAAGGGTCAACGTGACCGGATCACCACCGCCGATCTGCCACCCGAACGTGGTGGTGCCGATCAGCCCTGCGATGGGCGATATCAGTGCCAGCGGAATCACCACGCGCAGGTAAAGTTCCGGCACCGACCAGGACTCCGCTCGGATCTTCTCCCAGGTCGGGTTGGGCTCAGTGAGTATCTCCCAGACATGCTTCAGAAACATGACGTTGCGTCTCCTGTAATTTCTTTTGGTGACACCGGTTGTTGTAGTTCGCGGTCCCTCTAAAATGGGCCGAAGATTAACCGATTAAGGCGTGTTATGCATTGATTGAGATCAAAATGCTCAGGCGGCTGCACAATCCCCGGGGCAAATGTGTAACATTGGATGGACAGTTTGGCCGCGTTGACCGGGCTCGCCGACGAGCTGGAGGCTTGACACTAAGTTCGAGTAAATATAGTTAGCTAACCGGTCCCTGCACCGCCAGGTCATCGGCTGTAACTACTGGAGAACATTATGAACAAATCGGCTGTACTCAGGAGAATCGTCGCGGGCGTGCTCGCGTATGCCGGCTTGACTGGCCACGGCTATGCCGCTGAATCCATGATCGAGCTAGCTACCCATAGTGGTTGCTTCATTTGCCATTCGATGAGACGAGATGCGGACGTCCCCGTGCCGCTGGCTCCTGCGTACGAGGACATTGCGGCCCGTTACCGCAACAGGTCCGATGCACTGGATTATCTGGTCGATCGGGTCCGTAACGGCACCGTCTACAAAAGTCAGAACTGGGAAGGCAAGGTGAACATGCGCTTCATGCCGCCCAACGTAAACGTGCAGTATGAAGACGCCGCGGCCCTAGTGGACTGGATTCTCAAGGTTGGGATCAAGCAACAGCCTGACGCCGCGAGTGTGCGCCATGAAGCCATGCTTGCTCTGGCGACCTACTCGGGATGTCTGACCTGCCACGGCGTGAACCCCAACCCGGACCACCGTTACGTGCCGCTGGCACCCTCGTTCAGGGACGTAGCCGGCCGTTATCAGGGACAGGCGGGCGCCCGCGATCAACTGATCGAGTCGGTGCTGCTGGGAACCCTGAACACGCCGAAACAGTGGAACAACGTCAACATGCGGTTCATGCCGCCCAGCGTCGCGCTGCGCCGTCAGCAAGCGGAGGAGCTAGTGGACTGGATACTGACGCTGCGGTGAGTGCAGACTACCGGCGGTTGACGCGACGCGGCAGATCTCAGTGCTGCATCACCAGTACCGCGGCACCATTGAGCGCCCCGGCGCGCAGGCGCCCGACGGCCGTGTTGGCCTCTGACAAGGCAAATTTCTGAACCTCGGTGGCAACCGGGACCTTCGGCGCCAGTGCAAGAAACTCCTCGGCGTCACGGCGGGTCAGGTTGGCTACCGAGCGCAGTACGCGTTCGCCCCACAGTATGCGGTAAGGGAAAGCCGGGATATCGCTCATGTGTATGCCGCCGCATACCACGGTCCCGCCTTTGCGCACCGCCCGCAGGGCCATCGGCACCAGCTCGCCGACCGGGGCGAATATTATCGCCGCGTCAAGTTCTTCAGGCGGGGTATCACCTGAGGCGCCGGCCCAGGCGGCACCCAGCCGCTTGGCGAACTCCTGCGCCTGACGGTCACCGTGGCGGGTAAAAGCGAATACCTGTCGTCCCTGGTGCCGCGCCACCTGCGCGACGATATGTGCGGCGGCGCCGAAGCCGTAGATCCCCAGCCGCTCGGCCTCACCCGCCATCACCAGTGAGCGAAAGCCGATCAATCCCGCGCATAGCAACGGTGCCGCGTGGGCATCATCGTAAGAATCGTCGATAGCGAAGCAGTAACGATGGTCGGCGATGAGGTGGGTGGCGAAACCGCCATCAATCTGATACCCGGTAAAACGTGCTCTGTCACACAGGTTTTCACGTCCAGCCAGGCAATGGTCGCACTTGCCACAGGTCCACCCCAGCCACGGCACCCCTACCCGGGCACCGGCCTGCCAGCACGCGCCGTCCCCCGCCGCCAACACCTCACCCACGATCTCATGTCCTGGAATTAACGGGTGGCTGATTCCCGGGAGATCACCGTCGATCACATGCAGGTCTGTGCGGCATACCGCGCAGGCTTTCACTTTGATCAGCAATTCCCCGCGCCGGGGCTGCCGCAGGTCCCGCTCCCTGGCCCGCAACGGTCCTCCCGCCTGCTCCAGGACCATCGCCGCCATTCGGGTCACGACACTACTTGGCTTCCCTGGCGAAACTGTGACAGGCCAGGCAACTGCCCGACAATTTGCCCGCCAGGTAGTAATTGGGGGGCTCCTTCTCCACCGCCAGCCGCGCGTCCACGACGCTGTCCCGGAACGAGTCGATGTTTTCGTCGATCAGTGCGTGGTTGGTCAACTGCCACCCGGCGCCCAGCCTTTGTGATGACCGCTCCAGCGAGCGAAGGGCCGCAATGATCTCGTCCCGCTGATAGCCGGCCACGGTTTCGTTGCGGTCCAGGATGTCGTTGATTCGCCAGATCTCCACCGACATGCGGGTCATGGTGTCCCGGATTTCGTCCCTGGGGAGATAAGTGAAGTCCGGCGGATAGGTGTCTACGCGAATCCCGGAGCAACCGGCGCTGAGCAGCGCGCCCAGCACCCACCCTTGCCACCGCAGCCCCCGGTTCATTGGCCTGCGCCTTTCAACTGCCCCAGCTGTGGATGGGTGGCGACGAAGTGCTTGAGTACGGCGAGCAACCGCGTCGATTCTTCGGTGTCCCCGCGCTCCTCCGCGTGGGCGATATCGTCGAGAATCATACGCCGTATCTTGGGTACACCCTCGGGCGTGTGTATCAGGTACTCCGCCAGGCCGACAGCTATAATCTCGGGTACGTGTTCATGCTCCGCTATGGCTTCGATCTCTTCCTCGTCCAAGTCGCAAATCCCGATACAGTCTTCTAGAGTTAGATTCATTGTAACTCCTGTTCACCAGCATTTCTGCGCCTCCACTATCTGGCAATTTCATAACCATGGGTTTGACCTGGATCAAGGAGAGGCGCCTATTTGGAGCAACCGCGAGCAGCCGGACTCTTGACGCAGATCAAGTTGCGCCCGACGGGGACGAGTTACTTCATCGCGTGCTACCGGCGCAGGAGGAAGCAGCACGACAGAGATCCCCCCAAAATCACTCGGCTGGGGCCTGTTTCGAGACGAATTCGATAATCGGTTCGAGGGCTATCTGCGCCCCATGCAGGAACAGCAATCGGATGACGACCGCGGCCTCGTGCCGCGAATTGACGTCACGGAACAAGACCGGCGATTCGTCGTGGAAGCGGAACTACCCGGAGTGAAGAAGTACGGCATCGACATCACCATGCGCCACGGCGTGCTCACCATCAATGCCGAAACCAAGGATGATTCCGGGCGGGTCGAACAGGGCCGGGTAATCCGGCGGAACGACGTTACGGACGCTTCGTGCGCAGTATGGCCTTCGGCGGTACCGTAGACGAGGGCAGTATCAGCGCCCGCTACCGCGACGGCATTTTGACCGTTACGGTGCCTAAACTGACCCCCCAAAAGCCGGAAAAGATAGACATCGCTGTTAAATGATCGGTTGCCGGCGTAAGGGCCGGGCGCTTGCCGCGTCAGCTTGCTCGGAGCATGTCGGAACAAAAAAGTCCGGCCTTTCGCCGGGCTTTCGTGTTCCGTCCCATCCGGACCGCGCAGCTACTTGATCTTGGCTTCCTTGTAAATCACATGCTTGCGCACCACCGGATCGTACTTCTTGAACTCGAACTTGTCCGGAGTGTTTCGCTTGTTTTTAGTGGTGGTGTAGAAGTGGCCGGTGCCGGCTGATGACACCAGCCTGATCTTATCTCGCATTAGTCGCCCTCCCCGATCCGTCAGACCTTTTCGCCGCGGTCACGCAACTCGGAAAGCACCGCGTCGATGCCCTTCTTGTCGATGATGCGCAGCCCCTTGGTCGAAACGCGCAGGCGCACCCACCGTTTCTCACTCTCCACCCAGAAACGACGATAGTGGACGTTGGGACGAAAGCTGCGCCGCGTCTTGTTGTGCGCGTGCGACACGTTGTTGCCGCGGACGGTGCGTTTGCCTGTGATCTGGCAGACTCTGGCCATGTCGGACTACCTGTCATCCGGTTCATTTCAAGTTCACGGCCGCGAGGCGCCGCGGTGAGGGCGCTTTATACCAGAATAAGGCGTCCGATCCTAGACCCGCCCGGACGGCTCAGATCAGGCCACGCTCGCTCAGCGACACCGCCGCTCCGTCCCCGATCACAATATGGTCCAGCAGCCGTATGTCCACCAGTGCCAGGGCCGCCTGCAACCGTCTGGTCAGCAACTCGTCCGCGCGGCTGGGCTCCGCCAGTCCGGATGGGTGGTTGTGCGCCGCGATAACAGCCGCGGCGTTGCAGTGCAGGGCGCTGCGAACCACCTCCCGCGGGTGCACCGTGGCGCCATCTATGGTGCCGCGGAACAGCTCGGCGAACCGCACTACCCGGTGCCGGGTGTCCAGGAACAGGCAGCAGAACACCTCGTAGGGGCGATCACGAAGTTGGGCGGCAAGGAACTCCTCCGCCATTCGCGGCGACGTCAGACCGTCACCGCGCTGCAGGCGCTCGGCCAGGTGGCGGCGCGCGATCTCCAGCGCGGCCTGCAACGCCGCATACCTGGCTTGGCCCACGCCATCGACGGCGCAGAACTCGTGTTGACCGGCGCTCAATAGGCCGCGCAGGCCACCGAACCCGGCAAGCAGGTGCCGCGCCAGATCCAGCGCCGATGCATGGGGCGTCCCGGTGTGCAGTAAAATCGCCAGAAGTTCAGCATCCGACAGGGCGTCGGGGCCTTGAGTGAGCAGCTTTTCCCGCGGCCTCTCCGCCGCCGGCCAGTCGCGAATCGTCATGGGCACCTCCTTGTTGCGAGTAACGATCCATGTGCCGCGCGCAAACAAGTTTCCGTCTGCCGCGCGCCTTCGATTAAACTCTACTGCAAATGAGCAGCTTGTCCAACAAGTCCGTCCTGCTCGGTGTCAGCGGGGGCATCGCCGCATACAAGAGCCCCGATCTGGTGCGCCGACTTCGCGAGGCTGGCGCCGAGGTGCGCGTGGCCATGAGCGCCAACGCCGCACAATTCATCACTCCCCTCACCCTGCAGGCCGTCAGCGGACGACCGGTCCATCACGCGCTGCTCGACCAGGCGGCGGAATCCGGCATGGGCCACATCGAACTCGCGCGGTGGGCGGACGTGGTGCTGGTAGCACCTGCGTCCGCCAACTTCTTATCCGGCCTGGCTCACGGTGCCGCCAGCGATCTGCTCACCACCGTGTGCCTCGCCACCACGGCGCCTATCGTGGTGGCGCCGGCAATGAACCAGCAGATGTGGAGCAACACCGCCACGCGCGACAATATCCAGCTGCTGTCGCGGCGCGATATTACGATCTGCGGCCCGGCGACCGGCGATCAGGCCTGCGGCGAAACGGGGCCGGGCCGTATGCAGGATCCACACGAACTGCTGGCGGCGGTCGCGGCCGTGTTTACCACCGGCGGCCTCGCGGGCAACAAGGTGGTGATCACGGCAGGGCCCACCTGGGAGGCGATCGACCCGGTGCGTGCCATCACCAATCATAGTTCGGGCAAGATGGGCTATGCCATCGCACAGGCAGTGGCGGAATCCGGAGCCGAAGTGGTTCTCGTCTCCGGGCCCACAGCCCTCGCTGCGCCCCATGGGATGCGACGCGTCGATGTGGTCTCGGCCCGCGAGATGTACCAGGCGGTTATGGACGAAATCGACGACACCGACGTATTTATCGGCGTCGCCGCAGTCGCGGACTACCGGCCGAGCCGCAACGGCCTGCAGAAGATCAAGAAACATGCTGAGCGCCTGACGGTCGAGCTGGTTAAGAACCCCGACATCCTGGCCACCGTCGCCGCACTCCCCAATGGGCCGTACACGGTGGGTTTTTCCGCTGAAACCGAGGCCCTGGAGCAGCATGCGCGGGAAAAGCTGATGAGCAAGGGCGCCGATCTGATTGCGGCCAATGAAGTGGGGTTCAACAAGGGCTTCGGCGTCGATGACAACGCCCTGCTCCTGCTCGACCGCAGCGGTTCCATGACTCTCCCCAGGATGCGGAAATCGCGCCTTGCCCGAGCCCTGGTAGATGAAATCATCCGACGTTATGCAGAACATTCAGGTCAAGATCCTCGACAAGCGCATCGGCACTGAATATCCGCTGCCGAAATACGCCACCGACGGCGCCGCAGGCATGGACCTGAGGGCCTGCATCGACGAACACCTGCGGATCGCAGCAGGTGAAGCCCAGTTAGTGCCAACCGGCATCGCTATCCACATCGCGGACCCCGAACTGGCCGCGATGATCATTCCGCGCTCCGGCCTGGGCCACAAGCAGGGCGTCGTGCTTGGCAATCTTGTGGGCCTGATTGACTCTGACTATCAGGGTCAGCTGCTGGTGTCGGTGTGGAACCGGGGACATCACCACAACATCGTCATCGAGCCGGGCGATCGTATCGCTCAATTGGTGTTCGTGCCGATCCGCCGGGTGCGCTTCGAGGTCGTGGATGAGTTCGAGTCCAGCGCACGCAGCGAGGGCGGATTCGGCCACACCGGCAGGCGTTAGAGGACAATCCCACACAAATTTTGTGAAATAGCTGGGAGCCTTCCGGCTGTCCACAAACTCGACAAATTGATACGATGGCCCAGCACCCGGCAACCGTGAGGGGAGCCACGTGGGTTTGGAAGCACCGACAAATTTGCAGAAATCATCGCTGGTCACGATATTTGCCACCACCGCCATCGTGACCGCGTTGTGCGCGTCGGGGTTATGGCACCTGCTCAAGGTCGGCAGCCCGAGTTCCCTCATCTTTTCCTACCTGTTGGCAAGCACTTTCGGCCTTCTTCTTGTCGTCGGCGTGAACTTTCTTGCCCGCCAGCGCTGGCTGAACGCCCTGCATCAGGATGTCGAGATTCTGGCCCAGCTTGCCGTCGCCAGCAGTGACAGCGTCAAGGAATCGATTCAGCACGACGAGCTGAAGGCCCTGTCAGAGGCCATGAGCAGCGAACGGCACCGGCTGCTCGAACTTGGATTCACCGATCATTTGTGCAACGTCGGCAACCGCCGTGCCCTGGAGCACTGGCTGAACACCTGCTTTAGCGATCCACGTACCCGAGCACCGATCTCCCTGCTGCTGATCGACATCGACCACTTCAAGGAAATCAACGATGTCTATGGTCACAAGGTCGGTGATCAGGTCATCAACCAGTTTGCACAGCTGATCAAGCAGCGTGTCCGGCGCCGGGATCTTGTTGCGCGGCTGGGCGGCGATGAATTCTGCGTGTTGTTTCCGAATACGCGCCTCCAGGTGGCACAGTGCCTGGCACGCCGGATTCGTGCCAGTCTTCCTGCCATGATCGAGATCGACACTGATTCCTTTCAGCCATTGCGATGGACCGGCGGCCTGAGCGTGAGCGATCCGTTCGATCACCACTACGACCAGGTGCTGTGGCGGGCGGACGAGGCCCTGATCCGGGCCAAGGCATGTGGCCGCAACCAGACCCGCGTCCGCAAAGCGCACGGGGCGCTGGGTAACGCGCGCCGTGTTTCGGCGCATGAAGCGCGACAGGTCGAGGCTCCGACATCACCCCTGCACTAGCAGTAAAGCCGCCGGCACTACGCTCTGCCCCCTTGTTCGGGTATACTCGGAAACCATAAGAACAACCATACTCAATCCAGCCCGCAGTCTTTTGCCGCGCGGCTGTCAGCCGGGGGCACCTTCGCGGCAGACTACGTCCGCCGTACCCGCAGTCAATGCATCCGACGCGAGGGAGCACTATGCCCGACACGCTTACAGTGATCGACAATCGCACCGGCGAACAATATGAAATCCCGGTAGAGCGGGACATGATCCGTGCCGCCGAGCTCAGGAAGATCAAGGTCAAGCCGGATGATTTCGGCCTGATGGCTTATGATCCGGGTTTCGCCAACACGGCTTCGTGTAAGAGCGCCATCACCGACCTCGACGGCGACCAAGGTATCCTCCGCTACCGCGGGTACCCAATCGAGCAGCTGGCGCAGCGAAGTACATACCTGGAGGTCGCCTATCTCCTCGTGCATGGCGAACTGCCGACCAAGCCGCAGTTGCAATCATGGATCAACAACATCACCCATCACACCCTGCTGCACGAGAAGACCAAGAAGCTCATGGAGGCGTTTCACTACGACGCACATCCCATGGGCATGCTGGTAAGCACCATTGGCGCGCTGTCCACGTTCTATCCGGATTCGCGTAACACTCAGGACTACGAGACCCGTCTGCTCCAGGTATACCGCCTGATAGGTCTGATGCCCACCGTGGCCTCCTATGCCTACCGCAACAGCATGGGTCTGCCCTATGTCTATCCGGACCCGGCGCTGAGCTATACCGGTAATTTTCTCAACATGATGTACCGGATGGCGGAACCGCGTTATCAGCCGGACCCGGTGCTGGAAAGGGCGCTGGACGTACTGTTCATACTGCATGCCGACCATGAGCAGAACTGCAGCACCAACGCCATGCGCAGTATCGGCAGTTCCATGGCTGACCCGTTTGTCGCCACCGCCGGGGCGGCGGCGGCCCTGTACGGCCCGCTCCACGGCGGCGCCAATGAGGCCGTGCTCAGGATGTTGAGGTCGATCGCCAGCATCGACAAGGTGCCGGGCTACATCGAGCGAGTGAAAAATGGAGAGATGCGGCTGATGGGCTTTGGCCACCGCGTCTACAAGAATTATGATCCGAGGGCGAAGATCATCAAGGAGACCGCGCACCAGGTTTTCGAAGTGACAGGCAGGAATCCCCTGATCGATGTCGCACTTGAACTCGAGCGAATCGCCCTGGAGGACGAGTACTTCGTCAGCCGCAAGCTGTATCCCAACGTGGACTTCTACTCGGGCCTGATCTACGAGGCGATGGAATTCCCTACCAACGTGTTCACTGTACTGTTTGCCATACCGCGCACGGCGGGTTGGCTGGCGCAGTGGATGGAGCTGATGGCGGATCCGGAACTGCGCATAGCCAGGCCACGGCAGGATTACACTGGATACGAAAAGCGAGACTTCGTTGTCCTCGAGGCTCGGTGATCCGGGCCGATCGACCTAGACCTGGAAGACCTGCCGCCGACCGTCGGGATGCACAGACAACCAGGCACTGCCGGTTTAACCTTGCGAACGTTATGCTTTATAATTCCCCGCACCATTCGGGGGCATCAACATCCACCGTCAACCTAACCCATGAGTCCGCTCACCGACACCAATGATTGGCCCTCTCAAGTTCTTTTCTGACTCCTCACGCGACTCCCTGCTCACCGGGACAAACGCCCGCTTTCTCGAGGATCGTTACCGGCAATATCTTGACGACCCGGCATCTGTAGATGAAGACTGGCGCCACTTCTTCGCCGGTCTGGACCAGCAGTCGGCCCATCTCGTAAAGGCCAGCCGTCCGGCCGGCCGGATGGCGCCGCGGCTGACCGAGACCGCGGCCGCCAAGCAGTCATCGGTGCTGCGCGTCATCAACGCATACCGGGTACGCGGGCACCAGCAGGCGGACATCGACCCGCTGGGGTTGCTCCAGCCGACGCCGGTTCCGGACCTCGACCCGACATTTCACGGGCTGAATGACTCGGACATGGACCAGGAGTTCAATACCGGGTCCCTCGCCGCACCGGAACGCATGCGACTGCGGGACATACTAGAGCTGTTACGCAAGGTCTACTGCGGAACCATCGGTTCCGAGTACATGCACATCACAAACACCGAGGAAAAGCGCTGGTTGCAGGCACGGCTCGAGCCCATGCAGGGCGGCGCCCGGTTCGACGCCGAGAAACGCCGTGACATACTTGAACGCCTCACCGCCGCTGAAGGAATTGAGAAGTACCTGCACACCAAGTATGTCGGTCAGAAGCGGTTCTCGCTCGAGGGTAGCGAGAGCCTGATTCCCCTGATCGACGAGCTCGTCCAGCGCGGCGGTGCCAACGGCGTCCGTGAAATCGTGCTGGGCATGGCGCACCGCGGGCGTCTCAACGTGCTGGTCAACATCCTGGGCAAATCGCCAAAGGACCTGTTTTCCGAGTTTGAGGGCAAGTACAACATCTCGGAATTGAAGGGTTCCGGTGACGTCAAGTACCACCAGGGCTTTTCCTCCGACATCCAGACTCCGGGTGGCCCGGTTCACGTGGCCCTGGCATTCAATCCCTCTCATCTGGAGATCGTCTCCCCGGTCGTTGAGGGTTCCGTGAAGGCGCGTCAATTGCGACGAGACGACCGTGAAGGACACTCCGTGCTGCCGGTGGTAGTGCATGGCGATGCGGCATTCGCAGGCCAGGGCGTGGTCATGGAAACGCTGAGCCTCTCCAAGACCCGGGGTTACGGGACCGGCGGCACGGTCCACGTAATTGTCAACAACCAGATCGGTTTCACCACCAGTAACCCGCTTGATGCGCGTTCAACGCTGTACTGCACGGAAGTGGCGAAAATGGTCCAGGCGCCGATCTTCCACGTCAATGGTGATGACCCGGAAGTGGTCATGATTGTCACCCAGCTGGCACTCGATTTCCGCACGCAGTTCAGGAAAGACGTGGTGATCGATCTGATTTGCTACCGCCGTCACGGACACAACGAGGCCGACGAACCGCGGGTGACCCAGCCGCTGATGTACCAGGCCATCAAAAAGTTGCCGACCACCCGCGAGCTCTACACACGACGCCTGGTAGCAGAGGGGGTCGTCACCCAGGACGACGCCAATGCCATGGTGACCAATTATCGTGATTCGCTGGACGCCGGCAAGATAGTGGTACGGGACTTCCTGCAAAACGTAAAGAACCCCTACGCCGTGGACTGGCAGCCCTTTCTGCATGGCAAATGGGATGACGAGGTGGATACCTCCGTCCCCGTCCCCCGACTGCGCGAACTGGCAGAGCAACTGCAGCGGCTACCGGACGGCTTCGAGTTGCACCCGCGGGTCAAGAAAATCATGGACGATCGCCACAAGATGGCCGACGGAGAACTGAATCTTGACTGGGGCATGGCGGAGACGCTGGCCTATGCGTCGCTGGTCTCCAAAGGGCACCCGATACGCATTTCGGGACAGGATTCCGCACGCGGCACGTTCTTCCACCGACACGCCGCCCTGCACGACCAGAAGACCGGTGAGGTATACCTACCGCTACGCAACCTGTTTGATGAGCAGTCCCGCTTCCTGGTCATCAATTCCCTGCTGTCGGAAGAAGCCGTGCTCGCCTTCGAATATGGCTACGCCACTGCGGAGCCCCACACCCTGGTAATCTGGGAGGCACAGTTCGGCGACTTCGCCAACGGCGCCCAGGTGGTGATCGACCAGTTCATAAGTAGTGGCGATGCCAAGTGGGGCCGGATGTGCGGACTGACCCTGTTCCTGCCCCACGGCTACGAGGGTCAGGGACCGGAACATTCGTCGGCGCGTCTGGAGCGCTACATGCAACTATGTGCCGATTTCAATCAGCAGGTCTGCGTGCCCACCACCCCTGCTCAATTCTTCCACATGATTCGGCGGCAGGCAGTCCGAGCGTTTCGTCGCCCGCTCATTGTGATGACGCCGAAGAGCCTGCTGCGGCATAAGCTGTCGACTTCGCCGCTTGAGGACCTTGGCAGCGGTGGTTTCCAGGTCATCATTCCCGAGATCGACGAGCATCGTAATCGGGACATCGAACGCCTGGTACTGTGCAGCGGCAAGGTCTACTTCGACCTGCTGGAGGAGAAACGCAAGCGCGAGTTGAAGAACGTGGTGGTGATCCGCGTGGAGCAGCTTTACCCGTTTCCCCGCAAGCAGTTGCGGGAACAGATGCGACGCTACAAGAACGCCCACGAGGTCTTCTGGTGCCAGGAAGAGCCGCGTAATCAGGGCGCATGGTATCAGATCCAACATCATCTGCGCGCTTGCGTGAGGCCCGATCAGGCGCTGCTTTATGCGGGCCGTTCGGCCTCCGCCTCCCCAGCCGCCGGTTATTTCTCGGTCCACGCCGAGCAGCAGCGAAAGCTTGTGGATAGCGCGCTGTCATCGCTGGTTGAACAAGACGAAACGATAAGGAAGAAAAGCAATGTCGGTTGAAGTGAAAGTTCCAGTGTTGCCCGAGTCGGTGTCTGAGGCCACGCTGCTGAGCTGGCACAAGAATGTAGGTGACACCGTTCGCCGCGATGAGAACCTGGTAGACATAGAGACCGAAAAGGTGGTCCTCGAGGTTCCCGCGCCCCAGGATGGGGTTATCAAGGAACTGCTGCGCAGTGATGGTGATATCGTGAACAGCGACGAACTGATAGCGGTCATTGAGGCACAGGAGATCGTAGATGCCAAGCCGGCGGAGCCGGCCCCGGCCGCCGGGGCAGTCCAGCCCGATGCCGAAACCCGTGGATCGGACATCGCGCTCAGCCCGGCAGTGCGCAAGATAATCGCCGAGAACGATCTCGATCCGGCGCAGATAGAAGGCACCGGAAAGGACGGGCGGCTGACCAAGGCAGACGTGGTCAGATACCTCGATGCGACGCGCAAAACGCCTCCTGCGGCGATTCCGGCCGCGCCCCGACCAACTTCGCCGCCGGCACCCGCCGTTGCCGGGGCCCGCACCGAAAGGCGTGAGCCCATGACCCGGTTACGCGCCACCATCGCCTCGCGACTGAAGGAGGCACAGAACACCGCCGCCATGTTGACCACCTTCAATGACGTCAACCTGAAGGCGGTGATGGAGCTGCGCAAGAAGTACCGCGATGCATTCGAGGAAAAACATGGTGCCCGGCTGGGCATGATGTCGTTTTTCGTCAAGGCCAGCGTCGAGGCGCTGAAGAGGTTCCCGGTGTTGAATGCCTCCGTTGACGGCAACGATATCGTCTACCACGACTACTACGACATCGGCATTGCAGCGGCATCACCGCGAGGACTGGTGGTGCCGATTGTTCGGGACGTGGATGGCAAGGGTTTTGCCGAGATTGAAACCGAGATAGGCGAACTGGGGAAGAAGGCCAAGGGGGGCACCCTGGCAATGGAGGAGCTGATGGGAGGCACCTTCACCATCACCAACGGGGGGGTCTTTGGATCGATGCTCTCGACGCCAATACTGAACCCTCCCCAGAGCGGCATACTGGGCATGCACCGTATCGAGCAGCGGCCCATCGCCGAGGACGGCCAGATCGTCATCAGACCCATGATGTACCTGGCACTGACCTACGACCATAGAATAATCGACGGCGCGGAAGCGGTGCGGTTCCTGGTCACCATCAAGGAGTCGCTGGAAGATCCCACCCGCCTGCTGTTGCAGGTTTGATTGCCGCGCCGATTGTTCCACCCGGCGTCCGGGTGGCGGTCACAACGGGGTCGTGGCAGATCGTCCACGGCCCTTCCGACCATACAACTTACAGGGACCTTCTCAATGTCTGACAGTTATGACGTGGTAGTCATCGGTGCGGGACCAGCGGGATATGTGGCGGCCATCCGCTGCGCGCAGCTTGGATTGTCGACGGCTTGCGTTGACAAGTTCCAGGACAAGCAGGGTAATCCATCACTGGGCGGAACCTGTCTAAACGTCGGCTGCATCCCCTCCAAGGCGTTGCTTGACTCTTCGGAACACTTCCACCGCATCGAGCACCAGATCGACGCCCATGGCATCAAGGTGAAGGGGGCCAGCATTGATGTGCCCACAATGATCGGGCGCAAGGACAAGATCGTCAGCACCCTGACCGGCGGCATCAAACAGTTGTTCCAAGCCAACAAGATCACCCACCTGCACGGCCATGGGCGCCTGCTCGGGGACAACAAGGTGGAAGTAAGCGGGGGCACGGAAGAACGGGTATTGAAGGCAACCCATGTCATCCTGGCCTGCGGGTCCGAACCGATCGACATCCCGGTGGCCCCGGTGGACGATAAGCTCATCGTCAATTCCACCGGCGCACTGGACCTCAATAAGGTGCCTAAACGCCTGGGTGTGATAGGCGCCGGCGTGATCGGGCTCGAACTGGGCAGCGTGTGGCGTCGTCTCGGCGCCGAGGTGGTGGTGCTGGAGGCGCTGGAAAGCTTCCTGCCGGCGGTGGACCATCAGATCGCCAGGGAAGCACAGCGCGTGTTCCAGGCCCAGGGCCTGGATATCCGGCTGGGCTGCCGGGTGACATCCAGCGACGTCAGCGCCAAGAAGGTGACCGTCCGTTACAGCAACAATGAAGGTGAACAGAGCGAGGAACTGGACCGGCTGATCGTGGCCGTGGGCCGGCGGCCCAACACCGCTGACATCGCCGCGCCGGACATCGGATTGGAGCTCGATGAACGCGGCTTTATCCAGGTGGACGACCACTGCCGCACCGGGATCACCGACGTCTACGCGATCGGCGACGCGGTGCGCGGACCCATGCTCGCGCACAAGGGCTCCGAGGAGGGCGTGGCGGTGGCGGAACTGATCGTCGGCCAGGTCGCCCATGTGAATTACGACGTGATCCCCTGGGTAATCTATACGGCGCCGGAGATTGCCTGGGTGGGCAAGACCGAACAGCAGCTAAAAGACGAGGGCTTGCCCTACCATACCGGGATGTTCCCATTTGCCGCCAATGGGCGGGCCCTGGCCATGAACGAGGCGGTCGGTCGCATCAAGATACTGGCGGATGCGCACACCGATCAGATCCTTGGCGTCCACCTTATCGGACCTTACGTCTCGGAACTCATCTCCGAAGCGGTGGTGGCGATGGAATTTTCCGCCAGCGCGGAAGACCTCGCTCGTATCGTACATGCCCATCCGACGCTCTCGGAGACCATGCACGAGGCCGCGCTGGCGGTGTCCAAGCGCGCACTGCACAAGACCAACTGACCGATATCCGGGAGGGGCGGTCGCTCCTCCCCGCCATATTGTTATAATTAGGCGTTTACTCACCCGGTACGCTCACCAGTGAACGACACATCCCTCCCCGATGAGATCTTCAAGGCCTACGATATCCGTGGGATTGTGGGCAAGACGCTGTCCACCGGAATAGTGCGGCGCGTCGGCCAGGCGCTTGGCAGTGAGGCGCTGGAACATGGCCAGGATGCGATCATCATCGGCCGCGACGGCCGTCTCTCGGGTCCCGCCATGTCACAGGCGCTGGCGGCGGGTATCATGGCCGCCGGTTGCGATGCCATCGAGATCGGTCTGGCACCCACACCGGTGGTCTACTTCGCGGCCTACCATCTCGGCATACCGTCGGCGGTGGCCATCACCGGCAGCCACAACCCGCCGGACTACAACGGACTGAAGATGGTAATCGCGGGCGAGACCCTGGCTGGCGAACGTATTCAACAGTTGAAACAGCGTATCCGTGACCGGCGCCTGGCCAATGGTGCGGGCATATTGCGTGAAGAGTCGGTAATCGACGCCTACATCACCCGCATCGTTGGCGACGTTTCGCTGCAGCGCCCCCTGAAGCTAGTCATCGACTGCGGTAACGGCGTCGCCGGGGCCGTGGCGCCTCGGCTGTTTCGCGAACTCGGCTGTGAACTTACCGAGTTGTACTGTGACGTCGACGGAACGTTTCCCAACCACCATCCGGACCCGAGCCAGCCGGAAAACCTGGCTGACCTCATCACGGCCGTGCAAGAAACCGGCGCCGACCTGGGCTTCGCCTTCGACGGTGACGGCGACCGGCTGGGGGTGGTCTCGCCCGACGGCAGCAATATTTGGCCGGACCGGCAGATGATCCTCTATGCCCGGGACATCCTGCGGCGCCGGCCGGGTGCCGAAGTGGTGTTCGACGTCAAATGCTCCCGCAATCTTCCCGCCGCAATCAGCGCCGCCGGTGGCAAGCCGGTTATGTGGCGGACCGGCCACTCTTTCATCAAGGCCAAGCTCAGGGCGAGCGAGGAAGCAGTGCTGGCGGGCGAGATGAGCGGCCACATATTTTTCAAGGAGCGCTGGTACGGTTTTGACGACGGCATGTATGCCGGTGCGCGCCTGCTGGAACTGCTGTCGAGGGACGAGAGGGAGCCGTCCAGCGTGTTCGCGGCGCTGCCGGACAGCATCAATACGCCGGAACTGCGTATCGAGATGGCCGAGGGCGAGCACTTCGTTTTCATGGACGAACTGGCAGCGGCCGCGGATTTCCCCAATGGCACGGTGAGCCGTATCGATGGCCTGCGGGTGGACTTCGAGGACGGCTTCGGGCTGGTGCGTCCGTCCAATACCACGCCGATACTGGTGCTGCGATTCGAGGCCGACAGCGAGCAGGCCCTGTCCCGCATCCAGGACCAGTTCCGATCACTGATCCAGCGCACCCGGCCCGGAGTGAACGTGCCGTTCTAGTTCCCACATCTTGCTTCGCTGTGAGGGATAATCGGTAATGCACTGCCAAGCTTGGGATGTTTGAACTTCACCGCGAAACGGCCCGTATCGGTTGTTCCGGCCGCCACTGAACCAGGCATGGCGGAACGCGGGCTTCGCTCGAGCCCCGGTTACGGTAATCCACCGTGCTCCAGGCCGGCGTCCCTTCGCAGCTGTACCGCGATATCACGCGGGATCTTGGTCAGAATTACGGCCTAGACCCGACACCAGCATGGCCCCCAAGAACATTCGTCACCTCGCCCGCCGCTGCCGGGAAAGGATGCGGCCGACCGTCACGGCATGCGGCCGATGCGACGGCCGACCGCTCCCGAACCCGACTGGACCAGCACGTGGCCGCTGACAAGCAGCGACCGCGGAACCCCGGCCGCACCGGTAAGGCGGTCGGCACCGGCTGGCAGCGATTCGCCGAGCGGCAAAGGCTGCGCATGGCCAGCGTCGAGGCCCTGCCCCAGATGGCGTTCCTGGGCATCGCCAGTGGGCTGCTCGCGGGCCTGGTAATCATCCTGTTCCGCTGGACCATCGAGAGCGCCCAAGTGCAGCTATTGCCCGGCGCCGCGGTCGGCGCCTTCGAGACCCTGCCACCAGCGCTGCGACTGTTGTTCTGCACCGTCGGCGGCCTGCTGGTTGGGATCATATTTCACACCGCGCCACCTATCGCCAGGCAGGTGGGCGTGGTGCATGTAATCGAACGCCTCAATTTCCACCAGGGTCATCTGCCGTTGCGCAATGCGCTGCTGCAGTTCATCGGCGCGGCGCTGTGCATCGTCACTGGTCACTCGGTGGGCCGCGAAGGTCCCAGCATCCACCTCGGCGCCGCCACCGCCAGCCTGGTCGGACAGCGGCTGGCGCTGCCCAACAACAGTATCCGCACTCTGGTCGGCTGCGGCGTCGCCGCAGCCATCGCGGCCGGATTCAATACCCCCCTGGCGGGTGTGATCTTCGCCATGGAGGTGGTATTGATGGAGTACACCATAATCGGATTCGCGCCCATCATTCTGGCCGCAGTCAGCGCCACCGCGCTCACCCGGCTGGTATACGGTGACGACAACCTGTTGTTGGTGCCAGCTGTGGACTGGAACTCGGTAACCGAGCTGCCCTACGTGCTGGCGACGGGTCTGCTGGTCGGCGCCCTCGCGGCGGCATTCATCCATTTGCTGATGTGGACGTCGCGCCAGCTCCCCGACCTGCCGGTTTGGTCGCGCATGACCCTCGCCGGGATCTTCATCGGTATTCTCGCGGCGCCGGTACCGGAAGTTATGGGGATTGGCTACGACACCATGAACGCCGCCATGCTGGGTGAACTCGGCCTGGCCTTCCTGGCGGTAATGGTCGTTGCCAAGCTGCTCGCCACCGCGGTCGGCATCGGCTTTGGCCTTCCCGGCGGGCTGATCGCGCCGACACTGGTGATGGGCGCCGGCGCGGGCGGTCTGGCGGGGCTCACTGCTTTGCTGCTTTTCGGCCGCGCCTTTGACCAGGGCTTCTACGCCATGCTGGGCATGGCAGCGATGATGGCAGCGACGCTGCAGGCGCCGTTGGCGGCGTTGATCGCCCTGCTGGAACTGACCGCCAACCCAAACATCCTCATGCCCGGAATGATTGCCGTCATTGCCGCTATGCTGGTCAGCCGCGGCGTGTTCCGAAAACCGTCCGTCTATCAACTGCTCATGCGCGCCCGCGGACTGGACTATCGCAACGACCCGGTGGCGCAGACGTTGCGCCGGATCGGCGTCGCCAGTGTCATGGATCGGAACATCGTGCGCATGAACCGCACTGTGAGCCGTGATAGCGCGGCCGCTATGTTGCGTAAGGAACCGCACTGGGTATTGATCCGGGACGAGCATTCCGTGCTCGCTCTGTTGCCGGCCGCGGACCTGGCCCTTTACCTCGAGGGCACGACTACCGAGGAGTCCGACGTGGACCTGATGGCCATCCCCGCTCGGCGCCAGGATCTGCTGCAAACCACCATCCTCGCCAGTCTGCAGGATGCGCTGGAGGCACTGGAACGCACCGGCAAGGAGGCGTTGTTCGTTACCGGCGCCGGCACACCCGGGCCGGAAAAGGTTTACGGCGTGCTGACGCGGGCCGACGTGGAAAAGGCCTACCGGTCATGATCGCGAGCCGTCAGCCGCCGCGCCCGTGGGGCGACACGATCAACGCCTCGGGTATGCGCATCTGCAGCATGGCCGCTACCTCCGAGATGACCCCGGGTCGGGTCTTGACTGACACCCAGAGCAGATTCAAGGGCACATTGAGGTCGGCAAACACAACCTCCTGGCAATTGCCCAGCACCGCGTGCATGGCCGCCAGGGCCCGCTCGAATCTGGCCCGCGGCCAGTCCCGCAGGCCCGGAATCAGCATCATGAAATCCGCCAGCGGCTTGCCATCCTCATCCGCCGTCGGGACACGCCGGTGCAGCGGCTCGGCGCCACTCACGCTGATACCGCGGGGGTCTTGGATTCTCAATTTCACTGTCCGCAGACATTAGGGAAACAGCCCGAGCACCGCAACGGTTTTTTCGTCGCCCGGCGCATCGCTGATGCTATGCTAGTCATGCATAAACTCGGACCGCATGACTGTAACGATGATGCTACGTTTAATCCGACTGCTTGCCGCAGGCTTGGCTCTGGCCGTGGTGTTGTTCTCGGCCCTTGCACTACATCATCGCGACGGCACCCTGCTGCTGACCGTTGAGCCATTACAGCAGGCGCGGGACCTTGGCCGTGCCGGGCGCTGGGCAGAAGCGAAAACTCTGGCGGAGTTCGTTGCCTCGCATCCCCATCTTGGGGACCCGGCGGAAGCGGCCCGCATCGCCCGCCGCGCCGATTTCCATCTCCGCAGCTTCTGGGGCCAGGCAGACAGCTTCCTGCGCGGCGCCGCCAGCGGAGAGCCAACCGATACCGCAAGCATGCTGGGCAGTCTGTCGCTCGACCTTTTTGTAGTGGGTGACATCCGTGATCTGGCCGTGCAGGGGTGGCGGGAAATCCGACACGGTGATGGCGACACCGTCATTCTTGCCTTGTCTGCGGTGGGTCTGGCCACCAGCCTGGCTCCCAACCTGGACTGGGCGCCCGCGATGCTCAAGGCGTTCAGGCGCGTCGGCGCGCTCAGTGGGCGCTTCGCGAGGCAGCTCGGGCGCCTCAGCCGTCGATCTCTGCACACGCTGGACTTCGCTCCGCTGTCCGCGGTGGTAACGGAAGTCGGCAAGGCGGCGCGGCGGCTGGGCCCGGGGCCGCTGCGCGGCGCCATGGCATCAGTCGAGACCCCCGCCGACCTGACCCGCATCAGCCGCGCCGCCGCGGTGAACCCGCAGGCCACCTACGCGGTGAGCAACCTGTTGGGAAGCAAGGGGGTGCGCCGCATCAGCCGCGACGGGCGCAACATCGGCGTCGTCGCCGGCAGTATGAAGATCGGCTCGAGGCTCGCCAAGCTGGCGACCAAGCTGTCTACGCTGCTGCCTACACTGTGGTTGGTGGTGGCGTTGATCACCGGCTCACTGCTGTTTCTGTGGCTGCTTTGGCCGCGGCAACGTAGGGCGCCCGCTGGGGACTTGCCGGGTGGGTGCCCGTCACCTTCTCCGGCGCCCGGTCGTTAACAGATGATGAGGCTCGCGCGGAGACGCTGCCGCAATGAAATCCTGCACCGCTGATATAACCAGCAGAACGCGCACCTTGTTGCGGACCGCGCTCCTGAGCGTGACGGCCGTGGCCTGCTCCAGCGCCCCACCGGCCATCCGCGCGCCGATTGCAGGCCCGGTTGTGGCTGAGGTGCGCGCCGCGCCCGGCGCCTGGGTGGGCCAGCGTGTGCGGTGGGGCGGCGAGATCGTCGGGACAGAGAATCTGGCTGCTTCAACCCGCGTTGAGGTGGTGGCCCGCCGCCTGACGCGTGACGGCAGGCCCATCGATTCCGACCGCACCGCGGGGCGCTTCATCGCCGAGGCCGGCGGTTTCCTGGAACCGACCCAGTACGCACCCGGGCGCCACGTAACCGTTGTCGGCGCCCTGGCGCCGGCGGTGACGAGGAACATCGGCACGCACCCCTATCTCTACCCGGTGGTGAAAGTCGATACCCTCTACCTTTGGGACGAGAAACCTGACTACCATCCCTATCCTTACCCTTACTATGGCTACGATCCGTTCCTTCGTCCGTACTGGTACCATCCGTTTCCCTATTACCGGCCCTACTACTATCCGCGACGTCCGCGTTATTACCGTCCCTATCCGCCACGGTACCCGCATTGACATGGACGTGCCATCGTGCCGGCTTGAGCGCTCATGCGGCCACCCGTTACATTGTTCCGCAGGCGCCGAACCACTATGCGATCGCCATGCACCCAAGACGCATTGAACTGAATCGAGCACAGTGAACGGCAATCGTTATATCGTCGAGGCGACGCCCGAGAACTTCACGCCGCTGGTAACCGGTAACTCTGCCAGGGGTCCGGCGCTTGTCTACTACTGGTCTCAATACGCCGGGCCGTGCATGCGCCTGCTGCCCCGACTGGTCAAACTGGCCGACGTATTCGCCGGACGGTCCTGCTGGCGCTGCTGGACGCTGATGCGCGCCTGCGGTTCGCTCGCGAACGCGGCATCGCAAGCATCCCCTGCGTAGTGGTCTACCAGCATGGCACGGAGGTCGAGACGGTGCGAGGCGCGTACTCGGAAACGTTGTTTCGCGGGGTCATCGACAAGTATCTGCCGGCGCTGACGCGGCCCGCAACCTCGCTTGCGCAACCGGCCCGCGATCAGCAAGGTGCCGACCCGTGGCCGGACTTGGTGGCCACTGAGCAGTGCAGTGTCACAGAGTACCGCCGCCATCTCGATCTGGCCAAGGTTCTGGTCCTGCGCGGCGACCCCGTGGCGGCGGCTGAATTGCCGGACGAATCACCAGAAAGAGCCATGCATGACCCTGAATTCAGCCTGTTGCATACTCACTTGAACCTGCTCCGCGCGGCCGAGTCCGCCCCGCACCGCGAAGCCCTTGAGTCCGCGCTGCGTGCTCGTCCCGGCGACCATGCTGTCCGCTATCAGTTGAGCGTGCTGCTGCTGGAGGATGGCTACGAACCGGCCATGCAGCACCTGCATCGGCTGCTGACAGCAGCCGATGCCCCACTGCGACGCCGCGCACGACGCGGTATGCTGGCGATCATGGCACTACTCAGTGCTACAGCATCCGCTCAGCCAGAAATACCAGGCCGAGCTGACCACGCGGAACTCTTGACCATGAATGCCCCGCTGTCATGCGACCACACACCACTGTATTGCTGATACTCGCCGTCTCGCTCGCAGCATGCCACGACACGGGCCAGGATGCGGAAACTGTCATCTACAGCGGCCGCATGGAGGCGGCAGAGCCCTCCCGCGCCGACACCGAGGCTACCCCGTTGTCAGCCGGGCCGGCCGCTGCGCTTGAGGGACCGGGCAGCGCCAGCTTCACTACCCATGCAGCCGTTGACCCTCCCGACGTGGGGGTACCAGTCTATCCAGGGGCCCATAAGCTGGCCGGCGGCACCTGGCAATTGAGCGACGATCTGGACGAAGGCACTCACGCCTTGACCACGTTCGCGCTCTTTACCCCCCACCGGCTCGCCAGGGTGGTCGAGTTCTATCGAACTCGGCTGCAGCTGGATCCAGCAGCCGTCTTTACCCTGGCGGGCCGCGCAGGACAAACGGTAAGCATAACCGTCGAGACCCGCCGCCACAGCGTTAATCTGCTGCTGCGTGAGTCGGCCGACCCGCAGGGCACACGCATCGAGATCAGCGCCATGGCCTCTACGCCCCGTTCCCCGCCGACCTGAAGCCAGGCCACTGAGACCCCATTACCCCCTGCCCGCCGGGGGAGGTTCCAGAGTTGCCGCGCCGATTTCCGCGCCGGGTTTGCTATACAATCACGGCACTAACCAGCCGCCATAGGCACAGAGTTGGGTGCGTATCCAGCCTGCGAGGAGCGTTAACGATGTCTGACACCACAAAATACGTACTGCAAGAGACCGATATCCCCAAATTCTGGTACAACATCGCCGCCGACCTTCCAGAAGCTCCGCCCCCGGTACTGCATCCGGGAACCGGCCAACCCATAGGACCCGACGACCTGGCGCCACTGTTCCCGATGGCCATCATTGCCCAGGAGGTAAGCCAGGAGCGGCACATTGAGATACCCGAACCGGTGCGGGATGTGTTGCGGCAGTGGCGCCCCTCGCCCCTGTACCGGGCGCGTCGGCTGGAGCACGCACTGCAGACGCCAGCCCGGATCTACTACAAATACGAGGGCGTGAGCCCGGCAGGCAGCCATAAACCAAACACCGCGGTAGCACAAGCCTTCTATAACAAGTCCGAAGGCGTGAAACGCATCACCACCGAGACGGGCGCCGGTCAGTGGGGCTCTTCACTGGCGCTGGCGGGGGCCTTCTTCGGCCTGGAGATCGAGGTCTACATGGTACGGGTGAGCTACGAGCAGATGCCTTCATGGAGACCTTCGGTGCCACCTGCATCGCCAGCCCCAGCGACCGTACCGAGTCCGGTCGTGCGATTCTGCACGAGAATCCCGACAGCTCCGGCAGCCTCGGCATCGCCATCAGCGAGGCCGTCGAGATGGCGGCGCAGCGCGATGACACCAAGTATGCACTGGGCAGCGTGTTGAACCACGTGCTGTTGCATCAGACCATCATCGGCGAGGAGTCGCTGAAACAATTCGAAATGGCGGACGATTATCCCGACATGGTTATTGGCTGCACTGGCGGCGGCAGCAACTTTGCCGGCATCGCTTTTCCGTTCATCGGCCGCAAACTGCGCGGCGAGCAGGACATCGAGGTCATCGCGGTGGAGCCCGCCAACTGCCCGACCCTGACCAAGGGCAAATATGCCTACGACTTCGGCGACACCGCCCACCTCACACCGTTGGTGAAGATGCACACCCTGGGCTCCACCTTTGTGCCGCCGGGTTTTCATGCCGGCGGTCTGCGCTACCACGGCATGGCGCCACTGGTCAGCCAGTTGGCGGCCGACGACATCGTCAGACCCCGCGCCTACAGTCAGACCGAGTGCTTCGAGGCCGGTGTGCAGTTCGCCAAGACGGAGGGCATCATACCGGCTCCGGAGGCCAACCACGCGGTCAAGGCCACCATCGACGAGGCGCTGGTATGCAAGCGCGAAGGCACCGCCAGGGCGATCCTGTTCAATCTGTGCGGCCATGGCCATTTTGACATGCAGGCCTACACCGACTACTTCGCCGGCAAGCTCTACGACCAGGACTACGACGAATCCGAGGTCGCCATGGCCCTGGCCGGCCTGCCAGCCGTATCCGCCGGATAACAATAAGGGGTCGGTGACAAACAAGACGCATTCTCATTTGTCACCGACCCGCGCTTACTGCGGACCCGCGCTTACTGCGCCAAGCTACGCTCCGGTTCTCGGCCGGATGGCAATCCGTTATGGTGTCTTGAGCCGCCAAGACGTGTCGCTCATGGCTATTCAACTTCCGAACAACGACTTGCGGACTACCCCTCTGCTCCGATTGCAATTCGGACAATCGGTGTTTCGATAGTCGGTGCAGCTGCGAGACCGTCCATTGACATAACGGGGGCATCCATCGCCCGGCAATTCAGGGAACGGCTCGCAGGTAACCGAACTCACGATTCGAAAACAGCATCAGCGTTGCCGCAATCGTCCGTGCCATTGCTGGTAGGTGAGTCCGCTTTCATAGCCTCTGTTCGCCACGTATTCCAGCACCCTGCCCAGCCGATAGACCTGCACCACGGAGCCGATTCGCATAACCTCACGTCCGGCTTCGTCAAAGAACACCAAGGTCGGCGCATAGACGATTTCCAGTTCGCGGCTCCAGTCGACGATGGACAGCTTGTGCCCTCTCGGGGTGATTACGGGATCATCGGACCACATATCCACCTGCACCGCGTCGAAATCGTGCAACAGGAGCCTCACCTCCTCGTCCGAAACAGGGTCACTGTGAAGCACATCACAAGCATGACAGTCACGCTGTTCAAAGAACACCACCAGCGGGCGCTGCGCGCGAATTCGCGAACGATCCAGCATGTGTGGCGGTGGAAGAAAGAACTCCTGCTCATTGAGTTCACCGACATCAAATTTGGGGGGAGGGTCGGCCCGCGCCAGGTAGTCGCGAAAACTCTCATTTTTGTAGTGTCCGTCAGCGACATATTCAAGGGCAGCGCGGAACCTGTACGGTGGATAATAGCCCCGCAGGCGCAGGACCAGTTTGCCGTCCAGGTCGTAGAAAAGGATGGAAGGCGTAAAGTTCGTATCATGAAAAATGGCGAAGTCGCGTTCGGTGTACTGCTTGCCTTCAAGGTCCGTGACTTCGCGGCTCCCCCAGATATTTAGCTCTATCACGTCGAAGTGGTGCTGGGTGTACTTGCTGATGTCCTCCTGGCCGAAGTTGACCTTTATCAGCGCCTCGCAATAGGCGCAGTTCTCCTGACCAAAATACACCATGATGCCCCGTTTGCCCTGCTCGATAACCTCTGCTATATCCTCTCGAAGATCCAGGAAACTGGATTTGAACCAGGAGGGATGTTCGAAGTCCCGCACCGCCGGCCGGTCGTCGAAACTGAATGATGGATCATCCCCGGCACTGGCGACAAAACACCAGGTAGCCAACAGCACCCCGCACCACAGCGGTCTAGTTACCCTTGCATCAATCATGACGACAGCACGTCATGTTCCAATGGTCGTGAGGATTCCCAGGCCGGGCGACGACCAGGGTGTATGCGAATGATTCTCATTTGTCACCGACCCCTTTTTAGGAGGCGAGGAAGGCGCGCAGCCGTTCCACCGCCTGCTCAAGATTCTCAAGGGTGTTGGCGTAAGAGAATCTCACATGTTCGTGGTGACGGTAGGTACCGAAGTCACGGCCCGGGGTAATGCCGACCCTGGTGTGTTCCAGCAACTCGAGGGCGAAGCGATCGCTGTCGTCGCTGAAGTTGCTGCAGTCAGCGTAGACATAGAAAGCGCCCTGGGGCATGACGGGTATCTTGAATCCCAGGTCACGCAGTGCCGGAACCAGGAAATCTCGCCGCCGCTGGAGCAGCTGCCGGCGTCGCTCGAGTTCATCGATGACCTCGGTGTCGAAGGCGTGCAGGGCCGCGCACTGGGCCGGTGTACTGGTAGAGATAAACAGGTTCTGCGACAGCTTAGCGACATCGGGCATGAAAGCTTCCGGTGCCACCATCCATCCGATACGCCAGCCGGTCATGCCATAGTACTTGGAGAAGCTGTTGACCACGAAAACCTCGTCTGAGTCATGCAGGGCGCTGCGGGCCGGATCGCCATAAGCGAGGCCATGGTAGATCTCGTCCACCACCAGCTGTCCGCGGAGCTCGGCCACCCTGGCAGTGACGTGAGCCATCTCGATGGGGTCGATGAGAGTTCCGGTCGGATTGGACGGGGTACCCACCAATACCGCCTTGGTGCGCTCCGACCAGTGTTGTGCGATCAGATCGGCGGTGAGTTGATAGTCGGTGTCCGGGCCGACGGGTATCAGCACCGGCTCGCCGCCGTAAAGGCGCACGAAGTTCGCGTTGCAGGGATAGCCGGGATCGGCCAGCAGCACCTCGTCGCCGGGATCGATTAATACACCGAACACCAGCTGCAGGGCCCCGGACGACCCCGGGGTGACGACGACGCGATCAGTATGCGGCCGGCATGTTTGCGGATAGTGGTCAGCGATGGCGGCGCGCAATTCCGGCAGTCCCAGGGCCTGAACATAACGGGTGCGTCCCTCGGCAAGGGCGCGCATTCCGGCCTCCACCACCGGTGCCGGGGTGGGGAAATCGGGCTCACCGACCTCAAGGTGTATGACCGGATGACCCGCGCGCTCCAGCGCAAATGCGCGTTCCAGTACCTCCATTACGTAGAACGGCCGGATGCTGTCCATTCGCCGCGCCCGGGTGGCGGGCGGGGGCTGCTTCTCGGCTGCCGGATCGCTGCACATTGACGCTAAGGTCTCCCGCTATGGTGACCAGGTTAAGTTAAGTTAACAGAGGCGGCACGATCGGCCAAATGGGGCTGAACCCGTCGCTAGCCGCCACGAACAGCGTCCCGGCGCAGCAACCTCGGTGCGACAAAATACCAGAGCGCGGCAGCACACTGCACTGCCAGCACGGCGGCGAACGCGGCGCGGTAGCCGGCGGCGGCGAAATGCCCTTCCTGCGTGGGCCAGCGACCGATGATCAGTCCGATGCCCCACTGACTCACGAAGCTGGCGGAGAAGGCCAGCACGTTGAGGCTGGTATTGACACGCCCGGTGAGATGCAGCGCGAACTGTTGCGACAGGCCGGCGTAGGGAACGATGCCCGAGGTGCCGAGAAAAGCAAAGGCCATCCACAGCGGCAGCGCAAACTGCAGCGGAGGCGCCAGCAGCATGGCCTGCGCGATCATGAAGCCGAACATACCGACGCTGGCGACCCGGATGGGGGTGATGCCCCGCCGCCCGAGCCGCTCGGCAACGGCGCCGATGCTGGCGAACCCGGCGATCATGGCGGCGGCGATCCAGGCCAGATCGATCGCCACCGTGGTGCGGTCGAGCCCCGCCACGTCGCGCAGCCACGGCCCACTCCACAGGCTCACGATGGACAACTGCGCCGCCTGCGCAGCTACGCACCATGGCGCCACCCGCCAGAACAGCGGGCTGGTGAAGATGTGGCGAAGACCGCGCAGCTGGTTAGCGAAGCTCTCCGGCTGCTGGACCGACCGCCGTTCCGGAGACAGCAGCCAGATGGCGGCGGCAGAGATGAATGTCAGGACGGCGAGCGTGACGAATACACCGCGCCAGCCGATCAATCCCAGCGCCGCCTCCACCGGCGCGGTGGCGGTGAGCGCCCCGGCACCGCCCGCGGCCATCTGCAGGCCGTTCAACAAGGGCAGCCGCTCACGCGGAAACCACTGGGAGAAGGCCTTGAACGCCGCCATCAGGCAGGCCGATACGCCGAATCCAATCATGGCGCGACCGCTGGTGAGGCCGGCCGCACTCTCGGAAACCGCAAACACCAGCGCCCCGGCAACGGCGAAAAGTAACAGCACTGATTCCGTACGCCGGGGTCCATAGCGGTCGAGCAGCAGGCCGAGCGGCAGCTGGAAGGCGGCAAAGGCGAGAAAATAGACGCTGCTCAGGTATCCGAGCTGGGCCGCCGACAGCGACAGTTCCGTGACCAGGTCCGGGGCGATGACAGCATTGACCACCCGGTATAGATACGAGAGGAAATATCCGAAAGCGAACGGCGCGAACACCCGCGCCCACAGCCAAGTCGGGCTCGGTGGACCAACATCCCTGTCAACGGATTCATTCACCACGGCGATAACGACCCGGCATCATCCCAGAGGTGACGCAAACAGCGACGCGGGTGCCGCGCCGTGCCCCGACGTATCGCCGGCGGATTTCTACTCAACGTCAGCGGTGCGGACCTGTTGGAAGCCTCGGGGTAGCTTACGTCCCCGCAAGCCACGCTCGCCCCAGTAATGCTCCAGGTCGCCGCTCTTCAGGCGCAGATAACGCTTCCCCGAGTGGATGATCAGCTGACTACCCTCGCGCAAGGTCACCGCGCAGAGCACCCGCTCCTCCCCGCTCTTGAGTCGCTTCGACGGTATGTTGATCATTTTCACTCCCTTTCCCCGCGCCATCCGGGGCAATTCGCCCGCCAGATACACCAGCAGGTGCCCGCTGGTGGTGATAACCGCAAGCCAGTCCTGTTCCGGATCGCTGACGCGCTGCGGCTTCAGCACCCGCGCGCCAGGCGGTACCCGCAGCGTCGCCTTGCCCTTTCGGTTCTTGGTATGCAGTTCCCCCAGCGGGGCAATGAAGCCGTAGCCGCGGTCGGTGGTCAGCAGATACAGGTCCTCGTCGGCACCCATCATCACACCGGCGAATCCGGCCCCCGATGGGGGCGTGAGACTGCTGCTCAGTGGCTCGCCCTGGCTGCGTGCCGAGGGCAGTCCGTGTGCTGGCACCGAGTAGGTGCGACCGCTGGAATCTATGCAGACCAGGGACTGGTTGGACTTGCCGCGGGCGGTATGCAAGTAGGCGTCACCGGCCTTGTAACTGAGTTCGCTGGGATCGATATCGTGTCCCTTGGCGGCGCGCACCCATCCCTTCTCCGAAAGCACAACGGTCACCGCCTCGGCGGGCACCAGCTCGGTCTGGTCCAGGGCCTTGGCCGGCGCCACCATTCCGGCCACGACCGGAGATCGTCGACCATCGCCGAACTCCTCGGCATCCGCGATCAGCTCGTCGCGGACCAAGCGGGTCAGGCGCGCCTTGGAGCTGAGCGTCTTTTCCAGGACATCGCGTTCGCGTTCCAGTTCTTCCTGTTCCCCTTTGATGCGCATCTCCTCGAGCCGAGATAACTGGCGCAGTCGGGTGTCTAGAATGTAGTCCGCCTGCTCGCTGCTGATCCGGAACCGCTGCATGAGTTCCGCCTTCGGCTCCTCTTCGCTGCGGATGATGCGGATGATCTCGTCGATATTTAGGTAAGCGACCAGCAGACCATCAAGGATATGTAGCCGCTTGATCACACGCTCCAGGCGCCACTGCAGGCGTCGGCGCACCGTATCGATGCGGTAGCGCAGCCACTGCTTCAGCAACTCCCTCAGGTTGTACACTCGCGGCCGCCCGTCCAGTCCGATTACGTTCATATTGACCCTGTAACTACGTTCCAGGTCGGTGGTGGCGAAAAGGTGATTCATCAGTGCTTTGCAGTCGACGCGATTTGAGCGCGGCTCGATCACCAGCCGGGTCGGATGCTCGTGGTCGGACTCGTCCCGCAGGTCGCTGACCAGGGGCAGCTTCTTGGCCTGCATCTGGGCCGCAATCTGCTCCAGAATCTTGGATCCGGAGACCTGGTACGGCAGCGCGGTGACGACAACGTCGCTGCCCTCCTTGTGCCATACAGCGCGCTGCCGTACCGAGCCGGTGCCGGTCTCGTAGATGTCGCGTAACTCCTGGGCCGGGGATATGATCTCGGCGCGGGTGGGGAAATCCGGCGCCTTGATGTGCTCGCACAGCTCGGCATTGCTGGTTCGGGGGGACTCCAACAGGCGCACGCATGCGGCGACGACCTCGCGGACGTTGTGGGGTGGGAT
The DNA here is from genome assembly GCA_947259705.1 of uncultured Gammaproteobacteria bacterium. Classification (GTDB taxonomy): domain Bacteria; phylum Pseudomonadota; class Gammaproteobacteria; order Arenicellales; family JAANXG01; genus CAMYNL01. Next base: position 179,768 of record CAMYNL010000004.1, on the reverse strand, counting down.
ATCGGTGGCCATGCCCACCGCGATGCCGGAGGCGCCGTTCAGCAGCAGGTTCGGCAGCCTGGCCGGCAGCATGCGCGGTTCCTGCAGCGTACCATCGAAGTTCGGCATCCACTCCACCGTGCCCTGACCCAACTCAGACAGCAGGGTCTGCGCGTAGCGGGTAAGGCGCGCCTCCGTGTAACGCATGGCGGCAAAAGACTTCGGGTCGTCCGCCGAGCCCCAGTTACCCTGGCCGTCTATCAGGGGGTAGCGATAGCTGAATTCCTGCGCCATCAGCACCATCGCCTCGTAGCAGGCGCTGTCGCCATGGGGATGGTATTTTCCCAGCACGTCACCCACGGTACGCGCGGATTTCTTGAACTTCGCCGCGCCGTGCAGGCCCAGTTCAGACATCGCATAGATGATGCGACGCTGTACGGGCTTCAGACCGTCGCCGATGTATGGCAACGCCCGGTCCAGAATCACATACATGGAATAATGCAGGTAAGCACGCTCCGCGAACGTGGACATCGGCTGGGAATCGATTTCCGCCAGTGTCTCCGGCATTGCCGGACTTGATCTCTTGCCCCTACGGGCGGCAGTTTGTCTTCTTGGCATGGATCCAGGTTCGTACGGTTGGAAGTGGGCGCCGCTCAGCCATGGGAACGAGCACGCGAGTGTCGGTTCTGTTTACCCGCTCCGTCATCAGGGTGTCACAAGCCCGTCCGCGACGCGATAATCACAGCACCTCCACCTCGTCCCCCTTGCTGCTGAGCCAGGCCTTGCGGTCTGCGACGCGTTTTTTTGCCAGCAGCATGTCGAGTATCTGACCGGTGTTGTCACCGCGCTCCACGGTCAGCTGTACCAGCCGCCTGGTGTGGGGATCCATCACCGTCTCACGGAGCTGGAGCGGATTCATTTCACCGAGGCCCTTGAAGCGCTGGATGTTGACCTTGCCTGGCAGGCGATCGCCCTCGATGCGGGCAAGCACCTCGTTCTTCTCGTCGTCGTCCAGCGCGTAGAATACCTCCTTGCCAACGTCGATGCGGTAGAGCGGCGGCATGGACACGTAGACACGCCCCGCATCCACCAGGTGACGGAAGTGACGCATGAACAGCGCGCACAACAAAGTGGCGATATGGGCGCCGTCGGAATCCGCATCCGCGAGGATGCACACCTTGCCGTAGCGTAGTCCGGCCAGGTCGTCGGTCGTTCCCGGATCTACCCCCAGCGCTACCGCAATGTCATGCACCTCCTGAGACCCCAGCACCTCTGCAGAGTCCACCTCCCAAGTGTTCAGTATCTTTCCGCGCAACGGCATGATTGCCTGGTATTGGCGGTCGCGGGCCTGCTTGGCCGATCCGCCGGCGGAATCACCTTCAACCAGAAACAGTTCCGTGAGCTCGAGGTCCTGATCAGTACAGTCCGCCAGCTTGCCCGGCAAGGCGGGTCCTGTGGTGACTTTCTTGCGCGCGACCCGTTTGCCCGCCCGCAGCCGTGCCTGAGCGTTTTCGATGGCCAGTCGCGCGATGCGTTCGCCGGCGTCGATATGCTGGTTCAGCCACAGGCTGAACTCGTCCCTGGCAATGCCGGCCATGAACACCGCGGTCTCTCGGGAAGACAGCCGGTCCTTGGTTTGACCGGTGAATTGCGGGTCACGCAAGCGCACCGAAAGCACGTAGTTACAGCGTGACCAGACGTCTTCCGGGGACAGTTTTATGCCCCGGGGGAGCAGATCACGGAACTCGCAGAATTCACGAATCGCGTCGGTCAGGCCGCTGCGGAAGCCGTTTACATGGGTGCCGCCCTGGGGCGTGGGGATGAGATTGACATAGCTTTCGGCGATCTCCTGGCTGCCTTCGGGCACCCACACTACCACCCAGTCGGCCTCCTCGTCGCTGCCCTGAACATGGGCGGTGAAGGGGGGCTCGGGCAGCCGTTCGCCTTCTTCGAGCTGGTTGTCGAGATACTCGACGAGGCCGTCCTCGAACTGCCAGTCATCGTCGTTTTCGGCGTCGTTTTCGTCTCGGAAGCTGATCAGCAACCCGGGGCACAGTACCGCCTTGGCGCGGAGCAGGCGTTTCAGGCGCGGGACGTGGAACTTGACGGTGTCGAAGAACTTTTCGTCGGGCCAGAAACGAATCACCGTCCCCGTCAGCTTCTTCGCGACACTGCCGACCTCCTCCAACTCGGACCGCTTCTGACCATCCGCAAAGGCCATGTTGTACTCCTTACCGTCCCGCCGGACCCACAGCTCCAGATGCCTGGACAGGGCATTGACCACGGACACGCCAACCCCGTGCAGACCGCCTGAGAAGCGATAGTTCTTGTTGGAAAATTTACCCCCTGCATGAAGGCGTGTCATGATGACCTCCACGCCGGTCACGCCCTCCTCCTTGTGCATGTCCACCGGCATCCCCCTGCCGTTGTCGGCAACAGTGACTGAATCATCATCGTGCAGCACCACCTGGATCACCGACGCATAACCGGCAATGGCCTCGTCAACACTATTGTCGACGACTTCCTGAACCAGGTGATTCGGCCTTTCGGTCTGGGTGTACATACCCGGACGTTTTCGCACGGGCTCGAGACCGGTGAGAACCTCGATCGCTGACGAGTCGTACACCGCGCTCATGGAGTAGGCGTCAACATTGGCTTGCTCTGGCTGCGGCCGGGGTAGGATTCCCGCTCCTTGGGACGGCGATAATACAGCAACCAAACAAAGGTCACTAGCTGCGCCAACCGCCCCGGTACCGGGCAGCGGCGCGCGGGCCACGCGGTGTCAAGGCGTTGCCAGGGGTGATCCCGGCACGAGCGTCGGGAGCGAATGACTTCTAGTCGAGATCCGCAGCCAGGGCATTGCGCTGGGCTGCGGGTAGCGGGGCGATGCGTACGCGATAATCGTCGTGGTCGATGCCGATATTGATTTCCGCGCCCGACTTTGCGGCCGCGCGTTGTTCGGAGCTGAATTCGAAGCGCAGAAAATGCACCGACGAGGTCTTATCCTCGGTTTCTCGATCCAGGTCCTCGTCGGCAATGGCGTAGACCGGTTCGAAACCGTCGATCTGCACCCACACCTTGTCCTCGATGCCGATCAGGCGAGCGAGGGCCTGCTTGCGCTGCTCCACCTCGGGGTACTCGATCATGAAAGTCGCCTTCAGGTTGCTGCCATCCGGTATCAAGGGGTTGTAGGTCTCCAGCTCTTCTTCGATACCCGCCGCCTCGAAGATCCGCTCCACCCGTAACATCTCCTGTACCTGGTATTGCATGGTCAGTGTATCCTCGAAATGGAGGGTGACATGGTCGCCGAGCTGGATGTTCCGGTTCCGCTTGTGCTCCATGACCTTGGCGCGGAACTGGGGCCGGATCTCCGCGTATTTCTCCAGCGGATAAAGGCTCGCGCGCGTAAGTTTCTTGCTCATCATTCAGTTCACCGTCTTGTTGGTTTCCTAAATACCGTAGGCATGACGCACCAGTGTCATGGGGTGCTCAGGCTCACTGTGGTCATCAAACCCGTTGGCAATCTGGTGACCGGCCATCGGGCAATCGCTACTGTAGTGGTCAGCCTCGAACTTCTTCACCCGGTTGACCACCGGTCGACAAATCTTCATGGAAGTGTCGTGGAATTCCTGCTTTACCGCGTAGGTGCCGTCATGGCCCGAGCACCGTTCAATAGCCTCGATCTCCGTACCGGGAATCAAGGCCATCAAGTCCCGTGTCTTGAGCCCGATGTTCTGCACGCGCAAGTGGCACGCGACATGGTAGGCAACCCTGCCTAGGGGATTCTTGAATTCCGTCTTCAGTTTCCCACCCTTGTGGCGCAGCATCAGGTACTCGAACGGATCGTAGATGGCGGCCTGGACCTTGGCGACCTCGGCGTCGTCGGGGAACATCAGTGGCAACTCCTGCTTGAACATCAGCACACAAGAGGGTACTGGCGCCACGATGTCCCATCCTTCGTCCACCAGCCGCGCCAGCTCCGGGATATTCACTTCCTTCGCGCGCGCCACCGCCTCCAGGTCGCCCAGTTCCAGCTTCGGCATGCCGCAGCATTGCTCCTTCGCCGCCAGCGCGATTACGATACCGTTGTGTTCGAAGACGGCAATCAAGTCTTCCCCCACCTGAGGCTCGTTGTAGTTGCAATAACAGGTGGCGAACAGGGCAACCCGTCCGGTAGTCGGCCCGGCGCCCTCGGGCACCAGGTCCCGGGTGGGTGAAACGCGTTTACGCAGCGTCTTGCTGTGGTACGAGGGCAGCTTGGCATCCGGGTGAACGCGCAGTGTCTTCTGCAGCATGCGGCGCCCCGCCTTGCTCCGGTTGACGGCGTTCACCGCGTTGACCACCACCGGTATGCCTGCCAGCTTACCGACCATGTCAGTGCTGCTGAGCAGCTTGTCTCTTGCGCTGGATCGGCCCTGTTTGTGCTTAACCGCCTTGGCCCGCAGCATCAGGTGCGGGAAGTCTACGTTCCACTCATGTGGCGGCACATAGGGGCACTTGGTCATGAAGCACATGTCGCACAGATAACAATGGTCCACTACGTCCCAGTAAATGGGCTTGGCGACGCCGTCGAGTTCCATGGTGTCCGACTCGTCGATCGCGTCGAAAAGAGTAGGAAACGCGTTGCAGAGGTTGAAGCATCGGCGACAACCGTGGCAGATGTCGTAAACACGTTCGAGTTCCTGGAACAGATCCTGCTCGTCGTAGAACTTCGGATCTTTCCAACTCAGGGCGTGCCGCTCGGGAGCCTCGAGACTCCCCTCACGCCCGCCTTCACCAGCTTGTCCGGACATCTGCCTTCCCCTTCAGTGCTTGCTTGTGCAAGATCACAACGAATGAGGGCCGGGGTACCCGGCCCTCGTCCGATCTTCCGCTGCGGACCGCTTGCTCAGCCTTCCAGCCCGTCCAGTGCTTTCTGAAACCGATTGGCATGAGAACGCTCCGCCTTCGCCAGCGTCTCGAACCAGTCGGCGATCTCGTCAAAGCCTTCGTCGCGGGCTGACTTCGCCATGCCCGGATACATGTCGGTGTACTCGTGGGTCTCACCCGCGATGGCCGCCTTCAGATTGTTCTCGGTGCTGCCGATCGGTAGGCCTGTGGCCGGATCGCCCACGGCCTCCAGGTATTCCAGGTGACCGTGCGCATGGCCAGTCTCGCCTTCGGCCGTGGATCGGAACACCGTGGACACATCGTTATAGCCTTCGACGTCAGCCTTGGCCGCAAAATACAGGTAGCGCCGGTTTGCCTGCGATTCACCGGCAAATGCGTCTTTCAGGTTCTGCTCAGTCTTGCTGCCTTTCAGGTCCATGTTTGATCTCCAACGATTGAGGTGGTAAATTTAGAACGATTCTAAATTCTACTTATCAGTCTGTCAACACTCGTGCCGGGCCGCTAGCAGTTTATTGCCCAGGCGGTAAAATGGGTTGACCTGGATCAAAATGGAAGGCCTTGTGACAACGTCCCGACCGAAAAAGACCGTCGCACCGGACCTGTCCCAGTTCGAGACCTCGCTGGGCGAACTTGAGAAGATCGTGGAACGGATGGAAAAGGGCGAACAAACCCTGGAGGAATCCTTGCGCGACTTCGAGCGCGGGATGGCGTTGTCCAAATCCTGCGAGAATATTCTCAAGAAGGCCGAGCAACGCGTTGAAAAACTGGTCCGGAAGCAGGGCGGAGACACCCTGGAAGCCTTTCCGTCGGACGATTGAGCAGCACCCCCCAGGTGTTGGAAACCGGGCGCCGCTATGTGGACCGGGTGGAGACGGCGCTGAGCGACCGACTACCCGCTGTCGACACGCCGCCGGTGCAGCTGCATGCCGCCATGCGCTACGCCACCCTGAACGGTGGCAAGCGCTTTCGTGCCATGCTGGTCTACGCCTCCGGCGAGGCTCTGGGAACCGACCTGAAGACTCTGGACGTCCCCGCCTGTGCCGTTGAACTCATTCACGCCTACTCGCTGGTGCACGACGACCTGCCGGCAATGGACGACGACACTCTGCGGCGTGGCAAAGCGACCTGCCACGTCGCCTTTGGCGAAGCCACCGCCATACTTGCGGGCGACGCGCTGCAGGCCCTGGCCTTCGAACTGCTGGCCGCGGACGAGGCGCTGCGGGTAGCCCCGGTGAGGCGCCTGCGCATGCTCCAGATACTCGCGTCTGCGTGCGGCTCGCTGGGCATGGTGGGTGGCCAGGCCCGGGACATCGATGCAACCGGCACCACACCGAGCCTGGAACAGCTGCGCGCCCTTCACAGCGCCAAGACCGGCGCCCTGATCCGGGCCGCGGTCCAGCTCGGCGCACTCGCCAGCGAGCACGTGGACGAACCCACGCTCCAGGCACTGGAGGCATACGCCGGACGGGTTGGTCTGGCTTTTCAGGTGATTGACGATGTGCTGGACGAGGAATCGCCCACCGGAATCCTGGGCAAGACCGCGGGCAGCGACCGCGCCGCGGACAAAGCCACCTACCCCTCTCTCATCGGTCTCACCGGATCCCGTCAATTGGCCGCTGACCTGTGCCTGGAAGCGCAGGCGGCGCTGCGGGACCTGGACCTCGACACGGCCTTCCTGAGCGAGCTGTCGCAACTGGCGGTGACCCGACATTATTGACCCATCGGCATTTTTGCTTGCCCGGGGCAAAATGTTGCGCTTACACTTGGCGGGGTGGTCCCGCGCCTGCGCGGGGCCAAGCCGGTCTCCACTGACACCATCACACGCACCCATGTCGACCATCAAAGCCCCAGCGCCGGATTTGCCAGCCATCGACGATGTGCAGGGCAGCCCGGACACACGCAACATCGCCATCGACAAGGTCGGCGTCAAGGACATCAGGCATCCGGTGCGGGTCAGCGACCGCAGCGGTAGCGAGCAACACACGATCGCAAACTTCAACATGTACGTGGAACTGCCTCATAACTTCAAGGGCACACACATGTCCCGCTTCGTGGAAATCCTGCACAACCACGAAACCGAGATATCAATCCGTTCCTTCAAACAAATGTTGCGGGAGATGACGCAGCGACTGGAAGCGGACAAGGGTCACATCGAGATGACTTTCCCGTTCTTTGTGAGAAAGCATGCGCCGATATCAGGCGTCGAGAGCCTGCTGGACTATGAGGTGACCTTGATCGGTGAGATCGAAAACGGCGGTTCCCTGACCAAGGTCAAGGTGATGGTGCCCGTCACCAGCCTTTGCCCCTGCTCCAAGCGCATTTCCGATTACGGCGCCCACAACCAGCGATCCCATGTCACCGTGACGGTAACCACGGATGCGTTCATCTGGATCGAGGAACTGATAGACATCGTCGAGGAGCAGGCCAGCAGTGAATTGTTCGGTCTGCTCAAGCGCGTGGACGAAAAATACGTAACCGAAAGGGCCTACAACAACCCGAAGTTCGTGGAGGACATGGTTCGCGACGTGGCATCGCGCTTCAACGTCGATGACCGCATCAGCGCATACAGCGTGGAGGCCGAGAATTTCGAATCCATTCACAACCACTCCGCTTACGCGCAAATCACTCGCGAGAAATAAGGAACACTGACGCGTAGTAACGAGGTCAGAATCTGCGCTTGAGATCCATGCGATCGCCCTCGCGTACCATGTCCAGCTGGCCTAGGAAGGACATGCCAAGCAGCGGTTCGGTCGGGAAGCTGCCCATCAGCACACCCGCTTCCACGTCCCGCAGCGTGAGTTCGCCCACCGTGACCGACGGCAGGGTCACCCGCACCATGCCGGTGACCCCGCTGGCAGTGGTGGCGATACCACGTTGCCCCTGGCTCAGGTCTACACCGATACGACTGGCAAGATCGCCGCTGATGGCCACCGTAGTGGCGCCGGTATCCACGAGGAACCGCACCGGAAATCCGTTGATGCTGCCGCCGGCGTAGAAAAAACCGTTACTGTCGGCCCACAGCGAAACGCTCTGCGGACCCTCCCAGGCCGGAACCGCCTCGACCGGCCCACTGTCGGGAAAATTCACCACGACGCCCAAATAGAGCTCTTCCCGGGCGCCGTCTACCAGCACCACGGCGCGTTCGCTGTCGGCTTCGAGTAGCGTGACGCCGCCGGGACTGGTCTCTCCCACTGCCAACATCACCCGCTGCCCGTCGACATGAAGCAGGGCCTTGTCCTCGAACAGCGCCAGCACGTTCAGCTTCTGCTCCGCCCCGGCGGAACCGATGAGCAGCAGCAGCGCCGCGCCCCACATTCTTCGACCGAATCGGCGCATTGCATTACTATTCGTCATTTCGCCGCGCATATCTGCTGATGACTGAAATCCTGATATTCCGCCATGTCGCCTGTGAAGGTCCGGGCTACCTGGCGCACTATCTGCGTGACCGGGACATCGCCTGGCGCACGATCTGCATCGACCAGGGGGACACCCTTCCCGCTAGTATAGACCGTGCTGCCGGACTGGTGTTCATGGGCGGCCCCATGAGCGTCAACGATGATCTACCCTGGATCGAAGACAGCATGGAACTGATCCGCGCGGCGCATCGGCGTTCAACGCCGGTACTTGGTCATTGCCTGGGCGCACAACTCATCGCCAGGGCGCTGGGCGGTGAGGTTCGGGCCGGTCCGGTGCCGGAGATCGGCTGGCTGCCCGTCAACACCTTGCAGCATCCGCGCCAGCCTGCCTGGTGCAGGGCCCTGCCGCAACGCTTCGAGGCTTTTCACTGGCATGGCGAGGCCCTCTCCCCGCCGCGCGACGCCGTGCCCTTGTTCTACAGCGAACACTGCGAGAACCAGGGATTCCGACTGGACCGCAGCCTCGCCATTCAGTTCCATGTTGAGATGCTCCCGGAGATGGTTAACCAGTGGGCCGACATCTATGCCGACGAACTGTATGAGCCATCGGAAACTGTCCAGAGCAGATCCGAGATGACCCGTAAGCTGGGTCCGCGCATCGCAGCATTGCATTACATTGCTGACCAGATCTACTCGGCGTGGCTTAAAGGATCCCCATGATGCGCATAGGCATTGATCTTGGCGGCACCAAGATCGAGGGCATGGTCATGGACCCGAACGGGCGGGAACTGATGCGCGAACGGCGGCCGACTCCCGCAGCGGAGGGATATCCGTCCATACTTTCCGCCGTCGTCGACCTCATCCATTCATTGGAGACAGGCGTCGGCCAGCAATGCCTGGTAGGCATGGGTACGCCGGGCGCTTTGTCGCGTGACACCGGCCTGCTGAAGAACTCCAATACCGTCTGCATGAACGGGCAGCCCCTGCAGCGCGATCTGGAACACATGTTGGAGCGCACGATACGGCTGGAGAATGACGCCAACTGTTTTGCACTGTCCGAGGCCATGGACGGTGCGGCCCAGGGTTACGGTGTGGTGTTCGGTGTCATCATGGGCACCGGCGTGGGGGGCGGCATCGTATGCAGCGGGCAAATCCACGCCGGAACCCATCATATTGCCGGGGAGTGGGGCCACAATACACTGGTACAGGATGGTCGAACGTGTTACTGCGGCAAACGCGGCTGCGTCGAGACTTATCTTTCCGGCCCCGGGCTTGTGCAGAATTACCGAGCCGCTAAAGGCACCGCGGATGCCGACGCCCGCGAGGTGGTGCAGCAGGCCCTGCAGGCGGATGCTGCCGCCGAACTCGCCGTGCAACAATTCCTGGCGGCCTTCGGGCGCGCACTGGCGATGGTCATCAACATCCTCGATCCCGATGCGGTGGTGCTTGGCGGCGGGCTGTCAAACATCGACCGTCTCTACGGTGAGGGCCGTGAACAAGTATCGAAACACCTGTTCAACGCTGAGCTGCGGACCCCGATACTGCGTCACTGCCACGGAGACAGTTCGGGCGTGCGCGGGGCAGCGCGCCTTTGGCCGGGCCGTGGCGACTGAACACCGTGCCCACGGCTGTATGAACAGGCGTCCCGCATCACGGCAAACTGCGGCGCGCCTCCGGTTCCCCGGCTTCAGGCCTCGCCAGCGTTCCTCCGCCCGTGCACGGTTGCGACCACCGGGGTCCGGGCGAGCATGAGTCCCCAGTTCTGGTTCGATATCGAGACCCTCATCAGCGAGTCCCGGCCAGATTCTGTGCTGCTGGTCAGTACGACCGCGGACAATATTCTGGGCGACTACCTGGCCCAACGGAGGCTGCTTGGCCGGCCGTGTCGTGTGGAGTTCGTGCACCGCGATCAGGCGCTCGAAGCCATCCCCAAACTGGGTCGGTTTGACGCCGGTATCGTAGTCGACACCCTGGAATTTCTCGACAAGCGGCATGCCGGCCAGCTGATCGCCCGTCTGCGTGACCTGCATACGTCAAGGTTCTGTGCGCTGGTGCCGATCGGGGATGGGTGGGAAGGCCGGGTCAGCCACTGGAGAAGTGCCGATCTCCTGTCCTATGGCATGAAGCTGGTAAACGACTACCAAACCGACCGGGGGATCCTGCAGCTGTACAAGTACGATATTGCCAGCTACAAGAATACGCCTGACTGGCTGAACCCACGCAACTGGGCCAATCCTGAGTTGTGGAACAAGTATCGATGGTAGACCCTCAGGATTCAGGTGACTTGACGGCAAGAAACCGCAGCCGCACATAGTCCGCATACAGTTCGTTTTCGTTGTTACTCAACACCGGGGCCAGCTCCCGCTCCATCGCAGCGAGCAGCTGCCGGCGTTGTACGCCGCTCAGCGGGGCCAGGAAAGGGCGGGCGATGGCGGTGATCCATCCGCTGACCCCGGTGGGAAGTCGGGTGGGCCGCGGGAGGAGTCCGATCCACCGGACAGCAAATCCACCAGCGCGCAGGCGGCTGGCATATTCTTCTACGTCCGGAAAATACCACGGATCGATAGCCACCGCGTCAATGCCGAACCGGGGCAGGTGCTCGCGCAGCGCCCGGCGCAACGCGGCCACGTTGCCGCACCCTCCCATCTCGGCGACGAAGCGACCCCCCGGTTTCAACGCTCTTGCCACACCGTTGATCACCGCGTCGGCATCCTTCATCCAGTGCAGTGCCGCATTGCTGAACACCGCGTCAAAGCAGGACACAAACGCCAGCGACCCGGCGTCCAGCAAGCGGGCATCAACACCCCGCTCGCGCGCCGCCCTGACCATGCTGGGGCTGGAGTCAATGCCCACGGCCGTACAGCCTCGCTCCATCAACTCACGTGTCAACACACCGTCGCCGCAACCGACGTCCAGTATGCGCTCACCCGGCTGCGGATCCAGCAGGGCGACAACCGGCGCGCCCAGCTCGGACACGAACCGGGCGTGCCTGCTATAGGCATCCGCACTCCAGTCGCTCTTGCTCAAACCGCAGAATCTCTCTTCTTTGAACGCCCGCCGCTCGGACGGCCGGATCGCGCGTCACACGGGCAACATGCGTGAATGCGTCCACGCCATGAAACTAGTCCCGGCGTGCCGTTCCCCGCCGGCAAGACTGCGGCAGGGCGCGGCGTGCGACGGTCGAGGAATGAGTATACTGTGTTCCGATTCGCCGCACTGTGGGAGGTCGCGCCAGGTTGATCCCGATACACGACAATATTCCCACCCAGCGCATGCCGCTCGTTACCGTGGCACTGATTGCCGCCTGCGTTGTCACCTTCCTGTGGCAGGTCTCGCAACACCCGCAAGCCCAGCAGGCCATCATCTACGCGCTAGGTGTCATTCCCGTGGTACTGCTGGGGGATGCGCAGCTTCCCGATGAACTGCGCTGGATACCCCCCGGCGCCACCATCTTAACGTCGATGTTCCTGCACGGCGGCTGGATGCACCTGATCGGCAACATGCTTTACCTGTGGATATTCGGCAACAATGTCGAAGATGCGATGGGACACCCGCGTTACCTGGCCTTCTATTTCCTTTGCGGGGCGCTTGCCGTTTTCGCCCAGGCGCTGCCCGAACCGGGCTCGCAAATACCCATGGTGGGCGCCAGTGGCGCCATCTCGGGCGTACTGGGGGCATACTGGTTCTTGCACCCGCATGCCAGGATCCTGGTGGTCGTCCCGCTTGGCTTCCTGCTTCACTCTATGCAGCTGCGCGCGGGCGTCGTGCTCGGCTTGTGGTTCGCGATCCAGCTTGTCAGCTCCCTCGCCGCGCAGCCTGGTCAAGGCGGTGTTGCGTTCCGTGCCCATATCGGTGGTTTTGTCGGTGGCATGGTGCTGGTGTGGTTCTTCAAACGACGCGGCGTAAGGCTGCACCCGCCCTGGCGTTCTTGACGACCGCGACCCCATGCCGGTATCACGTGGCCGGATCGACGGTCCGATGCCCCCGGCCGCATGGAGCGGCGGACCCGGAGTTCCTGGTCGCTAATGGCCTGGGTTTCGGGAGCGCCGCGATTTGCGGTTATGATAGGACAACCAACGACAAGAAACACTGCGCTGACCCCATGCTTGCCTCTCGATTTCTCTTGGCCACTTTGAAGGAGACCCCAGCAGACGCGGAGATCGTCAGTCACCAACTGATGCTGCGCGCGGGCCTGATCCGTAAGGTCGCCGCCGGTATCTATGACTGGCTGCCGCTGGGTCTGCGGGTATTGCGAAGGGTGGAAAACATCGTCAGGGAGGAGATGAACCGGTCCGGGGCCCAAGAGGTCTTGCTGCCCACGGTGCAGCCGGCGGAACTGTGGCAGGAGTCACAACGCTGGGACGCCTATGGCCCCGAACTTCTGCGCTTCAGGGATCGTCATCAACGGGAGTTCTGCCTGGGGCCAACCCACGAGGAAGTCATCACCTCGCTGCTCCGCCATGAGATCAAAAGCTATCGGCAGCTGCCTGCCAACTTCTACCAGATCCAGACCAAGTTCCGTGACGAGATACGCCCACGATTCGGAGTCATGCGGGGGCGTGAGTTCCTGATGAAGGACGCGTACTCCTTCCATATAGACGACGAATCGCTGCAGGACACCTATGAACTCATGTATGCAACCTACACCCGGATCTTCAATCGAATAGGGTTGCGGTTTAGTGCTGTCCTGGCGGACACCGGAAGCATCGGCGGCAGCACCTCGCACGAGTTTCATGTGCTGGCGGACACCGGCGAAGATGCCATTGCGGTCTGTGAGAAGTACGAATACGCGGCCAACGTCGAGCTGGCGCCGGCCCTGCCGCCGGTCGGACAAAGACCCGTTCCGGGCCAATCGCTGGAAGAAGTGGATACTCCCGGTCAGCACGGTATCGAGGAGGTGGCCGCCTTCCTGCGGGTGGATCCGCAGCAAACCGTGAAGACGCTCCTGGTGCGCGGCGTGGGCGGCGTAGTAGCGCTGGTATTGCGGGGCGACCACGAATTGAACCAGGTAAAGGTGGAAAAACTCCCCCAAGTGGCCAAACCCATGGAGTTCGTGGGCGCCGACGAGATAGAGGCGGCTGCAGGCTGCGGGGCCGGGTCCATCGGTCCCAGGGGCCTGGACATTCCGGTCATCGCAGACGAGAGTGCCGCGCGGCTGGCCGACTTCATTTGCGGCGCCAACGAAAACGGCAAGCATCTGCGCGGCATAAACTGGGGTCGTGACCTACCGGAACCGGAGGTCGCCGACATCCGCAAGGTCGTGGACGGTGACCCCTGCCCGCTGGATAAGGTACCGGAGAACGACCCTGAAGGCCGGCTCGCCATCAAACGTGGCATCGAGGTAGGACATATCTTTCAGCTCGGGACTAAATACAGCCAGGCGATGAACGCCACCTGCCTGGATGAGCGGGGCAACGCGGTGTTCATGCCCATGGGCTGCTATGGAATCGGTGTATCGCGGGTGGTCGCCGCCGCAATCGAGCAGAACCACGACGATCATGGAATAGTCTGGCCGCACAGCATCGCTCCGTTCGAGGTCGTCATCATCCCCATCGGCCTGCATAAGTCAGAAAACGTGGAACGGGCTGCCCAAAACGTCTATAAGGCACTACTGGATGCCGGTTTCGATGTTCTGCTGGACGATCGCAACGAGCGCCCTGGAGTGATGTTCGCTGAATCGGACCTTATCGGCATTCCGCACCGCCTGGTGATCGGAGAAAGAGGCTTGGCCAAGGGCGCGGTGGAGTACAAGGGACGTTCCCAGGCGGATGCTCGGGAACTCCCGCTGGACGAGGTCATCGCGACCTTGACGGCGCTTAAGGAAACGATCTGAGTCATCGGCTATGCAAGCGAGAAGAATTCTTCTGGCACTGATTCTGCTGACCGCCAACCCGGCGTTTGCCGGCTCGGAGCAGGAAGTGGATGCACGGCTGGTGCGGGCCCTGCGGGAAGCGGTCGAATATCCGACCTGGTTCTCCGACGAAATCGATGGCCTGATGTGGCTTGCGCATTATTCCGGCCGCCTGAAGAAGTGGCTTCCGGACCCCTTTTACCGCGTCAACCTGTTGCGGGAGGTCCATTACGAGGCCGGCCGCGCGAGGCTTGATCCCGCGCTGGTGCTGGCGGTGATCGACGTGGAGAGCGATTTCGACCGCTTTGCCGTGTCCCGGTCCGGGGCCCGGGGATTGATGCAGATCATGCCCTTCTGGAAGAAGGAGATCGGCCATCCGCGGGACAACCTGTTTCACCCCGTAACCAACCTGCGGTACGGCTGCACCATTCTTCGCCACTATCTCCGGCTCGCCGACGGAGACATAGGCGACGCACTGGCGCGCTACAACGGCAGCGAACAGCGCTACGCCTATTCCCGCAAGGTACAGGCGGCATGGCGTCGAACGTGGGGCACGTCCACGCTGACCGCGAACCGTTAGCGGACGGTAAAATCCTCGGGCGGAATCCCGTCCTCGACCAGTTCGCTGACAACCTTGATCACCTTGGCGGATGGAGGCCCCTTCCACAGCCACGCATTGAGCTGATGCAGTGGCTCCGCGTCACCGCAGGCCAGCAGCTCGACTGCGCCGTCGGGCGTGTTCCGCACCCAGCCCGTCAGTCCCAGCCGGTGCGCCTCCTCCTGAGTGCAGGCACGGAAGAATACCCCCTGAACATGTCCCGAAACCAGGTAATGCTTGCAAAGGCTCATGGCAGCTCCAGGCTGGCGGAGCTGCCCACACGTAAGACGTCGCCGCTGGCGAACTCGACGTCCAGAACGTACAGCGGGTCTCCGCCGCTCCCCGCTGCGACGGGTTCCAGGCCGACGCTGCGCACCACGCCGTCGTAGCGGGAACCAGACGCTAGTACTGGCACCGCGGTCCCGGGCGCGAACCGCGCAGCGACCTCCGCGCTCACCCTGGACTGGGCCAGGTAACGCCCCGCCCTGCCCAGAACCAGCAGGGTCGGCGGCTGCAGCGCACTGGCAATCACCTGTCCCGGCTCCGCGTCAACGGCGACTACCCAGGCTGCAAATGGCGCTACCAGGCTGCTCTTGTCCAGGCGATATTGGGCAACGGCCACATCGCTCTTGGCGACCTCCAGCGCAGTGCGGGCCCGGGTGTGATCCAGCTTGGCGTGATCGAGTTCGACCGTAGCCAGCACCCCTCGGTCGTAAAGTTCCTGTGTCCGTTGAAAGGCGCGCTCCGCCTCCGCCCAGTCGGCTTCCGCCTGCTCGAGCCGCGCACGGACGGCGGTCAATGAGGCGTCAAATGGCGTCGGGTCCAGGTTCAACAGCCTGGCCCCGGCGGCGACACGATCACCGGGCCTCACCGCCACGGACTGCACGACGCCGGACACCGGGACGCCAAGCGGCACCCGCTGCGCCCAGTCGATGACCGCCGGCGTGGATTCGGCCCGCGGGGCAAGCGCGACGGACGCCAGAACCATAAAACATAGCAACCTTGTCCTGATCATTGCTGTTTACCACTCGTGTAAGTCGGCAATTCTCCCATCAATGAATCCAACCGTGCCCATGTCATGGCGGTCTCGAACTCGACCTTGGCCGAAAGATATTGCGCTTCGGTCAACCTGGCCATTGATTCCCCAAGGCTCGTATCCAGCTCCAACTCGTAGATTCCACGCGCCCTGTCGACCGCAAAGTCACGATAATCTTCGCGGCCCTTGGCGGTGCGCCTCTCTATACGCAGAACATCCAGCTGCTGCAGCAGTCGCAGCAGCTCCTGGCGCAAGACAAACTCCGCCGACCGCAGTTCCGCTTCACGCTGCTGCAACCGTGCCTCGGCTTCCGCCGCCGCAGCGCGTTCTATCCCCCCCTGGTACAAGGGTATGCGCAGCTGCAAATCGATACGGGCTGCCTCCCTGGTGCCCACCTTGCGTTCGAGATAGTTCGCGCCGACCTCCGTCACCAACTCCGGATGACGAAGGGATCTTGCCGCGTCCACACCAAGCTTCGCCGCGTCCCGCCGGGCGCGAAGGTTCATCAGCTGTGGATTTCCGGCCGCCACCTCCACGAACAGGGTCTGATAATCCGGCGTCTGCTCCTCGAGCCGCGGAAAACGCGGACGCACCAGGTCCGCCGGCAGCGCATCCGGTACACCAAGGGCCAGCGCAAGCTGAAGGCGCGTATAGCGCCGCTGCGCCTCGGTCGCCGCGCGGATGTCCAGGGCCTCCCGATAGGCTGTCTCCAGTTCAAGGATGTCGACATCTGCGAGCATCCCAAGCTGCTGCCTTTCGCGCGCCTTGTCGTAGCGCACGTACAGCCGCGACATCTCTTCGTCGTCGGCAAGGTATTTCAGGTCGGCAAGAATCACGGCGAGGAACCTTCTCATGATGTCCAGCCGCCGCTTCTGCCGTACGTTCAACAGCAAGGCTTCCTCTCCGGCGACCTCTGCCTCCGCAGCGCCGGTCAGAGAACGTGTGCGCCCGAAATCATACCAACGTTTGCGCAGCAGCAGGCTCACCCGACTGTCGTTCTCAAGATCGCGACCCGGATCCGCGGCAAAGTCGCTGAAGCGCGGGATCACGTCGAGGCGGGCATCGAGTCCGTAGCTGGCTCGCGCCGCGGAGACCCGTGCGATATGCTCGTCGACTTGTGCCAGCTGCAGGTCGAGTTCGGGATGGGCGTGCTCAGCGAAATGCATCGCCGTATCCAGGGACAGGGGATTCGGCAGTTCTTCGGCGGCGGTGCCAGAACATAGCGCAACCGCAAGCGGAGTCGCCTTCAACAGCGAGTGGTTGATCTTCACCGCTATGCGTTCCACCGCTCCATCGTTCTATACCCGCGCATGTCGTGTTCAGGAGTTGTTACGCGCGGCGGCGCGCTTTTTGCGCTTGTACTTCGTAAATCTCGTGTTCCGATAATGACCGTCCACCACGAACTCCCCGAGCCACAGAAATTCCTGGGGATCGCGAGTCGCCCCCGTATACTTGGTCATCAACTTTCCCTGTAGATCGAAAAATGCAAACACGGGCGTCGCTCGCACTCTGTTGTGCTTGAGGGCAAAATCCTTCTCGGCGATCTCCGTTCCCGAAAAATCGGTTATCAACGTATCGCCCTCGGTATCGACCATGAGCATGCGGAAATGACGTCGGAAATATTCCTGCACCGCCACGTGATTAAGCACCGTTTCCTTCATTCTCTTGCACCAAGGGCAGTCGTCGGTTTCGAACATGATCATGACCCCTACCTGCTGCTGCGCCCGCGCCGTTTCCGCTTCCTCCGCCAGGTCGCCGAAAGATTGGTGAAAGAAGTAGCTGGCCGGATCACGCGTACCGTCCGCGTACGCCGACGGAACACCGAGGAAAATCAGCACCAGCGCCAACACTCGCCCGCAATGGTTTCGCATGGCCTACTCCGAAAGTAATTTAACTAAAAAAACAATAAGTTATAATATTCATTCCCACTGTTCCGGTCGCTTGCGACATGGTAAATTTTAATCTTCCCGCTAATCTTACAATACAAAATTGTCGAAACGACCACATCGTTCCCCACCCGCATGTTGAAACTGGCTGTCCCAGAGCAGCATCCGCCCGTCTCTGGCGAGGAGATGCTTCATCCGGCCGCGATTCGAGACAGGCTTTCGCGGTTGCCCCTGCTCAACACCCTGGACAGCCTGCGCCAGATACACGACTCGCTCCATCGGATGAACCGGCTGTCGATGCGCGCAGGGCTGCGCAGCGAGTCCCTGGACCTTTACCGAGTTCCTATACAGTTCATCGGACAGAATATAGAGAAACAGCTGGCCAGCGCCCTGTTTCCACACTCGAATCGACACTCACGACTGGCCGAACTTTGCCGTGAAACCATGCTGGAAATGGCGTTTGGATACAAATCCGTAATCCTTGAACGTGCCGAGTCCGTGCGCAGCAACCTGTATGGGTCCGAAATTACACAGATGATATACCGCGCCATGTGGTACCTGGCCGGTGCGCTGCGCAATTTTGCGCTGAGCTATGCCTCCTGTCCATCAGGCATCTGGCGGGAGCTGCACACGCTCTATGCTTACGCCGGTCGGCGCGGCGTTCAGCAGAATGCGGTTAAGGATTCGCTACATCAGGATCTTGGACCAAGCAGTGTGGCTCAGGTCTATAAGCAGTCAATACTTTTCGGACTGGTTGATCCCTACCGGTTGTCGGCAGCGGGCATACGCGGCACCTTCCGATATCTGGACCAGTGGGCTGCACTCGCGGAGGTGCGTCCCTATGCGACTCCCCCCACGCACCGTTGCCAGTTTGTGATAGATCCGGACGCCGATCGTCCTGCACGTTCATATCTGGAAACCCGCACCGACGAGAAGGGAGACCACTGCCTGTTGCTGGATACGCGCGGACTGACGCGCCGGATCCATGAGCAGTGGAATCAGATCCGGGCAGGTTTCGATTTGACCGAGTCGGGTCTTGACAACGAGTTTCGCAAAGAGACCTGGTCCGAAATCCTCGAAAAGTCGGTGCTTGCCTGGGGACTGTCACCGTCCCGGCAGTTTCCAAGGGAGGACCGCCGGACTCCGTTCGTATTGAGTCCCGGCCTGGAAAGTGTGAATTACTGCCTGAACAACGAGTCGCGATTTCGATGTAACTCGGAGAACGAAGCCGGCGACGTCCAGACAGTCATCACGGGGACCTTCGGCCAACAGCAGTTCAACCGGCCAGAGCCGGAGATCGTCCGGCAATGCTGGCAGAGCATTAACGACAGCGTGCTGGGCCTGCAACTGGAGGTCAGTATCGAGGATGAGCAGAAGATAATCATTCGCGTCGGTGATATGGCGGCCTTCAAGGCCGACGAAGATCAGTCAGAGTGGGAAGTTGGCGTGGTGCGCTGGGCCCGAATGGAGGGGCTCATGCTGCGGATTGGGCTGCAGAAATTCATCGCTGATGCTCAGGCAATCGCGGTCCGTCCAGTGTCTGCTCCGGAGTCGCAGTACCAGCACTTCAAGAACTCGGTCATGCTGTCGCCGGTAGCGGCGCTGCAGCAGCCGAAAACCCTTATCACCCCACCCCGAATCTATGCACGGCATCGCAATCTTTTCGTCGACGACGGCGAAATCTTGCACATGTTCCGCTGCCAGCGGCTGATGGAGCGCAACGCCCACTACGAGTGGTTTGAATACGAAGACCTGGACCTTTGATTCAAGCAAACGCTTGCTCGTCGTCCTGCTCCCCAAGTGTGGCCGTCACCTCGGCACCGATGAGAACTACCAACCAAGACAAGAATATCCAGACAAAGAATATCGGGATGCTGGCGAGAGCACCGTAGATCACTTCATAGCTGTCGAAATTTAGCAGGAATAAGGTGAACCCCCGCTTTGTACCCTCGAAAAGAACAGCCGCCACTACCCCCCCGGCCAAGGCGTGCGGGAACCTGATTTTGCGGTTCGGCACCACGATGTAGAGCATAACAAACGCCAGGACCTCGAAAACGAAAGGCAAGACCGAAAGGAATGCGCCGCGCGCCGCAGCCAGGGAACCCTGCTCTGACATGATGGTCGTGGAAACGAAGAACGAAGTGAGCGAGAGGCTGGCGCCCATCAGTAACGGCCCCAGAGTGAGTACCGCCCAGTAGGCCAGCACGCGCTGCACAAGACCGCGCCCTCGCTCCACGCGCCAGATCTTGTTCAGCGTCTCCTCGATGGTAAACAAGAGTAATAACGCACTGATGAAGAGGAACACCAGCCCCACCGCGGTGAGGCGTCCAGTCTGTTGCGTAAATTGCTGGACATGAGTGCGAATGACGTCCCCCGCCGTCGGGACGAAGTTTCGGTAGACGAATTCTTCCGCCGCCGCCGCCAGGCGCTCGAATACCGGAAAGATCGACAAGGTCGAGAACACCACGGCGGCGAGCGGTACCAGGGCCAGCAGGGTGGCAAATGACAGAGCCGAGGCATTGGTCTGGCAGTGGTCGTCCCAGAACCGCCGCGCCACTCTGGTGATCAGGCGCCAGACCTTTGATATCCGCGTCCGCAACATCGAATATCTCTCACGTGGATCAAACGCTCAGCACCGCAGTGACTGATATGACCACACCGTCAGGTTCACGGAAGCAGAAAAAAGGCCCCGTCAGGGGCCTTTACCAGGTTCGCTACCGGCCGCGACCAAAACGGTCCGCCAGTTGCGTCACGGATTGGCTGACAGGAACGCCAGATCGGTATCTTCAGTCACGCCCAACGACCAGGCGCCCCGGGTACGGGCATGACGGTCAGCGGCCGCCTTCAATGCCGCCGAAGCGCTGCGCTCAACGGTCAACCGCTGTCCGGGATAGATCAGGTCCGCGTCCTTGATCTGGTCCCTGTTGGCACGGAATAGCCGCGGCCACTGATATGGATCGCCGTAGATCTCCGACTTTCCGGATATGCACCAGAGGCAATCCCCTGCCGATACGGTATAGCTGTCGCCGGCAGGCGCCATTGGCATCGACGCAGGCGCGGGCTCGCTGGCCGCCGCTGCCGGCGCTGCCGGCGCTGCCGCCTCCGCGGGTTTCTTCGCCGTGGCGCATCCGGACGCGATCACGATCGCCGCCGCGCATATTCCGACCGCCTTCACGGCGTTATGAACCGAATTCATTCTTTTCCTCCCAATCGAAATCATGATCACTCTGGGTGACTTTCGTGTTGATGAATTGCCGAGATCAAACTACCATCCAGCCCCATAACTGTCAATAAATTCGCGGCAATGACCGTCCTTAGGAAGAACCCCGGTTTGGACGTCAAGATATATCATAACCCTCGCTGTTCCAAGTCCCGTCAAACCCTGGAGCTTCTCCAGGAACATGGTGTTGACCCGCAAATCGTGGACTATCTCAGCGCCCCGCCCGGGGCCGCTGAACTGCGGCATATCCTGACCATGCTGGGACTGCCGCCGCGGGACCTGATGCGCACGCGGGAACAGGCGTACCGCGACGCCGGGCTCGACAACCCGGACCTGGCGGACGAAGAATTGATCCGGGCCATGATCGAGCACCCGATCCTGATTCAGCGCCCGATCGTGATCGTGGATGGCCGGGCGGTGATCGGACGGCCGCCCGAGCGAGTGCTTGACCTGCTATGACGCAGGATAACGAGATCCTGGTGCTCTATTACAGCCGCCACGGCTCGGTTCGGGAAATGGCGACGCAGGTCGCACGGGGTATCGAATCAATCGATAATGCGTGCGCCATACTGCGCACGGTGCCCGCCGTATCAACTGTCACCGAGGCCAGCGAGGATAGCATCCCCGAATCCGGCGATCCCTTCGTCACCGAGGAAGACCTGCGCCGCTGCGCCGGTCTGGCATTGGGCAGCCCTACCCGTTTCGGGAACATGGCGGCACCGATGAAATACTTCCTCGATTCGACCAGCGCAATCTGGTTGAATGGAAGCCTGGCAGGGAAACCGGCGGCGGTCTTTACCTCCTCATCGTCAATGCACGGCGGCCAGGAATCCACGTTGCTATCAATGCAGATTCCCCTCATGCACCATGGCATGCTGATCGTCGGCATCCCGTATACCGAGGAGGCGTTGTCGCGCACCAGATCCGGTGGTACGCCCTACGGCGCCAGCCACGTAGCAGGAGTAGCCAACGATCTGCCACTCAGCGATGAAGAACGCGCGCTGTGCCGTGCCCTCGGCAGTAGACTGGCATGGGCGGCAACCAGGTTGGCGACACCGGGCGGTCAGACCCGTTAGTGGTCCTCGGTTCGCCGCTCCAGCTGCTGGAGAAAACGCAGCGTGATTCGCCGCTGCTCCACCAGCGACGCGCTGTCCAGCTGATCCAGCAGCGAGAACAGGCTGGGGTTGTCGCGCGCATGATGGCGCATGATGTAGGCCACTACGTCGTCCGGCAGATCAAACCCCCGGATCTTCGCCCGCAGGCGCAGTGCGGCTGTCTTTCCAGCATCGTCGAGCAATCCGAGCCGGTAGCTGGTGCCGCTCGCGAGGCGGCTCGCAAGATCAGCCAGCCGGAAACCGGCCGCGGCCGGCGGCTCCGTTGCGGATGCCAGTATGCTGCAAGCCCCGCCACCTTGCTTCACGGCGTCATAAAGCGACATCAGGGCCCGCTCCGCCGCGTCGGCGCCTGCGATCGCATCAACGTCGTCGAGACAGATGAGGCCCGATATGTCTAGGGCCTCGATCGCGGCCGTCGGCGCACCCAGAGAGGCGAGCGGCAGATAAACGGCATTCCGGCCCAGCGCCCGGGCCTTACGCTGCGCCGCGTAAAGAAGATGGGTCTTGCCGCAGCCGTCGGGGCCGAACAGGTACACCAGGCCCCGGGTCCGGGCCGCGGCCTGCGTCAGCGCCTGGACCGCCTCTTCATTACCCATGGCGAAGAAGTTACTGAAACTGGCGGTGTCCGAAAGGCTGACGCGCAGGGCGAGCTGTTTCGCCATCAGGAATCGACGCGCTGGGCCTGCCCGCCGCGGAGGCCCCAAACCCAGACGTAATGGATGCCGCTCCACACGGTCGTCACGGTAACCGTCACGATCAGGACTCGCGTGACCCAGGGCATCGAAACCCATCCCGCCGCCTGGACCAGGACCGCGGCAACCAGGATGATCTGCAAGAGCGTGTTGATCTTGCTGATGGTGGTGGGCCGCATCTGGACGGATCCGTGCAACACCGCCAGCACCAAATAACCGCCAACAATGAGCAGGTCGCGAAATACCACGGTAACCAAGAGCCAGAAAGGCAGCTGCCCCAGCAGGGTCAGCATGACGAAGCTGGTCACCAAGAGCAGCTTGTCGGCGATAGGGTCCAGCACCGCGCCGAGGCGGGTCTCGCAATTGAACCGCTTTGCAATGAAGCCGTCGAGGCCGTCAGAGAAACCGGCGGCAAGGAACACGACGAATGCCAGATCGTAGCGCTCGGACTTCAGCAACAGCATCAATACCGGCGCTGCCGCGATGCGCAGCACCGTCAGGAGATTGGGGATATATCCGACCACCACTCGAGTGTTTGGGCATGCTATGGACTGAACATGCCGAGGATACCGCAAACGAATTTGGCAAGTCAGCTCCACCGTCACTCCAATATCTCTAGGAGGTCGCCACATTCCGCTAAAATACCCGGTTCAGACAAAACATACGCGATGGAGCTACTCGTGACCAAACCCACGCGCCCGCTGACCTATCGCGAGGCGGGAGTTGACATTGAAAAGGGTGACGCCCTGGTTGAGGCCATCAAGCCGCTTGCCCGCAGCACGTTGCGGGAGGGCTGCGTGGGCGATCTGGGCGGTTTTGGCGCGTTGTTCGAGGTGCCCAAACGTTTCCGGGACCCCATACTGGTGTCCGGCACCGACGGCGTGGGAACCAAGCTCAAGCTCGCTATCGACCTTGGCCGTCATGACAGCATAGGCATCGACCTGGTGGCGATGTGCGCCAACGACGTGCTCGCCCAGGGGGCGGAGCCGTTGTTCTTCCTGGATTATTTCGCCACCGGAAAACTGTCACTGGCGACCGCCAAGTCAGTCGTGGCCGGCGTCGCGGAGGGCTGTCGCCAGGCGGGGGCGGCCTTGATCGGCGGCGAGACCGCCGAAATGCCCGGCATGTACGCGGAAGGGGACTATGACCTGGCCGGGTTCTGTGTCGGCGTCGTGGAGCGCGACCGCATACTGGATGCGGCGCACGTAGCGCCCGGTGATGCCGTGATCGGACTCGGGTCTTCGGGTCCGCATTCCAACGGTTACTCGCTAATTCGCAGGATTATCGCGGACCGGGAATCCGACCTCGGCACGACACTGTCCGGCAAGACGCTGGCGCAACATCTGCTGGCCCCCACCCGTATCTACGTGAAGCCGATACTGGCCCTTCTGGATGCGCTACCGGTGCATGCCGCTGCCCACATCACCGGTGGCGGCCTGCCCGGTAACCTGGTCCGCGTGCTGCCGGACGGCACCGAGGCCAGGTTGCACCAGGCCAGCTGGGAGTGGCCGCCAATCTTCGACTGGCTGCGCGATGCCGGCGGTATAGAGAGCGACGAGATGTACCGAACCTTCAACTGCGGCATAGGACTTGCGCTGGTGGTGCCGGGTTCCGCGACGGCGGAGGCGGTCCGGCTGCTCGCCGGCGCCGGAGAAACGGTGCGTGTCATCGGTGAGATCGGATCGTCCCGGGACCGCCCCCGGGTAGTCATCGATGACTAGCCAAGGCAAGCAGCCGCGAGGACTGGCGGTCCTGATCTCCGGGTTCGGCAGCAACCTGCAGGCGATCATTGACGCCATCGCCGCCGGCGAGCTGGCGGCCCGGGTCAACTGCGTCATCAGCGACCGGCCCGAGGCCCGTGGCCTGCTGCGGGCCCGGCGGGCCGGCCTCCCCTCTCGCGTGGTGCGGCCCTCGGATTACGGCGACCGGGCCGCCTTCGACGCCGCCTTGGCCCGCGTCATTGACGATTACGGCGTCGCTCTGATCGTGCTGGCGGGTTTCATGCGTATCCTGGGAGCGGACTTTATCAGCAGGTACGAGGGCCGAATCATTAACATACATCCTTCTCTGCTGCCAAAATATCCTGGCCTTGACACCCACCGCCGTGCTCTGGAGAACGCGGACACCAACCACGGCGCCAGCGTACACTTCGTTACCGGTGAGCTGGATGCGGGGCCGGTTATCATCCGGGAATCATTGCAGATCGATAAGCACGACACCGAGGATACCCTGCGGGAGCGCGTCCACCGGCTGGAACACCGCATACTCCCGCGAGCCATCGACTGGTACCTGCAGGGTCGTCTGACCGTGAGCGGCGGCGAGGTGCTGCTTGACGGCAGGCGGCAGCCGGATCAGGGCCTTTGAATCCGGATGGAACCAAGCCGTCACGCTGACGGTATAATCCTCAACATGAAGCTTACAGGCCACGAAATGAGGACGCGTCTCCTGGGGGCGGTGATATTGCTCGCGGTGGTAGGTACGGTCAGTGCGGGCTCACTGCCCGCCGCGCTCGATCTGCAGTACACGGTCAAGGTCGGTCCCGCAAAATTGGGAACACTGATTACCAGCCTGCGCAGGTCCGGTGACAGTTACGAGGTGCGTTCAGAAACGCGCGCGGAGGGCCTGGCGGCGATACTGATTGGTGGATCGCTGTATGAGAACTGCCGCTTCGACGTCAGCGAGGGCAGCCTGAAGCCGCTTACCTACGGCATAGTCAGCGAAGCACGCAAGGCCTATAAACATGAGGTCCGGTTCGACTGGACTGGGCGGACCATCTCCTTCAGCAACGGGGAATTGATACCGATGCCGGAGTCCGGCTATGTTATAGACAACTGCAGTTTTCCGTTCGCGCTCATGCTGTCCGCGTCCGAGCTATCGAGTAGGGAGCTGCTTCACGTCGTCGGGGGCAAACGCATCCGTGAATTCGAAAACATCATCGTCACGAGGGAGGGGCTGTCAACACCGCTGGGTACGTTCGATACCTTGCGTATTCAGCAACAGCGGGTCGGCAAGCCGGAACGCAAGCTCACCATGTGGCTGGCTGTCGAGCGGCAGCACCTGCCGGTGAAAATCGTGGAGGAGCGCAAGTCCCGCACGACCACAATGGTGTTGCGAATGGTGAAGGGGCTCTAGCCCTTGCGGTGGAGTTCCCGAATGTCAAAAATCAGGTCGTCGGCGTCCGCGCTTACGCGAACTTCGCCACCGTTTGCCAGTTTTCCGAACAGTAGTTCGTCGGCCAGGGCGCTCTTGATGCGTTCCTGGATCAACCGTGCCATCGGCCGCGCACCCATTGCCGGGTCATGGCCGTGCCGCGCCAGCCAAGCCCGCGCCTGTTCATCCACGTCCAGGGTCACGTGTTTGTCCGCGAGCTGAGCTTCCGCCTCCATGATGAACTTGTCTACCACGTGCATTATGGTTTGATCGTCCAGGGCCCGGAACGGGACAATTGCGTCCAGGCGGTTTCGAAACTCGGGGGCGAAGGTGCGCTTGATTTCCTCCATATCGTCACCGCTATGGTCCTGGGAAGTGAAACCCATCGATCCCCGCGCCATCTTTTCGGCGCCGGCGTTGGTCGTCATCACAATAATTACATTACGGAAATCCGCCCTGCGTCCGTTATTATCGGTAAGGGTCCCGTAGTCAAGTACCTGTAAAAGCAGATTGAAGACGTCGTGATGCGCCTTCTCGATCTCGTCCAGCAGCAGCACCGAATGCGGGTGCTTGGTGATCGCGTCCGTCAAGAGGCCGCCCTGATCGAAGCCCACATAGCCCGGCGGCGCGCCGATCAGCCTTGAAACCGTGTGCCTTTCCATGTACTCGGACATGTCGAACCGTACCAGTTCGATACCCATGACCTTGGCCAGTTGCCGCGTCACCTCTGTCTTCCCGACACCGGTGGGCCCGGAAAAAAGGAAGGACGCAATGGGCTTGTCCGGATTACCCAGTCCGGACCGCGACATCTTGATAGCCGAAGCCAGCGCCTTGATGGCGTCGTCCTGCCCAAACACCACCAGCTTCAGGTCCCGCTCCAGGGTGCGCAGGGTGTCCTTGTCGGAACTGGACACTGTCTTGGGAGGTATCCTCGCCATGTTGGCGACGATCCGCTCCACGTCGTGTACACCGATAGTCTTCTTGCGCTTCCCGACAGGCAGTAGTCGCAGGCTGGCCCCCGCCTCGTCGATGACATCGATCGCCTTGTCCGGGAGATGCCGGTCCGGAATGTAGCGATCGGAGAGCTCGACCGCGCTGCGCAGAGCCTGTTGCGTATACTTGATTTCGTGATGTTCCTCGAAGTGGGACTTCAAGCCCCGCAATATTTCGACTGTTTCCTCCACCGACGGCTCGGTGACATCGATCTTCTGGAAGCGCCGTGACAGTGCGCGGTCCTTCTCGAAGATTCCCCGGTACTCCTGATAAGTCGTGGACCCGATACACTTCAGGTCACCCGATGCAAGCACCGGCTTCAACAGGTTGGAGGCATCCATGGCCCCACCCGACGCCGCCCCCGCGCCGATGATCGTGTGGATCTCGTCAATGAAGAGGATGGCATTTTCTTTACTCTGCAGTTCAGCCAAAACCGCCTTCAATCGCTGCTCGAAATCGCCCCGATACTTGGTGCCGGCAAGCAGCGCCCCCATGTCCAGGGCATAGATGGTGTGATCTGACAGTACCTCCGGCACTTCTCCATCGACGATCTTCTTTGCCAGGCCCTCGGCGATTGCGGTCTTCCCGACACCCGCCTCACCGACGAACAAAGGATTGTTCTTGCGCCGGCGGCTCAGGATCTGCATCGTTCGCTCTATTTCCAGCTGGCGACCGATCAGGGGGTCAATGCGACCACTGCGGCCCAGGTCGTTCAGATTGACCGCATAGGCCTGCAGCGCGCTGCGTTCCCGGTCCGGATCCACCATGTCCTCGGCGTCGTCCGGCGCCGGCAGGCCCGCCGCCCCGTCGCTGACCTTGGAGATGCCGTGGGCGATGTAATTCACCACATCAAACCGTGTAATGTCCTGTTTGTGCAGGAAATAGACGGCGTGGGAATCCTTTTCGGCAAATATGGCCACCAGAACATTGGCTCCCGTGACTTCCTTCTTGCCAGCGCTCTGGACATGCAGCACCGCGCGCTGTATGACTCGCTGGAAGCCAAGACTGGGCTGCGTGTCCGCGTCCTCGGCAGACTCCAGATTGGGCACGCTGTCGCGTAGAAACTCTCCCAGGTCTTTGCGCAACTCGTCCAGGTTTCCCCCGCAGGCGCACAGGACCTTCGCCGCCGCGGAATTATCCAGCAGCGCCATGAGCAGGTGTTCCACGGTAATGATTTCGTGGCGCTGCTCGCGTGCGTCATGTATTGCGCTGTTAAGCGCCGACTCAAGTTCTCGTGACAACATAATAACCGCTCACACACGGTAAAAGTTTGGATCCGCCGCTAATCGGGCTCCATGGTGCATTGCAGCGGATGCTGATGATCACGGGCAAAATCCAGCACCTGATTCACCTTGGTTTCCGCGATGTCACGCGGATAGACACCGCACACCCCTACGCCCTTCTGGTGCACGTGCAACATGATCTGAACCGCCTGCTCGCGCTGCTTGGCAAAGAACCTTTCCAGTAGAATCACCACAAACTCCATCGGCGTGTAATCGTCATTGAGCAGTAACACCTTGTAAAGACGAGGTTTTTCGAGCTTGGGTTTGCTCTCCTGGACTGCAATGTCATCTTCGCGGTTCAACTCACGACGATCACTCATAACCCCGTCCGCCTCGCAGCACTATTCTGTCATCCATTTTAGACCGATTTAAACACATTCCATTTTGCGGTTCCCTTACAAAATTTCAAGTCCGGCGCGAACTGCGCCGGCAAGCGCTTTTTTCGGGTTTTTCCTTGACACCGCCTTCGTATTCTGGGAACACTTGTCCCCGGATGTGGGGCTGCGCGCTGAGCCTCCCGTCCCAAACCATGCAAACCAAAGAGGATTGAGGCATGAGGGGAACCGTAAAGTGGTTCAACGCGGCCAAAGGATATGGATTTATTTCCCCCGTTGACGGCGGCGACGATGTGTTCGCACATTACTCCGCCATCGAGATGGATGGTTACAAATCCCTCTCGGAGGGTCAGGAAGTAGAATATGACTTAGAAGATGGACCGAAAGGACCGAAGGCCGCGAAAATCCGCAACTCAAATTAGTTGGTTGGGCAGCAATCGCCTCTGCACACCCGGCGCCTTGACGCCGGGTTTTTTCATGCAATAACGCCCGGGCGCCACCCGCAGGCGCGTCACCCGGGTTCTGTTCGGCACGCGGAGCGTTTCGCTATTGCGCGGCGACCTGCGGCTGCTCCCCTTGGCTCTCCTCGAACTGCTCTTCCTCCGTGGAGCCGGACATCGCGGTCAGCGATGAGGTACCGCCGGAAATGGTCTGGGTCACATCGTCGAAATACCCCGCTCCCACTTCACGCTGATGCTTGGTCGCTGTGTAGCCCCGTGATTCAGAGGAGAATTCCGCCTCCTGCAATTCCACGTAAGCGGTCATGCCGGCATCGCGGTACTTATACGCCAGATCGAACATTCCGTAGTTCAGCGCATGGAACCCGGCCAGGGTAATGAACTGGAACTTATAGCCCATAGCACCCAGTTCACGCTGGAACTTGGCGATGGTCGCATCGTCCAGGTTCTTCCTCCAGTTGAAGGACGGGGAACAATTGTAGGCCAGCATCTTGTTCGGATAATGATTTCGAATCGCCTCCGCGAAGGCCTTGGCGAACTCCAGATCAGGCTTACCGGTTTCGCACCACACCAGATCGGCGTACGGCGCATAGGCGAGTCCGCGGGCAATTGCCTGATCGATGCCATTCTTGACCCGGAAAAAGCCCTCGCTGGTCCGCTCACCGGTGCAGAACTCCTTGTCCCGATCGTCCACGTCCGTCGTCAGCAGGTTGGCGGCCTCGGCGTCGGTACGCGCCACCAGGATCGTCGGTGTCCCGGAGACGTCGGCAGCCAGCCGCGCGGCTACCAGTTTCTGGACCGCATCCTGAGTCGGCACCAGCACCTTGCCGCCCATATGGCCGCATTTCTTAGCCGACGCCAGCTGGTCCTCAAAATGCACACCTGCGGCTCCGGCCTCGATCATCGCCTTCATCAGCTCGAAGGCGTTCAGCACACCACCAAACCCGGCCTCCGCATCAGCGACGATGGGCACGAACCAGTCGATGCTATCGTCATCTTCAGCATGATACAGCTCGTCGGCGCGCTTGAATGCATTGTTGATCTTGCGCACCACGGTGGGGACCGAGTCGACCGGGTAAAGGCTTTGGTCTGGATACATCGTCAAAGCGTTGTTGGCATCCGCCGCCACCTGCCATCCGCTGAGATAGATCGCCTTGAGGCCCGCCTTCGCCATCTGCATGGCCTGGTTGCCCGTCATCGCCCCCAGTGCGTTGACATAATCCTTATTGTGCAGGCGGTGCCACAACTTCTCGGCACCCAGGCGGGCAAGGGTGTGCTCCACCTGTACCGTCCCGCGCAGCCTCACTACGTCGGCGGCGCTGTACCCGCGGTCCACACCCTGCCAACGGGGGCTTGCAGACCATTCATCAGTTAACTGTTGAATCAATTGATCACTCATTCTATTTGCCTCACCAAGTCCCGCCGCCCAAACCAGTGCCGGTGCCCAGGCGAACAGTTAGGTCAAGTCAACGGCACGTCTGTCGCGTGCTTGGATTGACAGCGTTCCCCAACCCCCGAGCCGCCAGATTGGGAAGCCCCCATTGTGGGAGGGGCATTTTCATTTGACAATCCTATTATTTCAATATTTACTATTGCTTTAATCAATACTAGCAGTGTCCGCTTGCCGCAGAATCCCGCTTGACGATCCGCAAGTCCTCCGTTTATTACAAGCAGAACCGCCTGAAACAGTTGCGGGCGTTTTGTTTCACCGCCCAGGCCGGTTCGATTTCCCGCGCCGCGGAAAAGCTGTTCCTCAGTCAGCCTTCCGTCTCCCTACAGATCCAGGCGCTGGAACGAGAACTGAACACCACCCTGTTCGAGCGCCGCGGGCCGAACATCAAACTCACCCCGGAAGGCAAGATACTCAACGAGCTGGCGCGGCCAATGGTCCAGGGCATGGACTCTCTGCCGGACATCTTCGCCGCGCAGTGCGGGGATCTGCAGTCCGGAGAGCTGAACATTGCGGCCGGCGAATCGACCATTCTCTACATCCTGCCAGAGGTCACCAAGCGATTCGCCGAGGCCTATCCCGGAATCCAGCTCAAGCTGCATAACGTAACCGGCCGCGACGGCATGGCGATGCTGCGTGCCGACGAGGTGGATTTTGCGGTCGGGTCCATGCTCGAAGTACCCCAGGACATCAGCTACCACCCGATTTTCACCTATCATCCGCTGCTGATAACGTCCTTGGATCATCCCCTTGCCACGAAATCCAGCATCACCCTGGAGGACGTTAGCCCGCACGGGCTGATACTGCCGCCACGGCACCTCAGCACCTGGCGAATCGTAGACCTGGTGTTTCAGCAGCACGACGTCAATTATCGGGTGGCCCTCGAGGCCGGCGGCTGGGAGGTGATCAAGCGTTATGTGGAGTTAGGCATGGGTGTCTCCATCGTAACCAGTATCTGCATCACAGAGAATGACCGCCTGGCGCGCATACCAGTAGACCGTTATTTCCCCACCCGCAGTTATGGTGTGGTGTTGCGTCAGGGGAAATTCCTGTCGCCGCAGGCGATGCGTTTCATAGAGATGATGGCCCCCGGATTCTTCGGCGACGAAGACGACCTGAACGCGGCCGCCGACGGCACGGTGGAAGGCCGGCCGCTCAATGCAGGAGTACAGCAGTCAGGCTAACATGGAAGAAACCGCCCCGCGGTGACTGAAGAACCAAAGCACGGAGTGCGACGGATGAAAAATTACATGTACGTGGCAATGCTCGGGTGGGCGCTGATGGCGAGCTCCGGGGCGCAGGCAGCTTCTAACCCGGTGACAGGCGTGTCGGAATTCAAGAACACCGCCACTGGCACTTACTGGTGGAGCGGCGGCGTGGGCTGGAAACTCACCGGCATGCTGTCCAACGAGCTCTCCAACACCGGCAAGTTCAGTGTTGTTGAGCGCCACAAGCTCGAGCCTGTATTGACAGAACCGGACCTGGCGGTCTCGGGCCGCATTGCCAAGGGCAGCGGCGCCAAGGTCGGCGGTATGACCGGCGCCCAGCATCCAGCGTTCGCGACCGTCGTCGCATTCGAACGCAAGGTTCGAGATGCTCGTGGCAGAATCAGCTTCACGGGGATCTACGTCGGCGGCAACAAGGATTCGGTCTCCATCACCGTGGACCTTCGTGTGGTGAACACGAGCACCGGTGCGGTGGATTATTCCCGCACGGTTGAAGCTCGTTCGGACGGCGCCGGTCCGAGTCTGGGGCTGTTCCAGGGCGGATTCGGTGGTTCGCTGAAGAATGGGGACCGTGCCCCCGCCGGCAAGGCCATCCACGCGGTAATCGTCGAGATCAGCGACTATCTGGTATGCGCCATGGTCAGGCAGGATGGCTGCATGGCTGACTTCGACGCCAGGGAGAACAGGCGTCGCGTGAGCCTCAATGACCAGATCGAGCTGGACGGTCTCTGATTCGCCCAGGATCCACTGCCCCCCATCGATGCCACGATGAAGCAGGTCATACGTCGCTGGTACCCACGCGTCACCGTGGCCGTAGTGGTTGAGCGGCGCGGGCGTTATCTACTGGTCCGGGAAATCGTCGACGGTCAGAACGTGATCAATCAGCCCGCTGGTCATCTGGAAGCCGGCGAATCGCGGCTGGATGCCGTGCGCCGCAAAACGCTCGAGGAGACCGGGTGGCGGTTTCCCCCGGATGCCTTGTTGGGGGTGTACCGGTGGATGCATCCCGAACGGCAACTCACCTTTCTGCGTTTTACGTTTACCGGCGAGGTTCATGGACACGATCCGTCGCGTTCGCTGGACCCGGATGTGGTCGAGGTGATCTGGCTGTCCCGGGCGCATCTACAGCAACATCGGCATAAACTGCGCAGCCCTCAGGTGAGCGCCTGCATTGATGACTACGAGGCGGGAACCCGTTATCCTTTGAGCATACTCCAGGAGGTCTCGTCCTCATGAGAAAATGCCATCAAGCAAGCTGTGCACCTCTGGTGCTGGCAGCCGTCGCAATGCTCGCCGTCCCGCCCACCGGCGCCACGGAGGGCGTCAGCCTGGCCGCGGTACCTATTTGCTACAACTTTGCCTGCCGCGCCCGCGCCACCATTGCCATCCCGCCGTCCGAATGGAGCGAAGTAGCCGACTGGTTCGCGACGCCGGCATTGAATGCCGCACAGGAACGTGACCAGATAAGGAAGGCGGTCGGCTGGCTGGAGGTGATCGCCGGACGCTACACGCCGATCCATCGTGACAAGCCACAAAATGAGGTCGCAGGCGGCTCTCACGGGCAGATGGACTGCATAGACGAATCCCTGAATGTCACCACCTTCCTCGCGCTGCTGGAAAGACAGGGCCTTTTGCGGTTCCACCGCGTGGTCGAACGGGCCTACCGGCGTACTATGTGGGACCAGCATTGGGCCGGCCAGATCGAGGACCTCACCAGCGGCGAGCGCTGGGTGGTCGATTCGTGGTTTCACGAATACGGCAGACTGCCTTACGTTCAGACAGCAGTTTCCTGGGGCGACATTCCCTTCTTTTTTTCCTCCTTCCGCGACAACTCACCCGACTGAGCCCGGGCCCGCCCGGGCGCCGGTTGACATGACCTCATTACCGCCGTTACTGTCACCGCCGTCTCAGGTGTCCCCGGAAAGCCCGGGGATTAAACGGGAAGTCGGTCAGACGCCGACGCTGCCCCCGCAACGGTAGGTGACCTGAGGCCAGCCCGGACGCCACTGTCCTTCCGGCACGCTGCTTGCTTAATAATGAGCCAGCGCGACCGCGGATGGGAAGGCTGGCTGGCCCCTGGAACTGTATCCAATCACAAGCCCGGAGACCGGCCTGAGGCTCCCTGACACCGTGTCGCGGAGGGCGGCAATGGCAGCCCGGCAGTGATGGCTTCCAAGCAGTCCTCTGTGTCCGATCTGGCGTGCGGGTGCGCATGCGCCACAGAGGAGAATAATAATGCTGCGTCGTCTGCTGGGAGGGTGCTGTCTGGCCCTGAATTTCGGCGGTGGTGCCGTCGCCGCCGAAGTCACGCCTGAAATCATTGTCACCGCGACCCGAACTCCGATCGCCGCCAACCGGGTTGCCGCCGCCACCACGGTGTTGACGCGTGTGGATATCGATCGGCAGCATGCCCAAACCTTGCCCGATCTGCTGCGTGGGGTCGCCGGCATAGACATCGCCGAAAGTGGCGGCTTCGGTAAAACCACCAGCCTGTTCCTGCGCGGTACCGAGGCCGACCATGTGCTGGTGCTGGTGGACGGCATCCGCGTGGGATCCGCCAGCGTCGGACTGACCGCTTTCGAACTATTGCCAGTGGAACAGATCGAACGCATAGAGATTGTGCGTGGTCCGCGCGCCAGCCGCTGGGGCTCGGAGGCGATCGGCGGCGTAATTCAGATATTCACCCGCCGCGGTGCCGGCGACCCGGCCGTTGGGCTGGATGCGGGGGGCGGTTCTTTCGACACCTACTCCCTGGCGGCCAATACCGACGGCGAGATCGAGGCAACTCACTACAGCATCAGCGGGGCCTACTTCACCAGCGAGGGTATCGACGCCCGGCAGCCGGTGCCGGGACCCTTCGGATTCGATCAGCCCGATGCCGACGGCTACAATAATGCCTCGCTGCAGGCCAGCGTGGGGCACCGGTTCAGCGGCGCAAACGAAGTCGAGGGATTCCTGCTGCGTGCCTCCGGCACCACCCAGTTCGACAGCGTCTTCGAGGACGAGACCGATTTCGTGCAGCAGG
The DNA here is from genome assembly GCA_947259705.1 of uncultured Gammaproteobacteria bacterium. Classification (GTDB taxonomy): domain Bacteria; phylum Pseudomonadota; class Gammaproteobacteria; order Arenicellales; family JAANXG01; genus CAMYNL01. The sequence goes on along the minus strand of CAMYNL010000004.1, from coordinate 145,225 downwards.
TGGTCGGAGTCGCCGCCGTGTTGTCGCCACATGCTCTCTGGACCATCAGGCTGCGCGCCGGCGAAAGCCGTGACGAGACGGACAATTTCGCACCACAGGGGGACTTGTCCTCGAGTTTCAACACCAAAAGGCAGGAGGCAAGCTGGCTGAACGAGCTGTGGCTTGCAAGCGGACAGCAGATCACGATGGGCTTCGATTTTCGCGACGAGACGGTCGAGAGTTCCGCCGACTTTGTCACCAGCAACCGAGACAACTACGGCGCCTTTGTCCAATATCTCGGCACCCTGGGGGCGCATACCCTCGACGCATCGGTTCGATACGACGAAAACGAGACCTTTGCCGGCGAGACCACGGGCGGGATCGGATGGGGATACCGCATGGCCGCGGGAATGCGGCTGTACGCTTCCTACGGGACCGCTTTCAAGTCGCCCAGCTTCAATGAACTGTTTTTCCCGGGATTCGGCAACCCGGGCCTGGACGCCGAAAAGTCGGCCTCGGTGGAAGCAGGCATCGAGGGCTATCCCGACTGGGGATTCTGGAGCGCGCGGATTTATCACACCGACGTGGAAGCATTAATCGTGACCACGCTTGACCCGGAAACCGGCGACTTCTTTCCGGACAACGTGGACGACGCGCGCATAACGGGCCTGGAAATGGAGCTCCGCACCCATCTCGATGCCTGGGATCTGCAGGTTTCGGCCAGCCTGCTGGATCCCGAGGATCGCGCCACCGGCAATCGCCTCCCGAGGCGCGCCAGGGAGACCCTCTCATTACATGGCTGGCATCACTGGGAACTCACCTCCTTGGGTGGTCGACTGCTAGCGCAGGGCGACCGGTTCGATGACCTCGCCAATGCGGTTCGAGTCGATGGTTATGCCACCATGGATCTGCTGGGAGAGTTTCGCTGGACCGACCGGCTCGCGCTGCGCGCCCGCATCGGCAACCTGTTTGACAAGACTTACCAGACTGTCGCGAGTTTCAACGCGCCGGGGCGTCATTTCTTCCTGTCCCTGCATTATCGCGGCCGCTGACGGTTCCAGGCCATGGTAGGATAGGCCGCCCGCAACGGGCGAACGGACGACTCTACCTGGCAAATGTCGGAAAATTCGCGCATACATGTGATGGTCGGTATGTCGGGCGGCGTCGATTCATCGGTTGCCGCCATGCTCTTGCGCGACCAAGATTACCGCGTCACCGGTATGTTCATGAAGAACTGGGAAGAGGACGACAGCGGTGGTTATTGCGCCGCCGCCGAGGACCTTGCGGATGCAGAGACCGTGTGCGCGAAACTGGGGATCCCGCTGCGCACCGTCAATTTCTCCCATGAGTACTGGACACGGGTATTTTCCCGCTTTCTGGCTGAATACGACGCCGGCCGCACCCCGAATCCGGACGTGCTTTGCAACCGGGAAATCAAGTTCAGAGAATTTCTTGATCACGCCCGCACCCTGGGGGCAGACCTCATTGCCACTGGCCATTACGCCGGGCTGACGCAACGCCAAGGGCGGCAGGAACTACGGCGCGCTCGCGACCCGGGCAAGGACCAGAGCTACTTCCTTCACGCCCTCGACCAGCAGGCGCTGCGGTCGACCTTGTTCCCGCTCGCCGACCGAAATAAATCCGAGGTACGGCATCTCGCGGAGCAGGCGGGATTGCCCGTACACGCCAAGAAGGACAGCACCGGCATATGCTTCATCGGGGAGCGTCGCTTCAAGGAGTTCCTGCAGAGCTATCTGCGTCCGCGACCGGGGGAAATCCGCAGCATCGAGGGCCGGCTGCTGGGTCAACACGACGGTCTGATGTATCACACCATCGGCCAACGCCAGGGCCTGGGCATCGGCGGGCCCGGTGGACCCTGGTACGTGGCGGCCAAGGACACAGCTCGGAACATCCTCTATGTCGCCCAGGGTCAGGACCACCCCAGTCTGCTGAGCCAATGGCTGCGTGCCGACCAGCTGTCCTGGATCGCCGGCGCACCGCCGCGGCTGCCGCATCGCTGCACCGCAAAGACTCGTTACCGCCAGCTCGATCAGCCCTGTCTGATCGAGCCCCTCGAGCAGGGAGCGGCAAGGGTCCGGTTCGACCAAGCACAGCGCGCCGTCGCGCCGGGCCAGGCGGTGGTGTTCTATGAAGGCGATGTCTGCCTGGGTGGGGGCACCATCCTCGACAGCGAGGCGCTCAGCGAGCGCTTCGGTGATGCCGCAGCCTGACTCACCCGCCGCCGGTGAACAGCTTGCGCGTTACGTTGCGCACCCCGCGGCCCAGCCATCGCGCACTGCGCTCCAACGGCCCCCTTCTCGTCAGCAGGGCGCGCTCCGCATCCGTCAGCAACTCGGGGGCCACGTGGCGCTTCAACTTCGCTATCGCGTCCCGGTCGGCCCGGCTGAAGGCCTGGAACAGCCATTTACCCGGCAGGTTCCAGGGACGCCCGCGCTGAACGCTGGCGACGAAATCAACAATCACGGGACGACCGGCCGCATCCAGCAAGGTGTTGTTGGGACTGCGCAGGTCGCTGTGTGCAACGCCCCTCGCGTGTATCGTTTCCAACAACTGCCGCAGGTCGCGGAAGAACGGTTCCCAGTCGACTACCGCATCCACCTTCAGCAACGGCTGCGCGGGCAGATACTGTATCAGCAGGGAGCGCCGGTCCGGGGTCGACAACAGTCTGGGGACCCGCACGACGTCGTCCAACAGCCGCAATGCTCTGGCCTCCCGCGCCGCCAGCAGCGGCGCCAGCAAGCGGGCAAACCAGGGGTCACACGCATGATAGTCCTTAAGTACTGCTTTATGCCCGGCCGCACTGACCAGGCAGACGTGTGGGCGCGACCCGCCCCCCTGTCGAAAAGTCCGGATACTTTTTGACCGCAGCTCGGCCAGCGACTGATTGATGAACGGGTTCATGTAACACGTGTAAGGTGAGTGCGTTATGTTAATATCCGGCGCCCAGTGGTGACCAGTAATCCACTCACAATTCAGATCCCGTAAGCTGCCATGTCCGAGCCCAGAACCGATCCTCGCCTGACCGCCCTGTCCCCGCTCGATGGCCGTTACGCGTCCAAGGTCGAGCCCCTGCAGCAGATATTCAGCGAATATGGCCTGATGCGTTACCGGGTGCTGGTGGAAGTCCGTTGGTTGCTGGCGCTGGCCGAGCATCCCCTGATCGGCGAAGTGCCCGCTTTTTCCGCCGCGGCCCAAGACAAGCTCGAGAGCCTGGCGGCAGATTTCAACGAGTCCGATGCGCGACGAATCAAGGATATCGAGGCGGTCACCCAACACGACGTGAAGGCGGTCGAGTATTTCCTCAAGGAGCGAATCCGGGACAGCGCTGAGATTGCCGCGGTGAGCGAGTTCTTTCACTTCGCCTGCACCTCCGAGGACATCAACAACCTTGCCTATGCCCTGATGCTCAAGACCGCGCGCGATAACGTACTGCTTCCGGTCTGGCACCAGCTGACGGACGCTACCAGCGAACTGGCGCGGCGCTATGCCCGACTGCCGATGCTCGCGCGCACCCATGGCCAACCCGCCTCCCCCACCACGCTGGGGAAGGAACTCCATAACGTGGCGGCGCGCATGCGGCGCCAGACCGGGCAGTTCGCCGATCAGGAAATACTGGGGAAAATCAATGGGGCGACTGGCAATTTCAATGCCCACATCGCGGCCTATCCGGAAGTCGACTGGCCCGCCCTTTCGCGTCGCTTCGTGGAATCACTTGGTTTGCACTGGAACCCGTATACCACGCAGATCGAACCGCACGATTACATGGCCGAAATTTTCCACGTCCTGCTTCGCTTCAACACCATATTGATGGACTTCAATCGCGATGTTTGGGGTTATATTTCTCTGGGTTATTTTCGTCAGCGAACGGTCGAAAAGGAAGTCGGATCATCGACCATGCCGCATAAGGTGAATCCCATAGATTTCGAGAACTCCGAAGGCAACCTGGGGCTTGCCAACGCCCTGTTCGAGCATCTCGCCGCCAAGCTCCCCATCAGCCGATGGCAGCGCGACCTGTCCGACTCTACCGTGTTGCGTAATATCGGCGTTGCGTTCGGATACTCCGTGCTGGCTTATGACGCCGCATTGAAAGGCATGAGCAAGCTGGATGCCGACGAGAAGCGGCTGGCGGAGGACCTGGAGGCCAACTGGGCCGTGCTGGCGGAGGCCGTGCAGACGGTAATGCGACGTTACGGTATCCCCGAGCCCTATGAAAAGTTGAAATCGTTGACCCGAGGTCGCGGCGACATTGACGCTGCCAGCCTGCGAGAGTTCATTAAACAACTCGAGCTGCCTTCCGACCACCGCGCTGCGCTGCTGAAACTGAGTCCCGGCAGTTACACGGGCAACGCAGCCGCCCAGGTGGAAGGCTGAAAGCGGGCGTCGGATGGTGGTTCGAATCGAGAGACTCGGCGGCGACCAGCGTGAGCAAGAGATCGTCCTCAGCTCGCCAGCGGCACTGAGCAACGTGATCCTACGATACTTCGAACTGGCGGTGCGCAAAGTGATCGTACGCGCACCGCGGTTAGAGCTCGAGGTGTTCCGTTCCCTGGGATTGGTCGATGCCATCAACCACTTTGTAACCATAGATGTACGCAACCAGGTTCTGATGCTGGTGGAGGACGAGCTCCATTTTCTGCGACGAAACGCCCGCCTGCTGGCGCTGATCCGCCGCCATAGCAGCTATCTGCAGGTCAGAAAGGTGACCGACGAATACGCGGACGGCCAGGAATTGTTCGTGGTGGCCGACGAGACCGCCTGGTGCCGACAACCCCGCAGTGACCATAGGCAGTTTGCCTTCAATGCCAACAATGCGGCAATGGCAAAGCGTCTGCAGCGCCGGTTCGACGAGGTATGGGAACGCAGCGACGCCATGCCTGAAGTCTTCTCGCTGGGACTGTGATCCGGCCGGCATGCTTGGCAAGGCGACAGCGAAGTAAGACCGAGATGGATCTAGGGCATGGCCCGTAACGGGCATGCGTGAAATCTGCTGTGATCCCTGTTGGAACTGCCCCGGGGCCGGAACGGGAACGTCGATCCACCCTGTTCGCCGGCAGGGAGCAAGACGTCCTCTGAGCGACGCGCTGACACCCACCCAGGTAAGCTGGCGAGAACGACTGGCTAGTTCAGTAGAATGCTGATTCCGCCCAGCGCAATCAGCCATGCCGCCACCCGGCGAAACGTCTCCTGCCGCAATTGGAAGTGCAACCGGTTAGCGACTAGCAGCGCCGCCGCCAACGCCGGCATGGACACCAATGCCATGGTTACGACCATCGGGTCAACGCTACCGGTCACCCAGTAGAAAATACCACGCGCGATATTGAGGCTGAGGAAGAAAGCGAATCCCGCGTTACGCACTATGGTCTTGTCCGTGAAAGTGCCGAGCAGACGGGTCATCGAGACGGGACCGCTGATGCCGAACAACCCTTGCGAAAATCCCGCCGCGACGTCTAGCGCTCGACCGGTAGCGGGTGCGATTCGGAACACCTGGGGAGCCGTAATCAGGTAGATTCCGGCCGCGAGGACCGCGAGCCCAAGCAGGATCTTGAACTGTCCGCCCGACACATGGGTGAACGCCGCGATGCCGGCAGCGGCGCCCAGTATCGCGAACAACAGCATACCGCTTAAGAAGCGCCGGTCCACCGTTCGCGGCGAGTAGTACAAACCGATGGCCGCAACCATTATCTGGGGCACAACAGAGTAGATGACCAGCGTTTTGGCGTCGAAATACCAGGTGAGCAGCGGCAGCATCAGTATGGTGCCACCGAGACCGAATATGATCTCTATCGAATACGTGATAGAACAAACGATCACAAGTATGATGAGGCCAATCATGTTCAAAACGCCACCGATGTGACCGGGTCAGTACGCTTGTCGAAACTCATGGCAGCTCGGGGCCTTTGCTCCCGGCGCGAGGCCGATGAATACATTCAACAGGGGCAGGTAATTGTGGACGGCCAAATCGTCGATACCCTGGGCACGAAGGTCAACCCGGACAGCAGCATCAGTCTGGCGCCCGTCGCAAGACGTGCGCAGCGAGAACGCGTCACTGTGCTGATGAACAAACCGATAGGTTATGTGTCCGGCACCCCCGAGGGCAAGTATCCCGCAGCGGCGACCCTGTTCACACCCCGCACCCGTGATCCGGCGGATCGCTGCGCGCTCAGGTTCTCTCGTCATCATCTCCATGGCCTGGCGCCGGCAGGCCGGCTGGACATTGACTCACAGGGGCTGCTGGTGCTCACCCAGGACGGTCGCATAGCCCGTCATCTGATCGGCCCGGAAAGCAGGATCGAAAAGGAGTATCTGGTTCGTGTGGAAGGAGCGGTGGATGAGCAGATGCTGCAACGTTTGCGCCATGGCCTGGTTCTTGACGGTAAGCCGCTACGACCGGCCCGCGTGGATCGCCTCAACGCCGACCAGTTGCGCTTCGTTCTGACTGAGGGCCGCAAGCGTCAGATTCGCCGCATGTGCGAGTTCATCGAGTTGCGCGTGTCCGGCCTCAAACGAGTACGTATCGGCCGCGTGCTCCTGGGCAACCTGCCCGAAGGCAAATGGCGCTACCTTCCTCCGGGGTTGGATTTCTGACCGGCGCAAACCCCCGGATTGCACAACGACCGCCGGCGTCTGCTATGTTATGTTCTTCTGAGGGCGGAACATCGTGCTGGTCCAGGTCGGTCACCGCCGTTCCGCTGTTGTATACATAACCCGAGAAATCTGAGTGTACTCACTGCTGCGGCCACTGCTGTTCAGGCTCGACACTGAGTCGGGCCACGACATCGTGGTAAACATGCTTGCCTGGATCTCACGCTCCCCGGTGCTGCTGAGGATGTTGCGGTCGGGCACCGGCGACCGGCTCCCGCGCCGGGAAATGGAGCTGTTTGGTTGTCACTGCCGGAACCCGGTGGGGCTGGCAGCGGGGCTGGACAAGGGGGCTCGCGCCTATCCGGCGCTTTCGGCCATGGGTTTCGGCTGGGTCGAACTGGGCACAGTGACCCCGCGACCGCAGCCCGGGAACCCCAGACCACGCCTGTTTCGGCTGCCGGAGGACAACGCCCTGATCAACCGCATGGGTTTCAACAGCGCCGGCCTGGACCCCTTCGTCAGCAACCTGCGGCGACTTCCGAGGCCTGATTGCGCCATCGGCATCAACCTAGGCAAGAACGCCTCCACGGCCATCGACTCCGCTACGGGCGATTACATCGCTGGCATGAAGGCCGTCTACGAACTGGCCGACTACATCACCATTAACGTCTCCTCACCCAATACGGAGACACTGCGTGAACTGCAGAACATGCAGCACCTTAACCGTTTGCTCGCAGGTCTGGCCGCGTGCCGGCGTTCAATGCGCGATTCGACGCGGCGCCACGTCCCGCTGGCGCTGAAGATCGCCCCCGACCTGACGGATGATGAAATCGACGTCATTGGTGAGCAAATGACGACTCACGGCATTGATGCCGTCGTCGCTACCAATACCACGCTGCAGCGACCCGCCGGACTGCGTTCGCCCTTGAGCCAGGAACCCGGCGGCCTCAGCGGCAGCCCCTTGCGCGGACTGGCGACCCGCGTGGTGGCACGCCTGCGGCAGCGGTTGGGAGACGGGATTGACATCGTCGGCGTTGGTGGCGTCGGCGGCGCAGCCGATGCGGCGGAGAAACTTCAGGCCGGCGCATGCGCGATTCAGCTCTATACCAGTTTCATCTACCAAGGTCCCACAGTCGTCAGAAACATCTTGGCGGGGCTTGCGCCGACGGTTACCGGCCATGCACAGTCCACGGCGAGTGACGGAAACAATCTCACTTAATAATCAATTATCCGACGGGTCCATGAAAGAATTTTCCAGCCTCAGCAGAGTCGAGCAGCAGGCCTTTCCGGGCGCCCAGGTAAGTTACACCGAACCGCCTCAAATATCACAAACCGATATCATCTGGATGACCGCGAAGGATAATGAGGGAGACTGGATCGCGGGTATATTCGCCCCGGGCGATCCAGATAATGACCTTTGCGTCATACATTTCTATGGTAACAACGAAAATCTTCGCTCGGCGGAGTATGTGATCGAGCGGCTGCGCGAGCGCGGGATCTCCGTACTCATGTTCGACTACCGGGGCTATGGCGCCAGCCGCGGCCGACCCAGGGAATCTGCCTTCTACGTCGATGCCGAACTCGCCTATGACTGGCTTAGAGAGCGCCACCCTCGGCTTCGCGTGGCCGTCTCCGGATGGTCAATGGGCAGCGCGGTGGCAACCCATCTAGCCCAGGCACGGGACGTGGTGGGACTGATGCTGTTTTCACCACCCACCAACATGGTGGACGTGGTCAGCCATGTGTTCCCCAAGGACCAGATCATCATTGAGGAGGCGATGCCGTTCCGTTTCGACAGCCTGGAACGCATCCGCAAGGTTCTATGCCCCGTATTGCTGGTGCACGGGAAAAATGACGTCGTAGTACCCCATCAGATGGGCCAGCAGCTGGAAGCCGCTTTGCGCAGTCCCTGTTCGCGGCTGGACCTCGTCAACACCGGCCATGAGGACCTGTTCACCCAAGGTGGCGAGCAGCTGTGGAACAAGGTCTACGAATTTCTGGGCTCGCTTGTAGCACCCTCGGCGGAGGATGACTGATCGACGGCCCTGCGCCACCAAATGCAACGGTTATTGGCAGGCATGGCCCGGTCTTCCATCAGCCGCAAGCCGTTCATTCGGGCCAGCCGCTGCACGTCCTCGAAGTATCGCAGTCCGCTGGACGGATCGCGCATGCGCAGCGCACGGTCGAACTCCAGATTGCTGCGCTCCAGCGGCTGGTGGCGGTAGCGGTAAGGGCCGTAGACGAGAAATATCCCACCGGGCGCCAGAATACGCGCACCGCCGCTGAACAGGTTCTCTGCTGCCCGCCATGGCGCGATGTGAATGGTGTTGATGCATATCAGGTGGTCCGCCTCGTGGAGCGGCCATTGATCGCGTAACAGATCCAGCTCGAGTGCGGGGCATATTTTGCCACCCTCGGTTTCACCGCGATATGCTTCTATGCTCGCCAGCTTGTCCCGAGTTTCACTCGGCTGCCAGATCAAGTGTGGCAGCCGCTTGCTGAAATAAGCCACATGCTGCCCGCTGCCGCTGGCCACCTCCAGCACAAGTCCCGGCTTTTTCAATACTTCCCGCAGCACCTCGAGGATGGGATCCCTGTTGCGTTCGAAAGCGGGTGAGAACTGTTTCACCGCCGGTTACTTCCCACCCGCCAGCGGGTGAATTCCCGCGTCTGTCTGTACCGGGATATCTGTTCCCATTGCGGCTGCAGTCCGGGACGAGTGCGCTCCCATACCGTGGAATCTCGAATCATCATGTGCGCAAACATCGACTCGTGGACAGCAGCGTCAATCGCGAGCACAGCATCCATGACCGATGTGCGCGGTTCATTCGTTCCGGTATCGGTAATATCGCTACTCCCGAGTATTGATTTTCCGAAATGTCGGCCGCCTGTGCACCTATAATAGCTCGCATCGAGCCAGCGGGAGCAACCATGCAGTACGAAACACTCGGCAACACCGATGTCAAGGTCAGCAAACTTTGTCTAGGCAGCATGACCTGGGGATGCCAGAATAACGAACAGGAAGCCCATGAACAGCTGGACATGGCTTTGGGTCGTGGCGTGAATTTCATCGACACGGCAGAGATGTACGCGGTGCCCTCCAGTGCCGACACTTTTGGTGCCACCGAGTCTATCATCGGCAAATGGCTGATGCGCAGGAAGAACCGCTCAAGAGTGATCCTGGCGACCAAGGTGGTCGGTCCCTGCGGGGACTGGATGCCCCATATCCGCGGGGGTGACACCCACCTCAACAGGAAGAACGTCCTCGCGGCGCTGGAAGGCAGTCTGAGGCGGCTGCGCACCGACTACGTGGATCTTTACCAAGTGCACTGGCCGGAACGCAAGACCAACTATTTCGGCAAACTGGGTTACGAGCACGACCCGGCGACGCCGGCGGTCACTATCGAAGAGACCCTGGCGGCGCTCGCCGAATGTGTCGCCGCCGGCAAAGCCCGCTGGATCGGGCTGTCGAATGAGACCCCTTGGGGGATACACGCATATATTTCAGCGGCCGACAAGCTCGGCCTGCCGCGTCCGGTCAGCATCCAGAATCCCTACAGCCTGCTGAACCGGACTTTCGAGGTGGGTCTCGCCGAGATGGCGATACAGGAACACACGGGGCTGCTGGCCTACTCTCCGCTCGGGTTCGGCATGCTTGCGGGCAGGTATTTGAACGACTCCCGACCGCCAGATGCGCGGCTGACTTTGTTTCCCCAGTTCACCCGCTACATGTCGCCGCGTTCCGTCCGGGCGACCGAAGCCTATCACCAGCTGGCCGGCGACCATGGCCTGAGTCTGGCGCAGATGGCCCTCGCCTATGTCACTTCCCGCGCCTTTGTCACCAGTACGATCATCGGCGCCACCACCGGGACGCAACTCGAGCAGAACCTCGACAGCCTTCACGTCACGCTGCCTGAGGAGGTGTTGCGGGGCATAGAGAAGATCCACAAGGAAAACCCAAACCCGGCTCCCTGAGCCCTGCGTCAGTGCGCCCGGGTTCTACTCCCGATCCGATCCGCCGGTGGTGTGAGGAGATACCGCGCGTGTTCCGCTAGTAATCGTAGCGGAAATTCAGACCCCAGGTATGGCGCTGGTATGAAAGTGGCGCGTCATCGAAGTCCTCGTTGAGATACGAGTACTGCATACCGCCGTGCAGGCGCTCGGTGAGCGAATGACTAATTGCCGCCCTGAACTGGTGCCGATTACTCGCCGTATCGGCAACACCCTCGTACTCCGGGTACGAGAAACGACCATAGTCCGCTTCGACGCTGGCACGCAGGCCCCAAAACAACGGAAAGCGGCCGCTGACATTGAGGCTGTGTCCGTAGCCATCGGTGTAGAGGTCCTGACGATTCGCCTGTTCGAACTCATAGCCCAAGCGGATCGCTGCGCGCCGGTCAGCGAGATAGATGATCTGGGCGAGACCGGTGCGCGTGGTGTCGGATTCGCCGTAGCGGCCAAGTCCGACCTCCGCGTCCATCACGTCGTCGCGATCATAACCGCGGTAAAGCAGTGTCTCGAAGCGTGGAGAGAAGGCGTACTTGGGTCCAAAGATCACCGACTGCGAGAACCGCAGCGGCGCGCTCACCCCAAGGCCTTGGCTCTGCCTCACATCCAGCACGCCGGATAGAGTGTGGCGACCCAGCAGCAGGCTCCCCTCGTAACCCTCGATGAATTCCTTCCGGTTCGTTTCCCACGGATAATCCACGGAAGGGCCACCGATCCGCAGTTCGGAGGCATTGACGATGTCGCGAGTGATACCGGGCGCGACCCTGGCTGGGTCGGTGTCGGCGCGGTATTCCGCCACTTGGATGGCCTCGCCCGCCATTACGGAGCTGAACCAGGCCACCGAGGATACCAGCGCCAGGATGATTTTTTTTGTATTCATCATCTCCACTTACCCCATCGATCATGAAAGATATCATTCTACAACTCTTAAGACTATCGCTACCAAAATCAACTCCCGCCGACCAGCGGCAGCCGCGCAGGGTATACCGATATCGTTGCAGGTATTTCGCTGTATTTCGGTAATCAAGCCCGATTTGCGCTAATTTGGCCTCGATCTGCTTTGATAGCCGGTCTCGTCGAAGGCGTCGAAAAATATCTCCAGCAAGGGGTGCTCAATGGGTTCACTGCGTGCGTCCCTAGCGATATTTCGCTCCGCGACATAGGTCTGGTGGTCGGCGCCGTGGACCAGCACCCGATACCAGGGTTCGTCCTTGGGGGGGCGAGAACGCGCGACGCGGTCGTACCAGTCGTCACTGCCCTGGAATTCGGCGTCCACGTCCACGATCACGCCCCGGTAGTGAAACAACCGGTGCTGGACGAGTTGACCGACGCTGAACTTGGCGCTGTGCGCGCTCACGGATCAGTTCATCCCCAGCCAGCCGAGATAAGATTCGCGGTAATGGTCAACCAGCATGAGCGCAAACAGCATTGCCAGGAACTGAATCGAGTATCCAAACGTCCGCCGGGCCAGGGCGTCATCATAAAGCCGGTAAAGGCGAATCGCGTAGAGGATGAATTTGCCGTTCAGCAGCAGTGCCCCAACCAGATAGATCCAACCCGACATCCTGGTGGCGAAGGGCATTACGGATACCGCCGCCAGCAGTAAGGTATAGAGCAGTATGTGCAGGCGGGTGAACTTGTCGCCGTGGGTGACCGGCAGCATGGGTATCCCCGCGTTGGCGTATTCCTTGCGCCGATAAAGCGCCAGGGCCCAGAAGTGGGGAGGTGTCCAGCAGAAGATAATCAGAAACAGCAATAGCGCATCGGCGCTGACTTCCCCGGTCACCGCCGCCCAGCCCAGCACCGGTGGCGAGGCCCCGGCGGCGCCGCCGATGACGATGTTCTGTGGGGTCCAATGCTTCAGAAACACCGTGTAGATCACCGCGTAACCGATCAACGAGGCAAACGTCAGCACCGCGGTCAGCATGTTGACGCCGAAGGACAACACAACCATCGAGAACACCGCCAGCAGCAGCGCAAAAGTGACTGCCTGGTATGCGTTGAGCTGACCCGTGGGCAGTGGCCGCCGCTGGGTGCGCGCCATGAGTGTATCGAAGCGCTGATCCAGCAACTGATTGATGGCGGCCCCGGAAGCCGCGGCCAGTCCGATTCCCAGCGTGCCCAGCAGCAGTGCGTCGAGGGGAACCATGCCGCGAGTGGAGAGAAACATGCCGACAATTGCGGTAAACATGATCAATGACACCACTCTGGGCTTGGTCAGTTCATAGTACTGGGCCAGTTGCTGCGCAAAGGTAGCATTCAGGCTCGATTCGACGGATGCTTTCATGGCGATTAACCGATCTGCGATACTTTCAACAATCGACTCAGATCCTTGCGCATGCGGCTGGGATCGGCATCGTGGGGATAGCTCATCATGAAGTTCCCCAGCGGGTCGATGACATAGATTCGATCACCGCCGTCCGGCGGCATCCGCGAACCCATAATCAACTGGGCGGCCAGGTTCTGCATCACCACTGGCGGTGCCACCAGTGTGCGCACGCCCGGAAAAGCCGCCGACACATCCGCCAGCTTTGCCATGTCCAGTTCCGCAGGCGCGACATATACGCTTTGCACGCGATGTATGTTCTTGCTTTGAGTCAGCCTGACCTGCTGAATCTTGTACAGGTTGTTGCGGCACCGGTCGTCGCATTGGGGCCCGCCGACATACAGCAAGGTCCACTTCTGCTTAAGGGAGCTGAAGGGCACATTGGTTCCGTCTGGCTGCTGCAGGGCCAGGTTCTTGAGCGGCCGCGCAGGCTCTACCAGCTCCCCGTAATTGACATAGCCTGTCGGCTGCCAGAAGTAGGCCGCCATTATCGGCAGTGCAAAGACCACGCCGATGGCAACGATCTGCCATCTTCCGGAACCTCGCCTCAACCTGTTTTCAATCTTCATTCGCTCTTCTGCGTGAACGCAGCTGCAAAACGACGTAAATCATCACCAGCGCCGCTGCCAGCGAAAACCACTGCAGCGCATAACCCCTATGACGCGCGATCCACGCGTCCTCGTATTCGAGCCGCTCGCGCACAAACCCGCTCCCTGAGTCATCGCCCGGGTCCAGCTCCAGCACCACCGGATAGATTGGCCGGCCGGTTAACCGCGCATAGCGGTCCAGGTCCAATACCTGCCACCGCTTCTCGAACCGCCCGTTATCGGCGGATTGGTCGGCCAGGGTGAAATACTCGGCCGGCGGCCGCCGCAACCTTCCCATCACTCTCACCATACCACGCGGCGTGTCGATTTTCGGTAGCGAAGCACGGTCCGGACCCCACGAAACCCAGCCACGATTTATCAGCAGCCACCAGTCAAAGCCCTCGACCTGCAGCGGCGTCAACACATGGTAGCCAGCCCGTCCACGGTGCACCTTGTTATCAAGCAGGATCTGATAATCCGGCTGAAAGGAGCCCCTGGCCTCAGCCCATCGAAAATGGGCATCGGCTGCGATTACGGGATCCGCCCCAACGATGACCGGGGCCAGCGCCCCGCGGGCCTCGAAGGTCTGCTTGATCTCCATCTTTTGCCGTGCCCGGTCCAGCTGCCACACACCCAGCCCCACCAACACGGCTAACACCACGATGGTCGCCAACGTCGGCAGCAACGCGTTGAGGCAACCCGATATCCTCATCGCGCCAAATTCACTGCCGATCTGTTACCATTGCTTCTTTGCCGTCTCGTCAATGCTGATGTTGATGAAAGCCTTCATCCTGCTGATGCTGCTGCTGATGGTTATCAGCCTTTTCTCCGGCCTGTTCTTTCTTTACAAGGACCGGGGCCAGGGTACCCGGACATTGAAGGCGCTCACGGCAAGAATCTCCATCTGGGTCGTTCTGTTCCTCGTCCTCTGCGTCGGCATCTACACCGGGGCCATTACCCCCACGAATTCCATACAGCCGCACTGGGCTCAACCCACCGCAGACCGCTGAAATCTCGAAGAAACGCGTCGTGGTGGCAACGCCCGCTGGAACCTGGACCAGACCTGTCAGAGCACGTAGACAAAGATGAATAATCCGACCCAAACCGTGTCCACGAAATGCCAGTACCATGCTCCCGCCTCGAAGGCGAAATGGTTTTCCGGCGAGAAATGCCCTTTCATGCAGCGCAACAGCACTACGGTCAATATGATCACCCCGATGGTAACGTGCGCACCATGAAACCCCGTTAGCATGAAGAAGGTCGCGCCGTATACCCCCGTACCCAGCGTCAGGCCCAGTTCACCATAGGCGTGGGCATATTCGTAGGCCTGGAAGTACAGGAAGATAAATCCCAGCACAACCGTGAAGGCCAGCCAGAAAATCAGCGTGCCGCGCTGGTTGGCCTTGATCGCGTGGTGTGCAATGGTCACGGTAACGCTCGAAAACAGCAGGATCGCTGTGTTCAGCAGTGGGATGCCCCAAGGACCGATAGTGGAGAACTGGGCGGGGTCCGCAGTCGGCGTATCGGCCTGGATGGGCATTGGGCCCTTAGGACCAGCGGTCGGCCAGCCACCCTCGAAACCAGGCCATAGCAGGTCGGTTTCCGCCAGCCAGGGTACTGCCAGCTGCCGTGTGTAGAACAAGGCCCCGAAAAACGCGGCAAAGAACATGACCTCGGAAAAGATGAACCACATCATGCCCATGCGGAACGATAGCCCGACATGATCGTTGTAGAGTCCGCCCTCACTTTCCCGGATCACGGTGCCGAACCAGCCGAACATCATGAATATGACGACGCCGGCGCCGACCAGCATCAGTATCGGCCCCGTGCTCACGTCGTTGAGAAACAGCATGAATCCGAGGGCCAGCGTGAAGATGCCGATCGAACCAATGATCGGCCAGCCACTTGGGTCGGGCAGATAGTAGCCGCCGTGGGAGCTGCTCATTAATTTTCCCCTTCAGTCTTCTCTAGTTCTTGGATAATTATATCGGTCATCCCTTTTCCCCGCGGCGAATCGCATCGCTGCCAGCAGTGCCGGTCCCGGCGTCGGACGAAGAGTATTTCCCGGCATTGAAGAACGAATACGACAGGGTAATGGTGTGCACGTCTTGCGGAACGTCCGTTTCGACGACGAAGCGAACCGGCATTTCCCGCGACTCGCCTGGTGCCAGTTCCTGGTTGCTGAAACAGAAGCATTCCGTCTTCTTGAAATGCGCTGCGGCCCGGTTCGGGGCGACACTCGGAATGGCTCTACCCACCATCCTGTCGCTGGTTGTGTTTCGGGCGACGTAGACTGCTTCCGCCACCTGGCCCGGGTGCACCTGCATCTTCGCGACAGCGGGTCGGAACTCCCAGGGCAGGCCACCTGCCGTGTTGCCGGTGAATTCCACCGTGATCAGACGGGTCTCGTCCACCGCCTGCGCCCGGGCGCTTCCGGAGTCGGTCACGCCGGTCTTGCCGTTCAGCCCGGTGATGTCGCAGAACAGGTCATACAAGGGCACCATGGCGAACCCGAAGCCGAACATGGCGACCGCCACCATCACTGCGCGGGTGATGATCCTGCGGTTGGCGGCCTGTCTTATCGCTTGCTCCGTCACGTCCAATCAACCGTCAGGGCAATAATGAAAAAGCCGACAGCGATCGCCCCAAGCACCAGCGCCAGCCTGATGTTGGCCCGGACCCGGGCACGGTTGCTGCGATCAAGCTCCACCGATCATCTCACCTGCGGCGGAGTCTCGAACGTGTGATAGGGCGCCGGGGACGGCACAGTCCACTCCAGTCCCTTGGGGTTGTCCCATACCTCGGCAGACGCCTTTTCCCCTCCACGCACGCACTTGACTACAACGTAGACCAGCAGCAGCTGGGAGAAGCCGAGTCCGAAGGCGCCGATGCTCGACATCACGTTGAACTCGGTGAATTGCAGGGCGTAGTCCGGAATTCGCCGCGGCATACCCGCCAGCCCGAGGAAATGCTGCGGGAAAAAGGTGATATTGAAGAAAATCGCGGTGAGCCAGAAGTGGAGCTTGCCCAACTTTTCGTCATACATGTGGCCGGTCCATTTCGGCAACCAGTAGTAGGCACCCCCCATCATCGCCATCGCCGCACCGGAGAAGAGCACGTAGTGGAAGTGGGCGACCACGAAGTAGGTATCGTGATACTGGAAATCCGCCGGCGTAATGGCCAGCATGAGGCCGGACAGCCCGCCGATGGTGAACAGCACCACCACGGAAATAGCGAACAGCATGGGTGTTTCGAAGGTCATCGAACCGCGCCACATGGTGGCGACCCAGTTGAAGACCTTGACCCCCGTGGGCACCGCGATCAGCATGGTCGCGTACATGAAGAACAGTTCCCCGATCAGCGGCATGCCCACCGTGAACATGTGGTGCGCCCAGACGATGAACGACAGAAACGCGATCCCCGCCACGGCCAGCACCATGGAGGCATATCCAAACAGCGGCTTGCGAGCGAAGGTCGGAATGATTTCGGATATGATCCCGAACGCCGGCAGGATCATCACGTAGACCTCGGGATGGCCGAAAAACCAGAAGATATGCTGGAACATGACCGGGTCGCCGCCTCCGGCCGGGTCGAAGAATGCGGTGCCGAAATGCCGATCGGTGAGCAGCATGGTCACCGCGCCAGCCAGCACCGGCATCACGGCGATGAGCAGGTAGGCGGTGATCAACCACGTCCACACGAACAGGGGCATCTTCATCAGCGTCATACCCGGCGCTCGCATGTTGAAGACCGTCACCACTATATTGATCGCGCCCAGCACGGAAGATATGCCCATCATGTGCACTGCCAGGATCGTCATGTCCACGCTCATGCCGCCCTGGATGGACAGCGGCGCATATAGTGTCCAGCCGGAAGCCGGCCCGCCGCCCGGGGCGAACAGGCTTCCCAGAAGCATGGTGAAGGCAAACGGCAGGATCCAGAAGCTCCAGTTGTTCAGGCGCGGCAGCGCCATGTCGGGCGCGCCGATCATCATCGGGATCATCCAGTTCGCGAAGCCGACGAAACCGGGCATGATGGCGCCGAAGATCATCACCAGCGCGTGCATGGTGGTCATCTGGTTGAAGAAATGCGGATCGACGATCTGCAGACCCGGCTGGAACAGTTCGGCGCGAATGACCAGAGCCATCGCACCGCCGACCATGAACATCATCAATGAAAACGAAAGATAGAGCGTGCCTATATCCTTGTGGTTGGTGGTGGTAATCCACCGCATGATCCCGCTCGGATGATGGTGTTCTTCGTGATGGGCTGCTTCTGCTGTTGCCATGACTTCTGTCTCCTGGAAATTCAGATCTCAGCGCAAGGCCTTGACGTCGGCAGGCTGAACGGCATCGCCGGCGCTGTTGCCGAACGAGTTGCGCTGGTAAGTCACCACCGCGGCGATCTCGGTATCGCTGAGCTGGCCCTTGAAAGCCTGCATCGCGGTCCCGTCACGGCCGTTCATAACGACCTCGAGGTGCTGTGCGACGGGGCCGGTGGCCACGGCGCTGCCGGCGATGGGTGGGAAAACGTTGGGGACGCCTTCGCCCTGCGCGCCGTGGCAGGCTGCGCAGGCGCCATATATTTCCTTACCTTTCGCCATCAGGTCATCCATGCTCCACTCGGCCATCGCCGCCGAGGCATCTGCGGCGGCCTCCTGCTTGTTCGCCGCCAGCCAGGCCTGGAAATCCTCCGGCGACCTGGCGTCCACCACGACCGGCATGAAGCCATGGTCCTTTCCGCACAGCTCGGTGCACTGCCCGCGGTAGATGCCGGGCTTCTTGATCAGCGTCCAGATTTCGTTGATAAAACCGGGAATGCCGTCCTTCTTGACCGCCAGTTCCGGCACCCACCAGGAATGAATGACGTCGTTGGCGGTGATCAGGAACCGTACCTTGGTGTCGGTCGGCAGAACCAGCGGTCTATCCACCTCCAGCAAATAGTTATCTCCTTTGGCGCTGCGGTTCTCAATCTGGTCGCGGGGCGTCGAAAGATTGCTGTTGAAAGCGATTCCGTGATCCAGGTACTCGTAACGCCACTTCCACTGGTAACCGGTGATCTTCACGGTTACATCCGCCTGCGATGTGTCCTCCATGCGGATCAGGGTGGCGGTGCTGGGGATTGCCATTCCGACTAGGATCACGAACGGAATCACCGACCAGACTATCTCCAGCCTGGTGCTGTGCGAGAACTGGGCCGCCTTGTGTCCTTTGCTCTTACGATGGGCGTAGATGGAGTAGAACATGAACGAGAACACCACCACGAAGATGATCAGGCAGATGAGCATGATCAGGTTGTGGAGACTCAGTATCTCGTCACCAATGGGCGAGACCGGCGGAGGAAGGTTCAGTCCATAATCCGCCATGGCGGGCACAACCGGCAACCACGGAACGGCGAGACCGATGATGGCCGCCGATAGCTTGCTACGCGACATTAGCATGTCTCACTGACTCCTCTGTATCATCCAAACCTTAGTCCTGCTCACCCGACTCGAAGCACAGTGCTGATGCGCGCGGCAAACCGCTTCTTATCCGCCTCGGTTAAATCCGCACCGATGGCCACGAATCGACCATGCGATCCAATCAACAGGCGGTCAGGTTGTAATCGTGTTGCGCCGGGCTCATGTCGCACCTGGGTCCAATAGCGCTGGAACTTGGAAGTCCGGGTGCGTCCGCCGCGGTTCTGGGTGATCGTGACTTCATCCCCGTCAACGATCAGCATCTCATAGTCACTGGCGCGGCGCACCGATGCTGCGATGGCCACTGCCACGATAATCGTCTCTAGACCCGCAAAAGGCAGAACCATCCACAGGCCGAGGCTCAGAAAGCTGAGCGCGATGGACAACGATACCACGGTCAGGCATATAACGAAGGTCACCAGGCCCCGTGGTGACATCGAGCAGTTGGGTCTGATTATCGCCTTGAAGCCGTCTTCAAATACGGAATCAGTCACACCGCCGCCCGACATGTTCTCCCCTGTTCACACAGCGTGCGGCGCGGACAGTAGCACAGACTCACCAAACCCATCAAGCCAGCAAATACAGGGCTTTTCGACCCCTGGACAGCTAGCCGTCGCCGTCCAGGACGGCTTTCAAAACCGCCGCATCGAGATAACGGCCGGCGTCCCGTTCCCGGTCCTCAAGGGTCGGTATTACGCCCAGTAGCGGGGGTGGCAGCCGCTGACTCAGGGCATCGATATTCTCCCGCACCCTCGCGCACCCCGGATCGTACAGATTGGCCACCCAGCCCGCCCAGGTCAGCCCGGTGGCCGCGATGGCCCGGGCACTCAACAGGGCATGGTTCAGGCAACCCAGGCGGACGCCGACCACCAGCACCACCGGCTGCCCCAGTTCCAGCGCCAGGTCGGCCACGGTCAGCTCGCTGGCAAGCGGCACCAGCCAGCCACCCACACCCTCCACGATCACCAGGTCGGACCGATCGGCCAGTTCCATGAAGCACAGCTTGATCGCGGCCAGATCGATGTGTATCGCCGCCTCGGCGGCAGCTATATGGGGCGCGATGGCGGGCGCAAAGGCATAGGGATTGACTGCTTCGTAGCGCAGCGACACATTGCTGCACTGCCGTAGCCTCACCGCGTCGGAATTGCGCAGCCCCTGCGGAGTCAATTCGCAGCCACTGGCAACCGGTTTCATGGCGGCGACGTGCAGTCCGCGCGCGATGAGAGACTGAATCAGCGCTGCCGCGACCACCGTCTTACCGACCCCCGTGTCGGTGCCGGTTACGAACAAACCGAGCCGCTTCACTTCCGCACCAGGTCGGCAAGCGGAACCGCCACTGAACCGTCACCTTCACGCCATTGTCTGCGCGCCGGAGCCCAGGCGTGGCCATAGACGATCTCGTAGCTGCATTCGACAAGGCCTTCGCGGTTGCGGCGCGCCTCCAGGGCCCGCTTCAGTGCCGCCAGTTTCCCCTTCCCCGTCAATCCGCGGGCACGGGCCGGGTCGGCATTGTTCGACCCCAATGCCTTGAGGTCCCGCATCAGGCTGCTCACCTCACGGTAGGTTACCCGAAGCGACTCGACGTCCATCACCGGGTCGGTAAATCCCTGGCGAACCAGTTCGTCACCAACGTCATGCATGTCGGTGAGTCCGTGCACATGGGCACCGTCATCTATCTCTCGCCAGGCGGACCGCAATTCGCCCAGGGTGTCTGGGCCGAAGGTCGCGAACATCAGCAGGGATCGGGGTGCCATGACGCGGGCGAACTCGGCGAAGGCCCGATCCAGCCGGCACCACTGCAGGCTCGAGCTGGAGAAGACCATGTCGACAACGCCCGCCGCCAGCGGCAGTTGTTCCATGTCCCCGGCGACATAACGTTCGCGGGCGAACCAACCACGTTGGCGGCTGGCCCGTTGCAACATTGGCAGCGCCAGGTCCAGGCACAACACTGTCGCTTTGGGATAAAGCCGGCGCAGTTCGCGCGCGCCGTGGCCGGTGCCACTGCCCGCCTCGAGGACGCGAGAGGGGGCGTGTCTGATCGCGCCGAGGCGGTCGATCAGTTCCGCGACAACTCGCCGCTGCACCACCGCCGCTTCGTCATAGGTATCGGCGGCGCGCGAGAAGGCGCGTCTAATCTGCCGCTTGTCCAACCGTGGTTGCGCGTATTCCATTGCTATTCTGCCAGCAACGCGTCGAGGAACTGGTCCGGCTGCGATAGGAACGGTGCGTGCCCGGCCCGCAACATCACAAGCCTGGCCGCGCTCAGGGCGTCGGCAAGATAGACCCCGGCCTGCGGCGGGGTCAGCCGATCCTGGTCGCCATGGATGATCAGGGTGGGCGCGCTGGCCTGGGCCAGCCGGCCACGCAGGTCAGTGGCCTCGAGAACGTCCAGACATCCAAACAGCGCTGCCCGGGTGGCGCCGCCGCAGGCGGCGACGACGGCGGCGATACGTCGTGCCAGGGTGCGGCTCGAGGCATCCAGCCGGCTTGCCTGGAGCAGGAAGAAACGCACCAGGGCGGCAGCATAATCGGCATCCAGTTCGGCACAGAATTGTCGCATGTCATCGACCGCCATTCCGTGCGGCCAGTCTGCGCTCCGCATGAAACACGGCGTGGCGCTCACCAGCACCAGTCTCTGCACCCGCTGCGGCGCCTGCAGGGCCGCCTGCAACGCAACCTGGCCGCCCAGTGACCAGCCCAGCCAGCAGGCGCGTGAAGGCACACGGTCCAGCATGTAGTCCGCCAGCAGCGGCAGCGAGTAGGCATCCATCGCCGGTGTCCCGCCGAATCCGGGCAGGTCCGGGGCATGAACCCGGAAATGCCTCGACAAGGGCTGCACGAGATGGTTCCAGACGCAGCGGTTTACACCCCAACCATGCAGCAGGACCAGTGCCGGCAACGTGTCCTTCACCGCCGTGCCACCCCCTCGCGAGCCAGGGCAGAACCTAGCGCGCCGAGCAGGTGGTCCACGTCCCGCTCGGTGTGGGCGGCCGACAGGGTAATGCGCAGCCGGGCGGTGCCGGCCGGCACGGTCGGCGGCCGGATCGCGACCACCAGTATGCCGCGTTCGTGCAGCGCTCGCGCGAGGGCCAGCGCCCGTTCCGCGCCACCTACCACCACTGGCTGGATGGGCGTGGACGACGGCATCAGGTTCATCTCGAGTGCGCGGGCGCCGGCGCGAAACCTCGCCACCAACCTGCCAAGCAGTTCCCGGCGCCAGCCCTCCTGCCGCGCCACGCGCAGTGCGGCACGGGTCGCTTCCGCGAGTGCCGGGGGCGGCGCGGTCGTATAGATATAGGTACGCGCCTGCTGGACCAGCGTTTCGATCACGTCAGCGTCGCCGGCCGCGAAGGCGCCGAAGGTGCCAAACGCCTTGCCCAGGGTCCCGACCAGCACCAGCGGTGACTGTGCCCGGACGCCTAAATGCTCCAGCGTACCGCCGCCCGCCGCCCCCAGGACGCCCAGACCGTGGGCATCATCCAGCACAATCCGCGCGTCGTGGCGTCTTGCAAGCGCCAGCAGTTCGACCAGCGGAGCAAGGTCGCCGTCCATGCTGAACACGCCATCGGTGCTGACCAGCCGCCGGCCGCCCGAATGACCGACCAGCGCCCGCTCTGCCGCCGCGAGATCGCCGTGCGGGTAGCGGCGCAGCACGGCGCGGCTGAGCAGGCCGCCGTCGATCAGCGAGGCATGGTTGAGTCGGTCCTCGACGATCAGGTCACCGCGGTCGGTCAAGGCGCTGGCGACCCCGAGGTTGGCCATGTAACCAGTTGAGAAAACCAGCGCGCGTTCCGCGCCGACGAAAGCCGCCAGTTCCTCCTCCAACGCCTGGTGCGGCGCCATGTGCCCGGTCACCAGGTGCGAGGCACCGGCGCCGACACCGAATCGGTGGACACCCTCCACCATCGCCGCCACCACCACCGGATGATTGGCCAGGCCCAGGTAGTCGTTGCTGCAGAAGCTCAGGTACTCCCGGCCGCCGCAGCTTACCCGCGCAGCTTGTGCTGAATCCAGAGTCAGTCGCCGCCGGAAAAGGTGCTGTTCCCGCCGCTGCCGCAACGCCGCCGGCAAATCCCAGCACGAGGTCCCCGCCTCAGCTGCCATCGCCGGTGGGACTCATCCGGACCCGGCGCCGCTCGCCCGCTCCGGCCGCAGACCGAGCCGCGCGAAAAGCTCTCGGTCATGATCGACGCTGGCGTTTCCCGTGGTCAGCAGCCTGTCACCGTAGAAGATGGAATTGGCGCCGGCGAAAAAACACAGCGCCTGCAGCTCGTCCGGCATCCCGGACCTACCTGCCGAGAGCCTCACATGGGAGGCGGGCATGGTGATACGCGCCGCGGCGATGGTGCGGACAAGTTCGAACGGTTCGACCGCTGCGGCGTCCTGCAACGGCGTGCCGGGAACCGGCACCAGCATATTGACCGGGACGCTTTGCGGCGGCTCCGGCAGGTTCGCGAGGGTGGCGATCAGTGTGGCGCGGTCGACACGGCTTTCCCCCATGCCGATGATTCCACCGCAGCACAGCTGCATGCCGCTGCCGCGCACCTGTTCCAGGGTGTCCAGTCTGTCCTGATAGCTGCGGGTGGTAATGATCTCGCGGTAGTAGTCGGCGGACGTATCGAGATTATGGTTGTAGTAATCGAGCCCTGACGCCTTCAGCCGCCGCGCCTGGCCGGCGGTCAGCATGCCCAGCGTGGCGCAGGTCTCCAGGCCCAGGGCCTTGACCGCCGCCACCGCCTCCATCACCCGGGACAGGTCACTGTCGCGGGGGCTGCGCCAGGCCGCGCCCATGCAGAATCGGGTCGCACCGGCGGCCTTGGCCTCCCTGGCTGCAGCGATTATGTCAGCGGTATCCATGAGTTTCCCGGCTTCGAGGTCGGCGGCATGGTGCGCGCTCTGGGGACAGTAGCCGCAGTCTTCCGGGCAACCACCGGTCTTGATGCTCAGTAAGGCGCTGAGCTGGACCTGATTGGGGTCGAAATGCTCTCGGTGGACCGATTGCGCCTGGAACAGCAGATCGTTGAAGGGCGCTTCGAACAGCGCCTGCACCTGCGCGGCTGTCCACGGCGGCGTTTCTGCGTTATCGTGCAATTCTGACTGCAAGGACTGGATCATGGGCATGGAGGCTCCAGCATGGATGATGATCGTCAACTCAAAAGGATGCCACGGATTGACCGTTGTGTAAAAAATAAGCTCGCCTGGTGGCTCTCCCCGACTTGCCTGCTGTGCGGTGGAGCAGCCGATAGCCGCGGCATATGCCCGGCCTGCCTGGCCGACCTGCCACGCATCGACAACCCCTGCAGCTGCTGTGGCGCCGAGCTTGGCGGTCCCGGCTGCTGCGGCGGCTGCCAGCGCCGGCCACCGGCGTATGACCACGCCATCGCCCCCTATCGTTACGCCTGGCCCGTCGACCAGTTGATCCAGGGCCTCAAATACCACGGCAATCTCATTTACGCGTATCAGCTCGGGCAACTGCTGGCACGCGCCGTCGCCGCGAGCCTGGCCCGGCAACCCGACGTCATCATCCCCGTGCCGCTGCATCCGGGCCGGCTGCGGCAGCGTGGATTCAACCAGGCCCTGGAGATCGCCAAACCGGTGGCCCGTGTGCTGGGCGTCCCCATCGCCCGCGACAAGGTGCGCCGCATTCGAAATACGCCACCGCAGGCGGAACTGCCTGGGCGCCGCCGCCGCGGCAACGTTCGACATGCCTTTGCCGTGCCCGGTGACCTGTGCACCGACGCCGTGGCGGTGGTTGACGACGTCATGACCAGCGGCGAGACCGTGCACGCGGTGGCGCGGTGCCTACGCGCCGCTGGCGCGCGCCATGTGCAGGTGTGGGTCGTGACGCGGGCGTAACCGCGGCAATCCCACCGGCGTTCGCACGCAACCGGGGCGCAGCATGGCGACCATCGAGCCCCCCGGATCCTGTCCGCCCTGGATGTGCGGATTCGGCCGTGTGATAGACTTTTCCGCAGTTTCATCCCAGTTCGTCAGGCGCCATGCCGCTAAGCCGCAACGCAGCGCAAGTGAATCACCCCGGGCCTGTCGCCTGATGCCTCCTGTGGATCAAACTGGCTGGGGCCAGTCGTACTGGCGCGCGCTTTACTATTTCAATCTCTACCGCCTGATCCTTGGCGTGGGTTTTCTGGTACTGGCGCTCAGCGGTGGCGCGATCGCGGAACTCGGGGCTCGATCCGCCAGGGTCTTTCTCGCCACCAGCATCGGCATGACCGTCATGGCCGTGTTCAACATGATCACCATCACCCGCGGCGAACCCCGGTTTCGGACCCAGGCCCACATTCAGTTCGCCATGGATGCTGTACTGATCACCATGCTGTCATATGCCAGCGGCGGCATTGGCAGCGGCTTGAATTTACTGCTCATCGTGTCGGTTGCCGCCGGTGGGGTGGTGCTGTCGGGCCGCATGAGTCTGTTCTTCGCCGCCCTGTCCACCCTGCTGGCGCTGGCGGAACACACCGTCGGCGAGATGCTGTTCCCCCTAAACAAGGGCAGCTACGTGGAGGTCGGGCTGCTTGGCATCGGCTATTTCGGTACCGGCCTGCTGGTTTACCTACTGGCCCTGCGCATACGCCGCGCAGAGGCGATGGCGGAGCGCAGCGCCGCGGACCTCGCCAAGCTGGCCCGGCTCAATGAACTGGTGGTGAGTCGGCTGACCATGGGCGTGATCGTCGTGGATGCGGATGGAGGCGTGAAGCTCATCAACGAGACCGCCCGTAGACTGCTGGATGTGGAGATGGGCACCGACGTGGAACGACTGGAGCAACTCGCCACACCCCTCCACGACCTTTTCCGCGAGTGGCGCGGGGTCGAATCCACCTCGCCCGACTCAGTCAGTCTGCCCGCCCGTGGCCGCAACGTGGGGGCACGTTTCCTCCGCATCGGTACCGACGTCGGAGGTGACACCGCGATCTTCCTCGAAGACCTGACGGCGACGGAGCAGCAGGCGCAACAACTGAAACTCACCGCGCTCGGTCGCCTGACGGCGGCCCTGGCGCATGAAATTCGCAACCCGTTGGCCGCCATCAGCCACGCCGGCCAGCTGCTGCAGGAATCGCCGGAACTGGCGGCACAGGACAGGCGGCTGGCGCAGATCGTCGATCAGCAGACCGACCGCATTAACCGCATAGTCAAATCCATCCTGCAGCTAGGCAAACCCGGGTCGGTACGCCTGATCGACATCGACCTCGATAACTGGCTGCGTGAATTCCGAGCCAACTTCGCCGAAACCCATCGACTCGATGAGGCAATGCTATCGTTGTCCCGATGCGGCTACCTGGTCCGTTTTGACCCGGATCATCTCAACCAGGTGGTCAGCAATCTTTGTGAAAATGCGCTGCGGCATGGCGGTGGCAGTCATGGCGGTCCTCCGCTGCGGCTGCATGCTGGCCGTGACGCGACCGGCGTGTATCTGGACGTGATCGATAATGGCCCGGGCGTCGCGGCGGACGTAATGGACAAGATCTTCGAACCCTTTTTCTCCACTGATGGCAAGGGCATGGGACTGGGCCTCTATCTGGCGCGCGAGCTATGTCAGAACAACCATGGCAGACTAGACTACGTACCAGCCGACGGGGAGGGGCGGTTCCGTATCCGTTTCTCCTCTGAGGTACGCGCCGCGCATAAGCTGGCGATGCCCATCTGACCCGAGCATACTCCACCATGCCCGAGACAAACCGAGTACTGATCATCGATGACGAACCCGACATTAGGGAACTGTTGTCGATGACACTGTCGCGGATGAATCTCGACTGCGAGACGGTAGGCACTATCGCCCAGGCCCATGACCTGTTAAATGACGGTGATTTCGACCTCTGCCTGACTGATATGCGGCTGCCGGACGGAAACGGAATCGAACTGGTGCGGCACATCCAGGAGCACCACCCCGAGCTGCCGGTCGCCGTCATTACCGCCTTCGGCAGCGTGGACACCGCAGTGGAGGCGCTCAAAGCAGGTGCCTTCGATTTCGTATCCAAGCCGGTGCAACTGGACGAGCTGCGGCAACTCGTAACCGCGGCGCTCAAACTGGCGCAGCAGGACCCCCGCTCGCGTCGCAGCCGCTATGCCCTGCTCGGCAATTCGCGCCCTATGCGCCAGATCCGCGCGATGATCGCCAAGCTGGCCCGCTCCCAGGCACCGGTATATGTCAGGGGAGAGTCGGGCACCGGCAAGGAGCTGGTGGCGAGACTGATCCATGAAAAGAGCGCGCGGGCGGAAGAACCCTTCGTGGCCGTCAACTGCGGGGCGATCCCCACTGAGTTGATGGAGAGTGAGTTTTTCGGTCACAAGAAAGGCAGTTTTACCGGCGCCATCGCCGATAAACCGGGGCTGTTCCAGGCCGCCCATGGCGGCACGCTGTTCCTCGACGAGGTCGCGGAACTCCCCGTCGAGATGCAGGTCAAGCTCTTGCGCGCTATCCAGGAAAAGGCGGTACGGCCGGTGGGCGGTCAGAGTGAGATCCCGATCAACGTACGCCTGCTGAGCGCATCCCAGGTGGATCTGGCGGATCTGGTCCAGGAGAGGAGGTTCCGGCAGGACTTCTATTACCGTATTAATGTCATCGAGCTGCGGGTACCCAGCCTGCGCGAGCGTGGCGAGGACATCCCAGAGCTTGCCAACCACTTCCTGAATCGACTCAGCCTCAAGACCGCGAGCCAGGTCGCCCTCAGTGAGGAGGCTTACCAGGCACTCAAGAATTACCCGTTTCCCGGCAATGTGCGCGAACTCGAAAACATCCTCGAGCGGGCCTTGGCGCTGTGCGAGGGGGACACCATCAACGTCGCCGACCTGGCGCTGCCCAGGCGGGCTGACGGCAGCGGAGACCTTGAACGTTCTGCGTTCCGGCTCGGCGAAGAGCCGTTGGAGACATTCCTCGAGCGCGTCGAGAAAGCGGCCCTGAGCGAGGCTCTGGGGCAGACCGGCCACAACAAGACGGCGGCGGCAAAGCTGCTCGGTATGTCGTTTCGCTCCCTGCGTTACAAGCTGGACAAGTTCGGTATCGAATAGTGACAAAATTTGTCGTTAACTTGACACGTATTGTCTATTTTTTGGTCTTTTGCCATTCGTCGGCTGACCCAACCCTATCATCCAGTTATTAAGGTAAGCTCCTGATTTCTGGTCTATTTCATAGCTAGTGCACGCGGTCCCGAGAGCCTGGCACGCTTTCTGCATATATTCACGACCAAGGAAAGACCGCTGGCAGGTGTCCCAGTATCAACGAGCCAGTATGTGGGGTTGTCGACCGGGGCCTCGAGGGAGGCCCCAGCCACGGAACGGCACCTTAAAATTCGGGTTAGATATTAGCAACTTTGAGTCGGAGGACTTTGCAATGATGAAACAACAAGGCTTTACACTTATCGAACTGATGATCGTCGTTGCCATCATCGGCATCCTGGCCGCGATCGCCATCCCTGCGTACCAGGACTATACGGTCCGCACCCAGGTCTCTGAAGGCCTCAACCTGGCATCAGCCGCCAAGCTGGGCGTCTCCGAGACCGTCAGCTCCAGCGGCCTGTTCGCCACTGACAACGCCGCTGCGGGCGTACCGAGTTCCACCAGCATCCGGGGCAACTATGTCAGCAGTGTCGCTATTGGCACCGGTGTGATCACGATCACCTATTCGATCAACCAGATCACTGGCGACACCGTGACCTTGACACCGAACACCATTGCCGGGGCCATCCGCTGGACCTGCGCCAGCACAACGGTGCCAAACCGCTACCTGCCGCCGGAATGTCGTAGCTGATTTAGCATCACCTCGACTGCGAGCCCCGGCCACGGCCGGGGCTTTTTTTTGCCCATGCCGCAAACCCGCGACTACACTTAACGTCCATGCGCGAACCGGATGTCACCAGCCACCCCCCTTTCCCCACCCAGTTGTTCTGGGGCGGCGGTTTGTTGGCGGTGCTGTGCATCACGGCCCTGCTCTACTGGCCAGGGCTGGCGGGCACCTTCATGCTGGACGACATCCCCAATCTCAGCCCGCTGGCCGAGAATCTCTCCATGGAGGCATCCGAGCGAGCCTTCCAGTTTGTGTTGTCCGGGCGGTCCAGCCCCCTGGGTCGACCGCTGGCGCTGTCCACCTTCCTGCTCAACGACCATGCCTGGCCAAGCGGGGCGCGGCCGTTCAAGTACACCAACCTGATGATCCATCTGCTCAACGGCGCGCTTCTGTTCTGGCTGCTCTGGTTGGTTTGCCGCTACCTCCCCGGCACATCAGCCCGGCGCCAAGGATTCGTCGCCCTGGCCACCGCCGCATTCTGGCTCCTGCACCCGCTGAACGTGTCCACGGTCCTGTACGTGATCCAGCGCATGACGGAGCTTGGCGCGTTGTTCACCATCGCCGGAATGATCGTCTACCTGAAGGCACGGCTGGCCGCGCACTGGTCCACAAGCGCGCGATACCTGGTGATGTCGGCGGGGGTGGGCGGCGGCCTGGCACTGGGCGTGCTGAGCAAGGAAACCGCCATCAACATGCCGCTGTACCTGCTCACCCTGGAATACACCCTGCTCGCCGCCTGGGTGCGGTTGATACCGCGGCCGCGCGGCTGGTCGCTTTGGGCGCTGGCGTTCCTGTATGCCCCGGTGCTGGCGGTGACCGGCTGGCAGGTCCTGCGTTGGAGCAGTATCACGGCAGGCTATCAGACCCGCCCGTTCAACCTCGCCGAACGCCTGATGACCGAGCCGCGCATCCTGTTCGATTACCTGCAGTCGGTCCTCGTGCCCCGGCGGGCGGGAACCGGCCTGTTCCACGACGATTTCGTCGTCTCCCAGTCACTGACCGACCCGCTGACCACGCTGCTTGCCATCGGCGCCCTGACTGCGGCGCTGGCGCTGGCGATCGTCCTGCGGCGCCGGGTGCCGGTGTTCAGCTTCGCCGTACTCTGGTTCGTCAGCGGGCACATCCTGGAGGCGGGGCCATGGCCGCTGGAGCTTTATTTCGAGCACCGAAACTACCTGCCCATGCTCGGCCCCCTGTTCGCGGTTGTGATATTGTTTTCAGAACTGCCCGGCCGTCTGCGCCTGTTCGGACCGGCGGCGGTCAGCCTGCTGATCGGGCTCGCCGCGTTCACTACCTGGCTCAACACATCGCTATGGGGTTCCGCCTCACTGCTGGCGGAAACCTGGGCGGACGAACACCCCTATTCCCAGCGCGCGCAGCAGTTTTCCGCGTCCGTCTGGAGCCAGTATCAGCGCTACGACCTGGCTGAGCTGAGGATCCGCAGGCTGCTGGAGCGGATCCCCGACGCCACCAGCGGCTACGCCGCCCTGGTACAACTGAACTGCGTGCAGGGCCGTGAGTTCGAAACCGTGGACCTACCCCGGGTTCTACAAGGTCTCCGTCAGGGCAAGCGCGACCCGGCCGCGCCGGAGACCCTGCAACTGATCGCGCGGTTGAAATACGATGGCCTGTGTCCCGGCCTAGATTACGAAAACGTGGAGCAGATGGCCGACGCGCTGCTCGAAAACCCGAAGTTCCAAAACAAGCAAGTGCTCGCGAACCTGTATTTCATCAAGGCTGATCTCGGCGTCCTGCAACGCGACTTCCCGAAAGCGGCGGGATCACTGGACATCGCCCTGGAATACCATCCCAATGTGGACCTGGCCCTCATGCAGGCGAACCTGTATGCCTCGGTAAACATGTATGAGGAGGCACTCGAGTCGGTGGACCGGGCTACGCAGCTGGACCACCACCGCGTGCTGGGGGTCAGTGTGAAGCAGGAGACCATCGAACAGGTGCGCCGGCGCATACTCAAGGCACGGGACAATAAACAATGACCCCTTCCGCGCGAACCCTCAGCATCATTCTGCCCTGCCTGAATGAAACCGCCAGCTTGTCCGTCCTGCTGGAGCAGCTCCATGAACTCTATCCCGAGGCGGAGATCATCGTCGTGGATGATGGCTCCGAACCTGCCGTGACCGCACCGCCGTATGTGACCGTGCTGCGTCATCCGCAGAACATCGGTAATGGCGCAGCGATCAAGACCGGTGCACGGCATGCCCGGGGTGAGATTCTGGTTTTCATGGACTCGGATGGACAACATGACCCTGATGACATCGCCCGGCTGCTCGACAAATTGTCGCAAGGCTACGCCATGGCCGTAGGCGCGCGGGCCTGGCATACCCATGCGTCGACCGGCCGTCGAATAGCAAACTTGTGCTTCAACAAGCTCGCCAGTGTGATGACCGGTTTCCGTGTGGATGATCTCACCTCAGGCTTCCGTGCCGCCTATACTCGCCACTTCCGCAAGTTTCTCTACCTGCTGCCGAACGGATTTTCCTATCCCACCACCTCCACTATGGCATTCTTCCGCTGCGGCCACCCGGTGGGCTACGTCCCTATAGAAGCGAAGCAGCGGGCGGGCAAGAGCAAAATCCGCATCATGAAGGACGGCGTGCGGTTTCTGATTATCATTATGCGGATCGGTGCGCTGTTTTCTCCCATGCGCTTCTTTCTGCCCATCAGCCTGGGTCTGTTTCTGGTTGGCACCTTGTGGCACACCTACACGTATTTCACCCTGCATCGGTTCACCAACATGGGGGCGGTGCTCTACCTGTCGGCCCTGTTCACCCTGCTGTTCGGGATCATCTCCGAGCAGATTTCGGCACTGCACTATCGGTATTCTGAAGAACGGCGCCGCGCTTCGGACTTTACGTCGGAGGCCGAACCGCGTAGAAACGAAAGAACGACAACACGGTAGTAGGGTGCCCAGGTCCAGACATCTCGACGGAAACGTCTCGTTAGGGCCATCGTTGGCCTTTTCCAAGACTTCACATTCGTATTTCTAGACTTATCCGATAAGCGACAACACAATTCTCCGTGGTCCGTGTCGATCCTGCTGGAACTACGCCGAATTCTAGCGTCACCGTCTATACTTACCAGGCAAGACGTCCTGGACTGCCTAATTCAACGGTAGGTGAATACGCGTGATTGCGGGCGATGGTTGTCTATAGAATCATGTCAAACAGACTACCAAGGCCATTAGACAACTCGCACTTATGAAGTCCGTCCAGTCGACTGAATTGTCGCTTTCGAAAGCCGATTACGATCAGTCGGCCAGACTACGCCAGCGACTGACAACAATACACACCGCATGTTTTGCCCTTGCTAGAACTTTTCCCCACCGTTTGGTGCCTTACCTTTGCAAGAAACTTGCCTCCGCTTTATTGCCCCCCATCAGGGGCTGTGTCATCACGCCGACCGTGTTCGGCTTCGACATTTGCGTAAGCTGCGGGGCTGGGGAGAACTACTACTACCTCGGATTCTACGAACTGGGCACTTTGCGGATGATGGAAAACATTCTGGCACCAGGCGATTCCTTCGTCGATGTCGGTGCCAGCGAGGGACAGATGTCGGCCCGCGCGTCGCAGCTGGTGGGAAACAGCGGCCACGTTATTGCTTTGGAGCCACAGGGACAGCGCTTCCACGACCTCGTGAACACCATCCATCTGAATGGGTTTTCGAACATCACCCCACTCAGGCTGGGGGCAAGCAGCGCTGCCGGCGAAGCTCGCCTCTACACCGACATCGTCAGCCCGACACTCCGCCAAACAAAGAATGTTTCCCGTTTCGAGACCGTCGAGGTACGAAGACTGGATGACGTCCTGGCCGGCCAAGATGCCGGCAACGTGACGATGATAAAGATAGACGTAGAGGGCTTCGAACTGGAGGTTCTGAGGGGCGCCGCCAATACGGTCAGCCGGGACTATGCGCCTATACTCTGCGTCGAAGTCGGCATTCAGGATGTAGGACATCGCGAGGTGGCAGATATACTGTCTGAGTACAACGACTACAGAATATATCGCCTGTCACGCACAAAGAGCTGTTATTCAAAGCTCATCCCCGTCGACAGGTGCGAGAATTTGTCTCACCATGACAACATTTTCTGCCTACCTGCACGGCGGTTGGCCGATCTTCCCCCGTCGCTTTTCTCGAACCGCAGCTAACCGATATTGGGGTATCTCTAATCCACTGAGTCGCCCCATCTCATGCCTGTTCGCGATCCGCTTCCGAGGCGCCTGCTGCCAAGTTTTCCAGAACATCCACAATGACGGAACTCGGGCTTTCCGCCGTTCTTAAGACCGGCTCCCGCCTGTATGACGGGTAACTCGCGAAGAACTCATGAATCGTCTGCGCGTCCCAGCGCGAGAGACAAACATTGGTATCCAGCCCTTCGTCGCGCTCGGTGTTACGGCGCAGCAGAAGGGTCGGCACGCCAAGGTAAGAGGCCTCCTCCTGAACCGAACCGCCGTCCGTCATCAGGAATTCCGCACCCTGGAGCAGCGCCAGGAAACGCCCGTGGTCCATAAGCGGTTTAATCATTACGCCCGCCTCCGACAACCGGTCGCCGAATCCCGACACGTCCAACCTTCTCATTGTCGGGTGGTGGCCCACCAGTACCACCGGCGCCCGTTCATGAGCATCCAGGATCACTTCCACAGCCCGGCGCAGCGCAGCACGCCGGTAGAGGGTTTCCAACCTGTGTAAGGTGACCACGCAATAGCGCGCTGGTAAATCACTTGGTGGTTCGCCCGCTTCGGCCAGGTCATGGCGCACCGTGTCCAACAATGTGTTGTCCGGGATCCGGTGGGCTCTGTGTTCCAGTTTCATTCTTCGTAGGTTCGACATGGCGCCTTCCGATGGCACAAAGAGCACATCCGCCATCTTCATCACGACGATGCGGATCAGTTCCTCGGGAAATGGGTTCAGGTAATCCCAACTGCGCAGACCCGCCTCCACATGAACAACCTTCTGGCCACCGCGGCGGGCGACGAGTGTGCTGACCAGTGTTGATGCAGTGTCCCCATGCACCAAGGCATATCCATAACTGCTACCAAACAATTCCTCGAAATTCTTGCTGCCCCGCAGAATGTAGCGCCAGAGGAGGCTCGCGAACCAGCCCAGCCCCCCCAACAGACTCGACACACCCTCCCCCTTGGTCAACTTGACGTCCGGCTCGTCCAGTCCGTATTTCCCAATTATATCTTTGATCAATGCGCCATGCTGACCCGTGTCTATCAAGCGATACTCAGCGCCGCGGCGCTGGAGTTCGAAGGCTATAGGAACCATCTTTATGAATTGCGCCTTGGTCCCGGTAAAGATTGCTATGCAGGGTGTTTTCTTTTGTTTTTCCACTATAATCGCCTAAACCATTAAATCGATATCATTACCTATATTAGTTAAGATTTTCAGAACGAGGGTCTCCTCGTTCATCCTGATCTAGGTCGATGTATCGGCAATAGCTCCGGGGCATAACTTGGTGAATCGGTGTGCCCGTAAAGGCCCACATGTTGCGTCATATGGACTACCAAAGGTTCGACTTTCGTTTTCCTCAAATTCCTAGCTTCTTGTATTAAACCGAACATGCTGCCAAGCTACCAACTCGCGAATATAGCGACTTCGAACCGCTTGTAGAAGTGTCTCACCTGGATTTTATCTGACCTGCGTTCTCCCATCATGGCCTCAACGTTTTTTGCTCGGCAAATTAGAAACTTCGCCCGGCTTCTCTTGGGGCCTGCTCTCGAGGTGGCGGTAACTCTCCGCTACAGGCTAGCGCCATACGCTCTTCCGACTGCATCCGTAAATGATTCAAGACTCGGCGATTCCACCCATGAAATTGTTGATGCAGTGTACACCTGGGTGGATGGCCGCGACCCGGTTTGGTTGGAAAAGAAGAAGTTTTATCAGAAAATTGAGAATCCGACTGAAATCCATCCCTCATCAACACACCATTCTCGATTCCACAATAGAGATGAACTGAAATATTCGCTTCGCTCTCTCTCTCTCTATGCGAAGTATGTGCGTAATATCTACATAGTAACGGATAACCAGATTCCCTCATGGTTGAATCTGCAGCACCCACAGATACACGTGGTTGACCACAAAGAGATCTTTCCGGACCGTGAGGCGCTACCCACGTTCAATGCCCATGCTATAGAAACCTGCCTGCACCACATACCCGGGCTGAATGAACGCTACCTCTACCTAAATGATGATTTCTTTTTCGGCCACGAATCCAGGTATTCGGATTTCTTCGCCCCTGACGGCCGGGCCATCGTGTACCTCTCCCCGGATGTCGTTAAAAAGGAGCCGGCGGATGAATCAGACAGCTCCGAAGTCTGGGCAACCCATAACGATCGAGTGTTGATTTATGAGCTGTTCGGTAAACCACTAACGAATAAAATACTGCATGTACCGTATAGTCAGCTGAAATCGATTCTCTACGAACTCGAATCGAGGGCCAGCCACGAGTTTACCAAAACGGCGAAAAACAGATTCCGCAGCAAGACAGACATAAAAGTACCTTGCTCACTGTTTCCCTATTACGGGTACTACATAGACAAGGTTAAGTTCGTTCCGCACAACAACGCAGCCGTCTTTAACAGGTATGTCAACGTTGCCAGCCCTTTCTTCCGTCCCGTATCGAGAGAATTGCTGTTGACCAGTAAATATGCGACATTTTGCATCAACGAGCCTATAAGCTCTGATTCGGATACCTCCAGATTCGATGCGCTGATATTCCGATTCCTTGACAGCTACTTTCCAGAAAAATCTCCATTCGAGATTTAACCGGAACCACCTACAGAGTATTTCTTTATATTTTCGACATACCTTTTCCCAGCCTTGCCATCCGCAAATCCCCCGTACACTTCTTGCATCACTGCTTCCATTTTCTGCTCGTGTTCGTGCAATGATTTTACAGGGTCATCGCAAACACGCTCCAGTGTGGAAATGAGTTGCGCCGGCGTCCGCACCAGCGGTCCGAATCGATTTTCCGGACCATAAGAGAATCCCTTATTGAAGGGTGGCTCGCTGTCCACGAACACTGTGGGCCTGCGAAGGAGCAAGAAGTCAAAAATAATGGATGACCAATCACTTACCAGCACATCGCTGAGAGCCAGTATCTCCTCCGCTATCGGGTAGTCATCCGAAGA
This sequence comes from uncultured Gammaproteobacteria bacterium, assembly GCA_947259705.1. GTDB lineage: Bacteria > Pseudomonadota > Gammaproteobacteria > Arenicellales > JAANXG01 > CAMYNL01. Next base: position 109,311 of record CAMYNL010000004.1, on the reverse strand, counting down.
CATGAAGCGAATACGCCCGGGCCCATGGGAGCTCCCTGACGGGCTGTTGAGGTGCAGGCGAACAATAATCAGATGACCGGTCTTGTCGGTAAATTCTGTCAATTTCTCCATGACTTCATCGACTTCCCAACCGAACGGCATGACTCTCCTTGTCTGGCGATCGTGATGCCAGGTCGGCGCCAGGAGAACTGTCTTCCCGCTTTCTGGCGCCAAACCATATTTATCCATCAACTCATTCTTGGTGAAACCACCGTTGACAAGCTTGTCCGTTCTCCCGTAGCCGGTAACCACGATCTGCCGTTCCCGAAAACCGAACTTTTCCTCATACATGCGTTTCATAGACGGTGAGGCAACGAATAACTTTCTATAGTTCTGCAAGTACTTGAAGTCCTGCTTGTCAAAACCCTTGAACGGTATTCCATGCCACACATCAAAAAACGGCATATCGGTGAATTTCAAGAGTAATAAGAGCGCGTGGGGGCCATGATCTGTAACGATCGCGACCGACCTACATACAGCGATCATTTCCAGGACGTTATACGCGGCAAAGGCATTGATCCCGGACCTCCTGAGTTCCTCCCGATATGCAGGGTCCATTGTCAGGTAAACCACCGATAGATCAGAATTTCTTCTGTTCCCTTCTATCTCTTCAAATACAGAGAGCAAATTTCCATGCAGTTTATGTCCATACAAAACTACGCGTGATTTTCGCGCCAGTATGCATCGTGCCATCATGCCGATCACGCAATTCACACCAAAAACGATGAGCAAGAGCCAGTGCTTCGGTCTTCGCTTATCAATCTTCATATGGTCGATTGCAGGTTACGGCTGGATACCCGAAAACAGGGGTTGTCAACGCTTGATACTTTCGATTATTGCGGTCGTCGATATTGCCGGCGTGCGCGGGAGATAGATGACCTCGCAGATATTCTTGAATTCATCGAATCTACCGGCCCAATCATCCCCCATGACGAGGACATCCGCGGCGTAGGCTTCGAGATATTCCCTCTTCTTCTCCAGGGATTCTTCGTAGAACGTTTGATCAACGACTCTCAAAGCTGATACGATCTCCCGACGTTCTTCCTGACTGTAAACTGCATGTCTGCCCTTCTTGGACACATTTAGACTGTCGGACGATACACCTACAATCAGGTAGTCTCCATAGGACCTTGCTCTCTCAAGAATCCTCAGATGTCCTACGTGGAATACATCAAAAGTGCCGAAGGTGATGACTCTCTTCATCGTTTCCGGTATCTGAGTTTGTCAACCAGTTGATGTCGTCGGATATTCAGGGTTCCCGGTAGCCTACGCAGCAACTCCGCCAGAATTCGGGGTTCCACTGCTGCACTTTTCATGCATCTCGCCAGGTTCCCTCTTTTCATCGCACCAACAAAATTAAGGTATTGTTCCTGAATTTCTAGACCATCGATCCTGCTTTGCAAGGCCTCACGTTCCGGTTCAGACAGATCGAGCTCTCTCAAAAGCTTTTCCAGGGTGTGCCTAAAAATCGATGCGCGTTGTGGATTGCGGCTTATCGAATCGTGACCTCTTCTATAAAGATACATTTCCCTTTCTTCGATTACCATTCCCACGTCTTTATGAAGTAGCCGCAGCAAGAATTCTATGTCCTCCGCATAATCCCGCTCCGGCTGCATGACTCCATGATGACGAACGAGCGACAGGGGTATCATTGGTTGGACCGTCCACTTCGACAGCCCTAGGAACCTCTCCAGGTTGAATAATTTGTTCTCATGTATCAGCTTTAGATCAATTCTTGTCCAGTTAGAATATAGCGGTTTCAGTCCTCCGCGATCCGCGACGCAGACAGAAATGCTGTCACATACCATTACATCATCAAAGCCCGACGCTGCACGCAAAAGATAATCCAGTCGATCCTTGGTCCACATATCATCAGCATCAATAAATGCGATCCAATCTCCTGACGCCCGGCTAATGCCAGTATTTCGTGATGCGCCGGGCCCACGTCTTGTATTGTGATGCAATAGATGAATTCTGGAATCTCCATAGGCCTCCACTATAGTCGACGAGTTATCTTCAGAAGAGTCGTCTACTACTAGAACTTCCAGGTTTCCATGCGTCTGATGCAACACTGACTCGAGCGCCAAACCAATCGTTTTCTCGCTGTTACGAACAGGCATTACTACGGAAACCAATGGGGTCTTACGCACCGTTAGCACCCACGCACACTTCACGCATATAATGGACTGACAAAACTGCCATGGATCGCCCTTGAAAGCATTTCTCGCTCAATTCATTTATATTATTGTTGCATGTCTATCGCGAAAGAAAAGGTCTCAGTAATCACTGTATGTTGCAACGAAAAACAACGTATTCGACGTACTATGGAGAGCGTTCTCAACCAGACTTTCAATCAACTCGAATACATCATTATTGATGGAGATTCGAAAGACGGAACTCAGAAAGAGATCGAATACCACAAGCACACTCTTTCTCACTTCATCTCGGAACCGGATGCCGGCATCTTCTCCGCCATGAACAAGGGCGCCACGCTAAGCCGCGGCGAGTATCTATATTTTCTCAACGCTGGAGACAGGATACATAGTACCAGTTTGTTTAAGGACATATTTCTCCTCAACGTAGCAGAAGACCTGGTTTACGGCGACCTGATCTATGATCATGGGGGTAATGGACTGGAACTTAGAAAACAACCTCGACGGGTGGATGTCGGTTACTTACTTACGAGAACAATATATCATCCGGCGGTGTTGATAAAACGCTCTCTCTTTCTCGATCTCGGAGGTTACGACGAGACTTTCCGTATAGCCGGTGATTACGATTTTATGGTTCGCGCTATTCTCTGCCACCATGCTACTACTCGGTATGTTCCTTTGACATTTGCCGACTTTGATACGAGTGGCGTGAGCAGCGACCTTCCGAATTCGGAAGTACATGTAACGGAGCGCCTCCGGGTACAGAGGCAATATTTCCCGCCTCATTATTATTACGTTTCCGTATTGCGCTTTCTTCTCATGAGACACCGGAACTTGGCTATCGCGCGGTACTTATTGAAGTATGGCCACAATGTTTACAGATTGATTAAGCCGGTTTGAAAGGCTTGTGTGATTTTCATGCCACGTCCCTCGCGTCCTCGCGCTTCCGCAACCACATTGAACCCCCGGTGTTTGCCAAAAAGATAGGCAGGTTCTTCTCTAGCCAGGCGCTTTCTTTTTGTCCTATGTAACTGTTGAGAAGCAGCATTTCAATACTCGTGTTGTATTGCAGAAAAGCCCTTATAAGGTAATTCTCGTTCCACGCAACCCCCCTCGCTAACCATTCTCGCGGATATTCGAATGGCCAGAAAATGTCGTGAAAATGTATCAGCACTCCTTCCTTCAATGAAGGAACAATATCGAATATCAAATAATTCACGTCACTGCCGGCTTTTGATACATGGGAAGAATCAACAAATAGCATGTCACCAGCCTGTAATTCGCTGAATCTATTCCGGTCTACTTGCTGGACCGGCGCTTCTATAATGCTGTGCGCCGAATCTTCGGCGCGTAGTATGCCCATTAGCCGATCCGGATAGGGCTCTATAAAAGTAAACTCGATTTCTCCATTTAGAAACTTATCGTTTGTATCGAGCATCAGCGCCGAGGAAAATCCTGATCCCACCTCGATCACCCGTTTAGGCCTGAAGTGGCGGAGCATGGCGTACAAGATTATCGCATCACCTTCTCGGAACCATTCCTGTTTGAAATGAAAGCGCATACCGGGGTCAATTTCCATCCCCCAGCAAAACTCTCCAGAGTAGCGAGCCAATTGCGCTACCAATTTTCTTTGTTGCTCGGAGTTCAACGAGATGGACATGGAAACATCAGTTTCCAGCTCCGCGAAGGTCCGATCTTCAGGTGGCAGTTCGGTGAGATCCGGGATCGGCGAATAAAAGTGACCCGGAGGCGCGAAGTACAGCGATTTCCTGTTCCTCATGAGGAGCCTGAGGCGATCCCATCGCAATGCCTTCGGTAGTTTCATTATTCTATTTACAGAACACCAAGCAAACTTCGTATGCAAATCGCAACCGACACGATCTCGAACGCAGTGACTACCATTGTTTTTCGTGCGATATTATAAACGCTCCCTGAGGAGCCAAGATAGTCTGCTATCCCTTGCGGTCGTACAGCCGCGCGCACAAAGCAGCATTATCTGCAGGAGTCCACGCGCCGACCTTGAGTTTTCTGTGTATCGATCTACCTTAGTACTGAACGTGCGTGACAACAGACTACGAATGAAATCGGCTCGATGGTCTCCGGTACGGATTCTATTTCATCTTTCATGATCTACACAGACTCCACTCGTAGAGATTTTCACTCATATCGCATTTTCTGTCCGGCGGTTTTTCTGATCACTGAACTCTACTTCGTGGAATGTTGACGTTCTCCATCGTAACCGTTTCGCTGAACTCCGAAAGCACTGTTCGTGCTTGTTTGAAAAGTGTCATCGGGCAGACATACCCTCATATCGAACACATAGTTATCGATGGTGGATCTACTGATAGCACACTCGACATACTGCAGGAGTACCGGCATTCAATCGCTCATCTCACGTCCGAACCGGACGATGGGATCTATTCTGCCATGAACAAAGGCATCTGTGCCGCTACCGGAGAGGTGGTTTTCTTCTTGAACTCTGACGATCGCTTCGCAGATAACGAGGTACTGGATGACGTGGCGCGCAATTTTTCTTCCAATACGTCGCTTGAATTTCTGTACGGTAACATAATATGGGACCTTGACGGGAGGCTGGTGGCTCATAAACAGCCGGAGATGATTACAAGAGATTTTCTCGCGAGGAAGACCATCATACATCAAACCATCTTCGCCAAGAGATCGTTATTTCAGAAGACAGGTCTATTTTCCGAGGAACTTAGGATTGTTGCGGATTACGAATGGATACTTAAGGTTTTTCTCGCCATGAGTCCGGTTTACGAGTATCTTGACCGTGATATATGTGTTATGGCGACTTCAGGAGCTAGCTGGTCAACCTCGTGGGAACCGGAGAGACGATTGGTTATGCGGAAATATTATTCGACTTTCGAGATTCTACGAAATAGAGCTCTTCCTATGTTGTGGCGCCGGGTTCGCGGTTCTCTGCGCGAAACTCTCAGAAGATGACCAAGAACCGATATCGAAAAATTGCGAGCAAGATTTTCGGCAAAACGCACGCGCATTCTATCGCGCTGAATTATCCGACTTCGGCGGATAATTCACCGCGATGGGGTTATGATCGTGCTACCAACCAAGCACTCGCGGGAGTCCTGGAGTCCTTCCGTATTAACTACGAGCGCGAGCTTACAAAGCTTCTCGCCTTCAGGGACGAGTACGTTGAAACAAATGGGCTCCTCGAGGACTATAACGGGAAACCTATCCTGACTAATCCCTGGCTGCCGGGTCTCGACTCGTTTTGCCTGTATGCAATGCTTGCTCAATACAGACCGCGCTTGTACATGGAAATCGGATCGGGCATCTCTACAAAAATCGCCCGAGCATCTGTAAACCAACATGACCTCGACACAAACATAGTTTCTATAGATCCCTCTCCGCGCGCCGACATAGATGGTATTTGCGATGTCGTACTGCGAATCCCCCTCGAAGCACAAGATACGTCCATATTTGATCAAATAGGCGCCAACGACATATTGTTTTTTGACGGATCACACAGGTCATTCATGAACTCCGATGCGACTGTGTTCTTCTTGGAGATAATGCCGGCGTTGGCAGACGGTGTTTTGGTGCAGGTTCACGATATATTTTTGCCCAGCGATTATCCTCCCAGCTGGACAGATCGCTACTACAACGAACAATACCTTCTGGCTGCAGCTCTGCTTGCAGGCCACAACAACTTCGACATTTTGTTGCCGAATGCCTTTATCTCGCGGGACACCGCCTTGAGATCATTAATAGACCCGGTGTTTGACAGGCCCGATTTGGCTGATGTTTCCCGGTACGGGGGCTCCTTCTGGCTCAGAACCAAATAGCGAAATATGGCTCGAATCAGCCTGGTAATCACCTCATACAACCAGAAGGAACTGCTTGCCGAAGCCGTTGATAGCGGCATCGCACAAAGTTTAACGCCTCATGAAATCGTTATAGCGGATGACTGTTCGACGGACGGTTCGCAGCTCCTGATCGACCACTATGCAAGGAAATTCCCAGATTGGATAAAACCGGTTTATCACAGTTCAAATTGTGGGATATCTAAGAACCGAAATTCAGGAATTCTCGCAGCCACCGGAGACCTCATCACCTGGTTGGACGGCGATGATCGACTGTGCTCAAAAAAACTGGAAAATGAGCACGCGATCCTCGACCAGAACTCCGACGTTGGATGGGTATACTCTCAGGTCCGCATCATCGACGAAGCTGGCAGTTTCAGAGGCCTTAGATTTGAAACTCCACTGCAGGGAAATATCTTTGAGCCTATGCTTGGAATGCTGGGAAGTGCGCCGAGATGTCTGATGGTTCGCAAGGACATTCTCACAAATATCGGAGGCTTTGACGAAGATATGACTCTCTACGAAGACTACGATCTTTGTCTGCGTTTAGCGAAGGAACACGAGTGCAAATTCTGTAACGAACCATTGTCTGAGTACCGAGTACATCCCTCAGGACTACATAACGCGGACTACGACGCCCACATACGGAATCTTTCCAGACTGGACGATCACGTCGATGAAATGCTAAGTGACTACACGGAGACGGAAAGAGTTCGATTGAAAACCGTGTTTCGTGACCGTGCGGATCTCCTAATTCTACATAAGGCGTCTCGACAAGGGGACGTGACCATTACGAGTCGACATTGTCTTCATATGCTCATGCGATCCCCCGGAAAGATTTCCAGTTCGTATCTTTTTCGCTTCATGACACGGGCAGTGGTGAGCAAGTTTTCCCAGCTTCGCAGCGTATTCAATAATCGGAACGCTAGATTACATCCGAGATGAAACCAAAAGTCGTGGTCGTGCTCAGCGCCCCTAGGAGCGGCTCATCGGCCCTAACCTCAATGCTTGCGGAGTTGGGTCTGGATGTAGGACCACGCAGAGAATTAAAAAGAGGCAGCAAACATAACAAGTACGGTTACTTTGAAAGTATAGCCATACTTCGTGTAAACGAGGCAATTCTCTCTCGCTCTTACCCCAATCCTGCACGTAAATTTCTTGAGAGCACAGGTCTCAGTGCCAGAGAAGTCTACAAGGCGCTTAGTTCCTGGCATTGGTGTGGGCATTACAAACCCGTTTCAGCGCCACTAGAAACGGGGGACGAACTTAGCTTTCGCATGAAAGAGATTATCGAACACATTTCCCCTAGCGACTCGTTGGCCGTCTGGAAAGACGCGCGTTTCTGTATGACCCTGCCCGTCTGGGAAAAGTTTGTGAATCCGCTCTGCATAGTTTTGTGGCGCGCACCAGAGGAAACCGCGTTTTCGATAGAAGATATGACTTCAATACCAATTCAAATCGGTCTTGATCTTTGGTACAGCTACACTCGCGCTGCGGTCGTTGTTTCCGACAGATATCCGCGTTTACTGATCTCGCACGCGATGCTTATGAGTGATCCTTTGCAAATAGCCCATAAGCTTAGAAAATTTCTTACTGAGAACGGGCTGGAAGTTTCCGAAAAGAATTTGAAGAATGCCTCTCAAGCCATAGACACCTCGCAATACCATCAGCGTGGTAATGGCGACATTGAGAGGTCACCCCATGGCCATGTTCACGAACAGTTAGCTCACTGGTTACACCATCAGAAGGGACCGATACCACCCCCCTATGCACCTACTGTGCCCATACAATTTCTCCCTATCATAGGCGCTGCCTGGTATGTGAAGCGACGTAATATTGAACAACTGAAGGACATACTTCGAATAATGCCCGGCTACGCTTTGTTTCGACGCCTGTATCAACTGCGATCTCAATAACCAGCGACAGGTTTTTCAACCCCATCGCGATATCGGGACTTTTCCGGTTGACAGTGTACGCTCTAGACAAGTTAAATTTTATAGTTGCGTCCGAGTTTTTTCGTTGAGCGGATTGTTCCAGCTTCTGCCTTTTAATAAAACCTCGCCAGGTCACGTTTTGCCATTCGTAATTGTATCGCTAAACGCACGCGTCCTCTAATGCAGCACACGACGTAGCCTATGTTTTCCAACCGACCAACGTATTTGATTGATTTAATACTTCCGCACATTTTCGCGAATTGGTGAGCACGACGCAGCCCCTTTTCTGTCCGGTTTCGGAATTTTCATCTTTAGCGGGAAAATATATCTTATAGTCGTCGAAGTAACGGGTTTTCCGCAAATACTGCAGATTCAGGACGTTGCCCGCGCCATAATCATCGAAAGCGTATCCCGTACCTGGTACTTCAAAGTCGTCGATCATGACTATCGAGTCTCGCCAAGTAGAAAATATTATCTCCAGTTCCTTCCTTAGCGGCAAATCTGCATTCCAATGTGCATCCAAATAGAAAAATACTTTTTCTTTGGGAACATCGATTTTCAGAGCAAGATCGTTTAAAAACGCTCGACTGTCATTATTCGCCACATGCACTTTCGAGTTAAAAATAAATCGTATAAACACATAGCTATGGTTGCGTGCATTGAATTCCACCGTATAAATTGGGATCTTTGCCTTGGCCATGTAAGCCGTCGTATTTCCGCGATACGTGCCCGTTTCAATGATCGCCTCAAATGATATCGATTCACATAGCTCATCAAATATAGCGCGCCTAAACTCCTGCCCGTTAAATGCACCGCCCCACTTAGCAGTTAGTTCAGGCTGCGCGACAAAATCATAAAGCCCCAGGCCCCTAGGACCCAACATTTTTTTTATGTTGATTCTCATTTATTTTTATAAAGTAAATCAAAATATTGCCCACCGTTGGCGTGTTTGGCGAAGGGCCAAGATTTCAGAAGCCTAAAGCCCTTGGATTCTAAATACGCTGTAATATCGTTGACCTTGCAACATCCTTTGTAAGCATCAAAATCCGCCGCTTCCGTTTGAACATACTCGCAACGCTCCAAGAATCTGGTAGCACCTTTCAGCACAAGCAGCTCCGAGCCCTGTGTATCCATGACAAGCGCATCATATATATCGCCCGAAAGGCCTTTATCTTGCAGCAGCGTGTCTAAGGTCATGCTCCGTAGCGACAATCTGTCTTCATATTCTACACTTGGCCAGACATCCCTATGCAGACCTAATTCCAAAATAGATGACGAGGCTCCGTCGTTGTTTGCAACATAAAAATCGTACGTACCATTGTCCTTATCAGTTATCAAGGCCTGATACGCTGTCTGATTTTCATATTCGCCAATGTTCTTTCTTAATTGCAGAAATACTTCCGGTATTGGCTCTATCCATACGACATGAAGGCCATACTGTTCATACAACTCACGTTCTTGGCCCGTATTCGCTCCCACGTGTATTACACCTGCTACTCTAGTTAACCAGCTTTGCCGTTTTAGCAGAACGGCTCTATTAATCTTGTTACCAATTTCTCTTGCAAATTTCCACATTTATCAAGATCTCTCAAGTAGGCATATACCAGCCTTTGTCGCAATGTCTATGAGTCATGCATCGACAGATATAGTTATTGATCTCGCGCGGAACCAAACCGCGAAATCTTCATATCGCCTTTCAGTCTTTTTATATGCAGAATTTTGGAACACTGGTTCAGCGAGATACCTATAGACGGGTCAAAATGACTCGCCGACATTGATACAGAGCAACGACCAACGAACAAATCGCAGTAAATGGTAGCTTGAACCTTGGCTCGCTATTTGATGGAAATTCACAAACTTTACCGGAAGTGAAATATGAAACTCCAGCGGCGGCCGCACAACCATTTTTTTACAAGAACGCCAGGCATGCAAACCTCGACTTGCCTAGAGCGCCCTCTGAATAGTTTTTCTAAATTGCCTAAGACCCATGTTACTTTACGCAGCGTGCTGGCTAAACAATGTATCGAACTCCACTTTCGGAAACGTGTCCATGTAATGATCGGGATCCGCATTGGCGTTGTATATGTTATTTTTGATCGAGTAGAGGTATTTATATTTTCTAAAGATTTTCGAATGTCTCCGCATCTGGAATTCGCTGTCTATGAAAGCCAGGTCCTTCTCGTCTGGGCGTAGAGAGTGGTCCTTTGTGTGGTCGTAGAAATACACCAGCACCCCATTGAACCAGTCATGATCAATTCCAAGTAGATAGATCTTGTCAAACCCAAGGTAGAGCGCCGCCGTTAACGCAAGCTCGGAAACCGACCATATCGACGGAATACAAGTCAGATCGACCGGGGTATCAAAGCTTTCATCCCATTCGCTCTGGTACTCCACCCAGTGTATTGTCCGGTTCCTGAAAAGTCCGTTTCGTTCAACAAGTTCCCTATCTCCGATGTGCATGAACATCTCTGCATTAACCGTGCGTATCTCCATAGCCCGCAGCCAGCCCATAAACTTTTCCTCAGAGTGCAATACTCCATGGTTCTTGATGAGCGGTGGCAAGGCATGATATCTAGGCCTGATGCGCGAAAACTCGGGATGAACGAACGTATTGCTTACGCTGATAACATACTCCCCTTGGAGCTTGGAAATATCCTGCTCCCGTATTGACGGGCCGGCGCCAAGAATGAAACACCGAGACCCCAAATGACGATCCTTAAGTAACTGATTTTCTTCCAAGAGCACGATTTCTTCGCGGGTCAGATTCCCTGGCCTGCGGCATTTACCTTGCTTGACATTTTTCAACAAATCGTAAATGCCGGGCGGAACCAGCCATCGTCTAGCAAATCTCAGAGATTTATCTATCCGCACTGCTCACGCTCCCAGCCTTAGTACAGCCATCATCAAGTCAGTTTTCTTTCGCTCGATCATATCGCTGTTGTACGAGTCGATCGTCTTCTGCGAAAGCAGCCTGGTAATGTCGCTGAAATCCCTTGGCTCCCCATATCGTAACCATGAAAGATGATTATCCAAGCCCCAAACCTGCATATAATGAAATTTCTCTATCTGCAACGCTGTCTGCGCCGCAAGCACCTCGAATGCCTGCTCAGTGAAGGTGTAGTAGTGCTGTTTCATATACGTAAATTTTCTGAACTCCTCCAGGGCGTAGTCATAAACCAACGCATTCGCCTTATTCGGGACGTTCAGCGCAATCCGCCCTCCAGTTGAAATATGTTTGCGAAGACTGTATAGAAAGCTTTGGCTGTTTCGCACGTGTTCCAACACACCGAACGCACCAATCAGATCAAATAATCCTGATCCTTCTACCCCCTCCAGACTTCCGACCACCTCAACACTGTCTCCGAAGCACTGGTTGATGAAGTCAACGTTATCGCGACAGCGTTCAACGGTCACCAACCTCGCTGTCGGATTATATTGTCTCGTGAATCTCAGAAAACCGCCGGTCCCGCTTCCTATCTCCAGTATGGTCCTGCACCCGGAGATCAATTCCAGATAGTTGGCGCGGTACTGATCGTAATGCTCGAAGGCTCTCCGTTGTATCTCCGGCAACCTGATCTTTCTGTAATGTCTATCCTGCTGCTTGGTATAATAGCCTGCATAGTATTCTTCCTCCTCCTTTTCCGTCATCAGCGGATGAAGAAACTGCAGGCCGCATTGACCGCACTCCATTACTTTGGTTGCCTTGCAATCGAAGACACCCTTCATGAAAAGCTGAATATTCTTCGCCCCGCAAACTGGACATACGTTCATGTGTCGAAACCCCAATCGGTCGACATTCTGTTCAAACTTCCAACCACTTGACCACTTCGAATACCTCGGCGTACCTAACGCCAATGCGCTGACCGGCGTTTTCCGCTTCGTTCTTGAAGAAGCTTGTCCATTTCTCCCCAGTGCGGTCCACTTCCGTGACGTGGGCAAGGATGGCCCTTTCCTTTATGTCCCAGTACTTGGTTACGTCAACGTAAAAGTTCCCCCGAAATTCCAAGGTGGAGTGGTACCAGTTGCTACGATACATCAACATCCTCGGCACATGTCGACAGCTGTGCAGAGAAGCCTTGGCCACAGCCGCATGATCATGATGGATATCCCCTGCCCAATGGGCATAAACCTGATCTATTTTTTTCTCCTGTGCGATCTTGAGAATCTCTATGTTCAGTGCGTCTACGAACTCAACTTCGAGCGTCTTGAAGCCGCCACATAACAATTCCTTCACGCGAAGTATATTCATCGCCTCACGCGCCTCTGCAAGCGCGGTTGCGCTAGATCGTACTTCCTGTTTGTACTGGTTCGAAAATCCTGAGACAGTAGCAACATAGACATAGACGTTATCGCCCATGTGCGCGTGGCGAGCCAATGCGCCTCCACAACCCAGTTCGACGTCATCAAAATGTGCGCCAATCGCCAAGATATTCATTTGCCTATCTGTCCTTCCTTACGGATTGAGTCACAACCATTTTCGCCCGATTCTCCAATCGCCGATCCATCCAGCGCCGTCAATGCTCAATGCAAAAGTTCCAATAAGGTGTTGCACACTCGGTCCGCGCCTTTGACATCTACGCTACGTAGCGCGGCTACGCTCATACTTTCGATATCCAGAGGCTCGGACAGTATATTTGCTTGCATATCGCTGTGCTCCCCGCCGAATATGGAACACCCGATCTCTTGCAAGTATAGGCAATGCGAAACTTCCCATTTTTCGCTCGCAAAAGTAATCGTGGGCAGCCCGGCTGCTGCTGCTTCAAATGCGGTTATCCCTCCACCAGTAATTGCCAGATCATGCTCTGCGAATTCCACGGCCAGCGATGGCACAGACCTCTTGATCACAAATTCATCTGGCATTTCTTTTTCCAACTCTGCCACGTGATCGAAACCTGGCCCCAATATCAACGTGGCAGCTTGCCGACGCCTGCTCAACCATCTCGTCACCACGACGCTCATACCATACGTATCAGTGCCCCCCAAGCTGACGACCCAGCTGTTCGACTCGGTACGTTTTCGGCGATGCTTCGCGATTTCCAAATCCAATACCAGGTATTTCAACCCCACTAACACTCTTGAACCCTGCGGAACTTCACCGCGAATGTCCGCAAGTGCCGCGATATTGACGTCTGAATGCGCGGCTCCACCGCCAAAGTCATCAAACGTCACCAAGTGGAGACCAAGTTCCTTTATCTTGGTGGCGTGATCAGCATCTGTGTCCAACCGATCATTCACCCAAACCGTTGCACCAAACCGCAAGGCGAGTTCGTCTTCCCAGCCCGGCTGTCCGCTGGCTTCAGTGGACACCAGCACGGGGGCGACGCCTGCCCTCTCCAACCATTCCATGGCAGGTCGGTATGTTTCCAGCATGACCACGACTGCGTCACATCCCCGGTCTCGCAAGGCTCTGCGCAAATTGATCATACGAAACACATGCCCCATACCCATCTCATGGGATGACTTCAGACAGAGGATGAACATCGACCAATCAGCGCCTCGGTATCTATATCTACGTCCATGCCACCGCTCAGCCATCCGGCAACGCGTTGATAATCTTCCTGTGTATCGATCGTCATCCTCAGATGCGGGGCGTGCTTACTGCGCATTACCTCAAGTTTCTTGATACGAAACCGGGTTGGCTGCTCAAGCACGTACTCGTTCACGTGCTCGCGATGATGGGCTGCATTGGCCTCGCGCCAGGATTGCTCCAATGTCCTAAATTTGAATACCTCTGCACCCATTCCGATGGGCAACTCGCCGAAGCTGTGCGTGTAATCGGATTGCGTCTTTAGATGCAGCGAAACCAAATTCTTCAGCTCTTCGATGTCCGGGCAGGGATTGTCGCCAGTCAGGCGCACAACATTCCGAAAACCATGGGCCATTGCGCATTGATAATAGCGATCCAGTACATCCCGTTCGCTGCCACGAAATATCCGTACACCCATATCGTTGCACAGTCTGGCAATCATATCGTCCTGCGCGTGATCACTGGTAGCTACCACCAATGGCCAGTCCAAGTTCCGAAGGCGCATTACGATCCACTCCAGAAGCGGAGTACCACCCAACGGCATAAGCGTCTTACCCGGTAATCGGGTTGAGCCCATGCGCGCTTGCAGCACAACGCCAATGTTGTGGTCGCTAGCCTCGGACATCGGTGGTTGACCTCAAGACGTCTGCAGAGCCTCGGCCACAGTTGAAGAGCACATCCAGACAGGAAAGCATGGGTTCGAAATCACCATGCAGCTGTCGGTAAGTCGGGTGTCTGAAATCCTGCCACATTACCTTCACTCCCGATTTTTGAAATATTTCCTCGTCAAGGTAGTCACGGGACCCAGGGCCGGTCAAATACGTGTCTCCGCCAATTGCGTCTACCAGTAAGACCAATCGCTCGCTACTTCTGACTTTGATGCCATACTGAGAGGCATAAGTTATCGGAATGGATATATCAAGAAACTTAAAGGCAAGCTCAAGTAGTGCGCGATTGAAATCAATCATCCGATAATGACCTGATCTGTAGATGGCCTCCACCTGCGGAAATACCTCGTCAAAATGCCTGCTTTTCCTGTAGCACTCACGAAGTAAATTTAGATTTCCTGATATCCACCTCGAATCGTTTAACAAAACGACATCTCTGATCAATTGATGATAATTACCCTTGCGTAGACTCAGCGTGAGCCATGCAGCCCCATGGGGCCCTTTTATTCGATCACGATGCTGCCAACCTCGGCGAATAAACTGAACATCATCCAGTAGAACAAAGTGATGTGAAATGAGTAAGCGATGAAAAAACCCGAGGTGCGGAGCGAAATCCGGTTGGTGAATACAAACAACCTTTCTTCCTGTTGATGCCATAACTTGATAAGAACAACCAATTTTTACTTTTCAAGAACATAACAATGAAATGCTGCCTCAACGCCTTGCCCGAGTTCGCTGTCCATTTCTACAATCGGTTCGAGAAACCGACGCACGGTATCGACCCATTCACTTTTTATGTCCTGATAACGGTCTGGCTGTATTTGATCCACCATTTTCTTCAGAACTGGAAAGAGTGGACGCAATCCTATATCCCAAATCTGGATTACCGTCTTGGATAAATGCTTTCTATGCATTGCTATTTCAAATCCGGTTTGTCTAAAGATTTTTCGCCACTCGTGATCCGAATGAGCTTGTCGAATGTTGTCCTTAAAGCGGCCCCTGTCTAACTGTTCCAAGAAAACAAACTTCTTGTTATGAGTTTTTGCGTAAAGTTGGTTATAAAAACTGAAATTAGGAAATGTATGATTTGGCAGCATCAAACATACGTGCCCCCCAGGACGGAGCACTCGGTATATTTCTTTCAATATTGTTTTGGGTTCATCGAGCCAATAAACAATGTTTGAGAATATCGAGTTAAAACTCTCCTCAGTAAATGGAAGTCTCCGATTTGCATCGCCTGCTACGTAGCTGTGATAAAGCTTGAGTTGGTCACTCTTTTTTAGAGAGTTTTCCTTGTTATCGAACGCAACATCTATCCGGTAATGTGGGGGATCCACGACATATGTCGTTTTGTCCTTTTGAAAGGCATCATAAACATCAACATTCTTGTAAAAGTCATTTAGGTTTCTCACCGAGAGAAATGCATCAAATTGCGCACTAACAGTACCCCCGGCACGAATAAAAGAAAAAATCCCGTCACCGCACCCTAAATCCAACGAAGGTGATGCAAACGCGAATTCGCGCATTACCCTTATGTCCAGTTCCCGCCATATAGCGGTCTCTGGTCTAAGCCAGTAGATATTCAATAATTGTTCAAATGTTGTAGCGACTGACACTAGAACATATCCCAATCTATCAAACTTCCGGCCGGAATCAACGTCTTCGCAGATCGGCCCAGCACCAAAGATAAATGATGAGGATGAATGCCTCCGGACGGGCGACGAATGTTGATGTGCTGTTCAGTGATCTTGGTGCCTGCGGGGATATCAAATGCCGCAAACAAGGATTTTCTCGCCGCCTCGCGCCACTTCTCTTCCGTGGGCAGAATGCATTTTACCCCATCACCCAGCGCCTTCGGTACGAGCTTGACACGTTCCACCAGACGACTGAACTGGCCCGGATCGAGCGATGCTTTGTGATCCGGAAGATTAAGTGCGTGGTCCAGTGTAAAGTGCTTCTCGATGACCGTGGCACCCATCGCTGTGGCCAAGATACTGGTAAATTCATCCTGCGTATGATCGGAGAGACCCACAGGCAATCCAAATGCGTTTTGTAGGGTCTCTATCACCCTAAGGTTCGCATCTTCCGCGATTGAAGGGTACGAAACTACGCAATGCAAGAGCACTAACTGTGAGTTACCTGTCCGCAATACGACATTAACCGCTGCCTCGATCTCCCCCAGCGTGCACATACCTGTCGACACGAGCATGGGCCTGCCTTTTTCAGCAACTGCACGTAAAAACGGCAGGTTTGTAAGATCATCGGAACCCGTCTTATAAAATGGCAAGTCGTATCGTTCTAGTAACTCGAGATCACAAATATGACTGGGTGTGGAGGCCCATCCTATGTCAAGTTCGCTGCATAACGAATCCAGCGTCTCGTGATCATCAGCGGTAAGTTCATTCGCCTTAAAGAAATCGAACTGCGAAACACGCGTGCCATCCTCAAAAGTAAAGTAGCTCCCTGGTGTGGAAATAGTTTCGGCGCGATATGTTTGGAACTTAACAGTATCTGCTCCACACTCTTTCGCTGCACACACCATTTCTTTTACAACTTCAAGACCTCCATACTTTGCACCAATTTCCGCTATTACCAGCGGAGTATCACCATGCTTCATCCGCTCATATAGATTCGATTGTTTGCTCATAATCCCTCGGCCCTGGTGATGCGAACCATATATCTGGAACCATTGATCTCGAAGAACGCAGGATACAAATCATTATCAGCAATCCTCAGCTGATTAAATTGCTCCTTTATCGTTTTGTCGGGATCAAGACGATCGTCTTCTCTTGATCGCCTGCGATAGTATGTAGCTTGACCTTCTTGCGGAGATTTTGAATAGTTTGGAAAACTTTTCAATAATGCAGTCACTAATTCCTTAGTGGCGTTCGCCTGAGCAACTCTAATCTCTGGTAACAGTTCTTGCCCATCCAGCTCTATAGTCGTCTTCTCAAAGATGTCGCCGGAGTCAGCAGGGTGTGCCGCCTCGATCATGCATACGGGTATCTCTGTTGCGCCTTCCAGAATTTGCCATTGCACTGGAGAGAAACCCCTGCCCAATGGAAGGGCGCTTTCGTGGATAACCAAATTCAGACCATTGGAGGCAAGAATGTCGGCTGGAATAATCTTCGTATATCCCAATATAAATAATACGTCGAGCCCAGTTATATCCTTTTCATTGAACGCTTCAACGAAGTCATAGCGAGGTAGGTGTTCTGCCAACCATGTCAGGCCACCCAGCTCGCGATAAATCCAATCATTATCTCGATCGAAAAGGAATCCTGCTTTGTATTTTAAGCTCATGATGAATAGTTGTATTCCTTGAGACAATCTTCCAATGCCTTTACCACCTCTATTATTTGCGCGTCCGATAGTGTGGGAAACAATGGTAAGGTCAACACCGAAGGTGCAACCCGTTCAGTTATCGGTACATCCGCCGCCACTCCCTTGTAGGCCGTGAACGTATGTATTGGCCGATAGTGTATGCTGCACTGGACACCTCGATCGGCCATAGCGCGCAATATACCGTTACGGACTTCCTCATTACCCGGCAACAGCACCGGAAAAATGTGATAGCTGGACTCTTCGTCGCGACCGAGAAAAGGGATCCGTACCTGTGGAAGGCGGTTGCTGATGAACTCGCGATAACGTTGCACACGAGTTTTTCGCTGAATCGTGATCTCGGGAAGTTTTTGAAGTTGTGCAACACCCATGGCAGCTCGCATTTCGTCAAGTCTGTAATTGAATCCAACCTCAGGAACATCGTAACCAAACGCATGACCTTTGAAGCGCTGATATGTTGATGTGGTAATACCGTGCGAACGCAAAGTACGCAAGCGTTCCACCAGTTGCGGATCGCCGCTAATGATCATGCCGCCTTCACCGGTAGTCATATTTTTATTGCTGTAAAAACTGAAACAACCTGTGGCACCAAATGTACCCACTGACCTCCCTTTCCATGCGCACCGTGGGCTATGCGAACAGTCTTCTATCAACAGAAGGCCATACTTTTCTGCGAGTCCGGATAACTTATGCATATCGCATGCATAACCCGCGTAATGCACCACCATGATGGCACGGGTTCGTGATGTGATTTTTGCCTCTACATCGGCCGCAGAAATGTTCCAATCGATTTCACTGGTAATGTCCGCAAATACGGGTTCAGCTCCCACATAGCGAATTGCATTTGCACAGGCGACAAACGTAAGTGAAGGAACTATGACCTCGTCGTCCTGGCCCAGCCGTAAAGCTAACAACGAAAGATGGAGCGCTGCCGTAGCACTCGACACGGCGACAGCCCCGACATTCTGACCCAGCATTGCTGAAAACTTCGCTTCGAATTCGGCGATTCTTGGACCTGATGTCAACCAGTTGCAATCAATAACATTGAGTATTGCTTTTCTCTCCTCGTCTCCAAGCACCAAGTCAAAAAATGGAACTTTCCAATTCATACTTGCATTTCTTTTCGCTTTAGTTTGTCCGGCGTATTGAGCTCATTGACCTTTTCTGTGCCAGACAAATATTTTTCGGCAACCACAGACCGGTCCCCAATAATCACCCTGCTTTCATAGGTCTTGAGCGGCAAGTAACACTCCGTACAGGCAGATATCTCAGCGACGCCGGCACCGCGCCGATGTATCTCGCGGATTCGTGACATTTCTGAACCGTGCCATATGTCATAAATACTCTGCTTGTTTGCGTCGCCAACAATGATCTTGCCATCCTCATCGTTAGCACACATCATGCATAACCCATCTGCTCCCACCACTAGCCTTTGATATATTTGCGGACAGGAGAAATTTGATATCTTGGGCAAGTCTCTTTTGCTCTGCAGGAAGTCAATTAAAGGATTCGCACTGACCATATCCGAGATCGGCGAAAAGACTCTGTAGAACGCTTTGGGGTCATTCTCGATCGCCGGAAGCACAGTTTGAATCTTTATTATGGGTTTTACGCGCCCGGCTTCTTTCTTTATTTTTGCGTAGTTAGCGATCTTTTCGACCGCACGCTCATACTTTGCCGGCCTTCGGATCTGTTCGTAAGTCTCACCCAAGCCGTCAAAGGAAATGGTAATCCAGTCAATACCGGCTTCCATCAGCTGCACAAACATTTCCTCGTTCAAGCGTAGGCCATTTGTTAGTGTCGATACTTCCTTGATGCCTTTGCGTTTCGCATAGTCAACGCAATCCAAAATACGCTTATGCAGAAACGATTCGCCCCGGAAGCTCAACCGAATGGAATAAACATTCCCTGTTGCACACTCGTCAACAAGTTGGGTGAAAAGCTCAAAATCTATCAGCTTCGCATTCACCTTCTTTTTAAAGTCAGGCGAAATGGTGTAGCACATAGGGCATTTCAGGTTGCAGACCGAAGCCAATTCGATGTCAACGTGGAGAGGGTACTCGGATACATGCTGCCTGCGAGGATACTCCGTCCAAAGCTTTCGATTCTCCTTATATTCCTCCTCTACCCCGTCACCCCGTTTAGCCTCGAATTCGGTTATACGTTCCGGAGTCTCCAATGTGAACTGGCCTTTGTTGATTGGAATGACTAAGTGGTCCTCAGCGCCCATGGTCAGCAGCCCCTCAAGAAAATGTCTTGGTTGTTTTCGAATATATCAATAGCAGCGACGTAATCGTCGGGTCGGCCAATGTCGAGCCAGTAGCCATCATATGTTCTAACCGCGGCCGGCTTACTGGCAGCTATCAAGTCAAGCATCAAGTCATCGAAGCCGTATTTTTGCCCGGACGGAATGAAATCCATGATCCGACGGCTTGCCATATACACACCCATACTGACGAGGTACTCGTTCGTCGGCTTTTCCATAAAACTGGACAAATGTTCATCTGTATCCAATTCCAGTACACCGTAATCTATCTTCTGCTCGCGCATATAAGCGGAGATTGTGAAAATATTGTTGTTCATGATGTGTTCATCAAAGAAAGCAGCGTAGTCTAGATCGCTCAAGACATCTCCATTCATGACCATGAAATGGTCAGGTAGATCGCGGATCAGGCTCAGAGGAGCAATGGTGCTGAGTGGTTCGTCCTCCAACGAGTAATCGATCTTAATCCCCCATTTCTCGCCGTCCTGAAAAAATGCTCTGATGATCTCGGCCTGATGGTTAACCGCCATAGTGATATGGTCAAAACCATGCTGTGCAAGCTGTCGGACTATCACTTCCAGGATGGGAAAGTCACCGATGGGCATCAGTGGTTTGGGTAACGCCACCGTATATGGACGCAAGCGCGTTCCCTTACCACCGGCCAGAATGACTGCGCGCTTAGACATTGTACATATCCATTTTGTACCGTTTCAGGTTTACAGGATCGACAAACCACTCGATCGTTGTTTCGAGACCTTGACGCAGGGTCGTCATAGGTTTAAAGCCGGTAATACTTTGAATCTTTGTGTTGTCGCACCAGAGTCGCTCCACTTCGCTTTTCTCCGGACGTAACCGTATCTCTTCGCTCTCGATATTTATGTCCGCATCCATGATTTCCGCGATGAGCTTCGTGGCTTCTGCTATGGAGATCTCGGAATTACTGCCGCAGTTGATCACTTGTCCCACGGTATCCTCGGATTCCGCCACGGCGATAAATCCTCGAACCATATCTACAACGTAGTTGAAATCACGCGTTGGGTGAAGCGCACCGAGCCTAATGTTCTTTCTGCCTGACGCAATCTGTGTAATGACCGTCGGAATCACCGCGCGTGCGGATTGTCTGGGACCGTAAGTATTGAAAGGGCGAATGATGGCGACGGGAGTATCGAAGGCGTGATGAAAGGACATAGCAATGTGGTCGGCACCGATCTTAGTGGCAGCGTAAGGAGACTGCCCTTGAAGCGGATGCTCTTCGGTGATTGGCACAAAACGGGCCGTGCCGTAGACTTCGCTGGTTGAAGTATGAACGACTTTCTCAACAGCAAGCTCACGGGCGGCCTGCACGACATTCAATGTTCCTTTTATGTTGGTATCTACGTAGGTATCCGGTGAATGATAGGAATATGGGATCGCAATTAGCGCCGCCAGATGCATGACCACTTCGCAACCTTCCATGGCCTTCCTGACACCGTGGGGATCCCGAATATCTCCGGCAAATACTTCGAACCTACCGGCCACGTCTGGCGCGCAGCGATCTAGCCAACCCCACGAGTTGAAAGAATTGTAGAAAACGAAAGCGCGCACGCCGTGACCGTTTCGGACAAGTGTCTCTGTCAGGTGGGAGCCGATGAAACCATCCGCGCCTGTCACAAGAACTTTTTTGTCCGCCAATTTCATTTGGCTGCATTCCAGATGTTTAGTTTTCGACGTAGCGCCAAGGCAATAAAGTGCTGAAAAAACCGCCCCTTTCATTTCCTCTTTTGGAGCTAAAGTCATCAAGGCTAAAGCCACAGACTACGCCGGGAATATCGACATGAAAATTCTCTGCTGATTGGCTGGCCATGGAAAAATGGATCCTGTAATCCCCGTGTCCTAACGTTCTCGGCGGCAAAGTCACGCTGAAGGTGTTCGTACCCAGTGGCAGGTTGTCGAGAGGATTGACCGTTGACGCATCAAAGCTGTCCGACACCAGCACTTCCGTACCGTCCGGCTTGTAAATTCCGATGTACCCGTACAATCCTGGCAGTTTCCTGCGAACCTGTATATCGAAATTGATGTTGATGGGACTATCACAGTCGAACTTCTGGGCGACGTTACCGTCTTCATCCAGCAGGGCCATTCTCTTTAATTGCACGATTTTTGTCGGATCGTCCGCAAAAGTGATTTCGGGACTTAATTCGGATTTTCCGTTGAGCATGTATGAATTAATGACAGAATGCGTCCGCCCAATGTCTTTTATTTCCCCTTTATCCAACCACATGCAAGTGGAACACAGTTGCGATATGACCCCCATGTTGTGACTCACGAACAATATTGTTCGCCCATCCTTACTCGCCTCTTCCATTTTTCCTAGACACTTTTTTTGAAATTGTGCATCCCCCACTGCAAGCACCTCATCCACAAGGAGTATCTCAGGATCGAGGTGCGCCGCCACCGCGAACGCGAGACGCACATACATGCCGCTGGAATATCTTTTGACCGGTGTGTCCAAGAATTTTTCGATTTCAGCAAAGGAGACAATCTCGTCGAACTTGGTCTGAACCTCGCGACGCGTCATACCGAGGATGGCCCCGTTGAGAAAGATGTTTTCACGGCCGCTTAGTTCCGGGTGAAAGCCGGTACCGACTTCCAGCAGGCTGCCGACACGCCCGTAGATGTCTACGAGTCCGGTGGTCGGCCGCGTGATGCGTGACAGGAGCTTGAGCAGCGTGCTTTTTCCCGCGCCATTGCGCCCGATTACACCGATAATGTCACCCTGCTTGACTTCAAACGATATCTCTCGCAACGCCCAGAGGACTTCCCCCTTGGGTCCGCGGTTCCTACGACCGAATGAACTCTGCCAGGATTCGCGCAGCGTCCTGTATCGCAGATTCTCTCCGAGCCGGTACCGCTTGCCAATATTTCTTACTCGTATCGCGATGTCAGGCATGGTCATACCACGTCTACGAACTCACTTTCCATACGGCCAAAGTAGAACACTCCGCTCAGGAGTAGTCCTAACGTTATTACCAGCGAGGCGCTCATCAACATCGGGTCAGGAGCAACCGAACCCAAGAGACACCACCGGAAGCCTTCAACAACACCCGCCATCGGGTTAAGACCATACAGCAGTGACGCCCAGTCCGGAAAATGCCGCAGTACCGACTCGGCTGGATAGATCACCGGTGTCACGAACAACAATATCTGTATCAGGAAGGGCAGTGCATACTGAACATCCCGGTATATTGCATTTAGCGCCGAAAACCAGAGCGACAGGGAAAGTGCCGCGAGCACTGCGAACAGTGTCAACAAGGGCAATACGACGAGTCGCCATCGAATTGAAAACGTGTAGTCCGTGAACAGGTGGTAACCGGTGATAAGCATGAACAGGAATGCCAGAGCAATAAGGAAACTGAATAGGGAAGACAAGACCGGGGTCAGAGGTGCGATAATCCGTGGAAAGTAAACTTTCGTTATCAGCGCGCGGTTGAGCACTAGACTTCGTCCCGACTCACTGAGTGTGTTGGCAAAAAGCTGCCACGGCACCAGCGCGCAGAACGTTGAAATAGCGTAAGGCACGCCGGGCAAGGTAGGCCGGCCCTCGCTGCCCATGAGCAGACCGAACAGCACGTTGAACACCACCATAGTCATTAAAGGCGGCAGTATGGCCCAGGCCACGCCGAACGCAGTCTGCTTGTAGCGGACCTTGATGTCTCGAAGCGCCAGCATCCACAGTAGCTCCCGGTAGCGCCAGACCTCGGCCGGGTCGATTACCGACCAGCGCGTTGCCGGCCGGATACGCGTAACCTGTTCGGCTTCAAGATGTGCGCTCATCGGTCACGCACTCGCGGTCTTCGTCACGGCACTACGGCTCCACAATTCGAAACTCGGCCGCTGTCCCAGTGCGGGTTGCATGGCGTCGAACTCGTCGGCGGTGAACGACAGGACGCGTATCTTCCGGCCCACGTAGCGCTCGGTCTTTTCAACGAGGTCCCCGAGATTGCGCTTGTCTATATCGCCGATCAGCACCAGGTCGATAATCCCGGTGTCCTTGCCCTCGGCATAGTCGTCGATGAGAATGGCCCGCTCCAGGTCGCCCAGGCGACGGACTATACTTTCCAGGATCTGGTCCATGCCCAGTGCCTTGCGGACCATGGAATTGAGCTCGGGAAATAAGGAATGCTGGTCGTTGGCGCGGTAGAACACCTGGCGCCCCTCGCGCTCGTTGGTGAGCAGTCCGGCGGCGCTGAGTTGCTGCAACTCGTCCCGCACCTGGCTGGGCGAGGAGCCGAATTCGCTCACCAGCTCCCGCAGGTAGGCCCGGTTGCCGGGATTGAGGAACAGCCTCATCAGAATCCGGATGCGGGTCTTGGAGGTGATCAAGCCCCCGAAAACGTTCTGTTTTACAGTACGTGAAGCGACCATATTAACTGAACGTAGTATACATGACGGTCAAGTCAAGCAGACCGCGCCGATGGACCCCCTAAACCTGGCCGGTGGTCGCGCCGAATCCCGGTAGAATCCTGGATATCTGCTATATTGGCTAAGGGTTGTCCTGTTTCGCCAAAACTACATAAACTCTGATGTTTCCGGTAATGAAGTAATCATTGAATGGCATCACCGAGTGCACAGACATCATTGAGTGGCCTCGCCCTGCGGCTGGTCCGCGAGGGGTTGCTGACAGAGGACACCGCCGAAGCGATTCAGCTCAAGGCATCCCAGAAGAACCGCTCCTTCTTCACCCAACTCAAGTCGAGTAAGAAGATCGACTCGGAGTCACTGGCCCGTACCGCCTCTCAGGAGTTCGGGCTGCCCCTGGTCGACATCGCCGCGGTGGAGCTGGACGGCGCGCCGGTTTCGCTGGTGCAGGACAAGCTCATCGAGCGGCACCAGGTGCTGCCACTCTACAAGCGCGGCACCAAACTCTTCGTGGCCATTACCGACCCGGCCAACACCCATGCCCTGGATGAAATCAAGTTTCACACCGGGCTGGGCGTGGAGCCAATCCTGGTCAACGAGAAGAAACTGGTCGCGGCCATCGAGAGCGTGCTGGAGGCCAACGACACCAGCTTCGCCGATCTTGAGAAGGACGAGGGCCTCGAGGATATCGATATCTCCTCGGAAGACGATGACTCGGGCAAGGGTGACGCGGATGTCGAACAGATTGACACTCCGATCGTCCGCTTCGTCAACAAGGTGTTGCTGGACGCGATCAAGAAGGGCGCTTCGGACATTCATATGGAACCGTACGAGAGGAAATTCCGCGTGCGCTTCCGCGTCGACGGCGTGTTGCACGAGGTTGCGGCACCACCCATCAACCTGTCGGGCCGCATCGCCGCCCGCGTTAAGATTCTCTCCCGGCTCGACATTGCCGAGCGGCGCGTCCCCCAGGACGGGCGCATGAAGCTGCACCTGTCCAAGAACCGCACCATCGACTTTCGCGTCAGCAGCCTGCCCACGCTGTACGGAGAAAAGATAGTGATCCGCCTGCTGGACGCGGGGTCCACTACCCTGGGGGTGGAGGGACTCGGCTTCGAGGATGAACAGCGGGAGATCTACCTCGAGGCTATTTCCAGGCCCTATGGCATGATCCTGGTGACCGGCCCCACCGGCAGCGGTAAGACCGTGACCCTCTACACGGCACTGAGCATGCTCAATTCACCGGAGCGTAACGTGTCTACCGTTGAAGATCCGGTGGAAATCAACCTGATGGGAGTGAACCAGGTCAATATCAATGAGAAGGCCAACCTGACCTTCTCCGGCGCGCTGCGTGCCTTCCTGCGGCAGGACCCGGACATCATCATGGTCGGTGAGATCCGGGACCTGGAAACCGCAGACATCGCCATCAAGGCCTCGCAGACCGGTCATCTGGTGCTTTCCACTTTGCATACCAATGACGCGCCGTCCACGCTGACCCGCCTGCTTAATATGGGGGTCGCGCCGTTCAACGTGGCTTCCACCGTGCATCTGATCATTGCTCAACGCCTGGTGCGCAAGCTCTGCGACCACTGTAAGCAGCCCATCGATATTCCCGAGAAGGCGCTGCTGGATGCCGGTTTCACGGAAGAGCAGATACCCGAACTGAAGCTCTTCAGCCCCGTGGGCTGCGACATGTGCACCGAAGGTTACAAGGGGCGCAGCGGCATCTTCCAGGTCATGCCGCTCTCGGAGGCGATGGGTGCGCTAATCATGCGCGGCTGCACCGAACATGACATCGAGGAAATGGCGAAATCAGAGGGCACACTGGACCTGCGTCACGCTGGGCTGCGCAAAGTGGCCGACGGAAAAACCAGTCTTGAGGAAGTCGAAAGAGTGACTAATCTATAGCTATGGCGAGAAAGGCACAGAAACTGCAGCAGTTCGTATGGGAAGGGACCGACAGCAAGGGCCGCCGGCTCAAGGGTGATAACGAAGCGCCCAGTGCGGCCTATGTCAAGGCCACATTGCGCAGGCAGGGCATCAAGCCCACCAAGGTGCGCAAGAAGGCGAAGCCCTTGTTCAAGCTTGGCCGGTCCGTCAAAGCCAAGGACATCACTTTCGCCACCCGGCAGCTGGCCACCATGATCGGTGCCGGCATCCCGGTCGCACAATCCATCGACGCCATCGGCCGTGGCCACGAAAACCCGGCCATGCAGGAGCTGCTGACATCCATCCGCCAGGATGTCGAGTCGGGTACCAGCCTAAGCAATGCGCTCAGCCGTTATCCGATCCACTTCGATCGCCTCTACACCAGCCTGGTGGCGGCGGGCGAGCAGTCGGGTACCCTCGATATCCTGTTGGAGAAGGTCGCCACCTACAAGGAAAAGATGGAGGCCATCAAAGGCAAGATAAAAGCTGCCCTGCTTTATCCCGGCGCCGTCTTCACGGTTGCGGTGATCGTGGTTGCCCTGTTGTTGATCTTTGTTATTCCGCAGTTTGAGCAGTTGTTCCAGAATTTCGGCGGCGACCTGCCAACCCTCACCCGCGCGGTGGTGGATATGTCCCGCTGGTTCCAGGACTGGTGGTGGCTGTTCTTTGCCGCCCTGATCGGTTTCATTGTTTTCATGGTGTTCACCTACAAGCGGTCGGAGAAGCTGCAATTTCTCACCGACCGGGTGCTGCTGAAATTGCCTGTTCTGGGGTCCATATTCAAGAAAGCCACCATCGCCCGCTATGCCCGCACCATGTCCACCATGTTCGGAGCCGGCGTGCCCCTGGTGGATGCGCTGGAGTCCGTGGCCTGGGCAACGGGCAACCGCGTCTACTACAACGGCATCATGCAGGTACGCAACGAGGTCAGCACCGGACGCTCGCTGGAGGTCTCTATGGCGCAGACCGGCCTGTTCCCCAGTATGGTTCTGCAGATGGTCGCCACCGGCGAGGAATCCGGCGAGCTCGAATTGATGTTGATGAAGGTCGCCGAGTTCTTCGAACGCGAGGTGGACGATGCCGTAGCGGCCCTGTCCAGCCTGATCGAGCCATTGATGATCGTGATACTGGGTGTCATCGTCGGCACCATGGTAGTAGCCATGTATCTGCCCATCTTCAAGATGGCAGCGGTATTCTAGGCAGACTCGAAGATCTTTACTTGTTCAGCATGATCGGCTGATCGGGTTGCCCGGCCGGATACTGTGCGTCGGCCGCGGCGGGTGGCTGGTTTGCAGTGCCTGTTACAATGACAACAAACGCTACCGGCCCACGCCATGCTTGATCTGTTTGCTCAATTAAGCGGACTTACTCTGACCGCTATGCTGCTGCTGGGCCTGATCGTCGGCAGCTTCCTCAACGTCGTCATTCATCGTCTGCCCGCGATGCTCGACTATGGCTGGAAACTGCAGTGCCGGGAACTGCTGCAATTGGACCCGGTTCCTGCAGACGTTCCGGGCCTGTTGTCCCCACGGTCCCGATGCCCCCAGTGCGGAACCACCATCAGGGCTATCGACAACATACCGGTGCTCAGCTATGTGTTTCTACGCGGCCGTTGCCATCATTGCGGCATCCGTATATCCGCGCGCTACCCGGTGGTGGAGGTCCTGACGGCAGGTATGTCGGTCTTCGTGTTATGGCACTTCGACATTTCGACACAGGCGGCCGCAGGCGTCATGCTGACCTGGATTCTGATTCCCCTGGCCTTCATTGATGTCGATCACCAGCTGCTGCCCGACAGCATCACCCTGCCTGGTTTGTGGCTGGGGCTGATCGTCAACATCTTCGGCACCTTCACGGACCTGCAGTCCGCAGTGATTGGCGCCGCGGCGGGCTACGTCGCACTGTGGCTGTTATTCCAAGGCTTCCGACTGCTCACCGGCAAGGAAGGCATGGGTTACGGCGACTTCAAGCTGTTTGCCATGTTCGGAGCCTGGCTGGGCTGGCAGGCGCTGCCCTTGATTATCATCCTCGCCGCCTGCGCCGGCGCCGTGATAGGCATCACCCTCATCATCACAAAAGGCCATGACCGCAGCATCCCCATACCGTTCGGTCCCTACCTTTGTATAGCCGGCTGGATCGCCATGATCTGGGGCGACGAGATCACGCGCGCCTATCTGCGTACAGCCGGAATCTATTGAACAGTGCTGGTGATCGGTCTAACCGGGGGCATCGGCAGCGGTAAGACCAGCGTCTCCGATCGCTTCGCCAAGCTCGGCGCACCGGTCATTGACACCGATGTCATCGCCCGCGAGATGGTCGCGCCCGGCATGCCTGCTTACGGTGATATCCGAGGGGTGTTCGGCGACGTAGTGCTGGGCCGTGACGGAACCCTGGACCGGGACACCCTGAGGAAACTGGTCTTCGACGACGACCGCAAGCGGGCGGAACTGGAGCGTATCCTGCACCCGGCCATTAAGCAGGAAGTGAGCAGGCGCCTGCAGGGGATCGTTGCCCCCTACTGCATAGTCGTGGTGCCGCTGCTGATCGAGTCGGGTTTCACCGACATCGTGGATCGCATACTGGTCGTCGATGCGCCGAAGGAATGCCGGCTGCGTCGGGTGCGGGCACGCAGCGAGCTGACCGAAGCACAAGTTCACAGGATCTTCGCTGCCCAGGCGAACAGCGAGGAGCGCAGACGTCGTGCTGACGACATCCTGGACAATGAGGGCGAGCTTGCGGAGCTGGACGACAAGGTCGCGGCTCTGCATCGCCTCTATATGCGCTTGAGCGAGCAGCGCTGAGTGTGGACCGCGACACTTTCTCAATCCTCCCAGGCAGCACTGAGCATGGCGATGCCCTGGGCGCCTGCATCGCGGGCGCGGGAAAGATCGCAAGGCTTCATGCCGCCGAGCGCGTAGACCGGCACCCTGGCCTCGCGGCAGAGGTCGGCGAATGCCCGCCACCCCAGCGGCGCGCCGGGATGCGAGCGCGTCGATGCCACCGGAGACAACACCGCGAAATCGACCTCCATGGCCGCCGCCAGTTCCAGTTCCGACAGATCGTGGCAAGACGCGGCAAGCAGCAGGCCCCGGGGTATCGGAGGTCCGCGGCGCAGGGCCGCGACATCCAGATGGACACCGTCGGCACCCAACTCCAACGCCAGCTGCGGGTCACCATTGAGCAGCAGCGGCACAGCGGCTGATCTGCAGACAGGCCCGAGTTGTCGCAGCCACTGGCGCAGCTCGCCCCTTGCCGTCGATTTCTCACGCAACTGCAGCATGAAGGACTGCTCGGTGGCCAGCTGCCGCCTGATGGTCGCTATGGTACGGCCCAACCCGTAGTGCCGGATAGCGCTGACCAGGTAGCGATCCGGCAGCCAGGCGGCATTGATGATGGGACGGTTGCCGCTTAGCATGTCCGTTGCGTGCAGATCGCGCACCTCCATCCAACGGATGTCCTGCCCCTCACGTCCCGCGGGCTCGCCTCGGAAGCCGGTAACCCGCCGAACATGCAGGCGTACGCGGCGATCCGGATAGTCGTGGGCTATGCTGATCAGCGGCTCCGACGCGGTTACCCTGATCCCCAGTTCCTCTTGCAGCTCCCGCTGTAGCGCATGTTCGATGCTCTCGCCTTGAGCCAGCTTGCCGCCTGGGAATTCCCATTGACCCTGGTACCGGTCGCGTGCAGTCCGCTGCCCGATCAACACCCTTCCCTGCCGGTCGTGGATGACGCCGACGGCGACCTGCATACGGTCAGGTTCGGTACTCGGCATTGATGCGGACGTAATCGAACGACAGGTCGCTGGTCCACACGGTAGCCGACCGATCGCCGATGGCGAGATCGATGTCGATGTGGATCTCCGCCGGCGCCATCGCCGCGACGCCAGCGGCTTCGGTGTAATCCGGCGCGGGCTGGCCCTGCACAAGCACCGCTTGTCCGTTAATACGCAGACCCACCCGATCGATATCAAGTTGCTGCACCGGCGCCCGGCCGACTGCGGCCAGTATGCGGCCCCAGTTGGCATCGCTGGCAAACAGAGCGGTCTTTACCAGCGGGGAATGCGCCACGGTGAAGGCGACCTCCGCCGCATCCTCTGCGGTGTTGGCTCCGCTGACTTCAATGGTGACGAATTTTGTCGCGCCTTCCGCGTCGCGCACTATGGCTTGGGCCAGTTCCTGCATCACCGCATCAAGACCTTGCTGGAATGCCTCGCCTTGGACGCTGCCCGGGCCGATCTCCGCCTCCCCCGCGCGTCCCGTCGCCAACAACACGCAGGCATCATTGGTGGAAGTATCCCCGTCGACGGTGATGCGGTTGAAGCTGAGGTCCACTGCCTGCCGCAGGCTGCGGTCGACATAGTCGGGGGCAAGCTTCGCATCAGTGGCGACAAAGGCCAGCATAGTCGCCAGATCAGGACGAATCATGCCCGACCCCTTGGCGATGCCGGTAATCGTGACCTGGTCACCGCCTGCAATCACGGTGCGCGAGCAACCCTTGGCCAGGGTGTCGGTGGTCATTATGGCGCGCGCCGCCGCCAGCCAACCGTTTTCGTTCAGACCATCGACACACTCGGCCACTGCAGCAGAGACCTTCTCCACCGGCAGGCGGGAACCGATCACCCCGGTTGAGAACGGCAGCACCTCATGGAACTGCACTCTCAGGCGCGCGGCGGCCGCCTTGCAGATCGCGACCGCGTCCATATACCCGGCCCGGCCGGTCCCGGCGTTGGCGCAGCCGCTGTTCACGACCAGCGCGCGCGGCGACGCCTGCGCAAGGTGCTCCCTGGCCAACACCACCGGCGCGGCGCTGAAGCGGTTGCGCGTAAACACCGCCGCCGCCCGGGTGCCGGCATCGCAGGTGATGAGCGCCACGTCGTCCCGGCCACGCTGGCGTATACCGGCTCTGGCGGTCGCCGACAGGACACCGGGTACAGCGAGCAAAGCCTCGGGCTCCGCCAGCCCTACCGGCACCGCTTGGCACCCTCGTAGTGTTGCCGTTGCTCGTCCACCGGCCATCGCTCCCCGCTAGGCACTCAATCGCCCGTGACATTGCTTGTACTTCTTGCCGGAACCACAGGGACACGGCTCGTTGCGGCCGATCTTGCGTCCCTCGCGTACGAAGGGCTGCTGCGGCGGCGGTGCCCCGTCGCCCCCCGCCGCGGCGCGCAGCGGCTCCGGCTGTTCCGATCCCGCAGCCGCCGCCTGGGTGTCCGGGTGCAGAAACTCCATTGACTGCGGCGCGCGCTTCTGCGCCTCCATCTCCTCTATCTCCTGTTCGGTGCGGATCTGTATCTTCGACAGGATCGTCACCACTTCGTGCTTGACCCGGGCCAGCAACGCCGAGAACATCTCGAAGGCCTCGCGCTTGTACTCCTGCTTGGGATTTTTCTGAGCATAGCCGCGCAGGCCTATGCCCTGACGCAGGTAGTCCATCGCCGCCAGGTGTTCCTTCCATTGTGCATCGAGCACCTGCAGCGTGATGGCCTTTTCCAGATGACGCATGACCGGTTCGCCTACTGCTTCCATCTTGGCTTCATAATGGTCGACAATGTCCTTCGTTATCCGGTCGCGCAGGGTCTCCTCATGAAGTTCCGGGTCCTCATCTAACCAGCGCCTGAGGGGCAGCTCGATGCCGAAATCCCCCTCCAAGGCCTTCTCCAGTCCCTCGATGTCCCACTGCTCCTCCAGGCTCTGCGGCGGTATGCTGCTGTTGATCACCGCGTTTATCACGTCCTCTCGCATGACGATGATGTTCTGGGAAATATCGTCGACGTCCATGAGTCGATTCCGCTCCTCGTAAACGATCTTGCGCTGTTCATTGGCAACGTCGTCGTATTCGAGCAGTTGCTTGCGGATATCGAAGTTACGCCCTTCCACCTTGCGCTGTGCGTTTTCGATGGCGCGCGTCACCCATGGGTGCTCGATGGCCTCACCCTCCTCCATACCTAGTTTTTGCATCAGGCCCGACACCCTGTCGGAACCGAATATGCGCATTAGGTTGTCTTCTAGGGAAAGATAAAAACGCGAAGATCCCGGGTCTCCCTGTCGTCCGGAGCGGCCACGTAGCTGGTTATCGATACGCCGTGATTCGTGACGTTCGGTGCCAACCACATGCAGCCCGCCGGCCGTTACCACCTCGTCATGCCGGCGCTGCCAGTCCTGGCGGATCTGCTCCCGCGCCGACTCCTCATCGCCTGCCTCGGTCAACTCCATTTCCAGGTTTCCGCCCAGCACGATATCGGTGCCGCGGCCGGCCATGTTGGTGGCGATCGTAATGGCGCCGGGGCGGCCCGCCTGGGCGATGATATGCGCTTCCCGTTCGTGGTGCTTGGCATTGAGCACCTCGTGCGGCATACCGCGCTTGCGCATTGCCTCGGACAGCAGTTCCGACGCCTCGATGGACGCCGTGCCAAGCAGCACCGGCTGGCCCCGGTCATAACATTCCTTCACGCCGTCGATAATGGCCTCGAATTTCTCGTTGATGGTCCGGTACACCAGGTCCGGACGATCGTCCCGGATCATTTCCTTGTGGGTGGGTATTACTACGACCTCCAGTCCGTAGATCTGCTGAAACTCGGCGGCCTCGGTGTCCGCAGTACCCGTCATACCGGCCAGCTTGTCGTAGAGGCGGAAGTAGTTCTGAAACGTGATCGATGCCAGGGTCTGGTTTTCCTGCTGTACCTTCGCGCCTTCTTTCGCTTCCACCGCCTGGTGCAGACCCTCGGACCAGCGTCGGCCGGACATCATGCGCCCGGTGAACTCATCGATGATGATGACCTCATTGTTCTGCACAATGTAATCCACGTCGCGCTGAAACAGGGTATGAGCGCGCAACGCGGCGTTGAGGTGGTGCAACAGCATGATGTTGCTTACGTCGTACAGACTGCTGCCCTCCGGGAGCAGTCCCGCCTCCTCCAGCAGCCTCTCGCAGGTCTCGTGGCCCTCGTCGGTGAGGAAGGCCTGCTTGTTCTTCTCGTCCAGGGAGTAATCGCCGGGACCGTCCTCAACTTCCTGGAGCTTGAGTTTCGGGATGATCTTGTTGATCTGAAGATAAAGGTCCGTGCTCTCTTCGGCTGGACCGGAAATTATGAGAGGGGTGCGTGCTTCGTCTACAAGGATGGAATCCACCTCGTCGACGATCGCGAAACGCAGACCGCGCTGGACACGATCATCGGCGGAAAAGGCCATATTGTCGCGCAGATAGTCAAAGCCGAACTCGTTGTTAGTTCCGTAAACAATGTCGGCAGCGTAAGCTTCCCGCTTGGCCATCGGGTCCTGCCCGGAAACGATCACGCCGACTGTCAGCCCCAGGAAGCGGTAGATACGCCCCATCCATTCCGCGTCCCGGCGCGCCAGGTAGTCATTGACCGTCACGATGTGGACCGGGCCCGCAAGGCTGTTAAGATAACTGGCAAGCGTCGCCACTAGTGTCTTGCCCTCACCGGTCCGCATTTCCGCGATCTTACCCTCATGGAGCACCATGCCGCCGATGATTTGAACGTCGAAGTGGCGCATGTTCAGCGCCCGCCTGGCCGCCTCCCGCACTACGGCGAAGGCCTCTGGGATCAGAGCGTCGAGCGCCTCACCACCGTCCACGCGCTGCCTGAATTCCTGGGTCTTCGCCGCAAGATCCGCATCTGACAACGCGCTCGTGGACTCCTCGAGCGCGTTGACCTCGACCACCGTCCTGCCCATGCGTTTAATAAGACGCTGATTGCGGCTCCCGAAAACCTTGGTAAGCATTGATCCGAACATTGACAAACCTTAATGATGTGCCCAACCTGATGCGCCGGACATTAGCCAAAAGAGGGTGATTTTAGCCGGGCGGCGAAGAATTCAGTAGTGCAATGGCGGCCGGAACAAGTAATTGCAAGCGACGGGCCGGGATCCGGCCAGTGGCGGGGGTCAGCCGTTGGACCGCAGGTACTTGCGGGGATCGACCGTCCGTCCGTTGCGGACCACCTCGAAATGCAGGTGGGCTCCGGTAGATCGGCCGCTACTACCGACGACCGCGACAATATCCCCCTTCTCGACGCGATCGCCGACCACCACGGTCTTGGCCAGTGCGTGAGCATAACGCGTGATATAGCCGCTGCCGTGGGTAATCTCCACCATCAGACCGTAACCTGCCCTGACCCCGGCGAAAGTCACAATGCCGCCTCCTACCGCATGGATCGGTGCGCCCGTTCTGTTGGCTATGTCCACCCCGGCATGGAACACGCGGCGACCGCTGAAAGGATCATTACGATAGCCATAGCCGGACGAAACCCACCCACCGCTGACCGGCCGCCCGTTAGGAAAGTGTTTCTTGCGCAGCGTGCGGTCCGTCATCAGGTGTTCGAGGATCTCCAGTTCCTCCTCTTTTTCCACCAACTGGGTTTCCAGTTGGTCCAGCAGCCCCATCAAATCCCGCGCCGCGGTGTCGTCCATAATCGAATTCGGCGCCGGGCCGCCGACTCCCGGCTCAGCATCGAAACTGAATTCCGCCATCTCCAGATCCGCCATATCGGTCAGGCGCTGGCCCAGAGCGTTGATGCGAGACATCTGCGCCTGTACCAGGCCGACACGTATCCCCAGCGCATCCAGGTCAGCTTCTATCTGTCGCTTGGTCTCGGCCACCGCTGCCACCTGGGACGACATCTGCTCGCGCCACTCGGCAAGGACCTTACCCGTCCGGGCCACCTCTTGTGGCTGGTCGGTGAGGGGCGTAGGACTGACACGGTTGTTGAGCCAATATCCGGCTAAACCGCCCGGCAAGGGCAGCACCAGCACGACGAGCACCGCCAGTGCCCGGACCTGCCCGGCGGTCAGGCAGGTGTGGGACTGGCGCCCGGTGCCGTCTGGAACGATAATCAAACGCATGCTGTGCCGTACCTTCTCAAATCAACAGATCCGCGTCCATGAGTGAATCCCGTTCACGCCATTTCAAGCCGCTCGACATGTTGGTCCAGCAGGGGGAGCTGGCGCTGTTTGAGCAGCTCAGGCGCCGTGCGCGGGGCCTGGCGCCCATCGTCCGCATCTGGCACCGGGCGGTCCCGGAACCGCTAGTACATCATATCCAGCCGGTGTTGTTCCAGAACCGCATACTCACAGTGTGGGCGGAATCGCCGGTATGGACCCACACCCTGCGTCACGCCCGGCCCTCCATCATTGCGCGATTACATGAGCTTGGTCTCACAGGCATAGACGAGATCGAAAGCCACCTGTCTCCCGTTGATCTGCCCAGGCGCCCGCTCCCGGGGCAGCCGCCGGTCCGGGACGCCCCATCTGCCGCCAGGCCGGGACCCGACCCCGCAACAGGCCTGTCACAGCTGCGCAAGGCCCTTGAAGGCGCGAAGTGAACCCAGATCGGTTCTCTTCCGGGCGCCTCGCTCTGGTCGGGGGGCTCGTTACGATGTTGCCGGGAGGGACTGCGCAAAAGCGAGGGGCGCATCCTGGATATCGTCGAAGGAAACCAGTTCCCAGGCGCTCGCGTCTGCCATCAGTGATCGCAACAGGCGGTTATTCAAGGCGTGCCCGGACTTGTAAGCGCTGAAAGCGCCAATCAGCGGGTGTCCGAGCAGATACAGGTCCCCGATGGCGTCGAGGATCTTGTGTTTGACGAATTCGTCTTCGTAACGCAAGCCGTCTTCGTTGAGAATGTGATAGGAGTCCATGACGATGGCGTTATCCAGGCTTCCGCCCCGCGCTAGGCCCGCCTCGCGAAGCGCCTCCAGGTCCTGCATGAATCCGAAAGTGCGTGCCCGACTGATCTCCTTCACGAACGAGGTTGCCGAAAAATCGATGCTGGCCTGCTGACCCGAGTTGCTGAATATGGGGTGATTGAACTCGATCCCGAACGATACCTTAAAGCCGTCCAGCGGGTCGAAGCGGACCCATTTGTCCTCATCCTCCACTTTCACCGTGCGCTTGATGCGGATGAACTGCTTGGGCGCGCTCAGCTCCTCGATGCCGGCAGACTGGATGAGGAATACGAAAGGGCCTGCGCTTCCATCCATGATGGGCACTTCGGGCGCCGTCAAATCAACGTAGGCATTATCGACACCGAGGCCGGCAAACGCCGACATCAGATGCTCAACGGTGGAAATCCTTACTCCGTTCTTCTCCAGGGTGGTGGACAGGCGGGTGTCGCCTACGTTCTCCGATCTGGCAGGAACCTCCACCGGTCGGTCGAGGTCGATACGACGGAAGACGATACCCGTATCGGGTGCTGCCGGTCGTAGCGTGAGGTAAACCTTTTCTCCCGTGTGCAGACCAACCCCTGTCGCACGGATCACGTTCTTTAGCGTTCTTTGCCTGATCATGAAGCCACTAGAAGATTATTATGTTAGCTCTCTGTGACCACAGAGCAAACCGGGCGCAGCATGAGTCCTCCCCGAGCCACGGGCATCGTACACGATTCCTATCCGATTGTGTAGCCATTTCTGCACTCCGTCCCGCGCAACCAGCCGTCAGTCGGCCTGCCTGCGCAGAAACGCCGGTATGTCCAGGTAGTCCATACCGTGCTCATCGGATAAGCTGGGCAGTTCGCCCTCCGACCTGCGCTTGCGGATGACAGTGGGGGCATCTAGGTCCTCAAAGTTGACCGTCTTGGGGCGCCGTTCGCTCTGCACTACCTTCAGCGGGTTCGTCTGCCGCTTGCCGTCCCCGATGCCGGTGGCCACCATGGTGACTCGCAGATCGCCCTGCATTTCCGGGTCCAGCACGGTACCAATCACCACCGTGGCATCGTCGGAGGCGAACTCCCGCACCGCATTGCCAACCTCCTCGAATTCACCGATAGCCATGTCGAGGCCCGCGGTGACGTTGACCAGGATGCCGCGGGCGCCGGCTATATTGGTGTCTTCGAGAAGCGGACTTGAAATCGCCGCGCGCGCCGCGTCGGTGGCACGATCTACGCCGCTTGCGGCGGCCGATCCCATCATGGCAAATCCCATCTCGGACATCACCGTGCGCACGTCGGCAAAGTCGACGTTGATCAGACCCGGCCGGGTAATCAGTTCAGAGATTCCCTGCACGGCGTTGAGGAGCACTTCATTGGCCTTGGCGAAAGCGTCCAGGAGCGAGGCCTGTTTACCCATCACCTCCAGTACCCTTTCGTTGGGTATGGTGATCAGTGAGTCGACGTATTCACCCAGTTCCCGGATGCCCTGCTCCGCGATGGACATGCGTTTTCCTCCTTCGAACGGGAACGGCTTGGTTATCACCGCCACGGTCAACGCCCCCTTCTCCCGCGCAATCTGGGCCACGATGGGAGCCGCACCAGTACCGGTTCCACCCCCCATGCCGGCGGTGATAAACACCATGTCGGCGCCGTCCAGCGCATCCGCGATGCGGTCGCGGTCTTCCATCGCCGCCTGGCGACCTATTTCCGGATTGGCACCAGCACCAAGCCCCTTGGTCAGGTTCCCGCCGAGCTGCAGGATGGTCGAGGCGCTGGAGCGATTCAGCGTCTGTGCATCGGTATTGGCATTAACAAAATCAACGCCCTCGATGTTGGCCGCAACCATGTGGTCGACGGCATTGCCGCCGCCGCCACCCACACCGACCACCTTGATCACCGCCTGCTGGCCTACCGTATCGAGTATTTCAAACATATGAGATCTCCCGTGTTGAATATCTTCTGACTTCTTGCAAGATGTTGCCGTATCTTCTGTCTCTGGCATGACTTTAAATCCTCCTGGCAAATCGACTAGAAACCGCCTTGGAACCAGCTTTTCATGCGGTTGAATACCGTCTGGAATCCGGTAATCTTGGGGGTGTCCCTCTGTTTCGGCGTCTTGTTCACATGGCCGAACTGGATGAGCCCGACACCGGTCGAGTAGATCGGATTCTTCACAACCTCGCTGAGCCCGCCGATATACTTGGGCGCACCCAGGCGCACCGGCATGTGGAAAACTTCCTCCGCCAGTTCGATCATGCCGTCCATCTTTGAACTGCCCCCGGTGAGCACCACCCCCGAACCGATCAACTCCTCGAAGCCGCTGCGGCGCAACTCTCCCTTGACCAGTTCAAAAAGTTCCTCGACGCGGGGCTCGATGACCTCCGCCAGTGTCTGCCGGGCCAGCTTGCGCGGCGGCCTGTCGCCCACGCTGGGCGCCTCTATGCTCTCATCACTGTGCGCCAGCTGGGTGAGGGCACAGCCATATCTCTTCTTGATCTCCTCGGCGGCCTGGGTCGGGGTCCGCAGCGCTACCGCGATATCATTGGTGACTTGATCACCAGCGATGGGAATGACCGCGGTATGCCGAATCGCCCCATCGGTGAAGATGGCGATGTCCGTCGTGCCCCCGCCTATGTCCACCAGACAAACACCGAGATCCTTCTCGTCGTCCGTCAATGCCGACTGGCTGGACGCAAGTTGCTCTAAGATGATGTCGTCGACTTCCAGTCCGCAGCGCCGTATGCACTTGATGATGTTCTGCGCCGCACTCACTGCTCCGGTGATGATGTGCACCTTGGCCTCCAGCCGGACGCCGCTCATGCCCACCGGTTCACGAATTCCCTCCTGGCCGTCGATAACGAATTCCTGCGGCAGGATATGCAGCACGCGCTGGTCATTGGGTATCGCCAGGGCGCGGGCGGCCTCAATGACACGTTCGATGTCGCTCGGGGTCACTTCCTTGTCGCGGATGGCTACGACACCATGCGAGTTGAAACTGCTTATATGCGCGCCGGCAATGCCGGCATAGACCGAGTAGATCTGACATCCGGCCATCAACTCAGCTTCCTCGACTGCCCGCTGGATCGATTGCACTGTGGATTCGATGTTCGCAACCACCCCTTTGCGCATGCCGCGCGCAGGGTGGTGTCCGACACCGATGATCTCGACTTCGCCCACCGGATTGACTTCACCCACAATCGCAAGCACCTTGGAAGTGCCTATGTCCAGACCCACGATCAGCCTTTCGTCACCTTTCTTAGTCATTAGTCTCGGTCCTCATGCTGCGTCATCGCTCACCGGCGCCCACTGCACCGCGAGCCCGTTTGGGTAACGTACGTCAACTTTCCGCACACGCCCGGCGTCGGCCTGCAATTGTCGTGGGTAGAAACGCAGGAAACGCTGTATTCGCTGTTCGATCTCGTCTCGGCCCAGCCAGACGGAGAATGATGCGTCGCCGGACGCGCCGGCCGGGAGGAGTTCCAGTATCCAGGCGTAGCGACCATTCAGCCGCAGGCTGCCGAGTTCCAGGCCCGCCTCTCGCAGCAGCGGCGCCCACTGCCGATACCTTCGCAGCACCAGTGGACCACTGCCTTCGGGGCCTGTCAGCTGCGGCAATGCATCCACCTTCACGTCAGCAGGAAGTTCCACCACTTCACCAACGTGGTTTAGCCACCGCTGCCCGTTCCAGTGCGCCACCAAGCGCTGTTCGGTGACCTTCACCGAGAGGCCGCGCGGCCAGTAACGCCTCACGCGGGCATGGTGCACCCAGTGCATGGACTCGACCGCATCCTCGATACGCGTGAGATCAAGGGCAAAGAAATTGTCACCCAGCGCTGCCACCACCCGCTCCCGAAGCTGCTCCGGATCCAGCCGCCGGAACTCGCCTTCCATTCGAACCTGTTCAATTGGATAAGCACCCGGGCGAAACAGATTGTCGGCAGCGAACAACAACGCGGCACTCAGCGCCAGCAGCGATGCCGCCAGGACCACACCCGATCGACGCCGACGCCGGCGGCGTTCCACCCTGCGTTGGTGTTCCTGTTCTGCCAGCGCACGACGGCTCATAAGCTGGTCTCCAGGATGTGCGTGACCAGTTGGGGAAAAGTAATGCCGGCCGCTTGCGCCGCCATCGGCACTAGGCTGTGGTCGGTCATGCCCGGCACCGTGTTTACTTCCAGAAAATAGGGCCGTTCGGCCTCGTCCAGCATCAAGTCCACCCTGCCCCAGCCACTGCATCCCAGCGCTTCGAAGGCAGCGAGCGCCAGTGTCTGCAACTGCTGCTCCAGAGAAACTTCCAGTCCGCAGGGGCAGAGGTAACGCGTGGTGTCCGCTTCGTACTTCGCGGCATAGTCGTAGAACGTGTGGGGGGTTTCGAGCCGGATGGCGGGTAACGCATTGCCGCCGAGTATCGCTATGGTCAGCTCCTTTCCCTGTATACACTGCTCCGCCAGCACGCAGGCATCCAGCGCGCGCGCCGCGGACCAGGCACTGTGCAAGTTCTCGCCGCCGGTGACTTTCGTTACCCCGAGACTCGAACCCTCCCGGCTCGGTTTGACGAACATCGGCAGGCCGAGCTCCCCGTTCGCCGCATCAAGGTCCTGCTCCCCATGCAGCACCGTGAACGCCGGCGTCGGGATCCCCGTGCTCATCCAGACCTGCTTGCTGCGCAGCTTGTCCATGGCCAGCGCCGAGCCCAGAACCCCGCTGCCGGTGTAGGGCATGCCTATGGTCTCCAGCGCGCCCTGGATCACGCCGTCTTCCCCCCACGGCCCGTGCAGAGCGATGAACGCCCGGTCTGCGCCACGCGTCTCGAGTTCCCGCAGCACCGCGGCATCGGCATCGACTGCAAAAGCGTCCACACCGGCCTCTAGCAGTCCCGCCAACACCGCCTGTCCGCTTTTCAACGATACCTCGCGCTCAGCGGAAGGGCCGCCCATCAGTACCGCGACTTTTCCAAAGCGTGGGTTCATGCGCGCTCCCCCACGATGTGCACCTCACGCCGCAAGGCCACACCGTGACGCTGCCTGACTTCCTGCTCTATGCGCTGTATCAGTGCCTCGATGTCACCGGCTGTAGCGCCGCCGCGATTGACGATGAAGTTTGCGTGGCGCTCCGAAACGCAGGCACCGCCGTGGCACCGACCCTTCAGACCGCAGTGCTCGATCAGGCGCGCAGCATGGTCCCCCGCGGGGTTGCGGAACACCGACCCGGCATTGGGAATCTGTATCGGCTGGGTGCGGGCACGACGCGCCAGCATCTCACGAATCTTCCCACCGCCGGCCTCGCCATCCCCGGGCTGCAGCACCAGCTTGGCGGCCAGGAACCATTCACCGGCGGGCACCGTCACGCTGCGGTAGGCCACGGCAAAATCCTCCGGCGGTCGCCGCCGTATGCGACCCCTGCGGTCCACCGTCTCCACGCTCTCTACTACCCCCCAGGTTTCGCCGCCAAAGGCGCCCGCGTTCATAGCCAGCGCGCCGCCAAGGGTGCCGGGTATGCCGGCGAAGAACTCGGCGCCCAGCAGGTTGTTGCGAACACTGAAGCGGGCGATTTTGGCGCCGGGAACACCTGCTTCCACATAGATCCCACGCTCGCCCTTCAGCGCGATGCCGTCCAGACACTTGTGGGTGACGATCACGGTGCCGCGGATGCCCCCATCGCGTACCAGCAGATTGCTGCCAAGACCGACCCAGGTCACCGGATCACCCGAATCCAAATGGCGCAGATACTCCACCAGGTCTTCCCGGTCCGCCGGGTTGAACAGGCAATCGGCGGGGCCGCCGACCCGCCAGCTGGTGTGCCTCGACATCGGCTCGTCATGCAGTAGCTTGCCCCGCGGCCGGTACGCGCTGCGGTCAATGCGTTGCGCCGCCATCATTCCCGCCCCCCTGCAGCCCCACCTCCACCAGCTGCCTCGACACCTGACCAATGTTGCCGGCACCCAGAGTCAGTATCACGTCGCCGTCGCGCACGATCGCCGGCAGGATCTTCGGCAGCGCTTCCACCTGGTCGACGAAAACTGGATTTGCGCGGCCGCGGGCGCGGATTGCGCGGCACAATGCGCGGCCGTCGGCGCTGCTGATCGGTGATTCCCCTGCCGGGTAGACTTCGGTGACAAGCAGCGGGTCCTCCTCCGCCAGCACCAGGCTGAAATCATCTAATAGATCCCGCGTTCGTGTGTAACGATGCGGTTGGAACACCACCACGATGCGCCGATCCGGCCAGCTTCCGTGGGCGGCCTTCAAGGTGGCGGCGATCTCGCGTGGGTGGTGTCCGTAATCGTCCACCACCAGCGCACTTCCGTCCGCAC
This sequence comes from uncultured Gammaproteobacteria bacterium, assembly GCA_947259705.1. Classification (GTDB taxonomy): domain Bacteria; phylum Pseudomonadota; class Gammaproteobacteria; order Arenicellales; family JAANXG01; genus CAMYNL01. The sequence goes on along the minus strand of CAMYNL010000004.1, from coordinate 67,240 downwards.
AGACCACCTCACCGCGAACATGGAAGCGCCGGCCGATGCCCTGAAACTCCGCCAGTCCGGCCGCGATCGACACGTCGGGTACCCCGAGGTGGGCAGCCACGGCGATTGCTGCCAGGGCATTCAACACATTATGTTCGCCGGGCAGTGCCAGTTCCACGGCATACGGCCCGGCACCTGGCCGCATCACCTTGAAATGCATTTGCAGACCCTGCTGGCGCACGTCCACTGCGCGGATATCTGCATCCCGGGACATGCCGTAGCTGAGGGTGGGCTTGCGCACCTGGTCGATGATCTCGCGCACCACCGGATCATCCAGGCACAACACCGCCAGGCCATAGAACGGCAGGTTCTGGAGGAAATCGACGAAGGTACGCTTGACCACCTCGAAGTCGCCCTGATAGGTGTCCATGTGGTCCATGTCGACATTCGTCACCACGGCGATCTCGGGCTGCAGATGCAGAAACGACGCATCGCTCTCGTCGGCCTCGGCGACCAGGTATTCCCCGCGGCCGAGCACAGCGTTGGTCCCGGCGCTGTTGACCCTGCCGCCGACGACAAAAGTGGGGTCGAGGCCGCCCTTGGCCAGCAGGCTCGCCACCAGACTGGTGGTGGTGGTCTTGCCGTGGGTGCCGGCCACCGCGATGCCCTTGCGGAAACGCATCAGCTCCGCCAGCATTTCCGCGCGGGGGATCACCGGTATCTTCGCCGCATGGGCCGCGGTGATTTCGGGATTGGCCGGGTTCACCGCGCTGGAGGTCACCACTACGTCGCAGTCCGCCACCAGGGCAGCATTATGACCGATGTGTACCTTTGCGCCGGCACCGCGCAGTCTCTCCACAGCGGGCGATGCGGCCAGGTCCGAACCCGAAATCTGATAGCCGAGATTCAGCAGCACCTCCGCGATTCCGCTCATGCCGCTGCCGCCGATGCCGATGAAATGGATATGCCGCACATGGTCACGCATGCAGGTACTCCATGCAGATCTCGGCGACGCGCTCGGTGGCATCGTCCTTCGCGAGCGCCCGGGCCCGCTCCGCGATCTCGCTCAGCCGCTCACGGTCGCGTCCGCACTGCTGAATGAACTCCGCCAGCCGCGCGACAGTGACGTCTTGCTCGGCGATGCTGAAGGCGGCGTTTCGCGAAGCCAGGAACTGCGCGTTGGCGGTCTGGTGATCGCCGGCGGCGTGCGGGTAAGGCACGAACAGGGCCGCGACCCCGGCGGCGCAGACCTCGGCCACGGTCATTGCCCCGGCACGGGCAATGACGAGGTCGGCCCAGGCATAGGCGGAGGCCATGTCATCAATGAAATCGCTGACCTGACAGGTAATCGACCGGCTCTCATAGGCGCGCCTCACTGAACCCCCGTTTCCGTGCCCCGCCTGGTGCCAAATCTGCGGCCGTTCCGCGTCGGACAAGGCTGCGATTGCCTCGGGCACGCGTTCGTTCAGGGCGCGCGCGCCCTGACTGCCGCCAATCACCAGCAACCTCAATCCACCGGTGATTCGGTGCGCGAGTCTGTCGCGCGGAGGAGCGAGGGCGGTGATGTCGGGTCGCACCGGGTTACCGACCCACACAGCGCGCCGCGAGGGGGGGAAAGTGTCCGGAAAGCCCGTCATCACCCGGTCCGCCATGCGCGCCAGCACTTTGTTGGTCAAACCGGCGAGCGCATTGGCTTCGTGGATCAGCAGCGGACGGCGCAACAGCCAGGCCACCATGCCAGCCGGTGCAGCGACGAAGCCACCCATCCCCAGCATCGCGGCGGGCCGGCGACGCAATACCACGGCCACCGTCTGCAGCAGTGCCCACAACAGCAGGAAGGGAGTACGCAGCCAGCCCCAGAGACCGGTGCCGCGCAGTCCGCGGATGGACACCCATTCGATGTCGAAGCCGGTATCCGGCACCACCCTCGCCTCGAGGCCCTGGCGCGTACCCAGCCAGACGATCTCGACGCCGCGCGCGTGAAGCACCCGGGCGACCGCCAGCGCGGGGAAGACATGACCGCCGGTTCCACCCGCCATGACCAGCAGGGTGCTCATGGGCCCGAACCAGGCCTTCGCCGGCTGTCACGATCGACCATCAGGAGTAGCCCGACCGCGACGCAGCTGGACAGCATACTGCTGCCGCCATAGCTCATGAACGGCAGCGTCAGCCCCTTGGTGGGCAGGACACCCATGTTCACACCCATGTTGACGATGGCCTGGAATATCAGCAACAGGCCCAGACCCTGGGCCAGCCTGGCGGCGTACACCTTGCCCGCCAGTTCTGCCCGCCGGGCGATGGCAAAAGCACGCCACAATACGATTCCGAACAGGCCGATGACCGCCAAAACACCTGCCACTCCCAGTTCCTCGGCGATTACAGCGAGCAGGAAATCATTGTTTGCATGCGGCAGGTAATAAAGCTTCTGGATGCTCTCGCCGAGACCCACACCCAACCATTCGCCACGGCCAAACGCGATCAACGCCTGGGTCAGTTGAAATCCGCTGTCATAGGGGTCGGACCAGGGGTTGAGAAAACTGGTCACCCGCGCCCACCGATAGGGTTCGATGTAGGCCAGTACGACCGTGGCGGTGATGCCGACCAGCAGACAGAGCAGGAAATGCCAGAAGCGAATGCCGCCCAGGAAAAGCATCGCGCCCACAGTCACGGTGATGACCACGGAACTGCCGAAATCGGGTTGCAGGAGCAGCAACAGCGCCAGTGCCGCGAGCACGATGCCGATGATCAGCACACCCTGGGTGAAATCCCCCAGGGACTCGCGTTTGCGAGTCAGGTATCCGGCGGCATAGATCACCATGCAGAGCTTGGCGACCTCCGCGGGCTGCATGCGGATCGGCCCCACCGCCAGCCAGCGCGTGCTGCCGTTGACGGTCAATCCGATACCGGGCAACAGGAGAACAAGCAGTAATAGCAGCGCAACCGCCAGCAGGGGCTTGCTCGACCGCTCCCACCAGGACGGGCGGGTCCAGACAGCGCAGCCTGCCAGCACAAGTCCCAGCAGTATGTGCATGGCGTGCTGATGAAGGTGGTGGAAGTTGGTGTCCAGGGACTGAGCACCGCCGGCCACGGTCGCCGAGTACACCATCACCAGCCCGAGCGCGAGGAGCATGGTCACCGCGCCCAGCAGCCAGCGGTCGCTGGCCGGCAAGGCTTCGGCCTGCCATGGTTTGAGTGCCTGGGCCGCGGCGGCGATCATCGGAGGCTCCTCACTGCATCACGAAAGGCGTCGCCGCGCGCGGCGAAATCGCGAAACATATCAAAACTCGCGCAGGCCGGTGCAAGCACGACCGCGTCACCGGGTCTCGCCAACCTGGCCGCCCTCGCCGCGGCCTGGGTAAGCGACCGACAGCGTTCCACTGCAGCGGCGTCGCCTATCGCCGCAGCGATGACGGGTGCGTCACGGCCGATGAGCAATACGTGGCGGGCATATTTCGCCACCGCGCGGCGCAACGGAGAGAAATCGGCTCCCTTGCCGTCGCCGCCCGCAATCAGGATCACCGGACGGCCCAGGCCCTCTAACGCGGCGATGACGGCGCCGACGTTGGTGGCCTTGGAATCGTTGATCCATATGACGCCTTGACGCTCCCTTACCAGTTCCATGCGGTGCGGCAGCCCCCGAAAACGCCTGATCGCGGCTGCCGCGGCCTGACGGTCGAAGGTCACTGTTTCGGCTACCGCCAGCGCGGCCAGCACGTTCATGACATTGTGGCGTCCCGCCAAGGGGACTTCGCGCTCTCGCAGCAGGGGTTCATCACCCCGCACCAGCCAGTTCTCAGCGTCGATACGGGCGATGCCGTAGTCCTGATCCCGGGTCGGGCGACCGCCGCCGAAACTCACCTTCCTGACGGCCTCGGGCACCAAGCCCCGCAAGCGTGCGTCGTTGCGATTGATCACCGCGACTTCAGCGTCCTCGAAGATGCGGGACTTTGCCCGTATGTATTCCGGCAGTCCCGCATAGCGGTCCATGTGGTCTTCACTGATGTTCAGGATCGCAGCCGCGCGCGCCCGCAGACTGGTCGTGGTCTCAAGCTGAAAGCTCGACAATTCCAGCACGTAGCAATCCGGCTCGCTGTCCTGCTGCGCCAGCAGTTCAAGTACCGGCACGCCGATATTGCCAGCCACCGCGCAGCGGACATGCTGCGCCGCCAGCAGCGCCCCCACCAAGGCGGTCACCGTGCTCTTGCCGTTGGAGCCCGTAATGGCCAGTACAGGTGCCTTCACGTCACGCAGGAACAGTTCCACGTCGCCCAGGACATCCGCGCCCCGGGCCGCCGCGCGCGTGATGACCGGCTCCGAAACCGGGACCCCGGGACTCACCACGACCAGTTCCGCATCGGCGAAACATTCGTCACGGAGGGGCCCCGTGGTCACCTTGACCCCGGGATGGTACTCACGCAGGCGCTGCAGCAACGGGGGCTGATCACGGGTATCTGCCACGCTCACCGCATAACCTCGTTGCAGCAGGTGCTCCACGCAGCTGAAACCCGTCCGCCCGAGACCGACGACCAGTGCTCGCGATTGCAGGCTCATCACCTCTACCGCCATTTCATTGATACGCAGTGCCGAAGCAGCCATGTTTCGCTCATCGTATCTTAAGAGTTGAGAGTCCGATCAGGACCAGGATCAGGCTGATAATCCAGAAACGCACGCTGACGCGCGGCTCCGGCCAGCCCTTGAGTTCAAAATGATGGTGCAGCGGAGCCATTTTGAAGATCCGCTTGCCGACAAGCTTGTAAGAGGCCACCTGAAGGATGACTGAGACGGTCTCCACCACGAAGATCCCACCCATGATGAACAGCACGATTTCCTGGCGCACCACCACCGCCACGGCACCCAGCGCTGCGCCCAACGCCAGCGCCCCGATGTCGCCCATGAACACCTGTGCAGGGTAGGTGTTGAACCACAGGAAACCCAGCCCCGCCCCCACCAGTGCCGCGCAGAAAACCAGTACCTCGCCGGTCCCGGGAATGTAAGGTATAGCCAGATAATTGGCGAAAATGCTGTGGCCCGTGGCGTAGGCGAATATGCCCAGACCGCCGGCTACCAGAACCGTCGGGAGGATCGCAAGACCATCGAGACCATCGGTGAGATTCACCGCATTGCTCGAACCCACGATCACCAGCCAGGCAAGCAGAACGAACCAGGGCCCGAGGTAGATCGCTACCTCCTTGAAGATGGGTACGATCAAAGACAGTTCGATGGGCGACTGGGCCGTTAAGTAAAGCAGCAGGGCTGCTGCAAGCGCTGCTGCGCTTTGCCAGAAGATCTTGTTGCGGGCGCCAATACCCCGTGGATTCCTTTCGATGAGCTTGCGGTAATCGTCCACCCAGCCGATAACGCCAAATGACACGCAGACGAACAGTACCACCCAGACAAAGCGATTCGACAGATCCGCCCACAACAGCGTCGACAACACCACTGCAACCAGAATCAGCGCGCCCCCCATGGTGGGTGTGCCCACCTTGTCGAAATGTGTCGGCGGCCCGTCGCTGCGCACTGTCTGGCCAATCTGGTAGTGGCTGAGCTTGCGTATCATCACGGGCCCGAGCACGAAGCAGATCGTGAGCGCGGTGAGCACGCCGAATATTCCACGCAGGGTCAGGTACCTGAACACATTGAACACCGAGTAGTCACGAGCGAGCGTGTCGAACAGATACAACAGCATCAGTGCAGTCCTGCGCCTTCGGGCGCTGCGCCGCACAATGCTTCCACAACTTCTTCCATGCGCATGAATCGCGAGCCCTTCACCAGCACCGTCATGTCTTTGTGCAGCAGACCTGCCAACCGGCCCGACAGGGCCGCCTTGTCGTCGCAATGCAGGGCACCCGGCCCAAAACCCTCGGCCGCGGCAGCTGCGAAATCGCCTACCGTAAGCAGTCGGTCGATACCGGCCCGGGCGGCCGCCGCGCCGATCTGCTCGTGCCAAGCGCCGGCGTCAGCGCCGAGCTCGGCCATGTCTCCCAGCACCAGCACCTTCTCACCGCGCTCGCGGGCGAGTACTTCAAGCCCGGCGCCGACCGATGCCGGGTTGGCGTTGTAGCTGTCATCGAATACACGGGCGCCGCAGGCCGCGGTCCGCACCGAGAGCCGGCCCGGCACCGGCGTCATCGACTCCAGGCCGCGGCACACCGCTTCCAGGTCGGCACCGGCGCATAACGCGGCCGCGGCCGCGGCCAGTGCATTCGAAACGTTGTGCTGGCCAGGCAACTTCAACTCGATCTCCGCGGTACCCACCGGGGTTCGCAGTTGCAGCGAGTTACCCTCACCGCGCGGCCGGAAAGCCGCCGACACCTCCGCCGAGGGATGCGTCCCGAACCCCACCACGATCCTGGATCCGGCCAGCTGCCGCCACAGCGACGCATGGGCGTCGTCCAGGTTGATCACCGCCGTGCCGTCGGGCTTCAGTCCCAGGTAAATCTCCGCCTTGGCGGCCGCCACGGCCTCGACGCTGCCCAGACCCTCGAGATGGGCGGCCGCAGCGTTGGTAATGACGGCAACATCAGGCTGCGTCATTCGACTCAGGTACTCGATTTCGCCGGGATGATTCATCCCCATCTCGATGACGGCATAGCGGTCCCGCCGTCTCAGCCGGCACAGCGTCAGCGGCACACCGATTTCGTTGTTCAGGTTGCCCGGGGTGACCAGGCCCGGATATCGGACCGCCAGTATGGCCGCGATCATTTCTTTAACCGTGGTCTTGCCATTGCTGCCGGTCACCGCCACCACCGGCACCTCGAAGCGATTCCGCCAGTGGGCGGCAAGGTGTCCCAGCGCAGCACGGGTATCGTGCACCTCCACCGCGGGTAAATTCGTGGCGATCGGCTGGCAAACCATTACACCGGCGGCGCCGTGCTGTTCTGCCGCCGGCAGGAACTGATGGCCGTCGAACCTCGGCCCACGCAGCGCCACGAACAAGTCGCCCGTCGTAAGACTGCGCGTATCGATCCCCACGCCGGTGAACAGCATATTGCCGCCGCGCAACTCCCCGGACACCACATTGGCGAGTTCACTGAGGTTCATCACGCCGCGCGCTCCAGGCATTGGCTCACCACTACCCGGTCGTCCAGCGGCAGCCGATCGCTTCCGACCTGCTGGATGGTCTCGTGGCCCTTACCAGCCACCAGCAACCAGTCGTCCCCGACCGCCTGGCTGATCGCCCATTGAATGGCAGCGGCACGGTCGTGGATCACCATCGGTGAGCCCGCCATACCGGACATGATGTCCGCCACGATGCCCGCGGGCTCTTCGTGACGAGGATTGTCATCGGTCAACACCACGCGGTCGGCCAGTGCCTCGGCCACGGCGCCCATCAACGGCCGCTTGCCCCGGTCGCGGTCGCCGCCGCAGCCGAACAGACACCACAGTCTGCCGCGACAATGCACACGAATTGAGCGCAGCGTGCGCTCCAGAGCATCCGGGCTGTGCGCATAATCCACCACCACTTTCGGCCGCGACGGCATGTGGCTGAACAGTTCCATGCGGCCGGGTACCGAAGCCAACCGCGCAATTGCCCGCGCGATCGCTGGCGGCGCGTACTCGTTGGCGAGCAGCATAGCCGCCACCGCCAACAGGTTGGGTACATTGACCAGGCCGACCAGCCTCGACCTGACCTTGAACCGCCCCGCCGATGAGTGCATGACTAGGGTCAGGCCGGTCACTGCGGCTGCTACGTCGGCGGCGTATACATCGGCGCCCTCGCAGTTGTAGGTCCAGGTCCGCCTGCGCAGACCGGCCGCCATGGCGGCACCGAATTCGTCACCGCAGTTCACCACCGCCAGCCGGAGTTCGGGCCTTTCGAATAGCGAGGCCTTCGCCTGGGCATAGGCGTCGAAATCGCTGTGGTAATCAAGATGGTCGCGGCTCAGGTTGGTGAACAACGCAGCGTCGAACTGCACCCCGGCAACACGGCCCTGGGTCAGGGCATGGGATGACACCTCCACGCACACGTGGCTGGCGCCTTGGTCAGCCAACTGCCGCAATGAGCGCTGCATGGTGACCGGGTCCGGTGTGGTATGACTCGACCCTGCCAGGCGGTCGCGAAAACCGATGCCGAGGGTGCCAATCACGCCGCAACGCAGGCCGAGCTCCTCCAGCGCCTGTGACAGTAGAATGGCACAGCTGGTCTTGCCGTTGGTGCCGGTGATGCCGATCACTTCAATCCCGCTGCTCGGGTGGCCGAAATATCGTGCCGCGATCACGCCCACCTGGTACTGCAGGCCTGGGACGGCGATCCCTGTCACCGCGCCCTGGTATTGGAAGTCCGCCGGGTCGTAAGCGATCGCGACCGCCCCACGGCTGATGGCATCGTCGATATACCGGCGTCCGTCGGTGGTGATGCCGGGATAGGCGAAGAACAGGTCTCCCGGACGAACCCGGCGGCTGTCAAGGCTGACTCCGTCGATCTTCGCATCATCAGCGGTCTCCTCAACACCGGCCCAGGGAGCCAGCAGGTACCGCAATGTCGGCCTCGCCGTCATGCGTCTCGACGCGCGGCCCTGACCTGCTGCAGTGCCGGAGGATCGAGCTCCGGTGCCACGTTCAGTAAGCGCAGCGCGCCCGTCATCACCTGCGAAAAGACCGGGGCGGCAACCTTGCCGCCGAAGTAGTCGGCGCCGCGTGGATCATCCACCACCACCACCATGACCAGACGCGGCTGGCGCACCGGGGCAAATCCGGCAAATACGGACAGGTAGCGGTCGTCGGCATATCGACCATTGACGATCTTGTGCACGGTGCCGGTCTTACCCGCTACCCGATAGCGGTCGATGCGCGCGGAGCTACCGGTTCCCTGGTCGCTGACGGCCAGTTCCAGCATATGGCGAACCTGGGCAACCACGCGGGGTTCGAACACCCGAACTCGCTCCACCGGTCCCACCCGCGGCAACAGGGATGCCGGCAACAGCTCACCGTCGGTGGCCAGGGCGGTGTAGGCGCGCGCCAGTTGCAGGGCGGTGGTAGACAAGCCGTAACCGTAGGAAAGCGTGGCGTGCTCCACCGGGCGCCACTTTCGGCGCACCGGTAGATTACCGGCGACCTCGCCGGGAAACCCGAAATTGGTGCTGGCGCCGAAGCCGAGTCTGGAAAACGTTTCGACCAGCGCGTTTGGCGAGAAGCGCATCGCGATCTTGGCGGCACCGATATTGCTGGATTTCATCACCACCTTGGAAACCGTGAGCAGGCCGTAGTCCCGAGTATCACGAATCCGGTGGCCGCCTATCTTCAGCACGCCGGGACTGGTATCGATACGGGTGTCGGGCACGCAGGTTTCATGCTGCAGCGCCGCCGCCACGGTGAATGGTTTCATCGTAGACCCCGGTTCGAAGACGTCCGTTGCCGCCCGGTTGCGGAACCTGTTGCCCTGGCGATCGGCGCGATTGTTGGGATTGAAGCTGGGCTCATTGACCATCGCCAGCACTTCCCCGTTGCGCGCATCCAGCATCACCAGCGATGCGCCGCGTGCCCGGTGCTTGCGCACAGCAGACTTGAGGTGGCGGTAGGCGAGATACTGCAGGCGGGCATCCAGGGTGATCCGCAAATCGGAACCGTCACGCACCGGCTGGATCAGAGCCGTATGTTCAACCACGTGGCCAACGCGATCCCTCAGCACCAGCGCCTTGCCCGGGGCGCCGGCGAGCTGGTCGTCATAGGCGAGTTCCAACCCTTCCTGTCCGCGGTCATCGATGTCGGTGAAGCCGATCACCTGGCCGAACACCGGGCCTGACGGGTAGTACCGGCGATACTCCCGTCGAATGTCGACGCCGGGGATAGCCAGTGCCATCAGCTGCCGCGCCCGCGCCGGTGGAATATGCCGCTTCAGGTAGACGAACTTTCGCTGCAGACTGCTGCGCACCTGCTTCTTGAGTTTTGCCGTGGTCGTCCCCAGCAGCTTGGCGAGCCTGCCCCAGGAATGCCCTTCCGCCCACAGCGTGGGCGGATGCGCCCATACTGAATCCACCGGCGTACTCACAGCCAAGGGGGTGCCATGTCGATCCATGATCATGCCGCGATGGGAGGCTGTCTCCTGGGTTCGCTGGTAGCGCGCTGCGCCCTGGGCCTGGAGATAGTCCTTGTCCTCCAGTTGCAGATTGGTGGCCCGGGCAGCCAGCAGCGCGAGGGCCATGAACAGCACTGCCAGCACGAATCGCTGGCGGCCCAGGTATCTGATCGTCGCAGTGTCCATTCGATGTCTCACGGTTCGGTTACTACTTCTATGCTGTCCGGCTCAGGCACGGTCATACCAAGACGGCTACGGGCTTTCTTCTCCACCAGGTGATGAAACGCCCAGGTGCTCTGTTCCAGCAGCAACTGACTCCATTCCGCGTTAAGTTGATCACGTTCCTTGTTAGCGTCCTGGACGGCTACGAAGGTGACGCGGAACTGGTGGCGGGTGTGTACGACTGCCAGCGCGGAGACGACGATGAGCGCAAACAGGCTTGAAACCAGACTACGCATAAGCCACCCCGGTCCGTTCCGCGACCCGCATTACGGCGCTGCGGGCGCGGGGGTTGCGCAGCACCTCCTCTTGGCACGGCCGTACCGCTTTGCCAATGATGCGCAGGCGCGGTCGCAGCGCGCTGGCGGGCACCGGGAGGTCGGGCGGATAGGGGTCACCGACCGACTCGTCTCGCATGAAGCGTTTCACCACGCGGTCCTCCAGCGAGTGAAAGCTGATCACCACCAGTCGCCCCCCCTCCGCGAGCAGGCGCGCCGCCTTGGGCAGCAGGGCCCGCAACTGTTCCAGTTCATCATTGATGAACATGCGTATGGCCTGAAATGTACGTGTGGCCGGGTGCTTGTCGGCCTCACGCCGGGGCACGGCGGTGCTGACGATTTCAGCCAGTTGCGTTGTAGTGGTCACCGACCCGGCGCCACGCGCGGCCACGATCGCCCGGGCGATGCGCCGCGCGTAACGTTCCTCGCCCAGGTCGCGGATTACGCCGCAAATCTCTTCCTCCCCGGCTGTGGCCAGCCATGTGGCCGCATCGATCCCCTGGCCGGGATCCATGCGCATGTCCAGGCGGCCTTCGCGGGAAAAAGCAAAACCGCGCTCCGCCTGGTCCAGTTGCGGCGACGAAACGCCGAGATCAGCTACCAGCCCGTCTATCTCGGCATCGCCGAAGACGCTGGCGACAACGCAGTCGATGTCCCTGAAGGCACCGTGCATGACTCTCACCCGTGCATCCGAGCTGAACAAGGCAAGCCCCTGGCGCACCGCGTCCGGATCGCGGTCAACGGCGACAAGACGGCCTTCCGGTCCCAACCTTTCCGTGATGGCAAGACTGTGCCCTCCGCGGCCCAGGGTCGCGTCCAGGTACCTTCCGTCGCTCCTAATGTTGAGTGCTTCCACAACCTCCCTCACCAATACGGGCTTGTGGACATTCTCAGTCACGCGCGCAGGTCACAGCGACAGAGATTCCATCTCAACGGTTAAGGGCCCTGGCGCGGTATCCTGCGTCAGCCAGGATTCACGCTGCGTATTCCAGAGGTCTTCGTCCCAGATCTCGAACTTGTTGCCCTGGCCGATCAGAACCACGCGTTTGCTTAATTCGGCGAATTCGCGCAGCGGTCCGGGCAGCAATACCCTGCCGCTGCCGTCTAGGTCGCAGTCACTGGCATGACCGATGAGGATACGCTTCAGGCGCTGGGCAGATGGATCGAGGCTGGGCAGCGCAACCAGCTTGCGTTCAATGTCATCCCACTCGGTCAACGGGTACAGCCACAGGCATCGCTCGGAGTGGTTGATGGTGACGACCATGTGCCCGTCGCCCTGGCGCGCCAGAACATCCCGGTACCGGGTTGGTATCGCGAGCCGTCCCTTGGCATCCAGATTCAGTGTATTTACGCCCCGGAACATCTCCCCTCGCCCAATGGTTTAACCCATTTTTTCCCACTTTCCCCCACTTATCGACACTATAGAAAGGGAAAACCCTAGGTGTCAAGGAAAAACAGGCATTCGCCGGTGTCGGATTCTCCCTTATCTGACAAGCGGTTACGTGACTTTTTACAGGTATCATGAAGTGTCGCGCGGAAGCGTTTGAATTTGGTGATATTTCCCACTGAGGGAGGCACAAACCGCGCAACCTGAGCGGCGATCCAGGCAATCGCGGGGCTACGCTGGTCAAGTGAAGAGGAAAGCGGAGAGTCAGCCTGTAAGCCGGGTTCTGTCGACGACAGCCATTCATCTGGGACAGACGTCACCGCCTGCCTCTAGCGACCTACCCGGACCCGGTGCGGGCCACACCACGGGGTCCCTATTTGGTCTTGCTCCGGGTGGGGTTTACCCTGCCACCGCTGTTACCAGCCGCGCGGTGCGCTCTTACCGCACCATTTCACCCTTACCCGGGAAACCGGGCGGTATATTTTCTGTGGCACTTTCCGTCGGCTCGCGCCGCCCAGGCGTTACCTGGCACCCTGCCCTGCGGAGCCCGGACTTTCCTCCCAGCGACCCGAACAACCGCTGCTTAACGGCTGTTCGGGTCGCTGGGCGGCTGCCCGGCTGACTCTCCGCTGCCACCATAACTCGACCAGGGGCGGCCCGACAAGCCCTTAATCCGGTGTCACGAGCCGGGTACCACTGTCGTCCTTCAGATCAAGACCCGCGCGATACAGCGCGTTGCGACTGCGGCCGGTGATCCTGGCGGCAACCTCCGCCGCCTGCTTCAGCGGCAGCACGCCCAGCAGGATCTGCATGGTCCCCAGATCACGCGCGTCCAGCGCCGAAGGGTCCGGCTGCCGGCCTCCGACCACCAGCACCACCTCGCCCTGCTGCTGGGTCGGCTCATCGCGCACCCAGTCCCGCAACTGGCCCAGTGTCATGCGTCTTATGGTCTCGAACTGCTTGGTCATCTCCCGTGCCAGGGTCGCCTCACGATTATCGCCAAACTCGGTGACCAGGTCCTCCAGCGCGGCCGATAGACGGCGCGGGGTCTCGTAAAACACAAGCGTACGGGGCTCCACCTTGAGCGCCGCAAGGCGCCGTCGCCGGGCCTCGGTGCGGCGCGGCAGGAAGCCCTCGAAAGCGAAGCGGTCGGAGGCAATCCCAGACACCGACAAGGCGCTCACGAGCGCGCTCGGACCGGGGACCGTCGCCACCGGGCAACCGTTGTCCTGGGCAGCGCGCACCAGACGGAAACCGGGATCGCTGACCAGCGGCGTTCCGGCGTCGCTGATCAGCGCCAGGTCTTGGCCCGCATGCAGATGCCGGATCAACGCAGGTATTGCGGCCTCCTCGTTGTGTTCGTGGCAGGCGGTCATGGTCGTGCCGATGCCGTAGCGGGCAAGCAGGGTGCGGCTGTGACGGGTATCCTCGGCGGCAATGAGCGGGACATCTTTCAGCACCTGCAGCGCCCGTAAAGTAATGTCCGACAGATTGCCGATGGGAGTGGCCACAACATGCAACGTTCCGGCTTTGCGTGCAGACTTAGCCAATAGCTATACTCCTCTACGTTCAGACATCTGTCACCTTACACCGATTGAAACAAGTCATCACAGTCCTACTGCTGGCGGTGGTCCTGGTGGGCTGCGCGACGTCGCCGGACATCTCCGCACCCGGGCCCGACGCGACCGGTGACACAACCGCGATCGAGATCCTGCCCTTGCCCGACGCCGCGGGAGCGGGGCTCACCGGGGAGGAGCCGGCGGCATACATCGACCCGCTGAAGGCCGCTCAGGATTATCTCCGACAGGCGACGCTGGCGATACCGCCGCAGCTTCAGGACCTCCAGCTTCGGGCCGGTGCCGCCCTGATGGCGGCCGGCAAAGTCGCCCAGGCGGAACAGTTGCTGGAACGCATCGACGTCACCGACCTCTCAAACGCTTACCTGGTGCGGAAAAGGCTTTTACGGGCGCGGGTCGCGCTCGAACGGCAGCGGCCCCGCCAGACATTGACCCTGCTGGCACCATTCAGCAATCTGCAGGGCCTGGCGCCGAACTACCGGACAGAACTGTTATGGTTGAGGGCTCGGGCTCAGCTGGCCCGCAACGACAGCGTGGAAGCGGTGCTAAACCTGATGGCGAGGGAGAACTATCTGGTCAGTGACCGCGACCTGCTGCGCAACCAGCAGCTGATCTGGCGCACCCTGGGAAGCATGGATGGGTTGGCACTACAGATAGCCCGCGAGAGGAGCAGCGATCCCGAGTTCAACGCCTGGCTTGATCTGGCGCTTCTGGACCTCGAGTTCGGCAGCGACCGGTACCGCTTCAATCAAGCCGCGTCCGAATGGCGCCGCATCAACGCCGGTCACAGTGGGAATCGACTTTTGGAGGAGTGGCTTCTCCAGGTCATGCCCGCGACGGGTGAGATCACCAATATCGCGCTATTGCTTCCCCTGACTTCGAAGTTCAGCCACGCGGCACAGGCAGTCCACGATGGATTCATGGCTATGAACCGGTCAGACGGGGACCCCAAGAAACCTCACGTAATGGTCTACGATACCGGCGCCGAACCCAGCCTCGCCGCGATCTACTATCGCCTGGCCTGGAACGAGGGGGCTGACCTGATTGTAGGGCCTCTCGGCAAGGAGGCTGTCGCCGCGGTGAGCGAGGCGGAGATCATGGCAGTACCTACACTGTTGCTGGGAAGCGCGCCAGTCGCGACCCTCGCGCGAACCGGCATGTTCCAGTTCGATCTGGCCCCGGAGCAGGAGGCGATGCAAGTCGCCGAACGCGCCTACCTGGACGGACATCGCGTTGCCGGGGTGTTATACCCAGAGAACGACTGGGGACAACGTATGCTGGCTGCGTTTGATCAACGCTGGCAGCAACTTGGCGGCATCATCGCCGAGGCGCAGCCTTATCTCCCGACGGGCAACGACTTCTCGCTTCCGATCAAGCAGTTGCTTAACCTAAACAACAGCGAGGGACGAAAAAGCACGCTTTCGGCAATGCTTGGCGCGAAACTGGAGTTCCAGGGCCGGCGGCGGCAAGACGTGGATTTCCTTTTTCTCGCAGCCCAGTCCGGCGCCGCGCGCTTGCTCAAGCCACAGATCAACTTCTTCCAGGGCGACGACCTGCCGGTATACGCCACTTCTCATGTGTATACCGGACGTAGTGACGCGGTAAACGATGCGGATCTCAATGGTATCCGGTTTGGGGACATGCCATGGATTCTGCGAAGTGATGAGCGCATGATACTTCTGCGCAAGGCGGTGGGAAGACAAATCGAACCCGGCGGCCCGCTCGACCGGCTGTATGCGCTGGGAGTTGATGCCTACGCAATGGCAAAGTCGCTGCGCTTCCTAAACACACGGCAAGGGGCCATGTTGGTGGGCGTCACCGCAATGCTGCGGGTGGACCAGCACAATAGAGTACGACGACAATTGACATGGGCGCGTTTCCAGGACGGTGTGCCCGTAGTGGATGAACTGCTCCAGGATTACCAGGGATACATGATCTCCAATGTACAGACTGATTGGCCACGGCCGAACGACTTCCCGTCAGAGGACGGGCCGCAGGGCGGAACGACTGGCACTCCGATATCTAATTGAGCGGGGGCTGGAGCATGTCGAGTCGAATTTCAGATGCCGGCTGGGCGAGCTGGATCTCGTCATGAGGGACGCCGGGCAGCTGGTGTTTGTGGAGGTTCGCTACCGCCGGCGCAAGGACTTCGGCGGCGCCGCGGCCAGCGTGGATTCGGCCAAGCAACGCAAGTTGCGCGCGGCAGCACAATACTATCTTCAACAGCACGACGGCGGCGAGAGCTGCCCCTGCCGCTTCGACGTGGTCACGTTCTCCGGCACAGGAACGCCGGCCCAGGCCGATTGGATCAAGGACGCCTTTTAAGCATACGCCGCAGCCGCGATAATATCCCATCATGGAACTTACCCAGCGAGTCATCGACACATTCAGCCAAAGCATCGAATCGATCCGTCAGGCGATGGATTCGATCGCGCCGGATGTGGTCCGGGGGGCAAACATGCTTATTGAGACGCTGCTGGACGGCGGCAAGATCATGGTGTGCGGTAATGGCGGCTCGGCCGCGGATGCGCAGCATTTCTCCGCTGAATTACTCAACCGCTTCGAGATGGAGCGACCGGGGCTCGCCGGGTTGGCGTTAACCACCGATACATCTACGCTGACTTCGATTGCCAACGACTACAGTTACGAGGAAATCTTCGCCAAGCAGGTACGCGCGCTGGGCCAGAACCCGGACGTCCTCGTTATCATCACCACCTCCGGCAATTCATCCAATCTCTGTCGCGCCGCTCAGGCCGCACATGAGAAGGACATCCGCTGTATAGCTTTGAACGGCAAGAATGGCGGTGGACTGAACGAAATACTTCGCGACGGCGATGTCAACATCCTGGTACCTGGCACCTCGACCGCGCGTATCCAGGAGGTCCACGGCATCGTCATCCATTGCTTCTGCGACCTCATCGACAAGCATCTGCTGGGTCGGGATTGAACAGCGCAGGCCGTCTGCAACCGCGCTTACCGGGACCTTTGGTCAGGAAACCGAAGGAATTGACATGAGCGGATCGGGCGACAAGATACTGCTGGAGGAGCAGGAGTTCGGGCGCCGTCTCGGCCAACTGCCGCGGCCATTGGTGTTCACGAACGGCTGCTTCGACATACTGCACCGTGGACATGTCGCGTATCTTGAAGAGGCGGCTGCCCTGGGCAGGAGCCTGCTGGTGGCCGTCAACGATGATGAATCCGTGAAACGCCAGAACAAGGGCGCGGGGCGCCCCGTCAACAGCCTGGCGGACCGGATGGCCGTTCTGGCCGCGCTCGGATGCGTGAATGCGGTGGTCCCGTTCAGCGAAGACACTCCGCTGGCGCTCATTTTGAAGGTGAGGCCGGAACACCTGGTGAAGGGGGGGGACTGGGAGCCTGACCGGATCGTGGGCGCGGCGGAGGTGCGAAGCTGGGGCGGGCGGGTACATTCGATACCCTTCCGTTTTCTGCGTTCCACCACCGGGTTGATGAACCGCATCCGGAAGAAGGAGGACTACTCCTCGGAATCGAAATAGGCCTCAATCACTTTTCTCGCAACCACGGCGGATTTGATCGTCCAGCGTTCCTTGTTGACGGTGAGCGAAGCGAACGCAATTGCCTTGTCACCGCGATCGGCATAACCGACGAACCAGTCATTCCTGCCTTTAGGCTCCAGGCCGGTCAGGGAACCGGTCTTGCCCCCCACTTCGAGCTCCCGCATCGGGCCCCTGAAGAACTTGCGGAACGCGCTGCGTGCCGACCCGCTGCGCACCGTCTCCCGCATGAGTGTTCGTAGATCCCGCGCCGCGTCCTCGCTGACGGCCTTGCGGTAACGGGGTTCAGAGGTAAATAGCGGGACACCGAAATCGTCTGTGATCATGCTGATCACACGCGGCTCGATCATCCTCCCATTATTGACGGCTGCCGCGGCAAGCATCGCACCATGTATAGGGCTGAGGGTATTCGACAACGTATAACCCGATGCGGTCTCCGCCCAGCTCCACTCGTCTGCTTCGATGGCGGTAGTACCCAACTCGAACTCCAGATCGCTTTCCGGCGTCGAGTTGAAAGCAAATCGGCTGGCATAATCACCGAGAAGTTCGCCACCCAGATCATACACACCGAGACGCGCAAACACGGTATTGACTGACTGTGCGAAAGCCTTTCTCAAAGTGGGTCGCCGGGTCCAGCGGTTTTCGCGGTGACGAAACACCTGTTTTTTATACAGGCTGCTGCGCTTGCCGTTATAAGGTGTTACCGTCTCCGGTCCCATCATGTTCTGGTCCAGTACCGCTGCTGCAGTGACGATCTTGAATACAGAGGCCGCCGGGAAAGTGGCTTTCAAGGCAAGGTTGCCCAGCTCTTTACCGTCCTTCACGAAACTCGTCAGCGCCAGTATCTCCCCGGTTGCCGGATCAATTGCGACAAACGAACCGTAATCGGGCTCGTAGCGGCCATAAATGCGTGCGAGCTCGTCCTGCAACTGCGGGTCCACGGTATAACTCACCCGACCCTGGAATTCCGTGCCTCGCGCCGTTACAGTGATCCGGGACGGGAACTCATTGCGTTCGACGAAAGGTGTTACTGCAGATGCCACCGCCTTGGTGTCTATCCCCGTAAGATCGGAACGGGTAAGGCGAATTGCACTCAGGTCTACCGGCAGTGCTACCAGATAGAACAACAGTGCCCCGCTGAACAGAGTCGCGTAACGACGCTTTTTCATCGACGACTCATCTCTTCTTTATAGATCTCTTCGTCTTGCGCGCCGAAGCAGCATGCAATGATACGCTCGAAGCGACTGTCGTAGCGCCTCATTTCGGTCAGGGCTCTGATTGCGGCGTCGCGCTTCGGATAACCGTACACCCCGGTGCTGATACCGGGGAATGCGATACTTGCAATTTTCCCGTTCTGCAGCGCCAGTTCGAATGAATTTCGATAACATGCCGAGAGCAGCTCCGGCTCGTCGCATTCACCGCCCTGCCACACCGGTCCTACCGTGTGAATGACCCAATTTGCCGGAAGGTCGAAGCCCCCCGTTATCCGTGATTTGCCCACAGGACAGCCGCCGACTCGGCGACATGCTTCCAGGAGTCGGGGACCGGCGGCCCGGTGTATCGCGCCATCAACGCCTCCTCCACCCAGCAGCGAACTGTTTGCCGCGTTAACGATCGCATCAACCTGCAAAGTGGTAATATCTCCGCGCACCACCTCAATCATCACCTGATCCAGACAATCGTGGTTGTCATAATCCTGCTCTGCACCAGTGTTTTCGTATGGTACTTTCTGGACGGTATGCGGGCACGCGAGGTTGCCACGGCTGTGGCGAAAGAGTATTGCCGGCAGGTCGATCTGCAGTTCCTGGACGGCACGGTAAATCTTCGGTCAATTGCACTGCGCAGAACCATAGACGGCCTCGCGTTCAGGCGCACATTCGAGTTTCAGTATACGCGAGATGACAATATTCGACATCATGGCGCCGTTGTGATGATGGGGAAACAAGTCGAAAACTTCGTACTTCATCACGAAGAAGAGATCGACCGGTTACCCGGTTAGTTCAAACGTCGTTGTTTAAGTGCCCGGCGGGGGCTCGTAATATTATGATCCTGCTATACTGTCATCGATGTCAAACCACGCGAACACTGCGGGCCGTCTGCTGATCGGTGCCATCGCCCTGATCCACGGTGCGTTGCTCGAGGCACAAGCGCCTCCGCCGGCGACGGGCGAGGTCATAACCCGCTATCTGCAACAGGACATCTTCATACGACCGGGCGTGGGGTTTCGCAGCGTCCAACTGGGCCATAGCTTTGTGCAGGTGGCGCAAGTCTGGGGTGAACCCGTGGGAATGCGCCGCACCGGGTTCTTCCGATCCAACCGGATCTGGGGCTATCAGGTGGGCCCCAATACCGAGGTGCTGCTGTCGGGACCCTCTCGGGTGACGACCATCGAGGTGCGGGGGACAATGGGTTCCGCGTTTCAGTCAACCGAGGGGGCACGGTTCGGTATGACCCCTCACCAGATCCGATCTATCTATGGGCGGCCGGACAACAGCGAGGGGCATCGATTAACCTATTCGAGACGAGGCGTGGAGTTTGACTTTGAGTCGGGCGTCGTGAGACGAATCCGCGTGGTTCAGGCACGGCGCTAGCATCATCGGTGCATTCGCTGTCCGCGCGCCCACCGATGGTACCTCATGTCAGCCCAAGTCGGTGTTCAGTGAGCGGCGTTCAGCGGCGCAGGTAACTGGACGGTTGATAGAAGGGGTTTGACGGAAGGTGCCGGCACAACTCCTCCCAGACCAACTCGTAGACCTCACGCTTGAACTCGACGATCTCCTCGACCGCTGTCCACCAGTCGGTCCAGATCCATTTGTCAAACTCCGGCTTTCTCGAGTTATCCAGACTTACAGCCGACTCCTCGCCAATCAATCGCAGCAGATACCAGACCTGCTTCTGACCACGAAACTTACGGTTGCCGCGCGGACGCACGCGGCGTAGATATTCCTCCGGAAGGTCGTATCGCAACCAGCTTCGCGTGTGCCCAACTATCGCAACGTGCTGCCGCTTCAGGCCAACTTCCTCGTAAAGCTCCCTGAACAGTGCCTGCTCCACCGACTCGTTCCGCTTCACGCCACCCTGGGGGAACTGCCAACCGTCGCGACCCGCGCGACGAGCCCAGAATACCTGGTTCAGCTGATTGAGCAGCACGATGCCGACGTTCGGCCGGTAGCCGTCGTTGGCATGGATCTCGGCGCCAGACTTGTCGGGGTCAAAGCTTTGCATGATGCAAGGATTGGTTGCTGTCCGGCTTCCATTTTTCCATGAATGCTTGGACAACTCAAACCGGGCGCCGCTACGGGTTAGAATGAGGGACTTCCCAGAGTCAATGAATTCGAGGACATCAGTCGTGCCGCTGGCCATTTTCGACCTGGACAATACCCTTCTGCTAGGCGACAGTGATCATTCCTGGGGCGAATTTCTGGCCGAACTGGGTGTGGTGGACCCGGTCGAGCAGCGCCGCAAGCATGAGTACTATTACGCGGAATACGAGGCCGGGCGGCTGAATATACGTGAGTTCCTCCGCTTTCAGCTGGCTCCACTGACAAGGTATCCACGGCCGGAGCTGGAACAGTGGCGGGAGCGATTCATGCAGGAAAAGATTCTCCCGATGATCACTTCCAGTGCCCGTCAACTGGTGGAAAGCCATCGCGTCCGAGGTCATCGGCTCATCATCGTTACCGCTACCAACAGCTTTATCACCCGGCCGATCGCGGACGAATTCGGGATCGAAACGCTGATCGCTTCCGAGCCGCAACAGGTTGCGGGGCAGTTCACCGGCGAGGTTGACGGTACACCTAGTTATCGTGAGGGAAAAGTGACCAAGTTATCGGCCTGGCTTGACGCAAACAGGGAATCACTGGACGACAGCTGGTTCTACAGTGATTCCCACAATGACCTGCCGTTGCTTCGCGCCGTCAGCCATCCCGTCGCGGTGAACCCGGACCCGGTGCTGACTGCGGAAGCGAATCAGCGTGGCTGGCCAATTCTGGAGATTTCGGCGGATCGGTGTTGAATTCGGCATAGCCAGGTCCCGAGCTACCGTGCCTCAAGCTCCTCGTAGGCGGAGAGAAAGGCCCTTTCCAGTTCATCGATCACGTCGCTGGTCGCGCGTCCCTGGGTCACATGCTGCAACATCAGTCCGGCGGTCTGGTTCAACAGCTGTTCCGGCTCCAGCATCGGGTAGGTTGCGGTGAGGCGTTTGATCGCCGCAATCACCGATTCCTCGGCGGGGCGGGGGATGGGCACCACCTCGAGTACGGTGTCGGGTTCCCGATCCGCTTGCTGGGCCAGATACGCGGCATAGTCGATCAGCCCGCTGCGCTGTTGCACGGACAGCTTGCGGAACAGGCGCAGCAACTCGCGCTCGTCTCCGATCATTCGCTGCCTGTGTCAGGATCGCAGCGCTGCTCGACGAATGCGAGAAACTCCTCCATTGCCCGCAGGCGGAATTTCTGGCGCTGATAGACAAGCGAGAAGGGCCTGGTCATCGGTGGGTCGAGCGGAATCGCGCACAGGGTCCCTAGTTTGAGCTCCTTGGAACAGGTGTCGCGGGAAATTATCGACAGGCCCAGACCGGCCTCTACCGCACTCTTGACAGCCTCCGGACTGCCGAATTCCATGGTGATGGCGAGATCGCCTAGATCGGCGCCATGACTAGTGAAATAGTCCTCGACTACTTCCCGCGTCCCGGATCCCTCCTCGCGCCCGATGAAGGGATAAGGCACCAGATTTCCTGGGCTCAGGTGGTCGCATCCAGACAGCGGGTGATCCGGCGGGCAGACCACCATAAGCTGGTCGCGCCAACAGACACGTACGAACAGATTCTTGTTGCTGACCGGCGCCTCCACCACACCAACATCCACTTCGTTGTTCTCGACCATCTGTACGACACCTAGGGTGTTGGAGACCTTCAGCCGTAGTTTCACGTCCTGAAACTTGGCCTGGAAATCACCCAGTAATGTGGGAATGCGGTACTCCGCCAGCGTGGTGCTGGCCCCCACCACCAGAACCCCTATCACATCACCGGTGAGCCTCCGCACTTGATTGTCCATCTCGTTGTACAGAGCAATGATGCGTTCGGCGTAGACGAACACCTGATCACCGGCCTCGGTGAGACTGATCTTGTTGTGGGTGCGATCGAACAGGCGGGTGTTGAAGTATTCCTCCAGCTGCCGGATCTGGAAGGTGACCGCAGGCTGCGTCATGTGCAGTGCCTCGGCTGCCTTGGTAAAACTCAGCAACCGCGCAACGGTGTGAAATACCTGTAGTCTGCGGTCGGCCATGGAAGCTGCGCCCGGTTGGGGGAACCGGGATTATAAGTTATTTTTATGCGGGGCCGCAGCGCGGTTTTTGCGTCTGCGGCAGGCCGGGTCCTTAGAAGCCGTCCAGTTTGAGCTTCAGGTCGGTGGCGCTGGAGGCGTGCTGTAACGCGATCTCTTCGGTGATTTCACCGCGTCTGCAAAGTTCGAACAGGTGCTGGTCAAAGGACACCATGCCCTCCACCGTAGTGCTCTTCTTGACCAGATCTGCGATGTCCTTGACACGCAACGGATCGAGGACCAGTTCCTGCACCCGCGGCCCTACGGTCATGATCTCGCACGCAACCACGCGGCCTTCTGTGTTTGCGCGCGGCAACAATCGCTGCGCCACCACCGCGCGCAGGTTCTGCGCCAGCTTCGAACGAATCGTGGGTTGAGCTTCCGGAGCGAAGGACGAAATAATACGCGTGATGGTCTCCGCGGCCGCAGGTGCGTGCAGGGTGGAAAAAACCAGATGGCCGGTCTCGGCGGCGGTGAGCGCCGTCTCGATGGTCTGAGAATCGCGCATTTCGCCCAGCAGAATCACGTCAGGGTCCTCACGCAGCGCCGCCGTCATGGCAAGGGCGAACGAAACCGCATCTACGCCGAGTTCACGCTGCGAGATGATGCAGGTTCGCTCGTTGAACAAGTACTCGATTGGGTCCTCAATGGTGATGATGTGCTTCGCGTACTTGAAATTGATCTCGTTGATCAGCGAGGCAATGGTGGTGGACTTGCCCGAACCGGTGGCGCCGGTCAGGATCACCAGCCCTCGTTCAAAGCGCACGAACTCCTTGACCAGCGGCGGGAGGTTGAGATCCTCCGGCGTGGGAATCTTGGTGTTGATCACGCGCAGCGACATTGCGATAGTGCCGCGTTGATAGAACACGTTGACGCGGACGCGACCGATGTTTTTGATGCCGATGGAAACATCGACCTGGCACTGCTTCTGGAAGATGTCCCAGTGCCGCGGCGTCATGATCTTACGCGCCAGCTGTTCCATGTCAGCGACCGTCATCACTGGGTACTCGCGGGCCGGACGCAGCACGCTGTCCACCCGGATTATGGGGTGATTCTTGGCGTGCATGTGTATATCAGAGGCCTCGGCCTCCACTGCATAGGCGAGCAAATGGCTGAAGAACCGCAATGGATCGCTGCCCTCGCTGGCCGGCGCCGCGGGTATATCATTCGACCGCAGCTTGGACACCACGGCGGTGGCTTGGGGTTCGGGCTCGTTCATCCGGTCACCAGTTTCCATAGCAGGACGTGCGGGGATTCACTCTCCGGCTAAGCATAGCAATAATTTCTGATATTGAAAGCCGTTACCGGACGAAGCGCTCCATCTAGGGACATTCAGTCAGATCAGAATCCACTTTCCCCACCAGCAGCAGAAACTGCTCGAACGGGCCCATGTTGCGCATGGCCTCCCACTTGGGGCCCTCGAACCGGAGACGCCGGAACATCATGGCGCGCATTGGCCCATACCTGCCCGCGCCCATTTCCTGCCAGCGGCGTGTATCGGCATACATCAGGTAATCCGCATCCGTGTCGAGTACCTGATTTTCCACCGGTCCGCCGTAGGCGCATGTCGCCTTGCCTTCCCGGTGTTCGATGCGCAGTTCCACTATGGGGCTGTCCGGACAATCCTTGCGATATACGTGGAGCACCTTGTAGCCGCGGTCCTTGTTGTTCTCCGCCCAGCCCGAGCTTCCCAGTTCCTCGGTCAACGCCGGCTGCTCGTTCCAGGCCGCGCAGGCCTGCTGCGCCCACTCGGGTGACATCAGTATGACGGACTGGGCGTGGGTGATTGATGTGATTGCGCTGGCGACAACCAGTGCATGGAGGACGTATCTCATTATTATGGCTCTTCATATAGGTTCGGTTGATGGTCAAACTGACGGAGGCCGCGTCGAGCGGCCTCCGTGGATTCCACTGATTCTGACGTGAATCAACTCAGAAGCTAAACCCGGCGTTGAGCTGATACTGGTCCATGCACAGCTCCACCTGCTTGCCGGGGGTGAACAGGTCGGGGCCCGCAACGCAATTTTCCGGAGCGTACATGAACGCCAGGCTGAACTCTTTCTTGCCGCTCAGCGCCTTGCTGAACCCGAAGGTTATATGGTCCTCGATCACGCCCGGCGCGATGATATTCAAGGTCACTTCTTCTTCCTTGACCGGGTTGTCACCGATGCTGCCGCCCACACGCCAGGTCCAGCCATTACCGGCCTTCCACGTATAGCCCGCCTTGAACACGGTCATGTCCTCCCAACCGAACCCGAGCTTGCCACCCAGGCAACCGTCTCCGGAAGCAACGGGGTTGGGCGTAAAAGGTCGCGATGGTACACACTGTGTGGGCAGGATCAACGAAGTGTTTCCGATACCGTCGCTGTCCTCGTAGAAGATATACTGGACATCGAAGGTCAGTTTGCCTGGGCCCACATCGGCCGCTACGCCAGCCTGCAGTACCGGTGGGATGTCCAGTTCTCCGCCGTTGGGAAACAGGCCCGCATAATCGTCGAACTCGTTCTTTATCTTGGACTGGTAGGAGGCAGCCAGCGTCACCCCATTGGCGATGTCGCCCTGGATACCGATCTTGGCGCCGAACCCGAAAGCGGAGTCATGGCCCTGGTCGGTGAGGCGCGCGGGGTCCAGCGAGAAGGGAGCGAACGCCGCCAGACCCTTCATCTCGATGCGTGAGTAGTTGATCAGCGCGGATACCCCCCAAGAGGCGCGTCCATCGGCGAACTTGCGGGCGTAGGTGAAATTAGTGAATAACTGGGCATAATCCACACCAGCGTCGATGGTTGCGCCCGGGACCGCCGCGGCGCCGAAGGTGCCCGCACCGAAGGGGGTGTCCGCGGCCGGCCAATCGGTGTTCATGCCACCGTTGCCATAGATGGCAAGCCCGAAACTGCTCTGGTCATCAATCGGCCAGGCAAACCCAAGGTCCGGCACCACGAAAAACTCGCTGTCGCTGTCAACCTTGGGGCCGGCGAAGGGCGGGAAGCCGTTGGGTGGCGGCGGCGAAACGCCGGTAACCTCGTAGGACCGCATGGGACTGAAGAGTGCCACCCCGATCTCGTTTCGGCGGCCCACATACGCCACCCCCGAAGGATTGATCGCGGCGATGAGCGGGTCCTGCGGGAACGCAACCCCGCTGCCGGCGATACCTGCCTGGCGCACACCGTAGGCGTGACCGAACAGACCATTTGTAGCGCTCGCGATCGACGAGAATGTGAGGCAGACAATCACGGCACCGAGTACGCCGCTTGTTTTGGCAAGGTTGCTGCAGCTAGTCATTGTTTTCCCTCCAAGAGAAGAATCGAGGACCGATGTGTCGGGGCGGACGGCACCCTGCTCGAATTGATTGTCGTCGAGCGCGGGAATCCGGCCCCAGGAAACGGATCATCGCGAAACAGACACCGCGACCGTAGGCGATCGGGGAATTCAGATCGGTTCACCGCTCGCTGCCCGTTGCCAACAGTTGAGCCCGCGTCGTTTTCCCATCTGCATTGTTTGTGAAAATTGTAGTGGCCATGACCAGGACCCGCACTATCCCTTAGATTATATATCCTTAATTTTCTTGCGGAAATTACCTTCCGCGCCCGTATAGACGGTTGGCGCCTCTCGATACGGGTATTCCGACCGCATGATTGCCGCCCGCAGCCGCCGAACACGCATCAGTGGGCGATCAGCTCGGACTGCCGAAGCAGTTTACGCGCACCGGGGTTCGACTTTATGATTTCGGTCAACGAAATCGAATTGCGAGACTTGATGCAAAACGATGATGGAATGACGCTGGCCAGCGGTATATCGGCGTTCGAGTCAAAGCACTTCGCCCGGGCCATGCAGC
This sequence comes from uncultured Gammaproteobacteria bacterium, assembly GCA_947259705.1. Lineage (GTDB taxonomy): Bacteria > Pseudomonadota > Gammaproteobacteria > Arenicellales > JAANXG01 > CAMYNL01. The sequence continues at coordinate 41,099 of CAMYNL010000004.1, read as the reverse complement.
TGCTTGCACCGTGCGCCGAATCCGGTAACGCGGAAGCGCAGTACCGCCTGGCGATCATGTATCAGAACGGTCTAGGAGTGGTGCGTAACGACTCGCTCGCCCTGCGGTGGATGACCGCGGCCGCGGAGCAGGGCCTGAGCCTCGCCCAGCACGGGCTTGGGTTCATGTACATGGAAGGGGAATGTGTGCCCGCGGACGGCGCGCGGGCCGTAGAGTGGTTTACCAAGGCAGCCGAACAGGGTCTGGTCGGTTCACAAACCACGCTGGCGATGATGTATGAAGAAGGCCGCGGCGTCGCCAGGGATCCCGAGAAAGCGCGCGAGTGGTACCGCAAAGCCGGCTTCGGTGATAAGGACTGACGTCAATTGAGCTGTATACGCTGTCCCCAGGGGGTGCCAGACCTGCCCTTGATCAGCCACAGGACCGGATAAGCAGGCTCTGACTCCGGGAACTCGCCGTTGGCGTCGGTAAAGTACACCAAAACGTCCGGGTTGATCCCCTCCCCCTCCAGCCATTCGAACACCGGCTTGAAGCTGGTCCCGCCGCCACCTTGCATCTCTTCGGGCAGCCTCGCCTCTTCCCAGGCCTCGAACACCCATGGTGCACCGGGCGCCAACTTATAGTCACACGCCAGCAGGATAATGCGTGCCCGAACCTGGCCCTTGATGGCGTTTACTTCGGACAGGAACTGCTGCATCTCCTCGGCCGACACGGAGCCGCTGATGTCCACCGCAACTGCGACGTCGATTCCGGCGCTGCGCAGACTGGGCAGTATCGCGTCACCTTCCCGGCGCGACGGTCGCAGGTAATTGAAGTCGTCGCGACTTTGCATGGTCATGTAGCGGGCCAGAAGCATGCGCCAGGGCAGCTGGGGCTGCAGAAGATGGTCCACCATGCGCGCAAGCAGGCCACTCAGTTTTCCCGCCCGCAGCGCCTGCTGCGCGGCCCCGGCCAGTCTCTGCTGCCACTGGGTTTCCAGCCGTCCTTTTTCATCCTCTTCCAGACGTGGCGGCCTGGGTTCCCCCTGCTTGGAAGCCTGTGGCGAGCCGTCGCCGCGCTCGTCATCCGCAGCGCCCGGCCCGCCGCCACCCTGGGATTGACCCTCCTCGTCATACAGATGCTGATCATGCGGCTTCCGATCCGGGTTTTCCTCGATGAGCGGATAGATCTCCTCCGCCGTCATGCCCTCGTAGCTCGACAGGTAGAGGACATCGGGCGGAGGTATGAGCCCATCGTTGATGAGCAAGGGATTGACCGCATAGTCGCAGGCCACGTCCCAGCGTTGTTTGTCGCGATGCCGTCGCCGCGAGAAATGGGACAGGGCGCAGTGCAGCGCTTCGTGGGCCAGCGCGAACTGGGTCTGTTGCAGGGACAGGGATGCGATGTAGTCCGCATTGAAGTAGAGGGCGCGGGCATCGGTTGCGGTGGTCGCGCACCAACCGGCGTCCGCCTGCTTCAGTGGTAATCGCAATACCAAGGCACCTAGGAACGGTTTGTCCAGAATAAGCCGGGTACGCGCCGCACTCAGTTTGGTCTCCACGCTCGCCACGCCGTCACATCATCCGGTAAGGGCTGTCGTCCTGCAGCCGGAACAGCTGCACCGCTGCGTCCAGCGCGACCGCGGCGAATTCATCAAGGTCCCTCATGGACGGCCGTGCGGCGTATGACCTGGAATCGCCCGCCACCGTAACGCGCATTTCGAATGTTCCGGGCGCAGCCTGCTCCAGAGCGACGTACAGCGCGGGCTCCGACTCACCATCTCGTATCAACGCAAGTACATATACGTAGTCGCCGACGTCCCGGCACTCCAGTTCGCCAAGTATCACTGCGTTGAACTCGCCTATGCGATAACGGCGTTTCGGAACGGCGGTCACGATATTCGGGGCATGTTCCAACAGCGGTCTACCTTCCGTCTCTAGATATCGAACAGCATTACGTCGGCCACTGCCTTTGCCCAGTCGGCGAATTGGGGTACGGAAAAGATCTCGTGTCCCACCGCACGGTGCATATCCGAGACCAGCATTACCCCCATCTCCCGCTGAGGAAAACGCCCCGCGTAGTCTATGATGCGGCCATACACCGAAGTCGCGTTCCCATTCGGCCTGGCTCGGACGGCTCGGCCCACCAATGCGGCGGCGACGGCATACTGCAGATCAATCTCCTCCGGCACCGTAGTCTCTTCACCGTCTACAATGGCATCCACATCCGGCAGCTTGTCCAGGTTTGCGACAAAGGCGTTGAGTTCGATGCCGGCGGCCGGACCGACGCATGCCTGCAGCGCCCCGAGCAGCACTTCCGGCAGGCCGCCAAACTTACTCAGCGCCCGGTGGGCAAACTCCCACGATCGTGGAGAGGGAAAGGCTACCGGATTATGCGCGGGATCGAAATCGAAAAGCAGCTCCGGCCGGAAACGCAGGAATGCAATGACCTTTTCATCGATTCCGCTGGCGTAAGCCCAGGTCACCCAATCGTCGAGGTTCACGTCCACCTCGAAATGGGAGAACCGGTTTGCCAGCGGCGCCGGCATAGTGTATGTCACACCGCGATCACCCTGGCGATTGCCGGCCGCGAAAATCGCCCAGCCGTCCGGCACTCTGTAGGCGCCGAGGCGGCGGTCCAGGATAAGTTGGTACGCCGCCGCGGACACACTGGGAGGCGCGGAGGTGATTTCGTCTAGGAAAAGAACACCCTCGGCACCGTGACGCTGGGCGTCCGGCAACATAGCCGGCACCGCCCATTCCACCAGATCGTCCACGCGAAACGGTATGCCGCGAAGATCACTGGGTTCGAGCTGGGACAGGCGTATATCGATGACCGGCACATTGTGTCTTCGTGCGGCCTGCGCGACCATCTGGGATTTGCCCACGCCGGGAGGGCCCCACAGCATCACCGGTGTGTGGTGCCCGCTGCCGCGCGCGGAAAGAAATTCCTTGTCCAGGACCATATGTAACAGTGCGGGTCGCATAAGCAGAATGTTGACCAACCAGGTGAACGAAAACTATATCCCATTTCGGGCGCGCCCGCTGCGGCGGCGGGAGAGGGCCTGTCCAGGTCAAAACCACAAGTATTGTACAATTCCCCGTTTTGAATCCTCACTGCTTGGATTGCAACTGCACATGGCTGGTCTGGTAACGGTACAACCCGGTGGCAAGCGTTTCTCGGTGGACGGCAGCGAAACCGTCCTGGAGGCAGCCCTGCGCGCGGGGCTGGCGCTGGACTACGGCTGCAGCAACGGCAACTGCGGCTTGTGCCTCGCCCAGGTGCTATCCGGCGACGCGGAAAGAGTAAAGCCGCATGACTTCGTCATCAGCGACACCAGAAGAGAACAGGGACAAATTCTGATGTGCGCCTACACGGTACGGGGTGACGCAGAAATCCTGGCCACAGAAGCCACTGGTGCCGGCGACATCCCGCGCCAGGAAATCGACGCCCGCATAAAAAAACTCACCCGGCTGGCGGGAGATACCTGGCTGCTGCACCTGCAGACCCCGCGCACCCGACGTCTGCGGTTTCTCGCCGGGCAGAGTGCTTTGCTGTCATTTGCGGACACCCACCTATCCTTGCCTATTGCGAGCTGCCCCTGCGATGATCGCAACATAGAGTTCCATGTTCAGATGACGACCCCGGCGCACTGGCGTGAAAGCCTGATGGCATTGAAGACCGGGGACAGTGTACGCATCGACGGTCCCGTCGGAGATTTCCATTTGCAGGACGGCGCGCAGCGGCCTCGCGTGTTCCTCGCCTTCGACGGCGGCTTCGCCCCCATAAAGAGCCTGGTGGAACATGCGATGCAGCTGGAGCATCAACAGCCCCATTATTTATATTGGTTTGCCGTCGACAAGGACAGCCATTACATGAACAACCAGATGCGGTCCTGGGCCGACGCCTTCGACAATTTCCATTATGCGCCGCGGTCCGCAACTGCCAGCGGCAAGCCTGATGTGGCGCCCGTGTTTGCCGAACTGGCCCGACAGGGGATTTCGCTGGCAACATGCGAGATTTATGTTGCCGGACCGCGGAAGTATGCTGCATGCGCGCGTGACGCGGCGCTCGCGGCGGGTTGCGAGGACCGATACATAAGTGTGAACGCGCTGCCGTGAGCCGGGATCGCGGCGCCGACCATGCAGCAGCGCAGCCGACCGCGCGTCTGACCTGATCGGGAATTCTCATGGACCTGTTCCCGGTGTTCCTGAACCTTCGTCAGCGGCCTTGCCTGGTGGTCGGCGGCGGCGAGGTGGCTGCGCGCAAGGTCACCCTGTTGCGTAGATCACAAGCGCAAGTCACGGTAGTGGCACCGCAGCTCTGCCCGCGTCTTCGGGACGCGGCGCGCGGGGGCGACATCCGGTATCAGGAGAAGCTGTTCGAAGCTGCGGATCTCGTCGGCCAGACCCTGGTGATCGCCGCCACGGACGACAGCGAGGTCAATCGATCCGTCGCCAAACTCGCAAAGCGCAGCAACATCCCGGTCAATGTTGTCGACCAGCCGCAACTCGGGTCCTTTACCGTACCTTCCATCGTGGACCGCTCCCCGGTGCTGGTCGCGGTGGCCACGGGAGGCGCCTCGCCTATCCTGGCGCGACTGCTGCGTGCGCGGCTGGAAAGCACGATTCCCGCCGTCTACGGCAGGCTGGCGGAACTCGTGGAGCGTTTCCGGCGCGAGGTGCAGGCCCGCTTTACTGATCCACGCGCCCGGCGCCGGTTCTGGGAAGCGGTGCTGCAGGGCCACGTAGCGGAACTTCTGTTTGCCGGCCGCGATGCGGCCGCCGAGGCGGCTCTGCGCAGCGCGATGGAGGACGTGGAAGCCGGCTCGCGAGGAGAGGTCTACCTGGTGGGCGCGGGACCCGGCGATCCCGACCTGCTCACCTTCAGGGCGCTGCGGTTGATGCAGCAGGCCGACGTGGTGCTCTACGACCGACTGGTAGCCCCGGCGATTCTTGACCTGACCAGGCGCGACGCGGAGCGCCTGTACGTGGGCAAGGCTCGGGCGGACCACACCGTCCCGCAGACCAAGATCAACGAGCTGCTGGTCGAGCTCGCGCAGCAGGGGAAACGGGTGTTGCGGCTGAAGGGGGGAGACCCCTTCATCTTTGGCCGCGGCGGCGAGGAGATCGACCGCCTGGCGGATGCCGGCATTCCCTTCCAGGTCGTACCGGGCATCACTGCCGCCGCCGGCTGCGGTGCCTATGCGGGTATCCCTCTCACCCACAGGGATTATGCACAGTCCTGCGTTTTCGTTACCGGCCACCTCAAGGACGGCAGTGTCGATCTGAACTGGGATGCCCTGGTGCAGCCGCAACAGACGGTGGTGATCTACATGGGCTTGTCAGGCCTGGAAGAGTTGTGCCGACAGCTGGTTGCGCATGGATTTCCCGCCACCACACCGGCGGCACTGGTGGAACAGGGAACCACCGCCAAGCAGCGGGTGTTCACGGGCGATCTCGCCTCCTTGCCGCGGCTGGTGCGGAGCGCCGGGGCGCGCGCCCCCACCCTGGTAATCGTTGGTGACGTGGTAAAACTCCATGACAAGCTGGCCTGGTACCGGCCGGGTGCGGGCGCACGGCAATGAGTCTCGGTACTGCCGCTCAGGGCGGTGCGCGGTCCGCGACGCCCATGATCCAGTTCGTTGACTCAGGTCATGCCTGCCGCGGCCGGTGCCGTTATCCTGACCCCGCACGCTTGCCGGGTTCGGCAGCGCCGCGATGGGCGGTGGAGCGCGAATGAAATTTCCATCAAGTATTCAAGGAGTGTTGCCATGTCAGATGTTCTCAAATTCGTGGTGGATGCCAATGCCCGCATCTCGGACCCGGACGGACTGCTCATGGAACTGCCCGCATGGTCGGAGGCGGTGGCGGAGCAGATCGCGGCTGACCAAGGCATCGACTTGACCGAGGATCACTGGCAGGCGGTGAAGTCACTGCGCAACCGCTACGCAGGGGGCGCCAGCCATCGTCATGCCCGCGAGCTGATCACCTTTCTCGAAGCCCTGATGGCAGGAAAAGGCGGGCGCAAGTACCTGTACCAACTCTTTCCACGCGGCCCGGTCACCCAGGCATGCAAGATCGCCGGTCTGCCGGTACCTTCGGACAGCACCGATCCGGGATTCGGCTCCGTGCAGTAAGAGTGCCGCGTATCAGCCTTCCCGTCTGCGCTGATAACTGAAGTAAAGCAGCGGTATGACCAGCAGCGTGAGAACCGTTGAGGCAAAGGTACCGTAGATCAGCGAAATCGCCAGCCCCCCGAACACCGGGTCCACGACCATCACCAGCGTACCCAGGATGATGGCGAACGCCGTCAGCAGGATGGGGCGCAATCTGACTATTCCGGCCTGCAACACGGCATCGGTCAGGCTGTTTCCCTGCGCCCGATAATCCAGGATGAAATCGATAAGCAGCAGCGAGTTGCGCACGACGATCCCAGCCAGGGCAATAACGCCAATCATGGATGTGGCGGTGAAATACTGGCCCATTACTGCGTGGCCGGGGAACACGCCGACGATGGTCAACGGTATCGCCCCCATCACGATCATGGGTATCATGAAAGAGCGGTAGTAACCCACCAGGGTCAGGTAGATCAGGATCACCGCGACCGCGAAGGCCGCGCCCAGATCGCGAAACACGTCCAGGGTCAGGCGCATCTCTCCGTCCCAGCGCAAGCCGTACCGTTCGCCGTCGGGATCCCCCATGAAGTACTGGACAAGTCGAACGCCGTTCGGCAGCTGATTTTCGGCCAGATGACGCCACATCTTCAACACTGCGTATACCTGGCTGGTGGAGCCGAGTTCGCCGGTTACGTAAACCACCGGCCGCTGGTCCTTGTGCAGGATCGGTCGTGGGGCCGTCACCTGGACCACCTTGGCGATGCGTTGCAGCGGCACCACGCGCCCCTGGGGCGTGGTGAAGAAAACCGCATTGAGATCGGCAGGGACCCGGCGGTCGTGGGTCGGGATCTGGAACCGGATTGGCACCGGTTCCTTCTCGAACTCGAGGTGCACCGTTCCGATATCATAGCCGTCTAGGAACGCGCTGAGCGCCCGGGTAATATCGGCCGGCGCGATCCCGGCGAGTGTCGCCTTTTCCCTGTCGACGACGATGCGGTACTCCTGCTGCAGATCGCCGACTGAATCATCCACATCGACGACATCCGTGGTCTGCGCGAACACCTCGCTTCCGATCATGCCGGCGATTTTTCGCAGCTCGTCATAATCAGGACCGTACAACTCGGCGAGGATGGTCGCACGCACCGGCGGCCCCGGTGGGTCTTCGACCAGCTTTACGTTGGCCCCGGTGGCGGCGGCCACCCGGGCAATGGCGTCCCTCAGCCCCAGCACGATGTCGATGGACGATTGTTCACGAAAGTGCTTATTGCGCAGATTAACTCTCACCTCGGCCAGGTGCGACCCTTGTTTGAATGTGCTACCGCGCAGCATGCCGTTGAAGTCGATAATGCCCGATCGGCCGACGGTGGTTTCGTAGGATTCCACCGCATCGTGCTCACGTAATACGTCGGATACGCGGCGCGCGACCCTGTCAGTTTCCTCCAGCGCCGTGCCCTCAGGCATATCAATGGTGACGTTGAAGGTATTGGTGTTGTTTTTGGGCAGCATTTTGAACAGCACCAAGTCGTAGGCGGGCATTGCCAGCACCGCTCCCATGAGCCCGAGCACGCACAGCATGAACAGATAGCGCAGTACTCGCCGGCGCAACAATGCGCCCATGACGGCGCCGTAGAAGCGCTCCAGCAGCCCGGGACCGTGTTCGTGAGCTTCCTCGCCAACGTGGAGCCAGCGGTAGGCCGCCCAGGGCGCAACCGTATACGCAATGGCCAGCGAGACGATCATCGCCACCGGCACGTTGAAGGGAATGGGACCCATGTAAGGCCCCATCATGCCGGTGACCCACAGCATGGGTAGAAACGCCAGGATTACGGTGAACGTGGCCAGGTTGGTCGGCCTGCCTATTTCGTTGACCGCAGTGACGGCCCCGCGCAAGCGGTCTTGCAGTCTGTGGGAGTAGTGACGGTAGATGTTTTCGATCACCACGATAGAGTCGTCGACCAACAGGCCGAGGGACAGTATCAGCGCAAACAGGGTAATCCGGTTGATGCTTTGCCCGGCAGCGAAACCGACCGCCAGCGTGATGAACAAGATCAGCGGGATGGTGATGGTAATCACACCAGCGGCCCGCCAACCCAGAAACAGGACCAGCAACAGGATGATGGTGCCCACCGCTATCGCCAAATGCTCCATCAGGGTGTTAACCGCGTCATTCGCGCGCTCGCCGTCATTGCGGGTAACGGTGACGATTACACCGTCCGGCACCGCGCTCTTGCGCGTGCGTTCCAGTTCCGCCACCACCCGGTTCGCGACCGCCACCGCGTTGCTGCCGGGTCGTTTGGCGATGGCTATCGCCACCGCGGGCAGTTCCAGCGACTGCGGACGCTCCCCGGTGTGGGCCGGCCCGAAGCCGATGCGGTGCAATGTCTCCAGCTCCCCCGGCCCGTCATGGATTTGCGCTATATCCTTGAGATACACCGGTTCGTGGCGATGCAGGGCCACCACCAGTTCGCCGACCTCCCGGGCACTGCGCAGGAAGGCGCCGGCATGCACCCGTACCTCGAGGTTTCGGTTGACCAGTTCGCCCGCGGGTATCTCCACGTTGGTGGCCTCTAGCATGCGGCTGATGTCGGCCAGCGTAACGCTGTACTTGCGCATGCGCTGGAGATCCAGGTCGACGTTGATCTGCCGTGCGCGCCCACCATGGACGAAGGAGAGAGACGTACCCTCGATGCGGCGCAGCCGTTCGAGAAGATCGTTCGCGATACGCCGCAGGCCCATGTCGTCCAGGGATTCCGAGGCCAGCGAAATGACCAGTATCGGGACATCATCGACGTCCACCGGCTTCACCAGAGGTTGGCGGGTCCCCGGCGGCAACCGGTCGATATTGCTCATGATACGGTCGTAGAGCTTGACCAGCGAGTCCTCCTTGTCCTCCCCCACCTCGAACTGGACGCTGACCACACCCAGCGACGCAGCGGCGATGCCGTAGGTATGCTCGATGCCGGCCATGCCCTGAAGTATCGCCTCCAGCGGCTTGACGATCAGCTGCTCGACTTCTTCGGGCGATGCCCCCGGCTTGGCGACGATGATGTTGGCCGCGGGCACCACGATCTGGGGGTTCTCTTCCCGCGGCGTCAGCCAGAAAGCCATCAGCCCGGCGAAGAACGCGAACATCACCAGCAATATCGTCAACTTGCTGTCTACAAAGTACTGCGCAGTGCGGCCGGCGATATTCAATCGCCGTGATTCGCCGTTGCGGTGTTTGCCGGCCATGCCCGGTCAGCGCCTGACGGTGACAGGAGTGCCGTCCCGCACCATTTCGAGGTCCCCCGTCACCACTACGTCGCCACCGCTCAGACCACTCAGGACCTCCACCTTCCCGCCTTGCCGGTGCCCAGTCCTGATGGTCTGAAACCGGGCCAGGCCTTCAAGCAGGACGAACACACCGGGCAACCCCCCTCGCCGAACGACCGCGCTTTGCGGTACAGCCAACAGGCCGTCGATTTCCGCCGTGACGTCACGCACCGGTCGTTCCAGCGGCTCGGACTGCCGGACCGGTGTTGGTTGGGGCGGCTGCTGGCAGGAGACCAGCGCCGCCACGACCCAGGGCAGTGCGCGGCGGGTGGTGGCCATCATGGCTGCAAGCCGCGATAGGTCTCGGGCCGGGCAGGATCAAGGCTGCCGTCGGCCAGCCGCAAGGCCGTGATGCCGGTCAACATCGCATTGACGGCGGCGAGTTCCTCGTTGCGTGCCTCCACCAGACCGCGCTCGGCACCCAGCAGTTCGATCAGGATCGCCCGTCCCTGCCCGTAGCGATCCTCAACCAGCTTGACGTTTCGCCTGGCAATAGCCACGTTGCCTGCTGCGATGCCGAGCCGCGCAACGGCCTCCTGAACCCGGTCGTGGGCGTCACGAACCTCCCCCAATATACGCTGCCGATTCGCCTCTATCTGAAGTTCCAGCGCGGTTGCTTGGGATTGCGCCCGGTCCACCGCGCTGCGCATCCGCTGCCCCGTGTAGAGGTCCTTGCTGAGCGTCCCCATGACCCGCCAGGAGTTCTGATCGACCAGCGGGTTGTCCTCGTACCAGGTCGTCGACAGACGCAGATCCACGCGCAGGTCGTGGGCGGCCTCGGCAAGGTCGATCCCGGCAGCCGCGGCGGACGCCGTCTCGCGCAATGATTTCAGGTCCGGGCGCTGGCCCAGCGCCAGGTCTTCATGGACCGAAACATTGGCCACCAGGGGTGGCTGCTGGCTTAACAGCAGGGGCGGCACAGTGAAATCCAGGGTCTGGGGGGCACCCATGGCGAGTTTCAGCTTGCTGAGTGCCCGCCGCAGGCGCCCGGCCGTCTGCTCCCGCAGGCTTCGAAACGTCGCCAGATTGACTTCCGCCGTCAGTTGATCGGATCTTACCGTCCGATCCTCGCGCACCAGTCGCGTCGTCGTGTTTACATGTTGTTGCGCGGCGCGTTCCGCGTCGGTTGCGATGCGAAAGCCCCGCTCCGCGCTCTGGGCCGCGTAGTAGGCCTGGATGGTGTTGAATACGGCGAGCTGCCTGGCACGCTTGAGGCGCCACTGGGAAGAGGCCTCCGTCCGCTCCGCGCTCTCGATACGCGCAGCGAAACGCTGGCCGTAGTACAGCGGGTACTCGAGCACGACCCCGCCGCCAAACAAGGTGCTGGTCCCCGGATCATTGAGAAACCCGGGATCGAAATCCTCGGCGGTCACCTTGCGTGTGTTGAGCAAGGCAGCGAAGTTGTCGAGCGGATTGTCGCTGGCAAGGGCGCTGTACTCGAGGGCCAGCCGCGGTGCCTGCGCCGCTTCCGCCTCGCGCTTGCCGGCCGCCGCCGTCTGGGTGTCCTGCGCCGCCACCCGCAGGTCGAAGTTGTCGCTGAGCGTCAACTGGACCGCACGCTCCAGGGTCAACGGGTCGGCGATGACGGCCCGGGACAGCAGGATCATGGCGAGCAGTGGTGCCCGCGAAGTGATGGTAGTCATGGTATTTAGTATATTATTAATAGCTAATATTATAACCGGGGTCGAAACCCCGCCACAACCTGGCCGGGGCCCGGCTCCGGCGGACCGGCCCTTGCCGAGACCACCGTGTCGGTCTGCCGCTCAGGTCAGACCGTAGACGGGTATGGACGCACCGTGGATGGCCCGGGCGGCGTCGCTGCAAAGAAATGCAATGACCTCGGCCAGGGCGGCCGGAGAGACCCAACTGGAGAAGTCCGCGGCCGGCATGTCATTGCGGTTGGCGGGGGTATCGAGCGTCCCGGGCATTACGCAATTGACATTGATGCCTTCGGCACGATATTCCGCCGCCAGGCTCTCCGTGAGGCGCGCTACGCCGCCCTTCGCGACGCTGTAGGCGGCCATGCGTCCTTTGCCCGCATTAGCAACGCGGGCCGCGACGTTGACGATCTTGCCATTGCGGCGCGACAACATGTGGGGCAGAACCGCCCGTGTCGCCAGGAAAACCGACGTCGTATTCATGTCCAGCATGCGTCGCCACTCCGCCAGCTCCGTTTCGTGGACCCGGGGACCCATGGCGAACCCGCCGGCGACGTTTACCAGCACGTCGATACGGCCCTGCTGCGATACCACCTCCCCGACCCCGACGCCGACTGCCTCAGCGTCGGTCAGGTCAATTGCGAGCGATTGTGCCGCCCCTTTCGGATAACGCTTATCCAGCGCGACGGCGTTGACGTCCATCAAGGCCAGTCTCGCTCCCCGGTTGGAAAACAATTCGGCTACTGCCGCCCCAAGGACGCCCGCTGCGCCTGTAACCAGCACAACCTTCTGCGCAAAATCGTACAGTGTGCACCTCCAACGGTGAGTCTACACCCATTCCGGCGGGGCATCGCAAACCGCCGTCTGCCGGCGTGCCGTGCGGCGGCAACGTATCTCCCCGTCATCCCGGGACCGACACACCCCCGCCCGGCTCCCGTGCATCACCCGGTGCGTGTCGACACCGATGACGCATGCTTGCCGGCAGCGAAGGGCAGAATGCTCCTGCTTCGACCACGAGGCGACGTTTCTGGACAGTTCTCCCGCAAATCCATATAGTGCTGGCAAGCGCTCCCCCACCACATATCCCGCCCGGACCGCCCATGCATCGATACATAGATGTTTCCCGCGCAGCCAGACTGGCCGGTGTATCAAGAGCCGAGATTCAGCGACTGGTAGCGGACAGTTCACTCGCGACTTTCGAGGGCAAGATCGAGTACGCGGCGCTGGTCAACGTATTTCCCGAGATAAAGGACTCCCGCAGCAGCATGGTCGAGATCGTCTCGCAAATTAAGGAGGACGCGGTTCGTAAGAAGACGAACTCACAAGGCGGGGGGGGCAAACCAAGCATGGCGACACTGCAGCATCAAGTCGACGATCTCAGAAAAGACCTCGACTATTACCGTCAACGGGCGGACGATTACAGGAGTATCCTCCTTGAGCTGCGCCCCAAGCTCGAGTCGCTGCAGCAGAAAAGTGAACACAAACAACACATCCAGACGATTATCAATTGGTTCGTTCATAAAACCCGGGGACTCTGGTAGATTGACGCCGCATCGCCAGGCAGATACCGAACAATGAACGGTTGCACCGGCAGCGAACCCTTTGCATTGAGAGTGCTCGGGGACAGCATGGAACCCGAATTCAATGAAGGTGACGTGCTCGTGATCGAACCCAGCGTCTTGGTTGACGACGGTTGTTATGTCGTTGCCGAACACGAAGGAGAGTACGTATTCCGGCAGTTGACCATCGAGGAGAACAAGTGGTATCTCAAGCCGTTGAACTCAAAGTATCCCGATCTCCAGATCACCGGCGTGGAAGCGATCCGGGGTCGGATCATCTCCAAATCCAACGGCCGCGGCCGTCAGCGGAAGCGTTACCTGTGAGCCTGCCGGAGCAGTGAGCGACCTGACCCATTTCAACCGCGCCGGTGAAGCCCACATGGTAGACGTGGGAAGCAAAGACGTCACCCACCGGGTGGCGATCGCGGAAGGCCGCATCGTCATGGAGCCGGTGACCCTGAAACTGATATCGGAGGGTGGGCACAAGAAGGGCGACGTGCTGGGCATCGCCCGCGTAGCCGGGATCATGGCCAGCAAGCGCACGGCCGACCTGGTGCCACTGTGCCATCCGATCGCGATCTCCAGGGTCGAGGTCGAATTGCAGCCGGAGACCGACCAAAACAGTATCCGCTGTCGTGCGCGCGTCGAGACCCGGGGCCGGACCGGCGTAGAGATGGAGGCCCTCACGGCCGTGCAGGTGGCGCTGTTGACGATCTATGACATGTGCAAGGCCGTTGACCGGGGAATGACCATCTGTAACGTATGTCTGCTGGAGAAATCAGGCGGCCGGTCGGGCCACTGGAAGCGGAGTTGATCGACAGCGGGGTAAGCCGCGACGTCATGGACCGCGATCAGAAGTGGAGTTGCGCGACAGTGCATGGCCGGGCCGAAATGGGATGGAGCTGCGCCTGACATGCGCCGCGTTACCGCTGAGGCAAGGATCGCAAGTTCTGCAACCACGCGCCGTTCAACCTAACCTGCCCTCATGCGTGAAGACCTCGAACGCTGGGAACGCAAGTATCGGGAACTGTCCACCGACACGGACCTCGAGCCCGACCCGCTGCTGCTGAAACATCAGCATCTCCTCAACGGTGCGGGACGGGCGTGCGACATCGCCTGCGGCGTTGGACAAAACGGGCTGTACCTGGCCGAGCATGGCTACGACAGTTTCCTCATTGACGGCAGCTTCGTCGCTCTTACGATGGCGGGCAGGGTCGCCACCGCCCGGGGCCTGCGGATCTTCCGGGTTGTGGCGGATTTGGACTACTTTCGCCTGCCGGTGTCCGCCTTCGACGTGATCGTGGTGATGCGCTACCTCAATCGATCAATCAGCAGTGACATTTGCGCCGCCCTGCGTCCCGGTGGGGTGCTCTTCTTCGAGACCTTCAATGTGAACTTTCTCTCCGAAAAACCCGGCTTTCCGCGCGATTATTTGTTGGCGCCGGGCGAGGCGCGGTCGCTGTTTGCAACACTGGAATGCCTGGCGTCCAACGACGGCCCGACGCTCCAGGACAGCCTGAGCTATCTTGTCGGCCGCAGGCGCGGAACGTGAATCCATGTACGCGGCAACCAAGTGGCTGCACGTGTTTTGCGTTGCCGCCAGCGGCTCACTGTTCGTGCTGCGCGGATGGTGGATGTGGCATTCGCCGGACAAACTCGACCGGCTCTGGGTGCGCAGCCTGCCGCACATTATCGACACCCTGCTGCTCGCCAGCGGCGTCACCCTCGTCGTGGTCACCGGGCTGTATCCCTGGCAGCAGGCCTGGCTGGCGGTGAAAATGGGTGCCCTCGTGCTTTACATCCTGCTGGGATTGGG
>CAMYNL010000004.1:0-26623 GCA_947259705.1 uncultured Gammaproteobacteria bacterium | reverse complement strand
CACCGCGACACCGTCAAACATTCACCCCCCGGTCACGGGCGGGAAGAATGCCACCTCGTCACCGGGTGTGAGGACCGCGTTGCCCTTCGCGTAGTCCATGTTGACGGCAGCGAGCACGTCTGCGGGCAGTTCGGGGCTGCCAGCCACCATCGCCCACAAGTCTGTAACGGTACTGCCAGCAGTTACGTCGAGCTCGCGCTCCGCAAATCCTAGCCGCTCCCGCAAACTGGCAAATACCTTGACCTTCACTTTCATGGCCGGAAGTTTAATGGAACTTGCGCCCGCCCGTCACGACCGGCAGCTAGCCGGCGATGACGCTATAATCTCCGGCCATGAATACATCAAAAAAGCGATGTCCGGGCCGGAAACTGACATAACCGGCGTGATCCTGGCGGGTGGCCTCGGCCGCCGCATGGACGGCCTCGACAAGGGCCTGGTGCGGCTGGACGGAATTCCCATGATCCAATGGGTCATTGACCGCCTGCGCCCGCAGGTGGCCGGCTTAATGATCAACGCGAACAGAAACGTGGAGATCTACACCGGTCTCGGCTGCACCGTCGTCAGCGATCGAGTGGCGGATTTCTGTGGCCCCCTGGCCGGCATGGCCAGCGGCATGCAGGCGGCGCCAACGCCTTTCATCGTCGTGGTGCCCTGTGATTCCCCACTTTTCCCCGCCGATCTGGTGGCGCGTCTGCGGGCCCGGCAGCTCGCCACGCAGGCGGATATCGTCGCCGCGCACGACGGCCAGCGCATGCATCCCGTGTTCTGTCTCTTGCGCCGCGACCTTCTTGACAGCGCGACGCGGTATCTCGACGAAGGAGAGCGCAAGATTGACCAATGGTTCGCACGCCATGCCTTCGCCACGGCCGACTTTTCCGACCAGCCGGATGCCTTTCGCAATGTCAATCGCGTAGAGGACCTCGCCGAACTGGAGGACTCCATCACGGGGCATCGGCATGAGTGACCGGCGACCTGACCTGCCGGGTCTTTACGATCTGGTGGTGGTCGAGAAGACCGATAGCGCCAGGGCCCATGCCGAGCGGCTGGCCCGCGAAGGAGCCGAAGAAGGCACCCTGGTGTGGGCCCGGGCCCAGCGCGAGGGCATCGGCAGGAAAGGTAACTACTGGATGTCCGGGAGCCGCAATCTGCACTGCGCATTGGTGCTGCGCCCGGAGGACGATTTAGCCACCTGCTGCCAGATCAGCCTGGTGTCCTGCATTTGCACCGCCATGGCCATCGCACGCCAGGCCGAGCCGCTCGAGGAGATCCGCTTTCGGTGGCCGAATGACATACTGCTGAACAGAGGCAAGGTGGCCGGAATCACGCTGAGCGGAGAACTTGGACCGCGGCAGCGGCCGCGATGGATGGTAGTGGCAGTGAACGTGAATGTTAACGAGTGCCCGGCAAGCAAAGGTTTTACCGCGGCCAGCATGCGGGGAGAGGGCTTTCAGCAAGCAGACCGCATCGGGGTACTGGAGGCCTACGGTCGGGAATTTCTGTCGTGGATAAACCGTTGGGCGGAGGAGGGCTTCTCCCCGGTACGGAATGCGTGGGCGACAAAATCGCCTGATGAGGGAGAGTTCTCGACAGTGCGGTGGGGCAACCGCGAGGTTGCCGGGAAATACGAGCATATCGATGAGTCCGGCGCACTCAAGATCATCGATGCGGATTCCAATGTGCGAACCATCACGCTGGAGGAATTTTTTCGCCAGGAATTTGGAGACCATGAGCCAAGATCCTGAACAACGATTGACGACATGCAGCGAGGGCATCTACGTCCTCTGCGGCGACGTGAACCTGATTCTTGTTCATCCGTACCAGTCCGGGGACTGGGGACTGGAGGACATACACGAAAGTTTTGGACTCGGACAGCTGCAGCTTCTGGAAAACGAGGTAACGCGACTGGCCATGACCCGCGAAGAGCTGCATCGGCTCGAAGTGTTGATACATGCACAGAGCTTTGACTTCGACCAGGACTTCGTGGAGTTGTGTCTGGCGATGTGCAGTCATACCGGCGGCGGGGCACCCCAGTCGATTACGTTCTTTGCCAACTTCTGAATACGCGTCATGGACACCGTCCAGGCGACAGGCCATTCGTAGCCAGCCGTTGGATTGGTTGGTAGACTTTCCCGTACCACACAACAACTGCGCATCGGAACCGGCAATGAAAGACCGAGACAACCCGGAATCCAGCGTCGATCGGCGTGAGTTCGTCAAGCTGTGTATGGGAGCAGTGGCGTTGGGTACCCACGGCGCCGCCTTCAGCGCTGCTGACGCCACGGCGAGGACTTACAGGCGCTCACTGCTGGTGGGGCCCGGCGGCTCTCCGCTGAGGATCGCGGAACTTATGCCCGGGGAAAACTACATATTCCACTATCCCTACGTGACGACCCCCTGTTTCCTGTTGGATCTCGGAGAGGCTGTAACCAGGGAGGCCCGGCTGCAAACCGAGTCGGGTACAACCTACACGTGGCGCGGTGGCGTCGGACCGTCCACTTCCGTGGTGGCGTTTTCCGCGATCTGCGCGCACAAGATGACCCATCCCGCGAAGTCGGTAAGCTTCATCAACTACCGGCACGAGAGAGTCCGCTTTCAGGACGGTAAACGCCGGCAGCAGGAAGGTTCGCACGTGATCTACTGCTGCTCCGAGCGCAGCATTTACGACGCCCGACAGGGAGCCCGCGTGCTGGGAGGGCCTGCCAAGCAGCCGTTGGCGGCGATACAGCTCGAATACGAAGCGGCCCGGGACCAACTGTTCGCCGTCGGCACTTATGGCGGAGAGATGTTCAATAAGTTTTTCGCCAAGTTCACCAGCCGTCTGCAACTCGAGTATCAGACCAGCGACGTGACAAGATTCGTGGCCGCAGAAACGGAAGTGGTCCCATTGGACGAGTACTGCGCAACCCAGGTCCTGTGCTGATACCCGCCAGCCGCCGGGCCCGCCGTCAATCCGCAAGCAGATCCAGTAGATCCGATTGCCCGTGCTGTGCCGCGAAAGTATACGCGGTGCGGCCGAATTCATCCTCAAGACCTTTACGAGCGCCGTGTTGAAGCAAAAGCCGGGCCAGTCGCGCATAGCCTTTTGACGCCGCAAGGTGCAATGCAGTGGCACCGTTCTCCCCGCGCTGGTTCACGTCGGTTAGCGGGTCCGCCAGCAGGATCTCAGCTGCGCGCAGCCGCCGCTCATAGACGGCGCGCATCAGCGGTGTCCACAGGTACACATCCGAGAGGTTCGGATCAGCACCGTTCTCGAGCAGCAGGCCAACGATCTCATCGTACCCCTTGGCGGAAGCAATCATCAGGGCGCCCCAGCCATTGCTCGCTGCCGCATTGACTTCTCCCCCGCGCGCCAGAATGAGCGCCACAATGCGCCGGTTGCCACCGAGCGCCGCATACATGAGAGGTGTACCGCCATTACGGTTGGTCTGGTTCACGTCGTCTCCCGCATCGATACGCGCAAACACCAGTTCGTAGTCGCCCTGCTTGGCTGCGCGCATCAGTTCTGTCCTGCCGGCGACCTGCGGTTCAGCGATACCACCGGTGGCTGATCGCTGATCATGGGCGAAGGTGGCCGGCTGAGTCTGCGCGAACCCCGCAGATCCAAGGGCCACGATCATCATCAGGGCGCCCGCGCCTATCGCCGACGCGATCTCAGTGCGTCGGCGGGTTGGAGCGAGCATGATTTTCCGAACGCGGCGTGTAATGCGCCGCGACCTCAGCCAGGGCCGCCTCGGCGTTGAACTTTCCCGCCATCCGAAGCAGGCTGTCATGGGCGAAGGCCTCCCTAGCGAGCGCTTCAAATCGTTCGTGTTTGTCGCTGTCGATCACCTGTTCCAGTGCCTGCAAGACCCTGAAATCGCCGTCGCCGAAAAACCAGCAGATGCGCTCCTGGTTCGCCAGCAGCTTGACACATTCGTAATGGCTGTTGATTGCCCCCGGGGTAAGCAGGATCTCAAAGACGAGAGGATCTTCAACGATCGTCAGCACCTCCAGCCGCAGAACGATGACGGATGCGCTGGCATGTTGCATCAGTTCGGCACTCAGCGTCGCCGGCGTCGGTGTACGTGCCGCTTTCAGTATTCGGCGGTCCTGTTTGCACTCCGGCCCCGCGACATGAATGAACAGAGCGGTTTCCCACCGGGGCCCTTCGAGTTGGACCGGAATGCAGGTGGCGGCGGCGCCTGACTTGCGCATCGCATCGCGGATTGATTCCGGGAAGTGCTTCATCGATTACGGCATAGTGGAAGAAGCCAGTCCGAGCGCAGTTGCATCACGGGGTCTGCAATGAAAAGCCGGGCACGCGGTTGCGCGCCCGGCCCTGATAGTCCCAAGCCGGAAGTCGACCCTAACCGGGCTGCCGGGCCACGGTCCCGCTGGCGCCGGTAGACGTCGCCTCCTCGGTATGCTTGACCTCCTCGTACCACTGGTCATGATGCTGCTTGGCCCACTCGGAGCTGACGCGCCCCGTGGTCATGGCCTCCAGCGAGCCTTCGGAACCCGCGGTGCCGATATAGATATGACCCAGGGCCACCGCCACCCAGATCATACCGGTGATGGCATGGATGGTGCTGGCCAGCTGCATGGTTTCGCGGGTCTGTTCGAAGTTCGGGAAGTTCAGGATCAGTCCGGTCACGCACACCGCCACGCCGACGGTGGCGATGATCCAGAACCACACTTTCTCGCCGCCGTTCATACGGCCGGCGGGAGGATGGCCGCTGCCGACAAAGCCACCGCCCTTGGCGAACCACTTCATATCCGTGGCATTGGGAATATTGTGGCGTATCCACCACAACACTTCCAACAGCACGCCGACGACGAAGAACGGACCCAGGTAGTTGTGGACTGTCATAGCAAGGTTTGCCCAGGCCGCGAATCCCGCTTTACCCAGCAAGGGAATCAGCACTGCCTTGCCGAACAGCAGGCTCAACCCGGAGACCGCCAGGATGATGAACAAAATAGCCGTGTACCAGTGCAGCACCCGTTCTCCCAGTGTCCAGCGCAGCACTGTCTTGCCGGACCTCGGTTGCCCGAGCTTAATGCCGCCAGAAGTCGAGATATGAAAGATACCGATCGCCAGCACCACTATTGCAAGTAGCCAGGGACCATAGGTCGCGATCGGACCGTTGCGTACCTGGCGCCAGTTCTGCCCGCCGTTCTGGACCAGCGTGTTCGTAGTGTAGGGGCCCTGGGAAGCCACATAGCCGGCGTTGCCCTCTCGGACCGCCCGCCAGTAGTTGGCGCGTGGGTTGGTCTGCTCGGCGTTGGCCGCCTCGGCCGACACCAGGTCTACGTATAGATACCCGGTGAGCGGTAGAAACATCGCGCCAAACACAATGATCACGGCAGTCCAGATCATGATCCTGGCATGGCGGCGTTTCGCGCGTTCATTCATAGCCATCTCGAATCTCCTGTTAGCGGTCAATCTGACTGGTAGACAACCGGTCCCGCAGCTGCTTGGTCTCGGACTGAGAACGCGACTTCTCGTCGCTCAGGTCCTTGCTCACGCAACCCGCCATCACCAGTACTGCAAACACAGTGATTATGATTTCACTTGTCTTTCCCATGGTCTTTCCCATGTTGCCCCCGCGTCGGGTCAGCGGTCCGTCTGCACCATGGTAAAACGCTTTTGCAGTGTCTCCGCCCGGCTTTGCACGTCCGACTGCAGCAGGGGGTCCTTGCTTCCCTTGTAGACACCTGCCTTGTGAACGGTAACGCCCGGCGATTCGTAACAGGCCGACAATGCGAGAGCGGCACTGATGAGGACTGCTAAGCCGATTAGTTGCTTCATTATCGAATCTCCTCCGAATCGACGTCGGCGCCGAGCCGGGGGACGGTCAGTCCCCCGGCTCGGCGGTCCACTCAATACTAACCTTGGGCGCCGTACGCGGTCTCCCAGCCCCAGGACTGGGGCCTGCCGCCGCGCTTCAATACTCGCTGCCGGTAGATGTCCGCAACCATGTCGCCGTCGCCCGCCAGCAGGGCCTTGGTGGAACACATCTCCGCACACAGCGGGAGTTTGCCCTCGGCAATGCGGTTGCGGCCGTACTTCTCGAACTCGGCGTCCGACAGGTTTTTGGCCGGGCCACCGGCGCAGAACGTGCACTTGTCCATCTTGCCACGCACACCGAACGCCTTTTGTTGCGGATACTGGGGCGCACCGAACGGACAGGCGTAAAAGCAGTAGCCGCATCCAATACACAGGTCCTTGTCGTGCAGAACGATGCCGTCGTCGGTGGTGTAGAAACAATCTACCGGACAGACCGCGGCACAGGGCGCGTCGGTGCAGTGCATGCAGGCGACGGAAATGGACTTCTCTCCCGGCACGCCATCGTTAAGCACCACCACCCGGCGGCGATTCACGCCCCAGGGCACCTCGTGCTCGTTCTTGCAGGCGGTGACACAGGAATTACATTCGATGCACCGCTCGGCATCACAAAGAAATTTCATTCTTGCCATTGTCTAGATCCTCCTTCAGGCCGCGCGGATTCGACACAGGGTGACCTTGGTCTCCTGCATCTGCGTCACGGAGTCATACCCGTAAGTCATGCCCGTGTTACAGGCTTCACCACGAACAATCGGCGCGGTGCCCTCGGGATACTTGGCCAGCAGGTCCTGTCCCTGGAACCAGCCGCCGAAGTGGAAAGGCGTGAACACCACACCGGGGGCCACGCGACGCGTGACCATCGCCTTGACCTTGATCTTGGCGCCCTCGGGGCTGTCTATCCACACCATCTGACCGTCCTGCAAGCCCATATCGTTGGCGTCCTTCGGATTGATCTCCACGAACATATCCTGCTGCAGCTCCGCCAGCCAGGGATTGGACCGCTGTTCCTCGCCGCCGCCTTCGTATTCCACCAGGCGGCCGCTGGTCCATATGATGGGGAAGTCCTGGGAGTAGTCGTTCTCCTGGATGGACATGTAGCGCGTGGGCAGGCGGTAGAAGCGCTTGCGGTCCTCGTAGGTCGGGTAATCCGCAACCAGGTCCCGCCGCGGCGTATACAGCGGTTCGCGGTGGATGGGGACCGGATCCGGAAAGGTCCACACCACGGTGCGTGCCTTGGCATTGCCAAACGGCGCGCAGCCATGCTTGATGGCGACCCGCTGGATGCCGCCGGAGAGGTCGGTCTTCCAGTTCTTGCCCTCGGCCAGCTGCTTCTCCTCCGGCGTCAGGTCGTCCCACCAGCCGAGCTGTTTGAGCATATCCGCCGTGAATTCCGGATAACCATCTCTGATCTCCGAACCCACGCTGTACGAGCCTTCCGCCAAGAGGTTCTCACCGTTGCGTTCTACGCCGAAGCGGGCACGGAAGGTAAGGCCACCCTCGGCCACCGGTTTACTCGGATCGTACAGGACCGGGGTGCCCGGGTGTTTCATTTCTGGAGGACCCCAGGACGGCCAAGGCATACCATAGTAATCGCCATCCGCCGGACCACCCTCGGCCTTCAGTGTCGTGGTGTTGAAGGTCCCCCGGTTTGCGGCGTGCAGCTTGAGCCGCTCGGGGCTCTGCCCGGTATAACCAATCGTCCACATGCCCCGGTTGATTTCGCCGGTGATGTCTTCAACCAGCGGTTCGTCGCCGTTGACTTTGATGTTCTTGAACATCTGTTCCGCGAAACCAAGCTTCTTGGCCAGCTTGTACATGATGGTGTGGTCGGGTAGAGATTCCCCCACGGGGTCGATGATCTTGTCGCGCCACTGGATGGAGCGATTCGACGCGGTCACCGAACCGTAGGTCTCGAACTGCGTGGCCGCCGGCAGCAGGTAAGTGCCGTCCTTACGATCGTTCATGACTGCCGCGTGGGTCGGATGCGGATCGATGATGACCAGCATGTCGAGCATCTCCATCGCCTTTTTCATCTCCGGACCGCGGGTCTGACTGTTGACCGCATGGCCCCAGAGCAAGACGGCCCGGAATCGATCCTTCTGGCCCATATTCTGCGGATCTTCCAGCACGCCATCGATCCAGCGGGAGACCGGGATACCCTTGTAGTTCATCGGATGCACGGGTTTGCCCTTGTCACCCTCCACCATGCCCGGATCGAACTGGCCTTTGACCCAATCGTGCTCCAGGTCCCACACTTTCGACCAGTGCTTCCAGGCCCCATCAGACAGGCCGTAGTAGCCTGGCAACGTGTGCGACAGCACGCCGAGATCCGTTGCACCCTGAACGTTGTCGTGACCGCGGAAGATATTGGCTCCGCCGCCGGATTTGCCAATATTGCCCAAGGCCAACTGGAGCACGCAGTACGACCGCGTGTTGTTGTTGCCGGTGGTATGCTGGGTACCGCCCATACACCAGACGATGGTGCCGGGTCGATTCTCGGCCATGATTTGCGCGGCCTTTTTCACCACATCGGGCGGTGCGCCGGTCACGCGTTCGACTTCTTCAGGCGTCCACTTCTTCACCTCTTCGCGTATCTGCTCCAGCCCCCATACCCGTTGCGAGATGTATTGTTTGTCTTCCCAACCATTTTCGAAGATGTGCCAGAGCAGACCCCAGATCAACGCGACGTCGGTGCCCGGCCGGAGCCGAACGAAATGATCGGCATGCGCCGCGGTACGGGTGAAACGGGGGTCGCAAACGATCATCTTGGCCCCGTTCTCCTTCGCCCGCAAGATATGCTGCATGGCCACCGGATGCGCTTCAGCGGCGTTGCTGCCGATGAAGAACATCGCCTTGCAGTTGTGCATATCGTTGTATGAGTTAGTCATGGCACCGTAGCCCCAGGTGTTCGCTACACCCGCCACGGTGGTCGAGTGACAGATGCGCGCCTGGTGGTCGACGTTGTTCGTGCCCCACATCGCCGCGAGCTTGCGAAACAGATACGATTGCTCATTGCTGTGTTTCGCCGAACCGAGCCAGAACACCGAATCGGGACCTGATCCCTTGCGGATCTCAAGCAGCTTGTCACCGATCTCGTTGATGGCCTCGTCCCAGGACAGGCGCTTCCACTTGCCGCCCGCCAGTTTCATGGGGTATTTGAGCCGGTGCTCGCCGATGCCGTGCTCGCGCACCGTCGCACCCTTTGCGCAATGCGCCCCCAAATTGAAGGGGGACTCGAAGTCCGGTTCCTGGCCTGTCCACACGCCATTCTGAATCTCGGCGATAACGCCGCAGCCCACGGAGCAATGGGTACACACGGAGCGTCTCAGCTCCGTCTTGATGCCCTCTTTGGGCGGCGCGGACTTGGCCTCTGCCTTACGCATCATGGTCAGCGGTGCCGCTGAGGCGATAGCCACGCCCCCAAGCGTCACCCCGGAACGATGCAGGAAGGTGCGTCGGTCGATCGCTTCGCCGCCCGTTCCCGAACTCGACCCCTGGACGCCGGCGCTTCGTTTTCTGATCAATTTCATATTTGCTCTCCTTCGGTAGACTCTAGAAACGCGCCCGCTCGTAGTAGGCAAGTATGTGCGGCGTTTCACGGTAACCTGTCGCCTCTTGTTGCGCCTCCGTCAGCGGCTTGCCCGGCGTCTCCGCCGCCACCGTGCTACTCAGGGCGGTGGCGGCCGCCGCTCCACCTAACGCCGCCGCACTTTTCAAAAAGCCGCGGCGGGTCAAAGTTTCGTTCTGCTGCTTGTCGCTCATACGCTTATCCTCCTTAGGCTCAGTCGCTGTCACGACCATATTCACGTGAGTTCGGGGTCATCCCATCTGTATATAACCGTGCTTGACGGCCAGGCTCCGTCAATGGCCATGTCAATGCGGCAACATGTCGAGATATCTTTTGTCGACGTCGAGAAACTGTTCACCCATGGCGCCGACCGCTGCGTAAAAGGTCGCGCTTTCGGCATGCTGCAGGTCCGCAAAGAAACGGGCCATCCAGGGTTCGATATGATTGATGAAGAATGATTTCTGTTCGTGAGGCCCCAGCGCGCTGGTTTGAGTGATCACCAGGCTCATGGTCTCGCACAATGCTGCGGCGTGGTCCTCGGGCTCCTTTACGTCTTCCTGACGCGCGATTCCCAACCGCATCAGATCCTCTCGCAGCTGTGCCAGTGGCCGCTCCATCATGAATCCGGTCAGATACCAGGATGCGTACGGGACGAGCTCTCCCCGGCCGATGCCGATGAACAATGCGTGATATTCATCATCGAGCGCCGGCGGGCTGGCCCGGCGCGCCGCCAGGCTCAGGGCGTGCCACGCCGCCGTCATCGCAGTCGAGTGCACGGACTCTTGAATATCGATCTGCCGCAACAGTTCGATGGCCTCCTCATTTGGCGGCTGCGCCAGCAGGCTTCCCAGAAGCCCATAGGTGTTGGCGCGAACCTGATCTTCAGCAGCGAGTTCACCACCGCCGGCGGCCTGCTCGCGCTTTTTATGTGTATCTGGGTCTTGCATAGGACATGCCAGTTAACGCAGGAAATAAATAACCAAGAGTAACCATTTGTAAGTTTTCAACCACGAGATGAAGTCAGAACCGAACTAAGATGGTTGATTTGACGCATGTTGGGTCGATTTATACCTCTGAATCCGTGGGTTTTTCGGGTTTAGCGTAGGGATCGACGCCGCCGCCGTGCACGAACATGTCCTCGACCCTGCAGTTCTCGCACATCTCCAGCCGGCGCATCTGCTCGGGGTCCTGGAACATCCAGTGGCCTTTCAGCTTCTCGCGCATGCGGTCCATCATGCTGCGGGTCGCGAAAGGCTTGCCGCAGCTGATGCAGTTGAAGGGTTCCTCTTCGTTCAGGACCCGCTGCTGGCCGCGTTCTTCGGCCCGGTAGAGGAACCGCGGCTGCAGCGTGATCGCATCCTCCGGGCAGGCCTGGTCGCACATGCCGCACTGCAGACAGCGTTGCTCGGTGAATATCAGTCTCGGCAGCCCGTCGCCATCGAAAAGGGCTCGCGCCGGGCACACCGAGGCGCAGGCCATGCACAGGGTACAGGCATCTCGATCCACCCTCACCTGACCGAACGGGGACCCGACCGGCAGGGGGGTGGATTTCCGGGTCCTGGTCGCGTGCTCGTAGAGATGATCGGCTGCCAGTCGCACCGTAGTGCGCTTCTCGTTGAGGCCCGCAAAGCCGGCGGCCGGCGCTAGCGGCTGATCAGGCACGGCCGGAAGCAGACATTCGACTGCTGCGTCCGCCGCCCGCAGGAGCTGGATGCGGTCACCCGGATATCCCATGCCTTCAAGGACCGCCGCCGCCACCTGCCGCTGGTGGTCGATCTCGTGGATGACGCTCTGCGGCGCCTCTGGGGGCAGCAGCAACAACACCTGGTGCGCGCCGTATGCGAGCGCCGAGAGCCACACGTCCATGCCCACCGACCCGATCTCCTCGACCGCGAACGGGATGAGGTTTTCAGGCAGCGAGGCGGACACCGGTGCGAGCGCCTCCGCGCCCGTGTCAGGATCGTAGAACATGAGCTGCGGGCGCCTCCCACCGGCATCATGGTAGCGATGCAGCAGCCGGCGCAGGTCGTCGAGCAGATCGCTGACCTGCGGATAGACGTAGGTTATGGCTCCGCTGGGGCATGCGGTGGCGCAGATGCCGCCGCCCTGGCACAGATACTGGTCCACCTCGATGCGCTCGGCGAG
The DNA here is from genome assembly GCA_947259705.1 of uncultured Gammaproteobacteria bacterium. Lineage (GTDB taxonomy): Bacteria > Pseudomonadota > Gammaproteobacteria > Arenicellales > JAANXG01 > CAMYNL01. The sequence continues at coordinate 15,086 of CAMYNL010000004.1, read as the reverse complement.
GGAGGAAATGGCGTCGGTCGGGCAGCTGTCCAGACAGCGGGTGCAGGCGGTAAATCCGCTGGCCCCGTGCGCGCAGAGATCGGGGTCGTAACGAAAATACCTGGGTTTGTCGAACTCCCCAACCAGCTGGGGTATCTGCTCCAGCATGCGGTTGTAGTCTTCTTGATCGCGGGGAGCGAAGTACCCGGGAGGTAACACCTCCCGCGCTAGCTGCGGCTGCACCCCTACATCCGCCACCAGGTCGAAATCATCACGCTGGTGGCCCAGCAGGCGCGCCAGATTGACCTCCTCTTCGCCACGCCTGACGCGTAAAACGTATCCGCCCAGGTGACCCAGCAGGGTGGTCACATTGGCGGTGACCAGATCCACCCGGTTGGGTCCCTCGCGCACAGAGACTCCGCTGGCGGCGGGATCGGATAGCAGGACAGTACAGCGCAGATCCGGGTGCTGAAGCGCCTCCACCGCATCCGCAGCCCGGCGTTCGGCGCCGATGACCAGCACCGAGCCGCGCGAGGTGTAGGTGACGGTGGTTGTCGGTGTGTGGCTCGTCTCCTGCAGCAGGCGAAGCGCCTGTTGCCGGGCAAGGCCGTCGGTGGCGGCGGCGGCCAGAGCGGACAGCCACCCCGTTGCGGCGCCCGGCTCCTCAACGAAAATCTCGGTCATGACTTACCGGTCCCGCCATCATTCGCCGATTCCGCGGTAGACTCCTCTCCACCCTGCACGTCACGCGTCTCCCCGGCTTCCATTGCCCCTTTCCCGGCCGTCTGTTCGACGTCCTCAGCGGGCGCCGACCCGGCGCCGGCGGGTTCCGCGGACTCGGCGTCCGCTGCCGTCTCCGCGCCCCCCTCCGCCCCGGCCGGCTCGGCCTCGAGCTCCGTGCGATGGCGCATATCCGCCGTCACTATATCGCCCAACGCCGTGAAAAAACGGAAATCGTCATCATAATCGTTGAGACCATCCACCACGTTGAATTTGGGCAAATGGAACAGTTTGCGCAAGGCAGCCTTGCGCAAGGCCTCGCTCACTCCGGGCGAAAAAAAATCACTCACACTGCTGTCGTCACCGATCGACTCCAGCGGCGGCATATCTACGTCGGTTTTTTTCGGAACCTCGGCCGGCGCCTCGGGATCGGCCATCGACGCCTCGGCCTCCTCGAATTCAGGCATCGGCGGCGGCTCTTCCCCATCCAACTCATCAACGCCGGACTCCAGCTTGCGCCTCGACCAGCGGCGCAAAAAGTCCTCGTCAGTGACGTCGGATGGGCGCGCTTTTCGTGCCATGTTGCTGCTCTTTCCAGTCCGCACGACGGCGCTTCTTGCGCTGCGGCGGCACGTAGTTCTGCACGATGTAGCGCTCCAGCCATTCGTAGATGTCGGCGGGTATCGGCACCGAGAACACCTGATCATCCACCTCCTGGTAGCCGATAATCTCATCGTAGTTGGCGGTCACCAGGAAGGGCTCCAGTTCGTTGCCGTGTGCAGTTTCATTATCCCGACAGACGACGAAAAGGGAGGGGTTCTGCGCCATCAGGTTGTTCCAGTAGCTTTCCGCGTCGTCCTTGAACAGGGTCAGATGGAAACCGGGCCACATGAACCGATCACAGTCGGCCGCGGAGTGTATCAACCGCCTTTCCGGCGCCGCCGGCCCGTCATCAGCCGCCGGCAGCACACCCACCGCCTCCCATTCCACGAACGCCCACCGGCCACGGCGTTTGTCCCGCCGTTCCATGATGACCGACACCAGATAGCGGTCTGCCGATACCTGCATGGTCCCGGTCACCCCGGGCCGGGGCGGGCCGGACCGGCAGGCCCCGCCCGGCAGCGGTCGGTGGTTTGTTTTACGGCCCTGGATTTCGACGGCTTTGATGCCATGGTGTCTTGTATGAAGTGCCTTATCGGGGTTTTGTACCACCGTTTGCCCACGGTTGCACGCCCAAATTGTCTCTGACCGCACACGCTGCGGTATAGTTCAGGCGTGACAATCTGCAGTGATTCGCCGACACCCCGATGACAGCACTCTACCGACCCCGGATGACGCGGGCGGGCCGGTCCCCGGCCCACCCGGTGAAAGCAGTGGACGAGTACGGCGACGCCAGGGAGATGAACGTGGCTGGCGAGTTCCCGCTCACCATCATGGTGGACGGACGGGAAGTCGTCACCCTGATGACGCTGGGGGTCAGCCCCGAAGAGCTCGCCCTCGGTTACCTTCGGAACCAGCGCCTGATAGAACGGCTCGATGACATCGCCGAGGTAACGGTGGACTGGGAGCGCGAACGCGTCGACATCGGGACCGTCACCGGGAAGGGGATCACCGACTGGGAGGAAAAACTCGCCAACCGCACCGTCACCACGGGTTGCGGGCAAGGAACGGTGTTCAGCTGTACCCTCGACAAACTCTATGACCGCCGCCTGCCACTGGTCAGGATCAGGCAATCCACCCTCTACGGATTGCTGCGCAGCGTCAACGAACATAATCAATTGTACAAGCAGGCCGGCGCGGTGCACGGCTGCGGGCTGTGTCTAGACAGTGAGGTCCTGATATTCGTGGAAGACGTGGGCCGTCACAATGCCGCCGACGCCATTGCCGGTCGCATGTGGCTGGACCGGATAGACGGCGCCGACAAGATCTTCTACACCACCGGCCGGCTGACCTCCGAGATCGTGATGAAGTGCGCCCACATGGGGGTCCCCGTGCTTATCTCCCGGTCGGGAGTGACGCACATGGGACTCGAGCTGGCGCATGATCTCAACGTGTTGATGATCGCGCGCGCCAAGGGCAAACACTTTCTCGTCTATCACGGCGACGACCGGATCACCTTCGATGCCGTGCCATCCGCGCCCCCCCGGGCCGCCAACGCCGCGCGGGTGTCATCGATCCCGCGGCCGTGATCACTCCGGACACGCGTGACCACGCCAACCACGGCGAAGAGCATGCCGCGGCGGAGTCACCGTTCATGAGCGTGAAGGAAGTGGCGGCATACCTGCATCTCAATTCCAAAAAGGTTTATGCGCTGGTCAGTGAAGGTAAGATCCCCGCCACCAAGGTTACCGGCAAATGGCTTTTTCCGCGCAAGCTGGTGGACCACTGGCTGATGGAAAGCAGCCACGGCGGTCTGCTCACGGATCGCCTGGTGGTGGCGGGCAGCGACGATCCCCTTTTGCAGCGCGCCATCACACAACTGGTGCACGAACTGCAGGGGCGGGCGCTGATCAGCTACACGGACGCGACGCCGGAGCTCGGTCTGTCGCTGCTGGCGCGCCGCCGCGCAGACGTATGCGGTGTCCACTGGGGACCGGCTGCGGAGAGCGACAGGCGGCATGCGGCCCTGATCCAGCAATACCCCCCGCATCGTACCTGGGTCCTGATTCGGGCATTCGAGCGCGAGCAGGGCATTGTGCTGGGCCCAGACTACGCGGACAGCCAAACTGCAGCAACCTTGCTGCGCGACGGCGTGCGATGGGTGATGCGGCAACAGGGCGCCGGGGCGCAGCGACACCTCCACGATCTGCTCGCTGCGGAGCGGATTGACGCCGGGCGCCTGCGGGTCGCGCACCGTGCGCTCAGTGAACGCGACGCCGCCTCGTTGATCGCGCGCGGCGAAGGCGATGCCGCGCCCGCCAGCCGCAGCATCGCGTACGAGTTCGGTCTCGATTTCCTCAGCCTGGGGTGGGAGGCCTACGACCTGGTGCTGGACCGCGGCATCTACTTTCGGCACCTGTTCCAGAAACTGTTGGAGCAGCTCAAGAGCGCAGAATGCCAACGCATCGCGCAGTCCTTGGGAGGCTATCGTTTTGATCGCAGCGGGCAAATCATATGGTCAGACTGAGAACCTCCTGTTTCCATTAAACCGAATCCAAGGCAGATCATGAACGAAGACAAATTTAATCTGGAGCTGCGTAAGTTCCTGAAGAAAGTGGGTATATCCTCGCAGCGGGAGATCGAGAAGGCCATCCGCTCCGCGATCGAGCAGGGCCGCCTCAGCGGCGACGAGACCGTGAGCGTGTCGGCGACCCTGGAGCTGCCCGAACTGGGAACCCGGGAGACCATAACCGGCACCATCGCCCTTGAGTGAAGCCGTGACCGCAGTGACACGCAAGTTACCGCGCGTGGTTCGTCTGGACGCATCGGACAACGAGGTCTACGAGCGCGCCGCGGTACCCGGTGAATGGGCAGTCCCGGGGGGCTTCGAATTCCTCGAGGACAGCGAGCAGCATTTGTCGGGCAAGAGACTCCAGGCTTTCCAGGGCGGGTTTCTCGGCATCGGGAGTTTCGGCCGTGCCACCCTGGTCGCAGTGACTGCCGCCAGCGAAGACGACTACCGGGATGCCATCGAGCGGCTGGCTGATCACCTGCTCGAACATTTCGGGGCACCGGATCGCGAAGCGGCCCTGCGCGCGGCAGGTGCGGAAGTGGCTTATGCGGAAACCCTGTGCGAGCATGGTCTCAACACCCTGCTGGCCGTGGAGCGGGAGCTGACCGATGACGGCGTCTCCGAGCGCTTCAAGAAGTTCATCCCCACCGGCGCGGACTGGGACCAAGGCAAGCCCCTGGTCTACGTGGAGGAAGAGTTCTAGGCGCCTGCGCCCTCGATGACGTCCATAACCGGTTCGTCCCGAACCATGGCGGCGACGACAACGCGCCTCAGGCGCGGATTCAGCTCCAGTGCCTGTTCGGCGATCGCCCGCGCCAACCGTTGCTGGTCCCGGCTTTCCACCATATTGATGAGCGCAACCACGGTCGCGTCGTCGGCCGCTTTCAAGGCACCGTCAGCGCTGGAAAGCAGTCGTGCCAGGTGCACCGGACTGATCCGCTCATTCTGCCGCATCCCGGCGATACGGGCGAACTGCTCCGGCCGATGGACCACGTCGCTGGACAGCGGCATGTCAAGCGCCCGCACGGAAACGACGGTAATCAGGGTGTCGTACCTGTCCGGCACGCAGGGTTCGTCTTCCGCCGGCGCCTTGGCCCAGCGCAGCCGCGCCCCGTCGGCCTTGACCAGCGTGAGGTCGAAGCGGGCCTCTACGTGTATGGCGGACAGGCATGCCGGGGTCACGCCTCGGACGCGGGCGACTTTATCACTCGGCTGACCGTAGGCGATGCGTCGGTGCTGCCGGCACGCCCTGACCACTTTCTCCTTCAGTTCCGCCTCCGGCGCAATGACGACATGGGCCCCCAAGCGCGCGCGATAGGGCGGCGTGTATACCGTCGAGGTGACGGCGACGCGTCCGCTGTGCCGGGAGATGATCCTGTAGATGGTCGTCTTCTTGCCGCCGGCGCCGACGATGCAAACGACGCCGCTGCGGGCGAAGAACAGGTCTAACAGGTCGTGGGACGTCATCGCAGCCGTTGAATCAGTTCAGGTAAGGTGTCAAGCTGGAGATCACGGCCGCGCATCATACTCGAAAAGGTAATTCCTGACCCTCCATGTTGTCGCTCATTTCGCTGCTGCCGCTGGCACTGGCAGCACCGCAAGATTCGGAGACAGCGGAGCATGTTTCCGTGATCAAGGCCGCCCTGGCAAGTCAGTGCGGTTCCGGCAGCCTGGCCGGACCCCGCCCCGGCGAACTGGTCAGCGAGGAATCCATGCGTAACCGCGATGGCGAGATGGAAGGCACGCGTTACATCTACTCCCTGCCCGGCGGACTTGAACTGCAGGTGGAGCGCTTCGTGGCCGGCGGCCAGCTGCGGGGCCTGCGCGTACGGGGATCGATGGACGAAGACCCGGTCTTGTGGGCGGCGGCCGGCCCGCAATGCCAGGTGCAGGCAGCCCGCGTGCTGCGCTACGGAGCGCGAGGCGTGGCCACCGAACTTCTCCATCTTGGCGAGGACCTGACGCGCGTCACCGCGCGTGAGCCGCTGAATCCGGCGGTACCCACGGGCACGGATCCCGGCGGTGTCCGCGTCGCGCTGGTTGATTCCGGGGTCAACTACCAGCTGACCGGCATCGCCAGCCGCCTGGCCCGCGACCCCGGCGGAAGACTGGTGGGCTACGATTTCTGGGACCTCGACGATCGCCCCTTCGATGCCAACCCGGCAGCCTCGGCGTTCTTCCCGCAGCGTCACGGCACCAAGACCGCCTCACTGCTGTTGCGCGAGGCGCCGGCTGCAGCACTGGTTCCCTACCGCTACCCGCGCAGCAACATGTCCAGGATGGCCGATCTGGTTGCACATGCCGCGCGTCATGGGGTACGCATAGTGGCCATGCCGCTGGGCAGCAGCAAGAAATCGGAGTGGAAAGTGTTTGCGGACGCCGCGGCGGAACACCCGGACATGCTGTTCATCGCGTCGGCCGGCAACGGCGGGCGCAATATCGACATGTACCCGGTATATCCGGCCGCGTTGCGCCTCGCCAACATGCTGACCGTCTCCTCGGCGGATCAATGGGGCCTGCCTGCTCCAGGGGTCAACTGGGGCACGACCACAGTGGACCTGTTGACCCCCGCCGAGCAACAGCGGGTCACGGCTTTTGACGGCAGCGAGTCGCTGGCCTCCGGCAGCAGTTACGCCGTGGCACGCATCGCGGCGCTGGCGGCGAGGCTGGCCGGTCAACGGCGGGAACTGGATGCCCGGCAGTTGAAGCAGGCCATACTGGACCGGGTCCACGCCTCCGGGTTGACCGAGTACGTGCTGCACGGTTATCTGCCCGACCCGCTGGCACAACCTGGTGAAGTCAGCATATTGCAGCGACAGGAACTGGATCCGGCGGGGACCGCGGGCGACGGCTCCGGTTATATCCTGGAGCCGGACATCGTGCTGCTTGAAGGTTCCGGCTGGCAGCCCGCGTACCTGACCGACATGCTGCAAACCCTGGCCGGCATCTACAGACAGTGCGACATACATCTGCACCGCGCGGGCTTGCTCAAGGTGTCAGTGGCACCGCGCCTGCTGGACTTCGACGCCGCCACCGCGAGCACCATCCTGACCTACCTGCAGCCGCGGCGTCCAACGATTATTCTGGTGCGCGACACGCTCCGGGATCCCGCCTTCGAGGGAGAGGCCTTTGGACGCGCCAATGTGCGCGTGCAGGACTGGCTGCACGACACTGTATGGCTGGTGCGAGACCTCCGTGACCGCGGCATCGCCCTCGCCCATGAACTGTTTCACGTGCTCTCTAATCAGGGCGATCATGTCGAAACCGCGAACAATCTCATGCGCCAGCGCACCGACGCCAACGCCACCCGCCTTACCGCCGACCAATGCGAGCGCGCGCGCCAGACGGGCCTTCGCCATCAGCTCCTGCGCCAAGCTTCATGACCGCGCTGCAGCCCGCGCCGGCCGGCCCGGAATGGGTGTCGGCGTATGCCCCCGCGACCGACAGCACCTCCGGAAGAGGGATCGACGCCGCCCGACCCGCCTCGCCGCCGGCTAACGGGAACCGTCGTACCTGCACAATCGGGCCGAGGTCGGGTCGGTGAAGATAACGGACCCCCGGACTGCGGCAACCGGGCACCGCGTCTCGCTGGCAGTGAGCCTCTGGTTGTCGCTGAGCGTGCTTCTGGCCCTGGTTCTCATATCCATCGCAGTGGGAAAGTACCGCATCGGCCCGGGCGAGCTGGTCACGGCACTGATTAACCGACTGCAGGGAGGCGATGGCGAGGTACCGACGGTGATAGAGACGGTGATCTTCCAGATCCGGTTGCCCCGCATCACCGCGGCGGTACTGGTCGGCGCCGCGCTTGCCGCCGCCGGTGCCACCTACCAGTCTTTGTTTCGAAATCCGCTGGCATCTCCTGACATCCTGGGGGTGTCGGCGGGTGCCGGGCTCGGCGCCGCGGCCGGCATATTTCTGTCGCTCCCGGTGGCCGGCATACAGTTGCTGGCTTTTGCTTTCGGGTCCTTTACGGTGTTGCTGGTCTACGTGATCAGCCGTGCGGTGCGCGGACACGATCCGGTGCTGGTTCTGGTTCTCGCGGGGGTGGTCATGGGTACACTCGCCGGTTCCTGTATCTCATTGCTGAAGTATCTCGCCGACCCCTACGACCAATTGCCGGCGATCACCTTCTGGCTGCTGGGCAGCCTAAACGCAGTCAATCCGGCGGATATGCAGGTCTCACTGTTGCTGGTCGGGCTGGGTCTGGTCCCCTTGTATCTGCTGCGGTGGCGTATGAACCTCATGTCATTGGGCGACGAGGAGGCGCGTGCGCTGGGCGTCAATGCCGGGCGCCTGCGGTTGGTTTTCATCATGTCGGCGACCCTGGTCACCGCATCCGCGGTATCCATCAGCGGCGTCATCGGCTGGGTTGGCCTGATGATCCCACACATTGCGAGACTGCTGGTGGGACCCGATTTTGCGCGGTTGCTGCCCACCTCCATGTTGCTCGGGGCCGCGTACCTGTTGGGCGTGGACGACTTGGCCCGTACCATCGGGGAAGTCGAGATTCCCCTGGGTATACTGACCGCGTTCCTGGGTGCGCCCTTCTTCTTATGGCTGCTGGCGCATTCGCGGCGAGGCTGGCAATGAGCATTGACATCGCTGGGCTTGCATTCGGCTATCCCGGCCATCCGGTCGGCAGCGATGTAAGCCTCAGTGTGGCGCCCGGCGAGGTGCTGTGCCTGCTGGGACCCAACGGCAGCGGCAAGACGACGCTGTTCAAGACTACACTCGGGCTGTTGCCCCCCCTTAAGGGCCGCATCGCCGTGGACGGCGAAACCACGGAGCGCTGGTCGCGCCGGCGTACCGCACAGCACCTCGCCTATGTCCCTCAGCAGCATGACGCTTACTTTCCGTTCACCGTGATGGAGGTCGTACTGATGGGACGCGGCGCCTATGTCGCGGCCTTTGCTACACCAGGCCGGCATGACCGTGAGGTCGCGGAACGAACCCTGCGGGAACTGCATCTGCTGCATCTGCGGGACCAGGTGTATAGTCAGATCAGCAGCGGCGAGCGGCAACTGACCCTGATCGCCCGCGCCCTGACGCAGCAGCCACGGGTGCTGATCATGGACGAGCCCACCGCGAACCTCGACTTCGGAAACCAGGTCCTGGTGCTCAACCAGATACTGCGGCTCAAACAGGCCGGAATTACCATCATGATGTCCACCCACGATCCGGGACAGGCTTTCTACTGCGCTGACAATGTGGCGATGCTTCGGGACGGCAGGCTCCTGTGCTGGGGCCCTACGGACGAGGTGCTGACATCTGCAAACCTCAGATCAGTATACGGCGTCGACGTGGCGGTAGTGGAAATCACTAAGACGGGTGAACATCCGGGGAAGGTCTGCGTACCGGTCATGAGCGATCCGCGTGGGCGCGCCGATAGCGAGATTCAGGCGCCGCCGGCGTGACGTTGACGTGGCAACGGATCGTCTTCCTCGAATACCGGTACCCGCAGTAACTGCAGGGTGAAGCACGTCCAGGACCCTTCCTCGGACTCCACTTTGATCTGCCCGCCATACCGGCGCACGAGACCGTAGCTCACCGAGAGCCCCAGCCCCGTACCGCCGCGCTTGCGGGTATAAAATGGATCGAAGATGCGTTGCAGCTCATCGACGGGCACGCCAACCCCGTGGTCCTTGACGGTGATGAACACCCCGCGGTCGCCGTCGTCCCTGGTCCTGAGTTCGATCCTGCCGCCGGGTGAAACCGCCTGGGAGGCATTCAGCAGCAGATTCACCAGGATCTGCTGGAATTCCAGGCGGTCCATGCTGATCGGGTTGGTGGCAGCGAGGTCCTTTTCGAGGACAGCATGCGATTTCTCCAATTCGTGCCCCACCAGCGTCAAGCTGCCTTGGATCGCCTCGTCAACGTCGAATGGTTCTACACTGGCGGCGAACGCACTGGGTCTTGCATATCGCAGCAGGCGGTCTACGATCGCGCGAATACGATATACCTGCTCGATGACCAGGTCCGTCTCGGTCCTCACCGAATTAGCACTGGGCCCCAGTTCCCTGATCATCACATCCACGTTTCCGAGTATTACCGCGGTGGGGTTATTGATTTCGTGAGCCACCCCCGCAGTCAGTTCGCCCAACGCTGCAAATTTTTCCGCCATGGCAAGCTGCTGCCGCGCTTCCTGCAGGAGATCGATGGTCTTCTGGAGATCAACGTTCCTGTCCTCCAGTTCCCGTGTGCGGTCTTGTACTTTGTGTTCGAGGTCCTGTGCCGCTCGCCGGATCTGGCTGTTGCGCTCATTCAACAGCATCAGCATGTTGTCGAATTGCCGGGCCAGTTCGCCGATTTCGTCCTTCGATTGGATGACCCCGATGCGGCGGTCCTCGCCGGCCTGGGTGGCCTTCACCACCTCCGACATCGTCTCTACCGGCTTGAATATCTGCTTGGCCCTGTTGATCAGCAGCAAAGCGGTAAAAATCGCGACCAGCAGCAGCGCCACCACCAGCAACGTAATGGTACGCATATAGGCATTCGCGTAGGGGGCTTCGAGAAAACCCGCGTAAAGCATTCCGACACGATCTCCGAACGTATCGACGATGGGCTCGTAGGCAGATATGTACCAGTCGTTGACGACGAATGAACGATCCACCCAGTTTTGTCCGTTATCGAGCACCCGGTCACGGACCTCCTGGGAGACGCGGGTGCCCAGGGCCCGCTCACCGGCATCCAGGGGCACATTGGTGCTGATCCGCACGTCGTCGAGAAAGACCGTCACAGTACCCCAGCCGTCCTCAGGTACGCTTCCCGGTCCATATACCAGGTCGCGTATCCGATCCACGAACGCGAAATTGTTGTTGAGCAATACGCCGCCGACCAATGCGCCACGGATTATGCCCTGGATGTTTTTGAGCGGATAGAAGGCCCTAATCACCATCCCCCGGTTCTCCATGGTGCGGCTTGTGGGCGCCGCCCTCGGGGTCTGGATCAAAGGTATCGCGACCTTCTCGGCCAAGCCCGCCGCCTCGTCCTCCAGTTCCTCGGGAAACATGATCTGGACACCGACCCCCGGCCTGGAAAATTCCAGCGCATCTCCGAGCCGCGGCGAAACAACGGCCGGCACCGCCTTGCCGCTACGCCGTAGACCGTTCGTATCGACAACGTACAGGTAATCGAATTCTGACGTCTTCTCCAGCACCGCCAGCTGATCTTCGACCTTATCCATGTCGCCCTCGCTGTAGGCAACACGAAAGGAGTAGGATTCGCCCAATATCGCCAACTTGGAAACAAAGTCCCGCTGCAGGCGCATGAACACGTCGTGTGATACCGACAGGTCGGTGTTGACCTTTGCATAAAGCTGGTCATACGTGAAGTTGTAGGACCAGTAGATGGTGAGACCCATTATCGCGGGCATAAGCAACAGCAAGGGAAATAGCACCAGCAGCAGGAGCTTGTAACGGAGGCTCTCGGCAACGGTATCTGCGATGCGACTGATTATCGGCATACAGCGTTCGCTCAGCTATTCGCGGCGGCCTCCGTACCCTGCCATTTCTTCAACTTGCGTTCCAGCGTCTTGCGCGAAACACCCAGGCTGCGGGCTGCCGCGGACTTGTTGCCGCGGGCTTCGGCGAGCGCGGCCCTGACATGTGCCTCCTCGACCCTTTCCAGCGGCCAGTCCGGGGGGAAACCTGGCGCTGCCTGTCCCTCCGCTCCCGGATCCACGCCGGCCGGATCTCCGCTCGTGTCCCGCGGCAAACTTCCCAGCAGAAGAAACCTCTCCACGGTGTTGCGCAACTCGCGCACGTTGCCCGGCCAATGATAGTTTTGGAGTCTCTCAATCTCTTTGTAACTGAGGGGAGTCGGTGCTACGCCCAACTCGACGGCCAGCGTGTCGACGAAATGGTCGATCAGCGCCGGAATGTCCTCGAGTCGTTCCCGCAGGGGCGGAACCCTCAGCGTAACCACCTCGAGACGATAGAACAGGTCCTCGCGGAACCGCCCGCCCCGGACCTCCTCGGCGAGCTTGCGGTTGGTCGCGGCGATGATGCGGGCGTTGACAGGGATCTCCCGCTCGGCCCCTACCGGCCGCACCTTGCGCTCCTCCAGTACCCTCAGCAGTTTGGCCTGCATACTCAGGGACATCTCACTGATCTCGTCCAGGAACAGCGTGCCGTCGCTGGCGAACTGGAACAGCCCCTCACGTTCCTGCGCAGCACCGGTGAAGGCGCCCTTGGTATGCCCGAAGAGCTCACTTTCGATCAGCTCCTGGGAAACGGACCCGCAGTTGAGGGCCACGAATGCGCCCTTTCTGCCGCTTGCATCGTGGATCGCTCGGGCGACCAATTCCTTGCCTGTGCCGGTCTCACCCTCGATCAGTACCATGCTCGCGGTGGGCGCCACACGTTCCGCTATTTCCATGGTTTCACGTATAGAATCGCTCTCCCCCACTATGCCACGCGCCGGTCGCAGCGTCGCCATCTGCCGCTTGAGCAGAAAATTCTCGCGCAGCATGTGTTGTCGCTCGGCGCAACGTCTGACCGCGTTCATGATCTGCTCCAGCCGGAACGGCTTGAGAATAAAATCCGCGGCCCCGGCACGCAATGCCTGGATGGCCAGATCGAGGTCGGCAAAGGCGGTGATAAAGATTACCGCAGCCTGGTCGCCCTGGCTGCGCAGGCGGTGCAGCCACTCGACACCGGACGCATCCTGCAGGCGTATGTCTACGATCAACAGGTCGAAATGGTGGCGCCGCCGCAATTCGTCCGCGGCCGCGACGCTGTCCGCCGCCTCTACCGCTGCACAGGCCCCGTTCAGGGCCCGGCAGAGGAAGTTCCGCATGCCCGGCTCGTCGTCGACAACCAGCACCGCCTGGGTACGCAATAATTCCTCCGCGGCAGCGGACCCGGTACCCAGCGATTCCATACCGGGCACGCGCGAGCTTGAATCAACGGCAACCATGAGAGTAACTCGACCGAAGGAATATTGATTATGCGGCTACGGTCGGGCAAGTGGAAGTCCGACCCGGTACCCCGGAACTCCCGGGCTAGTGGATCGCCCGTTCGTGGGCGCGCTTTTCGAGATAGCCCAGCAACTCAGAACGCACCTGCAGGTACTCCGCCTCGGCTTCGCGCAGAAGACCTCCAGCCTTGCGCTCATAATCTGCCAACGAAAGCTGATTGATTCGCTCGCCAATCTCGAAAAGCCTGTTCGCGCCGATGCTGCTGGCACTGCCCTTGAACGCATGTGCGCGATCCTTGAGCAGCGGCAGGTCGCCGTTACGATTTGCCTCCTGCATTGCATCCAACAGGCTGCGTGCATCATCAACGAACACTCCAACGAGATCTTCCACGAACTCTGGAGAATGGCTGAGGCTCTCCAGTTCGGCGAGGCGGGTTCTATCGGCAATGCCAGCTTGGATCGTGCTCTTCGGCAACGTCGCCATGGCAGGTTTCGCGGCTTCGCGCACGCGTGTCACCGCACTGATCGTGGCCAGCAGCTTCTTTGCCTGAACCGGCTTCGTCAAGTATGCCTGAGCGCCCGCTGCTTCGCATTCTTCCTTGGCTGCCGTGGTTGCATTCGCGGTCAGCACGATGAAAGGCATCTGGTTCTCGCTGTGGGCGAATCTGAACATCTTGATGGCGTCTATACCTCCCATGAGCGGCATGTGCATATCCACGATCGCCAGGTCGTATTCCTGTTCCTGCAGTCTCTCCAGGGCCTCCTCTCCATTGCTCACTACGGTAACCTGGTGCGAAGCACGCTCCAGAATCTTCGCGATGACCTTCTGGTTCACCGCGTTGTCTTCGGCCACCAAGATCCGCGATGGCACATCACGAATAGCCGTCTGGGAATAATAGTCAAGCAGTTTCGCGACCTGTCCGGACTTAACGCTGGCAGATTCACTCATTACGGCTTTGTGCAGGGCGTTGAACAGCAGTGTTTTGTCCACCGGTACGGCAACGATCTCAGACAGGCCCGAACGCCGCAGGTCAGCCTCCATGTCAGGGTCAACGTCGGGGGTGACCAGCACTACCGCCGCCTGACACAGCGCCGAGTCGCCTTTCATGGCCTTAATGAATGCCACCGGATCCATGCCTTCCACCGGGTGGTCTACGAGCACGACGTCGAACACGGCGTCATCCAGGGCCGCCCCCTTCAGCGAACGCAGTGCGTCGATCTCGCCTCGCGAAGTTTCGATGTTTACGAACCAGTGGGATGCCATGTCGTGAAGGCCGCGCCGGTCGTGTCCATCGGCCGTCACCAACAGCAATTTCTTGCTCGCCAGGCCCTGGATCTCGATGTCCGGCCGCTTGGCGAGATCGGGCAGAGGCAAATCCAGAGTGAACCAGAAACGGCTGCCCTGCCCCGGCGAACTCTGGAGGCCAATCCGTCCGCCCATTAGCTCGATAAGCTGCCTGCTGATCGCGGTACCCAGTCCGGTGCCACCAAATCGACGTGTCACTGATTCGTCCGCCTGTGCGAACGTGTCGAATATCTTTTCCTGGGCATCGAAAGGTATGCCGATCCCCGTATCGATGACCTCGAACCGGACCGTCACGGTCGAATCATTTTCTTCGAGCCGGGCAACACGGACCTCGATGCCGCCCTGGTCGGTAAACTTGATCGCATTGCCGATTAGGTTGATCAGCACCTGGCGCAGGTGCTGTGGATCGCCGAGCACAATCACCGGCACCTTGTTGGACACCTCCGTACGCAGATAGATGCCCTTGTCCGTTGCCTGCGGCTTGAGCATCTTGACCGTGCTGTTGATCAACATCGGCAAGTCGCACTCGATTACCTCAGGTGTGATCTTTCCTACTTCTATCTTCGAAATGTCCAGCACGTCGTTGACCAGAGACAACAGCGCATTGGCTGAAGCATGGATGGTTTCCGCAAAATCCTTCTGTTCCCGGTCCAGTCTCGTGCCGATGAGCAGGTCGACCATCCCAATCACGCCATTGAGTGGAGTCCGCAGTTCATGACTCATGTTGGCGAGAAACGATGATTTTGCTTGATTGGCCCGTTCGGCACGATCGAGTGCATCATTCAATCGAGTGATCAATCTCGACACGAACACCGGTACGACTATCAGGCCGAGGAATATACCCGTCGCTATATCCGTCCGGCTCGACCAGTAGTCGCTGAACGTATAGACGGCCCCGAACTCCACGAGGCTAATGAACATCGCGGCATACAGGTACATCAAACCCCAGCGAAAGCCATTGCCGACGATGATCCAGTAGTAGACGAAGAACAA
>CAMYNL010000003.1:235925-263942 GCA_947259705.1 uncultured Gammaproteobacteria bacterium | reverse complement strand
GTCGAAAATTCTGACAGTTCGGTGCACTAGGGCCACCCCAACCGTCTTCAGGATTATTGTAAGTGTCTGATTTTACTTTGCCATTTTCCAAAAAGTGTTCATATGGCCCACAAATTGCTCGACTGTTACCAGCGCTGCGCTGTTTTCAAGGTCTTTGAGGGCCCGGCGGGCGCCATAAGAACGACACGTGATGTCCAGGGTCTGCCGCTCCAGGGCGGCGAGCCGAGATGGGCGAGTCTGATAACACGAAACGCGACAACCATGGTGGGGGTTTTGTCATGATCAACTTCAATAAGGCACTGGTCAGTGCATCACTTCTGTTCGCCGCGTCAAGCGCGAACGCGGTAATCATCGACTTCATCGATCTCATCGAGCAGCCTGGGGGATACGGGGAAAGTGCCTGGGACCCTCTCAATCTCACTTTTCCCAACTTCAACGTCAGCATCACCGGGACGGCAAGCGATGACACTCCCGACAACGATAATCAGCAGTTCGCCTACCTGGACTGGGGAAATGCGGGACTGGGCGTCTGTAAAGACCTGTTGAGCGGCAAGACGCCGAATCAGAAGAACCCCGGCAGTACGAGCAATCTGTGCGACCCGAGCAGTGACGAAACTACCACCATGAACGAGGCGCTGCATTTCGATTTCTCACGAGACGTGGTCGTCGAGAACGTGTGGTTCAACAATAACCACGACGGCGGCTTCGGACCGGGAGATCAAGTAAACATCGAAGGGGCAGCTTATAATGTAGCCACCGGATACGCCGGCGGCGCCAACGGCATCGGACCGTTCACCATTCTGAACAGCAATATTTTTGATATTTCCTACAATAACGAACAGTTCTACATCAGCGCCATGGAAGTCTCCGTTCGCACCCCTCCGCAGCAGGTCCCTGAGCCGGGTATACTGGTGCTGTTGTGCGGTGGGCTCGCCGGACTGGGTCTTTTGCGTAGGCGTCGCCGGCCTTATTCGAGCACTACAGGCACGCGAGTAGCGACTCCCCGCCGCTATCGCATGAGTGGCTTTAGCCTGGGGCCCGATTGAAATGGGCCTCCATGCTACGGACACCTCACCTCGCCTTCTGCGTATCTGCGCTGCCGTGGTCTGATTCAGTGCCGCTGCCGCACGACGGTAATGTGTGCACCTGCACGCTATCTGGTGAGCATCAATAGCTATCTGGTGCGGCTTCATGTTGAGTTTATCCAGCGGCCGGTCCGGCACAGCTGTCCTGGTCGATCACTGCATATTCGTCGGTGATGCCGTCAGCCCGGTCACCGTCAAGCCATAGTATTGCCTTGTCCCCAGGTCCGACTCGCAGGGTCACCTGACCCGGCGGGGTCTGAAAACATCACCCAGCCAGCGGCAGATGACGTAGAACACCGGCGTGAATACCAGCCCGAAGAAGGTGACGCCCAGCATGCCGAAGAACACCGCTGTCCCCAGTGCCTGACGCATCTCGGAGCCGGCCCCCTGCGCGATCACCAGCGGCACCACGCCGAGGATGAACGCGAAGGAAGTCATGAGGATGGGCCGCAGCCTGGTGCGGGCGGCGGCGGCGGTCGCCTGCAGCCGCTCCTGGCCCTCGTCCTCGCCCTGCTTGGCGAACTCGACGATGAGGATGGCGTTCTTGGCCGCCAGCCCGACCAGCACGATCAGGCCGATCTGGGTCAGGATGTTGTTGTCCATGCCCCTGAGCCAGATCCCGGTGATCGCCGCCAGCAGGCACATGGGCACGATCAGGATGACCGCTAGCGGCAGCACCACGCTCTCGTATAGGGCGGCCAGCAGCTTCCTGCAGCGCCAGTTCGGTCCACTCGAACGAGAATCCCTCAGGCAGGCGCTCGGCAGCCAGCTTTTCTATCGCCGCGATCGCTTCCCCGGTGGAGAAGCCCGGCACCGTAGCGCCCTGCAGTTCCGCGGCCGGGTAGAGATTGTAGCGGGATACGCGCTGCGGACCGGTGATGTGGCGGAAGGTAGCGATAGAGCCGATTGGCACCATCTCACCGGAGTCCGACCGCGCGCGAAGATCCGCAACGTCGTTCAGGTCTTCACGGTACTGGCCGTCGGCCTGGGCCGTGACCCGGAAGCTGCGACCTAGAAAATTGAAGTCGTTGACAAAGGCCGATCCCAGGTAGACCTCCAGGGCCTCGAATATGCGCTCCGGCGACACCCCGAGCATCTCCGCCTTGACGCGGTCTATGTCGGCGAAGATCTGCGGGGTGCCGGTGTTGAACAGGGAGAAGGCACGGGTGACACCGGGGATGGCATTGGCGCCGGCAACCATTTCGCCCGTTGCGGCTTCCAGCGCGGCGAGCCCTCGGTTCCGCCGGTCCTCCACGTACAGCTTGAACCCGCCGCCGGTGCCGATGCCCCGCACCGGCGGCGGCGCCACCACGAACACCGCCGCCTCCTTGATCTGAAACAGGCTGCCCTGCACCTCCCCAAGCACCCGTTGGTAGTCGTAACCGGCCGCGACCCGCTCCTCGAACGGTTGCAGGGTAAAGAAGATGGCGCCGGCATTGGGCGCGTTGGTGAAGGTGGCGCCGTCGAAACCGGCAAAGCCTGCGGTATGCAGGGTGGCGGGATGGTCGAGGATGATCTCGGTGGCCCGCCTCACCACCGCGTCGGTGCGCGCCAGCGACGCCCCCGGGGGCAGCTGCACCACGGTGATGAGATAACCCTGGTCCTGGTCGGGTATGAAGCCGGTCGGCACCCGGTCGAACTGGTACCAGGTCAACGCCAGCAGGCCGGCGTAAACGAGCAGCACCACGGTAGACATGCGCAGCAGGCGCCCGGTGAGCGCACCGTAACCCTGGGACAATGCCTCGAATGCCCGATTGAAGCCGGCGGCGAATTTTCGAAACGGCCAGGTGAACACGGCCATCGGCCCGTGGCCGGCCGCTTTTTCGGCATGGGGTCTCAGGAACAACGCCGCCATGGCCGGCG
The DNA here is from genome assembly GCA_947259705.1 of uncultured Gammaproteobacteria bacterium. Classification (GTDB taxonomy): domain Bacteria; phylum Pseudomonadota; class Gammaproteobacteria; order Arenicellales; family JAANXG01; genus CAMYNL01. The sequence goes on along the minus strand of CAMYNL010000003.1, from coordinate 260,994 downwards.
AAAGGGTCAGCGAGACCGCCGCGGAGATCAAGGTAGCGGCGGCGATGGTGACCGCAAACTGACGGAAGAACTGGCCGGAAATTCCGGTCAAAAAAGCGGTCGGTATGAATACCGCCGCCAGCACCAGGGCGATGGCGACCAGGGCCCCGCCCACCTCGTCCATGGTCTGGTGCGCGGCCTGCCTCGGCTCCATGCCTTCCCTGAGGTGCCGCTCCACGTTTTCCACCACCACGATGGCATCATCCACCACGATGCCGATTGCCAGCACCAGGCCGAACAGAGACAGATTGTTGAGCGAAAAACCGAACGCCGCCATCACCGCGAAGGTACCGATGAGGGAAATGGGTATGGCGATGATGGGAATGAGTGCGGCGCGCCAGGTCTGCAGGAACACCACGATCACCAGGATCACCAGGATCACCGCCTCGAAGATGGTCGTGTAGACCTCGTCGATCGATTCGGCGATGTAGCGGGTGGGGTTATAGATGATGTCGAAGCCGACGCCCTCCGGGAAGGCGGCGGCCATCTGCTCCACCGCGTCGATCACCTGCCGGGCGGTCTCCAGCGCATTGGAGCCGGGGCGCTGGAATATCAGGATCGGCAGCGCGGCACTGGTATCGAGATAGCCGTTGGTGGTGTAGCTCTGGGCCCCGAGTTCTACCCGTGCGATGTCCCGGACCCGGGTGGTGCGGCGCTCGGCGCCGGTTTTGACCACGATGTTGCCGAACTGTTCGGGGCTGACCAGGCGACCCAGGGTCTGCACGTTCAGTTCGAACGCCCCCGGCGTTGGCACCGGTGGCTGACTCAGTACCCCGGATGCCACCTGCAGGTTGTTCTCCCTCAGGGCGGCCACCATCTCGCCGGCGGTCAACCCGCGCGCCGCCGCGAGGTCCGGATCCAGCCACACCCGCATGGAGAACTCCCGCTCGGCGAAGATACGCGCGTCCCCGACCCCGGGAACGCGCGCCAGCCGGTCGATGATCTGGGTCTTGGCGTAGTTGGACAGGTACAGGTTATCGCGCGAGCCGTCCGGGGAGTTGATGTGGATGACCATCATCAGGTCCGGCGAATTCTTGCGCGTGGAAACTCCCAGCCGCCGCACGGCCTCGGGCAGCCGCGGCTCGGCGATGGCGACCCGGTTCTGCACCAGCACCTGGGCCTTGTCCAGGTCGGTGCCCAGCGTGAAGGTGATGGTCAAGACGAGTCTACCGTCGCTGGTGGCCTGCGACAGCATGTACAGCATGCCCTCGACGCCGTTGATCTCCTGTTCCAGCGGCGTGGCCACAGTGTCGGCCACCACCTCGGCCGAGGCGCCGGGATAGCTGGCGCTGACCTGGATGGTGGGCGGCGCCACCTGCGGGTACTGGGCGACCGGCAGATCGAGATAGCTGATGGCGCCGAGCAGCGTGATCAGGATCGAGACGACGCTGGCGAATATCGGCCGCTCGATAAAGAAGTGGCTAAGCCGCATCGGCGGGTACCCGGGTGCTAGCGTCCTGCGGCAGCATTGTCGCCGTCCGCGTGGATGCCGACCGGGTTCGGCGTCACCATGCCGGTTGGCCGTGCACGCTGCAGTCCGTTGACGATGATACGGTCCTCGCGGCTGAGTCCTTCACGCACGACGCGCAGGCCGTGGGACATCGGCCCGGTCACGATGCGCTGCGCGGACACCGTTCCCGCATCATCCACCTTGTACACGATCTTGTTTGACTGGTCGTAAAGGATCGCCGAATCGGGAATCAGCACCGCCTCGTAACGGCCGGAACCCGGCACACGGACGCGGCCAAATACGCCGGGGGTGAGAAAGCTGTCGGGGTTGTCCAGCACGGCCCGGGCACGCATGGTCCCGGTGCGCGGATCCAATACATTATCGACGAAATCCATGCGCCCCTTGTGGAGCCATCCGTCCTCGTCCATGAGCCGAATCTCCACCGGGTTGGCCACCTCGCGCGATGATGGTCGCTTGCCGGCCAGGCCCAGGCGGCCATACCGAAGGTAGTCGGCTTCCGACGCGTCAAACACAAAATGGATCGGGTCCAGCGAGACGATGGTGGCGAGCAGCGTAGACTCCGAGCTGCCGCCGGAGATGAGGTTACCCACGTCCACCTTGCGATCTGAGATCCTGCCCCTGATTGGCGAACTAATGCGGGTGAACTCCAGGTCAAGCTCGGCGCTGCGTATGCTCGCACGCGCCGCCTCGAGCTGTGCCTCTGCTGCAGCCTTGGCGGACTGGCGTTCCTCCACCGCCTCCTGAGAGATGGCATTCGATTCCAGCAATCGTTCGCCGCGGCGCAGTTCCAGGACAATGTTGCCAAGCTGCGTTTGCACCCTGCGTGCTTCGGCCTCGGCGCGGGACGACTGCGCTTCGAACGGCCGTGGATCAATGGTGAACAGCAGGTCACCCTTCTCGACGATCTGGCCGTCACGGAAATGGATGGCATCGAGGTAACCGGATACTCTGGCCCGCAACTCAACGTATTTGTCAGCCTCGAAGCGTCCGGTGAACTCATCCCACTCCACGATTTCCATCACCAGTGGATTCGCGACGTCCACAGGCACCGGCGGCTGGGTGCCGGCGCCCGGCCCGGAATCCATGTCCTGCGACCGATGGCAGGCGTTGATGAACAGCGCGGTTGTGAGCACCGTTGCGATAAGCGCGGCGCGGCGGCGGGTGGTTGACATCGTTACAGCTACTCCCTGGGTTCGGACACAGCGACGATGCCGCGGGGTTCGCCCTTGGGCTGACCCGCGCACAGCGTCGAAGACCAGGGCGATTATACGGGAGTGGCGTCGCTTCGCGCCGACCCGGGGATCTTCCCCAGGTTCATGAAGCGCCGTGGGCCTCGAACGGGTGGCGCAGACATATCGTCTCGGCACGTTCGGGACCGGTGGAGATGATGTCGATGGGCACCCCCGCCAGCGCCTCCAGGCGCTCCAGGTACTGGCGGGCCGCGGCGGGCAGACTCGCGAGGTCGGTTGCGCCCGATGTCGAGCCTTGCCACCCCGGCACTTCCTCGTAGACCGGTTCGCATTCCGCCAGCGCATCGGCGCCGCTGGGCGGATACTCCAGTATCTCGCCGCGTCGCCGGTAGGCCGTGCATACCTTTACCGTCTCGAACCCGTCGAGGACGTCCAGCTTGGTGAGGCAAAGACCCGAGAGGCTGTTGACCTGGCGCGCCCGGCGCAGCAACACCGCGTCGAACCAGCCACAGCGCCGCGGGCGGCCGGTGGTGGCGCCGAACTCCTGCCCGCGGCGCCCGAGATGCTCGCCGACTTCGTCGGCCAACTCGGTGGGAAACGGTCCACCCCCGACCCGGGTGGTGTAGGCCTTGGTGATGCCGAGCACGTAGTCGAGATCGAGGGGGCCGATGCCGGTGCCGGTGGCCGCCGCCGCGGCAGTGGTGTTGGACGAGGTGACGTAAGGATAGGTGCCATGATCGATGTCCAGCAGCATGCCCTGCGCACCCTCGAAAAGCACCGAACGCTCCGAGTGCACCCACTGGTCCAGCAGCGTCGCGACGTCCGCCACCAGCCCGCCGAGCACCTCCCGCAGCGCCCGGCATTCGTCCAGCACCTGCGCGTAATCCACTGGCGGGGCGCGAAAATAGTGTTGCAGCGCGAAATTATGATAATCCATGACTTGCTTCAGCCTGGCGTCGAAGACCTCCGAGCCGATCAGTTCTCCGAAGCGCAGACCACGGCGCGCAACCTTGTCTTCATAGGCGGGTCCGATGCCCCGCCCGGTGGTACCGATGGCCGCCTTGCCGCGGGCCTGTTCACGGGCGGCGTCCAATGCGACGTGATAAGGCAGTATTACGGGACAGGATTCACTGACGCGCAGACGCTGGCGGACGTTGACATCCCTTGCCTCCAGGCCCCGAATCTCCTCCCACAAGGCAGCGGGCGACAGCACTACGCCGTTACCGATCAGGCATTGAACATCCTTGCGCAGGATGCCTGAGGGGATCAGGTGCAGCACGGTCTTCTCGCCGTCAATGACCAGAGTGTGGCCTGCATTGTGGCCACCCTGAAAACGCACTACGGCGTCGGCGCGGTCGGTCAACCAGTCGACCACCTTGCCCTTCCCCTCGTCGCCCCACTGGGTGCCGATCAACACTACGTTTCTTGTCATGGTGTTCAGTCCGTCAGTTTCTCGATAAGCCATTCACCGCGGCGTTGCTGCAACGTCCTGTCGCATTTCTTCCTCAATTCCCCTGCGGGCTCATCCGGAAGTATGTAGAAGACACGCTCGCCGCTGGCGCGCAGTTCTGCCACCTTTCCACGCAGTGATGCATCAGCGGAAAACGGCGCCGCTATCCCGGGTGTGGCCGTATGGGTACCGGCGCCCAGCCTTATCAGATCCCGCAGGTCGGCGCTGAAGCCGGTGGCGCCCCTCGCCCGGCCGAAGGCGGCGCCGACGCCGTCGTAACGCCCGCCCTGGGCCAGGGCCCTGCCGTGACCCGGCGTGTAGACCGAGAATACGATCCCGGTGTGATAACGGTAGCCACGCAACTCGGCCACGTCGATGGAGATGGAAATGCCTGGCATGGAGGTCGCGACGAAACCCGAAACCGTGTCCAATTGCTCGATCGCACGCAGGGTCTCACCGCCGGCGGGTTGGAGCAGATCACGGGCCCGCGCGAGCACCTGGCGATCACCGTTGAGATCCAGCAACGTGGCAAACAGGACGCGCGGCTCCTGCGGCAGGTTCTCGAGCAGCGCTCTCACGTCCGGCGCGGATTTGCGGCGCAGTGCATCGTGCAATGCATGCTCCAATTGGGGCTCGATACCAGACCATGCGACCAGCGAGCGGTAAACGCCGACGTTGCCGAGAGTCAGATGCATGCCTTCCACACCCGCCGCCTGCAACAGCGCCACCATGGTTTCGATGATTTCGCAGTCGGCCGCGGTGTCGCGGCTGCCGAACAGTTCCGCCCCCAGCTGCAGCGGCTCGCGCGCGCCCCCGAAATCATCCGGACGCGCATGCAGAACCGACCCCAGGTAACACAGTCGGGCCGGGCCTTGCTCGTGCATCAGACGGGCATCGATACGGGCCACCTGCGGCGTGTGGTCCGCCCTCACCCCCATCATTCTACCCGTCGACTGGTCTGTTACCTTTACTGTCTCAAGGTCGAGGTCTTCCCCCACGCCGGTGAGCAGGGAGTCGAGATACTCGACCAGGGGCGGCAACACCAGTTCGTAGCCTCGCTGGAACAGCAGGTCCAGCAGGCGGCGTCGCAACGCCTCCAGGCGCCAGGCCCGCCGCGGCAGCAGTTCCTCCACACCGTCCGGCAGCAGCCAGGGCTCGTGGCCCCTTGTCGTCAAGGTGTCCGCCAAAGTAACTAGACCCGCCAGTAGGTTGCGCCGCGACCGACGTCGATTACCGGTTGTTATGATTTTGCAAAATAAAGAATGGCGATTCCCAACAGCATGCTCGCCAGCCCCAGCCCACGTAACTGTCCGTCGGTCATGACGTCAATCGCCTTCAAGGCGCGTCGCAACCCCGACGGATTGAGAAACGGAAACACCCCCTCCAGGACCATGACCAGAGCCAACGCCGAGATGATGTCCTGCCACTGGATCATGGCACAGTGGCCGACCCGCTCAGTTGGGGCGCGGCGTCTTGAAATACTGGAAAAAGGCGGAATCGGGTTCTATAACCAGCAGATCATTCTCGCTGCTGAAGGTCTGTTTGTAGGCGTTCAGGCTTCGAAACATAATGTAGAATTCCTTGTCCTGTCCAAATGCCTCGGCGTAGATCCGGGTGGCTTCCGCATCACCCTCGCCGCGCAGAGTTTCCGACTCCCTGAACGCCTCCGCCAGGATGATTTCCCGCTGACGTTCAGCGTCGGCGCGGATCTTCTCGGCCTCTTCCGCGCCCTTGGCGCGCAGATCCTTGGCTACCCGCGAGCGCTCTGCTTCCATTCTTCGGTAGACTCGCTCACTGATCTCGGGCACCCAGTCCACGCGCTTGAGTCGCACATCCACCACCTCGGCACCGATTTCTCGTGCCTGTTCGTCCACCGCACGCCGCACCAGCTCCATGATCGTGGCACGATCACCGGATATCACCTCCTGCACGGTGCGCCTGCCCACTTCCTCGCGCAGGCTATTATTCACCCGCTGCGCCAGGCGCCGCTGGGCCGCGGCAATCTCGCCGCTCACGGTAACGAAATACTGGGCCACGTCGCGGATCCGCCACTTCACGAACGAATCCACCACCAGGTTCTTCTTCTCGATGGTGAGATACTGTTCGGGGGCGGCGTCCATGGTCTGGATACGCGCGTCGAACTTACGCACGCTGTTTATGAAGGGCATTTTGAAATGCAGCCCCGGCTCGTCATTGGAACGGATGATCTCACCAAAGCGAAACACCAGGGCTTTCTCACGTTCATCGACGGTATAGACCGACGCCGAACCCACTACCACTACAAACAGCAGGACGATGAGTCCCAATGCACCTTTGCCGCTCATTTACTGGGCCCTCCGCTCACGCAGGTCTGCACGGTTCCGGGTGTCGCGCGCGCGCATATCACTACCCTCACTGTCCATATTACCCATGCTGCTGTCTGCCGCCAGAGGCGGAGTGACCTCCGCGGCACGCCGCTGTCTGATCAACTGGTCGAGCGGCAGGTAGATGACGTTGTTCCCCCCTGACTGGTCTATCATCAGCTTGCTCGAATTTGTCAACACCTGTTCCATGGATTCGAGGTAGAGGCGGTCTCTGGTGATCTCGGGGGCCACTCGGTATTCAGTCAGAACCTGGAGAAACCGCGACACCTCACCCTCGGAACGGGCAATCACCGACGCTTTGTAACCCTGCGCCTGCTGGACCAGGCGGGCGCCGCGGCCGCGGGCACGCGGGATGATGTCATTGGAGTATGCCTCGGCCTCGTTGGTCAAACGCACTTGGTCTTCGCGCGCCTTGACCGCGTCGTCGAAAGCGGGTTTGACCTCTCTTGGTGGCTGCGCGTCCTGCATCTCCACGGCTATGATGTTGATGCCGGTCTGATAGCGGTCCAATATGGTCTGCACCAGTGCCCGCGTCTCCTGAACCACCTCCGAGCGACCCTCGGTCAATACGAAGTCGAGCTGCCTGAAGCCTACCACCTCACGCAGTGCGCTTTCGGTGGCACCGCGAACCACAATTTGGGGGTCATCCGCCACGAAGAAGATGAGATTGCGCGGATCCTTGACGTCGTACTGCACCGCCAGTTGAAGGTCGATGATGTTTTCATCTGCGGTCAGCATCAACGCCTCCCGGGGCACGCTCTGGCTCTGCCGGTTGCGGCCCGCGGTGCGGTAGCCAACTTCCACCGTGTTGACCTGCTGGATGTTGACCAGGATGCGTTCTTCGATCGGGTAGGGCAGATGCCAGCGCAGACCCGATGACGTGGTTTCGACATACTCGCCGAAGCGCAGCACGATGCCGGCCAGGCCCTGCTCGACGATATAGAAGCCGCTCGCGATCCATCCGACGGCGGCAATCACCAGAATCACGGAGATGCCCACCTTCCCCGGCAGCGACGAACCGCCACCCCCGCCGCCGCCGCCGCCGCCGCCGCGCCTGCCCCCAAACAGACCGCCGAGTTTTTTTTGAACGTTTCTGACGATCTCGTCGAGATCGGGTGGACCCTGTCGTCCGCCGCGCTGACCCCAGGGGTCTTTACCTCCCGATCCGGGTTGGTTCCAAGGCATTCAGTTACTCCTGACGGGCTTTAAGACCGCGTACTGATCAAAACACAAGAGACGAATTGTAGCACGTTGCCGGTCCCGCTCACTGCTTACCAAATCGTTAGGACAGCGCTGATGCGGCGTCCGGCGCGACCGTGGACATCGTGCAAAATTTGAATTCGGGGGCGCTCTGCAGCCGGCCCAGCGCGACCTGCGGGAGGTCCACTTCGAGGACCCATCCCCCCTCCGCGGTCGTTGTTTCCTGGTGGATCACGGCCCAGTCGAACAGCACCGACCGCAACCGCGCGGCGCGGGGAGGGATGCCTATGGTGTAGCGGGAATCTCGCCACTCCAAGCGCTGCTCGACGGCGCGCAGCAGTTCCTCGATGCCGCGCCCGCTATGCGCCGAAACCCATACCCGCTGTGGATTGCCGTCCATATCATTTTCGGCGCGCGGGGTCGCGCCGCTGAGGTCGATCTTGTTGAATACCGTCAATACCGGAATGTGATCCGCGCCGATTTCCTCCAGCACCCCGGCCACCTGTTCGATGTGGTCCCTGCGCTCCGGGCTGTTGTGGTCCACGACGTGCAGTAATAATGCGGAGCTGCTGACCTCTTCCAGGGTGGAATGAAACGCCTTGATTAGGGTGTGCGGCAGCTGCCTGATGAAGCCTACCGTGTCCGACAATACCACGTGACCGTGCCTCGGCATGTTGAGTTTACGCATGGTCGGATCCAGGGTGGCAAAAAGCTGGTCGGCCGCCTGCACCCGGGCACCAGTGAGACGGTTAAACAGGGAAGATTTGCCGGCATTGGTGTAACCGACCAGACAGACCGTAGCCACCGGGGTGCGGTTGCGGGCCCTGCGGTGTAAGGCACGCTGTGCCGACATCCTTTCCAGGCGTTTGCGCAGGCTTTTGATGCGCTGCCCGATCAAGCGCCGGTCTGTCTCCAGCTGGCTTTCACCCGGACCCCGCAGTCCGATTCCGCCCTTCTGACGCTCCAGGTGCGACCAGCCCCGCACCAGCCGCGTCGACAAGTGCCTCAATTGCGCCAGTTCTACCTGCAGTTGGCCCTCCCGGCTGGCGGCGCGCTGGGCGAAGATGTCGAGGATCAAGCCGGTTCGGTCCAGCACCCTGCACTTCAGTTCGCGTTCCAGGTTGCGCTCCTGGGTAGGCGAAATCGGATGATTGATCAACACCAGATCGGCATCCCGTTCGGCGACCATCGCACCCAGTTCCGCTACCTTGCCTTGTCCCAGGTAAGTTGCCGGGTGCGGCGAAACGCGCACGGTCGTGATCTGGTCGCAGATGTCGGCGCCGGCGCTGCTGGCGAGCAGACGCAGTTCCTCGAGCGGCTCGTGGTCGTCACCACGACCATTGCCTTGGTGCACCAGGATTGTGCGCTCGCGGTCGAGGCTGGGCGAGTGTTCGATCACTACCTGCTCTGACACCCGACCCGATTCAAGGTCGCCGGCGCCCGCCCGGCCGGCTGGATTGCGGGACGGCTACGAATCACTACCCCCGTCATCATCGTCAAACGGGATCTTCACTGGGCGCGTGGGGACCACGGTGGATATGGCATGCTTGTAGATCATCTGGCTGACGCTGTTCTTCAACAGTACGACGAACTGGTCGAACGACTCCACCTGGCCCTGCAGTTTGATGCCGTTGACCAGGTATATCGACACTGGTATCCGTTCCTTTCGCAACACGTTAAGAAAAGGGTCTTGCAGCGCTGCCCCTTTTTGTTGAGCCATGACTTAACTCCCAATTTTTATATATAGAATGCGGGTTAGATATTATTTGGGGACAAAACAGCGATTTTCAACGAGATTATACGCCTAATGGCGCCAGTTTGCTGAGAATGTAAGCGTTTAGAACCGACTGCCGCACGCTTGGCCCGGTATCCACCCAGGTTATTCCTCCCTGATTGCGCAACCACGTCAACTGTCTTTTTGCCAACTGTCGGGTGGCCGCGAGCGCGTTCTGTACCATCGCATTATATCCCACTTCGTGTCGGAGGAATTCAGCCACTTGGCGATATCCGACCATCTTCATCGCCGGGAGTTCCGGCGAAACTTCGCGCCGTGCCAGCAGCTTTTCCACCTCCTCCACCAGACCAAGCGCCAGCATGGCCTCGAAACGCGACGCGATGCGGCGATGCAGCACCGCCCGGTCGCAGGGTGCGAGCCCGATCTTCATAAACCGGAATTCGCCTGGCCGCGGCCGGCGCGGCCTCACCTCCAAGGGGCCGCCGGTCAGCTGGACGATCTCCAGCGCCCGCTGGATGCGCTGTTTGTCCCGGGGGGCGATCTGTGCCGCCCGTTTTGGATCCAGGCGCGCCAGCTCGGCATGCAGGGCCGGCCACCCGCGTTTGCGGGCCGAGTCCTCGATGCGTCGGCGCAGCGCGCGATCCGAAGGCGGCAGCTCGGAGAAACCGCACTCCAGGGACCGAAAATAGAACATGGTGCCGCCAACCAGCAGCGGCAGCCTACCTCGTCGTAGAATTTCGTCCATCAGGCGGAGTGCGTCGGCACGGAACTCCGCCGCCGAATAGGTTTGCCAGGGTTCGCGGATATCCACGAGGTGGTGCGGGAAGCGCGCCATCGTCTCGGGCGCGGGCTTGGCGGTACCGATATCCATGCCGCGGTAGACCAGGGAGGAATCAACGCTGATGATCTCGACCGGAAACTGTTCCGCCACGCTGATCGCCGCCTCGGTCTTGCCGGAAGCCGTCGGCCCCATCAACATGAGCGCCAGCCTGGCCGTCCCGGCGACGCCTTCGCTGGTAATCACCGGCCGCGCATGAACCATCGATCCAGTTCGTTCATGTCCAGCTGAATCCATGTCGGCCGGCCATGATTACACTGGTCGCTGCGCTCGGTGACTTCCATGTCACGCAGCAGAGCGTTCATTTCGTCCAGGGTCAGCCTGCGATGGGCGCGGACCGAAGCATGACACGCCATGGTAGAAAGCAGCTCGTTCATGCGTTCGATCAGCCGGCTGCTCTCCCCGTGCTCGGCAATGTCCGAGAGTACGTCCCGCACCAAGGCAGGAATGTCCGCGCCCGCTAGCAGTTCGGGAATCTGGCGTACGACCAATGTCTCCGGACTCAACTGCTCGATCTCGAAACCTGCTGCGGCAAAGACCTCGGTCGCCCCGGACCATAGTTCGACCTCATGCGCGCTTACGGACAGGGTCACCGGAACCAGCAGTGGCTGGCTGTCCAGTGAGCGCTCCCGGTACTGCTGCTTCAAGCGCTCGTAGGTGATGCGTTCGTGGGCGGCATGCATGTCGACCAGCACCAGCCCCGTCGCATTCTGCGCCAGGATATAGACACCGTGCAGTTGGGCCAGCGCATAACCCAGCGGTGGCGACGCGGCATCGCCCAGCTCCGCCGCCGGCAGGACGCCAGCGGTCGGTACGGCTGCCAGGTCCCGGAACCCGGCGAGTTGCTCACGCACCCGCATGGGCACCGCGAGCTGGTCGGGCGGCGGGCGCCGCGGAGGATGAGCTGCGGGCCCTGCAGCCGCAGGTGCGCAGACCTCCGTTGCCGTCTCCGTGACCGGCGCGGCGATCACGCGATGCAAGGACCGGTACACGAAGTCGTGAATCGAGCGGCTGTCCCGAAAGCGAACCTCATGCTTGGTGGGATGCACGTTGACATCCACCAGCGCCGGATCGATCTCCAGATACAGCACGAAAGCCGGGTGCCGGCCATGATAGAGAACGTCATGATATGCCATGCGCACCGCATGCGACACCGTCTTGTCCCTGACCATACGACCATTTACATAGAAGTACTGCTGGTCCGCCTGTGGCCGCGAATAGGTCGGCCGGCTGACCCATCCCCACAGCCGCAGGCCACCCGCTTCGTTCTCGGTGTGCAACGACTGCCCGAGCATCGCCGGCCCCAGCACCTTCGCCAATCTCCTGCGCCGGTCCTCGTCGCTCGTCGCAGCGGGCAACGCCAATCCCGGTCGCCGGTTATGGGTGAAACTGAAGGCGATGTCGAAGCGGCTCAATGCCAACCGCTTTACGACCATTTCTAAATGCTGCAGCTCGGTCGCCTCGGTCTTGAGAAACTTGCGCCGGGCGGGGGTGTTGTAGAACAGATCCGAAACTTCCACCATGGTGCCCGCGCCCTGCGCGACAGGCCTGCTCTCGCTGACCGGCCCACCGCCCTCGCAACGGACTTCCCATGCCATGTCGGCTTCCGCGACGCGGGAGCGCAGTGTCAACCGCGACACCGAGGCAATGCTCGGCAATGCTTCACCGCGAAATCCCAGTGACCCTATACGCTGCAGGTCGTCGAAACTGCTCAGCTTGCTGGTGGCATGTCGCGTAAGGGCCAGCGCCAGTTGTTCTGACGCGATACCGGCCCCGTCGTCCAGCACCGCTATGCGCTGGCCGCCGCCCCGTTCCACCTCCACGGCTATGGTCGTTGCCGCGGCATCGACGCTGTTCTCCAGCAATTCCTTCAACACGGATGCCGGACGCTCGACCACTTCACCGGCGGCAATCTGGCTCACCAGCGCCGAGGGCAGTTCGCGGATCAAGGAAGGCCGCTTGACGTGCTGTTGCCGATTCAACTGCGGTCTCCGGATCGCGGTATCTTCAGGCGTTGTCCTATTCGAACCACATCCCCGCGCAGATTGTTGGCGCGCTTCAGGGCTGCGATCGAGACCCGGTAGCGCAGGGCTATCATCGACAGGGAATCCCCTTTCCTGACCACGTACTCGCGCACACCGGCATGCGGCCTCTTGCGGTCGTGGTAGCGCCTGATACCCCGGTATATCGCCGCCGCGATCTTGTCTCTATGGCGCTGGCTGCGGAGCTGCTTTTCCTCCTTGGGATTGCTGATGAACGCGGTCTCCACCAGCAGCGAAGGCACATCAGGGGACTTGAGCACGGCAAACCCCGCCTGCTCCACGCCGGTGCGGTGCAGCGAGCCCACCCTTCGCAGCTCCGACAATACGTCCTGACCCAATTCGAGGCTGTCCGAGATGGTCTTGGTCATGGAAAGGTCCCACAGCACCTTTGCCAACAGGTCCTCCTTGTCGCGCAGGCTGACGCCCCCGATGAGGTCTGCCGCGTTCTCCTTGTCGGCCAACCAGCGCGCCGCTTCACTGGAGGCGCCGCGTCGCGACAAGGCATAGACGGAGGAACCGCGCACTGAGCGTTTTGGGTAGGCGTCGGCATGGATGGAGACGAAAAGATCCGCCTGCTGCGACCGCGCGATGGCGGTGCGCCGACGCAGGCTGACGTAATAATCTCCGGTGCGCACCATCACCGCCTTCATGTCCGGGTCGCGGTCGATGTAGCGCTTCAAAGCGCTCGCCACCGCTAATGTGATGTCCTTTTCGCGTGTTCCACGGCGGCCGAGAGCGCCTGGATCCTCGCCGCCATGACCGGCGTCGATGGCGATCACCAACTTGCGGTCCTTGGCCTTTGGCGGTCGGATCGCGGCCTTTCTGGCCTGCGCTTCATCGTAAAGGTCTATGACCAGCCGGTGGCCGTAAAGCTCGTTCGGTTTCAGTACGAAGGTACGGGGCTGGACCTTGCGTTTAAGGTCGAGCACGATACGCAGGGTGCCGGGTTTGGGGGTGCCGTGACGGATCCCGCGCAGGTAAGGGCCGCTGAAATCCAGCTCCGGCAGACCGCCGCTCAGCGCCGCGCCCCGCAAATCCACGACGATCCGGTGCGGCCCCTCCAGAGTGAACAACTCATGGCTGACCTCTCTGCTGAGGTCGAACACCAGGCGCGTGTGATCGGGCGCCTGCCACATGCGCAGGTTCTTGACGCTGACCGAACTGCCCGCCAGTGCGGCGCTGGTGACCAGCGACAGCAGTATCATCGCCCTCCTCAGGCGCTTGCGCACAGGCTTCCCCCCAGCTCGGTTAGGCATTTGATAATGACCCGCCTCAGGTCTTTGACACCATACTCAATCTCAATCGCACAGTCGGGATCCGGTAACAGGGGCATGGCGTTCTCAGGCCATTCGAAGATGCAGACAGCGGCGCCGATGTAATCCCGCCAGGCCAGATCCTCCAGTTCTTCAGGCTTTCGCAAACGATATAGGTCGAAGTGGTAAATATCCAGTTCCCCGATCCGGTACGTCTCTAGCAGGGTGAAGGTCGGGCTCTTCACCGCGCCGGCAAAGCCGAGACCGCGCATCATGCCACGGAAAAGCGTGGTTTTTCCGGCCCCCAGCTCTCCATGAAGGTATACCACCTGCCCGTTTCGCAGCCCAAGCGCCATGCGCCTGCCCAGCTCGTCCATAGCCTCCGTCCCGGCCACCATGATTGTCTCATCTGTGATGCTTATTGATCAGACCTCGTATCGGCGCAAAAAGATCACTGGCCATCATGCCCGTCTCGCCGTCGCACGCGGCCTGGTCGGCAGCCGCACCGTGCAGCCACACCGCGCCACGCGCCGCCGCTGACAGGTCCCCACCCTGGGCCGCCAGGCCGGCAATCACACCGGTCAAAACATCCCCCATGCCACCGGTCGCCATACCCGGATTTCCGCTGTCGCACAGCCACAGCCCGCGATCATGAACCAGGGTCCCGGCGCCTTTCAGCACCACCACACCGCCAAACCTGTTGCGCAGCGCCGCCGCCGCGGCAGGTCGGTCGTCCTGAACCGCATCCACGCTGGTGCCGAGCAACCTTGCCGCCTCCCCGGGGTGGGGGGTCAGCACCCAGTCGTCACGCGAGAGCGGCTCGTCGGCGAGCAGGTTGAGGGCGTCGGCATCGACCACTATGGGAAATCGTCGATCCACGACACAAGACATCATCGCCCTGCCCCACCGCCGTTGCCCCAGCCCGGGACCCACGGCCACGATATCCGCCGCGGCGGCATAGGGTGCGAGATCGGCTGGTCCGTTCACTCCCACCGCCATCACCTCGGGGCAGGTTGCGCTGACCTGGGGGGCATGTTCCGGCCGGGTCGCCACCCGCACCAGCCCGGCACCGGACCTGTAGGCCGCCTTCGCGGCCAGGCAGGCCGCCCCCATCATGCCGAGATCACCGCCGATGATAAGCACACGCCCCGCCGCACCCTTGTGTGCCGTGCGCGCCCGGCGGGGCGGCATCAAGGCGCTCCCGTCATTGGCGATGCGCCGGGCCAGAGGCGTCAGCGCCGCATAGATCTCCATCGGTACGTCAAGGGAATCGAAATACAGGGTGCCCGTGAAGTCAGGTCCCTGGCCCGTCAGCAGGCCGAGCTTGGTGCCGATAAAGGTGACTGTTGCCGCCGCCCGCACCGCGTCACCCTGGACGCGCCCGGTGTCCGAGTGCAGGCCAGAGGGCATGTCCAACGCCAGCACCGGCAGCCCCGTATCATTGACCGCCCGCACCGCCTCCGCATAGGGTCCCGCCAGATCACGTTCCAGGCCGGTGCCCAGCAGCGCGTCCACCAACAGTTCGCAGGGCGGCAATGGCTGCTGCGGAAACCTGGTCACGTCACCCCCGTTATCCTGATAGTCGTGCGCGGCCATGATGGCGGTTGCGGACTTAGCCTGGCTCACAGCCGCCACACGGGCCTCGATTCCGGCAGCGCGCGCCAGGCGCGCGACAACGTAGCCGTCGCCGCCATTATTGCCGCTGCCGCACAAAACGGTGACACGGCGGACACGGGGCCAGCGGCTACGCATCAGATTGAAAGCGGACCGCCCCGCCCTTCGCATCAGGTCGTACCCGTCGATATCGTGTTCGACGATGGCGAGCCGATCCAGTTCCCGCACCTGATCGGCGCCGTACAACAGATGGGAGGGATTTTCCATAGGTGTATGATAAGTAAGCTATGCATTGCGTGAGAAGACGAGACCCGGACTTTAGCAAGTTGGCCCGAGACATCAAGCGTTGGGGCCTGGCTTTGGGATTTCAGCAGCTTGGCATCAGCGACACCGATCTGGAAACCGCGGAAGCGCGGTTACAGGACTGGCTGGCGCGCGATTACCACGGTCACATGGACTACATGCGGCGTCACGGCACCCGTCGCAGTCGACCCGCGGAGCTGGTCGCCGGCACCCTGCGCGTGATTTCCGTGCGCCTGGACTACTGGCCACAGCACCTGGATTCGGCGGCCGCAACGCTGGCCGATCCGGCCCGCGGCTACGTCTCGCGCTACGCAGTGGGCCGCGACTACCACAAGGTGCTGCGTAAGCGTCTGCAGAAGCTTGCCGATCGCATCGCCGATGAAGTCGGCGAGTTCGGATACCGTGCCTTTACCGACAGCGCACCGGTGATGGAAAAGCCGCTGGCGGAGAAGGCCGGGCTGGGGTGGATCGGCAAACACACCAACCTGATCAACGCCCGCGGCGGTTCCTGGTTCTTTCTCGGGGAACTGTACACCGACCTGCCGCTGCCGATCGATGGCCCGGTGGGCAACCACTGCGGTAGCTGCAGTGCCTGCATCGATGCCTGCCCCACCGGGGCGATCGTTGCACCTTATCAGCTGGACGCGCGGCGCTGCATCTCCTACCTGACCATCGAGCTGCGCGGCAGCATTCCGGTGGCACTGCGGCCGCTGATTGGAAACCGCATTTTCGGTTGCGATGACTGCCAGCTGGTGTGTCCCTGGAACCGTTTCGCAGCGCCCACCCGGGAGCCTGATTTCATGCCGCGCTCCGAGTACTGCGACCGTGACCTATTGCAACTGTTCGCCTGGACCGAGACCGATTTTTTCACCCGAACGGCCGGCACCGCGATACGCCGCATCGGCTACGAGAGCTGGCTGCGTAACATCGCCGTAGCACTCGGCAATGCGGCGCCCGCGGGTGACATCGTGAAGGCCCTCGAGACACGCCGCGGACACCCCTCGACGATAGTACGGGAACACGTAGGCTGGGCTCTGCACAGACAAATAGCCGCCCGGGCCCGGCATGATCCGGCTATTCCGTCTCGTTGAGGCGCAGAAAGTGCTCCCGGTAGTAGAGCAGCTCGGCGATTGATTCCCGGATGTCCTCCAGCGCGCGATGCGTGTTCTGCTTCTTGAACTCGGCTTCCAGTGACGGCACCCAGCGCCGCGCCAGTTCCTTGATGGTGCTGACATCGAGGTTCCGGTAATGCAGCCACTGCTCCAGTTGCGGCATGTAGCGGTAAAGAAAACGGCGATCCTGGCAGATGCTGTTGCCGCACAAAGGGGACTTGTTGCGCGGAACGTGCCGCTGAACGAACGCCAGCGTCTCAGCTTCGGCCTGTGCTTCGGTGATGTCGGAGGCCTTCACCCTGGCCGTCAACCCGGTCTCCCCATGGGTACGGGTGTTCCATTCGTCCATCGCGGCGAGTGTTTCGGCTGACTGGTGGACCGCCAAGACCGGGCCCTCCGCTACAATGTTCAAATGCGCATCGGTAACGATGGTGGCGATTTCGATGATCCGATCCCGGTCCGGGTCCAGACCGGTCATTTCCAGATCGATCCAGATCAGCGCACTTGCGTTCTGCGTCATTCTCGGATCCCCGGACCTATGCGGACTGGCGACGAATTGTTAGGATGTCGTTACGGCGAGTCGCCCCGCCGATCGCAACGACGACCGGCTGACCCGGGCGGGCTCGGCGCCGCGACACCACGCGGATGCTTCCGCGGACAGCCCTGACGGAGACTACGGTCGATGAAAACGACATATCTTTTTTCCTTGCTCGCTCTGGTCTGCGGTTCCGTTCAGGCCCTGATGCTGGGGGACGCCGAAAAAGGGCGAGCGGCCCACGACGCGAAGTGCCTGGGCTGCCACACGGCCCAGTTCGGCGGTGACGGGTCGGATCCGTACCTGCGCAAGGATCGCCGCGTCCAGAGCGTCGAAGGCCTGATCCGACGTGTCGAATTATGCAACGAGCAGACCGCCGCGGGTCTCGACGAGGACCAGTTGAACGACATCACTAAATACCTCAACGATTCGTTCTACAGGTTCGAGTAAGCTGCCTACCGGAGATCCGCCTCACAGCGCCTGTCGGCCTGCGAACGCCTGCTCCAGGGTGCCGTGATCCATGTATTCCAGTTCACCCCCGACGGGGACACCCCGCGCCAGGCGCGTCACCTTGATGTCCTGCCCGTTCACCAGATCCTGCAGGTACTCGGCCGTTGCCTCGCCCTCCACCGTGAGATTAGTGGCGATGATCATCTCGCCGACCGCCTTCGATCCCAGCAGCCGACGCAATGACTCGAACCCGAGTTCCTCCGGCCCCACTCCGTCCAGGGGCGACAGACGCCCCATCAGAACGAAATACATGCCACTGTAGAACCCGGCCTGTTCAATCGCCTCCATGTCCGCCGGGGTCTCCACCACGCAGAGCACGCTGGGGTCGCGGCGCGCCGATGCACAGATTTCGCACAGATCCTGTTCGCTGAAGGTGTTGCAGCGCCGGCAGCGCCTCACCCTGGCCAGGGCCTGCTGCAGGGCATCGGCAATCTCCCTGGCCCCCTCACGGTCCCGTTCCAGCAGGTGAAATGCCATCCGCTGTGCGGTCTTGGGGCCGACGCCGGGCAGCCTCCGCAGCGCCTGCCTGAGCAGATCGATTGCTTGCGAATTACGCACGCCGGTTCAAAATGGAAGATTCATGCCCGGTATGTTGAGTCCCGCCGTCAAGCCTGCCATCTTTTCCTGCGCCGCCTTTTCCGCCTTGCGCACGGCATCGTTGACCGCGGCCGCGATCAGGTCTTCCAGTACTTCCTTGTCATCGCCCATCAGCGAGTCATCGATGTCCACCCGCCGCACATCATGACGACAAGTCATGGTTACGGTCACCATCCCGCCTCCCGAATTGCCGGTGACCTCGATACCAGCGAGTTCCTCCTGCGCCTTCCGCAGGTTGTCCTGCATGGCCTGGGCCTGCTTCATGATATTTCCGAGTCCGCCTTTCATCTGTCACCTCTTTTCCGCGTCGCGTGCTTCGATGGAACCGTCCACGAGAGTGGCCCCGAAGCGCGCGATCAATTCCTTGACGCCGGGATCATTGCGCATTTCGTTCTCCGCCGCCAGTTGTCTTTCCCGTTGCACCCGACCTTGCGCCTGCGCGGGTGTCTCCTCGTCCGCGGCGCCCACGCCTATTTTGATTTCACAGGGGCGACCGAGCAAGCGCGACAACTCCAGTGCCATCGACCGTCGTCTCTCCTCCGCCAGCAGGTGCTCGTGCGTGGCGTCGACGACCAGATGATAGGTATCGCCGTCCCGTCGCTGCAGGGCGGTGTTAACGGCCAGTTCCCGCACCAGTCCACCCACCGACATCCGCGCCACCAACGCCGCCCAATCCTCTTCCTCGCCGGGATCACGCACCGCGGTCGAGACGTTCGCAGCGGCCGGCTTTACGTCAACCGGGGAGGATACCGGCGTCGCCGATCGGCTGGCGGGTTCTTTCCGACCACCGGGGGCGGGTGCCGCCGCTTCACCAGCCGGACGGAAGGCCAGCATGCGCAGCACTGTCATTTCAAATCCGCTGCGCGGGTCGGGTGCCAGCGGCAGATCCCGTTTGCCGATCAATCCGATCTGGTAGAACAACTGCAGGTCTTCCTTGTCCAGTATCTGCGCGACCTGGTCATGCCATTCCTGTTGCGCATCCCGGGCCGCGACCGCGGCCGGGGAGACCTGATACAGGGAGAGATGGAACAGGCCGAGCAGCAGATCATCCAATGCCCCCGCGTAGTCACAGGCACGCTCGGCCATTGCCGAGACAACTCCCAGCATGCGGTCGGCATCGCCAGCAGCCAGAGCGCTGATCAGATCGCGCGCGTAGGTGGCGTCCATCATCCCCAGCATGTCCCTGACGGACTCCGGGGTCACATCGCCGGCGCCGTGGGCGATGGCCTGGTCGAGCAGGCTGAGCGCGTCCCGCATGCTGCCGTCCGCGGCCCGCGCCAGCAGGGCAAGTCCGCCGCCGGCATGGGGGACCTGCTCCGAGGTAACGATCATCTCCAGCTGGTGAACTATCTGATCCGCGTGCAGCGCCTTCAGATTAAACTGAAGGCAGCGCGACAATACAGTGACCGGAAGTTTCTGGGGATCAGTGGTGGCCAGCAGGAACTTAACATGCGGAGGCGGTTCTTCCAGGGTCTTCAGCAGTGCATTGAAGCTGTGCCCAGAGAGCATGTGGACTTCGTCTATGAGATATATCTTGTAGCGGCCGTGGGTGGGCGCGTACTGCACGTTGTCGAGCAGTTCACGCGTATCGTCCACCTTGGTGCGAGATGCCGCGTCCACCTCGATGAGATCGACGAAACGCCCCTCGTCGATGGCCAGACAGGCACCGCATTCATTGCAGGGTGTGGAACTCGCGCCGCGCTCACAGTTGAGAGCCTTGGCGAGTATACGCGCCAGCGTCGTCTTGCCGACACCGCGCGTTCCACTGAACAGAAAAGCGTGGTGGACCCGGTCATGATCGAGGGCGTTCGCCAGCGCGGCGACCACGTGCTCCTGACCAACGACGTCTTCAAAACGGCGAGGGCGCCACTTGCGCGCCAATGCTTGATAACTCATATCAACAGTTACGATTGGTGGCGGATCAGGCCAGCCCACCCCCGGTACCCGATTCAGCTGCTACGGCTGCTTCCTTCCGGACCTGACCGGGTTCACAGCTTTTCGCCACCGGGGAGACCAGCCATCACCGCCATAGTGTCAAATCGATCTGGCGGAGAGGGTGGGATTCGAACCCACGATACGCGCAAACGTATACACGCTTTCCAGGCGTGCGCCTTCGACCACTCGGCCACCTCTCCGCGATTCACGCCCCGCTTCCGTTCCGGAAAGCATGTTCTGCCGTGCTATTCGGCTGCCGATGGCGCCATGCGCCATCGGCGGCGGCCGCGAAAAGCCGATTCCTGCGGAGCTGCGGTGATGACGCAAATTGGCGGAGAGGGTGGGATTCGAACCCACGTGGGGCTGACGCCCCCAACGGATTTCGAGTCCGCGCCGTTATGACCGCTTCGGTACCTCTCCGCAATGCAGGCGCACGCTCTCCCTGCGTGCCGGGCGCGCGGGTTGCGTAGCTTACGTGGGTTGCCTGATCGGGACAAGTCTTGGGTAAACTACGTTAACGCGGTCCCGACCACACCGGGCGGACAAGGGCGACACATGGCAGAAAACGCGGCAGATCGTTTGATTGCAGGATGGTCCCCCGTGCTGCTGATACTGCTGGGCCTGGCCGCGCTTCCGCTCCTGCTCGTATTCGACCGTCCCCATGGCAGCGTGCTGGAAAGCGTCAGAAAGAACGGAGTGCTCCGGGTACTTACTCTCAATGGACCCACGAGCTATTACCGCGGTCCGAACGGACCGGAGGGATTTGAATACGAGTTGCTGCAGGGTTTTGCCGAACAGCTGGGGGTCACACTGGAGGTGATGCTGGCGGAAAGCTTTGCTTCCATACTTCCGCGCCTTCGGCGAGGAGATTCCGACCTCGCTGCCGCGGGCATCACCGTGACCGAGGAACGCGAGAAGCTGGTCCGCTTTTCCGCCCCCTATCAGGAAATTCGCCAGCAGGTCATCTATCTCCGCGGCAGTCGGCGGCCGCGAGAGGTGAAGGACCTGGTCGGCCGCCAGGTCGAAGTCGTGGCAGGCTCCAGTTTCGCGGAGCGGCTGCGGGAGCTCAAGGTCAGCTATCCGGAGTTGAACTGGACCGAGACCAGTGACAAGGGCCCCGAGGAACTCCTGGAGGAAGTCACCGACGAACTGCTGGAGATCACCATTGCTGACTCGAACCTGGTCGCGGTAATCCGCCAGCACCTCCCCCAACTCGGTGTCGCCTTCGACATCCAGGAGCCAGAGCAGCTGGCCTGGGCGTTTCCGCCGGACACCGACGACAGTCTGCAGATGGCCGCGTCGCGTTACCTGGAAGAATTACGGGAGAGCGGGGAACTTGCGCGCCTGCTCGACCGCTACTACGGCGCCGTGAGGAAGTTCAACTATGTCAATATCGCGACCTATCGCCGGCGCATCGCTTCCATCCTGCCCGAATACCGACCCTGGTTCAGGGAGGCAGAGGCCGCCACCGGGATAGATTGGCGGCTGCTGGCCGCCCAAGCCTATCAGGAGTCCCAGTGGAACCCGGAGGCGGTCTCGCCGACGGGGGTAAAGGGCATGATGCAGCTCACCCAGGCCACGGCGGAACGCCTGGATATCGACGATCGGACAGATCCCCGTGCCAGCATCCTAGGCGGGGCGGAATATCTGCGCCGCTCCATGGCGCGCATCCCCGATCGCATCGAGGAACCCGACCGCACCTGGCTGGCGCTGGCCGCCTACAACATCGGGTTTGGACACCTCGAGGATGCGCGGGTGCTGACCCAGAGCAACGGCAAGAATCCGGATCGCTGGACGGACGTAAAGGAACACCTGCCGCTGCTCGCCAAACAGAAATGGCACCAGAAGGCCAAACACGGGTATGCGCGGGGCTATGAGGCCGTGTCCTACGTCACCCGGATCAGGTTGTTTTACGAGATCCTGCGCCGCATCGACGAACAGGAGCAGGTCAGCCCCACGGACAGGCCGCCCGTTATCGATGTCCAGCCTCCGGCGCTCTGATCAGTCGGCATCCGGGCCATGTCCCCGACGGGCCTGGAAGAACCGCTTCAGCAGCGCCCCGCTGTCCCGCTCCAGCAGGCCCGTGACGACCTCGCAGCGATGGTTGAACTGCGCTGACCGGAGCAGATCAACGACGCTGCCCGCGGCGCCGGAGCGGGGGTCTCGGGCCGCGATTATGACCCTGGCGATGCGGGCATGGAGGATGGCGCCTGCGCACATCGGGCAGGGTTCGAGGGTGACGTAAAGCGTGGCGCCGGGTAGCCGGTAGTTGCCCAGTCTGCGGGCCGCCTGCCGAATCGCCATGACCTCGGCGTGGGCGGTGGGGTCCTGCGCGGCGATGGGCTGGTTCCAGCCCTCCCCGACGGCTTCAGCAGCGACGACGACAACGGCCCCGACCGGCACCTCGCCCTGCCGCTCCGCCTCGCCCGCCAGGCTCAGCGCGTGCTGCATCCAGCGCCGGTCATCGTTGCTCCAGCCGTATTCAGACATGCGCTCCGCCCTGCGGGTACCGCTTATTCCCACTCGATTGTAAATAAGCCATTTTTATCTTTTATATTCAATGGCTTATGTTCCTGCTAATTGGTAATACCATGAAAAGTACCATGCTCAGGAAATCCTTCAAAAGGCTCGAAGAAATTGCAGATTGAACACTGCCACATAGCACCCTAGGCAACCTTCCGGGCTTTGACTTCCAGGTGGATGCCCTCCTGCTCCTGCAGGTAATGGAGCACTTTAAACAGATGCACGCATGCGTCCCTGCACGGCCTTCCGAACAAACACTACCGCTGCATTGTCACTCGCCTCGCCGAGTTGCCTAATCCGCTCGTTCACATCGTCAACCATATTCAACTTGGCCGCAGCGTCCATCGCCCGATCATAGGCCTCCACCACATCGACGCTGGTCACCTCGTAACCCCACCCCTCACTCAACCAGCGAAGGGCGGCTATTGCCGCTCCGAGGGCAAATGTCGGTTCCGAGTCAAGATAATCCCTGGCCGCCCTAGTCAGGGTTTTTGGATCACTGGGACTCCGGTTGGCCAGTTCCAATGCCAGATCATAAAATCCGAGGTCCTTGGCCGTGGCAAACCACTTCCCTTCTTCGCCCGGAGTTGCGGCTATGAGGTCTGACAGGATCTGCAACTTATCCTTCATTGGATAGCGTTTTGCAACTGAGCGAAACCGGGCGATGTAGGAATTACCCACCGCAGCACTCAATCCGTAGCGCCGGTAGGCCTCGTCATGCAGGCCGGATGAGATCAGGATCTGCTCGCAGGCTTGGTCGATCACGGAATCAGGCTGGTTCAGTCCCCGCGAGGCTTCGGCATACTGGACCGCCTCCGCCTTCCTACCCAAGGCCAGAAGTGCTTCGACGCCATAGCGGCGGTAATGCCAGGACGGGTATCGTGGCAGTTCCAACAAATCGAGCAACTCCCCATAACGCCCCGTCGTCAACAGACAGGATAGGCAAGCTGTCGCGCCGTGAAAATAGCTGCCCGGGTTTGGATCTGACCAACAGGATCGCAACGTGGATACCAACTCATCCGCCCAGCGGCCGGCGACTTCCGGAGAGTCACAGAGTTCACCCCAGCGATCTCCAACAGGAGTGAGGTAATCGACACCGTCATCCTCCATTGCCTGCCAGAGCCGATCGAGCCAATTACTACGGGTCTTCTCATCTGCAGGCGCATTAACGACAATCGGTATCAAATCACCCAGTGTCTTGTTGACCGCTGATCCCAGCGCACCACTGGAGCTATCCACGTGTTCCAGCGCCGGCCAGATCTTTCCCATCAGACGGACAGCACCCTCTGCGCCAATTAGCGGATCTTTCTTTGCAACCTTCTTGATCTCGGAGACAGCTTCGCGAAGACGCTGACACGCCAGCCTTGACGCCTTCCAGCTGTAAGCGCCAGCCCTGAATCGTGCGGGAAAGACCCACTTGTGCACGCTACGAGCCATTACCCCAAAACTCAGGCAGCAATCGGTTTAGCCTTCTCGATTCGTGCCCGTCGCTTTGGTGTGTTTAGCGCTTTCCACACATCGTTACGTTGCTGAAGATTCAACCAAAAATCAGCTGAATTCTTAAATACAGTAGCCAGCATCAGCGCAGTGTCCGCCGTAATTGCACGCCGGTTGGTACATAACTCATTGACGGTTTTTCGACTGACACCCATCGCTTCTGCCAGTTGCCCTTGAGTCAGCGCCATGGGCACGAGAAACTCCTCTGTAATCATCTCACCGACACTGACGGGTTGCCGTTTTGTGATATTCATAGCCTGCCTCACCGATAATCGTGGTAATCCAGATAGATGTCCTGGGCCTCACCACGTTCGCCTGACCAGGTAAACACCAATCGCCATTGCTTGTTAACGCGAATCGAATGCTTCCCGGCCAAGTTCCCTCTCAACTTTTCAAAATGATTGCTCGGAGGCGACCGTAGGTCGAGATCACAGGTCGCGTCATCGATTAACTGCAGCTTTCGGAACAGTCAGTCTTCGACCTCAGCGGGTATCTTCTTGCTTGCTTTATCTTCCAGATAAAAATCCCTTAACCAGCGGTCCCGAAAACTCTGCATCAATAGCAATCTCCTTCTTTATGGGAAACTGTAACGTACCTGGTTACTTTCTGCAAGTAATAGACGTGGAGAGTGTAGACACAGGCTTAGCGGGGTAGTCCGACCTTCTCCACAAGGAGAATTACGAAAATAAGAGCTTTTTCAGTAAGTTATTTAGTCATTAAGCTGCCAATAGTTTTAGAAAAACAGTACTGTTTTTCTAAAACACTGTGCTGGAATTGCCGGTTTCGGATTGCTCCAGAGCACCTATAAATCAAGCTCCCCGATACCATGCCAAGCTCAATTTTTATCTCATGGTATCGCTGT
>CAMYNL010000003.1:74567-235859 GCA_947259705.1 uncultured Gammaproteobacteria bacterium | reverse complement strand
ATTGTTGATTAGAGGATTTAATCCATTATTTTTCAATGCGTTATGGATTCCCCCTACTCCCACTCGATGGTGGCCGGCGGCTTGCCTGAAATATCATAAGTGACGCGACTGACGCCCGCCACTTCGTTGATGATGCGATTGGAAACGGTGGCCAGCACATCGTAGGGGATGCGGCTCCAGTTGGCGGTCATGAAATCCACGGTCTCCACGGCACGCAACGCGATTACATACTCGTAGGCGCGGTTGTCACCCACCACACCCACGGACCTGACTGGCAGGAACACGGCGAAGGCCTGGCTGATACGGTCATAGAGGCCGTTCTTCTGCAACTCATCCAGGTAGATCGCATCCGCCTCCCGCAACAGGTCGGCATACTCCTTCTTGACCTCGCCGAGGATGCGCACCCCAAGCCCCGGACCGGGGAATGGGTGGCGGTAAACCATCTTGTGGGGAAGACCCAGCTCGACGCCGATCTTGCGCACCTCGTCCTTGAACAGCTCCCGCAGCGGTTCCAGTAACCTGAGCTGCATGTGCTCGGGCAGCCCCCCCACGTTGTGGTGCGACTTGATGACCTCCGCCTTGCCGGTCTTGGCGGCGGCCGACTCGATTACATCGGGATAAATGGTCCCCTGGGCCAGCCATCTGACGTCCTCGATCTTCGCTGCTTCCTCCTCGAACACCTCGATGAACATGCGGCCGATCAACTTGCGCTTCTGCTCCGGATCGGCGACGCCGCGCAGCACCTGCAGGAACCTTTCCTCGGCATCGACGCGCACCACCCTGACCCCCATGTGTTCGGCAAAGGTCGCCATCACCTGGTCGCCTTCATGGAGCCGCAGCAGGCCGTTATCAACGAAGATACAGGTAAGTTGGCCTCCCAGTGCCTGATGCAGCAAGGCCGCGACCACCGATGAGTCAACACCCCCGGAGAGCCCCAGCACCACACGGTCGCTCCCGGCCTGGCGCCTGATGGTCGCGATGGCGTCCTGGATGATGTTCCCGGGAGTCCAGGCGGATCCGCAGCCGCAGATCTCGTGCACGAACCGGCGCAGTATGTCCTGGCCCTGCCGGGTATGGGTGACCTCAGGATGGAACTGCAGTCCGTAGAGGTTACGGTCCTCGTTCGCGATCGCCGCCAGCGGGGAGTTGTCGCTGCTCGCAATGGCTTGGAAACCGGGCGGTAGGGACGTCACCTTGTCGCCATGGCTCATCCACACGTCCAGCATGGCACGGCCCGCGTCATCGATCTGGTCACCGAGGTCCGCCAGCAGGGAAGCCGGCCGGGCCACGCGAACGCGGGCGTGGCCATACTCGCGCTTGGCCGAATTCTCCACCGCCCCGCCCAGGGCGTCGGCCATGCACTGCATGCCGTAACAGATACCAAGTACCGGCAGTCCCAGATCGAACACGCCGGCGGGGGGGCGTGAGGTGTCGCCCGCCGTGACGGTGGCCGGCCCACCCGACAGTATGAGGCCCTTCGCTGCGAATGCCCCGATCTCACCGGAGGTGACGTCATGGGCCCTGATTTCACAGTAAACCCCCGCCTCGCGCACCCGGCGGGCGATGAGCTGCGTGTACTGGGATCCGAAATCGAGGATCAGGATACGATCTGAGTGTGGGTCGTTCATGGTGACGATATCGCTGTTGCTGCCAATGCAGCACTGCCCGCAGTCCGCGGCGCTTACCGCGAGTTACTGATCTGGTAGTTCGGCGCTTCTTTCACGATGGTAACGTCGTGCACATGGCTTTCGGTCACCCCGGCATTGGTAATGCGCACGAACTCGGCCCTGGTGCGAAGTTCATCAAGCCGTGCGCTGCCCGTATACCCCATGCTTGCGCGCAGGCCGCCCATGAGCTGGTGGATGATGTTGATCATCGGGCCTTTATACGGAACACGGCCCTCTATGCCCTCCGGTACCAGTTTCTGGGGGCTTGTGGTTCCTTCCTGGAAATACCGGTCCCGGGACCCGCTCTCCATGGCGCCCAGCGACCCCATGCCCCGGTAAGACTTGTATGACCTGCCCTGGTAAATCTCGATTTCCCCCGGGGCTTCATCGGTGCCGGCAAGCAGGCCGCCCACCATGACACAATGTGCCCCGGCGGCGATCGCCTTGGCGATGTCCCCGGAATAGCGGACGCCGCCGTCGGCAATTACCGCTACGTCCGCACCCGCCAGTCCGGCGGCCACATCCGCAATGGCAGTGATCTGCGGAACGCCGACCCCGGCCACCATGCGCGTGGTGCAGATAGAGCCCGGACCGATTCCGACCTTGACCGCATCGGCCCCCGCGGCGGCCAGGTCCGCGGCCGCCCCGGCGGTGGCGATATTGCCCGCGATGACCTGAACCTGCGGAAACTGCTGCTTTATACTGCGCACCCGGTCGATTACGCTGTGCGAGTGCCCGTGCGCCGTATCCACCACGATCGCATCCACTTCGGCGGCAACCAAGCGTTCTATCCGGTCGTCGCTGTCGGCGCCCACGCCCACCGCGGCTGCCACCAGCAGCCGTCCTTCCTGGTCCTTACACGAGTTAGGGTGCTCGGTGGATTTCTGGATATCCTTGACGGTGATCAAGCCCCGCAGATTGAAGTCCTCGTCCACCACCAGGACTTTCTCGATCCTGTACTCGTGCAGCAGGCCCTGTACCTGGTCCCGTGACGCCCCTTCCTTGACGGTCACGAGTTTTTCCTTCGGCGTCATTACCCGACTCACCGGCTCGTCGTAACGGGTCTCGAAACGCAGGTCGCGACTGGTGACGATTCCGGCCAGCTTGTTATCGTCAATGACAGGAACTCCAGATATGCGATGGCGCCGGGTCAGATCGAGTACATCGCGTATACTGGTGCTCGCGGAAACCGTGATCGGGTCGGTGATGACCCCGGTCTCGAACTTCTTGACCTTGCGCACTTCCTCCGCCTGCCGCTCCGGTGTCATGTTTCGATGCACTACACCGAAACCACCCTCCTGGGCCAGACAGATCGCGGCCTCGGCCTCGGTGACGGTGTCCATGGCTGCGGACAGCAGTGGAATGTTGATACGGAGTAGCTGGGTAACGCGGGTGCTCAGGTCGACCTCACGGGGAAGCACTCTGGAAGCCGCGGGCACCAACAGGACGTCGTCGAAGGTGAGAGCTTCTTTGATATTTCGCATCGCCGAATTATACGGAATGGTCTATTCAAGTCCACCAGTCCCGCCCCGGAGCCTTTGAATCAGGCGGTTCGGCGTGCCGCATATCCCTACAGGGGGAGATTGACAGCCAATCGTCAAAACAATAGCTTAGCGTGATCGCGAACCGGGACCGTCAGCCAGGAGGGCGGCGTCTCCCGGGGTGAAACGACAATATCCGCGGAGGAGATTGATGAAACGACGACTGTTAGTAGTGGGATTGGGACTGATGGCGGCAACCACCGCCCTCGCCGATGCAACCATGTACACCGTGAAAAGTGGGGATTCACTGTCGAAAATCGCCGCAAAGTTCTACGGCGATGTGAAGAAGTATTCAGTGATCCTGGAGGCCAACCGCGACGTGATCAGCGATGCGACCATGATCCGCCCGGGCCAGCAGCTCCGCATACCCGGCGCCGCCATGTCGGCTGACCAGGTCATTGCCGAGGCTGAACAGCAGCTGGCAGCGGCGAAAAAAATGAACTCCGAGTGGAAGCTGATCGACAAGGCCACGGGTGGCAGTGCACAGGACCTGTCGAAGCTGCTGGAGGCGGCTAAAAAGGCCAAAGCCTCGGGCGACGACGCGGAGGCGGCGCGCATCGCCACCCGCGTCAAGGAGGCCGCCATGCTGGCCCAGCAGCAGGCCAAGGACCAGGCAAACGCCATGCCCCGCTATACCAACTGACCATGGCGCACCCGGGCAGCACCCGGGAACGATCCAGCAAGCCGGGCCGGTCGGCCCGGCTTTTGTTTACAAGCGCCCTGCGGCAGGCAAGAATACGTGCCTCGCGATGTTCGTCGGAATATCCCGCCCGTGCGTGAACTGCCCACACCCGTGCCGACCCCGGTCCCCGGCCAACGCGACGTCTACTCCGTCTCGCGCCTGAATGCCGAGGCGCGTCGTCTGCTCGAGGCCAGCTTCCGCGAGGTCTGGGTGGAGGGTGAGATATCCAACCTGTCGCGGCCGGGTTCGGGACATATCTACTTCACGCTCAAGGACGATACCGCCCAGGTTCGCTGCGCCCTGTTCCGGCAGCGTCGCGATGTGCTTGCGCTGGAACCCGAGGCCGGGTCACGGGTGCTGGTCCGTGCCCGCGTTACGCTATACGAGAATCGCGGCGATTTTCAGCTGGTGGTTCAGCACCTCGAGGATGCCGGCGAAGGTGCCTTGCTGCGGGCCTTCGAGCAGTTAAAGCGCAAACTGGAGAGCGAGGGGCTGTTCGAGCCCGGCCGCAAGCGCGAGCTGCCGCGTTTCCCGCGGCGGGTGGGTATCATCACCTCGGCGACGGGGGCGGCGGTGAGAGACGTCATCGCCACCTTTCGGCGCCGTTGCCCCGCGGTCCCACTGCTCATTTATCCCTCGGCCGTCCAGGGCGCCGCTGCGGTACCGGAACTGCTCGCGGCGCTGGCGGCGGCGCAGCAGCGCGCTGAATGTGACGCGCTCATTGTCACCCGCGGTGGTGGTTCACTGGAGGACCTGCAGGCATTCAACGACGAGAGTGTCGCGCGTGCGATCGCCGCTGCCAGCATCCCGATCGTCAGTGGTGTGGGGCACGACATCGATTTCACCATCAGCGATTTCGTCGCCGACCGGAGAGCCCCCACGCCGACCGCGGCCGCCGAGCTGCTGAGTCCGGATGCCGCGGAATGGATCAGTGCGCTGGCCGCAGTGCGGCGGCAAATCTGCCGCAACGTCCGTGCCAGCCTGGAGAATGGCGCGCAACGGGTGGACGGGCGAACGAGAAGGCTGATTCATCCGCGTGAGCGCCTGTCGCATCTGTCCGCGCGGCTGCAACACGGCGTCACACAGCTTGCCGCCGCCGCGAATTCTGCGCTGGGGAGACTTCTTGTTCAGGCCGAGCGCAATGAAAGTCGACTGCTCATGCGCTCCCCCGCGCCGCGCCTGGAACGACTGCGTGATCGCGTTGACCGGCACCGGTACGGACTGTCGCGGTCGCTGCCGCTGGACCTTGACGCGCGCGCACAAGCGCTGCGCGGCATCGTCGGTCGCTTGCGGGCCGTCAGCCCCGAAGCGGTGCTGCAGCGCGGTTACGCAGTGGTCACGGATACCGCCAGCGGTCACGTCATCTCTTCGGCGGACAACGTGGCAACGGGCGCAAGCGTGGATGTCGCCCTTGCGCACGGCGCGTTGCGCTGCACGGTGACAGATCGACGCCGGTGAGCAGACTGATCCTCGCCGCGGTACTGAGTGGCTGCGGGTGGCATGCGCCGGCTGCCGCGGAGGCGGTCCCCGGCGGGGTGGTCGATCTTTACCTGCCCGACTCCGGGCTCGATCCGCCGTCGGTGTTTTACGGCAATCGTCAGGTTCTGGTACGCCGTATCGATGACCGTTGGCAGGCGCTGGTCGCCATCGACCTCGACACCGCTCCAGGCGACTATGTGGTCCGTATTGAAGCGACGAACCAGGATCCCGTGCATCAAACGCTTACAGTCAGGCCGCATCGCGAACCGCGGGTCGTCCGTCCGGCGACCGCGGGTTCCGCGTCGGCGGATGACAGTGGTTATCCGCCGCCACCCCCACCGCCACCACCGGTACATTGGCGGGCTGAACTCGACGCCACATTGCCGTTGTCCTACCCGATCTACCGCAGCGTGCTACTCGCCGGTGACAGGCGCTATGGCACCCGCAGATTGATGGCGAACGGGTCTTACCACTGGGACGTGGGGTTGGAGTTCAAGATCCGTAACAACAGCCGCGTCAACGCACCCGGTGCCGGCACGGTATCCTACGTCTTATCGGCCGGTCGCCAGGCCTTCGCTGTCTATGTCGATCACGGCATGGGACTGGTTTCCGGCGTTTATCCCGTCACTGACGTCAAGGTGGCACCGGGCAACCAGGTGACGCGAGGCGCGTTGCTGGGAAGGATCTACAACCCGGTCGCTGACGGACCGGTCATCATCACCTGGACCTTGCGCATGAACGGCGCCTATGTAGACCCTGTGCTGTTTTCCGAGGACGCAGGAGCAACAACGGTGACCGGCGACTGAAGCCGGCCCGGCTCGCGGCCGCAGGTCGCCGTTGCAAACATGCACTCGTCGAAACTTCGCATCGGAGCGCCGCCGGGCAGCCCGCGCATCCACGCTGTATCGAAGGTGCACAAATTGCCGCATGCCCGCGCGCCGCGCCGGACACGATGGTGAGTCGTGCCCGACGCCCGACTCAGCTGGTCGCTTCCGCGCTGGCCCGGGCACGTACCACGAGGCTGTAACCCGAGGTGAAAAACAACAAGCGGTCAGCCTGCCCCAGGCACCAGACCAGCGGGTAAATCAGCGAATACAACTTGAACTGCTTACGGTGCGTGCTCATGTCATGCGCGGTGACAACATTCCCTTTTCTTGACGAGTCCCCGTGCTTTGCCCTGTCCAGATACCAACTGACTGCCACGTCAAACAGTTCCACGAAGAATCGTGAATAGGTTTGCCGTTTCTCGACAATGAAGTTGGGCAACAGGGTCCCGGCAAGGCTGTCCATGGTATAGCCGGGGCGCACATGCCCGTGCTTGTCGTCGGTAAGCCCGACCGCCAGCCTCAAGCGCCTGATCGGCGACCGCCCCTTGTAATGGGGCACGTTGACGATGAGCACTCCGCCAGGTTTCATTATCCGCGAAAGCTCCTCGATGAAACCGCTGTCGTCCTCTATGTGCTCCAGAAAGTCTATGATTACAATCAGATCGAAGTAATCGTCGGGAAATTCCGTCGGTCCGCCGTCGAATTGATGGACCTGGTCACCCACCATGTTCTTTATCACGGCCACGACGTCCTCATCCAGATCGGCGCTGTGCCATTCGCCACCACGTTGCCTCAGGAGGTAGCTCAACACTCCATTGTCGGCGCCGATATCCAGACAGACCATGCCGCTGGTGTCGGGCAGCAGTTCCTCGATGGCCGCGAACTTTGCTTTCTTCAGGGGCGACTTCTCGTACAAGCCGAGCAACTGCTGCTGCGGTGACTGCGTCGCGAGCTTCATCTGAAGGCTTCCGTTGCCTGGGTTCGTTCGTTACCGTCAGCCGCTGCCCGGAAGTGCGCGGCGATACCGGATCTCCCGGTGTCCCTGAGTGCTACGGCGACCGTTGCCGGCTCCTCGCCCTGCCGACTCGGTAAGACACGACAATTGCCTATCGCCTTCCTGTTAACGCTCGTGGTACCGAGCGGTGCACGCAGGTCCGCTGCCTGCTCATGGCCCCTTATCGTACCTGGCGGGAGCCGTGCGGAGCGTTCGTTGTCTGCGATCATTCCCTCGTGGGATCTTACGTTGACGTTCCGGGGAAAGAAAAGTTGTGCGCGATGCATCTCGGTGCTGCCGCAGTCAGCGCCTGCAACGCTGGCGTCCGCGTCGCAGAACTTCGATCTGACGGCCATGCAGCATAGATTTACCGGGGTAGGGAGCCGCGGGATTCTCCCATTTTTGTCCCGTTGGCACAAGGAACGGCAGCCACCGGGTCGGTACCCGTTTCGCAGCCTTGGGCCCGGTCACGCACACGTATTCCACGCCGCCGCAGCCAACGATTACGGAGCAGGCAGATGAACGGATTGCCATTGTCTGCTGGATTCGGGGAAACGTCACCCTGATCGACACTCCAACCCCGGCGGGGCGATGATCGCGACCGGCATGTCCGGTCTCGAGCAGCTGCGGGTGTTCCTTGCCGCTTGGCGTATCCATGCTCAGTTTTCCACCGGGGCCGGCACCACTCGTTCATAGTAACGCAACATACGCGCCTTTTCGGCTGTGCTGCGTTCCGCGTCCCAGTTCATCAAATGAGCCATGAGCTGCGTGCAGTGGTTAATGGTCGCCGCGGGTGCCCTGCGCGCGGTGCCTATACCCAGCCGGCGCAGAAGCACGTCATCCAGGTGCACTGCCATTTCGTCTTCAACAGCATGGGCGACCTCAACTTGCAGCACATCATCTGCATCAACGATGGTGTCGAAATTCTGCTCGACGCGGCAACGTTCCATGACCTGATCCATCTCCGACCCGTACTCGTAAACCAGGCGCCGCAGTACCGGGGCCGGAAGCATATCGGCATAGCGCTGCTGCTGGCTTACATAAAACTCTTTGAGATCATGAAATTCCGCACCATGCAGCACCAGGGCCGCCGCCGCCCCTGACGGGGCGACGTGTCCAGCGAGCCGACTCACCGTCTCGCCCGCGACCAGGCGTGCGGTGGTGTACTTGACACCGGTGACGCGGGTGATCTGCTGCCGCGCGTTCAACTCGATCCTGGGACGCTCCAATAATTGCCGGACGCTTCGACCCCCTGCCGTGACCGGCAGGCGCCCGACATGGATCGCCTCGGGGTGCGAGGCTGCGGCCGCGAACTGCGGCCACACCGCGGCGACGTCATCAACGCATTCGTCGAGTTCGACCCGGCTGACTTTGTCACCCAGTTCCGGCCGATCGGCGAAATACCAGGTACCCACCAGCGTCACGTTCCGCCACGGTGTAAAGAACAGCAGGCGGCTGGCGGCGTGACCGCGGACCTGGTGGGAGCGATGGGCCAGGCCGATGGCCCAGTCGGAGAGCCGTTCCGTCAGCACCAGATTGACACCCCGTACCAGCTCGACTCTGTGGTCGTCCGGCATGACCGCGGCGGTATCGACAAGGTGCCGCGCGGCAGTCCGATATATTGTCCCAGTGACCTTGTCGGTGAGGGTCAGTTCGCGCACCCCGCGCGACATGTCGGCGGCCACCTCCAATCCGGTATGGTTGACCACCTGTGCCCCCAGCGCACGCGCTGACCAGAGGTAGGCCAGCACCAGGCGTTCGCTGTTGTGGACCTGGGCATCGTACCACCGCGCGACGCCGGTCATTTCGGGCTTGTCGGGCAGCGGCGCCAGCTGCGACAAACGATCCAGCGTCGACACCGAGCCCGGCCACTGTCGCGCCATGGCGCGCGACCTGATGCAGTGATCGTACAGCCATAATCCCGCCCGCAGGGCCAGGCGGCTTTTCATGAATTCCCCGTAGGTGGGCATGGCGCAAGGCAGCGGCCTGATCCAGTGCGGCGCCAGCTTCATCAGCCTCTCCTGCTCCAGCGCCGACGCGCGGCTTCGCGACCAGTCCAGGCCCTGCAGGTAACGAAGCCCGCCGTGGATGATCTTCAGGCTGTTGGAGGATGCGCCGCTGACAAAATCGCGGCGTTCCACCAGCAGCACGGAATACCCGTTCCGAGCCGCCTCCCAGGCGATAGCGGCACCATGTATACCGCCGCCGATTACCGCGATGTCGTAATAGTCAGCAATGTTCAGGTGTCGCTGCACAGCCGCTGATCCACGAATTGATACAACTTGCGCACGCTCGAGACGAAACTTTCCATTCCATGCTCTCGCGCGGCATAGGCGGCGGCACGTTTGCCGGTCTGCGCCCGCAGCTGGTCATCATCCAGCAGGGTCCGCAGCGCGGCGGCGAAGACACCGGCGTCGGGCTTCGCAAGTACGGCGATATCCGGGTTGAGGACCTGCGTGTGTGTGGGCAGGTCAGTGGCCACCACCGGAACGCCGGACGAGAGATATGAATAGATCTTCATGGGTGTATTGGTCCCGTGAACCCGCGGCGAGACCAGGATGTCGGCCTGACGCAGGTAGGCGCCGATTTCAGCCACCGGCCGAGGACCCAGAAAATGCACGGATGGGGAGATGCCGAGGTCCTCCGCCCGCTCCCGAAAAGAGTTTATATCGTCCGCCAGGCCACCGATGATGACCAGCGCAAAGGCGCGATCCAGCCGCGCACAGGCTGACAGCAGCAGGTCGATTCCCTGGTACGGTTCCAGGTTGCCGATATACATGATGATCGGTCCCCGCACGCCGCCTTCGCCCCTGAGATCTGCCGCGTTTGCCTCCCGCGATTCATCGATCAGCGAGACGTCCTTGATGACCACCACGCCGTCGTCGCGGACCTTTCTTGCCTGCGCGGCCAGGTCCTCGCACATGGGCGCTACCGCGACGGCATGCCGCATGGGCAGGCGCTCCAGATGCTCCAGAAACCCGCGCAGTGCCCCCAA
Source organism: uncultured Gammaproteobacteria bacterium (assembly GCA_947259705.1). Taxonomy (GTDB): domain Bacteria; phylum Pseudomonadota; class Gammaproteobacteria; order Arenicellales; family JAANXG01; genus CAMYNL01. The sequence continues at coordinate 225,674 of CAMYNL010000003.1, read as the reverse complement.
TCGGGGATGCTTGTCTACCAGCTGCATGGACATCAGGGAGTCCATATCGTAGATGAACGGCACCCCGAACAGCCGCCGATAGATCAAAGCGAAAAATCCTGACTCTTCCACGGCATGTATCAGATCGTATTTTCCGCTCCGCAGCAGGCTGATTCCACGCGCAAACAGGAACCCATCGCAAACCAGTTTCTTCAGCGAAAACCCGGGCCGTACTCCGTTTATCCGTACCCACGTCTTGACGCGGTGTATAGTCACATTCGGGTAGCTCCGCTCCTGTCCCTCGGGAAAAGTTATGACATCCACGCAATGGCCGTCCGCGCTGAGCGCGCGCAGCAACAGGTCCACCGCTATCGGGGTGCCACGATCCTGGTAAAAGGGATGTGGTGCGAGAAACAGAATGCGCATCGACCGCGGACCGGTCAAGACGCGGCCCGGCCTGGCGCATCAACCAAGTCGTGCAGCACCTGTGGCAAACTGGCATCGGAATTCTTCATCCCTTGCACAAGCCGCGCCGAACGGGAAAAAATACAGCCCGTAAAGGCGGTTTCATGACTGGCCCGCAAGGCCACCCGGTGGACTTTCCGCAACCGTCCGAGGACAACTTGAAAATCTATGGGGATTAGCTGGCGGATAACCACCCGGGGGGCCATGTGCTGCCAACCGGGCTGGCCCGGCACCGCATCGAAGGCGCTGGGGCCCTTGCCGCTGCGCGCTGCATCGGCTAGCACGGCCGCCACCGGCAGCTTCACTACGGGCGTCCCCCGTCCTTGCCCGCCGGTGGACCAACCCCTGGTAGCAGGAGAAACTTGATGACTCACTTGGAACCAAAACCTGTCGCCGAGGCGATAATAAACTTCGGGACTGAGAGCCATGGCCTCGCCGGTTGCCCATAGCCTGGCCGGGGCGCTCATCTATCTCGCCTGCAACGGCAGCCGCAAGCCCCGGTGCCAAGATATGCTGGCAGTGATGGTGGCGGCGAATCTGGCTGACCTGGATCTGGTTCCCGGGCTGTTGCTGGGGGACCACGGCCAGTTCCATCGCGGTGCCTCGCATTCATTGTTATTTGCCATCCTGCTGGGCGCCGCCGCCAGCGCGTGGTTGTACTGGCGTCAGTACCCGCGGGCGCTGGCGCTGGGCACCATGATCACGCTGGCGCTACTGTCCCAGTTGCTCGTTGACTGGCTTAGCTTCGACGCCAGCCTGCCCCAGGGGATACCCTTACTGTGGCCTTTCACCGACCAGTCGTTGATGTCTCCCCAGACCATCTTTCTGAACATTCGCCGAGATAACCTTTTCACGATGCCCGTGCTCATCCACGACCTGAAAGCTTTGATAATCGAAGCGCTGCTGCTCGGCCCACCCACGTGGTGGATTTGGCAATGGCGTCGCCGTCAATGGTGACGAGCGTCACCCGGCAGGGCATTCACGGATTCAGCCGCGTCGTCAAGTCTGCTTCGGCAGCGACCTTCGCCACCAGCAGCTCTTCTCTAATGTGATCCCACTGGCAGGTTTCGGTCGAAATGGCCTCCGAGACCTTGCGCGAGAATTTTATGAATCCGTAGTCCTGGTACTCGGGAATCAGGCCGCCCGCGTCCTCCAGGAAGGGTATCAGCCCTTCGTACTTGCGCAGCTTGTCGCGCTTCGCGCGAATGTCCTCGTCCTCCTGCTTCGATGCGAAATACTCTTCGGTATTGGTGGTAATGGTCTCCACGGCCTTGTTAAAACTGTCGAAGTCGAGAACAAACATGCCATAGGCGCGCTGATAAAGCTTGAAGTAATCGATGATGAATTCCTTGATCTGGTCAAGACGAGGGTATTTCTTAATCGAACGGGTAAAGCGCATGAATATATCGTCAATATCCGGCGTGGGGTGCTGGGCGTAATCGCCCCGCTCACGCATGTCCGGATTCATCGCCATCTGGCACATGGCCTTGACCTCGAACAGCAGGTTATTGACCTGCTTCGCTGCCACGCGCGACTCCCGCTGTGCGTCCAGCAAGCGGTTTCTGGCGCTGGCATAATCGAAGTTGCCGAGCACTTCCTGCTTTATCGACTCCTCCACCTCGCCAGTCGCCTGTGCGCCTAGACGCCCGGACAGGCGGTCCTTCAGGCGTCTGCTGGCGTCCTGTGCAATCCTGAATTCATGGGTTCGCTTGGCCTCGTCCTCGCGCAGTTCCAGATAATGCATCATCAATTGATCGAAGCGCAGGATGCGTACCTGGAAGGCGTGGGTGAACGCCAGAAACGGGGCAAAGAATTCGGCATTTTCCTCAGGCGTCAGGCGAAGCTTAGCCACGTACTGCTTGAGATAGTCGATCTTCCTGCTGAAGATATCAACGCTTGCGGAAATGCTGGCGCTGATCTTGGAGATGCTGCTGAAGGCCTCATGCAGATCCTTGTTCACCCTGAGGATCTCCAACAGTTTTCGCAGCATGGTTTCTTCGCCACTGGTCCGGATGAACAGCGCCTGCAGGCTGCGTCGGGCGTCGTTGAGTTGCGCCTGCGTCATCAGCGCATTCTGCTCTATGAATGACAGTGCGGTCATCACGATAAGCATTTCTTTCTGCTTATCATTCAAGGCGCCATCCGCGTGCCGATTCATCGCAAACTGTTCGCGAAATAGTTTTTGAATATTGCCGTCCACAGGATAATTATAACAGCGCCGGGCCTACTTGCCGCGCTTTCCGGTGCCCCTGGAGGCCTTGCGGGCATAGGGGTTTTCACCCGATTTGAAGACAATCCGCACCGGAGCGCCGGTCAGGCCGAATGCTCTGGCGACGCGGCGCGACAGATAGCGGCGGTACGACTCCGGAATTTTATCGAGCAGGTTGCCATGAATGACCACCTGGGGCGGGTTCTTCCCGCCCTGGTGGGCATACTTGAGCTTGCTGCGCCGACGCCCCGCCAGAGGAGGCGGTTGCGCCGCCACCGCTTGCTGCAGCACCGCGTTCAGCCGCCCGGTGCCCAGGTCTGCCATGGCTGAACTGTATGCGCGTGCCAGGGCGGGCACCAGATGGCCCAGGCCCGATCCGAACTTCGCCGACACAAACAGCCGATCGACGTCGTCCAGGAAGGGCAGCTTGCGGTCCAGCTCCCGTCTGACGCGCTGTCGCTGTTCGTTCGTCAGGCCGTCCCACTTATTGACCACCAGGACCATGGAACGGCCGCCGTCACGCACCAGCCCTGCCAGCCTGGCATCCTGGTCGCTGACTCCCGCCTGCGCATCCAGCACGAAAACCACCACATCCACCTGCTCGATGGTTTGCAGGGTACGGGCCACGGAAAACTGTTCCAGCTTGTCCTGGATCCTGCTCCGTCTCCGTACGCCGGCAGTATCCACGAGCACATAGTCGCGACCAGCATGGCGAAATGGTATGCGGATGCTGTCGCGGGTAGTGCCCGGCTCGTCGCACACCAGCACTCGCTCCTCCCCCAGCAAGCGGTTTACCAACGTGGACTTGCCCACGTTGGGGCGCCCGACCACCCCGACGTGGGGCGCCGACCTGTCGACTTCCGCCGCCGCACCGGTGGCGGAGACGGTGTCCAGGATGTGCTCCATGAGCATATTGATGCCGGCTCCCTGCCGGGCCGAAACGGCCGTCGGAGGATTCGACAGGCCCAACGCATGAAACTCTGCGGTCCCCAGTTCGGGCGCCAGCCCTTCGGTCTTGTTGACGACTGGAAACACCGGGACCCCGCAGCGTCGCAGATAGCCCGCGATCTCGATGTCGTCGGGACTGGGCCCCGAACGTCCATCGAGCATGAATAACACCGCGTCGCTGCCCTGCACCGCGACGTCTACCTGGCGTCTGAGCATCTGCTGCAGCGAGCCGCCTTCGGATTCCAGTCCCCCGGTATCGATGACCCAGTAGGGCGTGCCGCCAACGCGCCCGAGACCCACCATTCGGTCCCGGGTCACACCCGGGCGATCGTCGACCAGGGCGTCCCGGCTCCGGGTTAGTCGGTTATACAGCGTCGATTTGCCGACATTGGGCCGGCCCACGATCGAGATGACAGGGCGCATGGGGTGTGGATGGCGGCACGGGACGGCGGCTATTAATCAACCGCCTCTTCCGGTCACCGTGACGGCGGTAACCACGCCGCCACTGGTAAGGGCATAGAGTACCTTATCGACAATGAGCGGTGTTGCCAGAACCGCCCCGCCGCCGAGCCGTATCTGTCCTTCGATAACGCCGTCGCGGCTGTTCATGAAATGCAGGTAACCCTCGAAATCACCGGTCACTACCCAGTCACCCGTTCGGGCCGGCCCGGTGACGCCCCGCCGCATCAGGCCATCCTGCCGCCACACAGAGTTTCCCGAGAGCCGGTCCAACGCCAATACCACCCCAGTTTCGTCGGAAATGTACAGGTTTTGCTCATCTGCGCTCATGCCTGAATGGCTGGACACGTCGCTGACCCAGAGGATCTTCCTGGACCCCAGTGCCATGGCCATGACCCGCCCCTGAAAGGACGCGGCATACAGCACACTGCCGACGAGCAGAGGCTGGGCATCGACATCCACCATCCGGTCCACCTCGTTGCGACCTCGCGGCTCCGCCACCCGGTAGTCCCATAGCACCTTTCCGGTGGCGATCTCGGCGGCCACCAGCTTGCCGTCCGCAAATCCGGCCAGCACCACACCCTGACGCACTAGAGGAGGGCTGCTGCCGCGCAGGCTGAGGCTGGGAACATCGCGCCGAAGGCTCCACCTGCGTTCGCCGTTTGAGCTCGCCAGTCCCGATACCCTGCCATCTATCGAGCGAACCAACACTACCCCGCCTGACACCACCGGCGGTGACAATATCTCGCTGCTGACCCGCTGGCGCCATATCTCCTCGCCGTTTCTCGCGTCCAGTGCGATCACTTCGGCATCCAGGGTCCCCAGCAGCACCAGGCCCTCTCCAGCGCCTACGCCCCCGGTCACCTCAACATCCAGATCGGCGCGCCAGCGCGGCTTCCCGGTGGCGACGTCGAGCGCGGCTACCTTGCCCTCCGGGTTCGCGATCACCAGCAGGTCGGACACCTGCGCGGGCGTCAGCTTCAGGAACCGGTCGCCAACACCGCCGCCCACGTCGAAGGTCCACAGCTTGTCGACCGCGATCGCCTGTCGGGTTTCGGGCAGCGGCGCAGGCTGCGACGCGGGATCATCACCGCCGGATTTTCCGAACATGCCACATCCCACCAGCCAGGACGACATGGCAAGCAGCCACCAGGCTCTCACTTTCCCGCCTCGGCGACCGCGGAGTCCAGTTTCATGTTGAGAAATTCGGTGAATCCCGACCCTTGTGGCAGGCTTTCGAGTGCCTTGCGGTAGGCTTCGCGGGCGCCGGCCGGGTCGCCCCTGCTCATCGCCAGGTCTCCTTCCAGCTCCAGATACTGCGAGGAAAATGCGCCGCGATCGGGCACCGAGACGAGGCTTGCCGCAGCGTCCAGATCGCCCTCGCTGAGCAGCAGCCTCGCCAGTCGCAGCCGCGCCGCGTGCTGGGTCTCGGGTTCCCTCGCATTGTCCACGGCCCACTGCAGGTCTACCCTGGCCTGTTCACCCTGTTCGCTCTCGTAGCTGACGCGCGCCAGGAACAGGGCCGCCTTACCAGCGTAGGGCGTGTCCTCGAACTCGTCGAGCACCCGCCGCCCGGCGGCACGGGCAGCCTCGGCATCGCCGGCCGAGTATTGAGATGTCATGAGGACGAACAGGCCGGAAGCGGTTTCCGCCCGGGTGTCCCGGTAGTCACGCCAGTAGTTGACCCCGAAAATGATACCCAGTCCCAATACCGCACCGGTAATCACGGACGTGCCGTTCTGTTTCCACCACTGCTTCAGCCGTTCTGCTTGCTCATCTTCAATAAAGTGCGGATCAACCATGGTGCCCAATACTTCCCCGTCGTTTAGGATTCAAAAAATTTGGCCAACGCCGCTGCCAGTTTTTCCTGGCCGACGCTGAATTGCGGCGCATCCCGCCGCAGCGGTTTGACCGTTGCACGGCCCGCGCTGATTTCCTCTTCACCCAGCACCACGGCGACTTGCGCGCCGCTCCTGTCAGCGCGTTTGAGCTGGCTCTTGGCACCGCCACCGCCGCAGTGCTGCTGCACCCGTAAACCGCGGTCGCGCAGCTGCTCGGCACTTTGTGTGGCCGCCAAGCGGGCGGCCTCGTCCAGCACCACTACATAGACATCCACGCCTGACGGGTTTTCGTTGTCGCCGAGGGTGAGCAACTCTACCAGGCGTTCCAGACCCAGGGCGAATCCTACGGCCGGCACTGGATGCCTGCCACCGAGTTGCTCCACCAGGGTGTCGTAGCGACCGCCGGCGCACACCGTGCCCTGGGATCCCAGTTCGCCGCTGACCCATTCGAACACACTGCGTGAATAATAATCGAGTCCGCGCACCAGTCGGGGGTTAATCTCGTACGGTATGCCCGCCTCGTCCAGATATCCGCACAAACCCTCGAAGTGTCGCACCGAGTCCTGGTCAAGATGGTCCCGCAGCAGCGGCGCATCAACCAGCACGGCCTGGGTCGCCGGATGCTTCGAATCCAGGATCCGCAGCGGATTGGTGTCCAGTCGGCGCTGACTGTCGGCGTCCAGCTCACCACGTAATGGGGACAGATAAGCAAGCAACCGCTCGCGGTAGGCACGCCTGGCCGCGGCGTCACCGAGCGAATTGACCTGCAAGCTGGCTGCAGTGATGCCCAGGGAACGCCAGATGCGCGCCGTCAGAGCAATTAGTTCCGCATCGATGTCGGGCCCGTCCCAGCCGAACGCCTCGGCGCCGGCCTGGTGAAACTGCCGATAACGTCCGCGTTGAGGCCGCTCATGCCGGAACATTGGGCCCAGGTACCACAGCCGCTGCTGTTGATTGTGAAACAGACCGTGTTGCAAGCCCAGCCGTGCGCAGCTGGCGGTGCCTTCCGGGCGCAGCGTCAGGCTGTCCCCGTTGCGATCGATAAAAGTGTACATTTCCTTGGCGACGATGTCGGTATCGGCGCCAATGGAGCGTGCGAACAGCTCGGTCTTTTCCAGCACCGGAAAGCGGACCTCCCGGTAGCCGTAGAGGCCGAACAGCTCGACCAACACGGATTCCACGCGCTGCCAGTAGGCGGCCTGATCCGGGAGCACATCGTTCATGCCGCGAATTGCCTGAATTGCCGCCATGCCCTTGAGCCCGCCCCTATGGCGTCGTGGGTGGCCGCAGGCCCAACGTGAAGCGGGCATACAGGCTGCCCGGCCGGGGCGACACGTCGACGGATTCGCCGGCGTAATGCACCTGCACGGCCGCGGCGTTGCCCAGAAACACCCTGAATGGCGGGTTACCCTCGACCGCGAGCGTGAGGCCCGGCGTAACCGTTCGCTGCACCAGCACCTTTCCCGCACCGTCCCGCACGTCGATCCAGGAGGGCTCGCCGAACCGGAACACGGCGCGCCGCTTCGTCGACACCAGATTGTCTCGGTCCGCGGGTTGCAGCTGTCCCGCAACCGGGGTCACGACATGACCCCCTGCGCCCGACGCTGGACCGTAATCGGGCGATGACAGCGGCGTCGTATCTTCCATCATCGATACCAGATCGGACTCGCGGCTGTACCACCAGAGCACCAGTACGCCGATCAACAACAGCAGCAGCAATACCGTTGCTGCGCGCAGCGGAAATCGGCCGCGGCCATCCCCATCGGTAGGGGCGGCGTCATGCGCGCCCGCATGCTCATCGGTATGGGCGTTTAATGCCGACATCAGGACGCTGTCTACATTCAAATTAAGCAGGCGAGCGTAGGCGCGCAGATAACCGCGCACATAGGTTGTTCCTGGAAGGTCGTCGTAGTCGTCGGCCTCCAGCGCCCGGATCTGGTAGGCGGAGAGGCGCAGCTCAGTCGCCACCTCCTCTTCGGTCAGCCCCAGCGCCACTCGTGCTTTCCTGAGGATCGAACCGGATGAATCGACAAACCCGCGCTCGGTGCCCGGCACCGCCTCCCGGCTCATCGTCCACTCCGCAACTGCTTCGCTTCCTCCGAGGTGGCAAACTTCTTACGCAGTCTGGCCGCGTAGTCCTCTGCGACATCTGCTGCGCCAAGCTCGTTCTCGATGCGGTAGGCCAGCAACAGAGTGCGCGGCGTCTCCTGGGCAGCGGAAAAATATCGCTCTATATAGGCCCTCGCGGAGAGGAAATTGCCGCGAGCGAAATTGATCTCGGACATCTGGTACAGGGCTGGCGCCAGTTTGGGGTTGATGTTCAGCGCCCTGCGGAAATACGTCTCGGCGACATCCGGGCTGTTGCCGTTGAAGATCAGGCACTCCCCGGCACGCAGCGCGGTCAGGGCGTCTCCCCGGTACAGCGGGTTCGCCAGCGCCTCATCGAACTGGGCCATGGCCTGGTCTACACGACCTTGCTTGCAAAGGTACACCCCGTAGTCATGGGCAGCCTGGGAGTTCTCCTTGTCCGCGCTCACGGCCCGGCGGAAGTACGTTTCGGCCTCCGCGTTGTTTCCCAGCCGCGTCTGGAGCACCGCCATGATGTAATTTGCCCGGGAGTGATCGGCCTTGATCTGCAGCGCCTGCTCCAGCTCACTGCGTGCGATCTCCAACTGATCGCGCTGCATGTAACTGGCCGCCAATTGCGCGTGTACATCCGCGCGCTTGCCGGCGTCCCAGCTCTCCTCCTCGGGGGGGGTTGTGGTGGTAGTGCAGCCCGCTATCCCGATCAGGACGGCAAGAACCAGCGGCTGAGCGAGAAACACTTTCACGCTGTCCCTCCCGGCGCCGGGTCGCGCATCCTGCGGGTGCGGGACGTGCGGTCAAGCACGCGCCCCGCGAGCTGACCGCAGGCGGCGTCTATGTCGTCACCTCTGGTCCTTCGGGTAATGGTCATCAAGCCTGCCTCCAACAGCACATCGCGGAACCGGTCGATCGCCTCCGGTTCGGACCGGCGCAACCGGACCCCCTGGAAGGCATTGAAAGGAATGAGATTCACCTTTGCCGGCACGTCGGCAAGCAGTCGCGCGAGCTGCCGGGCATGTTCCGGTGCATCGTTCACACCGTCCAGCATCACGTACTCGAACGTAATCCGCGTGCGCGGTGCGGCGGCGGCATAACGCCGGCAGGCATCGAGCAATTGCGCGATCGGGTACTTGCGGTTGAGTGGCACCAGTTCATCGCGCAGGCGATCACTCGGGGCGTGCAGGGACACCGCGAGACTCACCGGGCATTCCTCACGTAACCGGTCTATCCCAGGAACCAACCCCGCGGTGCTGAGTGTCACCCGCCGCCGCGACAACCCGTAGGCGAAATCATCGAGCATCAGGCTTATGGCGCGCGTAACGCTTTCAAAATTGAGCAACGGCTCACCCATCCCCATGAGCACCACATTGGTGATCGGCGGTTCCCGGCCATCCTCGGACACTAGCCGCCGGGCCAGCCATACCTGCCCGATGATCTCGTGCGCGTCCATGTTGCGGTTATAGCCCTGTCGAGCGGTCGCGCAGAAGGTACAGTTCAACGCGCAACCCACCTGGGATGACAGGCACAGCGTGCCGCGGTCCGGCTCGGGGATGAAAACGGTCTCGATGCAGTTGCCGTCCGCGAGCCGCAGCAACCATTTGCGCGTCCCGTCGTTCGACCGTGTGTCCGCGATCACCACCGGGGGCTCCACCCTCGCCTCCGCGGCCAACCGCTCCCGCAATGGTTTGCTGAGGTTGGTCATGGCGGAGAAATCAGTGATCCCCTGTTGATGCACCCACTTCACCACCTGGTCCGCGCGAAAGGACCGCTCGCCCCGCGCCAGGAAATAATCGGCAAGCATACCCCGATCACTCCCCAACAGGTTAATCATGTCACCTCGGCTCGTCACCGGGTCCGGGCGCAGATCTGATCACCGTTGAAGAAGAAGGCGATTTCAGTCGCGGCGGTATCCGGCCCATCCGATCCATGCACCGCGTTTTCCTCCACCGAGGTCGCAAAATCGGCACGAATGGTGCCAGGTGCGGCGTCCTTGGGGTTGGTGGCGCCCATGATTTCCCGGTGCCTCGCAATTGCGTCGTCACCCTCCAGCACCTGCACCATCACCGGGCCCGATTGCATGTAGGTGACCAGGTCATTATAAAACGGCCGTTCCTTGTGGACGGCATAAAATTGCTGTGCCTGCTCCGCGCTCAAGTGCAGCATGCGGGCGGCGACGACTCCTAATCCGCCTGACTCGAAGCGGCGATAGATCTCACCGATAATGTTTTTTGCTACCGCATCGGGTTTTATGATTGACAGGGTGCGCTCGACCGCCATGCACTGTTCTCCAAGCTGCTGATTACAACTGTATGATAAATATGCAAAAGCCCCAGGGTCCCGGGGGCGCGTAGTGTAACGTTTAGGTGGCCGCGCGGGCAATGAGGGCGTCGTCGGAAACCGCGAAGACCTCCACCTCCAGCCAGTCACCGACACCAGCCTGTTCAGTCGGCACCCATACCGGGACGTAATCTCCGGCGCGGGCGCGTCGTAAGCCGGCCGGCGGGCTTCCACCGCCCTCGACCAACACGCGGATGCGGTCACCCAGCCGCCGTTGGAGCACGTCGCGCCTTACCAGGGCAGCGGCGCGGCGCAGCCGGTTCGCCCTGGCCCGCCGCTGCGCCACGGGCACCTGTCTGCCGGCCGGGATGCGGGCCGCGGGTGTACCGGTCCGCGGCGAGTAGACGAACACGTGCGGGTAGGCGATTTCAAGATCGCGCACCATGTTCTCGGTCTGCTGGTAGTGCTCCTCCGTTTCGGTTGGAAAGCCGACCATGACGTCTGCGCTCAATACCAGCCCGGGCAGACGTTCCCGAAGGGTTCGAATACGCTGGAATACATGGTCCGCGTCGTAACGGCGCCTCATCCGTTTCAGGATCAGGGTGTTACCGCTTTGCAATGACAGGTGCAGGTGGGGACACATCTTGCGGCTGGCAGCAAGCAGATCGAACAGTTCATCAGTCAGGTGGGCAGGATCTATAGAACTCAACCTGATTCTGAAATCACCGTCCAAATCACTGATATTATTAAGTATTTCCACAAGAGTCGATGACTGATGCGGACCATCCTCGCCATACGAACCCAGGTCAACGCCACACACCACCAGTTCCCGGCAGCCGTTCATGACCAGCCGCTGGGCCTGCCTGATCACCAGCTTCGCCGGCAGCGATCGGCTGGGTCCGCGCGCGCGGTGGATAACGCAGAACGTACATCCCTGGTCGCATCCCTGCTGGACCTGCACGAATGCGCGGGTGCGGCCGTCAATAGCCCCGACGATCTGACGCGGCAGACTCACATGGCGGTCGACTTCCCCCACCATCACCTTGGGCAGGCGGCCGGACTGTAACAGGGGCAGGAGGTCATGCAGGTCAAGCTTGCGATCGTTGCCCAGCACCAGATCGACCCCGGGGATCGCGGCACAGGCCTCGGCATCCATCTGCGCGTAGCAGCCGGTGACAACTATCAGTGCGTCCGGGTTGCGGCGCACCGCCCGCCGGACTTCCTGCCGGGCCTGGCGATCCGCCTCGCCGGTGACGGTGCAAGTGTTGATGATGTGCAGATCGGCCCGCTGTCGGCCGCCCACTGCCTGCCAGTTGCGGCCGCGCAGGGCCTGTGCTATCTGCTCCGATTCGAAGCTATTGATCTTGCATCCCAGCGTCGACACTGCCACCCGGCCGGCCGATGTTGCAGGGGCGCCGCACTCGCGGCCGGGCAAAAGGTCCTGGAGGGAAATCTCAACGCTGCTCATCATCCGCTTCGTACTGCAGTATCTACTGTCTGTCGCGAGCTGCGGGCTGCGGCCCCGGCTCAAACAGTAAAACTCTCGCCGCAGCCGCAGGTGTCCGTCACGTTAGGGTTGTCAAAATGGAAGGCCTCGTTCAGGCCTTCCTTGCGGAAATCGATCTCGGTCCCGTTGACGTACCCGAGACTCTCATGGTCGACGATGATCTTGACACCATGACTCTCGAAAACCTGATCACCGGGTTTGATGTCTTCCGCGAAGGTCACTGCGTAGGCGTAGCCGGAGCAACCGGTGGTCTTGATCCCGAAGCGAAGGCCCACGCAGTCCTGTTTCGACTCGAGGTATTTCTGCACGCGTTGAGCGGCACTGGTGGTCAGTGTCACAGACATACCTTGGTCGCCATCGTGTCTTCGCTTATTCGGGTCATATCAGTGTTTGAACTCAATCTCCATGCGGTGTTCCTGGCGCGTTGCCACTGCTCTAACATGGGGTTGAGTGATTAGTTCTCCAAGGGTCCTGGAGTCCAGAAAATCACGTATCTGGCTGCTCAGATCGGCCCACAGATAGTGCGTCAAGCAGGGGCTGTCGTCAGCACAATTTTTGCTTCCACCACAAAGCGTTGCGTCAATATTTTCACTTATCGCATCAATAATTTGCGCAACCGAGATCTCGCCGGGTACGCGACTCAGGCTGTACCCGCCTCCGGGCCCGCGCGTGCTCCGTACCAGATTTTGTCGGCGCAGCTGCGAAAACAGCTGCTCCAAGTATGCCAGCGAGATGCCCTGACGCGTCGCCACCTCACTGAGGGACACAGCCCCCCGGTCATAGTGGATCGCCAGGTCGAGCATGGCGGTGACGGCATAGCGGCCTTTGGTGGTCAACTTCATCGCGGATCTCCGGCAAACACGTCAGCTATTGTCACTTACTTGACTATTTTGATCAACTATTTTCACGCCCCTGCGGCGCTGACTCCCCGGCCGGTTCCGCCACCGGAGCAGCCTCCTCATCCAGCCGCGCCAACTCGATGTCCGGTATGTCCAGGTCGCGAATATCGATGCCCGCCTGCGCCAGCTTGGCCAGGATTCCGCGGTGCTGCTGATCCATGACATGGAGATGATCGAGGATGCAGTCGACGGCATCGGTGACCGGGTCGCTGAGGTCCCTGGTCTGTCCGTAGGCATCGAATCCGATGCGACGCGCCATCTCCGCGCGTTGCCTGTTCTCCGTTGTTGGTTTCACTACATGCCCCGGTATGCCAACCACCGTGGCGCCCGGGGGTACATCCTTGACCACGACCGAGTTGGAACCGATCCTTGCTCCGTCGCCGATGTTGACGGGACCCAGCACCTTGGCTCCGGCCCCCACGACCACGTGGTGACCCAGCGAGGGGTGGCGCTTTACCTTCTCCCAGGTGGTGCCACCCAGGGTGACGCCGTGATACAAGGTGCAGTCATCCGCGATCACCGAGGTCTCACCGATCACGACCCCCATCCCGTGATCGACGAAGAACCGGCGACCAATCTGTGCGCCGGGGTGGATCTCAATACCGGTCAGCCAGCGTGCAAGGTGCGAAATGAACCTTGCCAGCCAGAACCAGTGCGCCCTCCAGAGTTTGTGCGTGAGACGATGCACGATAATCGCATGCAGACCGGGGTATGCGGTGAGCACCTCCAGGGTCGAACGCGCCGCGGGGTCGCGCTCGAATACGCAGCGTATGTCTTCTTTCAGTCGCTCGAACATCAATCGGTTCCTGTTGGCCCTGGTATCAGGCCAGTGACCACACTGACTGTCAAGGTTTATGCCGCACCGCCGCCTGGGCCGCGGCGAGGATGCCCCGCAGGATGCTGAGTTCCTCCTCGCTGGGTCGGGCGCGGTTGAACAGACGCATGAGTTTGCGCATCAGCTTGACCGGCGGGTGCTGCGTCTTGACGAAATCGAGGTCGTACAGTGTCTGCTGCAGATGCCGATAGAACAAGCCCATGGCGTCGCCGTTCGCCGCCGCCGGAACCGTTTGTCGCGGATCTTCCTCCCTGCCGTCTGCCAGCCGGATCTCGTAAGCCAGGACCTGCGCCGCGCTCGCCAGATTGAGGGACGAGTACCCGCTGTCGGTCGGAATCCGCACCATGGCATGGCACAGGTCCACTTCGCTGTTGGTCAGACCGTTGCGCTCACGGCCGAACACAATGGCTACCGGCCCGTTCCGGCCCTCCGTACATAATCTGCGCGCGGCTTCGGCCGGCGTCAGCAGTGGCCATTCTATGGTCCGTTGACGCGCCGTGGTCCCGATCACCAGGCGGCAGTCGGCGACCGCATCGGTCAACCGGTCATGGCACACTGCGCCCCTGAGCAGATCATCTGCGCCGGCAGCGCGCTGCGATGCCTCCGGGTGGGGGAAGCTTTTCGGCGCCACCAGATGCAGGCGCGCCAGCCCCATGGTTTTCATGGCGCGTGCCACGCCACCGATATTGCCGGGATGGCTGGTTTCCACCAGTACGAATCTCGTTGCCGACGCGTTCATCGTTACACTTGGTCGTTTGCCGGAACAGCCTATACAATGCGCCGCCCGGCATCTTGCCGCCTCCAATCTGGACTATGAAAATCACGCCTCCCACAGCGGTCGACCCGCGCGATGTCATCTGCCACCTGGAGTCATCCCTATGCACCCATTCCTGAATACCGCGGTGCGTGCGGCGCGCCAGGCCGGGAACCTGATTCTACGATATCAGACCCACGTGGACCGACTGATGGTGACCGAAAAAGGTCGCAATGACTTCGTGTCCCAGGTAGATCAGGAGGCGGAACACGAGATAGTGCGTGTCATTCGTGCCGCCTACCCGGAACACGCCATCCATGCGGAGGAAAGCGGCCACCACCGGGGCGATGACTACGAGTGGATCATCGACCCGTTGGACGGTACCACCAACTTTCTGCACGGTCACCCGCAGTTCGCCGTATCCATCGCTCTGCGGCACAAGAGTCAGCTCGACCAGGCGGTCGTGTTTGATCCGCTGCGGGACGAATTGTTTACAGCCAGCCGCGGAGGCGGCGCCCACCTGAACGACAGACGTATCCGCGTGAGCAAGGTGTCCCGCACCCGCGACGCCCTGCTGGGCACCGGCTTTCCGTTCAAGTCGCTGGACCGCCTGGAGGAATGGATAGAAGATTTTCGCCTGCTGCTGATGCGAAGCAGCGGGGTACGCAGAGCCGGTTCCGCGGCGCTGGACCTGGCGTATGTGGCCTGTGGAAGGCTGGACGGATTCTGGGAACTCGGCCTCAGCCCCTGGGACATGGCCGCAGGCTGCCTGCTGATTCAGGAAGCCGGAGGAATGGTCAGCGATCTGGCCGGTGGCCGCGACTACCTGAAATCCGGCGATATTGTCGCCGGTAATCCGGAAATTCACACCGCGATGCTAGAGGTTCTTCAAGCCCGCCGGTCATGACGGACATCTCCCAGCACACACCGATGATGCAACAGTACCTGCGGCTGAAGGCGGAGCATCCGCATGTGCTGTTGTTCTATCGCATGGGGGACTTCTACGAGCTGTTTTACGAAGATGCTCAGCGCGCCGCCGGGCTGCTAGACATCACCCTGACGCAGCGGGGCAAATCGGCCGGCGCCGCGATACCCATGGCCGGTGTCCCGGTGCACAGCGTGGAGCAATATCTTTCGCGGTTGGTGCGGCTGGGCGAATCCGTTGCGGTGTGCGAGCAGATCGGCGAACCGGGCAAGGGCAAGGGACCGGTCGAGCGCAGGGTAACCCGGGTCGTCACGCCGGGTACGCTCACCGACGAGGGTCTGCTGGAGGAACGCCGCGAGAGTCTTCTGGCGGCGGTGTACATGTCCGGTTCCGAAAGCTGCGGCCTGGCCGCTCTGGAGCTCTCCAGCGGCTACTTCGTGGCCTTGGAACCAGGCGGTTTGCAGGGCATTGCCGACGAACTCGAGCGACTGGACCCGGCCGAATTGCTGGCCGCGGAATCCCAGAAGACCCAGGTAACGGAGGCTACCGGGCGCGCGGTGCAGACAGTGCCCGACTGGTATTTCCAGCATCAGTCCGCGGCCCGTGCGCTGCGCGAACAGTTCGGTACCCGCGACCTGACGGCCTTCGGCTGCGAGGACCGCCCCACCCTGGTGGCGGCGGCCGGTGCGGTGTTCCAGTACGCCCGCGACACGCAGCGAAATGAGCTGCCGCATGTCAACGATCTGCGCGTGGAACGGCGGGGAGACCAGGTCCACATCGACGCCGCCAGCCGGCGCAACCTCGAACTCGAGACAAACCTTGCCGGCGGGCGCGAACACACCCTGATTGATCTACTGGACCAGTGTGCCGGCGCCATGGGATCGCGGCTGCTCAGGCGCTGGGTGCATGGCCCGCTGCGCGACCGAAATGAACTGCATCGGCGCCAGGAGGCCGTCGCCGCCCTGCTGTGCTTCCCCGGGCGCCAGGAGTCGCACCGGCTCGTCCGAACGATCGGGGACCTGGAGCGCGCCCTGACCCGTGTGGCGCTGCTGTCGGCGCGGCCGGCGGACCTGGTCCGCATCCGCATCGCACTGGAGACCCTACCGATACTGGTAGGGCTGCTGCAGGACCTCGACGCACCGCGGTTGGCGGCCCTGTGTCGGCGCCTGGGGCCGTTTCCCGAACTGCTGGACCTGCTGCAAAGGTCGGTGATGACAGATCCGGCACCTGCACTGCGCGACGGTGCTGTCATCGCCGACGGCTACGACGCGGAGCTGGACGAACTACGAACCCTGAGCCGTGACAATAAGGGTTTTTTGCTGGACCTGGAGGGGCGGGAAAGGGAGCATACCGGCATCGCCAACCTGAAAGTGCAATACAACCGGGTGCACGGGTTCTACATCGAGGTGACAAGATCCCAGGCCGCCCGCGTTCCGGATCACTACATCAGGCGGCAGACCCTCAAGAACGCGGAACGCTTCGTGACCGCCGAGCTGAAAGGATACGAGGAGAAGGTCTTGAGTGCCCGCGAAAAGGCCTTGGCGCGGGAGAAATGGCTGTACCAGGACCTGCTGCAGAGAGTTTCAACGTCGACCGGCGAGGTGCAGGCCTGCGCCCGCGCGGTGGCAGAACTCGATGTGCTGACCAACTTCGCGGCGCGGGCCGAGGCCCTGGACTGGACGCGGCCGGTGCTCGAAAGCCGGCCGGGCATGGCCATCGAAGCGGGGCGCCACCCGGTGGTGGAAGCCACCTTGCCAAGCCCCTTCATCGCCAATAGCGTCGAGTTCGATGACGACCAGCGGATGCTGGTTATCACCGGACCCAACATGGGCGGCAAGAGCACCTTCATGCGGCAGACTGCATTGATCGCTTTACTGGCCCATACCGGTTGTTTCGTCCCGGCGCGCTCCGCCGTGATTGGACCGATAGATCGGATCTTCACCCGCATAGGCGCCGCCGATGATCTTGCTGGCGGGCGCTCCACCTTCATGGTGGAGATGACCGAGATGGCGCACATACTGCGCAATGCCACGCCCGAAAGCCTGGTGTTGGTGGATGAGATAGGCCGCGGCACCAGCACCTTTGATGGCCTCGCACTGGCTTGGGCCTGCGCCCACGAACTAGCGGAGAAGGTGCGTGCGTTTGTGCTCTTCTCGACCCATTACTTCGAGATCACCGTGCTCCCTGACCGTTGCCCGGGGGTACGCAATGTGCACCTGGACGCCGTGGAACATGGGCTCGACGTGGTCTTCCTCTATACCGTCAAGCCAGGCCCAGCCAGCCAGAGTTACGGCATCCAGGTGGCGAAGCTCGCAGGCATACCGACAGCGGTACTGGAGCGGGCAAGAGCGAAACTGCAGCAGCTGGAGAGCCATTACGACGAAGATCATACCGCCGTCAGCCCCCAGATTTCGATATTCCCAGAAACGGCGGCGCCCGTGGACCCCGCAGTCGAAGCCGCCGCATCCCGCCTGCGCGAGCTTGACCCCGATCAGCTTTCGCCGCGTGCTGCGCTGGACACACTGTTCGCGCTAAAAGACTTGTTGAAGGACTAGCAGCTATCCGCCCGGCGACGTCAGTAGCAGCTGATCGTAGCTGCCGGTGCGGTCCAGCAGCCTCAGCAATACGACCTGCTCCGGGTCGGCGTCACCCCGGCGCATCTCCAGCCTGTCGTGGTTCTTGTAACTGCCGCGCGGAAGCAGCAGGGAGCCCGGCTGCCGCAGGGTGACATTTCCCGGCAACAACAGGGCCTGGAAGTAGGGCGGATCGTCCTCGTCTCCGGCGGGCTGGCGCCTGACCGCGACCGGATCTAGTTCGGGCGCCAGCAACTGCACGCCGATATCCAGTTTGTCACTCGCATCGGTGCGCAGCCAGCGCACCACTGCGACCCGCCAACGGTCCGGGGTGGGATACTGCAGACCGACCGGGTCTCCCACGCGAAGTTTCAGGTCGTTGGCGATGCTAAAACGCAGGCACAGGCCACTGGCACTCTGGTCCCGCGCCTGGCAGGGGTGCAAGCGGTAGACGGTATTGTGCTGCCAGCGGGTCTGGCCCTTGCCGTCGCCCTTTCTCGCAATTCCGGCATGACCGGACTCGCCAAGGTGTATATCGACGTTCGGGTCCATAAGGTCCAGATACTGCTCCTCCTGAGCCTCGTCTCCGTCGTCATGATCCTTCCCGTGAAACGAGGGTCGGCTCGCATTGGCAGGTTCAGCAAATGGTCGCTGTCCGCTGGCGAAGTAGTGGATCGCGTTGACGCCGGTACAGATCACCAGTTCCATGTCGGCACGACTGCGCTTGGATCGACGCCGTACGCTCACCGCCCCCAGCATGCGCCCCGCCCTGTGTAGCAGGTCCGGCTGCGTGACATCTACGCCGGGCACCAGGCCGGCGTTGAGGGCTTTCAGCGCCGCTGAGTTACCGAGGTTCTTCAGGATGCGGTGAATCTCGCGCACCAGCCCGATGGTGCTCATGTATCGCCACTCTCCGGCCTTGCCCTGATCCTTGGGCGTCTTCACCATCGGCACCGGCGGTGCGTCTGCCGCCAAGTTGATGAGAAAACTGCCGGCCGCATCCTTGCCCTTGGGTTGTTGCATAATCTCGGCGTCGGCCCGCCACAATGGAATAAGGTCGTACAGGCGCGATACCTCTCCCTGCAGGAGCCCGTAGGGATTGCATGCGCCCACTAGAGCGACCCGCCGGTAGGTGTCGTTAATAGATGAAGTACCGTCCGAGCCCGGATTCAGTTCCGGCACCGCAACCGTATCCTCGAGAAGTGATTGCTGTTCGGCGAAGTGATACAGCTGATGCAAATCCCGCCAGAGACCGCTTGGACAGGGATGATATACCTGGTAGACGTTGAGCAGCCGCCTGCCAAGATAGAGTATCGCGCGTTGGATGGCCATCACCAGCTCCGCGCGCGCCGTTTCGATCTTGTTCTGGGTCGCCAGGTCAGTGGCGATGATCTTGTAGCTGTTCGCGACCTCTGCGAGCAGCCGCTGCGCCAGGTCGAACATCGCCTGGTTGCGGAGCGCCAGGGGATACGTGGCGGCTCCGGTGTCGCGCTCCAGTGACGCGATAACGCCCGTCAGCGGCTCCTGGTACAGGTCCATGAGACTGGCGCGATTAGCGGCGGTCAGTGGGATCCGGTTCTGGGCAAACAACGCCTGGCAGAGCTGCTGCGCGGTTTCGCTGGGATTGGCGCGCGGCAAATCGGCGAGCCACGACTCCACACGGCGCGGCCTTACCTCCGCGCTGCGCAGTTTTTGTTGACGGACTTTAGGGATGGAAATCGCAAGCATTGTTCGTTAATTCGGCCACAATCCCCGCTGTCGCCCGGCTGCCTCGCGTTTTTACTTCACCACCTACGAACATAGCTGAATCTGCGGATTTCGCCAGTGCTCCCACCTCTCCGCCGCGGGGCGGATTTACCCGCTGGGCCTAACTCTCTAAAATACCGGCCTCTCATCCAATCCAACGTTTCGGAGTTGCTTCAATGACCTATGTGGTCACGGAATCATGCATTAAGTGTAAGTATACCGACTGCGTCGAGGTGTGCCCCGTGGATTGTTTTCATGAAGGGCCGAACTTCCTGGTGATCGATCCGGAAGAATGCATCGACTGCAGCCTTTGTGAGCCCGAGTGCCCGGTCGACGCGATCTACGCCGAGGACGAGATCCCCGCGGGACAGGAGCAGTTCCTGGAACTGAATGCGGAGTTGTCGAGCAGCTGGCCGGTAATCACCGAGAAGAAGCCGGCACCCGAGGATGCCGCGGACTGGGAGGCTACGTCCGACAAACTCCAGTATCTCGAACGCTGAACGCTTCAGGCCCGCATCCCGGCAGAGTGTCCACCGCCGGGACGGTTCAGCGCCCTCCACTGGACTACCGCGATATCCGTGTCCGGCAAAGCTGCGTCGAAAAGAGAAGCAGAGCACGCAGCGGAACTGGAAACCAAATTAAAAAGGGCGGCATCCAGCCGCCCTTGGGTACGTGCTTCCCTAAATCCCCCTACGATGGTCACCCGTCAGAGGCCTTCACGACACGATACCCCTCCTTTCAAGCGCGCCTCCCTGCCGGCATCCAAGCCAAAGTCAATATAAACCACCAAAGTTTCAAAAACAAGCTTTGAAATAATGCATGAAATTCAATGAATTAACGCATCTGCATGACATTCAATTTTCTGAACTCATTTCTCTCGCGCGGCAGCACTAGGAGCTATTCCTAGTTCGGCCAGCAACCTGGGCGGCGGTACATAACCGGGAATCATCCGCCCGTTCTCGAGGATGATCGCCGGTGTTCCGCTGATGCCGACTTCACGACCCAGTTGTATGGATTCCTTGACCGGGTTATTGCATTCCTTGGCAGCCACCTCGCCGCCGGCCTTCGCGATCCCCACCCACTTGATCGGGTCATCCGAGCACCAAACGCTGACGGCTCGCTGGTAACTCGGGCTGCCGATGCCGGAACGGGGAAACAGGAGATATCGAACTTCTATGCCGGCTGCGTTGAGCTTTGGCACGTCGCGGTGGAATTTGGCGCAATAGGGACAGTCAACATCGGTGAATACCGTGATGTGATGGCTGGGCTGGTCCGGAGCAATGACGATCATATTTTCCTTGCCAACGGCATCGATCCTGGTGGCAACCAGTTCCGCGCGGCGCACTTCGGTCAAATTGTCGCGCTGTTCGACATCCACCACATCACCCAGCAGCAGGTAACGCCCGTCGTGGGTCATGTACATGAGGCGCGTGCCCAGCGCCACTTCGTAGAATCCCGCCATCGGCGCCTGGCGCACCGAGTCCACCTGGATTCCCGGCACTACCTTCGCCAGTTTTTGTTTGACCGCGTCGGCTTCCTCGGGGGACAGGACCTCCCCGGCGGCGAGCGTAAACGGCAGTAATATCGCCACCAAGGCGCACAAAGCTTTCATTTCGTTACCTCATCACTGTTAATCGCGAAAATTTACGAACTGTAGCGGGACCCCGAGCTTACCGTCCCGCAATAAGGATATGACCTGCTGCAGATCGTCCCGTTTCTTGCCGGAAACCCGGACCTGATCTCCTTGAATGGACGCCTGGACCTTCCATTTAGTTCCTTTTATCAGCTTTATGATCTTCTTGCCCAGGTCCTGGCTGATGCCGTGACGTATCTCAATGTCCTGTCTGGCTTTGCCGCCCCCTACGGTTTCCACGTCCCGCGCATCGAGATGCTGGAGGTCCACTTTGCGTTTGGCGAGCTTGTTATGCAGGATGTCCACGGCCTGCCCTACCTGAAATTCGTCGTCGGCGTAGACGGTCAGGGAACCTTCGCTATGTTCGACCCGCGCGTCACTGCCTTTGAAATCGTAACGATTGGATATTTCGCGGTTGGCTTGGTCCACCGCATTGCGGACCTCCTGCCAATCCACCTCGGATACCACGTCGAAAGAAGGCATAAACTAACCTCGAGTTGTTTTTCGGCAATGCGACGCCACGCTCATCGGCGCCATTGCCGTCGCGGCGGCGAATCCAACCGCTGTGCCGACGGCTGAACTCGCCCAGACGCGAAAACGGCGCGAAAAACGTCGAAGTTTAGGCTATATTTGTGCAAGGTTCGAGCCTATGAATAATAACAAGCTTCGCGGTAATCGATTGTGTCGAGCGCTGGCGCTGAGCCTCGCCCTGGGTCTGGCTGCCGCTAGTACGGCGCCCGCGGATATATTCGTCTACGAGAGTGCGTCGGGGTCGAAGTTGATTACCGACCATCGGCGTACTGAACCCGGCTACCGGCTGGTGAAGACATACCGGACCGAACCGGATACCGCGGCCGCGCCGCCGTCGGTGCTACAGCCGATCGGCTCAGACTACGATGAACTGATCATGCACACGGCACAGACCGTTGACCTCGATCCGGCGCTGATCAAGGCGGTGATGCAGGTGGAGTCGGCCTTCGACCGTTATGCGATTTCCCGCAAAGGCGCATCGGGTCTGATGCAACTGATGCCGGGCACCGCGAATCGCTATGGGGTCGAGAGCTTGTTCGACCCTGGGCAGAACGTGGCCGGCGGCGCCCGCTACCTGCGCGACCTGCTGGAGCTTTTCAGCGGCAACACGCGACTGGCACTGGCGGGCTATAACGCGGGCGAGAATGCCGTGGCCCGCCACGGTGGAATCCCTCCTTTCGCGGAGACCCGGGCCTATGTGCGCAGGGTCATGGGACTTTACCAGCAGTATCAGGATCGCGGATGCTGTAAGTCATCCCGCAACGCTGAGAACCGGGCCCGGGTCGCCGTTGCGGACCGCTGAGGCGGCCCCTCGTGCGGCGCCACGGCGCGTCCTAAGCGGTGGCGAGCAGGGAGGCGGCTATGGCCAGCATGACCGCCGCGTACAGCCCCGCCAACAGATCGTCAAGCATGATGCCCCAGCCCCCGCTCAGCTTGTCGTCAATGACTCCGATCGGCCAGGGCTTGAGGATATCGAAGAGCCTGAACAGTAAGAATCCGCCACATATCCACTGCCAGCCCACCGGGCTGCCGACCATGGTGACCAGGAATCCGACTATCTCGTCCCATACGATTGCCGGGTGATCGTGCACGCCGAGCGCCCGCGCGCTGCGCTCACTGAGCCACACGCCCAGTAAAAACAGGGCAACGGTAGCGCCGACATAAACGGGCCAGCCCAACGCCGCCAGCAGCAGGTAAACCGGTATGGCCGCGATAGTGCCCCACGTGCCCGGCGCAGCGGGCAGCAGCCCGGTCCCGAAGCCCAGGGACAGGAAATGGCCGACGTCCCGTCGCGCCAGCCTGCGCAGGTGATCTTCTCTAGGCACGGAAATGCTCGTACCCCGCACTCCGTGGCGTAAACTCCGTGCCGCCGGCAGATATCCGTATGCCTTCGCCCTCGTGGATGGTGCCAATGCGCGTGACCGTGACCCGTCGTGCGGCCGCTACCGCCTCTATGGCCCCCCGACTGGCGGGGGCAGCAGTGAAACACAATTCGTAATCGTCGCCGAAACTAAGTGCCGGCTCCCAGCCCAGCTCCCCGAAATGACGGCGGTAGACCCCGGAGAGCGGCAAGCGCTCGGCCTCCAGCCGGGCGGCCACGCCGCTGCTGGTAACTATGTGACCCAGGTCTGCGCACAGTCCATCCGAAATATCGATGGCGGCGGTCGCCATTCCGCACAAGGCGCAGCCTAGCTCGACCCTCGGTTCGGGGAATTCAAGCCGCCGAAGTACTGCGTCATGATCGGGCCCGGCCAGCGTCACGGTTCCGCGCTGCGCCTGCAACCCCAGCGCGGCGTCACCGAGAAAACCGGAAACATACACATCATCCCCCGGGCGGGCTCCGTCACGGGTCAAAAAGCCCTCGTTACCGACGAAACCGGTCAAATGCATGCCCACCGCAAGAGGTCCGCGGGTCAGGTCCCCGCCCACCAGTTGCACCCTGAAACGCGCTGCCAGCTCAAAGAAGCCGGCGCAGAACGCTTGCAGCCACACCGGGTCGGCAGCCGTCAGCGCCAGGGTCATTGTGGCCCAGGCCGGGCGGGCACCCATCGCCGCTAAATCGCTGAGATTGACGGCCAGGGCCTTGTGGCCGATGGCGGAGGGCTGCGTGGTGGAGGCAAAATGCACGTCCTCCAGCATCATGTCCGTGGTGCACACCAGCTTTTCGTCCGGAGGTGGCGACAGCACCGCGGCGTCGTCGCCGATACCGAGCACTACATCGTCGCGACACACCGGTTGCGTTGCAAAAAATGTCCTGATTAACTCGAATTCGTCCAACGCGCGGCGGCTCAGCCCTTGTGCAGCAGCTGCGCGGAGTTGCCGGCGCCACTGTCCACGCCGGGAGCGGCGACCGGGCGGAGCTTGCCGGCGACCTTGTCGAGCACACCATTCACGAATTTGTAACTGTGTTCGGCGCCGAAGATCTTCGCCAACTCTATGGCTTCATTGAGAATGACCTTGGTGGGCACATCGTGCTGGTATTCCAGTTCGTACGCCGCCAATCGCAGGATCGCTCTTTCCACTGGGTCGACCTCTTCCATGTCGCGGTCAATATATGGGGCCAGTCTCGCCAACAGCTCCTGTCGGTAGGTGGGAACGCCCCTGACCAGGGTATAGAAATAGTCCCTGTCGGCGTCACCGAGATCGTGCTGACGCAGAAAATGCTTGAGTATATCCTCTGGTTCCTGTTCGGTGAGGTCCCATTGATAGAGTGCCTGAACTGCTGCCTGGCGGGCCTGATGTCGACTGCCGTTGGACATGTCGTCCCCCCGCGCGGTCACGTTAAGTTTCGAATTGCCTGACTAGACTTACCATCTCCAGTGCAGCCAGCGCGGCATCGGCGCCCTTGTTTCCTGCCTTGGTACCCGCCCGCTCGATGGCCTGTTCTATAGTATCCACGGTCAGCACGCCAAAGCCAACCGGCGTGGTCGCTTCGAGGCTGACCCGGGCCAGGCCCTGGACGCAGGATCCGGCCACGTAATCGAAATGCGGCGTCTCACCCCGTATCACGCAGCCTAGCGCTATCAGGACATCATAATGCCCGCGCTCAGCCATTATCTTCACCGCCAGGGGCAGTTCAAACGCACCGGGTACCTTGACGACCTCGATGTTGGCCGTATCCACGCCGTGGCGCCTGAGGATGTCCATGGCGCCGTCGAGCAAGCGTGTCCCGATAAACTCGTTGAATCTCGCCATGGCGATGCCGACGCGCGCGCTGCGGGCGGTAAAGTCACCCTGGATTGTCCGGACGTTGCTCATCATCAATGCATCTAGTTGGTAATGTAATCCACGATTTCGAGACCGAAACCCGAGAGCGCATGCATGCGTCTCGGGCTGCCAAGCACATTCATCTTCGAGACGCCGAGATCAGCGAGAATCTGGCCACCGACGCCCAGCATGCGTAAATCCTGGCCGGACTCGCGCCACGGAAATTCTATGCTTTTCCCCGCGGCATGGGAATGATGGATGCGCGTGACGATCTCGTCGCCTTTCTCGCCATAACGCAGTATTACCAGCACTCCGGCCCGGGACTCCGCGATCCGCCGCGCAGCATCGTTTATGTCCCAGGTGGCGGCACTCTGTAATTCCCGAAATACGTCGTATAGACCCGACTCGACCTGCACTCGCACCAGGGTCGGTAGCTCGGCCTGTATGTCGCCTTTCACCAGCGCGACGTGAATCTCACCGTCAACCACGTCTTCGTAGGCCACCAGCCGGAACAGCCCGGCGGCAGTCTCCATTTTGCTTTCCGCCACCCGGGTGACAGTCGGCTCCTGGGCGAGCCGGAACCGGATGAGTTCCGCGACCGAACTGATCCGCAGCCTATGCCGTTCGGCAAATGCCACCAGGTCCGACATGCGCGCCATGGAACCGTCCTCGCGCAGAATTTCGCAGATCACGCTGGCGGGCTCGAGACCCGCAAGCCGCGCCAGGTCGACTCCTGCCTCGGTGTGTCCGGCCCGGGTAAGCACCCCGCCCGGCTGGGCCATGAGCGGGAATACATGACCGGGTGTAATGAGGTCTTCAGGGACGGCGTCCGGGTTGACTGCTGCCCTCACCGTGGTGGCACGGTCCGCCGCGGAGATTCCCGTGGTCACCCCGCGGGCCGCCTCTATGGATACCGTGAAGTTGGTGGAGAACCTGGAGGCATTCTTGCCCACCATCAGTGCCAGTTCCAACTGGCGACAGCGGGCTTCCGTCAAGGTCAGGCAGATGAGGCCACGGGC
Organism: uncultured Gammaproteobacteria bacterium; assembly: GCA_947259705.1. GTDB lineage: Bacteria > Pseudomonadota > Gammaproteobacteria > Arenicellales > JAANXG01 > CAMYNL01. The sequence goes on along the minus strand of CAMYNL010000003.1, from coordinate 199,782 downwards.
GTAGGTAGCCATGAAGTTGATGGCCTCAGGCGTTATCTTCTCCGCCGCGATGAGCAGGTCGCCTTCGTTTTCCCGCTCCTCGTCATCAGTGATGATGACCATCTTGCCGGCCCTGAAATCCGCCAAAATGTCGGCAATGCCGCTGCGTGCCATTGGTGTTTCCAGGATCAATCGTCGGGGGGCAGGAAACCCTGACGCGAAAGAAAACTTCTCGTGATCTCAGCCTCCTGCGGCTCGATCACCTCGCGCGCTTCGTCTTCGGCGCTTTCCTGCTGGCTCAGCAGCCGCTCCAGGTAGCGGGCTATGAGGTCGACCTCCAGATGTACACCGCATCCCTCGCGATAATACTGCATGGTCGTCGTATACCAGGTGTGGGGCACGATATTCACCTCAAAAAGATTCCCGCTCACCGTGTTGATGGTGAGACTTACCCCATCCACGGTGATGGAACCCTTTTCGGCAATGTAACGGACCAGTGCAGGTGGCGCATCCAGCAGCACCCGCTTTGACCGAGCCGACGGTTGAATGCGGACAACGCGCCCGATACCGTCCACGTGGCCGGAAACAAAATGGCCGCCGAGACGCGTCGTGGGAAGCAGGGCCAGTTCGAGATTAACCGCCTGCGCTGCCGCCAGCTGCCCCAGCAGGGAGCGGGACAGCGTTTCCTGGGAAACGTCGAACCGCCATTCACTGGTGAGGTCCTGATTGACAACAGTGAGACACACACCGTTCACGGCCACGCTATCGCCGGTACGCACGTCGTACCCGGCGAGGGGGCCGGGATCGATCGCGAGGGTCAGATCCCCCGCCGACGAAATCGCCTGTCTTACCCTCCCCATGCCCTGAACAATGCCCGTAAACATCGACCCTTGTCACCCTGCGTGGCTGAATGTGAGGCGCAGATCCGCGCCGATTGCTCGGACGTCCTGAATTTCAAGCGCCAGGTGGTCCCCCAAACGCTCCAGACCGGGCAGGTGAAACATGCCGCGGCCCGCGTCGCCCAGCAGCATGGGCGCCAGGTACGTCACCAGTTCATCCACCAGGTGGGCCTGCAGTATGGCGCCGGCGAGTCTTGGTCCGGCCTCGACCAGCACCTCGTTCACTTCCCGCTCGCACAGGTGCTGCAAGAGGGCGTCCAAGTCTACCCGGCCGTTGGCATCCGGTAGACACACCAGTTCCGCGCCGGCCGCTTCCAGTGATCGCCACGATGGCTTGTCCTCCACCGCCGTCGCGATCACGGTGCTGCCCGGCGCCTGCAAAAGCGCCGCATCGACCGGCGTGCGCAACCGACTGTCCGCGACCACGCGCAGGGGCTGCCGCTCCAGGTTCTCCATGCGCGCCGTGAGCAGAGGGTCGTCGGCGAGTACCGTGCCGCTGCCGGTGACAATCGCGCCGGCGTGGGCTCGCATCCGATGCACGTCTGCACGTGCGGCCTCACCGGTGATCCATTGGCTCTCCCCGGCCCGGGTGGCGGTGCGCCCGTCCATGGAGGCGGCAGTCTTGACGATCACCCAGGGACGACCTTCACGCATGCGCTTGAGAAATCCGCGGTTGAGGCGCTCCGCTTGCGCCGCCAGCAAGCCCACATGAACGTCGACACCGCCGCCGCGCAGGTATTCCACACCGCCCCCGGCGACCTGTGGATTGGGGTCCTCCATGGCGGCGAACACCTTTGACACACCGGCATCGATCAGGGCACCGGCGCACGGTGGCGTGCGGCCATGGTGGCAGCAGGGTTCGAGATTGACATACACGGTGGCACCACGGGCCGCATCACCGGCCTGTTTCAGCGCGAGGATCTCTGCATGGGGTTCACCGGTGCGGCGATGCCATGCCTCGGCGACAATGTTGCCATCGTTGACGATCACGCAGCCGATACATGGGTTGGGGTGCGTGGAATAACGTCCGCGTTCCGCCAGGCGCAGCGCGCGCGCCATAAACACGGCATCGTAGTTACTCGTCATCACGGGGCAGCAGGGACATCTGTTTTTTCTTCACTGATGATGGCGGTTGGTTCTGCAAGCGCTTCACTTCCTCGCTGAACTCGTCCACGTCCTGAAATGATCTATACACTGATGCAAATCTCACGTACGCCACCTGGTCCAGGTCGCCGAGTTCCTGCATCACCCAGTTCCCGATTCGTCGTGATTCCACCTCGCGCTCGCCGCTGGTCAGAATGTGGTGCTGGATACGGTGAATAGCAGCCTCCACAGCTTCGACGTCTACCGGGCGCTTCTCCAGGGCCCGCTGGATGCCGGCGCGCAGTTTCTCATCGTCGAAGACCTCGCGCCTGCCATCGCTCTTCACGACGTACGGCATGCGCAGCATCGCCCGCTCCAGGGTAGTGAACCGTTCACCGCAGCCGTTGCATTCCCGTCGCCTGCGCACTGCCTCGCCTTCGTCGGCGAGACGGGAGTCGATGACCCGGGTATCCTCAGAACGGCAGAAAGGACAACGCATGGTGCCAACCTCGCGAAATCCGCAGGCCTAACGATATACCGGGAATGCCCGGCAGACCTCCAGCACCTCTTGCTTCACCCGGTGCCGCGCCTCCTGATTCTCCATGTCGTCGAGTACGTCGGCGATCCAGCCTGCGAGACGGTCCATCTCAGCCGTACCGAACCCCCGCGTGGTCACCGCGGGCGTGCCGACGCGAATACCGCTGGTCACGAACGGTGATTGTGGATCGTCCGGTACGGCATTCTTGTTCACGGTAATGTTGGCCTTGCCCAGGATGGCTTCGGCGTCTTTGCCGGTAATGCCTTTCGATACCAGGCTGATCAGGAAAAGATGATTGTCCGTGCCTCCGGAGACGACATCGTAGCCACGCTTGATCATGGCTTGGGCAAACAGGCGGGCATTCTCGACGGTGCGCCGCTGGTAGTCCTTGAAGCCGGATTCCATCGCCTCCTTGAAAGCCACCGCCTTGGCGGCGATGACATGCATCAGCGGGCCACCCTGGGAACCCGGAAACACACGCGAGTTCAGTTTCTTTTCCAGCTCCGGATTACTTTTCGCCAGGATGATGCCGCCGCGTGGGCCGCGCAGTGTCTTGTGCGTGGTACTGGTGGTTACATCCGCGATGTCAACCGGACTCGGGTACTCACCGGCGGCGATAAGCCCCGCCACATGCGCGACGTCGGCCACCATGAAGGCACCCACCTTGTCGGCGATCTCCCGGCAGCGCTGCCAGTCCACGACACGCGAGTAGGCGCTGAAGCCGGTCATCAGCATGCGCGGTTTGTGCTCCATGGCGAGCGCTTCCATTTGCGCGTAATCAATTTCTCCGCTGACGCTGTCGAGACCGTACTGCACGGCCCGATAAAGGCTCCCGGAAAAGTTCACCTTTGCCCCATGGGTGAGATGGCCGCCATGGGCCAGGCTCATTCCAAGCATCGTGTCACCCGGTTCGAGCAGCGCCAGATACACTGCAGCATTCGCCTGGGACCCGGAATGCGGCTGCACATTGGCATAGGCCGCGCCGAATAGCGACTTGGCCCGCTCGATGGCCAGCTCCTCGACCTGGTCCACGTACTCGCAGCCGCCATAGTATCTCCGTCCCGGATACCCTTCTGCGTACTTGTTGGTGAGCACCGAGCCCTGTGCCTGGAGCACCCGCGGACTCGCGTAGTTCTCGGAAGCGATCAACTCTATGTGCTCTTCCTGTCGACGCTGTTCGGCGCACATGGCGTGCCATAGATCGTCATCGAATCCGGCAATAGTCATTTCTCGGGTGAACATAGAGTCCTCTCCAGACGGCAGCGGTGAACCAGCGTGTGCGGATTTGGACATGAGCTATGGCAGGATCTGTTCGTGATCCGCCCCTTCCTTCTCCACCGGCAGCATGTCCTCGCGCGACACACCCAAGGCAAGTACCATCGGACTCGCTACGAAGATGGAAGAGTAGGATCCAACCACGACACCGATGATCAGGGCGGTTGCAAAACCGTGTATAACCTCGCCGCCAAAGAAAAACAGCGCCAGAAGCACCAGCAGGGTGGTCAGCGAGGTGAGCAGCGTACGCCGCAGCGTCTGGTTGATGGACCGGTTCATGATTTCCACCGGGCTTGCCTTCCGCATCTTGCGGAAATTCTCCCTGATGCGGTCAAACACAACGATGGTGTCGTTCAGCGAGTAACCGATCACCGCCAGCACCGCGGCCAGTACCGGCAGGGAAAACTCCAGCTGCAGCAGCGAGAACAGGCCCACGGTAACCAGCACATCGTGGATCAACGCGACCACGGAGCCTATCGCGAATCGCCACTCGAACCTAACGGCCACGTAGGCGAGTATCGCTATCAGCGCATAGATCATGGCCAACCCGCCCTGCTCGGTCAGCTCGCGCCCCACCTGGGGACCGACGAATTCGACGCGGCGCATCTGCACCTTGCAATCGGCAACCGCCCCGCCGGGCCCAGATTCGCAGCGCTGCACGGTTCCGCGCGACTGCTCCGCCAATCGCTCTCCATAGGGTTGCCGCAGTGCCTCCATGATTGCGCTGCTGAGCTCGGCACTGGCCTTCTCCCCGGTAACTGGCAGGCGCACCATTACGTCTCGCGAAGTTCCGAAATATTGCACCACGGCATCCTCAAAGCCGCCGCTGCGCAGGGTCTGCCTGACCGTGCCGATTTCCACCGACTCTGCGTAGGACACTTCCACCAGCGTGCCGCCGGTGAAATCGATGCCGAAATTCAGCCCGCGCACGGCCAGGGATGCGACACCGATCAGTATCAACGCGCTCGACACGATCAGGGCCAGCCTGCGCCTGCCCAAGAAGTCGACGTTAGTGGTTTTCTGGATAAGTTCCATCAGATCGATAAGCTGCTTACGCGGCGGCCGCCGTAGATTAGATTGATCACACCGCGCGTTCCCACGATGGCGGTAAACATGGACGTGATAATGCCGATACTGAGTGTGATGGCGAAGCCCTTGATGGGTCCGGTGCCGAAATTGAACAGCACGACAGCGGCGATGAGTGTCGTGATATTAGCGTCCACGATGGTGGACAGCGCACGGTTATAGCCAACGTGGATGCTCGCCTGAGGTGTATTGCCGTTGCGGATTTCCTCTCTGATACGTTCGAATATGAGCACGTTGGCGTCCACCGCCATACCCACCGTCAATACGATACCGGCAACACCGGGCAAAGTGAGGGTGGCCTGGAACATGGACAACACCGCCACGATCAACACCAGATTGAGCATCAGAGCCACACAGGCCACGGCCCCGAACAGGCGATAGTAGACCACCATGAACACCAGCACCAGCAGGAACCCGATCACCACCGACTGAAATCCTTGCGCGATGTTGTCCTTGCCCAGGCTGGGGCCGACGGTACGTTCCTCGATGATCTCGATGGGGGCTGCCAGCGCCCCAGCGCGAAGCAGCAGCGCGAGGTCGCGGGATTCTGTGATGCTCTCCAGCCCCTCGATCTGGAATCGTTTGCCCAGCTGGTCTCTGATCACCGGGGCTGTAATGACTTCCTCGACGCGCTTCTTCACCTTGACCGGGGCGCCGCTCTGGTCCAGAACCGGGTTTCCCTCAGCGTCTCGCTTGACGTCGCTTTTGACTTCGATATAGACCACAGCCATGCGCTTGCCGATATTCTTGCCCGTCACTCTCTGATTGATGGCCGCACCCCTCGCGTCCAGGGTGATGTGCACGACCGGTCCCCCGGTGCGGCTGTCGATACCAGCGGCCGCATCGACAATGTTGTCCCCGGAATATACGACCCGGTTCTCGAGCAGTATCTGTCCGCCCCGGCGCGCGCGAAAAAGCTTGGACCCGGCCGGAATCGTGCCCTGCAAAGCGCTTGGCAGATCGTGTTCCTCGTCCACCATCATGATTTCCAGCGTCGCCGTTCGACCGAGTATCTCCTTGGCCTTGGCGGTGTCCTGAACGCCGGGCAGTTGCACCACGATACGGCGATCGCCCTGTTGCTGAACCACCGGTTCGGCGACACCGAGTTCATCAACGCGGTTGCGCAGTGCGGTCATGTTCTGCTCCAGGGCGAACTTCTTGACTTCGTCGACCTGTGCCGGCCTGAGGCTCACCGCGAGAACCGGCCGGCCGTCACGTTCGGTCTTCTGTAGCTGCAGTTCCGGCATATCGCGATCTATCAGGACCTGACCCTTAGCCAACTGCTCGGCGTCCCGGAACTTGATCTCGACACCGCCCAAAGCCTGCCTGCGTACGGTCAGGTAACGCACCTTCGCTTCACGCAGCGCTGACCGCAGGTCACCCACATAGCGTTCCTCGGCGGCACGTATGGCACCGTCCATGTCAACTTCCATCAGGAAATGCACGCCGCCACGCAGGTCCAGGCCGAGGTACATCGGCTGGCCGCCGATGCTGGTCAGCCAGGCAGGGGTGGCCGGTATCAGGCTGAGGGCGACGGTGTAATTGTCCCCGAGTTCCAGCTGCAACAGATCCTTGGCCTTGAGCTGGATCTCAGTGTCGGCGAACCGCATCTGGATGCCGCGTTCGTCAAGACTGGATTGCGTCCACTCGATACCGACCTCCCGCAACGCGCCCTCCATACTCTGCAGTACGTCCTGATCGGCCTTGTAGGAGCGAACCCCGACCACCTGGACGCCCGGGTCTTCGCCGTACAGGTTAGGCACGGCGTAAAGCAGTCCCGGGACGACGACTGCCAGGATGATGAGATATTTCCAGATCGGGTACTGATTCATTTGGAGTTGATTGCTGCCGGCGCTGGTGAACTGCGGTGCGTGATCAGGCTTCCTTGATCGTGCCTTTGGGCATCATGGTCTGCACGGCATGACGCTGGACCTTGATCTCGACGCTGTCGGTGATGGCCAGGGTCACGAAATTTTCACCGACATCGGTGATCTTGCCCAGCGTGCCCCCGACGGTGACCACTTCGTCGCCCTTCTTGAGATTATTGACCATTTCCTTGTGCTGCTTCTGACGCTTCTGCTGGGGTCGTATCAGCAGGAAGTAGAACAGAACGAAGATCAGAACGATGGGCAGCAGACCCAGCAGACCCCCGCCCTGAGAGCTGCCTCCGGCTTGTGCCCAGGCTTCGGAGATAAAAAGGTTCATTATCTAGGGTTTCCTCATCACGCGATGCATTCGAAAAATCGCTGACCTGCAGCGGCGCGGTATTATGCCACAGCGGATGGCGAAATATTTAGTGCCTGTGAGGCCCTGTCCCCGCCCCGGACCACAGGATGTGGTGCCTGCGGGCCTACTCGCCTCCCGGCTTGGCATTCCGGTAATCGGCCCCCAAGCCGCGACGATTAAGAAAGTCCTGAACATAGCGGCCCAGATCGCGGGCCTCGATAGCGGCCCTCAGGTCCGCCATCAGCCTCATATAGTAGTGCAGATTGTGGATTGTGTTCAGGCGTGCGCCCAGGATCTCCCGGCCCTGGTAGAGGTGCCTGAGGTAGGCGCGGCTGTAATTACCGCAGGTGTAGCAGGCGCAGCCCTCGTCCAGGGGACGTGTATCGCTCGCGTACTCGGCATTGCGTATCTTGACCACCCCGTCAGCAGTGTACAGCCAGCCGTTGCGGGCGTTGCGGGTGGGGAGCACGCAGTCGAACATGTCGATGCCGTGGCTGACCGCGAACACGATGTCCTCCGGGGTTCCGACCCCCATCAGATAACGCGGCGCCGCGGCCGGCATGGCGGGGCCCATGCCGCGGACCACTTGACACATCTCCGCCTTGGGTTCACCTACCGACAGCCCACCCAGCGCATAGCCGTCGAACCCGATCTCCCTGAGGCCGGCCAGGGAGCGTTCACGCAGCGTCGCATGCATGCCCCCCTGGATGATTCCGAACAGCGCCCCCGGATGCCCATGATGGGCTGCCTTGCTGCGCTCCGCCCAGCGCAGCGACAGTTCCATGGAACGACGCGCGGTATCGGCATCAGCCGGATAAGCGGTGCAATCATCGAACACCATGAGTATGTCAGCAGCCAGATCGTGCTGAATGCTTATCGCGCGTTCCGGATCCAGAAACACCTCGTCACCATCGATGGGCGACCTGAAAGCCACCCCCTGTTCACTGATCCGGCGCAGCTGAGCGAGGCTCCAGACCTGGAAACCACCCGAGTCCGTGAGTATCGGGCGTTCCCAGTGCATGAACCGGTGGAGGCCGCCATGGTCCCGTATGATGGCGGTTCCGGGCCTCAGCATGAGGTGAAAGGTGTTACCCAGAATCATTTCGACCCCACCGGCGAGCAGTTCCTCGGGCGTCATTGCCTTCACCGTCGCGACCGTGCCAACAGGCATGAATACCGGCGTGTCGACCTTACCCCGCGGCAGCAAGAGCCGGCCCCGCCGGGCCTCGTTGTCCTGTTCCAGGATTTCGAACTTCACGTTTGTGGGCTCACCAGCATCGCGTCGCCATAACTGTAGAACCTATAACATCGGTCCACGGCGTGTTGGTACGCCCGCAGGGTGGCGGCAGTACCGGCAAAGGCGCACACCAGCATCAGCAGCGTCGAGCCGGGCAGGTGAAAGTTGGTGAGCATGGCATCCACGCAGTGGAATCGAAACCCGGGCCGGATGAACAGGTCGGTATCGCCTTCAAAAGGAGCGATCGGCCCGGAGCGGGCAGCGGTTTCCAGGGCCCGCACTGTCGTGGTGCCGACGGCAACGACCCGCCCCCCGCGCTCGCGGGTGGCAGCAACGGCCGCGCAAGTAGCCGTGGGGACATCCACCCACTCGGCATGCATGCGGTGCCTGCGAACATCTTCTTCCCGCAGCGGCTGGAACGTACCGGCACCCACGTGCAGCGTGATCCGCGATATCTGGATCCCACGATCCGCAATCTCCTCCAGCATCGGCTTGTCGAAGTGCAGTCCCGCCGTCGGTGCCGCCGCCGCACCGGCACGTTCGGCGTAGACGGTCTGGTAGCGCAACCGGTCGGCCGCCTCGTCCGCTCGCTGGATGTAGGGCGGCAGCGGGACGTGGCCGGACTCCTCCAGCAGGCGCAGTATCGATGGGATGTGGGGAAACGACAACTCGAACATTTCGCCCCGCCGGCCCTCGACCACTGCCAAGACCTCGCCGTCGCCGGTGCCGAACAGAATCTGTTGACCGGATCTGGGCGCCCTGTTGCATCCCAGCAGCCCGATCAGCCGCCGTTCACCGATGATGCGGTCCACCATCAGCTCTACCAGTCCACCCGTGGACTTGCGCCCATGCAGACGCGCCGGGATCACCCGGGTGTCATTGACGACCAGCAGGTCTCCGTGCTGCAACAGATCCGGCAGATCAATGAATCGGCGATCCTGCACCCGGCCGGTGACGCCGTCCAGACACAACATGCGGCTGTCGGTTCGTTGCGCCGGCGGATACTGAGCGATGAGCTCCGCGGGCAGATCATAGTGGAAGTCAGAACGCTGCAATGGTGTTCAACGGCGGTTTTGCCGCCGTCATCGGACATGGTTATACTTTTCGCCCACCTGCCGAGGTGGCGAAACTGGTAGACGCGCCAGACTCAAAATCTGGTGGTGGCAACACCGTGTCGGTTCGAGTCCGACCCTCGGTACCATCATTATGATACCGCGCTGCCAGGTACCGTTTCACGTCCTCGGTCCGCCGGCCCGATTCGACGCGCGACGGGGCCGGTAACGGCGATGCCCTTGCCAGCAAACGTCGAAAAGTCAGAGTACGATTTCGACATTGTCGATCAGGCGAGCCTGGCCGAGGCGCGCGGCTGCCAGCACGACTAGCACTCTGTCGCCTGCTCCGGCCGGCTGCAGATCCTGCTGGCGCCTGATGGAAACATAGTCTGGCTGGAAACCGCACCCCCGCAGTTCCTGCAGCGCCGCCTGTTCGATCTGCGCGAAGGCTTGCCGACCCGCCCTGACCTGCTCCGCGGCCTCCAGCAGCGACGCATACAGACACGGCGCCTGGCGCCGCTGCTCCGCAGTCAGATAACGATTTCGGGAACTGAGTGCCAGTCCGTCCTCGGCGCGAATGGTTTCACCACCCACTATCTCCACCGGAATCGCCAGATCTGCGACCATGCGGCGGATGATCGCCAGTTGCTGATAGTCCTTTTTGCCGAACACGGCTAGATCGGGCTGCACGATGTTGAGCAGTCGCGCCACCACGGTGCTGACACCGCGAAAATGGCCGGGCCGGGCTGCCCCACACAGCATCTCGCCCATCAGCGGCACCTCGACGAAAGTCTGCCCGGTGGTCCCGTGCGGATACATCGCCTCGTCATCAGGCTGAAAAACGGTGATGGTCCCCGCCTCCCGCAGCAGTTCGAGGTCCTGCTCCAGAGTTCTCGGATAGGTCGAAAAATCTTCCGTCGGGCCAAACTGCATGGGGTTGACATAGATGCTGACGACCACCGCGCCGCACGACGCGGCAGCATCCTTCACCAGGCTGAGATGACCGGCATGAAGGTTGCCCATGGTCGGTACGAAGCCGATCGTTGCACTGCGATTCCGCAGATTTCGGACCTCCCGCCTGATTTCCTCGATGCTATGCACTACTTCCACTACCGGGTGCAGGGTTCAGGTGCTGGATACCAGTGGATTGAAGTAATGTCGACCGCTTCGGATTGATCGAATGTGCTGCAACAGGGTGTCGAAATCCTCGTCACGGTCTACGAAATTGATGTCCGCCGCGTTGATTATCAACAACGGCGAACCCGAGTAACGATAAAAGAACGCTGTATAGGCTTCCACCAGGCTCTCCAGGTACGCGGCATTGATATGTCTCTCGTAGTCAACACCGCGCCGTCGGATGCGTTCGAGCAGCACCTCGACCGGCGCCTGCAGATAGATGACCAGATCCGGATCAGGTACATCAAGTGCCAGTTTGGTGAACACTTGCTGATAGAGCCGGTGTTCGTCATCGTCCAGGGTGACCTGGGCGAACAGGGAGTCCTTCTCCAGCAGGAAATCCGCCACCCTCATCGGGCTGAACATGTCTCCTTGTTTCAGGTCCTGCAACTGACGCGTGCGCTGAAACAGGAAATAAAGTTGTGTCGGCAGCGCATACTGCTGCCGCGAACGATAAAAACGCTCCAGGAACGGATTCTCGGCTGGCTGCTCCAGCACCAGTTCGCATTCGAAGGCCTCCGCGAGCCGCCGCGCCAGGCTGGTCTTGCCCACCCCGATCGGTCCCTCGACGACTACGTATGCGGGCGCCTCCGCCTTCATCTGACTGCTATCTCGCGCATTGAACACCTTCTGTCGAGCCTGAACTGGCCTGCCGGCAATACTATCAAGTATTATCGCCCGCCGAGCCCGCCGGCAGCGGGCGGGATGATCATACGACAGGATACACCGCGCCGCATCCTCGCCGACGCGGGTTGCAGGACCGCTGCTGCGGGCGCCGGACTGGACGAACCGATGAGTCCTGTTGGATCATGTACAGACGCTGACGCGGCGTGCCGGACCCGCCGCCGTGCGGCGGTAGTCTCGTTGCCACCCGGTACCTGCCGCGGCGCGTGGCGAGACCATATGTGAACCGGGTCCAGGAGGTGCGGATGGACTCCAGCGGACATCGTGCCTACATGTTTTTAGCGTGACATAACGAAATAGCCATATCATCATGAAGCTGTTGTTCGATTTCTTTCCCCTGGTGCTGTTCTTCGTCGCCTTCAAGATCTACGACATTTATGTTGCTACCGGGGTCGCCGTTGTCGCATCACTGGTGCAGGTTCTGTGGCTGTATTTCAGCGGACGGCGGGTGGAGGCCATGCATTGGATTACGCTGGCCGCAATCGTATTTCTGGGCGGAGCCACCATCATCATCCACGACGACTTTTTTATTCGCTGGAAGCCCACGGTTGTTTACTGGGTATTCTCGTTGATTCTTTTCGGCACCCATTTCATCGGCGAGAGAACCGCTGCGGAGAGGCTCATGGGGAGCAAAATGGAACTGCCGGAGCGTATATGGAAGCTGATGAACCTGAGTTTCGCCGCATTCACGCTGTTTATGGGTTTCCTCAACCTCTATGTGGCGTTCTATTACGGCGCCGACCTGGACCCGGAGGTGCAGCGGGAACACTGGGTGAACTTCAAGGTGTTCGGGACCCTGATCATCACGTTCCTGTTCATGTTCGGCGTAATGCTGGCGGTCTCCAAACACGTGCGCATCACCGAGAACGAGGGGAATTGACGATGTACTACATCATCATCGCCAGCGACAACGAGGACAGCCTCGAGCGGCGAAGCGGCGTGCGGAAGGACCATCTGCGCCGACTTGACGACCTGCGCAATGAAGGCAGGCTGCTCACCGCCGGACCCACTCCGGCGATAGACAGCGAGGACCCCGGTTTAGCCGGCTTCAGCGGCAGCATCATCATCGCCGAGTTCGACTCCCTGGAGGCGGCCCGCGCCTGGGCCGACGATGATCCCTATGTGGCCGCGGGCGTTTACCGGGACGTTACCGTGAAGCCCTATAAGCGCGTCTACTGACCCATGGACCGGATCGGACTGGTCCGCGAGCGACTCACCGCCGCGCTCGCCCCGGATGCCCTGGAAGTGGTCGACGAGAGCCACCTGCACGCCGGGCACGCCGGAGCACGCAGCGGGGGTGGACACTTCGCGGTGACCATCGTTTCCGCAAAGTTTCGCGGCGAAAATACCGTGGCCCGTCATCGCATGATATACGCCGCCCTGGGCGACGCCATGGGTGACCAGGTACATGCCCTGAGCATCTCCGCTCACAGTCCGGACGAACTCTGAACGGTCACGCCGGCGTCGGGTCCCGGCGGTATCCGGACAGGTCCCATCGGCCGGGAGCTTGACTTCAGGCTGCCTGCTGGTTGCTTGCGATCAGCTGTCGCAGCACGAACTGCAAGATGCCGCCGTGCTGGTAATAGTCCCATTCCTTGGGTGTGTCGATGCGGACATCGACGGCGATGGAACGACTACTGCCGTCCGCCGCCGTCACCTTCAGGGTGACTTCCTTGACGCCGGCGGCCAGGCCCTCGATGTCGAAGCTCTCCCCGCCACCCAGTGCCAGGCTGTTGCGGTCCTCGCCCAGCTTGAACTGCAGCGGCAGCAATCCCATGCCGATCAGGTTGGAGCGGTGTATGCGCTCGAATGACTCCGCCAGCACGGCCCGTATGCCCAGCAGACGTGATCCCTTTGCCGCCCAGTCGCGCGACGAACCGGTGCCGTATTCCTTTCCGGCGATTACCAGCAGCGGTACACCCTCTGCCTGGTACCTCTCGGCGGCATCGTAGATGGTCATTTCCTCGCCGCTGGGCTGATGCCTGGTCCAGCCGCCCTCGGTGCCCGGGGCCAATTCGTTACGCAATCTTATGTTGGCGAATGTGCCGCGCATCATGACCTCGTGGTTGCCGCGCCGAGATCCATAGGAGTTGAAGTCTCCCGGCGCCACGCCCTTGTCGATCAGGTAGCGGCCTGCCGGCGTGTCGGCCTTGATCGCACCCGCCGGGGAGATATGGTCGGTGGTTATGCTGTCTCCGAGGCGGGCCAGCACCCGGGCGCCCTTGATCGGAATTATGCCGAGGGGTGTCTTGGGCATACCGTCGAAGTACGGGGGCTTTTGGATGTAGGTCGAGCCGGCCTCCCAGTCGAAAAGCGAACCCTCCGGGGTATCGATTTGTTGCCAGCGGCGATCACCCGCAAACACGTCCGCGTACTTGCTCTGGAACATTTCCCGCGTAATAGTGGCGCCCACGGCATCATTGATCTCCTTTTGCGACGGCCAGATGTCCCTGAGGTAGACGTCCTTGCCGTTCTCGTCCTGTCCGATCGGTTCGTTCAGCAGATCGATGTTGGTGGTCCCCGCAATGGCATACGCCACCACCAGCGGCGGCGATGCGAGAAAGTTCATGCGCACATCGGCGTGAACACGACCTTCGAAGTTGCGATTGCCGGACAACACCGAGCAGGCGATTAGATCATTGTCATTGATGGCCTGGCTGATGGCGTCCGGCAGCGGACCGGAATTGCCGATACAGGTAGTACAGCCGTAGCCGACGACGTCGAAGCCGAGTTCCTCGAGAAACGGCAGCAGCCCCGACTCGCGTAGGTACTCAGTCACCACCTGTGAGCCGGGCGCCAGCGAGGTCTTGACCCACGGCTTGACGCTGAGTCCCCGGTCAACCGCCTTCTTAGCCAGCAGTCCGGCGCCCATGATGACATCGGGGTTGGAGGTGTTGGTGCAGCTGGTAATGGCCGCGATGACGACATCACCGTCATCCAGGGTGAAATGTCTGCCCTCCCACTCCACCTCGGCCGAGCCGGCGTGGCGTGATTCGTCGCCACCCACGGCGGTGGTGCCACCTTCCTCCTCGAAGCGTGCCATGTCCCTGTTGCGGTCGGCGCCGCCCGACCGCTCGGCCTGCATCGAAGCAAGGTGGCCACCGATCACGGTCTTGCTCTCGCTCAGCGGTATCCGGTCCTGGGGACGCTTGGGACCGGCGAGGCTGGGCACCACGTCGGCCAGGTCCAGTTCCAGTACGGCGGTGTATTCCGCCGCGGGGCCGCCGGTTTCGCGGAACATGCCCTGTCGCCGTGCATAGGCCTCCACCAGGGCTATCTGCTCGTCGCTGCGCCCGGTCAGGCGCAGGTAGTTCAGGGTCTCCCGGTCAATCGGAAAGATCCCGCACGTAGCCCCGTACTCCGGCCCCATATTGGCGATGGTGGCCTGGTCGGCCAGCGACAGGTGGTCCAGGCCGTCCCCGTAGAACTCGACGAATTTGCCCACCACGCCCTTCTCCCGCAACATCTGCACCACGGTGAGTACCAGGTCCGTCGCCGTCGCGCCTTCCGGCAGCCGACCCTCCAGCCTGAATCCCACCACCTGGGGTATCAACATCGGGATTGGCTGACCTAGCATTGCCGCCTCGGCCTCAATACCGCCCACACCCCAGCCGAGCACGCCTACGCCGTTGATCATGGTGGTGTGCGAGTCGGTTCCGACCACGGTATCCGGGTAGGCCTGCTGGACACTGTCCACGGCCCGGCTGAACACCACCTGGGCCAGGTATTCGAGGTTGACCTGGTGGACTATCCCGGTCGCCGGCGGCACGACACGGAAGTTAGTGAAGGCTTTCTGGCCCCAGCGCAGGAACTGGTAGCGCTCCCGGTTGCGCTTGTACTCGATGGCGGCATTCAGATCCACGGCATCATGGGTGCCGAAGTGATCGACCATTACCGAGTGATCTATGACCAGATCCGCCGGCGAGAGCGGGTTTATTCGGTCCGGATCGCTGTCCAGCTGCACCATGGCGTCTCGCATGGTGGCAAGGTCCACGACCGCGGGCACCCCCGTGAAATCCTGCATCAGTACCCGCGCCGGAGTGAAAGAGATCTCTATACTTGGTTCCGCTTTCGAGTCCCAACCCGCCAGCGCCTCGATGTGCGCTTTGGTGACATTGGCACCATCCTCGAAGCGCAACAGATTTTCCAGCAGAATCTTCAACGAGTATGGTAGACGCGTCAGGTCGAACCTATCGGCCAACGCATCCAGTGCATAGATTTGAAATTTATTTCCAGCGACGTCGAGGGTGGTGCGGGCATTGAAGCTGTTCATTACGTGCGTCTCTCGCCTAGAGGGTTAACATCGACGGGTCTACCGACCCCGTGGGGGGCGCGATTTTACCGCACATTACGTCGGGTTTGGAGCTTTCAACCACTCGATCCGCCAATATGCGATCTGCCGCTGCACTCCATCAACCGAGGCGACGGGGATCCCGCCGCTAGCTCGGCAGCCCGCAGAGAGGATCACCTCTCCGGCCCGGCCTCTTTATTCCGGCTTTTCGGGTAACCGGCTTTCCCTTGTATAATATGGTGTTTTACACCGCAGACCACCGAAACCGGGATCCCCGCGCAGGGGCAACACAGAATAATCGAGGAAAATACCAATGGGAGATTATCGATCCGTCTACCACCAGTCCTTGAGCGATCCGGACGCATTCTGGGCCACCGCCGCCGAAGACATCCACTGGTACAAGAAATGGGACAAGGTACTGGATGCCTCCAACGCACCGTTTTATCTCTGGTTCGCGGGCGGCGAGCTCAACACCTGCTACAACGCCGTTGACTACCACGTTGATAATGGTCGTGGCGATCAGCTGGCGATCATCTATGACAGCCCGGTGACCGACACGCAGCGAACCATCACCTACAGTGAACTGCGTGATCTGGTCGCGACTTTCGCCGGCGTGCTGCGCGATCAGGGAGTCAGTAAGGGTGACCGAGTCATCATCTACATGCCCATGATCCCGGAAGCCGCCATCGCCATGCTGGCCTGTGCTCGGCTCGGTGCCATTCACTCGGTGGTCTTCGGGGGATTTGCCGCCAACGAGCTGGCGACCCGCATCGACGACGCCAAGCCCAAGGCCATCGTGAGCGCGTCCTGCGGCATAGAACCGGGCCGTGTAATCGCCTACAAACCGTTACTGGACGGGGCAATAGACATTGCCAGTCACAAGCCAGCAAAGTGCGTGATTCTGGCACGCCCGCAGGCTAATGCCGAGTTGCAGGCAGGACGCGATGTGGACTGGCACAAGGCCGCCGCGGCCGCGAGCCCCGCCGACTGCGTTCCAGTGGCCGCGACCGACCCGCTTTACATCCTCTACACCTCCGGCACCACCGGCCAGCCCAAGGGTGTGGTGCGCGACAACGGCGGCCATGCGGTGGCGCTGAAATGGAGCATGAAGAACATCTACGACGTGGATGACGGCGAGGTGTACTGGGCGGCATCGGACGTGGGCTGGGTGGTCGGTCATTCCTATATCGTCTACGGTCCGCTGCTCAAGGGCTGTACCACCGTGATTTATGAAGGTAAACCGGTGGGCACGCCTGACCCGGGGGCATTCTGGCGCGTCATCAATGAACATGACGTGGGGGTCTTGTTCACCGCGCCCACTGCGTTCAGGGCCATCAAGAAGGAAGACCCCGCGGGTGACTACCTGAAAAAATACGACTTGTCGAAATTCCGCATGCTGTTCCTGGCCGGCGAGCGCTGCGACCCGGACACGCTGCAATGGGCCCAGGACATGCTCAAGGTGCCGGTCATCGATCACTGGTGGCAAACTGAGACCGGCTGGGCGATAGCCGCCAACGT
The DNA here is from genome assembly GCA_947259705.1 of uncultured Gammaproteobacteria bacterium. GTDB lineage: Bacteria > Pseudomonadota > Gammaproteobacteria > Arenicellales > JAANXG01 > CAMYNL01. The sequence goes on along the minus strand of CAMYNL010000003.1, from coordinate 182,738 downwards.
CATGGGAATAGACCCGGCTCCAGTGAAGGCGGGCTCGCCCACGCGGGCGGTGCCCGGATACGACGTTCAGGTGCTGAACGAGGCGGGCGAGCAGGTGCCGCCGGGAGACATGGGTTCCATCGTGATCAAATTGCCGATGCCACCGGGCTGCCTGCCGACACTTTGGAATAACGACGCGCGCTTTGTCGATTCCTATCTCAGCCGCTACGATGGGTACTATCTGACCGGTGATGCCGGTTATATCGACGCGGACGGCTACCTGTGGATCATGAGTCGCATCGATGACGTGATCAACGTCGCCGGCCACCGGCTTTCCACCGGCGCCATGGAGGAAGTGCTCGCCAGCCACCCGGACGTCGCGGAATGCGCCGTCATCGGCGCCGCCGACGCCCTCAAAGGCCAGCTACCGCTGGGCCTGGTGGTGCTGAAGGCCGGTGTCAACCGCAGTGACGACGAGATCGTGCCGGAGCTGGTCAAGCTCGTCCGCGATCGTATCGGCCCGGTGGCGGCGTTCAAGCAGGCGGTCATCGTCAAGCGGCTGCCAAAAACCCGCTCCGGCAAGGTTCTTCGGGGCACCATGAGGCAGATCGCCGACGGCGAAACTTACAAGGCACCCGCGACCATTGATGACCCGGCGATCCTCGACGAAATAACCGGGCACCTCAAGGAGCTCGGCTATCCGCGGGGTTGACCGGACAGCGCAGGCCGAACCGAGTGTGGACGACCGCCTCGCGCCGGCAGCAGGTAGATCCATTAGTCCAAACCCGATATCGGAGCTAATAAGATGAAGATCTCGATGTCCGCAGTTTTGCTGTTGTTGGTGTTGGCCGTCTCGGCCTGCGGAGATTCCTCCGAGCCCCAGGCGCAACTGGACGCCATCAAGGAAAAGTTGGCCAAGAACCTGCCCATGTCCCCGCAGCAGAAATCGGAGGTCGAGCAGCTGATGACCCAGGGCAGCCGTTTGCTGGCGGCCAACAAGACGCAGGAGGCGTCGGCGGCATTTCAGCAGGCCCTGAAGATGCTCAAGGCGGCGGAGGACGCGGATCGCTTCAACAAAGCGGAGTAAGCCGGGGCAGGAAAAGGTAGAGGCGAGCGCCCGGCTCGCCTCTACGCGCAGCTTGCTTTGTGGCCGCCGCTAGGCGGTTTTGCAGGTCTTGATGCCAAACAGCGTATAGGCCGGGCACCATCCGACCAAAGCGGTCAGCAACGGAACCACCCCAATCCATCCCCAGGGGGTCTGCGGGCCCACGAACACCAGCGACAAGAGCACAATGCCCAATACGATGCGGATCACCCTGTCTACACTGCCCATGTTCTTGATCATTTGATTTCACCTCGTTTGCGAATGACTGATTGATGGGCTTATCTTGCCCCATCCGTCAGCCGCTGTCAGTGACCCGGTCACACAACGAAACTGCTCACAGACGGGCGAGGAGCTCCGGGCGCAGGACCTCTATGCTGCCCCGCCCCAACCGGACCCAACCCTCGGCCTCGAAGCGCTTGAGGTGCCTGGAAACCACCTCCCTCGCGGTGCCCAGCTCGCCGGCGAGGGCCTCATGGGTTGCCGTCACCGGGGAGCCGCGCGCCAGCAGTGCCTGGGCTAGCCGCGCGTCGATGGGGCCGAACGCTACCTGCTCCATGCGCGCTATCACCTCTGCCAAGCGCCTGGAAAAATTATCGAATACGAATTCCCGAAAAGCATTGGAACAGTCGATCTGCCGCTGGAAGCGCTCCCTGCCCAAGGCAAATGCTGTCAACTCATCTTCGCTGACACCCTGTGCAGGGTAGTGCTGACCGGCGATCAGGCAGGAAGTGGTGAGAATACAGGACTCCCCCGCTCGCACCCGATACAGCAACACTTCGCGACCCGACTCGGTGGTCAGCAGAACCTTCACGCAACCGCCGACCACCAGCAGATAATTGTCGCATGCGGAGCCGGCGCGAAATACCGACCGTCCTGCCGGCAGCACCACCAAGCGGGTATCCGCCGCCAACTCCCTGGAACCGGGCGCCGTGGCAAGCCGGGGAAAATGCTCTCGCCACAATTCCCATTTTTCCTTCATTCGCCCACGTCCTCGCTTGCGTGCTCTGACTGCTTGCGCCAGCTGTTCATGTTACTTGGCAGGATGTTGACCGCGATGCACACCTCCGGGATTATAAGACCCCGGTCGCCGACAACGCCAAGCGATGGGTAATTCACAGAGTAATGCGAAGAGGAACGATCGTGACCACGAGAGTACATTCACCGCCTCTACGACCGCCCCGCAAATGCCGGCGCTCGGCGTTGGAAATCGCCTTGCTCGACGAAGGACCGATGTTCTATGTGGCGGCCGGCTGCACAATCATCATAGGGACCATCGAACTGGCCATGAACCTGCGCCATGGTACCGGATGGGTGTTTACGGCCCATCTCATACTGATCGGGCCGCTATGGCTGCTGCTCACGGCCCACTTCCTTTATGCGGTGGCGCGCAAGGTGTTCTGTGACGGCGGCAAGGGAGTCGATGCGTGAAACATGACGGCAAAGCTGCGGCAGAATTTCGTCCCGGCGCCAACATTGCGATCAAGGTCCCCGCATCCGAGTACGCGCAAACGGTAGCCTTCTACCGGGATATCCTGGCACTGCATCAGATCTCGTCGACGGAGGCCTCGACTGTTTTCGAATTCGGGGCCCAGCGGCTGTGGATAGATCGCGCCGATCAACTCAGCCAGGCGGAAATCTGGCTGGAGATCACCTGCCACGACGTTGCGGCGGCGCGTGAGCAACTGACCGCCCGGGGCATCCGATGCTGCGACACCATAGAGCCGTTGCCCGGGGGCGTCGAAGGCTTCTGGATCCTCAACCCCGGCAACATCGTACACCTGGTGCGTCGCGCCTGACCCTGATGCCACCGAGACCCCGCTGTGCCGCATCATGAGCAACTAGGTCCCGACAGCGAAGCCACCGACGCTGACCGCTGCCAGCTCTGCGGACGATGGGTTCCTGATATCACCATACATCACCTCATCCCGCGCACCCGCCACAGCAACAAACGAAACGAGCGCCTGTTCTCGCGCGCCGAGGTCCTTCAGCGCATCATCCGCGTCTGTCGCCCGTGTCACAAGAACATTCATGCCGCGCTCGACTACAAGAGCCTGGAACGGCATTACAACACGCTGCAGGCACTGGCGGCGCATCCGGCCGTTGCCAGATTCAGCGCGTGGATTGCCCGGCAGCGGCCGGGCAGACAGGGACGGGTCCACGGCGGCAAGCGACGCTGACGCGCTTTTCCCCTGCCCCGCGGTCGGATTAAGCACCGTAGCGTGGGCGTAGCGCACGGCGCAGTCCCTCAAGTGCTTTCGAGAAGTCTTTCCAACTGCGATTCATCAAGTATATCGACGCCCAGCTGCTCCGCCTTGTCGGCCTTGCTGCCAGGCTCCGCGCCGACGACCACGTAATCGGTGTTCCTCGACACGCTGCCGGTAACCCTCGCGCCGAGATCCTGCAGCTTCGCTTTCGCCTGCTCCCGGGTCATGTCGGTCAGGGTCCCGGTAATCACGAAGGTCTTGCCCGCGAGCGGCCCTGCCGGGACCCCACTGGGCCGCTGACGGGCCGTGTCAGGCCAAGAAATTCCCCCTTGGCGCAGGCGCCTAACGACCTTCCGGTTATGCGGCTGGGCAAAGAAGGCATGAATGTTCTCGGCCACTACGGGGCCGATGTCGGGCACCTGCTGTAACGCATCCGGTTCGGCCTGAATCAGGGCATCCAGATCGCCGAAATGATCGGCCAACTGCTGGGCCGTCGTTTCCCCGACCTGGCTGATGCCGAGTGCGAACAGGAAGCGCGCGAGCGTTGTTTTCTTGCTGTGCTCCAGCGCCGCGACGATGTTGTGCGCTGATTTTGCCGCCAGCCGCTCCAGCGCAGACAGGGAATCCTCGTTGACCTTGTCCACGTCATAAAGGTCGGCAACGTTCTCAACTATTTTCGTGTCCACCAGTTGCTCAACGAGCTTGTGACCCAGGCCTTCCACGTCCAGCGCCCGGCGCGAAACGAAATGCTTGATACTCTGCTTGCGCTGCGCAGGACAATAAAGCCCGCCACTGCATCGCGCGATGATCCCCTCCCCTTCGTAAACGATCTCGGAGCGGCACACCGGGCAGCGCACCGGAAATCTGAATTTCGCGGTGCCCCGCGGGCGCTTTTCCTTCACCACGGATACCACTTCAGGGATCACGTCACCCGCGCGGCGTACGACGACGGTGTCGCCTATACGGATGTCCAGGCGCTCGATCTCCGCTTTGTTGTGCAAGGTCGCATTGGACACGGTGACACCGCCGACAAAGACGGGCTGCAGGCGTGCCACCGGGGTCACGGCCCCGGTACGTCCCACCTGGACCTCGATATCGCGAACAATCGTCATCTCCTCGTCGGCCGGGAACTTGTGTGCGAGCGCCCAGCGCGGCGCTCGCGAGATATTTCCCAACTCCCGCTGCAGGGAGATGCTGTCGACCTTGTAGACAATGCCGTCTATAGCATAAGCAAGCGTGGCCCGCTGCTGCTGCAAGTCCTGGTAATAGTGCAGACAGGCCTCAATCCCCTGTACCAGGCGGGCGAGCGGAGAGGTTCGCAGGCCCCAGCTCCGGAACGCCTTCAGCATTTCGATCTGCCGGTCCGGCACCGCGCCGCCTTCGACCTTGCCGGCGGCATAGAAGACTATTTCCAGGGGGCGCTGCGCGGTGAGGTTAGGATCCAGTTGGCGCAGGCTGCCGGCTGCGGCGTTGCGGGGATTGACAAACAGTTTGCCGCCGGACCTGCGCTGCCGCTCGTTAAGGGCCGCAAACCCGTGGTGCGAGATATAGACCTCCCCCCTCACTTCCAGCGTCGAGGGAAAACCGCCGCCGCGCAGACGCAACGGCACGGAACGGATGGTCTTGACGTTCTGGGTCACGTCCTCGCCGGTAACGCCGTCGCCCCGTGTGGCACCGCTCACCAGCAGGCCGGATTGATAGCGGAGGCTGACTGCGAGGCCATCCAGCTTGGGTTCGACGACGTACTCGATCTCTTCTAAAGCCGTTCGGTTCCGGATGCGCCTGTCGAACGCGATGACCTCTTCCTCATCGAAGGCGTTGCTCAGGGACAGCATCGGCACTTCGTGCCGGACCGTGACGAAACCCGATACGGGTGCCGCGCCGACCCGTTGGGTCGGCGAGTCCTCGCTCACCAGCGAAGGATACCGGTGCTCAAGCTCCTCCAGTTCACGCAACAAGCGATCATACTCGCTGTCCGGAATGGTGGGGTCGTCCAGCACGTAATAGCGATAGTTGTGCTGCTCCAGGTCGGCACGGAGTTTCGCTACCCGCTTCCGCGCCGAACCCGGAACCGGTTGCTCGGACGACATGGGGTCAGAAAAGACGCAGCGCGAGTTCGCTGCCTGGTACGATGCCGTCGCTCTCCATTTCGGCCGCCATCTGCCGGATTTCCTGGGAGATGCGTTTCAGGCCCTTCTGGGTCATACCACGCTGGTTCTGGTCTACCAGCTTCCCGTCAAGCTGCTTGCATAGCTGCTTGGCATCGCTGATCATCTCGCCGAAGGTCTGCGCGGGGTCCCCGGTGCAGGGAATGTTCATGAACAGGGTGACACCATTGGTACGAAAACGCGTCAGGTCCCCATCCAGCTCGCCGTTGCCGTTGAGGTTGGCCAGACTGTACAGGTGCTGCTCGCCGCGACCGCCAGCACGGCGCTTCTGGTAGAAGTGCCGCCGGTTGATCTCCATGCCGAGCTCACGGGCGCAACGGTCGATCTCGGTTCCGCGGAACATCGCGTCTCGGGTAACTATGTTGAGAATCGCCAGGGCATCGTACTTGCGGCACAGCTCGTCGATCTCCCTGGCCTGCTCCATGGCCTCGTCGAAGCTGGCGGAAAATCTGAAGCGGCGTCCGAATACGTCCGCGAAGCGAAGCACCATCTGGGAGAATTGATTCAGTTCTGACTCAGATATCGGGCCGGCGGAATCCGCCAGTTGTATGGTCATCCCGAAGTCCGTGAAGCGCGCTGATTCAGGCTGCTTCTCCAGGTCACACCATATCCGCGCGGGATGACTCAACCCGAAGATCCTGTGAGCCTTCTTCAGATCGAATTCGTACTGCCGGTAAAGCCCCAGCGCGGTATCGCGCTTGATTACGTTGCTGCCCGGAAGGCGGGCGACGAACTCGATCTGTAGCCCGTCGGCAGCCGGTTGCCGTTCCTGCAACGAGGCTGGCCTATGGATGGACGACCTGGCGACCTGTTCCACTTCCAGCAGTTCTTCCTTCCAGCGCTCTTCAGACAACGCGGCGCCCGCGGCATCGGCCGCCGGTTCCGCTTCCTGCGACGCCGGGCGCGCGTACTCCTCCTCTTCCATACTGTAATCTGCTGCGGCCAACGCCGATTGCTCCGACACCTCGACGTCGATTTGATCAGCCATTTCCTCTTCTGCACCGGGTGCCAGCTCGGTCTCGGGCAGGAATTCGGGCTTCAGCGCCGGCGGCGTCGGCCGGGGCGTGACAATCTGCTGGTCCGTAATTTGCGGTGGGTCGGGTTCGACGCGAAATCCGGATCGGGGAACCAGGGACGGCTCTTCCTGGTCACTGTCAATGCCCTCCCGCTCCGCCTCGCGGCTCTGGATCCTGTGCAACCGATACTTGTCGTAGGAAATGATCAATACGACCACCAGCACCACCAGGCCGGCGATGAACAACGCTGTCTGCAGCCCTATCATTGCGCCGCGATTTGCATCGCCTCTTCCACATCCACGGCGACCAGCCGCGACACGCCAGGCTCGCCCATGGTCACCCCTATCAGTATGTCCGCCCGCTCCATGGTGATCTTGTTATGGGTAATGAAGATCAGCTGCGTGCGGTCAGCAAGGGTCTTCAACACTTCGCTGTAACGTTCCACGTTGGCGTCGTCCAGCGGCGCATCCACCTCGTCCAGCATGCAGAAGGGCGCCGGATTGAGGTCGAAGAACGAAAATAACAGCGATACTGCGGTCAACGCCTTTTCACCGCCGGACAACAGGTGGATGGTACTGTTCCGCTTTCCCGGCGGCCTGGCCATGACCCCGACGCCTGTCTCCAGCAAGTCGTTGCCCGTCAGCTCCAGATACGCACTGCCGCCCCCGAACAGGCGTGGGAAAAAACCCTGGAAACGCTGGTTGAGGCTCTCGAAGGTTTCCTTGAACAGCATCCGGGTCTCTCGATCGATTTTCTGAATCACCGACTCCAGGGTTGCCAGCGCTTCCACGAGGTCCTGGTGCTGCTTGTCCAGATAGGCCTTGCGCTGCGACTGTTCCTCATATTCCTCGATGGCAACCAGGTTTACCGGTCCAATGCGATCGATTCGCTTGCAGACCCGGTCCAGGTCCTCCTGCCAGGCCTCCACCGAGGCCTCCTCGGGCAGTTGTTCCAGCAGCGCAGAGGCGTCGAAGTCCGCTTCCCTGATCTGCTCGAAAACGGTATCCCGCCGCACCTTGATTTCCTGGCGCTCCATGCTGGCTTGCTCCAGCTCCTCACGGGCACTTTGAACCCCCTGCTCCAATCCCGCGCGCCCCTGCGCCTGGGCGCGCAGCGACTCATCGATTTCGCTGACCGTGTCCCGGGCCTGGCCAAGTTCCTTTTCCACCTCGATCCGCTTCGCCAGCAGCGCCGCCAGCTTTTGCTCAAGGTCCAGTCGTGGTTGACCGCCATCGGAAAGCATGCCGTCCAGTTCCCGCTGGCGGCGTTGCATGACCGTCTCCTGTGCCTGCAACCGTTTTGCTCGTTCTCGTACCGCCTCCAGTTCGGTGTTCCAGCGCTGGTGATCCATTGCCAAGGCATGTCTCGACTCCCTGTCTGTGTTGGCACGCTCGTTGACCTGGTTGAGAGCATCACGCAGCTGGTCGCGACGCGCGAGCAGCGCATCGCGCTGTTCCGCCAGCTGCAGCGCCGCGCGCTTGGCCTTGCCCAACAGGGTATTGGCCTGGTCGACCGCGCCACGTAACTGTTGCAGATGCTGATGCACATCTCCCAGGTCATGGAGCACCCGTTCACGGCGTGACTGCAGTTCGCTGCGGTGGGCCTCCAGCCGCGCATATCGGCTGCGCGCCTCGCTGAGCTGATGGTTCTCCGCGGCAAGGTTCTTGCGCTTTTGGACCAGCGCCTCCTCCAGCTCCGCCAGCGACATTCGCGCCGCGTCCAGGCCGGCCGCGCTATTGCGCTCGGCCGCCTGCAGGGCAGTGACCTCGCCAGCCAGCTTTTCGATCTCGTTTTCCCTGGCCATCAGGCCCGCACGGGACACCTTGTCGTTGACGAGAGCAAGCCAGTGCGGTCCCACCCAGGCGCCGTCGCGAGTCACCACGGACTCCCGGGGGCCAAGCTGGGGCCGTCGCGCCAGCGCCTCAACGATGTCTTCGGCCGTAAATATGTCGCGCAGCCACGGTGTGAGGTCGAACTGGTCGCAACTGATCACGTCGCTGAGGCGCTGCCGGCGGCCGGGAGCCGCACTGTGACCCACCGAGCGCTCCACCAAGTACAACTCGGATCCAGAGAATCCGGCAGCGGCTGCACCGAGCCGGTCAAGGGACTCGACCCGTACCGCGCCGACCCTGGCGCCCAACACCCGATCTGCAGCACGCTCCCAGCCGTCGGCTACACGCAGCTCGGCGGCCAGGCGCGGCGCCTCGTTCAGGTCGGTAGACGCCAGCCACTGCGCCAAATCGGGATCGTTCTCACCCAACGCGGCCGCCTGCATCTCCTGCAGCGATTCCAGTCGCGCCTCGAGAGAGTGGCGACGATTACGCAGCTCATCGATATCCCGAGTGTCCAGAGCCAACTGTTCGCGCGCCGCCTGGATCGCCGCCTCTATGCCGTCCATGTCCCGTTCCAGTGACAGGCAGCGCTCTCCCATCTCCGTAATCCTGTCGGCCAACTCCTCGTTCTCTGCTGAGGAAAGCTCGTCTTCGATATGCTGCAGATCGGCATCCAGCCGATTCTCCCGGTCAATCAGTCGCCGAATCTGTTGCTCGTGCTCGGAGAGCCGCGTCTTTTGCACCTCGCGGTCCTGATCGGGTTGCGAGGCCACCCGGCCGAACTGCTCCCATTCCATCTGCCAGGCGTGAAATTCGCGTTCCGCCTGTTCCTGCTCTGCCTGCACGATGTTGAATTGGCGATCGGCCTGCTCGAGCCTTGGCGACAGATCGCCCAGTTGCCGCTCCAGCTCGCCGATTCGCTCGATATCACTGCTCAGGTGGGTATCCGCCTCACCACGCGCCTCGAACAGGCGTTCCAACTCCTGCTGTTGCTGCTGACGCGTTTCCCGCAGGTGAGCAATCTCCTGTTCGACGCTGGCAATCTCCGCGCCGGCGCGGTAGTAGGATCCCTGCACTTTGTTCAGGACTTCGTTCGCTTCCGTTTGCCGCTGCCGGAGTTCCTCGATCCGCCGCTCCACTCCACGCTGATCCGCAAGCCTGGCGTCCACCTGCTGCTGGCGCGTGGCCAGGACGCGGTCCCGCTCGCCGACCTGGCGATCCAGTTCTCGCCAGCGCAGACTCAGCAGTTGCGCTTTGAGCAGGCGTTCCTCCTGCTTTAACTCCTTGTAACGGGCGGCGGCGCTGGACTGACGCTTGAGGCGTCTGAGCTGGGTCTCCAGCTCGCTGCGGATGTCCTGCACCCGGGCCAGGTTCTCCCTGGTATGGCGTATACGGGTCTCCGTCTCGCGGCGGCGATCTTTGTATTTCGATATCCCGGCGGCTTCCTCGATCAGGACACGCAGGTCTTCGGGCTTGGCTTCAATGATGCGGCTCACCATGCCTTGTTCGATGATAGAGTAGGAACGCGGCCCCAGGCCGGTGCCGAGAAAGATATCGGTGATATCACGACGCCGGCAGCGGTCTTTGTTGATGTAGTAGTTGGACTGGCCGTCCCGGGACAATTCCCGACGGATCGCTATCTCGCTGTAGCTGGCATAGGCGCCGGGTGCCTTGCCCTGATCGTTGTCGAACACCAACTCGACCGCGGCCTTGCCGACCGGTTTGCGGGCGCTCGAGCCGTTGAAGATCACGTCCGCCATGCTATCCCCGCGCAGGGTCTTCGCAGACGACTCACCCATCACCCACCGCACGGCATCAATGACGTTGGATTTGCCGCAGCCGTTGGGTCCTATGACCCCAACCAGGTCGGCGGGGACAGAGATGGTGGTGGGGTCGACGAAGGACTTGAAGCCTGAGAGTTTGATGTGCTTCAGACGCATTTCGCGCCCTTCAGCAGGGGGATTCTGATCTCGATTCTTAAAGACAATGCATTTATCACAGTGATTTCGTGGATAACTGTTTAGGGTAGAATTTCCAGCCGGAAATTACCACAAGCAAGACAAAATGCCCACGCAGCCCAGCCGCCAATTGGAAACGTTCGACAACCCCGACACGCAGCGCGACTACACCATCCGCATCGAGATACCGGAGTTCACCTGCCTGTGTCCGAAAACCGGCCAACCGGACTTCGCGACCTTGCAGCTGGAATACGTGCCGGCCGCCAAATGCGTGGAACTGAAGGCATTGAAAATCTACGTCTGGTCCTACCGTGACCAGGGTGCATTTCACGAGGCGGTCACCAACCGCATCCTTGACGACCTGGTGACGGCCCTGCACCCGCGCTTCATGCGGATCACCGCCAGGTTCAACGTTCGCGGCGGCATCTACACCACTGTGGTTGCCGAACACCGCGCCCATGGCTGGCAGGCGGCAGAGCTTGTGACGCTTCCTTGATCGAATCATATTTCCCATTTTTTTACATATAGATAGAAGACCTATCTAAATAAATTTCTAGCTAAAAACTGGCTGCTTGACGCGCGGACCGCAGACGGTTGCGGTTGTCAACAAAGAATCTTCATACATCGGATGAAGTGTGCTCGGTGATTTCGTAACCGGGGCAGGTTATCTGCCGCGCGGGTTTCGCCTGCTGTGGGCCCGCGGCAGTCGCCGCTATGCGGTCCTGCCCTTGTTGATCAATCTACTTGTCTTCGCCGTGCTCATGTTGATGGGCATGAACGCTTTCGGCGGTCTGATCGATTCGCTGATGCCCGCCGCGGGCGGCTGGTGGGCGGTACTGGCCCGCTGGCTGTTGTGGTTGGCGTTCGGGATAAGCTTGCTGCTGCTGATGTTTTTCACCTTTACCCTGGTCGCCAATCTGCTGTCCGCCCCCTTCAACGGCTTACTGGCGGCGGCGGTCGAATACCAATTGCGGGGCCAGACGATCGATCCGCCACCGGACTGGGCGCAGCTGCTTCGTGATGTGCTGCCTGTCCTGCTGAACGAGACCGGCAAGTTTGCCTACTATCTGGCATGGGCGCTGCCCCTGTTGTTACTTTTCATCGTACCCCTGCTGCAGCTTCTGGCGCCCGCCGCCTGGATGCTTTTCAGCGCCTGGATGATGGCGCTGCAATACCTGGATTATCCGATGTCTAAGCAGCAACTGCGCTTTCGCCAGGTCCGCACCAGCGTCGGGCAGCATCGCTGGTTAAGCCTGGGGTTCGGCGCCGCAGTGACGACTGGAACACTGCTGCCCGTCGTGAATCTCTTCGTTATGCCGGCGGCGGTGGCTGGCGCCACCGCGCTGTGGCTAGAGCGGTTCACCGCGTCAGCTGTGGGGGATCAGGACCGTTGAACCCGTGGTGCGGCGATGCTCCAGGTCCTGGTGGGCGCGTACGGCCTCGCTCAACGGGTAGATCTGGTTGATCTCGATCTTCACTATGCCCTTGCCGACCACGTCGAACAGGTCCGCCGCCGACGTCAGCAGGTCGTCCCGCTCGGCAATGTGGTTGAACAAGGTTGGACGGGTCAGGTACAGGGACCCCTTGGCCGCCAGGATGCCCGGATCGAAGGGTGCTATTTTGCCCGAGGATTGCCCGTATACCACCAGCATTCCGAACCGGCGCAGGCAGTCCAGGGACCTGTCGAAGGTCGCCGCACCCACCGAGTCGTAGACCACCGGTACCCCGGCCCCACCGGTGATATCGCGGACCCGGTCATGGAAATCCTCCTCGGTGTAAAGGATCGGAAAGTCGCAGCCGTGCGCCGCGGCGAGCTGTGCCTTTTCCCGCGAGCCCACGGTGCCTATTACCGTGGCACCCAGGTGCTTGGCCCACTGACAGGCAATCAGCCCGACGCCACCGGCGGCGGCATGGAACAGGATCACGTCTCCCGGCTGCACCGGGTAAGTGCGCTTTAGCAGGTAGCGTGCCGTCATACCCTTCAGCATCATGGCGGCGGCGGTCCGCTCATCGATATCCGCGGGCAGCGGCACCAGCCGGTCGGCGGGCATCACCCGTTCCTCGGCATAGGCGCCGGTCGGCGGTGTCGCGTACGCGACCCGGTCACCCTCGCGAACGTCAGTCACACCGGGCCCCACCGACGTCACCACGCCCGCACCTTCCAGGCCAATGCCAAACGGGGCGTCACCCGCTGGATAGACGCCCGTTCGATGGTAGACGTCGATAAAATTCAGCCCCACGGCGGTATTCCGCACCACCGCTTCCCCCTCGCCGGGAGCCGGTACCGTTACTGATTCCCACTGCATTACCTCGGGCCCGCCAGGCGTATGCACTCTGATTGCCATTACCATCTGATTCATACTCTCCGATTTTGGGTGATCGCCCTGCCGCTGTGCCGGAACGACTCTACGCGGCCGGTGCCGGGATATCCGTCGGCCCGTGCGGGAATGATACCTCACGTCGCCCGCTCACTGCCGCGCCCGCTTGATCCGTTCGTAGGCGGTCCGTATCTGCTGGGTCTTCTCGGTCGCCAGCTTGACCATTTCCTCCGGCAGGCCCTTGGCCACCAGCTTGTCAGGGTGGTGCTGGTTCATCAGCCGGCGGTAAGCGCGCTTTACCTCAGCGTCGTCGGCCGCCGTCCCGACTCCCAGGGTCTCGTACGCCGCCGCCAGCTCGCCAGGCCCGCCGGCCCTGCCATCGCCGGCACTCCGCTGGCGGGCCGCGCCGCTCAGCATGTGTATCAACTGTTCGACCCGGTCGGCCGAAAAACCGAGATCCGCAGCCACCCGCAGCAGCATCCGGTTCTCGTCGGCGTGCAGGCGGTCATCCGCCAACGCGGCCTGAATCTGGATCTCCAGGAACATCTGCAACAGGGTGGTACGTCGATGGCATTCGCGGCGGAATTGTTCCAGGGCGGCGTCCAACGGGAAATCACTGCGTTTGCCTTCGTTGAATAGGCCGATGGCCGCGCGACGTTGACCCGCCGACAGGCGCATTTGTCGCATCAGCTGCTCTGCCATGGCAATCTCAGGCTGCGACACCCGGCCATCCGACTTGGCGACGTGTCCCATGACGGAAAAAGTCGCGGCGAAAAACGCAGCCTGAATACGCTCCGGGTCACCGCTTGGGCCACCCCCACTGTCCATCTGCCCCAGCCCCTTGTCGAAACTGTGGCCGAGCACAGCGCCCAGGGCCGCTCCCAGCGGGCCGCCGAGCATGAACCCGAAAGTGCCCCCGATCAGCTTTCCCCACCAGGCCATGGCGTCAGCTCGGTGGAAAGGTCGCGGTGACGCGCGCCCCGCCGTCGGCGCCACGCCCCAGGTCCAGCTGACCACCGTAGGCCGTAATGATGTCCATGACCACGGCCAGCCCCAGACCCTGACCTTCGACGCGGGAATCAGCGCGCACGCCCCGCTTCAGCACCCGCTCTCGCACGGCGTCTGCGATTCCAGGGCCATCGTCCTCGACTTCGAGTGTCAGTCCGGGCCGGCGGTGCTGGGACGAAGCGACCGCACTGGCGGTTACCCGGATGCGGCTCCGACCGTACTTGTATGCATTGTCGAGCAGGTTTCCCAGCACCTCCAACAGGTCTCCTTTATCGCCATAGAACTGCACATCGTCGGGGACGTCCGCATGCTTTTCAAGTCGTTTGTCCCGATAGACCTTGTCCAACGCCGCCAGCACCTTTTCGAGCTGATCGGCCACCGGTAACGGTTGCATGAAAGTGGCCTGACCCGCACTGGCACGCTGCAGCTGGTACTGCACGATATCCTGCATACGCATCACCTGGCTGTAGACTTCATGGCCATCGACACGCGCCTGCGCTCCGCCCTCGGTCAGTCCCTGCAGCACGGCCAGCGGCGTCTTCAAACTGTGCGCAAGATCGGCCAGGGTGTCGCGATAACGCCGCCGTTGTTGCAGCTCGTTCTTCAGCATCGCATTGAGGTTGTCGGTGAGCGGGCGCAATTCGCGTGGGTAGTCTGCGGCAATCTGTTCCCGGTCGCCGGTCTCCACCCAGTGGATTTCCCGCGCGACTCGACGCAGGGGGCGTAGGCTCCATCTGAGCACCATGCCCTGCACCAGCAGTAACAGGAACGCCGCCCCCAGCAACCAGAACCATAGCGTCCGCCTGAAGGCCGCTACCTGGGATCGAAACCCGTCCAGAGCTTCGGCAACGGAAAACTCGTACACCCGTCGCGGGTGGTCTGCGCCCTCCCACACCGTACTGAGCCGGTAGCGAAACACCGGGTCACCGTTGTTCAACACCTCGCGCGTAAACATCGCCGCCCCGGCGCTCAGCGGGATTTCGGCAGACAGGCCCAGGTCCAGTAGCGAGGTCGATCGCCAGACCAGTTCGCCGGCGGCAGTCACCACCTTCGCATACAAACCGGATCCCGGCCGTGCGAAGCGCGGTTCCGGCAGGTCCGCGGGCACCTGTAGAACTCCATCGAGGTCCAGTTCCGCCGCTGCCAGCAGACCGAGCAATTGCCCATGCAGGCGGTTTTCAGCGGCGGTCTCGGCGCTGGACTGAAAGGCACGGTCAAGCACCATGCCGGTGACGCCGAGAAACGCGGCCAGGGCCACCGAGGCCGCGAGCGACAGGCGCAGGTTCAGGGACATGTCAGTCGCCCGGTCGCGACGTGAATCGATAGCCGCGGCCCCGCAGGGTCTCGATCGGTTTCCATCTGTTGTCGGGGTCGAGCTTCCTGCGCAGGCGGCCAATGAATACTTCGATAACGTTGCTGTCCCGGTCCTGGTCCTCCTCGTAGATGTGCTCGGTGAGTTCGCCCTTGGATATCACTTTGCCGGCATGCAACATCAGGTATTCCAGTAAGCGGTACTCGTAAGCCGTGAGTTCCAGTAATTCGCCATCCAACTTCACGTCGTGACTGGATGTGTTCATCTCCACCGGTCCGCAGGTGATATTGGCCTGCGCCAACCCGGCGGAGCGGCGCAACAGGGCGCGCAGACGCGCAACGAGTTCCTCCAGGTGGAACGGTTTGGACAGGTAATCGTCGGCGCCGGCCTCCAGGCCTTCCACCTTTTCCTGCCAGCGCGAACGCGCGGTCAATATCAGTACGGGGAAAACCTTGCCTGCGTCGCGCACACGCCGGATCAAGGCCAATCCATCCAGTTTTGGCAGACCGAGATCCACGATGGCGAGATCGACCGGATACTCGGTAGCGAAGTAAAGGCCCTCTTCACCATCGGCGGCGCAATCGACCGCATATCCCTCCTGGCGCAATCTGGCCGCCACCCGATCGCGGATCCCGGCCTCGTCCTCAACCACCAGAATACGCATCCAGCTACCGCTTCTTGCCGTTTCTGCCCGGATCAATCCACACGTTGCGAACGTGCTGCTGTTTGGTCAGGACCTTGATCCGGTACATCAATTTACCGTTCACGTTGCGGGGTTCAGCGGCGAGTATGGTGCCACCGGTTTGCCGACGAACCATGGCCACCGCCTGTTCCAGCGACAGGCCGTCGTTCTGATCCGCCCACAGTGCAGGTGGACCGACGGCCATAACAAGCATCAGACAGCAAACGAGACTACGCAGGCGATTCGTCATCGAAGACCTGTTGCGGGCCATGTGTCACCCTGGTTTCTGGAGTCACGATTATACCTTTTCCCGGCACCGGTCCAGGTCAGTGCACGGGCGCGACCTGTACCCGTACCTTGACGCGCTCGCCTGGGTGATGATCCATGCGGGTGCGATAAACACGCCCCTGGTAGCGGTACTTCACCCGGAAACCCACGACCCGCTCTTCCTCGTGATACTCGTGCCGTATCTCGCAGCGTTGCACCGGCTCGTTGACGGTGTGACGGTGCCGGTGCCGGTTCTTAAGGTCGTGGGCAACCGAACCCCCGAGCAACACGCCGGCCACGGTGGCGACCTTGCGGCCGCTGCCCCTGCCGAACTGGTTGCCGATCGCACCGCCGATGATGCCACCGACGATCTCCGGCGTGTAGGTTTGCGGGGCCGGGCCAGGCACCTGGTAAGATACCTGTTCAGTCCAGCAGACCTCCCGCGGGTGGTCCACCTGGACAATTTCTGTGAGCTCTCGCACCTTGATGACCCTGGCATAATCGTAGTAGGTATCAGTCCCATGCCGGTCCTTGCCAGCCATCGCCGGCGTCGCCAGTAGCGCCATCAGCCCCCCGGTGATCAGCATTGTCGAGATCTGGTTCATGTTTTCGCTCCTGTTCAGCAAAGCAGTGTGAATGGTTGATCGGTTGCCTCTGTCCAGCACGTGGAGGACAGAGTAGACCGGCCATGCTTAACCGGTGCTGAACCCAATCTGAACGAAAACTGAACGCGCCGGGCGATTCACCGCTGCCGTATGATCAGCGTCTGACCCCGCTGCACCAACTCGACCTGCTTGAGGAAGGCCATCCCCAGTAGCACTTGTTCGCCGCCCTGATGCGGATTGATGCTCGCAGTAACGTTTGACAACCCGACGTCTCCAATGGCGACCCGGTCCAGGGTCGTGCGCTGCACGGCGATCACCCCGTTTGCGGTTTGCATCAAGACCCGTCGCCCCGGCTGCAGGCCCAGCCGCCGTGCCACGGCGACCGGCACCGAGACGTGCGTGGCACCGGTGTCGAGCAGAAATACCACGGGCTCATCATTGATGGCTCCCGTCACCACGTAATGCCCCTGCCGGTTGCGCTGAAGGCTGATCTCCCTGGCACCCGCGACGCTCCTTGATTGAGGATCCCGGTTCGGGTTGTGCTGCCGGTCCAGCGTCTCACTGAACAACCAGGTCAGCAGTAGAACCAGCAGTATCCAGGACAGATAAACCATGACCTTAGCGAGGCGCGGATCGGGTTGTGTCATGATGATCTGGTTGCGTTTCGTGACCGAGTAGGCGGGGGCTTGGAAATTGCCGCATACGCCACCATTGTAAAGCATTGCAAAGGCCACACAGGTGCCGCCCTCACAGCCATGTCGCAACCTCGGAGCAACCTAGCCGCCCGCGCGGGACGCGGTCTGCAGTCAATAGCCAATGCCTATCGCCCGTCCACCATGCGCCAGAAGGGCGTGCTGTGGTCCGCGGGCCTGGTGCTGATCACTCTGAGTCTGCTTACCGTCGTGGTCGGCTGGTACTGGAGCCGCGAGCCGGACCTCTTCGACGTACGGGAGGCGGCGCTGGCATACTGGCCGGACCCCCAAAGCAGCCCCGCGACCGGCTTCGTATTCACCCACACCCTGGTTCGGATCGGCGACCATTTGCTGCACAAGCCCGGCGGCTACCTGTCCAATGACGTCATGCCGCCCGGGGTGCTGCTGGACAACATGCCAAACTGGGAATTCGGTGTTCTGGTGATGCTGCGCGACGGCGCTGCCGCCCTGCGCAACCACATTGCGCGTTCACAGTCCCAGTCCATCGAGGATCCCGACCTCGCCCGCGCGGAACCGCAGTTCAATTTTCAGAATGACTCGTGGATCTTTCCCGCCACCGAATCAGAATATGCCGACGGCATCAAGTCGCTGATCCGGTACCGCGACCGACTGCACGCGTCAGGGCAGAACCAGGCCGAGTTCTTCGCCCGCGCCGACAACCTGCGCCAGTATCTGGAGATCATGGAGAAGCGGCTCGGCAGCCTGTCCCAGCGTCTGAGCGCAAGCGTCGGCCAGATGCGTGTCAACACCGACCTGGCCGGCGACCCGGAGGCTCAGCAGTCCACCGATTCACCCGGCGCAATGGTGGTCAAAACGCCGTGGCTGGAAATCGACGACGTGTTTTATGAATCCCGCGGCGCGACCTGGGCATTGCTGCACATCCTCAAGGCGGTGGAAGTGGACTTCGAAGCGATTCTCAGCAAAAAGAATGCCCTGATCTCGCTGCGCCAGATCATCCGGGAACTCGAGGCCACGCAGCAGTCCACCCTCAGCCCCGTCATCCTCAACGGCAGTGGTTTCGGGCTGTTTGCCAATTACTCCCTGATCATGGCCAATTACATCGCGCGCGCGAACGCGGCCATCATCGACCTACGGGAACTGCTTCAGCGCGGCTAGGCCGGATACTTCGCCCGAGGTCTCTGACGATAGCGACGATTCCGCGTGACTCAACGCCGTACTGGAACGGAACGCACGGCACGCGTTGGGTGGGTCCTGCGACGCCCGAGGCCAGTGGCCCGCAAGCGAGCTGGCGCGCGCATGGGCAACAGCTCGAATACAATGCGCCCCCCGCGTTGCTGATGGACTACTCCATCTCCGACACCTTGGGGGCAGCTCCAGTCGCCCCCCAGTGATCATCCGGGTCAAGCCGCCCCCACCCGGTGCAGATGCACGTCGCGTTGCGGATAGGGGATCGAGATGCCTTCTCGATCGAAGGCCAGCTTGATCTGTTCGATGAGGTCGAATCTGGCATCCCAGTAATCCTTGGCGCGTACCCAGGGGCGTGCCACCAGGTTGACGCTGTTGTCGGCCAATTCCGACACCGCGACCACAGGCACGGGATCGCGCAACAGACGATCGTCCGCGGTCAGGATTTCGCTGATAATCTTTTTCGCCATGCCGATGTCGTCCTCATAGGCAATGCCGAACACCATGTCGATGCGGCGGGTGTCATTGGCTGAATAGTTGGTCACCGGGGCAGAGTAGATCTGGGAGTTTGGCACGACGATCTCACGATTGTCCGGCGTCAACAAACGGGTGTGGAAAAGGTTCACTTCCATGACCTTTCCACTCACGCCCCCGGCCTCGACGAAGTCGCCGCTATCGAAAAGCCGGAAGAAGATGATCATTACACCTGCCGCCACGTTGGAGAGTGAATCCTTGAGCGCCAGACCCACCGCAAGGCCGGCAGCGCCCAGGACCGCCAGCGCTGAGGTCATGGTCACGCCGAGCTGGTCCAACACGGCAAACAGCACCACAACCATGCCCAGCCAGTAGACCACCTTGGATAGAAAATCCCCCAGCAGCCCGTGGACGTCTGCCCGTTGCAGCAGACGTCCGACCACCCGGGACAACCGCCGTGCGATCCAAAGGCCGAGGACAAATATGACCAGCGCGAAGAAGATCCTGGTGCCCCAGGGCACCAGATAATTGTTGATCAGATTTTCGAGCTTGGTAGCGTCAAGCGACATAGTGTCGGGATTCATCCGCAATACCGGGCTGTGTTAAAGTGGCCTGATTCTAGCAAGAATCCCGCAGACGCCAACCCACTGGCAGTGCTGCACAACACAACATGGCAATGCATGCGTGGCGACCGGCATGGCACAGGAGCGGGCACAACCGGCAATTACCATAATCTCTCTGGGGAGCAACAAACTATGCGTCTGATACTGCTGGGCGGACCCGGTGCCGGTAAGGGCACCCAGGCCAACTTCATCAAAGATCATTATGGAATTCCGCAGATATCCACGGGCGACATGTTGCGCGCGGCGGTTAAGGCGGGAACGCCCCTGGGGCAGGAGGCCAAAAAAATCATGGATGCCGGCGGCCTGGTGTCCGACGAAATCATCATGGGATTGATCAAGGAACGTCTCGGACAGCCGGATTGTGCCGGCGGATACCTGTTCGACGGCTTCCCGCGAACCCTGGTGCAGGCCGATGCCATGAAACAAGACAGTATTGCCGTGGACTACGTGCTGGAGATTGCGGTGCCCGACGAGGAGATCATCAAGCGCATGAGCGGGCGCCGCGTGCACCTGTCTTCCGGACGGACCTACCATGTGGTGTTCAACCCGCCGCAAGTCGAAGGCAAGGATGACGCCACCGGTGAACCGCTCATCCAGCGCGACGATGACAAGGAAGAAACCGTGCGCAAGCGCCTGCAGGTTTACCACGAGCAAACCGAACCCCTGATCGGTTACTACACCCGCCGGGCGGAGTCCGACCAACAGGCGCCGCGATTCGTCAAGATCGATGGAATCGGATCGGTGGAGCAGATACGGGAGCGTATCCTGGCGGCCCTCGCCTGACGGCCCCGGTCACCGTGAATGCAGGGTCGACGCCCTGCCTGGCTAGCCGCGATTGTTAGCTGGTCGCGCCACGAGGCTGCGGCTGTTATTGCGGACTGTATTGAGCAGATCACCGGCCCAGCGGGTGAAGGTGGGGAGTTGCTCACGCGTGAAGCGCGTCAATAACCCCTCCTCGGGTTCGTCTTCCTCGCTGACGAACCACTGCGTGGCGTCGCCGCCCTGGGCACGCGCCAGCGTGGTGCGGATCTCGCTCGCCACCTCGCCGGGCTCGTATTCATTGCTCATGGGAACCCGCATCAACGGCAATCCGGCGAGCTCCAGCGCGTCGTCGAGGACATCGACACCCTGTGTCTCCCGTTTCCTGCGATCGGCGCGCGATTCCAGCTTCACCGCCAGCACCGGCGTTAAACTGTTGGGCGTGCAGAGCAGAAAGTCAACACAGCGCCGCTGCACGCGCTGCCAATGGGGCCGGAACCGGGGATGGGGTACAGGGTAGGTGATGATCTCGGCCAGGCGGACCTTGGGGAAGATGCGAGCATGCGCGCCCACAGTCTGGTCCAGGGCTTCCAGGTAAGCCCGTTCGTGACGGGAAAGTAATGAATTGCGGCGCTGGTATACAGGAACATCCCCATAAGCGATCACTTTGCGGCGCCCCTGGGCAAACCAGGCCGTGATCGCCACCACCAGCAGAGCGCCGAAACCAATCAAAAACAGTACCCGCATCACTCGCCTCGTCTAGCATCTTCTCCGTTTAGTCTAATACCCGTTATTCACCCGCGACAGGCGTGAGCGGCGCTGCTCGTCTCGGAAACGCAGACACTCGTCGGGCCGTTGATCACGAGCGCCCGTTGCGGACCGAAGGTGCAACCTTAAAATACTTTTATAAGGCTCTGAATTAAAGTCTCAATACCTGGACTATCACTTGATCTCGAGCAGTTCCACATCAAAGATCAGGGTGGAGTTGGGGCCGATCTGGTTACCCGCCCCCCGCTCGCCGTACGCCAGCTCAGCGGGAATGAAAAAGGTGTATCTGGACCCGGCATTCATGAGTTGCAGTCCCTCCTGCCAGCCCTTGATCACGCCGTTGAGGGGCAAGGAGGCGGGCTGCTGCCGCTGGTAGGAACTGTCGAATTCTGAGCCGTCCAGCAGGGTGCCCCGGTAATGGACCACTACCGTATCGGTCGCCGTGGGCCTGGGTCCGCTTCCTTCCTGGACGACCTTGTACTGCAGCCCGCTGGCCGTCTCCTTGATTCCCTCCAGGTTCTTGTTGTCGGCGAGGAACTTGTCGCCGGCGGCCTTGTTGCTGGCCGCGAGGGCCTGGCGCTCTTGCGCCAGCTGCTGCCTTGCCGCCGCAATCGCATCCTCCATTTCGGCGCGTGTCATTTTCGGATCCCCACCGGAAAGCACATCCTCGATCGCCTGGGTGACGGCCTTGGCGTCTATGTCGAGATCATCTCGCTTCAGCGAGTTGCCCAGCTGGTAGCCGAGCGCATAGCTGAATCGCTCTTTTTGCGTGGTATAGGCCTCCTGTGCCCTTACCGCGGCCGCCGATACCAAGGTGCAGGCAAGAAATATGATCGTTGGCAGTCTCATACTGTCTCCTTGAAGAGCTTCGTTCTGATCGTCGTGGTGTCTCCCAAGTTTAACAAATCACTGCCGGCATGACGCCGGGACCTCCTAGGGGGTCGGAGCCGGTTCCACCACGGTGGATGAATGCGGCGTCGAGCGGTCGTCCGCTGCCGCTCACGCGGTCTCGGGCACACGCCTGCCCGACCATCGGGGGACCGTCACCGCGCCGTAGCCGGGGCCCGGTCCCGCGCACGCTTATGTGGTCCGCCGACGTGAGACACACGTCATCGGCTCATAACGTAGAATTCACACCCGGTGGTTACTATGGTCACTGAATGATGGAGTGATCAGGAGGAGTTGCCATGCACTGCTACGAGCATGAAGCCATGCGTCTGCAATTGATGAAGTACGTAAGGGCAGCGTCGCCGGATGCCACTACCCCCGCTGCGGACCCCTTGGTCCTGGATGAGGCCCTGGCGGAGGCCAACCTCGGGTCTATGGCGGACATGATTTCGCTCTCTTTGACCCAGCGCGCTGCACTGGGTCGGCGAATAATCGACCATTTCGTCCGTGCCTCATTCGATTAAGTCGAGAGACGCGGCCTGACGCCCTGCCTTTCTCACCGGGGAGAGGTGGAAGCCGCCGGCATCGGACCGACCAGCCTTTGCGGGTCGATGCGCCGATTGAACAAGTTCATGCCCCAATGCAGGTGGGGCCCAGTGGCGCGTCCCGTCGCCCCTACCTCACCCAGCAGGTCGCCCTGACGGACCGCTTCTCCCTGCTTCACCAGGACCTTGCTCATATGGATGAACACTGAGCTGAGGCCGTGGCCATGGTCCACCATCACCGTGCCACCGGTGAAATACATGTCCTGAGCTGTCAGTGAAACGATACCGGGTGCCGGCGCCCGTACCGGCGTGCCGGTGGGGGCGGCGATGTCCACGCCGAAATGGGGACGTTTTGGCTTCCCGTTCAGAATCCGCTGGCTGCCATATACCCCGGAGATCCGTCCTGACGTCGGCCACACGAAGCCTGCCAGGTAGTCAGTGCGCGCATCGTCGCGCTTGCGGGCCTCGTTGATCAGAGCCTGCTCCCGGCGAATACGTTTCATACTCCTCGCATCGGGGGTCACCTTGCTCGGAGGAAGACCATCAATCTTCTGCACCTCGTAGTCCCTCTGTGCCACCCCGAGCACCTTGCGCTCACGGGTGCCGTCCGGGTAGCGGATCTCGAGGACGCTCTCGCGGTCGGCGTCACGGCTGAAGCCAAGCAGAAAATCTCCTCGCGGTGACACCCGGATTCGTTCTCCGTCGAACTGCACCGCGCTCCCCGGTGGCGCCTTGCCGAATACCAGTCCGCCCTCAACCACATCACCCTGCAACTCCAGCGCCTCCGCCACCGTCCCGTACCAGGGCGCCGCCAGGATCGCGGCCAGCAACAGGCAACAGCGCAACATAGGACCCTGGGTCAGGCAGTTCTCGCCAGCGGCAGATCGGCACCGCTACCCGTTCGGCGGGACTCGGCCATCAGCGCGGCGACAGCCTCATCGAAAGTCACCTGCTGCTGCTCCTTCTGACCGAAACGCCTGATGGTCACGGTTCTTTCCTCCGCCTCGCGGCGGCCCAGTACCAGTATCACCGGCACTTTCTGTACGCTGTGCTCGCGGACCTTGTAAGAAATCTTTTCATTACGCAGGTCGATCTGAACACGCAGCCCCGCCGTCGTGAGGGCCTCGCGCAATTCCAGTGCGTAAGCGTCGGCGTCGGATACGATGGTCGCCACCATGACCTGCAGCGGCGCCAGC
Organism: uncultured Gammaproteobacteria bacterium; assembly: GCA_947259705.1. Taxonomy (GTDB): domain Bacteria; phylum Pseudomonadota; class Gammaproteobacteria; order Arenicellales; family JAANXG01; genus CAMYNL01. The sequence continues at coordinate 159,172 of CAMYNL010000003.1, read as the reverse complement.
CAGAACGGCAGTGCGCCCGCGTAATGTTCCAGCAGGATACCAATAAAACGCTCCAGCGATCCCAACGCAGCACGGTGCAGCATGACAGGAACATGCTTGGCGCCGTCCTCCGCGATGTAGAACGCCCCCAGCCTCTCGGGCAGATTGAGGTCCACCTGCAAGGTGCCGCATTGCCAGTCCCGGCCAATGGCATCGCGCAGCACGAACTCCAGTTTCGGCCCGTAGAAGGCCCCCTCACCCGGATTGAGCGAGTACTCCAGGCCCGTGGCCTGTGCCGCCGACTCCAGTGCCCGTTCCGCCGCCTCCCAAACCTCGTCGGAACCGACCCGCTTTGCCGGTCGGTCGGCAAACTTGATGCGGATATCATCAAATCCAAGGTCTCGGTAGATCTCCAGCAGCAGTCGGCAGAACGCCTTGCTCTCAGCGGTAATCTGCTCACGGGTACAAAAGATATGGGCATCGTCCTGGGTGAAGGACCGGACTCTCATCAGGCCGTGCAGGGCCCCCGACGGCTCGAAACGGTGGACCTTCCCGAACTCGCCTAGACGCAGTGGCAGGTCCCGATAACTGCGCAGGCTGTGCTTGAAGATCTGCACCGCCCCCGGGCAGTTCATAGGCTTGAGAGCAAGTATCCGGTCCTGGTCGGTCTCGGTGATGAACATGTTCTCACCGAAGGTTTCCCAGTGACCGGAGGCTTCCCAGAGACTGCGGTCCATGAGGTCCGGTGTGTTCGACTCCACGTAACCCGCGGTGGTCAGCTTGTTCCGGATGTATTCCACCAGTGCCTGGTACAGCGCCCAGCCCTTCGGGTGCCAGAACACCGCACCTGGCGCCTCTTCCTGAAAATGGAACAAGTCCATCTGTTTGCCGAGGCGCCGGTGATCGCGCTTCTCGGCTTCCTCGAGCCGATGCAGGTAGACCTTCAGAGATTTTTCATCAGCCCAAGCGGTACCGTAGATACGCTGCAGCATGGCATTGCGGGAGTCGCCACGCCAGTACGCACCTGCCAGCTTGGTGAGCCTGAAGGCCTTGCCGAGTCGCCCGGTGGAAGGCAGGTGGGGGCCCCGGCAGAGATCCACAAAGTCTCCCTGACGGTACACCGTGATGGTTTCCCCGGCATCCAGGTCCTCGATGATCTGTGCCTTGTATTTCTCGCCGCGATCCCGGAAATAGGCGACGGCGTCCGGGCGTTCCCACACCTCGCGAGAGATCGGCTCGTCGCGGTCGACGATTTCCCGCATACGGGCCTCGATGAGCGTCAGGTCATCCGGGGTGAAGGGCTCGTCGCGGGCGAAGTCGTAGTAAAAACCGTTCTCTATTGCCGGCCCGATCGTGACCTGGGTCTCGGGGTAGAGCTCCTTCACCGCCTCCGCCATGACATGCGCGGCGTCATGGCGCAGCAGTTCGAGGCCCTGGTCACTGTCGCGAGTAATGATCTCCACCGATGCGTCCTTGCTGACCGGTCGAGCGATGTCGCGCAGCTCGCCATTCACTTTTATGGCAACAGCCTTGCGCGCCAGTGATCCGCTGATTCCGGCGGCAATCTCCAGTCCCGAGGGCGGATCATCAAAGATTTTCGCGGCACCATCGGGAAAACGTATTTGAATCGACATAGAAACCCGGTTTCCTCATTGATCAGCCCGCCAGCGCTGCGGTGTTCAACAATCTGAGACGAAAGCATCATTGACTGGTGTCGGTTATGGTATAACGCTGTCGGTGCACCTTCAATCTCTGCGTCCACATTCCCATGCCCAACACCCTGATAACCAACGCCCACCTGGTCAATGAAGGCTCGGTACGGATCGCCGACGTGCTTGTCGAGAAAGGTCGTATCGCACGCATAGACGACACGATAGCCGCCGAGAAGGGTTGGGAAGTACTGGATGCCGACGGCAGGCACCTGCTGCCCGGCATGATCGATGACCAGGTGCATTTTCGCGAACCCGGGCTGACCGAGAAAGGCGACATCGCCTACGAGTCTGCGGCCGCGGTAGCTGGCGGAATCACCAGCTACATGGACATGCCCAACGTGTCACCCACCACCACCACCAGGACGCGTCTGCAGGAGAAATATGCCATGGCGGGCGGCAGGTCATGCGCCAACTTTGGTTTCTATCTCGGTGCCACCAATGACAACCTTGGCGAGATTACTGCGCTACTGCCCGGCGAAGCGTGCGGCGTCAAGGTGTTCATGGGGGCCTCCACCGGCAACATGCTGGTGGACGACCCCGATACGCTGGAGCAGATCTTCGCCCGCTGCCCGGTGCCTGTGGTAACCCACTGCGAAGACACACCGACGATTACGGCCAATGAAAAGCGCCTGCGGAAGCAATATGGCGATAACGTTCCTATTTCCGCCCACCCCCTGATCCGCTCAACCGAGGCCTGCTGGAAGTCTTCCTCCCTGGCAGTGGACTTGGCCCGCCGACAACAGACGCGGCTGCACGTGCTGCACCTTTCCACCAGTAAGGAACTGGAGCTGTTCTCGAACCAGCCGCTGGACCACAAACGGATCACGGTCGAGGCCTGCGTGCACCACCTCTTTTTCTCCGACCGCGACTACGCGAGCAAGGGTGCGCTGATCAAGTGCAATCCCGCAATAAAGACCGAGCAGGACCGGCAGGCCTTGCTGCGTGCCCTGCTGGACAACCGTATCGACGTGATTGCAACTGACCATGCGCCGCACACGTGGGAGGAGAAACAGCGGTCCTACTTTGGTGCCCCTGCGGGACTGCCGCTGGTGCAGCATGCACTGCTGTCCCTGTTGGAACAGTACCACTGGGGAAGGTTCAGCCTGGAGCTGATCGTGCAGAAGACGGCTCACGCGCCTGCCCACATCTTCGGAGTGCAGGAGCGCGGTTTCATCCGCGAAGGGTACTGGGCCGACCTGGTGCTGGTGGACCTGCACAGCTCATACAAAGTCGCGCGCGACAACGTGCTGTACAAGTGCGGTTGGTCCCCATTCGAGGGTTATACGTTCAAGTCAGCCATCGTCGCCACCCTGGTCAACGGCGAGATCGCCTACCGTGACGGAGCAATCCAGAACCGACTGTGTGGTCAACGCCTGAAGTTCGAGAATTTCGAGAGCCGCTAGCCGACGGTCCCGGCATTGTCCTGATCGATGAAATCCAGCGCGGCGCGCAGTCGCGACAGCGTCTGGTCGCGTCCCAGTATCGCCAGCGTCTCGTCGATGGGGGGCGACACCGCGACCCCGGCGACCGCCACCCGGATCGGCTGCGCGACTTTCCCCAGCCCCAGGCCCAACCGTTCTGCCAGACTATGCACGCAATCGTGGATGGCGGCAGGTTCCCAGTCCGCAAGCGACTGCAGCGACTGGATCAGGGCTGCCAGAACCGCGTGGGCCTCGCCCTTGAAGTGCTTCTTCACGGCCTTGTCGTCGTAGCCATCCGGCTGTCGGAAAAAGAACGCGCTCCGCTGCACCAGTTCCACCAGGGTCTTGGACCGTTCCTGGTTCGCACGGATGACCTGCTCCCAGTTATCCTGCGCGTCGATAGCTATACCGGCCGCCTGGAAATGGCGACGTCCCTGCTCTTTCAGATCCCCCGGATCGGCGGATTTCATATATTCGTAGTTCAGCCACAGCAGTTTCTCCGGATTGAACACCGCAGCATTGCGATGCACCTCCCGGATGTCGAACAGGCTGATCATCTCCTCTCTCGTGAAGATCTCCTGATCGCCGTGGGACCAGCCGAGGCGGGCGAGATAGTTCAGCAGTGCGTCCGGCAGGTAGCCCTCGTCCCGGTACTGGGTGACGCTTACGGCACCGTGGCGTTTGGAAAGCCGCTTGCCGTCTGCGCCCATGATCATCGGCACGTGCGCGTACGCGGGTACCTGAGCCCCCAGAGCGGCGAGGATATTGATCTGACGGGGGGTGTTGTTGACATGGTCATCGCCCCTGATTACATGCGTGACCCCCATGTCCATGTCATCCACCACGACGGTAAAGTTGTACGTAGGCGTGCCATCGGAACGGGCGATGATCAGGTCGTCGAGTTCGTCGTTCCGGATCACGATACGGCCCTTGACCAGGTCGTCGATAACCACTGAACCCGCCTTTGGGTTCTTGAACCGGACCACCGGATCGATTCCTGGTCGTGGCTCCCGGCGGTCACGGCAACGGCCGTCATATCGCGGCTTGCCGCCTCTGCTGCGCTGCTGCTCCCGCATCTGCTCCAGCTCATCCTTGGTGCAGTAACAATGGTAGGCCTGCCGGGCTTGCAGCATTTGCCCGATCACCTGGCGATAGCGATCGACACGTTTGCTCTGGTAGACCGGACCCTCATCGTAATCCAGGCCGAGCCAGGCCATGCCATCCAGGATGGCCTGCACCGATTCCGCGGTCGACCTCTCGACATCGGTATCCTCGATGCGCAGGATGAACCGGCCCTGTCGTCGGCGCGCGAACAGCCAGCAGAAAAAGGCCGTGCGGGCACCCCCGATGTGCAGGTATCCGGTGGGACTGGGCGGAAATCTTGTGACAATCGCCATGGCCGATCAATCGTTCTCCGGGAGGCGGCGCATTGTACCCGAAGTGACCGCCTGTTGCGTCGGCTTGAATCGGCGGGCAAGCTGTTTCAGTATAGCGGGACCCGTGGAATTCCGTTCCCACCGCGCCCGGCATCCGACATTACCGAATCCGTCTGCCCGTCATGGCCCGCCTGTTTGTGAATCAGCTTACTGTAATCGACTGTTCCTGCCTGGATCCGGACAGCGGTCTGGTCGGGGAAAGCTGGGCCGTCGACCTGGAACTCGCCGGGAATCTCGACGCGCAGGGCATGGTGCTGGATTTCGGCGTCGTCAAGCGCAGCATCAGGCAGGTCATCGATGACTATGCCGATCACAAGCTGCTGGTGCCCGCGCGCTGGCCGGGTCTGACATCGCGCGCGGACCGCGGACAGACGCAGCTGGTTTTCGTCGACCGGATAGGACGCGCTGTGCACCATACATCTCCGGAGTCTGCCCTGTGTGTGCTGGACACGGAACGAGTGGACGCCGGGTCCCTCACTGCCCATTTGCAACGACGGCTGAGCCGTTCCATCCCGGATAACGTCAGCGATGTTGTGGTTCGCCTGCGCACCGAGGAAACGGACGGCGCCTACTACCGATACAGTCACGGGCTGAAGAAGCACGGCGGCGCCTGCCAGCGCATTGCCCACGGCCACCGCTCCCGCCTGGTGGTGTATGAAAACGGCCGGCGCAGCGAACGCTGGGAGCGACATTGGGCGCAGAAGTGGCGGGGCATCTATCTGGCCAGCCGCGACGACGAAGTACCCGCCAGCGCTCCGAACCGGCTGCGATTTTCATACCGGGCCAGCGAGGGCGAATTTACCCTGGAACTGGATCGTGACCGCTGCTACATGCTTGACTCGGAATCTACCGTGGAGTGCATCGCCGAGCATCTGGTTCGGGAGCTAAAACGCCTGTCGCCGGCCTCCTCGTTCCGGGTCCACGCCTTTGAAGGCCTCAACAAGGGTGCGATCGCGGAAAGTCAGTGGGCGCCCGTGCGCAGCTAGCCCGACGCCACCGCTTGTTCCCGCGCCCGTTTATAGATGGCCTCCAGCATCGCGTGCAGTCCGTTGCTGCGAGTCGGGCTGAGGTGCTGATCGAAGCCGATGCTGGCGATAAAGTCGGTATCCGCAGCTAAAATATCGGCTGGCAGGCGATCACTATAGACCCTCAGCAAGACCGCGATCAATCCGGATACGATAGCTGCATCACTGGTACCATCAAGGTGCAGCCTGTCACCGCGCATTTCGGAGTGGAACCATACCTGGGACTGGCAGCCGTGTATCCTGTTGTGCTCGTTCCGCCACTCCTCGGGAAAATCGGGCAGTGAACGACCCAAGTCGATAAGGTACTCGTAGCGGCCCATCCATTCATCAAACAGGCTGAACTCGTCGATGATGGCCTGCTGGGCCTGTCTGATTTCATCGTTTCCGGACATGCGGTCATTCCACGCTGCGCCAGCGGGTTCCTTCGGCCCCGTCCTCGATCAGGATTCCCATGGCGCCGAGGTCCTCGCGAATCCGGTCCGCAGTGGCGAAGTCCCGCGCGCTGCGCGCAGCCGTCCGTTGCTGGATCAAACGCTCGATTTCGGCAACGTCCATGCGGCGGGCGCTGCCCGCGAACCACGTTTCAGGATCGGTTTGAAGCAGTCCGAGCAGCGCGCCCGAAGACAGCAGTGATGCAGTCATTTGGCGGGTTTTCGCGTCACTGCTGCTGCTGCTGTTGATGGCGCGCGCGATCGCCGATAGTTCCGCCAGCGCCCGCGGCGTGTTCAGGTCATCTTCGAGGGCTTCAAGGAATGCCGGGGATACGTCTTCCGCGGTGAGCGGCCGCTCCGGCCCCGGCGCGTCGCGAAGCGCCTGATAAAGGCCGTCCAGCCGTCGGCGCGCCTGCTGCAGGCCGTTTTCGGTCCAGTCCAGCGGCGCCCGGTAATGGGCGCTCAGCAGGGCCATACGTATCGCCTCCCCGGGGGCCTGCTGCAGCAGATCGCGCACCAGCAGCACATTACCCATCGACTTGGACATCTTCTCGCTGTCTACATTGACGAATCCGTTGTGCACCCAGTGACGGCAGAACAACCGCCCTTGGTGCGCACAGGTGCTCTGTGCGAGTTCATTCTCGTGGTGGGGGAAGATCAGGTCATTGCCACCGCCGTGGATATCTATGGTAACGCCGAGGTGGGTCGCGATCATGGTGGAGCACTCTATGTGCCAGCCGGGCCTGCCCCGCCCCCAGGGACTGTCCCAACCCGGCTGCTCCGGCGTCGACGGCTTCCAAAGTACGAAGTCGGCTGGGTCCTTCTTGTACGGCGTCACCTCGACCCGCGCCCCGGCAAGCATATCGTTGCGATCCCGGTGCGACAGAACTCCATACTCGTGGTAACTCGGCACATGAAAAAGTACGTGTCCTTCGGCCGCATAGGCATGCCCGGCCTCAACGAGGACCTCTATCATCCCGATGATTTCCGCAAGGTGTGTCGTCACCCGCGGCTCGATATCCGGTGGCAGGACCTGCAGGGCTTCCAGATCTTCGTGATAGGCGCGGGTATAGCGGTCAGTGATCACGCCTATGTCAACGCCTTCCTCGGTCGCCGCCGCATTGATCTTGTCGTCGATATCGGTGATATTGCGTGCATACACGAGCCCAGGAAACCGGTGGCGCAAGAGCCGCGCCAACACATCGAACACCACCGCCGGTCGCGCATTGCCGATATGCGCATAGCCGTAGACCGTTGGACCACACACGTACATGGTGACGCGTCCGGGATCCTGCGGCAGGAACTCCTCCTTGCGACCGGAAATTGTATTGTAAAGATACACGGCGAGCGTTCTCTTAGATCCGTCCGATGTTAGCACAGCGTCCACCGGCACCGTTGAGCGGGCGGCAAAAAGGGGCACCGCGGTGCCCCTGATTCATACCGTGCCGGGGACCTTCCGTCACATCTGCATGCGTACGGTACCCAGGATCGTCACTTCACTGGCGGCTTGCTGCACATGATCCGGCTGTTGCCGGAACATCACGAAGGCGCCCAGCGAAGTGCGCCGGTCCAGACGATAACGGTAAAAGGACTCCAGCGCGTATTCCCTGCCATCAGGAACCAGCCCGATCCTGTCCACATCTCGATAAATATTTCCGTCGAAATCCCTGGCGTAAGGGACGCTCATGTCAACCTCGCCGTCGTAAACGCGCATTGGTTGCGAAATCGCCACTCCCCATTGATCACGCTCGTTGAGCAGCCGATTGGCGACCAGGCCCAGGCCGAACCAGTCACTTCGCAGATCGGAGAAATTTCTCAATAGGCTGCGCCCGGAGTCGTCGACGTTGCTGTAACCCTGGCCGTAGTTCGCCAACAGTGAAAATGTCTCGTCGATCTGCAGCGTACCGGTCAGGCTGACGGCGTAGGTTTCGCTTTCGTCGACGCTGAAGGCCCCCCCCGACGAGCCCCCGAACAGGCTCCCGGCCTCGTTGAGACGGCCGAACTGGGCGTTCACACTGCCTCGCCCATCGAAGTCGTATCTGCCTTCGAGCACAGCGGCGATGCTCTCGCGACCAAACTCCGTGGTCTCTTTCATGTTCACCACACCGAAGTTCACGTCCATACCAGAGCGGGTCTTGAAACCCAGCGCGATGGTGTCGGCGGAATCCGCAAAGCCGAGGAACGGCGATGAGAATGCATATCCGGAGATAAAGGTGGCGCGGCCGTCCCGCTCCACGCCCGGCAGCTTGCCCAGGGCCCCATAATGGTATGCCGGGTCCAAGTTGCGATTGACAACATACTGAAAACCATAGGGTGCGGTGCTGCGCAGGGAGAACGTCCAGTCAAGGTCGCGGTCATTGAAGGCGGGATCAAAAGCCATTGCATGATGGCGTTCCACGTCAAACAGCTCGGTCCCTCGCGTTGCATACGAAAGTTTCATGGCATGGCGCCCGTTGAGCAGGTAGTCGGTCTCGGTATAGCGTTCATCCAGCGCGTCAAAAAAACTCGATACCGTGGGACGGTCGCTGGTTATCCGGGTCGACTCAGAGAGGTCGGTCCAGAATGGGCGGCCGAAAGAGTCCAGCACCAACGTCTTCTTCAGCTTTTTCTTATTGTTTAGCAACAGGGCAGCACCCACGCCCGCGCCGACGACCAGTGCCGCGGCACCGATCGAACTGCCACCGCCGTCATCACCGGGCACCCCGGGCGGACCGGCCGGATTGTTGATCACCTGGGCGGCGTCGCGGACAAAGCCCTGGCCATACAGCGGGTCCACGCCCGGATCGCCCCTGTCCTCGGCCGAAGCGATTATCACCTGCACCAGTTGCTCTGCGGTCAAGAACGGCGATACGCGCAGCACGGCCGCAGCGATGCCGGCTATGCGGGCCGACGCGAACGAGGTCCCGGCGATGGTGCTGAGAGGGGTGCCGCCGAGGGTGTGCACGCAGCGACTCGCGGTGACTCCGCAGGCATTGGAGTTCCCCAGCACACCCCCCGCGCCGTCGGTAGCGCCAACAATGAGCACCCCGGGGAGCTGAAACGCGGTCACCGCCAGTGTCGAGGGATTGTCGCCGCCGCCGTTGCCGGATCGCATGGCGACGAACTTGTTGGCGTTGGATGCGGCAGCAACGGCGGCCGAGGAGTAATTCTCACTGCCGCTGCTGATAGTCATGGCCCGCACATCGGGATTGGCCGCGGCGGCGAAGATCCCGGCCTCAGTGAGGCCTGGAGAGGATGAGAAATCCGGTGCCGCGACCACGTATTGATACTGAGCGATGCCCGGGGCCTGCTCGTCCACGAGCAACGAGACAGTGGTACCGTGATTGTTGTCGGTGCGGTCGGAAAGGTCTTCGTTGTTGACAACGAAATTGAATCCGCCGACCACGTTCACCGGCGCGTTCGTGCCGGTGTCGATGACAGCGACCGAGAGCTGCGGCTGCTGCGGCTGCTGCGGCTGCTGCGGTGGCGGCGCGGTCTGGGCGCGGGTAACGGACCAGGGCGCCAGCAATGCGCCTACTGCAAACGCGGTCAACAAGAGAAGATTTGGCAACTTTAGATCCTCCAAAATCGTTCGCGTCGGCCAGGTGGATTTGGATACCCGCTCCGTTCGCGTGCCGGTTTCTGAGCCCGATACGTGCGGCGCGGTATTCTAACACCCTGCTGTCAGCCGGGGGAATCCGTCCGTCATACCCGGGTTTCGAGCCAATGCAGGTAATCCTGCAGGATGCGGTGGTGATCGAAAGCGATTCGTTGCGGCAACTCGCTGAGCGAAAATACGGCCGCGCCGAAGGCGTCATCCCCGGCACGCATGCTGCCCCGCCCCGTCGCCGCGAACACCACGCTGACGACGTGGCCGCGCGGGTCGCGGTCCGGCGCTGAATAGACTCCGAGCAAGTGCACCAGGGATACCGAAAGGCCGGTCTCCTCTCCTGCCTCGCGGATCGCCGCCGCCTCGACGGTCTCACCAACGTCGACGAATCCCCCGGGCAGGGCCCAGCCGAACGGATGATGACGCCGCTGGATGAGCACGATCTCGCGCTGATCCCGGCCCTCGGGTGTGATGATGGTGTCTGCGGTCAGCGCTGGTGTGGGTGGCATCGCCATCGCAGTAGTCAGTGTAGCGGCCCCAATCTGGTATGCGCCAGGGTAAATCAGTAGAATCCGGCGTTTTTCGTGAGTCCCGTTACCACACTCGCCATGAGCGCTCAGCAATCCGCGATCCTGCTGATACACTGTCCGGACCGCACCGGTCTGGTTGCCGGGGTGTCAGAGTTTCTTCACCGGCGCGGCGGCAACATTCTCCACCTGGATCAGCATGTGGATCCGGAACAAGGCATGTTTTTCATGCGCGTGCAGTGGGACCTGGCCGGGTTCTCTATTCCCGCCGATCGCATCGGAGAAGAATTTCGGGACTTGGTAGCCAGCAGGTTCGCCATGGAGTTCGCGCTTCACTTTGCACCAGAGCCGTCGCGCATGGCGGTATTCGTTTCGCGCCTGTCGCATTGTCTTTACGATATCCTGAGCCGCTGCAGCTCCGGGGAATGGAGTATCGATATACCGGTGATCGTCAGCAATCACCCCGATTTGCGGGTAGTGGCGGAACAGTTCGGCATCGATTATCACGTGTTTCCGGTCAGCCGTGACAACAAGTCCGCGCAGGAAAGGCTGGAGCTGGAATTGCTGCAGGCTTACCAAATCGACTTGATCGTGCTGGCTCGGTACATGCAGATCCTGAGTCCTGCTTTCATTGCCAGTTATCCGAACCGTATACTCAATATCCACCACTCATTCCTGCCCGCCTTTCCAGGGGCGCGGCCCTATCATTCTGCGCACCAGCGCGGTGTGAAGATCATTGGCGCCACCAGTCATTACGTGACCTCGGAGCTCGATGCCGGGCCCATCGTAGAGCAGGAGGTGACCCGGGTAAGCCACGTGGATTCGGTGCATGACCTGATTCGCAAGGGACGTGATCTGGAGAAACTGGTGCTGGCGCGCGCCATCTGGCACCACCACCAGCACAAGGTGCTGGTATACGGCAACCGCACGGTGATCTTCGATTGATCGTCACCAGCGACCCGCGCGCCGAGAAACACCTACGCCGGAACCCAGCCGCCCCAGTCGCGGGATCGGCGGGCGAGACCACACCGGCGGGGCACGCAGCAGCGGTCAGGCGCGCACAAACATATTGTGCCGCATCTCCTGACCGATCGATGTCTCCGGGCCGTGACCGGTGACTACCACCGCCGCCTCATCGAGCGTGTAGAGCCGTTGCCGTATCGAACGCTCAATGGCGGCGGGGTCACCGCCCCACAGGTCCGTCCTGCCTATCGATCCCTGGAACAAGGTATCACCGGCTATCAGCAATTTGTGCTGGTCGAAATAGAAACAGAGCGATCCCGGCGTATGGCCCGGCGTATGCATGGCGACACCGCCCCAGTGGAGGGCCTCGTCGTCGCCCAGCCAATGGTCGGGATCCGGCTGCGGAACATAGGGAACTCCGAACGCCCGGCACTGCTGCTCGAGGCCGTCCCAGAGGAACTTGTCGGACTTATGCAGGTGGATCGGTGCGCCGGTACGTTTCTTGATCTCGCCGGATGCAAGAAAATGATCCAGATGCGCATGGGTATGCACTAGTGCGACGATCTTCAGCTCAAGCTCCGTGACTACCCGCATGATGATCTCCGGGTCCCCGCCCGGATCGAACACCAGGCCCAGGCTCGTCTCACTGTCCCCGATCACGGTGCAGTTGCACTGCAGCGGACCCACTGGAAAACTCTTGCGCAAGAGGCTCACGATTCACGGCCTGCTGAAGACTCAACGCAGGCGTGCATCGGCGGCCTGCTGTATACGTTGCACGAGCGCGGGGGTGCCGGGATACGCGGCGGCGTCGATACGGTACTTGCGCACCGCGCCCCCCCAACGCCGGCCGCAGCGCAGGTGCTCCCGCAGCAGGGCGGGCTCGATCACCTCGGTACTGCCGACGACATCGCAGCCGCGCTGGAACAGCGGGTCCGGAAGGCACGCCACGCTGGGCCCGACCATGATCACGCGGTCGGCCTGCCGACAATGCTCAAGGACTTCGTCGACGGTGTCATTGAGCAGCACCGAGCCAGTGCAGATGACCTTGTTGCAGCCGCTGAGCCTCGCCAAGTCCGTGGTCACGGCGAAGCTGCCGGATTCCCGGGCCAGTTCACGGCGTTTCTCCACCACCAGCAACGGCAGCTGCAACGCCTGCAACCTGGGCACCAGGGAGGGGAAATAGCCGACCATACCGATCCTGTCGCCTTGCGCCAGCCCCAGTTCACTCAGGGTGTCCCGGCCTGCCGGGGGCCGCCATCCTGCGGCCCGGAAAACGGCCTGTCCCATCGCATTGGCGATGCCCAGTGCGAACGCCCGCGCTCCGGTCGCTCCTTCGATCATTGCATGGACTGAATCCAGGGCCGTACGGCCCACCACACCCGCCCCGGTGGTGGGATTGTCCTCCACCCCGTCAAGCCAGGCATAAAACAGACCTACACTGCCGTCCGAGAGGATCACGGAGCCGAAATCAGCATCCCGGCCGGCAGCCCGCCCGGCAGCGGGTAGATCAACCGCACTGACGGTCAACCGCCCGAGTCCGGCGGCGGCGAGTTCCAGTAATTCCAGTAGCTCAGTATAAAAAGACATGCAACTTCTGCGACGGGGCGTGTTCGTAGCATAATCCAAGTTCCATTCTGGAAGGTAACTGATATGGCGTCGCGGCGGTTGACCGGCCTGAAGAACCTGCAGCCCAACGTTAGCGAGGAGAGAATCTTCGAGGCGCGCATCGCTATTCAGTTGAATGCAGGACAGGTGATCTACAGCCGTCAGCTCAACCGGCTTTATTTTCACGACAGTATCGACAAGCGAATAGCCCCCACCATCAAGTCGGTGCTGTCCGGTCTGGGTAAAAGGGTGGAAATCGAGCCTATCCTGATTGACGAACATCGCTTCATCGCCGTGGGTCACAAGCTCAGCGTCGAACCCGAGGCATTCGTGGCGGTGCGGACGGCCCTGCGTCTGGTCGGTGTCGAACTGGGACTGGGCGATGTCGAAATCATCCGGCGCGCGGGACTTTAGACCGACGCTGTCGGCGGCGCGACAACTGCTCACACCTATGTGCCGCGGTGCATAGCGGGACCGTTGTCGTTGCTTTCGTAACGGAGGAAATCTGCGATCGCGGCCAGCGCTTCATCGGCTTCCGGGAGGCACGGCGCGAACAGCTGAAACACATGTGGCATATGGGGCCACACAGAGAGCGAGGCCGGCACACCCTGTGCCGCAGCGGCCGTCGCCAATCGGATCGAATCATCCAGCAGTATCTCGGCGTCTCCCACCTGTATCAGCAGCGGCGGCAACCCGGCAAGGTCCGCGAATACCGGCGAGACACAGGGAGAATCCGCTGCCGCACGCTGCTGAAGATACACCTCGGTCAGCGCAGGCAGGCGGTCGGCTGCCAGCACGGGGTCCACGTGGGCGCGCGTACGCAGCGATGCCGACCCCCAGGTGAGATCGGTAGCCGGTGACAGTAACACCGCGGCCTGGGGTAAGGAGTGGCCGGCAAGCTTGGCCTTCAACAGCGCCCCCAGGACCAGGTTGCCGCCGGCGGAATCCCCGGCGACGAAGCACTGGCGGGGCGCTCCGGTCCCGTGTGGGCCGTATTCCTGAAGCCAGCGCAGGGCGGTCACGCAATCGTCTATGGCGGCGGGATAGGGGTTTTCCGGAGCCAGCCGGTAGTCGATGGCGAGCACGCAGCAACCCGTGACACGGGCCAGCCGCGCGGTGTGGGAACGGTAGGATCGGGCGCTGCCCGCCAACCAGGAGCCGCCGTGTACATAGAGCAGGCGCCGGTCCGGATCGCTGGTGTCGCTCACCACCCACTCCGCCGCCATGCCTTGCAGGTTTGTCTCCGTTACCTTGGCAGTGCAGGCACTGACAACCGAATTGAGTCGACCGTAGTCCGCTATTACGGCGCGCAGCGCCGCCAGATCGCCGCTGGCCGACTGCACCCGGCGCGCTATCCCGCGGAGGTGGTCGAAGACTGCCTCGCGGGGCGAAAGGCCACGGCCGGGTTCATTCACGCCGTGTCCCAAGCCGCGCCAACTGCCGATCGTGAACGCCGCTCAGCGTGGTCACCGCAAGCACCGCGCCGACCAGGGCCCATCCCATGTCTGACTGGGTGTCCCACGCATAACCCTGGGTGCCGAGAAACGCGCCCGCCGCCTGCTCGCTCAGCAACGCCACCCACCACTCAATCAGCTCATAAAATGCGCTGATCGCCAGACAAATGCAGATCACGATGAATGCCAGCCAGGTCCGGGATGCAACGACGCGCTGCCGTAGCAATATCTCGCGAGCAATGATAGCCGGTACGAAGCCCTGTACCAGGTGACCAAGTTTGTCATAATTATTGCGTCGCCAGCCCATAACTTCTCCGAGCCAATCAAACAGCGGCACTTCAGCATAGGTGTAGTGAGCTCCCACAAGCAGAATCACACTGTGGGACAGGATCAGCCAGTAGGTCAATGGTGTCAGGGGATAACGATGGTAGGTGGCGGCAAGGATCACCAGCGCCACCAGGGCGGGGGCAGCCTCGAGCAACCAGATCACGGCGTCCTTCGGCTCGAACGCTGACCATGCCAGCACCACCAGGAACACCGTCAACCAGACCGACCAGTGTCGACCATTCATGGCGCGCACCTCCCGCGAACCCTCAGGAATCATTCCTAAAACTCCTTGTAAATGCGTGTGAACTCCCGACCCGGGGCGCTGAGCTGCAGATCCAGCAGGTAGCCGAACGGTGTCTGCGCGGCGCTGTATCCCGTATCCAGTAATCGCTGTTCGACCTGCGCAATGATCTCTGCCGCCGTCTCCGGGGGTGCCCGATGCTCCGCCAGATGCGCGAAGGAATGGAGGATTATCCGCTCGGTATGGTTCTTCCGCGCCGCCCATTTGAGATTCTTGGCCAACTTGGTGACCACCACCGGCAACACCTTCGAATCAGCGGGCTCTGCATGGATAAGAGCCAGCACCGCGTCGGACCATCGGCAGCCCGAAGGCGCCGTGGCTGCACCCGGCCGGCTCCTCTGCCCGGGCTGGTAGGCGAATTCCGATACGAACAGGATCAATAACCTCATGATTCCCCATATAGCGCCGGTGCCCGCCGCACCGGGGGCGATTTCGGCTGGGATGCACTCGCGCAGGTCCCCTCCAGTAGGGGCGGACGAACCCGAGGCCGGTATACCGATTCCGGCCCGGCGGCTCCGACACGAATCCCGATCTCCCGCAGACCGCAAGACGGCGGTCGGCACTGCGGCGTTGCATCAGATTGGGTCGGTCAACCATGCTGTTGACCGCCCGTCTAGGCGCCCCTGGTTATTCTAGCAACGAACAGCGCCCGGAATTTGTCGGTATGGGCAAAACTTTCTGCGGGGTTTAAGATCACCTCATGGCAACAAATCCATAACTGGAGGATTCATGCGAAACCAAGTATCGGCCCTGGCTGCGGGGATGATCGCCTTTTTTTCTCACAGCGCCATGGCAACGCCGGAGAACTTCGAGTTCGACAAGGCCCACACCAACATCCTGTTTGCTGTGAACCACCTGGGCTTGTCCAATTTCTACGGACAATTCAACGACTTCGACGGCAGTCTCGTGTTCGATCAGGAGCAGCCCGCCAACAGCAAGGTGGAAGTCACCATCAGGACCGCCAGCGTGGACACCGACGTTCCAAAGCTCGATGAACATCTGTTGGCCGAAGATTTCTTCGACGCCGCCAGGTTTCCGACCATCAGCTTCAAAAGCAAGACTGTCAGCAAAGTAAGCAAAAGTCGCTACCACGTTCTGGGAGACCTGACATTGCATGGCGTCACCCGGGAGGTGACCCTGCTCGCCACCCTGAACCACATCGGTGAGCACCCCCTGAGCAAGCTACTGGAGAAGTACAAGGGCGCCTATTACACCGGTTTTTCCGCGACCGCTGTCATCCGACGCAGCGAATTCGGCATCGAGAGCTACGTGCCGAACGTTGCCGACGAGGTCAATATCCGTATCGAGACCGAACTGAGGCGCAAGTAACAACCATAGCATGCCGCGAATTGAAGACCGCCCGCGATCGGCCTGTTCAGTGTCACCGCTAAACCGCCTTTGAAACGGGTGCGGCGACACGGTTGCGGCCACCAGCGGGGTCAGTCGGGTTTTCGTTCACGGCTTTGAGCAGGTAGTCGAGGTATTCACGGCGTTTTACAGACACGTCCACCTTGCGCTCCAACAGTCCGTCCTCGTCTTCCACGTAACGAAGCATGTCGGCGTAGAAAAAGACGTGGAAACTGTCCAGGTAACGCAGTTCCCTGCGTGTGTTCAGCACCAGGTTGTCCACGCCATACAAGTCGATGATCTTCGAATCGGCCTCATACTCCCACTTACGGGCCGCATGCACGAAACGCAGCAACTGATTGCGGGCCTTCGGCAGTCGCCGCAGCAAGGGTATTGCTTCATCTTCGTTGGTGGGGTTCGCAACATTGAACCAGCGATTGACTGCCTGACTCAGGGCGACCACCGACTGCTCTCCATCCACCTCGGCTCTCGCGAAAAGTGTCGACGGGACGATATCCTCCAGCTGCGACTTCAGCCGGCGGTGCTCCTTCTCCAGTACCTGCACCTCGCGGACTGAGCAGGGACGTCGATATTTCTTGACTACCAGGTCGAACCGACGCTTTCGTGCACCGACCACCCGTGTGCCGGCGGTCCGCCAAACTTCGCAGTGGTTACCCACGGTGGAGATCAGTTCGAAATTGAACTTCGCGGTATCGACTATATTGACACCTCTGAGCTCGCCCGCCATGGTGTCAAGTCAGCCCCGGATGGGGAACGTAGGAATATACAGCCGCGGCGGACCGCCGAAGGTACAGCTGTCGCCCGTCATTGGCGGTCCGCGGCGGCGGGCCCGCCTCTAGGGCCTGCGCTTGACCGTAAATACCGCTATCGCCCGTCGGTTTCGCTGCATGCCTTCGTCAGTCTCGTTGCTGGCGATGGGCCGGGTTTCGCCGTATCCCACCGTGCGTATTCGCGACGACGCAATCCCGTAGTCACGCACGAATTTCTCCTTCACCGCCTGGGCGCGCCGCTCGGAAAGAGCCTGATTGTACTCCTCGGTATGCCGCCAGTCGGCATGCCCCTCGATGATAAAATTAATTTCCGGGTTCTGCTGCAGGACACCGCCTATGCGGTCGAACTGGGGCTGATAGACAGAGCGTATGGAGTGTTTGTCGGTATCGAACTCCACCAGCAGCTCAAATGTCTCGATGACCTCTTCGCTGGACGGCACCGACTCGGGCTGCGCCTGGGCCTGCGGCTGTGGTGCTGGGGCAGGCGCCGACTGCGGTGGTGGCGGCGCGGGGCGCTTGAAGTGATAGTTTAGCGCCAGAGTCACCACATTATCGTTGTCGGAGCCGAAGGCCAGGTTATACATGTGCTGCCACCACAGCCGCGCCTCCCATTTAGCGGAGAGGTATTTCGCTATACCAAGACCCAGCTGTACCTGGTCAGTATCCTCATCAAGCACGCCGTCTATGTCCAGGTGACTGAATCCTGCCGATACGAAAGGCCGGAAATTGTCACCAAAGAACCGGAAACCGTTGATGTTGAAGAAATCCACCGACATTCCGCTGTTGGTATCCGTCAGGTAACTTATTTCCGCAGCCCAGTCCTTGTTGAACCGGTAACCGAGACCCAGACCGAGATAGAACGCATCGTCCACCAGTTCGCTATCCGGGTTGTTGATATCCCGGTCGCCGTCCAGCCATACGTATGCGGCCTGTGGACCAACGTAAAAATTTCCCTGATCCGCGAGCGCGGACCAGCACGCCATGGTGACAACCACCACCAACATGAATCTTTTCAGGTGAATCACTCTTCTCTCCGTTGCTTTCAGAAGGGGCAAGGCTGTTGCCCGCCGGCGATGTAGTAAACAAGAAACGGTCGCCACCCGCAAGATTTGTGGGACCGAAAGCCGACGTTTACTGACGGGACCGCTGTCCTGCTCCGCCGGCGACCTGCCCCATCCCAATGACCGGCACCCGATGCACCGAAGTTGCGCGGTATCTCTGCTCCCGTCAAGGGGACGGCTGGGCGAGTATCTGGTATGACTTGGAGCGGAATTCCCGCCGGTAGAGCACGTACGTCACCCAGGCCGTGACGGTCATGAAGACGAGGGGATGGAGGAACCAGGCCAGCCCGGCAAGCGCAAAAAAATACGATCTGACCCCGGTATTGAAGTGCCGGCCGGCGAGGGTGTGCAGGCCGGCCGCCTTGCGGGCGAACTGCTCCGCCGCGTCGTCCACATTGGTGTCCAGGGGGGCCGCCCCGACCAGAATCGAGCAGTAGATGATCAGACGATGTGCCCAGGCAAACTTGAAGAACGCATAAATGAAGATCACCACCAGCAGCAGCACCTTCAATTCCCAGGCCGAGCGACTAACATCCACCGTGAACGGCAGATCGCCGAGTATGGCAACCGCTCGGTCGGTGGCGCCCAGGATGGTCAGGAGTCCGCCGACCAGCAGCAGGGAGGTCGACGCGAAGAACCCTACGCCGCTGAGCAGGTTGGCCTGGATGATGGCATCAATCATGCGCATCTCGCGGCCAACCATGTTGCGCATCCACTGGATGCGATGGCTCTCCACCACCGCGGTGACGCTTTTCTCACGCCACCTGCTGTAGTCGGCGTAGAGGGTGAAGCCGACCCAGCAGGCGGCAAACCACGCGAGAGCACCATAGTCGAGTAGAGTAAGTCCTTCCATGTTTGGATGATGATCGTCGTGATGTGTGGTGGTACGCCTGTCGACGGGTATTCCGGGCCCTCGCCTTCGTTATCGGCACAGACCGTCAGCTGGATCATACCGCAGGCGGTTGTGCTTTGCAGATTCCCGAACGGGGGCATGTCGCGGACCGATCGACTGCGGACCCGACCTGCGGCGGCTCGCTGCGCGTCGCTTACATCAGCCCGGGCCATGACCCCGCCGGTGGTCGCGATTCGTTCGCTTCGCCGGCATTGGGGCATAATACGCGCCCTGTTCTGCGCCCAAGTTCAGCGGCAGGATCACCTGGAGTCCGAATGAGTCGCGTATCCAAGAACCTGGATTTTTCCAGCTTGCAGTCGGTTGACGGGCTGATCCGCCTGGACCGGCAGTTCCTGTCCGCACTGAAAAGCGATGCCCCGTCGCTGGGGGAGCGGTTGGAGCGCTACCGCGCGGGTGCCAGGTTGCGCAGCGTCGAAGTCAGTGCACTGCTGCTGGCGGTGGCGCCGCATTTGGAGTGCTTTCTCGCCCGGCAGTTCGACATCGTAGATTCTCTGGCGCTGAGCAGGGAAGTTCTGGGGGAACAGGCGCTGGTGGCGCGTTTCAAGGAGGAGTTCGTCAAACGTCGCAGTCGTCGTTACCGGGCCGCCATCAAGCGGTCCTTCTCAGAGCTGGATTACTGGCTGAAATCACAGCTTGGCGGGGTCGAGGGGGACATGGAACTCGCCGTCGCCCGCCTGGCCGACCGTTTTCTCGCATCGCCCGAGACCAGTCAGGACGCGCTGGACCGGCTCACCGAGTGGTGCATCCTGGCGCAGAGGGATGTGGAGGGCCGGGCCCAGGTTGACGCATGGACCAGTTTCCGCCAACCGCAAACGGTTGATCACACCCGCCTGGTTCCACTGCACCATCAGCGAGACGGCGAGCTGGAGCGTCTCACGGCCTCCGGGGATGCGCTGCGCCAACGCGACGGCTTCGATCTCACTGACTCGCGTATGGACCTGCGTCAGGTGATGGACCAGGTCCATTACTGCGTCTATTGCCACCAACAGGAGGGTGACTTCTGCTCCCGGGGATTTCCCGAGAAGAAGCAACAACCGGAATTGGGATTGAAGGTAAACCCTCTCGGCGTCACGCTCACCGGCTGCCCACTGGACGAGAAGATATCCGAGATGCATCTGCTGCAGCGGGACGGCCACCCGCTGGGCGCCCTCGCGGTGGCGATGATCGACAACCCGATGATCCCCGCGACCGGGCACAGGATCTGCAATGACTGCATGAAGGCATGCATTTATCAGAAACAGGACCCCGTGGACATACCACAGATCGAAACTCGGATTCTGACGGACGTCCTCGACCTGCCATGGGGAGTGGAGATATACGACCTGCTTACGCGTTGGAATCCGTTGCGGCGGCAACAGTACCTGATGCAGCCCTACAACGGACTCCGGGTACTGATTGCCGGAATGGGACCCGCGGGCTTCACTATGGCACATCATCTGACCATGGAGGGTTGCGCCGTAGTCGGGATAGACGGCCTGAAGATAGAACCCCTACCCCGCGAGCTCTTGACTGCGCCGGTGAAAGACTACTCGGTTATTTGTGAGTCGCTGTCGGACCGCATCGTGTCGGGTTTCGGCGGAGTGGCGGAATACGGTATCACCGTTCGCTGGGACAAGAATTTCCTCAAGTTGATCTACCTCACGCTGGCGCGCCGTAACAGCTTCAGGGTCGTGGGCGGTGTCCGGCTCGGCGGCACATTGACACTGGACGATGCGTGGCAGCTTGGTTTCGACCACGTCTGCGTGGCCAACGGTGCGGGTCTGCCACGTGTCATTAACATGGGCAACAGCCTGGCTCGCGGCATGCGACAGGCCAATGACTTTCTGATGGCTCTCCAGCTCACAGGTGCGGCGAAACCAGACAGCCTTGCGAACCTTCAGATACGGCTGCCGGCAGTAGTCATCGGCGGCGGTCTCACCGCCATCGATACCGCCACCGAGGTGCAGGCTTATTACATCGTGCAGGTCGAGAAAATACTGTCACGTTACGAGGTCTTGACGAAACAACGCGGGGACGCTGATGTGACCATGGCTCTCGATCCGGAGAGCAGGGACACATTGCAGGAGTTTCTCCGACACGGGCGACAGATCCGGACGGAACGCGAGCGGGCTGAGCGTGAGGGTATAGAGCCGGATTTCATATCGCTGTTGCGTGACTGGGGCGGTGTGACCATCGTCTACCGACGCAGCATCAACGAATCGCCGGCCTATCTCCGCAACCACGAGGAAATCGTCAAGGCCATGGAGGAAGGCGTCTATTATCTCGAGGGCATGGATCCTGTTCGCGTCGAGCTCGACCGGTTCGGTCATGTGGCGGAACTGGTCTGTCGCCCGCGGATAAAATCCGAGGGACGCTGGATTTCGCGGGGTAAGGAAGTGCGCCTGCCGGCGCGAGCCATCCTGGTGGCCGCCGGCACTTTCCCGAACACCATCTACGAAGGCGAATACCCAGGCACATTCACCATCGAAAACAACCACTTTCTGCCTCACATCGCGCACAGGCATGACGTGCAGCCGGTGCAGGTCGCGGAACATTGTAAGGCAGCCGAGTTCGGGCCCTTCACTTCCTATGGCAAGGACGGCCATCGGGTGACATTTGTCGGCGACGCGCATCCAGTCTTTCACGGCAGTGTGGTCAAAGCCATTGCCTCGGCCAAGCGCAGCTACCCGGAGATCATGACGCTGCTGAAGCAAGCCGCCGACGGAACCGACGATGGATCCGATGCCGCCGCGTTTCTCGACCGACTCGAGGACCAGTTGCGGGCGACCGTGGTAAGTGTCGTGAACGACAACCCGGTGGTGCTGGAGTTGTGGGTGAAGGCGCCCTTGGCGGCACGAAACTTCAAGCCAGGCCAGTTTTTCCGTCTGCAGATGTTCGAAAGCCTGAGCGCGAAAGTTGCCGGTACTCGCCTGCAGATACCGTTGCAGACCATCAGCGGCGCCGGCGTCGATGGAGACAAACTGCGCCTGCTGCTGCTTCGCTGGGGCGCCAATGCGAAGCTGGCCGCGCAGCTTTGTCCCGGTGACCCGATCGTATTGATGGGGCCGACGGGTGCTCCCACCGAGGTCGAGAGCGGCAAGACCATTCTGGTGGTGGCCGGCAGCTGGGGAGCCGCGGTGATGTTGGGGCTGGGACCCGCCCTGCGCGCACAGGGCGTGCGGGTAATCTATTTCGCCTGTTATCCGCACGTGGATCATCTCTATTACCAAGACGAACTGGAGACAACCGCCGACCAGATCGTATGGGCCACTGCCGAGGGTCCCACGGTGCAGACGCGCCGGGCGGAGGACATCGCGGTGGCGGAACAGGACGTCGTCGAGCTGGCAAGACGGTACGCCCGCGGAGACCTGAAGCAACGGGCAGCGGTGGATCTGAAGTCCGTCGACCATGTCTTGGTCATGGGCGCCACCGGCCTGCTGCAGGGCTTGCAGCAGGCGATGGCCACCGGCTTCCGGGACCTGTTTCGCGAGGACGTGGATATCGTCGGTACCGTCGGCAGTCCCATGCAATGCATGCTAAAGGGTGTCTGTGCCCAATGCCTGCAGTGGCAGGTGGACCCGGACAGCGGTCAGCGGACACGCGCCGTGTTTTCATGCGCGATGCAGGATCAGCCCTTGATGTGGATCGACCTCGACAACCTGTCCGCCCGGCAGCAGCAGAACCGCCTGCAGGAGCACCTGACCAATCTCTGGGTCGACCACGTGCTAGGATCCGCCGGGGGCTGACACCGTCTGCAGCAAGGATTTTGCCTGCCGTGGGCTGGCACGGGTTGCGGCGGGTACCGGAGCCGGGGCGCTCGGCTATGGCTGCGGCCCATACCCCGCGGGTTCACTCACTGCTGCTTCTGCTCTTGCTCCATGGCCGGTTCGAGCGCCTGCAGAAATTCCTGCAGCGGGGCGATCACGTCTTCCTGACCATGCTTCGCCATTTCCGTCATCTGCTGCGCCAACCGCCGGGACAGTTCCTCGTAGCGTTCAATCAGGCTTCGGTTGGTGGCCCCGGCGGCCTGGTTGAGTTCCCCGGCAAGCGCCTCGATGTCTCCCTCGATGCTGGCCACCGCATCCTGGGTGGCCTGGTCCATACGCGCCAGGTGCTCGCGCATCTCACGCTGCTGCTGGCGCCAGCGCTCGCTCTCCAGGTATGCGCTGACGGTCGCGAACACCTGTTGCAGCGACTCACTTGCGTAGTCCACGGCCTCGGTCGTCTGCCAGGCGGAATATTCGAGGGGCGAATTCAGCCCCCGCAGACGCGCCCGCTCGGCGAGTGGTTCCTTGCCACGCAAGGAGTTGTGCAGCACGATCGCCGTTACGCCGTCACGCTCCATGATCAGGGCCGCAGAACCCCGGCGTAGGCCCACGCTCTTCGCGGGGTCCAGCGACAGGCTGACGACGTATGAGCCGGCCTGCTGCCGAACGGCACCGACCTCGCCGATCACCTGTCGTTCCAGATAAACGGGTGCGCCGGTGCTGAGTCCCCACGCATCCTCGAACTCGACCGAGACCTCCAGCTGCCTGGCGCATCCCACCAGCAGGCTGGTCAAGACCAGCAGACCGACAAGCCTATATCCAGTTTGCGCCATCACGCCAACTCAATCCCGTTATGCCCCTCAAGAACGCGCAGCACGCTGGACGTGTCGTGCTCGCCCCAGCCGGCTTCCACTCCCTCCTGAATCCCCGCAGCTACCGCCTCCACACAGCGCAGCTCGAGCCCATGGTCCGCAATTGCTTCCAGCGCTATGCGCAGGTCCTTCTGGTGCAGCTTCAGTTTGAAACCGGGTTCGAAGTTCCTGTCCAGCATACGCTGGCCATGGACCTCCAGCACCTTACTGGCCGCAAATCCACCCAGCAATGCCTCGCGCACCTTGGCGGGGTCCACCCCGGCGGCTTTCGCAAACAGCAGGGCATCCGCGCTGGCCGCGATGTTTGCGGCCACTACCAGCTGGTTGCAGACCTTTGCCACCTGGCCTGCACCGCTCTCCCCCACATGCACGATGCTGCTTCCCATGACCTCGAACAAGGGCAGCATGCGCCGGTATGCGTCCGCGTCGCCACCGACCATGATGGACAAGGTACCGGCCCTGGCGCCGACGTCCCCCCCCGACACCGGGGCATCCAGCATGGCTATCTGCTGCTCGGCGAACCGCTTCGCCATGCGCCGCGTCGCGGCCGGGGCAATGGTGCTCATATCGACCACCAGTCCACCCTCCTGCATGCCCGCAATCACGCCGTCATCTCCCAGCAGCACCTCCTCCACATCGCTGGTGTCGCTGACCATGGTGATCACAATATCGGCGGCGCGGCCGACGTCCCGGGGGGTCGGGCAAAGACTCGCTCCCCGCTCCGCCAGGGACACCGCTCGCGCCGGGGTACGTGCGTAGACCCACACCGGGTAACCAGCCTGCAGCAGATTCAGGGCCATCGGCCGGCCCATGATGCCCGGCCCCACAAAGCCTATTCTCTCCACCATCGGCCCCTCTTTGTCGCGTTCGCTGAAACGAGCAATCGTCGTGTCAACACCACCCGCTTGTCAACCCGGCGCGAAACGATGGATCGGCAGGGATGATGGCCGGATAGAGGGGTCGTTACTTTCAGCTACTTGACGGCGCGCAGAACGGGGCGCATACCGGGTCCAGCAGGCTGCGGAATCTGTCCCGCTGCGGCCTGCAGT
Organism: uncultured Gammaproteobacteria bacterium; assembly: GCA_947259705.1. Lineage (GTDB taxonomy): Bacteria > Pseudomonadota > Gammaproteobacteria > Arenicellales > JAANXG01 > CAMYNL01. Next base: position 134,623 of record CAMYNL010000003.1, on the reverse strand, counting down.
TTTGCTTCGATCCATTGCAGCAAAGGCTGCCACAGCTCGACATCCCGTTTCATCCCGGATCGGTTCATCTCAAAAATTCCCAGGCCCTGCGCTGAGGCGTGGATGTAGTTCTGCGTATCGCGAATAGTGGCCACGAAAGGTATATTGAGGCTGTTCAGAAATCTCTTGAGTTGATCGTAGATCAAGGTGTTCGAACGCGCGCGGTTCGCGACCACCGCGACAGGCTTCTGCTTGGTGCGCACCTTTGCATCTACCAGCAGGTCTCTGATGAAATCCGCGGCGGCATGAATGTCGATGGGGGAAGGCAGCACTGGAACAATCACCACATCTGCCCTGGCAACCAGGGTGGCCAGATCCTTGCGGCATATCTGTGCCGGCGGATCCATCACGATCCGATCGAATTCCTTGACGTCGTGGTAACCCCAGCCGGTCTTTCCCGCTATGGACGGAGCGTTCTCGGGCCTGCGCTGTAACCACCGGATGCTGGACATCTGTCGGTCGAAGTCAAAGATCCCGGTCCGTAATCCCCGCTGCGCATAATAGCTGGCAAGGTTCGACGACAGGGTGGACTTACCGGCGCCTCCCTTGGAATTGATGATCAGAATTGACTGCGCGCCCATGCTCCGCCTCAGTTCGGAAGTGGGTAATCGAAGCCTAACCACCAGTATAGCGGGGAAATTGTATTTCGCGCTCACCGAAATGCCAGATGACGGTACGCACGCGCGGCAGTGCCCCGCGCACGGCAAGCTACTCGCTATACAACCGCCGTGTAACGGGTTTGATCCGGTCCGCTGCCACCGATTACCTGACCCGTTTCAGGCTGTTCCGCTCGAAATCGCGTTCACTGAAGCCGTTCCCGAACTGGAAATTTGACCAGGACAGGACAGTGCTCTTGCCGTTCCGATGGTTGACCATCTCCATCGTGTGGGCGCGCCAGTATTTGTCCAGATACTGACGGTAATCCCTCGCGAAAAGGGTCTTCAGGTGCGCGCCCTTGCGGTCGAAGTATTCGACCTTCAGGACCCGGTAGTGCTCTTTGTCCAGCCACACCACCTGCCGCGTATAGCCGGAATGCCGATACTGCGGAATACGCTCCACTACGAACGCGTCCTGCCCGCCCAGTGCTTCGTCCCGCAGGTATTTGTACCGGTATTTTGGCAGTTCCTGTGAGCTGATGTCCTCGTAAGCAAACTCGCTGCCGACAAAGGGCCCCGACTTGTTTGCAGAGGCGATGCGCTTTACGCGTTTCAGGGCCGGCAGGTAGAGCCACTGGTCGTCGGCTTCCGTGGCGTGGGTATGACTCAGAAACGCCGTGCCGTTGACGTCCGCCGGATGGTCGAAGATGGTCATGGACTTGTCCCCGTCGCCCTCCACTTCCAAGGTCCGGACCCTGATCCTGCGCTCACTCGTTTCACCCTGCCGGTTACGCAGGATCATCGTCATATCCGCCGTGGCATCCCCCCAACCACGGTCCCGTTGATCAGCCTCGACGGCGATCGCCAGTCCCTGTTCCTCCGCGGTCTGCGCGTACGCCGGGAGCGACACCAGGCCGACGGCCGAGATCATCCAGATCAGTACTCTCATCAATGAGGTCCTCCGTACACGTTGCGTCGGCCGATCCGACGGGCGCCGGCTCCGACCGTCCGCCGCACGTGTCGCGTTGCGGTAGAAATCAGGATGCCCGGGGCACGGTGTCCCGCAGCGACGGGCGCAGTGAAACCGCCTCGAACCATGCGCTCAGAAGGGGCCGGTCCGGTCGCCACGGTTCATCGCCATACCGCAGATCCAGATACCCGAGCGCGCAGGCGGCGGTTAGGTGTCCAATATCCAATGTGTCGCGCCAGGTGTCGACCTCTTTCTCCATCGCATCCAGGGCCCGTTGCACGATCTGCCGCTGCCTGGACACCCAGTCTGGAGACCGTAGCGATTGCGGCCTTCGCGACTCCAGAACGCGCAGCACCGCGGCGTCCATAACGCCGTCCGCCAACGCCTGCAGACGCAGCGCCCGCCATCTTGCTTCGCCCACGGGAGGAAATAAAGCCGCCCGGTCGCTCAAGCTGTCCAGGTATTCACAAATAACGCAGGAATCGAACAATACCGTGCCATCATCCGTTAGCAGCGCCGGTACCTTGCCCAGCGGATTCTCGTTGATCAGGTCCGTATCCGGGCTCCAGGGATTGGTGGCAACCCGCTCCACGTAATCCGTTAGTTCCAATTCGATGGTGCTGGCGGTGACCTTGCGCACGTACGGAGAAGTTGACGAGTACCGCAATTTCATTTGCTATGTCCTCCTCTGGTTAGTTCAGGCGTGTGGCGGTTGGGTCGTCAAAAACGTAACTGGTCCGCGAGACCGGGGCGATCTATGTAGGGATTACGATTGCCCTGGATGATCTCGATGCGGTCATTACGCTCGCGCTCCATACTGTCGGGCGGATCCCGGCGGTGCCATTGCTGCAGCATTTCGCCCTGGCGGCGGAATATGGTCAGCCCATATTCCCGGTGCATGTAAAACATGGCACGCGCGATCTCGCCGCGCGAAGCCGCGCGCGGCTCGATCACCCGCTGTCGCTGGTCGACCTCGAAGTCGCAGTCACCGAACATCCTTCGTTCGCCGGAGATTTCACCGAAGCGAAAGCTGCCGCGGGCATCGTTGAGGTCCGCCCGGGTCGGATAGAGATTGTGCAGGTCCGCCTCAATGCGGTTGAATAGGGGGCTGGTTTCCCGGCACTCCTTTCTGCGTCCGCAGCCGACAGCACGCGTCACCCAGGACATCGGAAAGACATGCTCGATATTCAGGCCGCGCCTGCCGGTGGACGAAAACCGTGTACCGCAGTAAAGGGTTTCGCCGCCCTGCGGATACAGTTGCGACCAGAACACCTTCCTCGCTTCCTCGTAGTTATCGTTGAATCGCTGGTCGGCGCCGCAGGCCGTTATCACCAATATGACGACGGCCCGACCGATGGTGGCCACGGTTTTCATTTTCATCTTTTCCCTTTGTGCCGGGTCCAATTGTCCGCATCAACAAGACGAACCGCAAGCCACAGCGTCGGCAATCCGATTGCGTGCAGCGTTCGGCCGCACGGGCAGCCAATGATCATCCGTTCGAGATATAGACGGTATGCCTCGGCTGCGATAAAAAGCTATGCAAGACTAATGATGTGGAGGTTGCTCCGATGGCAGGTACGGTCCCGGGCGCGGATACGCTTTTAAAAAACCCGGATGCGGCGGACTACGTGATCGCATGGAAGAAGAAGTACGACTTCGAGACCGGGCGTTTTGATGAAACCATGTCCTATGTCGAGGCCAAGGCCAAGGCGCTGGCGCTCACCGAAAAGGACCGGGAAAAGGTTTACTGGCCGGAATCCGTGTCCGGCAATCCCTACCGGCGCTAACCTACCCGGCCGCGCTTCGGCGTATATCGGTCTTACGGGCCTGTCGGCAGTCGGCCGCGGTCGGTCGTGATTGCGCCTGATCCTTCGAGCCCGCGGCGCGTGGTTCCGCGGCGACCCGCGGGGTTGTTTTCCATGTAGCATACGCCGGTTTGGGTCACCTTCATCTGGATGCCTTCCAGCATGATTGACAGCCGCCCCGTGGCCGTTGCGGCACTCCTGCTTGGCGCCGTCGCGATCGCGTTCTCACCGATCTTCGTGCGCCTGTCCGAACTCGGACCGGTGGCGACCGCCTTCTATCGGCTCGCCCTGGGCTGGATACCGATATGGCTGTGGGTCACCGTCGCGGCGAGGCCGCGGCGGCCGATCGCGCGACGGCGGGTCGATTATGCGCTGCTGCTCCTGCCGGGCTTGTTCTTTGCCCTGGACCTTGCGACGTGGCACTGGTCGATCACCCTTACCACCGTTGCCAATTCCACTTTGCTCGCCAACCTGGCGCCTGTCTTCGTGACCTTAGGCGCCTGGCTGCTCTTCAAGGAACGGTTTACACACCGCTTCCTGGCGGGTCTGGCCCTGGCGCTTGTCGGTCTGATGCTGCTCAGCGGCGCCAGCATCGGTCGCGGCGGTGATTATTTCCTCGGTGACGTCATCGGCGTGGGAACTGCTTTCTTTTACGGCGCTTACATATTGAGCGTGAGCCGGTTACGCCGCCTCTTCAGCGCCGCCATCATCATGCTCTGGAGCTCCGTGGTGGGCGCGATCATACTGCTGCCCGTCGCCATGTTGTCCGGGGAGTCCTTGACCGGTCTCAGCACGGCCGGATGGCTGACGCTGCTGGGCCTGGCCTGGTTCTCGCACGCCGCGGGGCAGGGCTCGATCGCCTATGCCCTGGCGCACCTGCCGGCCGCCTACTCCTCGGTGCTGCTCATCACCCAGCCGCTGTTTGCCGCTGTGCTTGCCTGGCTGCTGTTCGAGGAGACGCTCACCACCGGGCAGCAACTGGGCGCGATGGTGATCATGGCGGGAATTTATCTTGCCTCGCGTCGCAGCTGACACTCATTTGGGCCGGTAGCTGAATTTCTGACCGCCGATGCTGGCTTCATACATCAAACCGCCGCGGGCCATGGTAAACACCGCCACGTCGTGGTGGTAATCGGCGTCCGTTGAAGCGCCTGCGGTAACCGCCACCGCCGAAGCCTGAGCGCTGAACTCGAAGTTTCCACGCGTGAAATCTTCCAGCGCCGCGCGTGTGCGGAAGAATATGACCTCGCTGTATTTCTGTCCCCCGAGCTGGAAGCCGATGGTGAGCTGTGTGAGCGAGGAGTAACCGATCAATTTCCCCTGTTCGAAGACCTCGCCCCGGCCGTATGCACCACCTATACCGAATCCACCCTTGCCGACGCCGGGAAAGACCGCGAACCCGTAAGCCTGGTCAAAAAACGCCTGTAGGCTGGGGTCCTTGTTCAGGAAGGCATCGATGGTCGCCCGTACATCGCTGCTCCCGGAGGCGGCACCGCCGTCCCCGCCCGGCGTGCGTGCATCCCAGGCGGCGGCAACCGACACCGAGAAGAAAAGTAAGGTTACGACGTATCTGCAGTGCTGGTTCATGATCTTCTGTCTGCCAGGTCTGTGGCACGGGAGTTCTGCCCCCGATTCTATACATCCCCCGGTCGCAGGCCGATATAATCGCGATCAGGGCCCCTGAATACAAGGTAGAGCGAAATGTCTTTGAATGCCAATAACGAACTATTGCAGCGCGATCAGTCCCACCTCATCCATTCGCTGCACAGTCAGCCGGCGCATGCCCATGGACGGGTGTGGGTACGAGGTGAGGGCGCACTGCTGACTGACAGCAACGGCGCCGAGTGTATCGACGGCCTCGCCGGACTTTGGAACGTTATCGCGGGTCACGGGCGTGGAGAGCTGATCGTGGCCGCAGCCGAACAGATGCGCACACTCCCCTTTGTATCCGGGTATGCAGGCAGCACCAACCCCCGGGCGATCGAACTGGCGGAGCGCCTGGCGGCCATCTGCCCCGGCAACATCAACCATTTCTTCTTCACGTCGGGCGGGGGCGAGAGCACGGACAGCAACATCAAGATGGCGCGGTATTTCTGGAAACTCAAGGGTAAACCGGAAAAGACCAAGGTCATTTCGAGACTGTTCGGCTACCATGGCGTCACCCTGGCGGCAATGTGCGCGACGGGCATCAGTGATTACTGGCCCATGTTCGAGCCGCGCATTCCCGGCTTCAGCCACATCCCTTCGCCCTATCCCTACCGTTACCAGGGACCGCCGGGGGTGAGCCAGGGCCTGGCCGCCGCCAACGAACTCGAGCAGGCGATTCTCCGCGAGGGTGCGGATAAGGTGGCCATGTTCATCGCCGAGCCCGTGCAGGGATCGGGGGGAGTGATACCGCCACAGGACGATTACTTTCCGCGCATCAGGGAGATCTGCGACCACTACCAGGTGCTGCTGGTGGCGGACGAGGTTATCACCGGCTTCGGACGCACGGGCACCATGTTCGGACTGCAGCACTGGGGCGTGGAGCCGGACCTGATGCAGTTCGCCAAGGGCATCACTTCCGGCTATTTCCCTCTCGGCGGAATTGGCGTCAGCGACGAGATCGCCGCCGCGATGAACGACAGTGGACAACCCTGGATGCACGCCTACACCTACAGCGGTCACCCGGTGGGCTGCGCCATTGGACTGGCGATGCTGGACATCATCGAAGGCGAGGACTTTCCAGGCCAGGCGGCCCGCAAGGGAGCGGCCCTGCTTGGGGCCCTGCGGGAGGCGCTGGACGATCATCCGAACGTGGGCGATATACGCGGCCTGGGTCTGATGTGCGGCGTGGAGCTGGTCGCCGACCGCGCCAGCAAGAGACCCTTTGAGGCGTCGGAGAAAGTGGGAGCGCGAGTACTCGCCGCCATGATCGATCGCGGCCTCGTCACGCGCATACGCGGCGACGTGCTCTGTCTCGCGCCACCGATCGTCATTGATGACGACTTGCTGCACAGGATACCCGGGGTCATTCGGGAGGCGGTGGATGCGGTGCTGTAGTCCCGGCGCCGGGATCGGCGCTCGCTTCCGCTGCGGGCGGGTAGCTACATGATGTCCGGCGGCACCTGCGCCGCGCCGAAACACAACTGATCAACAGGAAGGGTTCACCATGAGCGATTTCGTACGCATTGGATTCATAGGTATCGGCCTCATGGGTCACGGCATGGCAAAGAACCTGTTGCAGAAGGGGTATGCGCTTACCTTCCTCGATCACCCTGGCAACCAGCCGGTGGACGACCTGCGCGAACTCGGCGCGGCCAGTGACGACAGCGCCGAGGCGGTGACCGCCGACAGCGATGTGATTTTCATCTGCGTCACCGGGTCGCCCCAGGTGCTGGATATCGTGTTCAATGACAAGGGTGTATTGGCCGGATTGGCTCCGGGCAAGACCGTGGTCGACTGTTCCACCGTGGAACCCGCTACCTCGCGGCAGGTCGCGACCGCGGTCACCGCCAGGGGCGCACACTTTCTCGACGCGCCCCTGACTCGCACGCCAAAGGAAGCCGAAGCAGGCCGGCTCAATGTCATGGTAGGCGGCGACGACGAGACCCTGGATGTCGTGCGCCCGCTACTGGATGCCTTCGCGGAAAACGTCTACCATGCCGGTCCGGTGGGGGCCGGGCACACACTAAAGCTTCTGCATAACTACATCTCGCTGGGTAACTGCGTGTTGCTTGCGGAGGCAATGGTGTGCGCACGAGCAGGCGGCGTGGATACGGGCACGCTGATCGACGTGCTGGCATCCGGCGGCGGCGGCAGCACCGCGCTGCAGCGTCTGACCCCCTACCTCATGGAGTCGGACGTCGGGGGCTTCAGGTTCTCGCTGTCAAACTGTCGCAAAGACCTGACCTACTACACATCCATGGCCGACGATTTCCAGGTTCCCGCAATAGCCGCCCATGCGATACAGCAGGTCTTCGTACTGGCGAACGCCCTTGCTGCCGGAGATAAGCCGGTCCCCTACCTCGTCGATCTGCTGGACGATCTGGGTCACACTGCGAATCGCAACTAGGCCATCCATGGACCGCAGGCGGGCGCCGGCAAGCATAACAAACATACAGACCTGGGCAGAGGCCCGACCGCTTGAGGTCGGAAAAGGGTGAGGGTATGGTCGGAATCTTGCCGACATTGTCCGCAGACCGAGGAGAAGTGAGCATGTCCGATCACGTGTACAAGGCGGTGGAACTCACCGGTTCGTCCACTGAGAATTCTGACGAGGCGATCCGCAACGCCATCGCCAAGGCCGCCAAGACCTTGCACAAACTGCGGTGGTTCGAAGTCACAGACATCAGGGGCCACATCGAGGATGGAGCGATCGCGCACTGGCAGGTGAGTCTCAAGGTGGGGTTCTCCCTGGACGCGTGAAGTCCGCGAGCGGGGCCGGCGGCGGGCGTAGTGATCATGTTGACCGCAAGCTGCCTAGGCTGCGGCGTATCGGCAGCCACCGGTTAAGCTTGAACGACCGAGGGGTCTGCGCGGCCGGTACAAAGACGATGTTGATATCGCAATTGATGATAACGCCCTTGAGGATCCTGTTCGCCTGGGGTTACGTTCGGTTGCGGCCTGCTGACGCCCGCGGCAGGGGCATAGGGGTATTCGACGGATTCGTGCTCCTGCTGGGTATCTGCCTGTGTGCCTTCGCCTACCGCTGGGTCGGTACGCTGGCAGTGAATGGGTACCCGGCCGACTGGCTTCCGGTATACTCCACGCTCACCACCTTCATCATCTTCCCGATGCTTCTTTCGCTGGGCTGGTGGGTCAGGAGCAGCCTGTTCCAGGGATGACCCGCGGCGGACCGCTTCCCCCCCGGTAATACCGAAATTGATTTCCAGGTATAGTTGGTTCGAGCATGCACAAAGACTATTTTGAGCACCCGCATGGCATCACCACCATTGACGCAGGCTACGTGAGGCCAGGCATCGCCGCCATGCACATGATGGTCGAGGACGGACGTGCTGCTTTTTTTGATACCGGCACATCCCTCTCTCTACCGCGGGTGCTGAAGGTACTGGAGGTCAAGGGACTCGGGCCGGAGTCAGTGGACTACGTGGTCCCGACCCATGTCCATCTCGATCACGCTGGCGGCGCGGGGGCGATGATGCAACGCTTCCCGCGCGCGCGGCTGGTGATCCATCCCCGCGGCGAGCGCCATATGGTGGACCCAGGCAAACTCGTCGCCGGCACCATCGCGGTTTACGGTGAGGCAAAGACACGGGCCCTGTACGGCGATGTCGTCCCGGTACCGGAGGACCGGGTACTGGTAGCGGAGGAAGGATTCCAGCTCGACCTCCAGGGGCGGATCCTGGATTTCGTCGACACCCCGGGCCACGCCCGCCATCATTTCTGCATCATCGACCGCCGCCATCGCGGGATATTCTCCGGCGACACCCTGGGCATTTCCTATCGCGTATTCGATACCGCGCGGGGGCCCTTCCTGTTTCCCACCACCACGCCAGTGCAGTTCGAGCCCGATGCCCTGCACCACTCAATCGACAGGCTGATGGCTACGGACCCGAAAACCATCTACCTGACCCATTTCGGTCCTGTCGAGGCCACACCGCAGTTGATCGACGACCTGCGCCGCCACCTGCGCGAATTCGTCCGCATCGGTCTGGGTGCCGCGGATGCCTGCGCCGACGAGGAGCGCGAGGCGATGCTGACCGACCAGGTCACAGACTATCTTCTCGAACAGGCGCGCCGCCACGGATGCCGGTTGTCGGACCGGGAGATACGCGCCCATCTCGCCATGGACGCGAAGCTCAATGCCCAGGGCATTAACATCTGGCTGCAGCGCCGCACGCCGAGCGAGGGTTGAGTACCCTGCCGTGGCAACGGGGCGGCCGCCAAACCCCCGGGCGCGATGCCCGGGTCACCTTACCTGCGGAGCTAGAGCGCGGTCAGCGCGGCGGGCTTTAGTTGCTGCCGCGGTTTTCGATCAGGTCGTCCACCACTGAAGGATCGGCAAGTGTGCTGGTATCGCCCAGGTTGCCGAATTCGTTCTCGGCGATTTTCCGCAGGATGCGGCGCATAATCTTGCCGGAGCGGGTCTTCGGCAGGCCCGGCGCCCACTGGATCACGTCGGGGGAGGCAATCGGCCCGATCTCCGTACGCACATGCTTCACCAGTTCCTTGCGCAGCTCCTCACTGGGCTCGACGCCGGACATCAGGGTGACATAGGCATAGATGCCTTGCCCCTTGATGTCGTGCGGATAACCCACCACCGCCGCCTCGGCCACGGCCTCGTGCAGCACCAGGGCGCTTTCCACTTCCGCCGTGCCCATGCGGTGGCCGGAGACGTTGATGACATCGTCTACCCGTCCGGTGATCCAGTAGTAACCGTCCTCGTCGCGACGGCAGCCGTCACCGGTGAAATACATGCCGGGATACATCTGAAAGTAGGTCTCGAAGAAGCGCTTGTGGTCACCGTAGACCGTACGCATCTGTCCGGGCCATGGCCGTTTGATGACCAGATTGCCGGAGGTGGCGCCCTCCAGTTCCTTGCCCTGGTCGTCCAGCAGGGCCGGTATAACGCCGAAGAACGGCCGTGTCGCCGAGCCTGGTTTCAGGGCAATGGCGCCGGGCAACGGGGTAATCAGGATTCCGCCGGTCTCGGTCTGCCACCAGGTATCCACGATGGGGCAGCGGTCCTCGCCCACGACATGGTAGTACCACTCCCAGGCCTCGGGATTGATCGGCTCCCCCACGGTACCCAGGATACGCAGACTCTTACGACTGGTCTTGGTGACGAAATCATTGCCCGACCCCATCAGCGACCGCAGCGCCGTGGGCGCCGTATAGAAGATGTTTACCTTGTGCTTGTCGACCACCTGCCAGAACCGGCTGGCATCCGGATAGGTGGGGACACCCTCGAACATCAGGGTGGTGGCGCCATTGGTGAGCGGCCCGTACACGATGTAGGAGTGGCCCGTGACCCAGCCGACGTCGGCGGTACACCAGTAGATGTCGCCATCATGGTAGTCGAAGACATACTTGTGGGTAATGGCGGTGTAGAGATTGTAGCCGCCCGTGGTGTGGAGCACGCCCTTGGGCTGGCCCGTTGAGCCGGAGGTGTAAAGGATGAAAAGCGGGTCTTCCGCGTCCATCTCCTCCGGCGCGCAGTCCGCCGAGGCTGCATCCACCGCCTCGTGATACCAGACATCGCGCCCGTCATCCCAACTGACGTCGCCACCGGTACATCGCACCACCACCATGTTGGTGATGCTCGGCGTCTTCTCACAGGCCTTGTCGGCGTTCGCCTTCAGGGGCACGGTTCGGCCGCCGCGGCGGCCCTCGTCGGCGGTGATAATGAGCTTGCACTCCGAATCGTTGATCCGGTCGCGCAGGGAATCGGGGGAGAAACCGCCGAACACGATGGAATGTACTGCGCCTATACGCGCGCAGGCCAGCATGGAGACCGCCGCCTCGGGAACCATCGGCAGATAGATGCAGACGCGGTCGCCCTTCGCGACTCCAAGCGCCTTCAGTGCGTTGGCGAACCTGCAGACTTCCTGGTGGAGTTCGCGGTAGGTGATCTTCTTGTCGGTGGCCGGATCGTCCCCCTCCCAGATGATGGCGACCTGGTCGCCGCGGCTGTCCAGGTGACGGTCCAGACAATTGTAGGAGACATTCAGCTTACCGCCCTCGAAAAACTTGATCTCCGCCTTGTGGAAGTCGTAGTCCATGACCTTGTCCCACTTCTTGAACCAGTCCAGGAACTCGTCGGCCTGCTCGCCCCAGAATCCTTCCGGATCATCTACGGACCGCGCATACATCTCCTGGTATTTGGCCTCGTCAATATAGGCATGGGATGCCACCTCGGCAGGGACCGGATAGACTTTTTGTTCGGACATTTTGTGCTCCTTCGATGAATCGGGCTTAAGCGGGACTGCCAGTGTCGCCTGTTCCTCCACTTCCGGCGGGGCCCCGCTGGAAACATGATCCGCGCCGGCCGCTGGCCCGGGTGGCGCGCAGCGGCGAGGGTTACTAGCTTGTCATGATACTGGTTGGCACGCGTCGGCTGACGCGGCCCAGCGCGAAAGTAAGCGGATTTTATAGGCTCATCAAAAAGATGTCTAATACCGGGTCCGGCCGTCGGCCCGCGACTGGCGGAACCTCTCCCCGAGTGCAGCGGTCTCAATGCTAAACTTGTCTATATCTCGTCCTCCATCGACACGCCACGACAACTCAACGGGACCGACCGGGAAACTTGGACTACTTCAATCGCCATTTGCACGCCGATGTAGTGAGCCTGCTCGACGCATCGTCGGTGCTGGAAGTCACCGAGTTCCGATTCTTCGAGCTGGCCTTCCACGACTGGCACGGCCGCAAGGCGGACGAGGCCCTCATCGAGAAACATTTCGCCGCCTACATGTTCGCCAACCGCATCCCGAACTGGGTACGCCACTTCGCCCGCAAGATTCTCAAACTCGACGCCCAGGGCAAGCTGGACCCTAAGAACTTCGGCGTATGGCGACGGCTGCCGAGCGCACGCATGATGCTGATCGCCAAACTCTACACGGCGACCCTGCTGGCGGTGTTTTTCCTGCTTACGGCATTCGTCTACACGATCCCGGAGGAAATCCTGACGGTGTTCCGCCAGTGCTACTTCCCACCCTGCTATTGACGTCCTGGCCGGGGCAGGCTCAACACCGCCGCCGCAGTCCGCGTATAATGCGGCTTTCCAGGCCGGGCGGAGCGATGGAAGAGTACGAAACCCTGAAGAACATCGTGTTGGTAGGCGTCACCGGCGCCATTGCCTATCACGGCATCACCTATCGCGATGAGAATGGGGACACCGAGATCGGGCACCTGCTGTTCGGCTGTATCGCCTTGCTGTTCTGCACGCGTTTTCTGTTTTTCGACGTACTGGAACTGTTCTGACCCGATTCTGACCGCCCACCCGCTGACGATGGGACCGGCGTCACGGCGGCTTCAACCGTGAATCACTTCTTGTAGGTACGCTGCGCCGCGTCGATCTCCGGCACCCGCAGTACCCGCTCCTGCGGTGGCTTAGCCAGTTCTTGCTTCAGGTACGCGGCTCGGTCCCTGATCGTGGGCGGTTTCTCTGGCTCATTGCGCAGAAAGCGAACCAGCCAATGCGGTCCCTCACCAAGCTCCTCGTCCAGCGACAGCGCCTTTTCGTAATCCGCGATCGCCTGCTCGTAGTTCCCCATGCGGTCCTGCAGGATGCCCCGGTTGGCATAGGCGCCGCCGAAGTAGGGCAGCAGGTCTATCGCCCGGTTGTACTCGCGGAGCGCCTCCTCGTTCCGCCCCAGTTGCATCAACGTCCGCGCCCGGGCACGAAGCAGGTAGGGCGCATCGGGTTCCTGCTCCAGCGCGGCGTCGTACTGCGCCAACGCCTCTCTGTATTCGCCGTCCTCGAAATGCTTGCTGCCCGCATGATAGGCGTGTTCACCCGGGCTGTATTCGCGGAAGAAACTGTCATAGACGGTGAATCCCAGCCAGGCCACGACCATGACGACGGCAACATACTTCAGGACCCGGTATAGTTTGTCATCCACTCGTAGGGAACCCCAGGCGCGCGATGTTGTAGAAAACGGAAAAGAAAAAGCACAGTAATATGGCCAGGAAGCGGGCCCGCTGCTTTTGGGCCGTCAGCTCCATCTCGCTCAGTTCCTTCTTGAGTTTGCGCTGCTCGCGCCTGACGCTGATCACCCAGATCAGTTTCGAAACCGGGTAGAACAGCAGCGCCGCCAGCAGAAACACCCACATCCAGAACACGAGCATAGGCGGGATTGTAACGGTTCAGACCACAGGGAGAAAACGGTCGGCCTCCCGTTACCCGAAAAGAAAGGGGGAGGGTCTCCCCTCCCCCTTAGCTACACAACAGACAAAGGTCGACGTTACACGGCGTCGGAGGCCTCGTGGGTGTCGCCGATGTCTTCGTACAGTGCCTCGATTTCCTTATCCGGGACCGTGGACATTTCCATCTTGTAGGCCAGGAACCACATCATGAACACGCCCAGAGCCCACCACAACAGCTGCCAGGCCCAGATCGACGGCATGCCGAAGGTCCAGGTGGCGTAGTCGTTCGGATCACCAAAGATGGTGTTGCCGATGACCGCGCCCGGACCGATGCCGAAGAAGAACCATACCAGCGTGATGATCCATGCCACCGGCACCAGACCCTTCTTGGCGGCCGACAGACTGGCATGCTCGCGCAGGAAATTGTGGAACTTCATCTTGTGGTCCATGTCGCCCTGGTTCTGGGTTACCGCCGAAACCAGCACCGTGATGCCGAGGTTGAAAAAGATGCCCCAACCGGCGGAGTGGATGGTCCACGGCCAGCGGCCCCAGGGCATGTACTGGGCACCGATCTTCTCGGTCAGGGTGACCGCGATGAGACCGGCGATCAGACCCAGGGTTACACCGGTGCGGGTGAACCAGGGGAAATAGCAGATCGCCATCAGCGACGGCCACATCTGGAAGCCATAGGCCACCGCCAGGCCGCCCAGCAGCACCAGGGCGTCGGTAGCCGTGGTCGCCACCACCAGCGCCGCCAGCACGATGAACAGGACGCCGACGCGGCCGAAGAACTTCTGCTGGCCATGGCTGGCGTTGGGCATGATGAAGTGCTTGAGCAGGTCGCGCGTCAGCATACCGCCGGCGGTTGACATGTACGCAGCACCGGTGGACTGCATCGCCGCCAGCGCGCAGACCGACAACAGTCCCACCAGCCAGGGCGCTTCATCGCCCAGCAGGTAGATCAGCTGCGGCACCAGCATGCCTTGCTTGCCGGCGGATTCCATCAGGTCTTGGCCGCCCAGGCCTGCACCCATCACATTGTTCACCAGCTCCGGATGCGCTTCCATGAACTTGACGTCGGCGCCGAGGAGATGGGCACCCAGACCCTGGAACGCGGTGAACAAGAACAGGATGATGCCGATGCCGAAGGAGGACGCCCACACCTGCTGCGGCGCGAAGGGCCGCGGGTCGGTGTTGGAGAAGGCCCACATGGTGAACGCCGGGGCGGAATGGATGCCCATCAGCGCGAACATGTAGGTCAGCACCATAATGCCCGTCCAGGCGCCGCCCGAGGGGTTCTCGACCCCGAGACCGGCAACGAACTGGATCACGCCGGGGATAGCGATGTAGTGACTGTAGCCATCAGGCGTCTTGTTCTGGTCAAACAAGGCCAGCGCCGCGATACCCTTGTTCAGCTGCTCGAAGCCGCCGACATAGGTGATCGCAATGATGCCGATGGCGACGATGCCGCCCGCCAGCAGGACGCACTGCACGGTGTCCACGTAGGCCACCGCGCGCAGACCGCCGGACGCCACATAGATGAACACCACCGCGGACAACAGCCACATCCCCGCTTCCACGCCAAGTAGACCATCAGTCAGCACGTTGAACAGGAAGCCGGATGCGCGCAACTGCAGGCCAAGATACGGGATCGAGAAGATGAGCGCCACCAGTACCACGAGCAGACGGATACCGTCGCCGCGGAAGTAGTGGGCCAGCATCTCGCCCGGCGTCACGAAACCATAGCGCTTGCCGATCATCCACTGGCGTTTCAGGAACATAACGCCGGTGAACGGAATGGTGATGGCATAGAACGATGCATAGGCGTATTGGAACCCGTCCCGATACAGCAGGCCCGGGTGGCCCATGAACGTCCAGCCGGAAAAGGATGTTGCGGTTGCCGCGAGCACGAATACCCACAACGACAGGCGACGGCCTGCGATGAAGTAGTCGCTCGCTGTCTTCGCCGTCATCGCACCTTTGATACCCCAGAAGATGCAGTAGGCCCAGTAGAGCAAGACGAAGATGAACAACCATACGATTTTAGGATCCATCGTAGCTGCTCCCCCTATTGATTGGGTTGAATAATTGGAAGTTAACTAGTTAACGGTCCCGGCTCCCGTCGGATTGATCGGTGGCTGAAACCATCCATCAACGGGATGCAAGGAACGTACCGGATCTTAAAACAACGCAATTCGCAGGGGTTTCAGGAGCTTAGCCAAAACGAATGCGGAGCGCGCCCGGCCTGGATGTTACGTTTCGTAACGCACAGTGGGAAACCGTAACATGCTGCGCTGCAATACCCGGCGTCAACGCCGGCGTGGGATGCCCAGCCGCTGACGCCGCTCCCACAGCGTCTTGCGGCTGATGCCGAGGCGCCGCGCCACTTCCGTTTCCGTGAGTTCGTTTTCGTTATCCAGTACAAAGCGGCGAAAGTAGTCATCGAGGGACTCGCGTTCGGCGGTGTCCCGCGTGGGTGTGCCCGTCCTGGGACTGATGGCCAGGATGTCGGCGCTGATTACCGACTGGTCCGATAGGATGACGGCGCGCTCGATCGCGTTTTCGAGTTCCCGGACATTGCCCGGCCAGGCGTGGCTCTTGATCAGCGCCAGGGCCCCGGGGCTGAAATCCATGAGCGGCCTGTTGGACTGCTCGCAGGCCCGCTCCAGTAGGTAATCCGCCAGCGCCTCGATGTCCTCGGCCCGCTCGCGCAACGGCGGCAGCTGGATCTCCATCACCCGCAGCCGGAAAAACAGGTCCTCGCGAAAGCGGTGGGCGGCAACCCGCTGGTCGAGGTTCCTGTGGGTGGCCGCCAGCACCCGCACATCCACCTTGCGGGTAGCGGTGGAGCCGACACGACGGATCTCGCCGTCCTGCAACACCCGCAGCAGGCCGGTCTGGGCGGTGAGTGGCAGCTCCGCGATTTCGTCCAAAAAAAGCGTTCCGCCATCCGCCGCCTCCACCAGACCCTCCCGCGTCCCCACGGCGCCGGTGAAGGCCCCGCGCTCATGCCCGAACAGCTCCGACTCGATGAGTTCGTCCGGTATGGCGCCGCAGTTCACGGCAATGATCGGCGCATCACTGCGCCCGCTGGCTTCGTGGATCGCCCGTGCCACCAGTTCCTTGCCGGTACCGGACGCCCCGAGGATGATGACGTTGGCGTCCGTTGGCGCCACTTTCTGAATGCGATCGAATACCTCGCGCATCGGTGCGCAGTTGCCGATCATGCCGGTCACTGGATATTCCCGCTGTACCACCGACCGCAATGCCGCATTCTGGCGCTGCAGCCGTGACTCCTTCAGGATCCGGTCGGTGACCATGATCATCTCGTCATGATCGAAGGGCTTGGCGATATAGTCCACGGCACCCATGCGCATGGATTCCACCGCAGACTTTACGCTGGCGTAACTGGTCATAATCAGCACCGGGGTGCCGTTGCACTTGCCGATGATCTCGGTACCGGGCGCTCCTGGAAGCCGCAGGTCCGCGATCACCAGATCGAAGGTCGCGAGATCGCAGTCCGCCTCCGCCTCCGCCACCGAACCCGCCACTGCCACGTCGTGTCCGTGGCGGACCAACAGCCGCTGCAGGGCCGCGCGGATCACCGCCTCGTCATCCAGTACCAGTATTCTGCTCATCGATTTCCTGTCCCGGAGATGCGCTGCCTGGATCGGGGTTGGCCAGCCGGATGCAGACCTCCGTCCCTATTCCATAGTTGCTGTCGACCGAGATATGCCCGCCGTGATCCTGCACGATGCGGTAGCTCAAGGCGAGCCCGAGCCCGGTGCCCTCGCCGGGGTCCTTGGTTGTGAAGAAGGGCTCGAACACACGGTCCAGCTGGTCAGGCTCAATACCAAGACCGCTGTCCCGCACCTTGATATCGATCCAACCGTCCGCGGCTTCGCTGACGATGTCGACAATGGATTCCGGCCGCGACGCCTGGCAGGCGTTGGTTAGAACGTTCACGAACACCTGCAGCAGGCGCTGGCGGTCTCCGTGCAGCGCGAACGAAGGCGTGCATCGATTACGGTAGCTCACCTGCTTGCCGCTGTCGCTGAGCTTGACCAGCCTGATCGCCTCCTCCACGCACTCTCGCAGGTTGAATTCGCTGAGGCCTGCTTCACCGCGATGTCCGCTGTGACTGAAGCCCACCAGGGAGCGCACGATGGCGTTAATGCGTTGAGTCTGCTCCAGGATCTGCGCGACACTCTCGCGAATCTCGGGATCGCTGCACTCATCGCGCAGGTTCTGAGCCAGGCAGGCGATGCCGGTCACCGGATTGCCGATCTCGTGGGCCACACCGGCCGCCAGGCGGCCAATGGACACCAGTCGCTCGCTGTGAGCCAGCTCCGCCTCCAGCACCCGCGTATCGGTCATGTCCTCTACCAGCACCACGCTTCCGGACTGCGCCCGCCGTGCCTGGCCCAGATCGTAGACATTGGGAATATCTTCCAGCACCGCACGGTGCAGGCTCAGCCACCGCGCCCGGCCGGCGACCCGGATGTGCATCTTGTTGACTTCATGCTCCTGCACCCGCAGCGACTCGGAGAACACGGTGTCCCAGGGTGCCGGCAAGGCGTCCACCCTGATACCCAGAGCGTCGACCGGCGAAACGTCGGCGATGGACGCCATGGCGTCATTCCAGATCAGGATTTCACCGCCAGGGCCCACCGCACACACCCCGACCGGGAGTTCCTGCAAAACCTGGCGATGGTAACGGCGCAGAGAGTCCAGTTCGGCGGCCAGCCCGCGTAGTCGCGTGCGCGAATCTTCCAGCCGTTCCTCCACCATGCGGATGGTGTCAGCGAACACGGTCTGTGATTTCGAGTCCATGCGTAACTGCTGGTTGACTACCATGCGTGCAAGTTCGGGCCCCATTAAACCCGACAGGTTCCGTTCGATGCGATCCCTGAGTCGGCGCAACTGCGGAGGACGTGTTTCCGACCGTTCCATTTCGAGGTCCTGCAATGCCTGTTCGACTTCCTTTCGTGCCATCTCCCCGCCCACCAACGGCGCCAGCTCGTCGGTGAACTCATCGGGGGAGGCGGCACGCAGAACGCCAAACCGCGGACTGTACGTCTCCAGCGTGCAGGCACGGGCCGCCTCTTCCTCCTCCACGGTCTGGCGCGTGGCGATCGATACCGCCACAAACAGTGCCGTATTCACCGCCAGCGACCAGAACGTAACGAAGGTCCACTTATCCTGTCCGGTGTAGCTCAGCCACGGGGCCAGGGAAAAGCCGGTATTGAGCTGGCCCGAAGCTTCTAGCAGCGGCGCCACCAGGGTCACCAACCACACCAGCCCGCCGCCACACAGCCCGACCAGAAAGCCGTAGCGATTGGCCCTGGGCCAGTACAGCAGGCCGACCACGCCCGGCACGAGTTGCGCCACCGCCACGAAGGAGATCAGCCCCAGTTCGACCAGCCCCTGGTTGTGCTCGAGCATGCGATAAAAGGCATAGCCGGCCATGACCAGCAGCGCAATCACGATGCGTCGACCCCACAACAGCCACCGGTAAAGGTTCACCGTGGGGTCCGGGAAACTCGCGGGCAGGATGAGATGATTTACGCACATTGCCGACAGCGCCACCGTGGTGACGATCATCATTGCGCTGGCGGCAGAGACGCCGCCGACGAACGCCAGCACCGTCATCAGGTTGGAGCCGCTGTCAAGGGTGACACCGAGCACGAAGTAATCCGCCTCGGTGGGCACCTGCAGCGCATGGCCCGCCCATAGTATTACCGGCAAGGTGAGATTCAACAGCAGCAGGTAGAGCGGAAATCCCCAGCTCGCGACCTGCAGCGAGCGCGGCTCGATGTTCTCGGTGAAAGTCATGTGGAACTGGCGAGGCAGCAGGAACGCGGCGGCGAAGGCGAGGAACATCAAGGTCGCCCACGGTCCTTCGCGTGCCGGCTGATAGAGTGCCGCCAGGGCTTCCGGGTGCTGTTCCAGCCACAGCCCCAGCCCCGCGGGTCCGCCGAACACCCCGAACAGGGCGAACGTGCCCACCATCAAAAGCGCCAGCAGCTTGATCAGCGACTCGAAGGCGATCGCCACCACCAGGCCTTCGTGCTTCTCACGTGGTGAGATGTGGCGCGCGCCGAACAGGATCGCGAACAATATCAGGGTGACGCAGAACCCCAACGCCAGTACTCTCGGCGTCGCCTCCTGGGTCAACACCTGTACCGACTCCGTAACCGCTCTGATCTGCAGCGCCAGATACGGCAGCGTACCCGCCGTCATGAACAGCGTCACCATGATGCCGGCAAGCTGGCTGCGAAAGCGGAAGGCAAATAGGTCCGCCGGGGAAGTGAGCTGGTATTCCCGAACCAGCCGCAGGATGGGCTGCAGCAGAATCGGCGTCATCATGAAGGCCACGGTAACGCCCAGGTAGATAGTCAGGAAGCTGTAGCCCTGGCTGTCCGCGAAGCCGACGCTGCCATAGTAGGTCCAGGATGTCGCATAAACTCCCAACGACAGTACGTAGGTCAGCGGATGACGGGCGATGCGGTTCGGGATCCAGTTGTGTTCGGTCGCATAGGCGACGAGGAACAGCAGTGATAGATACACCAATGCCGCGAGAAACAGGTAGCTGAGGCTAAATGTCATGACCGCGGCTGCCTCGCCCCACCCATCCGCCGAGCATGATGACGGCCAGCCACAGCAGATAGACGAGGTACCAGGGGCTGCCGTCCCGCGCCCAGACATAGATGACCGGCGAGGCGAACAGGCCCAGGGTCAGCGCCAGCACTAGCAGCGCCCGTTCCACCGCTCGCCCCGGTTGATTCGGCCTCGCCATCCGGGCAAGCTTACCAGAAGCTGTTACGAAACGTAACGCAGCGGACAGACTTACCCTGCCTCCCCGCCAAAGGTAAACTTGGATGGCGTAACTCCTGTCGAAACACGCCGTAGATTAAGAAGAACATGCTTCGTGCCGCAGTATTGTTCATGGTCCTGCTGCTGTTGTGGCTGCTGTTGTCCGGCATCTACGAACCCCTGCTGCTGGGTCTGGGAATTGCCTCGTGCGCGTTCGTAGTCTGGATTGCGCTGCGCAAGGACGTGCTGGACGCAGAGGGCCTGCCCATGCACCTGCATCTGGGGCGCAGCCTGCACTATGCGGCCTGGCTGGCGTGGCAGGTGTTCCTGTCGACGCTGGATGTCACCTGGCGCATCTGGCATCCCGCCCTGCCCATCAGCCCCGGTGTCAGGCACGTGCCGGCTGAATTGGGCGATGTCGCCCGCGTAATCTATGCAAATTCCATCACCCTTACGCCGGGCACGGTGTCCATAGATGTGGATGCAGACCGCATCCTGGTGCACTCCCTCACCGAGGAAGGGCTTGCAGGGCTGGAAGCGGGAGAGATGTACCGCCGCGTCAAACATCTGGAGGAATGACCGTCATGCTCACTGTGGCAACTCTCGCCATCCTTTTTACCATGTTCCTGGTTTTGTGGCGCGGCGTACGCGGGCCCACCATCTACGACCGTATACTCGCGGTCAATTCGTTCGGGACCAAGACCGTGCTCATCATCGCGGTGATGGGATTCCTATCCGGCCGCCCGGACTTTCTGGACATTGCCTTCGTCTATGCCCTGATCAATTTCGTCAGCACCATTGCGGTGCTGAAGTTCTTCGAGTACGGTGACCTGGGCGGTACCGTGCGCGACAGCAACCGGGACGTGGACTGATGGAGACTTTCATCAATGGCGCCAGCTGGTGTCTGCTGCTGGGCGGCAGTTTCTTTGTCGTCACCGGGGGAGTGGGCCTGCTGCGGCTGCCGGATTTTTTTACCCGCCTGCACGCCACCAGTATTCCTGACACCCTGGGCGCGACAATGATCATCAGCGGCCTAATGCTGCAGGCCGGCTGGAGCCAGCCCAGCCTGAAACTGCTGCTGATCATGGTTTTCATGTTGTTTACCGGGCCTACCGCCAGCCATGCGCTGGCCAAGTCTTCCCTGCACGGCCATCTGAAGCCCCTGCTCCGCGTCACAAAGGAGATCGAGCCATAGAGTACGTCATCGATATCTCCCTGCTGGTCCTGCTGGCCGTGACCGGGTTGGCCATTGCCGGTCTCAACAAACTTTTCTCGGCCGTGATGCTGTTCGGCATTTACAGTCTGCTATCGGCGGCCTTGTTCGTGGCGCTGGACGCGGTGGACGTAGCCTTTACCGAGGCCGCGGTCGGTGCCGGCATCTCCACGATCCTCATGCTCGGCGCCCTGGCGTTGACCACCAGCCGCCAACGACAGATTTCCTGGCACCGTCACGGCTCGGCGATCGCGGCGGTAAGCGTGACGGGCGCGGTGCTGCTGTATGGAACTGCCGATATGCCGATGTTCGGCGACCCGCTGGTCCCCGCCCTCACTTACGTGGTGCCACGTTACCTGGAGCAGTCCGGCAGCGAGATCGGCATTCCGAACATCGTGACCTCGGTGCTGGCGAGCTATCGTGGCTACGACACGCTGGGTGAGGTAACGGTCATCTTCACCGCGGCCGTCGCCGTCGCCGGCCGCCTGGGGCGATACCGGGCCGGCGAGGACGGTCCGGTGCCCGGCGCGGGGATGGCACACCACCTGATACTGCGGGTAGTGACAAAACTGCTGTTGCCCATGATCCTGCTGTTCGCGTTGTACGTACAGTTTCACGGTGACTATGGCCCGGGCGGCGGCTTTCAGGCCGGGGTAATCTTCGCCGCCGGATTCATCCTCTACGGCCTGGTATTTGGTCTGGAAAGCGTCAGGAAGGTGGTACCGCCCAGCGTCATCAGGATACTTTGTGCATCCGGCCTGCTTCTCTACGCGGGTGTCGGAGTCGTGAGCCTGCTGTTGGGGGGAAGCTTCCTCGACTATGACGTCCTGGCGGAGGACCCCGTAAGCGGCCAGCACCTGGGAATATTCCTGGTGGAACTGGGCGTCGGCATCACGGTCGCGGCGGCGATGATCAGTCTTTTCTATGCCTACGCAGCCTACAAGGGGGATACCGCCTGAATGGAGGCTCTGGGGCATTTCAATTATTGGATGGTGGTGCTGCTGATGATGATCGGCCTCTACGTGGTGATTGCCAGCGGCAACCTGATCAAGAAGATCGTGGGCCTCAACCTGTTTCAAACCTCGGTCTTCATACTCTACATATCTATGGGCAAACGGGCCGGCGGGACCGCGCCGATCCTCGTTGAAGGCGTGGTCAACTATTCCAATCCGCTTCCCCACGTATTGATACTCACCGCCATAGTCGTGGGCGTCGCCACCACCGCCGTGGGGCTGGCGCTGGCAGTGAGGATCTATTCCGCGTACGGGTCCATCGAAGAGGCGGACATCGCGGAGCAGGACCAAAGCAATAGTGATTAGCGAGCACCTACCCGTACTGCAGGTGGTGGTCCCCCTGCTTGCCGGCCCGGTTTGTCTGTTGCTGCGACGGCCTTCCGCCAACTGGGCATTGGCCGCGTCGGTGAGCTGGATCACCCTCGCGATCGCGGTGGCCCTGCTGGTTGAAGTGCGTCGGGCGGGGCCCATCATCTACCAACTCGGTGGCTGGGCGGCGCCATGGGGAATCGAATACCGGATCGACCACGTCAATGCATTTGTGTTGCTGATAGTTTCAGGAGTCAGCGCGGTGGTCCTCCTGTTTGCCCGTGCCAGCGTGCAACGGGAGATCAACAACAGGCGGATCAACATCTTTTACACCGGCTGGCTGCTTTGTCTGACCGGCCTGCTCGGCATGACGGCCACCGGTGACGCCTTCAACGTGTTCGTGTTTCTTGAGATATCCTCCCTCGCCACCTATCTGCTGATCAGTCTCCACCCCGACCGCCGCGCGCTTTCGGCGGCGTTTCATTACCTGGTGCTGGGCACGATCGGCGCCACGTTCATATTGATCGGCATTGCGTTGCTGTACATGATGACGGGCACCCTGAACATCGTCGATCTCGCCGCCCACCTGCCCCCCGTAGCCCAGACGCGTACCGTGGCGGTGGCATTCTCCTTCCTAGTAATCGGCATCGGTATCAAGGCGGCGGCTTTCCCGCTGCATATGTGGCTGCCGAACGCCTACGCCTACGCGCCGTCCGCGGTGACCGCCTTGCTTGCCGGCACCGCCACCAAGGTCGCGGTATACCTCCTGCTACGGTTCCTGTTCTCCCTGTTCGGTCCGGGGCTGTCGTTTGAACAGTACCTCCTCGACAAGATATTGTTGCCGCTGGCGGCGGTCGGTATTATCTCCATGTCCGTCGCCGCCATTTATCAGACCACCGCCAAGAAGCTGCTGGCCTACTCGAGCGTGGCCCAGATAGGCTACATGCTGCTTGGTATATCGCTTGCAAGCGTGACCGGTCTCACCGCCACCGTACTACACCTGTTCAACCATGCGCTGATCAAGTCGGCACTGTTCATGGCCATGGGCTGCGTTGTTTACCGGATCGGCACCACGCAGTTGGCGAGCATGGCTGGTCTGGCCCGCTGCATGCCCTGGACCATGGCGGCCTTCGTGGCCGGCGGCCTGAGCCTGATCGGCGTGCCTTTGACGGTTGGTTTCATCAGCAAGTGGTACCTCATCCTCGCCGCTCTCGAACGGGGCTGGATGTGGCTGGCGGCGCTGGTGGTAATCACCTCGCTGTTGGCTGTCGCCTATGTGTGGCGGGTGGTCGAAGTCGCCTACTTTCGCCACCGTGAGAGCTGCGCGGAGGTGGCCGAGGCCCCGCTGTCGCTGCTGGTACCCACTTGGCTGATGATCGCGGCAAACTATTATTTTGGCGTCGATGCCTCGCTCACCACCGGCGTGGCCGGGCGGGCGGCAGAGCTGCTTTTCGGGGCCGCGCCGTGACCGCGGGGGCCATCATGCAGTTAGCGCTGTTCACCCCCCTGGCGGGGGCCGTGGCCATCGCCGTTTGCGGACGCCGCCCTAACCTCAGGGAAACGGCAACCCTGGTCACCGCGGTGCTGTTGTTCGGATTAGTCGCCGCACTCGTCCTGCGCGAAGAGCTCACGCGGGAGCCCGTAGTGCTGGTAGAGACCCTGCCCGGCTTGTCGCTGGCGCTCGCCGCGGAACCCCTGGGGCTGCTTTTTGCACTGGTCGCATCGGGTCTGTGGATTCTCACGTCAGTGTATTCGATCGGTTACATGCGCGGTAACAACGAGTCCAACCAGACCCGGTTCTATGTCTGCTTCGCGGTGTCCATCGCCGCCACGATGGGGGTAGCGTTCGCGGCCAACATGTTCACGCTGTTCGTGTTCTACGAAGCACTGACACTGGCCACCTATCCTCTGGTCACCCACAAAGGCAACGAGGAAGCCCGGCAGGGCGGGCGAACCTATCTCGGACTGCTCCTTTCCACCTCCATTGGATTTCTGCTGGTGGCGCTGATCTGGACCTGGTCCGCTGCCGGCACGCTGGATTTCACCGCCGGAGGGATACTGCGCGGAAAGATCGATGATTCCCTGTTGCCCTGGCTGCTGGCGCTGTATTTCTTCGGAATCGGCAAGGCCGCCCTGATGCCGTTTCACCGCTGGCTGCCGGCGGCCATGGTGGCCCCGACCCCCGTCAGCGCCCTGTTGCACGCAGTGGCCGTTGTCAAGGCCGGCGTGTTTACGATACTCAAGGTCACCATCTACATATTCGGAATCGACCTACTACGGGAGACCGACGCCACCTCTGCGATGATGTGGATTGCCGCCTTCAGCCTGCTGGCGGCATCTCTCATCGCGCTGAGGAAGAACAACCTCAAGGCACGGCTCGCCTACTCCACGGTCAGCCAGCTCGCTTACGTGACGCTGGGTGCGACCCTGGCCACGGCGATGGGCGTGATGGGCGGCGCACTGCAGATCGCCATGCACGCCATGGGCAAGATCACTTTGTTCTTCTGCGCCGGCGCCATCTACGTGGCCACGCACAAGACCGAGATCAACGACATGGACGGATTGGGGCGGACGATGCCCTTCACCTACGCGGCGTTCTTCATTGCCGCGCTCAGCATCATTGGACTGCCGCCGCTGGGCGGCTCGTGGAGCAAGTGGTACCTGATGCTTGGGGCAGCTGACGCCGGCCAGCAGGTCATGATAGCCGTGCTGATGGTGAGCTCGCTGCTCAATATCGCCTACCTGATACCGATACCGGTGCGGGGCTTCTTTTTCGCCGGCTCGGGAGAGCCGGCATCACCCGGGGTGCGGGAGGCTCCGCTGGCCTGCGTGGTGCCGTTGTGCCTGACCGCAGCCGGCTCCGTGCTGCTATTTTTTTACGCCGATCCCATCTATCAACTGCTGCTGCCGATCACCGGTCAATGAGTCATGGCTAACAGGAACCAAGAGAACCCGGACCCGCGCAAGACGTATTGGCTGGACGACCGGCGGAATGTGGACAAGCTGGTTTACGCGCTCTATACGGTGTGTGGGGGTCTGTTTGCAACCGACTTTCTCTACCATAAGCATGTCCACTTCGGCTTCGAGAACTGGGTCGGTTTTTACGGCATCTACGGCTTCCTGTCCTGTGTCGGTCTGATTTTCCTTGCCAAGGGTTTCCGCAAGATCGTCAAGCAGCGAGAGGACTACTACGATGCTTGAGGGTCTCAATCCGGCCTTTATCCTGATCGTCGGCGCATTGCTGCTGCCGGCGCTGCCGGGACGGTTGCGGGGGGCCTGGCTGCTGGCGGTGCCGGCACTGGGCCTGCTGCAGCTGTGTATGCTGCCATCCGGGGAGAGCGGACATATCGAGCTGTTCGGGCTGACCCTGACCACCCTGCGGATAGACCGGCTCAGTTTTGTATTCGGGATCATCTTCCATCTGGCGGCGTTTCTCAGCATGGTTTATGCGCTGCATGTTCGCGACCTGCTCCAGCACATCGCTGCTCTGATCTATGCAGGGGCCGCTATCGGTGCGCTGCTGGCGGGCGATCTCATCACACTGTTCGTGTATTGGGAAATCACCGCGGTATCGTCCGTTTTTCTCATCTGGGCCCGGGGCACCGATCGGGCGTTTCGCGCGGGGATGCGCTACCTGATCATACAGGTCGGCTCGGGGGTGATTCTGCTCGCCGGAATAGTCCTGTACTTCCACCAGAACGGCACGATCGAGTTCTCCCACCTCGGCCTGGGAAGTACGGCGACCAATCTGATATTCATCGCATTCGGCATTAAATGCGCCTTCCCGCTGCTGCACAACTGGCTGCAGGACGCTTATCCCGAAGCCACTGTCACCGGAACGGTGGTATTGTCCGCGTTCACCACCAAACTGGCGGTCTACGCGCTGGCGCGGGGATATGCCGGTGAAGAGATTCTCGTCACCATCGGCGCCACCATGACGGCGTTTCCGATCTTTTATGCGGTCATCGAAAACGACCTGCGCAGGGTGCTCGCTTACAGCCTCAACAACCAGCTGGGTTTCATGGTGGTCGGAATCGGCGTGGGTACCGAGTTGGCGCTCAACGGCACCGCCGCCCACGCCTTCGCTCACATCCTCTACAAGGCGCTGCTGTTCATGTCCATGGGCGCGGTGCTGTATCGGGTCGGCACCATTAAGGCGTCCGAGCTCGGCGGCCTCTATAAATCCATGCCCTGGACGACGGGATTCTGCATCGTCGGTGCCGCCTCCATTTCCTCAGTCCCGCTGCTCAGCGGCTTCGTATCGAAATCGATGATTATCACCGCCGCCGCTGCCGAGCACCACTGGTTCGCCTGGCTGGTTCTGATATTCGCTTCGGCCGGTGTGCTGCATCATTCCGGCATCAAGATTCCCTATTTCTCCTTCTTCGGCCATGACAGCGGTATGCGCTGTCGCGAGGCGCCGACCAACATGCTGATCGCCATGGGCGCCACGGCCCTGTTATGTATAGTCATCGGTATCTACCCACAGCCGCTCTACGCACTGCTGCCCTACCCGGTGGATTTCGCGCCCTACACCGTCACCCACTTCATCACTCAGCTGCAGCTGGTGCTGTTCTCGGTGATGGCGTTCACCATGATGATGCGCAGCGGCGTTTATCCACCGGAGCTGCGGTCCACAAATCTGGATTTCGACTGGTTCTATCGCCGGGCAGTCCCTCACGCACTGGGTGCGGTGGTCGACCTGGGGTGGGGCGTCTCGCGCGTGCTAATGGAACTGGCGCTGATTCAGGTGGAGCGGGTCCTGACACTGACCGACAGAATACTCGGCCCGGATGGCGTATTGACCCGGTCGCGCACGACCGGGGCGGTCACCCTGCTGGTGATGCTCTGCCTGCTGGTGATGGTGATCTACAGCCTGGCCTGACGCAACCAGGCGCCTGGTCTGCCCGCGGCACGTTTCACGCGTCCTCAAGCTGGTGCCACAGGCATTTCCCGCTCTCGCGTTCCAGGCGCTCCAGCCAGGCACGGTGCTGGTCGAGCTCGTCTTCACTGGGGCGGATCACCTTCAATACCATGCCTGCGCGGCGTTCGCGGGTGGCACCAGTCGCCGCAGTTTCCGGGTTCGGCTCACCTTCGTCCAGCAACAGGCGCGTCTGGCCGCCCGACATGGCGAGATAGACATCCGCCAGGATCTCGGCGTCCAGCAACGCGCCGTGCAGGCTGCGCTGCGAGTTGTCTATCTCGTAACGGCGACACAGCGCATCCAGATCGTTACGCTGACCGGGGTGTTTCTGACGTGCCAGCGCGAGGGTGTCAAGCACTGCGCAAAAATCGTTGATGCAGCCGAAATTATTCCCGGACAGCTGGAGTTCGTAGTCCAGGAACCCGACATCGAACGCGGCGTTATGGATGACAAGTTCCGCGCCTTTCACGTACCCGAGGAAGTCGTGCACGACGTCCTTGAACCGCGGCTTGTCGGCCAGGAATTCACTGCTGATACCGTGCACTGCCAACGCCCCTTCATCGATTTCGCGATCCGGGCACAGGTACTGGTGGAAATTGTTGCCGCTCGGGCGTCGGTTCATGAGTTCGATGCAGCCGATTTCGATGATCCTGTGGCCTTCCGCGGTATCCAGCCCGGTAGTTTCCGTATCGAGAACGATTTGCCTTACGCTCATTCCGGCCCCTCGCTGTTGTTCTTGATCGCCTCGTTCGCCAGTCGGTCTGCCCGCTCGTTTTCCGGGTGTCCGGAATGGCCCTTTATCCAATGCCAGTCGATCCGGTGCGATGCGGCCGCATCTTCGAGCTGCTGCCATAGATCCACGTTTTTGACCGGTTTTCTTCCCGCAGTGCGCCATCCCCGCCGCTTCCACTGCGCCAACCACTCGGTAATACCCTGCCTGAGGTAGCGGGAATCCGTGTAAAGCTGTACCAGGCATGGCCGCCGCAGTGCCTGCAGGGCCCGGATCGCCGCGGTAAGTTCCATCCGGTTGTTGGTCGTAGCCGTTTCCGCACCGCTCAATTCCTTCTCACGCCGGCCCATCCGCAACACGGCACCCCAACCGCCGGGCCCCGGATTGCCGTGGCAGGAACCGTCAGTATAGATCTCCACCTTCGGCAGATCAGCCATTGCGAGCTACCGGCTCCACGAGGCCGGGTTTGATGTGCGCGTTCCGTTTCCAGCTCGGGCGGATTGCGGTCATCCCCACTTCCCGCTTGCGCGCCACCAACAGATACACCGCCGCAAACATCGGCCACCAGCGATCGCCGGCCTGCTCGAGAAAACGCAGGCGCGACCGCAGCCGCACAGAGTTCGTCGGTGGACGGAAGTACAGCATACGTCCCGACACCGTCTCGAAGCCCAGCACCGACAGCCAGTCCTCGACCCGGGACAGTCCATAGAATCGCCCGTTCCAGGGCGCTCGGGAATGGCGTTGGAACAACCTTCGCACGCCCCAGCTGCTGTATGGATTGAATCCAAGAATCACGGCGTGACCCTCTGGGACCAGCACCCTTGACACCTCCCTCAGCACCTGGTGAGGATCTTCGCTGAACTCCAGGACGTGCGGCAGCAGGACCTGCCCGACTGAACGGGCGTCGAACGGCAGGGCCTCCGGCCGCGCGACCGCCACCAGGCTTTCGTTACCATGACCGGCGCGGGGACAGGCGAGAATCTTTGTGGGGGCCTCGCTGGCCTCGAGAAAGCGGCGCAGCCCGGGGGCACCGAGCTGTACTATGCTCGGACCGTAGAGGGTCGGCAGAACCGCGGCGAGTTGCGCAGCCTCGGCCTCGATGAGAGAGCGTCCAGAGGGCGATGAAGCCCAGTCCTGCAACTGGTTGGTGGTAGTTGGGTCCGCACTCATCGTTTTAGTTATGACATAGCCTCGGCAGACTAACAAGTGTTGTCGCCGCCGCGTTGACGAAAACGACTGCCATACGTACCATGCCGCACGATGATTAGAACAACAACGGCGCCCTCCAACTTCATCCTTTTACTTCTCTGCACATTCGTGCTCGCCGGCTGCGTGACCACGCCCGGTCGGGAAGATGTATCCGGTTCTACGAACCCGGGACAAGCCGCCCCGGCAACCGTCAACAATGCGGGAGCAGCGCCCGATTCACACCGCCTGCAGGGTTCCGGTCCCGAGCCGGTAGAAACGAAATCCGCGCCGACAACCCCCGCGGCCTCGGAAACGCTCCGCCGCCGTCCGCTGCCAGCACCGCCGGCTGCGGAAATCCGGTATGACGATCTTTGGCAACGGATCCGCGACGGCTTCGGATTGCCCGCCGTGGATAACAAGTACGTCCGTTACTACCAAGACTGGTACCAGGACCGACCCGAATTCTTCGCCCGTATGATGAAACGAGCGGGCCGATATCTCTACTACATTGTGGAGGAAGTGGAGCGCCGCGGAATACCGATGGAAATTGCCCTGCTCCCCGCCGTAGAAAGCGCGTTCAAGCCCGCGGCCTACTCCCGCGCCCATGCGTCGGGATTGTGGCAGTTCATACCCGCCACCGGTCGCCGCTATGGCCTGAAGCAGAACTGGTGGTACGACGGCCGCCGGGACGTCGTCGCCGCGACCCACGCCGCCCTCGATTACTTGCAGTTCCTGCACGCCGAGTTCGACGGCGACTGGTTTCATGCCCTGGCCGCCTACAATGCCGGTGAACGCCGGATTCAGCGGGCGATATTGCAGAACAGAAAACGCCGTCGGCCGACGGATTACGAGCACCTGCGCCTGAAATCAGAAACGCGGCGCTATGTGCCGAAATTGATCGCTATCCGCGACATCGTCGCTTCACCAGAACGTTACGGTCTGAGCCTGGAACGGATTCCGAACCGGCCCTATTTCGCGGCAGTGGCCGTTGGCTCGCAGCTCGATTTGACTGTGGCGGGTAAGCTCGCGGGCCTGCCGGACGAGGAACTGCGGCAGCTCAACCCCGCATTCCGCCGCTGGGCCACCGATCCCGCTGGCCCTCATCGTATCCTTGTTCCAGTGGCGCGGCGCCAGGCGCTCGAAACAGGCCTGGCCGCTCTTCCGGACCGCGAACGGTTGCGCTGGGCCCGCTATCCCATCAAAAGAGGAGACACCTTGGGGGTCATTGCACGACGCCATGGGGTGTCCGTGCGGGCGATACAGGTCAGCAACAGATTGCAAGGAAGCAACATACGCGCCGGTGACCATCTGATCATCCCCCTTTCCGCGCGTGCCGCCAGCGACCGCGGCCATGCCGATAGCGACTTGCGCCGAGGGCGACAGGGCCACGATCCGCTGGTACACCACGTCAGGTCCGGCGATACCCTGTGGGCCATAGCACGGCGGTACGACGTGTATGTAAACCAGCTGCGGCGCTGGAACGCAATAAGAACAAACCAGGTGCTTCAGCTGGGCCAGAAGATCCTGGTCTATCAGAACTGATCACCGCAAGTCTTCGGTTACACCCGCTCCCTTGCGGCCAGGCGGCGGTTTGCCTCCGCCACATAGCGCCGCGTGTTGCTGTCGGCAAACAGATTGTAGCGAAATATGTACCACAGGGCGGCGATACCGTCGCGATAGGTGATCTTTTTACCCTGCTCGTAGGTGCGCCCATAGTAAGAGATGGGTGTCTCGAAGATCCGCGCCCGGGTCTTGCAGATCTTGGCTGTCACCTCCACCTCGAAACCGAAGCGGCGACTGGCGATCGGCATGGGCTTGATCAGCGCTGTCCTGAACGCCTTAAAACAGGTTTCGACGTCGGTCATGTTCTTGTTGGTCAGCATATCGGACCAGAACGTGATCATGCGGTTGCCCAGGTAGTGGTAGAAATAGAGCACGCGGCTGGCCCTACGAACCAGGAAGCGACTGCCATAGACTACGTCGGCGCGATCGTCCCAGATCGGTTGGCAAAGGTGCTCGATCTCCTCCGGGTCATATTCAAGATCGGCGTCTTGAATGACCACGATATCGCTGTTTACGTGTTCAAGGGCGGTGAGTATCGCTGCGGTCTTACCCAAGTTTTCGGCGTGTTGCAGGCAGCGTATACGATCATCCTCGATCTTTTGCAGCTTTTGCCATGACAGGTCCGACGAGGCATCGTCAACTACTATGACCTCATTGACAAAGGGAAGCTCGAGCACTTCACGACACACGTGATCGACGGTATCTTGCTCATTAAATACCGGCATGATCACGGCAACGCTATCCTTCATTTGCTCTCCGTCGATGGCGTCACGTCAATATCCTTGCCAGAACGATGGCGTCTTCCCTTGCCCCTCGCGCAGCCGGGTAATAGGCCTTGCGTATTCCGATTTCGTTGAATCCGGAGCGGTGATACAGAGCAAATGCATTTTGATTTGAGACCCGCACTTCCAGGAATGCGATGCGCCCCTTGTACCGCCTCGCCATGTCGAGCAGGTGATCAAGCAAGCGCGTACCCCAACCCTCACCCTGGTACCCAGGGCCGATACACAGATTAAGGATATGGCACTCGCCGGCCGATACCGACATGATTCCGTAGCCGAATATCCCCAGGTCGTTCTCGCAGATCTGGCACAGATAGCCTGCGTTCATACAGTCCGCGAATATGCCGAGTGTCCAGGGGAATTCATAAACGCTTTCCTCGATACTCGCTACCGAGGGCAGGTCGCTTTCTTCCATCGCGCGGATGCGGGCGGTCATTTCCGAGGCCGCCGTACTCACGAGGCCTCCAGTAATGTTTTCGCCCGGCAGAGGTCCTCCCACGCCTTTCTTTTGTCCAGCGGGTTTCGCAACAGATAGGCAGGATGGTAGGTTACCAACAGCGGAATCCCGGTTTCCCGATACGGGAAGACCTGCCCCCGCAGTTTTCCGATCGATTGCGTCGTCCGGAGCAGCGACTGTGCCGCAAAGCGCCCGAGCGCGATGATTATCCGTGGCTCCACCAATTCAACCTGTTGATGCAGGTAAGGCTCGCAGCTTCCCACCTCCACGCCAAGCGGGTCGCGGTTATTCGGCGGGCGGCACTTGAGCACATTGGCGATATAGACGTCCTCGCGCTGCATGCCCATAGCGGACAGCATAGCATCCAGCAGTCGTCCGGCCCTGCCGACGAACGGCAACCCCCGGCGATCTTCCTCGGCTCCAGGGGCTTCTCCCACGAACATCCAGGTGGCTTTCCGATCCCCCGTTCCAAAAACGGTCCGGGTTCTCGTCTGCGCCAGCTCGCAACGCGTGCAGCTGGCTACTGTTTCAGCGAGCCTGTCCCAGACGGCGTTGACATTTCCACGTTGCGCCTGGTCCACTGCGCGCCCCGCCGGGGAAGAATCCACCCGACGCGGCATTCGTGATTCCCAGACCTGGATGTCCATGGCCGCCAGATAGTTTCGAGTTTTCGCGCTCCTCATTGGGCCAGCTCAAAAAAGGAGTTACCGCATCAGACGCCGGTTCCCCACCCGACCGCCCGCCGCGCGCGGCCTGTCGCTTTACTTCGGCGCTGCAATCGTCAGATTGCCCGGCTGTTCTGCGGATGCTCCCTGAGGTTTTCCTTCAGCAATTTATTGATTGCCATAATATACGATTTGGCGGAGGCTATGACGATATCGGTGTCGGCACCGAGACCGTTGCAGATTCTTCCGCCTTTTTCCAGTCTTACAGTGACCTCACCCTGCGCGTCGGTACCACTGGTAATGTTGCTTACAGAAAACAATTGTAGTTGTCCTCCGCTCTGCACGATTTGTTCAATCGCCTTGAAAGACGCGTCCACTGCACCACTACCATCCGCTTCCGCGCTGCGTTCCTTACCGTCTATCGACAAAGTGACCTTCGCCCGCGGCGTTTCCCCTGTCTGCGAACAGACTTGCAGTGTCACCAGCTTAAATCGTTCCTGCCCGTGCTCCAGACCCTCTTCGGTCACCAGGGCCTGCAGGTCCTCATCGAAGATTTCGTGTTTTTTGTCGGCCAGGTCCTTGAAACGGACAAATGTGGAGTTGAGTTCTTCCTCGGTGGCGAAATCGACGCCCAGTTCGTGCAGACGCGTCTTGAAGGCGTTGCGACCGGAGTGCTTACCCAGCACCATGCGGTTGGCGCTCCAGCCGACGTCCTGGGCCCGCATGATTTCATAGGTTTCGCGTTTCTTGATGACACCGTCCTGATGGATTCCAGACTCATGCGCGAACGCATTGGCGCCGACTATGGCTTTGTTGGGCTGCACCGGAAAGCCGGTAATCCCGGACACCAGCCGGCTCGCAGGCACGATCTGGGTGGTCTCCAAACCTGTGTCACAGGGAAACACGTCCTGGCGTGTTCGCACCGCCATCACGATTTCTTCCAACGACGCATTACCGGCCCGCTCACCAAGACCGTTAACGGTGCATTCAACCTGCCGCGCCCCGTTCATGACGGCCTCAAGGGAATTAGCGACCGCCAGTCCAAGATCGTTGTGACAATGCACAGAGAATACCGCCTGGTCCGCGTTTGGCACACGCTCCATCAACTGTCTGATGAGGGCACCGAACTGTCCCGGCACGTTGTATCCAACCGTGTCCGGGATATTGACGGTGGTAGCGCCGGCGGCAATGGCCGTCTCTACGACCCGACAGAGGAACTCCAGCTCCGAGCGGCCGGCGTCCTCCGGTGAGAACTCGACGTCATCGGTGAACCGGCGCGCGTACTTGACCGCCCACTCCGCCTGCTTGAGCACCTCTTCAGGGGACATGCGGAGCTTTTCCTTCATGTGTATCGGTGAAGTGGCGATGAACGTGTGTATACGGCTGGCTGCCGCCGGCTTCGTTGCCTCCGCCGCGCGGTCGATGTCCCCCTTCACCGCCCGTGCCAAACCGCAGACTATACTGTTCCGTATCACCGACGCTACTGCCTTGACGGACTCGAAGTCGCCCGGGCTGGCGGCAGGGAAACCTGCTTCTATGACGTCGACACGCATTTTTTCCAGCACCTTGGCAATACGGATTTTTTCATCCCGTGTCATCGACGCGCCCGGACTCTGCTCACCGTCGCGCAAGGTGGTGTCGAAAATAATCAATCGTTCATTCATGGTCTGGTACATTCCTGCTTGCGAAAATATAAACCGTCAGTCCTTGAAAAAGGACGCTAATTGATCTGATTTATGGGTCGAGTAGTTTGCGCCTAGCGGCGCAGCAGCAGGACGGCGAGCGTGGGCAGCGGCGCGGCAGCTACAAGCTCGCCGGCGGGGATTGCAGAATTGAGTGGAATTCTCGCCATGCGCCCAAGTTTAGCGCTGGTATTTCAGGTTTGGCAAGCCTAATCGACGCGGAAGCGGATTGGGCGCCCTGTTCAGTCTTCCCCGTCGGCGGCGTCCGCCGGTTTGTGCGGCACCCGACCGTGTTCCTTCCCCCTGAATCGCCGCCATCGCAGCAGGGAGGTGAGCGGACCGGACAGGAAGTACGTGAAGAAACCCACAAACAACACCCGGGGCGGATCAAACGCAATCAGAACGAACACGAAAACCACTATGATCAATGCCACAAAAGGCACTTTTCCCTTGAGATCAAGGTCCTTGAAGCTGCGGTACTTGAGGTTGCTTACCATGGCGGTGGCGACCGCGACGGTGAGCATCCATGACATAAACTGCATGGAACGCTGATCCAGACCGTAGCTTTCCATCACCCACACCCAGGCGGCGATCAACGCCGCACCGGATGGACATGGCAGACCGAGGAAGTACCGCTTGTCAAAGACCTTCTGTGTGTTGAAGCGGGCGAGGCGCAGCGCCGTGGCGGCGACGTACACGAAGGCCCCCAGCCAACCAAGTTTTCCCATGTCGATCAAGGCCCACTCGTAGATAACCAGGGCAGGGGTCAACCCGAAGGCGATTACATCGACCAGGCTGTCATATTCCATGCCGAAGTCGCTGCTGGTGTTGGTCATGCGGGCGATACGTCCGTCCAGCCCGTCCATTAACATCGCCACAAAAATCGCGATCGCAGCCGCTTCGAAATTGCCTTTGGTGGATTGCACGATGGCAAAGAAGCCGGCAAACAGACCACCGGTCGTCATCAGATTGGGCAATATGTAGATGCCGCGCCGCACTTCCCGATGCCTGGCGGTGTCCTTTTCGGTCGATTCGTCAGTGTGTCTTGACATCTGCGGGACCCGCCCTAGGACCGATCAAAACATCCGAGCGGGTTCGAGCCGGCTTTGACCTTCTCACCGAGCTTCACGGATACCCGAAAGTCGGCCGGCAGATATAAATCCACCCTGGAACCGAAGCGGATAAACCCGTACCGTTGTCCACGCGTCACTTCATCGCCCGCCTTGACGTAGCATAATATGCGTCTGGCGACCAAGCCGGCAATCTGCACACAGGTCACGTCGTTCCCGTCCCAGCCCTTGATCCACATGGCATTGCGTTCGTTTTCATATGATGCCTTGTCGAGTTCGGCATTGAGAAACCTGCCCGAAGTGTACCAGAGTTGCCGCACGGTACCTGCAACTGGTGTCCGGTTGGAGTGTACCGAGAATACGTTCATGAATATGCTGATCTTCAACGCCTCCCGGTCCAGATATGGATCCCGCTGCCGACCCACGAACACCACCTTGCCGTCGGCGGGGCACACCGCAAGACCCGGTTCCTCCGGTACCTGTCGCGGGGGATCACGGAAGAACTGCACCACGAATACTACCACCAGCCAAAGTGGCGAGGCCCACCACCAGCCGACCGATGCAGTGACTACAAAGGCGGTGACCAGCGCCACCACCATGTGCACCCGGCCCTCGTGGGCCAGCAAAGGATAAGAATCCGGGTTGCTCACCGTCGATGGGCGCCGCTAAAAGAAACGCGCCATGAACGGCGCGTTACGATACCTTGATCCAGTTTGGATTACACAGACCACGGATCAATTAATGGAACGATCGACCACCTTGTTAGCTTTGATCCAGGGCATCATTTCCCGCAGTCGGGCGCCGACTTCCTCGATTGGGTGTTTCGCGGCGCGCTGCCGCAGTTCTGCAAATTTCTGGCCTCCACCCGCGTTCTCACCCATCCATTCGCGGGCGAACTTCCCTTCCTGGATCTCGGTAAGTATCCTTTTCATCTCCGCCTTGGTCTTTTCATTTACGATCCTCGGGCCGCGGGTCATGTCGCCATATTCGGCGGTATTCGAGATCGAGTAGCGCATGTTCGCGATGCCACCTTCGTACATGAGGTCGACAATCAGTTTGAGCTCATGCAGGCACTCGAAATAGGCCATCTCGGGCGCATAACCAGCTTCCACCAGGGTCTCGAACCCGGCCTGCACCAATGCCGTGGTGCCGCCGCACAAAACCGCTTGTTCCCCGAACAGGTCGGTCTCCGTTTCCTCCCTGAACGACGTCTCGATGACACCGGCGCGGCCACCGCCGACAGCCGAGGCATAGGACAGCGCCAGGCCACCGGCACCTCCGGACGCATCCTGGGCCACCGCGATCAGGCAGGGTACGCCGCCCCCCTGGGTGAACGTCGAGCGCACGAGATGCCCAGGCCCCTTCGGCGCTATCATGAATACATCCATGTCTCCCCGCGGCTTGATAAACCCGAAATGGATGTTGAAGCCGTGGGCAAAAGCCAATGCGGCCCCCTTTTTTAGGTTGGGCGTGATCTGTTCCTCATACAGCGCCGCCTGCCTTTCATCCGGCACCAGGATCATTACGATATCGGCATCCCGTACCGCGTCGGGGACGCTGGCCACCCTGATGCCCGCCTTTTCAGCCTTCTGCCAGGACTCGGACCCTTTCCTGAGGCCAACGACTACGTCCACACCACTGTCCTTGAGATTGTTGGCATGTGCATGTCCCTGGGAACCATAACCCACTATTGCGACCTGCTTCGAGC
This sequence comes from uncultured Gammaproteobacteria bacterium, assembly GCA_947259705.1. GTDB lineage: Bacteria > Pseudomonadota > Gammaproteobacteria > Arenicellales > JAANXG01 > CAMYNL01. Next base: position 97,286 of record CAMYNL010000003.1, on the reverse strand, counting down.
GGATGATGGACAGGTCCGCGTCATTGTCATAAAAAACCTTCATGTCAGCCTCGTGCAATCTTCCAGATTAATCTTAAGTCAGATGGTGAGCGCCCGATCACCGCGCGCGATGCCGGTAACGCCGGACCGTACAACCTCAATAATGTCGGTGACTTCCAGTGCCTTGACGAAGGCATCGAGTTTCTCGACGGTGCCGGTCAGCTCAAGTGTGTAGGTAGAGTCCGTAACATCTATTATCCTGCCACGGAAAATGTCCACGAGACGTTTCACTTCCTCGCGAAAGGCGTCCACCGCCTTCACCTTGACCAACATCAGTTCCCGCTCGATGTGTGCCCCTTCGGTGAGATCCTGCAACTTCACCACGTCAACGAGCTTGTTTAGCTGCTTGACGATCTGCTCGATGATTTGCTCAGATCCCCGGGTAACGATCGTCATGCGAGACAAAGTGCGATCATCGGTGGGAGCCACCGTCAAGGATTCAATATTGTAGCCCCGCGCGGAAAACAATCCAGCGACACGAGAGAGCGCCCCCGCCTCGTTCTCGAGCAGGATGGAGATGATATGTCTCATGGTTTATGCGAGCTCTCGTTCTTCGGGAGGCTCCCCGGTACCTGGATGTAAATGCATTTGATTGTGCCCACTGCCGGCCGCGATCATTGGATACACGTTTTCGGTCTGGTCAGTGATGAAGTCCATGAACACCAGCCGGTCTTTCATTGCGAGCGCCTCCCGCAGCGCACCCTCGACATCACCGGGTTTCTCTATGCGCATCCCCGAGTGTCCAAACGCCTTGGCAAGCGCTTCGAAGTCGGGCAAGGCATCCATATAAGAATGGGAGTAGCGCCGATCATAGAAGAACTCCTGCCACTGCCTGACCATTCCCATATAGCGATTGTTCAGGTTGACAATTTTTATCGGCAAGTCGTACTGCCGGCATGTCGACAGTTCCTGAATGCACATGATGATGCTGGCCTCCCCGGTGACGCACACGACGGGTGAATCAGGAAACGCGAGCTGCACACCCATGGCTGCGGGTAAGCCAAAACCCATGGTGCCGAGCCCACCGGAATTTATCCAGCGTCGCGGCTGGTTGAAGCCATAGTACTGGGCCGCCCACATCTGGTGTTGACCTACGTCCGAGGTCACGTAGGCGTCTCCGGCGGTGACCTCGTGTAGTTTCTCGAGCACGAACTGGGGCTTGATCAGTTCACTGGTACGGTCGTATTCCAGGCTCTTGATGGATCGCCATTCCTCTATCTGCTTCCACCATTTCTTCAGGGCTGCTTCGTCCGGCTTGCGGTCTGCGGCTTTCATCTGGTTGAGCAGTTCAGTAACAACCGACTTGGCATCACCGACGATCGGGACATCAACCCGGACGTTCTTGCCGATGGACGAAGGATCCACGTCCACATGTATGATCTTGGAGTAGGGGGAGAACTTTGCCAGGTCCCCCGTTATCCTGTCGTCGAAACGGGCGCCGATTGCCAGCATCACATCACAATCGTGCATGGCCATGTTTGCTTCGTAGGTGCCGTGCATGCCGAGCATGCCCAGGAACATCGGATCATCGGCAGGATAGGATCCCAGGCCCATCAGGGTATTGGTGCAGGGATAGCCCAGGGTTCTGACCAGTTCCCGGAGTTCCGACTGCGCCTCGGCCATGATGATGCCACCGCCGGTATAGATCATGGGCCGCTTTGCCGACAGCAATATCTCCAACGCACGCTTCACCTGCTTGGGATGACCCTTGCTCACGGGTGCGTAGGAGCGCATGGCGACGGATTTCGGATAGATGTATTCGGTCTTGTGCGCAGTGATGTCTTTCGGCACATCCACCAGCACCGGTCCCGGGCGACCGGTGGTGGCCACGTAGAATGCCTTCTTGATGGTACTCGCCAGGTCCTTGACGTCCTTGACCAGGAAATTGTGCTTTACACAGGGCCTGGTGATGCCCACCGCGTCAACTTCCTGAAATGCGTCGTCGCCGATCAGGTGGGTGGGGACCTGGCCGGAAATTACCACCATGGGGATGGAGTCCATGTATGCAGTGGCGATTCCCGTGACCGCGTTGGTGACTCCGGGGCCCGACGTGACCAGCACCACGCCGGGCTTGCCGGTGGCGCGCGCATACCCGTCTGCGGCGTGTGCAGCGGCCTGCTCATGCCTGACCAGAATGTGTTTGACTTTCTCTTGTGTATAAAGAGCGTCGTAGATGTGCAACGCCGCGCCCCCAGGATAACCGAAGATGTATTCGATCCCCTCGTCCTGTAGACACCGTACGACGATGTCGGCACCTGTTAATTCCACAGCGAACTCCCCAATCGGCTGGCGGCCCGTTCGGGCCTGGTCCGGGACTCCTGGGAGCCCCGCGTTGATGGTAAAAAAATCGCCCTGGCCGGGCGAGCAGGATAGTATAAATTCCCCTCCAGCCGAAGTAAAATTGCGTTATCCAGGCCAAATCAGGCCCCGCCGGCGGCATTGAAGACGGCTGCTTGCGTGGGGTACGGGTCTCTTGCAAAATGCGCGTTTCCGCCCCGCAGCACGGTTTATGAGTTCACCAACCATTATCGATATCCCCAAGGTCGCCATCGCTACCACATACGGAAGGATCATCGTCGAACTGTATTCTGACCGAACCCCTATTACGGTGGCCAACTTCCTGGAATATGTCGAAGACGATTTTTACGACAGCACACTGTTCCACCGTGTCATCGACAATTTCATCATCCAGGGCGGCGGGTTTGAGACGGGCATGGTACAAAAGACCACTCGCGCCCCGATCCGCAACGAGAGCGCTGCCGGCGTGCGCAATGAACGCGGCACCATTGCGATGGCACGGCTGCCGGATAACGCACATTCCGCCACGTCGCAGTTTTTCATCAATACCCGCAACAATGAAATCCTCGACTACGCAAGCAACACGGAGCATGGTATCGGCTACTGCGCGTTCGGCCGGGTCACGGACGGGATGGAGATCGTGGAACGCATCGAGGGCGTGGCTACCTCGTCACGCGGCGATTTTCAGGACGTGCCATTGAAGGACATAGTCATCGAGCGGATCGAGAAGCTGAATTGACGCAGACCGTCTTCATCTCGGACCTGCATCTCAGCCCGGAGAGGCCCGACATCAATCGCTTGTTTTTCGATTTCCTCGAGCGCATTACGGTTGCGACCGACCGTCTGTACATCCTGGGGGATCTGTTCGAATACTGGATAGGGAACGACGCGGCGAACGCCCTCGGGCAGACACAAGTACTGGCGGCCCTGCGCGACCTTACCCGGAAGGGAATCCCTGTCCATGTCATGCGCGGCAACCGGGATTTTCTTCTCAACGAGGCATTCTCCCAGGCTACCGGCTGTGAGCTGATCTCCGATCCGTCGGTGGTGGAGATCTACGATCGACCCACCCTGCTTACCCACGGAGATCGCCTGTGCACGGACGACCACAAGCATCAGCAATTCCGCGATCTGGTGGATGACCCCGAGTGGCAGCGCTGGTTCCTGGCCAAGCCGGTTTCGGAGCGGATACGCCTTGCCACCGACGCCCGGTCCCGAAGCGAACTCAATAAGTCGATTACCGCCATGGAGATCATGGACGTTAATCCTGCGGCCGTCAGCGCGGCGCTGCGACAGCATGGTGTCGATCTGATTATACACGGCCACACCCATCGCCCCGCCTTTCATGACGTCATCATGGGGCGGACGCGGGCGTGCCGCATTGTCCTGGGTGACTGGTTCCAGCATAGCAACATGCTGCGCTGGCGCCCGCCCGCGGACATCGCCTTCGCCGCTGACAGCGATGCGGTGAACCGTGCCTAACCGGGCGTCCGCAGCTGTCGGTAATCAGCAGGCAGTATGAACAGGGAGTCGTCGGATTCGCGGGTGTTGTAGCGGTTCAATAAGCGCTCACGGCCGTTCGAAAAGCGTACCGTCACCGGAAATCCATATTCGAGATGACGTCCGGGCCGAAACACGTGGTCGGTAAGGTCGCACGCCGACTTGAGATCCTCCGGAGTTCGTTCGGCGACCGCCGCCTGCTCGCCCGCCAGCACGGCGTGAAATTCGAACAGCGCGGCAACCGCTTGCGGCAGCAGCGACTCCGCCGCAGCCACCTCCACGCACATGGCCCCGTTGGTGTAGAGACGGTAGAGCGTCACTCGATTACCGGCTATCCGGGGGCCATCGTCCAGCAGCACGCGCTCGCTCTGATGGCGATAGTGCGCAGGCTCCTGCTGCTTGACCGGCCGTGTGGGGAGGACCAAGATACGTCGTTCTTCGTGGCTGACGCTGTAAATGATCCGGTCCGAGCGGTCGAATAGCATGAAATCGTCGCTATCGGCGCCGTCATCCAGGCGCAGAAATTCTTCCGTCACCAGCATACGCACCACGTAGGGCCCGGTGGCGGGTTCCTTTTCGGTAAACCAGATCTCGGTGGCCGTGGCACCCGCGGCTAGGACCGGAGCCAAGGCCAGTAGCACTGACACCGCCGCAGTCAGCACACGGTGCACTCTACTCCAGCTCATCGAAACGCAGGTCGTTCTGGATGTCCGCGATGTCCTCCAGACCCACGGCAATACGGATCAATCCGTCACCGATTCCCGCCTCCGCCCGAGCCGGGGCCGACCAGCGGCCATGGGTGGTGGTTGCGGGATGTGTAATGGTGGTCTTCACGTCGCCCAAATTGGCGGTAATGGAAAGCATGCGGGTATGGTCGATCAGTTTCCAGGCAGCCGCCTGCCCTCCCGCCACGTCGAAAGCAACAATACCACCGGGAGCGCTTTGCTGGCGCGCCGCCAGTTGCCACTGTGGATGGCTTTCCAGACCGGGGTAATATACCCGCTCCACCCCCGGTTGTTCGGTCAGCCAGCGCGCCAGCCGGTTTGCGTTGTCACTGATTGCGCGCATCCTTATATCCAGAGTTTCCAAGCCCTTGAGAAACACCCACGCATTGAACGGGCTCATGCATGGCCCGGCGCTGCGCAGCACGCCGAACACCTGCTCGCCGACCATTTGCGCATCACCCACCACGGCGCCGCCGACACACCTACCCTGCCCATCCAGGTACTTGGTGGCTGAATGAACCACCACGTCGGCGCCGAGTCTCAACGGCTGTTGCAGGGCCGGGGTGCAAAAACAGTTATCCACCACCAGGATTGCGCCCGAGGCATGCGCTATTTCCTCAACCTCGGCAATATCGCACACCTCGGTGAGGGGATTTGCCGGCGTCTCAAGGAAAAACATTTTCGTATTGCTTTTCACCGCGGCACGCCAGGCATCCGCTTCGGTTGCCGCCACGTAGTCAAACTCCACGCCGAAGCGGGTAAAAATGTTGCTGAACAGCAGGCGCGTCGACCCGAAAATGCTTCGCGACGATACCACGTGGTCCCCCGCGCTCAGCAGACCCATGCAGGTGGCCATGATTGCCGCCATTCCGGACGAGGTTGCCACGCAGCTTTCGCCACCCTCCAACGCCGCAAGTCGCTCCTCGAAGGTGCGTACGGTGGGATTGGTAAACCTCGAGTAGACGTTGCCTTCTTCCTCGTAGGCGAAACGGGCCGCCGCCTGGGCCGCATTTTCGAAAATGAAACTCGAGGTAGTAAAAATAGGTTCCGCGTTTTCGCCTTCGTTGGTACGCCGATGTCCGGCGCGTACGGCGCGGGTGGAAAACCCATAGCGGCTCCAGTCTTCGCGGTCCGATCCCATGACCCTATGAGTAGCTGTAGCTGTTGACTTCGTTCAGTTCAACAGACCGAATTCGGGACTTGGCCTGGTCATTGCGAAGACGCTGAAGATCATCAAGGTAAGCCGCACTGACATCGCCGGTGACATAGGTGCCATCGAAGCAGGAGGTGTCAAAACTGACAATTACCGGGTTACCCTCATGGGCCGCCTCGGTCAGGTCCTTCAGGTCCTGAAAAACCAGCCTGTCGGCGCCGATCTCGACACGGATTTCCTCCTCGCTGCGTCCGCTCGCCACCAGTTCGTGGGCATCCGGCATGTCGATGCCGTAGACGTTGGGGTAGCGCACCGGCGGCGCGGCGGACGCGAAATATACCTTGTGAGCACCGGCCTCACGAGCCATCTGGATGATTTGTTTCGAAGTGTTCCCGCGCACGATTGAATCGTCAACGAGCAAAACGTTCTTGCCCTTGAACTCGAGTTCTATGGCGTTAAGCTTCTGGCGCACCGAACGTCGGCGCTGCGCCTGACCGGGCATGATGAAAGTGCGCCCAATGTATCTGTTCTTGATGAAGCCTTCGCGATATTTGAGGCCCAGTTCATAGGACATCTGCAGCGCGGCCGTCCGGCTGGTATCCGGGATCGGGATGATGACGTCAATATCATGATTGGTCCACAACCGCAGGATCTTTCGCGCGAGCTTCTCCCCCATTCGCAGCCTGGTCTTGTGCACGGCGATACCGTCCATGATGGAATCCGGACGTGCCAGGTACACGTGCTCGAAAATGCAGGGGCTGTGGCAGGCCTCCGGGGCGCACTGCCGGCGATAGACCTGGCCTTTGAGATTGATGAAGATGGCCTCCCCGGGCTGAACGTCGCTGATCAGGTCGAAATCCAGAACGTCCAGGGCAACACTCTCGGAAGCGATCATGTGGTCGACACCGTGAGCGGGCTCACGTCGTCCGTATACCAGTGGTCGGATGCCGAATTTGTCCCGAAACGCCAGGATACCGTGTCCAACGATCATCGCCACCACGGCGAATGCTCCGCGGCAGCGACGATATACACCCTCCGCGGCGGTGAAGATCTGGTCCGGGCTAAGATGGGCCGGTCGCGTACCCAACACCGCGTAAAGCTCATGGGCAAGTACATTGAGCAGGATCTCCGAGTCGGAGGAAGTATTGAGGTGCCTAAGGTCTTCGCGGAACAGGCTGTCCCGGAGTTCCGCTGCGTTGGTCAGGTTGCCATTGTGGCTCAGCGCGACCCCGAACGGGGAGTTGACGTAAAACGGCTGTGCCTCTGCCCGGGAGCTGGAGCCCGCCGTTGGATATCGGCAGTGAGCAATTCCCATGTTTCCTACCAATTGACGCATGTGCCGGGTGTGAAAGACATCGCGCACCAGCCCGTTATCCTTGCGCAGGTATACCTTGTTCCCATCGCTGGTAATAATCCCCGCGGCGTCCTGCCCCCGGTGCTGTAAAACCGTGAGCCCGTCGTAAATCGACTGGTTAACCGCTGAGCGGCTTAGAATGCCTATGACGCCGCACATGTATAGCCCACCCTGCCGAGGAATCGCGCATTGCCGTTTATATGGAGTGTACTTGATGCCATTGCGAGCGGCCAATCTATCCGCCTGGTTTCTGCTGCAGATGCCTGGACACGTCGGCCGGCAGGACGTCGAACAGCAGAGCGACAAGGGGCTCGAAATGACGCGTCAGCAGCGAGGCCTGCCACCATGGCTCGGACGGCAGGTTGGCGAGCCTGGCGACCAGCATGAGTCCGGCGATAATGACAAGAGCGCGTACCACACCGAAGATGCCGCCCAGAACACGATCGGTACCCTTGATTCCCCCCACCGGCAAGATTCGGTGAATAAGATAGCTCACCGTGGTCAGCAGCAGCAGGCTGGACACGAATAGTCCGGCGAACGCCGCCCCGACTCGAAGTGCGGGTTGCGAAATGTGCTCGACAAGCAGCTTGCTGGCCGGTTCGACAAACGAGAAAGCGATCCAGAGCGAGGCGATCCAGGACACCAGCGAAAAAGTCTCGCGGATGAATCCGCGCACGATGCCTATCAGGGCGGAGACCAGCACCACACCCAGAATAAGATAATCAAGACCATTCATTCCAGGCAGGCCGGCTATGGATACGCCGTGATCAATCCCTTGGTGCCTAGCAACTGCTCGATGCGGGCCCGTACCCTCGCCGCATCGACCCGCTGCGCATAGGGGCCGACCCAGACCCGGGTCGCCGGTCCGCTTTTCGCCCGCACCGGGGTGGAAGATGGAGAGAAGCCCTTCGCGCGCAAATCCTTCATCACCCGGTTGACGTTCTTAGGGTTACCGAAGGTGCCGACCTGCACGACCCAGCCGCGGTCCGGGACCGGTATAGCCGTCGCCACCGACTTGCCCTTTTCTGCTGCGTCCGTATCGCTCGTCACCTTGGGTTTTGCAACCGGCTTGCCATCCGTCGCCGCCACCGGCGCCGACGGTTCCGGCTTTTTCGGCCTCGCTGCAGGCGAAGGTGTCGCCGCGCGCGTTCGGGGTGTCTCAATCACCGGCGTCGAGCCCCCAATCGGGGTTATCTTGGAAACGAACACCTTGGTCTCGGGGTCGGCAACTGGTTCATCAGCCGCGGGCTCCGGCACCAGGTCCGGGTTGGGACTGCCCAGAATGAGAGGCAACGCCACGATGCCCACACCGATGAGAATCAGTGCGCCAACGATGCGGTGTTTGAGTTCGAAGCCCGGACCTGCTTGGCTGGACGCCATGAAATTAAGACAACTGGCCGATCACTGTAGTTGCGCGAGTATATCACCCACTGTATGGAACGAACCAAAGACCACGATTCGATCTTCCGCTTCCGCCACGCCTCGCGCCGCGGCAAATGCGCTGGTGACGCTGTCATAGGTGTTTACGGACTGCCAGGCCTGCATCAATGGACGAACATGTTCCGCGATTTCCCCGGCGGTTGCCCCGCGCCCGTCCAGGAGACTGCCGATGAACCAGGCATCAAACTCGCCGGCCAGCAACGCCACCATGGCCGCCACCGGCTTGTCGCGCAGAATCCCGCATACCGCGAGGCGTCGGCCATGATGGTCGAGGGCGGCGAGATTTGCCTTCAGACCCTCAATGGATGCCGGGTTGTGGGCCACGTCCAGCACCACCTCGCAGGGTCTCGCGACAATTCGCTGGAATCGACCCGCCAGTCGCACACCGTCCAGGCCGCGGGCGATTTGCGCCCGCTCCACCTTCATCGGCAGGCAGTGACAGCACATCACCACCGCCGCGGCATTCTGCACCTGGAATGGTCCGGGCAAGGACGGGGTTGGCAGCAGCATCGGCGCGTCGTCGGCCCGGCGCCACTCCCACTGCTGCCGCGATTTGACCTCGAATCCGAACTCGACACCTAATCGCACTAGCCGCGCGCCGACGCGGCGCGCATGATCCAGCAGCGCCGGGGGGGGTTGCGGATCGCCACAAACAGCCGGCCGCCCCGCCCGGTAAATGCCGGCCTTCTCCGCTCCTATCGCATCACGGTCAGAACCCAGCCATTGGGTATGGTCGAACCCCACGTTGGTCACGAGGGACACGTCTGCGTCAACCAGGTTTACCGCATCCAGGCGCCCTCCCATTCCCACCTCCAGCAGCGCCGCATCAATACGCTGGGCGCTGAAGATCAAGAGCGCGGCGAGCGTTCCAAACTCGAAATAGGTCAACGGAATTGAATCCCGCGCCTCTTCCACCTGCTCGAAGGCATCGCACAACAGCGAGTCACTGACAGGTTCGCCGTCAATGGCGATCCTTTCGTTGTAACGCACCAGGTGCGGGGAGGTGTACGCACCCACGCGATAACCGGCACTGCGCAAGATGGATCCCAGCATGGCCACACTGGAACCTTTGCCGTTGGTGCCCGCGATATTCACTGTGACATACGGCGCCGCCTCGGGGAGCAGGCGCCGAAGCACAGAGCCGGCGCGCTCCAGACCCATGTCGATAGAGCGATGATGCACCGATTCGATGTATTTCAGCCAGCCGTTGAGATCGCGACGCAGCACGCAGGATCGATTTTGCGCAGGGATAGTACTGATCGGGTTCCGCCAGATCTCAGTCGGCGGCTGCAGCGGAAGTTGCTTCCGCCTCCTCGACGTCGGCCGCCTCTGCCGACCCGGCATCCAGCGCGGAATGTCCTGCCATGAGCAGGCCGAGCAGTGTTGCCAAACGGTCCCTCATTTCGCGGCGGTCGACGATCATGTCGATGGCCCCATGCTCGATCAGGAACTCGGAGCGCTGAAATCCCTCGGGGAGCGTTTCCCGGACCGTCTGCTCTATCACGCGGGGGCCGGCAAAACCGATCAGAGCGTTGGGCTCGGCGACGATGACATCCCCCAGCATGGCCAAGCTGGCAGACACCCCCCCCATGGTCGGATCTGTCAACACAGACACGTAGGGTAGGCGGTGCTGCGCCAGCCGGTTGAGCGCCGCGCTGGTCTTGGCCATTTGCATCAACGAGTACAGCGCCTCCTGCATGCGGGCGCCGCCGCTGGCGCTGAAGCAGACCAGAGGGCAGCCTTTGTCGATGCATCGCGCGATCGCACGCACGAACTTCTCGCCGACGACCGATCCCATGGATCCACCCATGAACTCGAATTCAAATGCCAGTGCCACAAGCGGTCTTCCATGCACGAAACCTTCCTGTGCCAGCAGCGCATCGTTCTGTCCGGTCTGTTTCTGGGCCTCGCCGAGGCGATCCTTGTACTTGCGGCTGTCCCGGAACTTGAGTATGTCCAGGGGCCTCAGCTCCGGGGCAATTTCTCGGGATGAATCGCGGTCGAGAAACGACCGCAGGCGCTGCCTGGCGTTGATGCGCATGTGGTGATCGCACTTGGGACAAACATCCAGGTTTCGCTCCAACTCGGCTCGGTACAGCACCGAGCTGCACGCGGTACACTTGGTCCACAGGCCCTCAGGTACACCACGCTTGCCGATCTTGGTGGTGGACTTGATCTTCGGCGGCAGAATCTTGTCGAACCAGTTCATGATTGGGCCGCCTGCGCAGAACCCGTCCCGGATTCGATCGCCGTGCGCAGTTCCCGGACGAACGCCGCCACTTTACGGCGTGCCTGCTCGACATCGTTGCCGCACTCGGCGATCCGCTTCACCACTGCGCTGCCGACAATGATTGCATCGGCGAACTCGGCAACATGTCCCGCCGTGGCCGCATCGCTGATGCCGAATCCGACCCCTACGGGCAGCGAGGTCTGTTGCTTTATCTGGGCGATACGCGTCCTCACCTCAGCCAGATCGAGGTTGGCAGAACCCGTAACCCCGCGCAGCGATACATAGTAGATGAATCCACTGGCCGCGTCGCAGATGACCTGCAAGCGCTCTGGCGTTGTGGTCGGGGCCAGCAGGAACACCGGGTCGATGCCATTGTTCCGCAATAAACGGTTCAAGTCCTCGCCCTCTTCAGGCGGCAGGTCAACCACGATAAGCCCGTCAGCGCCGGCCTCCCCGGCCCTGCGGGCGAACGCCTCGTATCCCGCGGCCTCAATCGGGTTCAGATATCCCATTAATATCACCGGGGTGGCCGGATCCTGGACGCGGAATTCGGCCACGATGGCGAGGACGTCTGCCAGATGGACGCCACGGGCAAGCGCGCGTTCGCTGGCTTGCTGTATCACCGGCCCATCCGCCATCGGGTCCGAGAAGGGTATGCCGAGTTCGATCATGTCGGCGCCAGCCTCGACCATGGAATGCATCAGCGGCACGGTTGCGCTCGGTTCCGGATCTCCTGCGGTAACGAAAGGAACCAGTGCGGCGCGGCGCTGACGACGCAGGGATTCGAACGTTTGCGCGATGCGTCCCATCAGACGGTGATTCCCTGCTGTGCCGCCACAGTATGGATATCCTTGTCACCGCGGCCCGAAAGGTTGACTACAATATTGGCATCCCTGCCAAGCTCACGCGCCAGCTCTCCGGCGTAGGCCAGCGCATGGGCGGATTCCAGCGCCGGTAGGATGCCCTCCTTGCGGGCCAACAGGTGGAACGCCTCCATGGCGGCGGCGTCGGTGACGGCCACGTAGCTTGCCCGCCCGACGTCCTTAAGCCAGGCATGCTCGGGACCAACACCCGGATAATCGAGCCCGGCGGATATCGAGTGGGTTGCTGAAATCTGGCCATCCTCATCCTCCATGACGTAGCTGCGCTGGCCGTGCAACACACCGACCTTGCCGGCGCAAAGCGGCGCGGCATGGCGCATTGTGTCGATACCGTCTCCCCCCGCCTCGACCCCATACAGAGCCACCTGGGCGTCTTCGATAAAGGGATAGAAGATCCCGATCGCGTTCGACCCACCTCCTACGCAGGCCACCACGGCATCCGGCAGCCCCCCGGTCTGCGCCAGCATCTGGCCCCGGGTTTCACGCCCGATCACCGTCTGAAAATCCCGCACCATGGCCGGGTAAGGGTGAGGCCCCGCCACCGTGCCAATGATATAGAACGTATCCTCCACGTTGGCGACCCAGTCGCGCAACGCCTCATTCAACGCATCCTTCAAGGTCTTGCTGCCGGACTCCACCGGCACCACCTCGGCCCCCAGCAACTTCATGCGATAGACGTTGATCGCCTGGCGCTTGATGTCCTCGCGGCCCATGTAGACCACACAGTCTAGGCCCAGCCGCGCCGAGACCGTTGCCGACGCAACGCCGTGCTGCCCCGCTCCGGTCTCGGCGATTATCCGGCGCTTGCCAAGCCGCTGCGCCAGCAGCGCCTGGCCGACCGTGTTGTTGATCTTGTGGGCACCGGTGTGGTTGAGGTCCTCGCGCTTGAGGAATACGCGTGCGCCGCCGAAGTGGTCCGTCAACCGCTCCGCAAAATACAAGGGCGAGGGCCGCCCGACGTAGTGTGCTAGGTCCGCGTCGAGCTGCGCCAGGAAATCCTCATCATGCATGTACTTCTGGTAAGCATCCCGCAGTTCCGCCAGGGGACGCATCAGCGTCTCCGCCACGAATGTACCGCCGTAGGGACCGAAATGACCGCGCGCATCCGGATACCTGTAGTTGACTGATGGCTCCACTGCGTTCATTGAGCTTTCCCGTATCCTCGTTTTGACCTGATTCAGTGTGCGGGGTCGTGCTGCTGCTCTGCGTCGACCGATCTGACCGCGTCGAAGAACTCGCGGAGCCGGCTCGGGTCTTTCTTACCTTTCATTTGCTCCACGCCACTGCTGACATCCACCGCGTAAGGGCGCACCAGCCGGATGGCCTGCTGGACGTTTCCAGGGCCAAGCCCCCCCGCCAGAATGATGGGCTTAATATGGTTCTTTGGCAACTGCCGCCACTCAAACGTGCGGCCGCTTCCCCCTGGCACGTCCGGGACATAGCTGTCGACGAGCAGGCCCCGCGAGCCATCGTATTGCTTGGCTGCGGCGACGACATCCATATCTGCACTCATGCGCAGGGCCTTGTAATAGGCATGGGGCTGTGAATTGCAGAAGTCGGCGGTCTCGTTGCCATGAAACTGAAAAATATCCAGCGCCACTTGGCGCATCAGGCCGTCAAGTTCGTGTCGCGTCGGGTCCACAAGCACACCTACGCGCGTGACGAAGGGCGGGATCTCGGCACAGATCTCGGTAGCTTTCGTGGCCGAGATATACCTGGAGCTATGGGGCCAGAAAATGAAGCCCAGCGCATCCGCCCCGGACGCCACTGCCGCGAGCGCATCGTCCAGGTTGGTGATGCCGCAGACCTTAACGCGGGTACGCGCATGAGAAGTCACTGGATGAGCCAATTCACACAGCGCTCGATTGCCAACCACGAATCTTACCAAAAGCGCGCCGCAGGTTGGGAACACGGCAATTGATAACGCTCCGGATAGCGAACACCGCTCAGATACAGGCCCTCCGGCGGGGCAGTCACGCCGCCCCGGGTACGGTCCCGCCCGCGGAGCACGGCGTCGCTCCAGGTCACCGCCTGTTCACCGCGACCGATGGCCATCAGCATCCCGACGATGTTTCTCACCATGTGCTGTAGAAACGCGTCGGCGTCTACGTCCACCCAGATCCAGTCACCGCTCCGCGCGGCCTCGACCCGCGTTATGGTGCGGCAAGGTGAACGGGCCTGGCACCCGGCGGCTCGGAACGCGCTGAAGTCATGACTGCCCAGCAGACACTGGGCCGCCTCGTGCATGAGCTGCACTGCGAGCGGGCGATATTCCCATGCCGCCAGACGATGCCACACCGCGGGCCTTACCGGACGGTTCAGGATGACATAGCGGTAACTGCGTTCGATCGCCGCGAAACGGGCGTGGAAATCTCCGGATACCGGACGTACCCACAACACCCGGATATCCGGTGGCAGCGCGGAATTGGTGCCGCGCACCCAGGCATAATCGCTGCGTAGATTAAGGGAATCGAAATGCACCACCTGGCCGGTGGCGTGTACACCGCAGTCTGTCCGCCCCGCGGTGACGACGGTGACGTCGTGGTCGGCGACCCGGGACAAGGCCTGTTCCACACATTCCTGCACCGTGCGGACCCCGACCTGGCGTTGCCAGCCCTTGAAACCTGTCCCGTTGTACTCGATACCGGCGGCGATACGCACGGCACTTCTAGCGGGCGGGATTCGGTTCGCTTGACCCCGTGCCCCGCCAGGCGGGGCCTTGGCCAAGACCCCTTAGCTCAGCCCAGCTGCGTCGCGAGCTGCGCCGCCTGGTCACGCTGTGCCGCGTTACCCTCTTTCATCACCTCTTCGATGATATTGCGGGCACCGTCCTTGTCGCCCATGTCCAGATAGGCCTTCGCCAGGTCAAGCTTGGTGGCGGCTTCATCCCAATGCTCGTCGTCGTGCCCAGCCTCCCTGCCAGCGGACCCGGTGTCGACAAGATCCAAGGCAGGCCTGTCGTCATCGGCGCCAGGCGGCTTATCGCTGGAGGCGGGTCCCCAGGTCTCTTGCGGCGGTATGTCTTCAGCCTCGAACTCCAGGGTGGCCTCGGCCGATTCAGCCTTGCGCTCGCCGCCTGTCGCCTCCTTTCGTGGCTCCTCTTCCACGTCCGTGAACTCGAAGTCCAAGTCGTCGAGTTCCAGGTCCGTGTCGATATCGGCGGCGGTGGCTTTTTCGTCGTCAGCGCCGGACTCCGGCTCATCCAGATCCAGTCTGAAGTCCAACTCCGAGACATTGTCAGTGGCAAAGTTGAGCGTCTCTTCGTCGGAGCCGGGTTGGAATGCACTGAGCTCATCACCGCCGCCGGCCCCTGCTGCTGACGCATCGGCGTCGCCGCTAAGCTTGTCCAATTGTTCCTCAAGATTGGTATCGGTTTCAGGTTCCGGGAACGGCTGCAGGTCGGGACCCACCGGCGTGTCGCCGTGCTTCTCAAGCTCTTCCGAGAGTTGTTCTCCAAGATCACGGTCTTCACTGCTCACTTGTGGCTTCACACCCTCATCCGTTTTGGAGAAATCCAATTCCGTTACGTCGGCGCTGCCACCCGCCTCCCCGTCCGCGGCAGCTATCGTCGGCAGTTCCTGGGTGAAGAGCGGGTTGTCGGGATTCATCTTGCGCCCCATCTTGGTCACCTGCTGCCAGATCGCGGCATCGCCGTGTCCGCCGGCCGGGTACAGCTCCTCGGCGATGGTTTCGAAGGACTTGAGATCGTTGCGGTGCTCGTAGATCTCCAGCAGCTTAAGCTTCAATTCCGCGCGATCCGGATTGCGGCTAACCGCCTCCTTGAGCACTTCCTCCGCCTGTTCGTCACGGCCATAGGCGAGATAAACCTCCGCCTCGGCGAGGGGATCCACTTCGTCTGCCTGCATGCTGCCCATCCCGGCCATGCCGAAATCACTCAGAAAAGAGGTGTCGGTGCCATCGCTGCTCACCCCGGTGTCGGTGGTCTCGGTCTGCCCTTCGAGGGCGCTTCCAGACAGGATGCTCTCTTCAAATTCGGCGATAGAACGGCGCCGGCGCAGGAACAGCAGCGCGCCGACAACAACGACGATCAAACCGACCAACGCCGCCATCATCCACATCCAGCTCCCAAACAGCGTATCCATGATGCCTTCCCACCAGGGCTTATCCGGCTCTGGTGCAGGGCTGGGCATACGGCGGGTCGCTGCGGACCCTGGCTTTGCCGTCGGCTTGGGGGCAGCGGGCTTGGCCGCTGCAGGCGGTGGCGCGGTTTTGGGTTTGGCCGCCGGCTGGGGTTGCGCCCCGGCAACCTGCGGGGTCGGCGCGGGCTTGGCGGCCGTGGCCTTCGCCTGCGCCGCTGCTTGGGCGGCCCTGGCGGCGGCCTCCTCGGCGGCAGCGGCCTTTTCCGCCTGTTCTCTGGCTTGCTGTTGCGCCGCAGCCAGTTCCTGGCTCTCGATCTCCATCAGACGACGGGCATTGCTGACCTGGCTCTCGAGCATTGCCACGCGCTCACGCAATTCCCGGTTTTCCAATTCGCGCGAAGCCAGCGATTCCTCCAGCGTCAGCATCTGCTCGCGCAACGTCGCAACCTCGCGCTTCGCCGCCGACAAGTCCTCGACCGGCGCTGCCTGATCGGTGCCGGCGTCTGCCTGGTCCTGGCGCTCCTTCTCCACGGTGGCCCTGACAATCTTCAGCACATCCTCGGTTTCAGCAGCAGCGGCCGTCGGTTGAGCAGGTTCTGCGGCCGGCTCGGTCCCGGCGCGTTCCGACGGCACGCTCACTTCACCACTGCGCTGCGCCACCGTTGCCTTGTAGGACTGCCATTCCTCCAGCTGCGCCTGGTACGCCGCAACCGCCTCCTGTTGCTGCACCATGTCCCCAATGGCATCGATATTGGCGAGCCGCAGCACCTGGCCCTTCTTGAGCCGGTTGATGTTGTTGTCGATGAAGGCGTCCGGGTTCTCCCGCAGCAACGCCAGCATGATCTGGTAGACGCTCACGTTGGGATCGCCAGTGTCCAGCGAAGACGCGATGTTCCACAGGGTGTCGCCCGCCTCCGTGGGGCCGTACTGGGCAGTGCGTCCGACATCCGCCTCCGTCGCCGGGACCGCGGCCGCCGCCGCGGGCTGCGCCCCCGTCGGCGCGGCAACCGGCGGCGCCAGCTGCGGCTCCACCATGGGTGTCGGCTCCGCGGCCACCCGGCTGCCAGCGTCCACTGTCTCCCGGGGCGGGCTCACCGGCGCCGGCGCTTCAGCCGTATATTTCGGGGGATCCAGCAGCGCGGTGTACTCTCTCAGCAGCCTTCCGCCCGACCACTTCGCGGTCACCAGAAAATGCAGAAATGGCTCCCGTGCGGGCTGTACCGTGGTCACCCGGATGATCGGCGTGCCGTCACGAGTGGTGAGTTCGAACTCCATACCCAGCAGGTGTTCGGAGCGGTTGACGCCGGCGCGCTGGAAATCCTCTACCGAACCCAGCTCGACCTGCAGCGACTCCATCGCTGACGGCTGCGGCGAGGTCAGCTCGATCTCCGCCACCAGCGGCTCATCAAGAGCCGACATGATGCGAATATTGCCGAGTCCAAGGGCGTGCACGGAGGTTGACAACCCGACAATACACAGGCCCAGCAAGGCCCGGGCCAGGATCGCGATCAACGGTTTGTTACGGCAGAGAATCATGGTCATTCTAGTGCGCCACATCGTCCCAAAATATGCTTTGTTAATAGTAAGTTAGCTAGGGGTATTATGGACAATCTTTATAAATACTGAATAAGTATTAGTCACAAATGGTCTTTTATCAAATGTTCCGCGATCTGTACACTATTTAAGGCGGCGCCTTTACGCACATTGTCGGCTACAACCCACAGATCCAGGCCGCGCGCGTGGGAAATATCCTGCCGGATACGTCCGACGAATACCGCATCACGGTGTGCAGCTTCGGTCACCGCCGTGGGATAACCACCGTCCCGACGTTCGTCCAGCACCTCTATGCCGGGTGCCGAACGCAGCAGTTCCCGGGCCTCGTCGGCTGAGATCTCTCGTCCGGTTTCGATATGTATGGCCTCGGAATGACCGTAAAACACGGGAATCCGCACCGCAGTCGGGTTGACCCTTATCCGTTCATCTCCCAAGATCTTCTGGGTTTCCCAGACCATTTTCATCTCTTCCTTGGTATAGCCGTTGTCAAGGAAAACGTCTATGTGCGGCAGCGCGTTGAACGCGATCTGTTTGGGATATACGCGGCATTCGATATCGCGGCCATTGAGCAGTGCAGCGCTCTGGCTGGCGAGCTCTTCGATGGCCGATTTTCCGGTGCCGGACACCGCCTGATAGGTGCACACGTTCACCCGTTCGATGCCCACGGCATCGTAAATGGGCTTAAGTGCCACCACCATCTGGATGGTGGAGCAGTTGGGATTGGCAATAATGCCGCGTTGCTCATAGGCCGCGATGGCTTGCGGATTGACCTCGGGCACGACCAGGGGTACGTCGTCGTCGTAACGGAACTGGGAAGTGTTGTCGATCACCACACAGCCTGCTGCCGCCGCCTTGGGCGCATAGTCGCGGGACACGGACGCCCCGGCGGAGAACAGGGCTATCTGCGCCCGCGAGAAATCAAAATCGGCGAGGTTGCCGACGGTGAGATTCCTGCCCGCACACTGGACCCTGGTGCCGGCCGACCGCTGTGATGCCAGGGGAAAGACGTCCGCGGCCGGAAACTTCCGGTCGGTCAGCGTCTGCAGCATGGCTTCGCCCACCGCGCCGGTCGCCCCGACCACCGCAACTGCGTATCTAGTTGTCATTGGCGTGGTTCATCAATACCGTAGTCTTGGCGTCACTTCTACAGCGCGGCGATCACCGCGTCGCCCATCTCCGCCGTACCGACCATCCGGCCCTCGCCCTGGTAGATGTCGGCGGTGCGCAGGCCGTCAGCGATCACCCTCGCCACGGCACGATCAACGCGATCAGCGAGCGCCGCTTCGCCGAGCGAGTAACGCAGCATCATAGCCACCGATAGCACGGTGGCGAGGGGATTGGCGATACCCTTGCCGGCGATATCCGGCGCCGAGCCGTGCACCGGTTCGTACATGCCCTGGCCTTTGCTGTTCAGCGACGCCGAGGGCAGCATGCCGATGGAACCGGTCAGCATCGCCGCAACGTCCGAAAGGATGTCTCCGAACATGTTGGTGGTCACGATCACGTCGAATTGCCTGGGCTGCCGCACCAGCTGCATGGCGGCATTGTCGACATAAAGGTGGCTGAGTTCGCAATCCGGATAGTCCCGTCCCACCTCGGTTACCACTTCCCGCCACAACTCGGTGCTTTCCAGCACATTCGCCTTGTCCACGGAACACACCCGGCGCCCGCGTACCTGCGCCACCTCGAATGCCGTGCGCGCAATGCGTTCGATCTCGGGCTCGCTGTATACCAGGGTGTTGAAGCCGGTGCGCTCGCCGTTGTCCGCCGTCTTGATGCCGCGCGGCTCACCAAAGTAGATGCCACCGGTCAACTCGCGGACGATCATCAGGTCGAGACCCGCCACCAGTTGCGGCTTCAGGCTGGACGCCGCCGCCAGTTCAGGATAGGTCATGGCCGGCCTCAGGTTGGCGTACAGATCCAGCGCCGCGCGGATGCCCAGGAGCCCTCTTTCCGGCCGCTCCGCGTAGGGCAGGGCCTCCCAGGCGGGTCCACCCACTGCCCCCAGCAGGATAGCATCCGCCAAGCGCGCCTGCTCCAGGGTGCGCGTCGGTAATGGCGTGCCCTCCGCATCATAGGCCGCGCCGCCCACCAGGCCCTCCTCACAGGTCACGGCCAGGCCATGATCAGCGCTGAGGATGTCGATCAGTTTACGCGCCTCCGCGACCACCTCGGGACCGATTCCGTCTCCCCCGAGCAATAAAAGCCTTTTATTCATAATAAGTTATGACTACAAATTAATGTGTTTTACGAATGAAAAACGGGGTCTACCGCACGACAAAAAGCGCACACCGCGGGTTCCGGTCGCGCGCGTCAGGCGGTCGCGTCGGGAAACAGCCACGGCACCTCCCGCGCGCGGCGTGACTCGTATGTACGGATTGCATCTGCGTGCTGCAGAGTCGACCCGATATCGTCGAGACCGGTGAGGAGCCGGTGCTTGTGGCCCGGATCGACGTCGAACCCGAATGACCTCCCGTCCGGCGTGGTGACCGTCTGCGCCTGCAGATCGACGCGCAGGCTGTAGCCGGGCTGCGCCCCGGTCGCCTGGAACAACGCCTCCACCTCCGCGGCCTTCAACACCACCGGCAGGATGCCATTCTTGCAACAGTTGTTGTAGAAAATGTCCGCGAAACTCGGCGCGATAATGGCGCGGAAACCGTAGTCAGCCAGTGCCCAGGGCGCATGTTCCCGTGAGGAACCGCAGCCGAAATTTTCTCGCGCTAGAAGCACCTGGGCACCCTGATAGCGGGGCTGGTTGAGCACGAACTCAGGGTTGAGACGCCGTTTGCCGTGGTCCATCCCGGGTTCGCCCGGATCCAGGTAGCGCAACTCGTCGAACAGGCAGGGACCAAAACCGGTACGCTTAATCGACTTCAAGTACTGTTTAGGGATGATCTGGTCGGTATCCACGTTCGCTTGATCCAGTGGTGCGACCAGCCCGTCCAGGATAGTAAACGGTTGCATGGCTATAACAGCTCCCTTACGTCGGTGAATCGGCCAGTGACCGCCGCCGCCGCCGCCATAGCCGGCGATACAAGATGGGTGCGGCCGCCGCGGCCCTGTCGGCCCTCGAAGTTCCGGTTGGACGTGGATGCGCAGCGTTCCCCCGGCTCCAGACGGTCCGCGTTCATTGCCAGACACATCGAGCAGCCTGGTTCGCGCCATTCAAACCCGGCTTCAACGAATACGCGGTCAAGGCCCTCGGATTCCGCCTGCGCCTTTACCAGGCCCGAACCGGGCACCACCATGGCCAGTCTGATGCTGCCGTCAACACGACGACCCTTGACGACACGCGCCGCGTCACGCAGGTCTTCAATACGGGAGTTGGTGCAGGAGCCGATGAACACCTTGTCGGGGCGGATGTCCGAAATAGCCATGCCAGGCGTGAGCCCCATGTATTCGAGCGCACGCCGGCGGTGCTGGCGCCTGGCGGGGTCCTGTTCCGCGTCGGGATCCGGCACCCGGGCGGAGACCTCGGCAACCATTTCAGGTGACGTACCCCAGGTCACCTGGGGTGCGAGGTTGCCGGCCTCGAGCAGCAGCTCGGTATCAAATACAGCATCCGTATCGCTGTGCAGTTGCCACCAGTTCTCAGTCGCCCGCTCCCACGCGTCGCCCCGAGGAGCGTACGGGCGATCGAGCAAATAATCGATCGTCGCCTGGTCGCACGCAATCATGCCGGCGCGGGCGCCCGCCTCGATAGTCATGTTACAGACGGTCATGCGTCCCTCGACGGACATGTCACGCATCGTTGAACCGGCATACTCGATGACGTAGCCGGTTCCGCCGGCAGTACCGATGCGGCCGATAATGGCCAGCGCCACATCCTTGGGGGTCACGCCCCCGGCCAGAGAGCCGTTGACCTCTATGCGCATGTTTTTCGATTTCTTCTGCAGCAGGCATTGGGTCGCCAACACATGTTCCACTTCCGACGTGCCGATACCGAATGCCAGGGCCGCCAGCGCACCATGGGTTGAAGTGTGCGAATCCCCGCAGACAATGGTCATGCCGGGCAGTGTGGCTCCCTGCTCGGGACCGATCACGTGTACGATGCCCTGTCGCTTGTCGTTCATGCGGAATTCGGTAATACCGAACTCCACGCAGTTGGCATCAAGCGTATCCACCTGCAGTTTTGAGACCGGGTCATCGATGCCCTGGTTGCGGTTGGTCGTGGGCACATTGTGGTCTGCCACTGCCAGGTTGGCCGATACCCGCCAGGGTCGGCGCTCCGCGATCCGCAGGCCTTCGAAAGCCTGCGGAGACGTCACTTCATGCACGAGTTGTCGGTCGATGTAGAGCAGGCACGTGCCGTCCTCTTCTTCGCGCACCACGTGGGCGTTCCAGAGCTTGTCATACAACGTCTTTCCGGCCATAGTATTCGTTAGGTCAGTTTGAGGAAGCCTGGTGTCTGCCAGGGTTAAACTGAAATATGTTATCACATAAATTTGTGCGTCGAGGCGCTGCCCTCGGCACCTGAAAACACTTGCAGTGGGCCATGTCGAATCCAAATGACATATGTCGCATTACACCACACGTGGTGGCTTATCGCGCCCTGGCGCTGGCGCTGGCCGACCGGGTGGGACGGCATCACCTGCCGTTGCGCGACGACGCTTCCGACATCAATGAGCTGCTGCTCCCCGACGCGGTGCATTACGAACTCAGCAAAGACATGCTGCGCATGATCTACCGCCGCAACCGCTGTGGACATCTGGACGCCCGTGTGCAACCCGGGCCCACCTTCGCGGCACTGGGCGAGATTCGCTGGCGGCTGACTCGCTGCCGCACCACCGACATCGACCAAGTCAACCTGCTCGAGGAGGTCGGCTGGTCGTTGCGGGAGATCTTCCAGACCGATCCGGACACGGCGGGCGCCCCGGTGGCAACGGTGCCGGAGATAGTCGCGTTTCCTCAACGCAAAGCCGTTTGACTTTTCACTCCACCGCGGGAGCCCAGGTCGATCCCGTGGCGACCGGCCGCACGAAAGCGACCACCAGCACAAACGCAATGACGGCGGTCGCCGCCGCGGTGAGGAATGTCCACAGCGGGCCCACCGAAGTCCAGGCGTAACCGGCGTACAGGCTTCCCAAGGATCCGCCGACTCCGAAACTGAGGCTGCTGTAGAGGGCCTGTCCCCGGTGCTGATGGGGGCCATGGAAGAACTGATGGATCAGCTGAATCGCAGCAGCATGATAGACGCCGAAGGTGATGGCATGCAGGCCCTGGCTGAATATCATCACCGGCAGTTGCTCCGGATAAAAAGCGATCAGTGCCCATCGTATCGCGGTGAAGACAAAACTCGTCGCCAGCAATGTCACCACCCGAATGCGAAGATGGATCCGATGCATGACCAGGAAGACGCCGATTTCACAGACGACGCCGAAGGCCCACAGCGCACCGATAACGGTTTTCTACCAGGTGTCCGCCCGGCCCCTGTATACCGTGAGT
>CAMYNL010000003.1:0-74537 GCA_947259705.1 uncultured Gammaproteobacteria bacterium | reverse complement strand
GGAATCACCAGGGTTATCAGCCAGATCAGCAACAGCAGCACCGCCAGAACCGGCAGTATGGCGGCCGGTCCGTGGCTGTCCACCACCGGACCCAGCAGCAGTACCAGGATGATAAAACCGATGGAGCCCCACAGCCGCACCCTGCCGTAACGGTGCCCGTCTGGGCCGAGGTAATTCAGGGTCGTGGCCTCCATCTGGGGCAGCGACGCGTTCCAGAAAAAGCTGAATCCGGTCATTACCGCGGCCAGCCACCAGAAGCCCTGCCCCAGGTAGACGCCAAGGTAGATGATCGCCGACAGGAAGGCAGCGATCCGGACCACCCGCATGTAGCGGCCACTGTAATCGGCAATCCAGCCCCATAGGTTCGGCGCCACGATCTTGGTCGCCAGCAACAGCGCCATCAGTTGACCGATTTCGGTGGCGGAAAAGCCGATCTCACGAAGGTAGAGGCCCCAGTAGGGAATCAGGACCCCGATGGTGGCGAAATAGAGGAAATAGAAGCCCGACAGCCGCCAGTACGGCATCAGTGGACGACATCCCTGTCCGGGCGGCGGATCGGCAACGCGTCCATTACCGACGATGACGGGCTAGGCGTCGGTGGACGCCGGGACCACGGGTGTCTGCGGGTCTACGTCCGCGTTCTGCGCGCGATGTCGCAAGAAATGGTCCATCAGCACCAGCGCCAGCATCGCCTCTGCGATGGGCGTAGCCCGCACGCCGACACAGGGATCATGCCGACCCTTGGTGACCACCTCGACCGCATTGCCCTTTGCGTCGACCGAGCGGCCGGGGATGCGGATGCTGGAGGTGGGTTTCAGCGCCACACTGACCAGGATGTCCTGACCGCTTGAGATCCCGCCCAGGACACCACCGGCATTGTTGCCGAGGAAACCCTGCGGCGTCATCTCGTCGCGATGCTCGGAGCCACGCTGACCGACACTGGCAAAACCGGCGCCCACCTCGACCCCTTTCACCGCGTTGATGCTCATCATAGCGTGGGCGATGTCTGCATCCAGCCGGTCGAACACCGGCTCCCCCAGGCCCGGCGGCACACCTTCTGCCACCACATTGATGCGTGCCCCAACCGAGTCGCCGTCCCGCCGCAGCTGCTCGATAAGCGCTTCCATAGCAGGAACCTTGCTCGCGTCAGGGCAGAAGAAAGGGTTCCGATCCACCTCCTCCCAGCGCAGCTGCTCGGTCACGATGTGGCCCATCTGGGCCAGGTAGCCGCGGATGCTCACCCCGGCCCGCTCACGCAGGTATTTCCTCGCCACCGCGCCCGCCGCCACCCTGATCGCAGTCTCCCGCGCCGATGAGCGCCCACCACCCCGGTAGTCACGGAGCCCGTACTTCTGCTGGTAGACATAATCCGCGTGTCCGGGGCGAAACCGGTCCCGGATCTGTGAGTAATCCGCGGAGCGCTGGTCAGTGTTGCGGATCATCAGGCCGATCGGCGCCCCGGTGGTGCGGCCCTCGAAGACACCGGACAGTATCTCCACCGCGTCGGCTTCGCGCCGCTGCGTGGTGTAGCGCGACTGGCCGGGTCGGCGGCGATCGAGGTCATGCTGGATATCCGCCGCCGCCAGTTCCAGGCCCGGCGGGCAACCGTCCACGATGCCGCCGAGCGCGGGGCCGTGACTCTCGCCAAAAGTGGTTACCGAAAAAAGCCTGCCGAAAGTGTTTCCTGACATGGGTCGATGTTACCCAAGCGGGGTCGCGGTATCCAGCCGATCGCCGGCGGCATGCGGGGCCGTCATCGGCAGCCGAAGCCTTGCCGGTACATCCGGTTCAGGCTGTCCAGCAGCGGGAAGAACGGAATCACAGGGCGGCACGTCCGCGCCAGTCGCATGCAGGCCAGGTCCCCGGCATCGGTTGCAACGCCGGCGCCGCTGTCGATCTGCCGCCCGAGCTCGCGAAGCGGCTGGGCAACGGCCCGAAAGGTCGTATTCAGGTCCGCGGTTTCATCGTCCAAATCCTGCTCGGCACAAAGCGCCAGCGCCTCGAGCTCATCGATGGTCTCGACAAGCGGCGCCAGGAACTCGGCCTGCGTGGCGGGTATACGCAACGATCACGAATTCTGAATGACGATGGACGGAAACTTGGCGCTGTAGTCCTTTTTCTGGCCCGCGAGCCTGGCGGCCGCCCGGCGCGCAATGTCCCTGTAAACGCTCGCAATCGGTCCATCCGGATCGGCCACCACGGTGGGTTTACCGCCGTCCGAATCGACCCGGATGCGGATGTCGAGGGGGATGCCCCCGAGGTAACCGAGCCCATACTCCTCCGCCATGCGCTGCCCGCCTCCCTCGCCGAAGATGTGTTCTTCGTGCCCGCACTGGCTGCAGACGTGGGTGCTCATGTTTTCCACCACGCCCAGGATCGGGATCTCCACCTTTTCGAACATCTTGTAGGCCTTGCGGGCATCCAGCAGCGCAATGTCCTGGGGAGTGGTGACGATCACCGCACCGCTGACAGGCACCCGTTGCGCCAGCGTCAACTGGGTGTCTCCGGTCCCCGGCGGCAGATCGATGACCAGATAATCGAGGTCTGTCCAGCGGGTATCCTTGAGCAGCTGCTCGAGTGCCTGGGTAACCATCGGTCCGCGCCATATCATGGGAGTCTCTTCTTCGATCAGAAATCCGATCGACATCGCCTGCAGGTGATAGCTGTGCAGAGGCTCCATGCTCTTGCCGTCCTTGGACTCCGGCTTGGCGCTCACCCCCAGCATGCGGGGCTGGCTGGGGCCATAGATATCGGCATCCAGAATGCCCACCCTGGCGCCCTCCGCCGACAGCGCGAGGGCCAGGTTCACAGACACCGTAGACTTGCCCACACCTCCCTTGCCCGACGCCACGGCAATCATGTTTTTTACGCCGTCCAGAGGCTTGACGCCTTTCTGCACGGTGTGAGAAACGATCTCCCAACTCACATTGACCGCTGCTTCGTCAACTCCGTCGAGTAACTCGACTTGCGCCTTCAGCTGCGCGGCGAATTCCGGGGCCCAGGTCTTGGCCGGATAGCCGAGTTCCACGTCCACGCTGACACGGCCCCCGTCCACGGCGATGTGCTTGATGCATTTTCCCGCAACTGGATCGCGGTCGGTATGTGGGTCGATCACCCCTTGCAGGGCTTTCTCGACCTGCGCTTCACTTACAGCCATTACTTGCTAACCTCTTTTCGCTGGATCGATGGGTGCACCGTAGCCGGGCGGTGCGAAATGCGACACCCGGGCGGAAAAACTACAGTCATGATGCCCGCTGGCCGCAACACGGCACAGGTGACCGGCCCCCCGCCACCGGACGTAGCGACCGCCGATCAAAACTGATAACGTAAGCGCGCCCGCGTGAACGGCTTGTCTAGAGCCGCGAAGGAAGCATTCTAACCGAATCTGACACAATAACAGGCATGGCCAGCGAGAAACGCAGAATATTGACAACCAGCGCACTGCCGTATGCCAACGGCCCTATTCACCTGGGCCACCTGGTGGAATACATACAGACCGATATCTGGGTCCGTTTCCAACGGCAGCAGGGCCATGAATGCTATTACGTGTGCGCGGATGACGCCCATGGAACTGCGATCATGCTGCGCGCCGAGGCCGATGGCGTCACCCCGGAAGCGCTGATCGAGCGCATTGGCCTGGAGCACCGCGCCGATTTCGAAGACTTCCATGTGCTGTTCGACAATTACTACACCACCCACTCCCCGGAGAACCGGTTCTTTGCCGAGTACATCTATCAGCAGCTCGAGGCCAAGGGACATATAAGCCGCCGGATCATCAAGCAGGCCTTTGACCCGGAAAAGGAGATCTTCCTGCCGGACCGATTCATCAAGGGCGAGTGTCCACGCTGCGGTACCGCGGACCAGTACGGCGACAATTGTGAGTCCTGCGGCGCAACCTACGCCCCGACGGACCTGAAAAACCCGGTTTCCGCCATCAGCGGCGTCACACCTGTGGAAAGGGAATCTGAGCATTACTTCTTCAGGCTCGCAGATTTCGAGGAGATGCTGCGCGACTGGACCCACGGCGGCGGCCTGCAGCCGGAGGTGCGCAACAAACTCAAGGAGTGGTTCGATGCGGGCTTGCAGGACTGGGATATCTCCCGCGATGCGCCCTACTTCGGGTTCGAGATACCGGGTCACGAGGGCAAGTATTTCTACGTGTGGCTGGACGCACCGATCGGTTACATGGCGAGCTTCCAGAACCTGTGCGACGCGCGGGGCCTCAATTTCGATGAATTCTGGCGACCGGGGTCCGCCGCCGAGCTTTATCACTTCATCGGTAAAGACATTCTCTACTTTCACGCCTTGTTCTGGCCTGCCATGCTTCACGGAGCCGGATTTCGCACCCCGGACGCGATCTTTGCCCATGGCTTCCTTACCGTGAACGGTCAGAAGATGTCCAAATCGAGGGGCACGTTCATCACCGCCCGCACCTACCTGGACCATCTCGATCCCGAGTATCTCAGGTACTACCTGGCGGCGAAGTTGAATCACCGGGTGGAGGACCTCGATCTCAACTTTGACGACTTCGTGCTGCGGGTCAACGCCGACCTGGTCGGCAAGCTGGTCAACATCGCCAGCCGCTGTGCCGGATTCATTCACAAGCGCTTTGCGGGCACGCTGTCCAGCGGCGTCTGTGACCAGGGGCTTTACGATGATTTCCTGGCCGTCCGGCCCGTCGTCACCGAGTGTTACGAGAACCGCGAGTACAGCCGCGCGATGCGCGAGATCATGGCGCTGGCTGACCGGGCCAACCAGTTTATTGCCGACCACAAACCCTGGGAGATCGCGAAGCAGGAAGGACGCGATCAGGAACTGCAGGAGATCTGCAGCCTGGGCCTCAACCTGTTCCGGGTACTGATCACTTACCTCAGTCCCGTGCTGCCAGTCACCGCCGGGCGCGTCGAGGATTTCCTGCGCTGCACGGTGTCCGCGGCCGGGAGCTGGGACGCGCTGGACAGCCCCCTCCGCGACCATCAGATCAGCAAGTTCAAGCATCTCGTACAGCGTATCGAGAAAGACAGGATCGACGCCATGATCGACATGTCGAAGGACGCCGAGGACGAACCCACGCCCCCGGCGGAGCCCATCGCCGAAACCATCAACTTCGACGACTTCGCGCGGGTGGACCTGCGCATTGCGCGCATCACGGCGGCGCAGCGGGTCGAGGGTGCTGACAAGCTGCTGCAGCTCACCCTGGACCTGGGTGGCGACACGCGCAATGTATTTGCCGGCATCAAGTCCGCCTACTCGCCGGAACAGCTCGTCGGCAGGTTGACAGTGATGGTGGCAAACCTGGCGCCGCGCAAAATGCGCTTCGGGGTCTCTGAGGGCATGGTGCTGGCGGCCGGGCCCGGTGGGGAAGAACTCTGGCTCTTGTCTCCCGACAACGGCGCACGGCCCGGCATGCGGGTGAATTAAGAGCGCGCGCATTGGTCGTGACCAGCAACGAGCGCATCGCCGCCCTCGACGCCTGGCTGCCACAAACGCAGTGCACCCGCTGCGGTTACCCCTGCTGCCTGGATTATGCCACGGCCATCGCCGCCGGCAAGGCAGACATCAATCGCTGCCCACCGGGCGGTGAGGCCACCCTGCAAGGGTTGGCAACGCTGACGGGCAGACCACCGCGACCGCTGGCGGCGGAGTGCGGCGCGCCGCTTCCGCGCCGCCTGGCGCGCATCGACGAGGATCTATGTATCGGTTGTACGTTGTGCATCCAGGCTTGTCCGGTGGACGCTATACTCGGCGCCGCTAAACAGATGCACACGGTGATCAGCGCCGAATGCACGGGCTGCGATCTTTGCGCGCCCGCCTGCCCGGTGGATTGCATCGACATGGGCCCGCTCGCTCGCGCCGTCACCGGCTGGGGCCGGACCTGGCCGGAGTACTCGCCCGCAGAAGTACAGCACGCCCGGCAACGCGCCGCGAACCGGCGCCATCGAATGCGGCAGCTGACCAACGCACGCTGGCTGCGCAGGCGTCACCGAGACCTGCGGCGCAACGGCGCCACAGACGCGTTGCGCAAGGACATCGACGATGCCGTGGCTAGGGTGCGTGCGCGGCGCAACCGGCGGCGACTCTGAGCATGAATCGCGATGCGCGGCGCCAGGTATTCGAACGCCTGCGGCGGCACAACCCGCACCCGACCACGGAGCTCGAGTACCGCACCCCATTCGAGCTGTTGATCGCGGTCATGCTGTCGGCGCAGGCCACCGACGTCAGCGTCAACAAGGCAACCAAGCGGCTGTTCGCTGTCGCCGATACGCCGGAAGCAATGGCCGGCCTTGGGGTGCGCGGCATCAAGCCGTACATCAAGACCATCGGCCTGTACAACACCAAGGCAAGAAACATCATCGCCACCTGCCGTCTGTTGTGCTCCCGCCACGCGGGACAAGTTCCCCGCGGCAGAGAAGAGCTCGAGGCGCTGCCCGGGGTCGGCCGTAAGACCGCGAATGTGGTTCTGAACACTGCCTTCGGTGAACCCACCATCGCCGTGGACACACACATCTTCCGCGTCAGCAACCGTACCGGTATCGCCGCCGGCAAGACGCCCCTGGCGGTGGAGAAGCGCTTGCTGAAGACGGTTCCGGAGGAATTCAGGCGCGATGCCCACCACTGGCTGATATTGCACGGCCGCTATGTGTGCACCGCACGCCAGCCGAACTGCGACCGGTGTATCATAAGCGACCTGTGCGATCTGAAACGCAAGCACCCATGAACGACTCGACCCGAGCCGCCAGCGGCATCAGTTACGGCAAGCCCCTCGGGGTTCGCCATGTTGAGCGGGCAGTGGAACTGGCGATGGCAGGGGGCGACCTGGACCAGGCCAGCAGCGTGTTGTTGTTTCTGACCTCGAACTACGCGTCAGACCCCGGCCCGGCGCTGCGAGCCGCGGCCCGGACCGCCGGTTGCACCCAGGTTTTTGGCTGCACTGCAAACGGCCTGCTCACCGACCAGGACTGGGCCCTGGACTGTACCGGTGCGGCTGCCCTGGTGCTGGGGGGCGGGGTGTCGCTGATACCCCCTAAGTCGAGCCCGGCGGACCTGCTGCTGTTGAGCTTGACCACCCCTGAGGCGATCTCCGCGCAATGGCTGGACGAGCCGATGACCCGAATCGGCGCGGTTGCCAGCGATGAATTCGGGCACGGACCCTTCCATGTCTGGTCCGGCAGCCGGGTCGCCGCGGATGGACATGTCGATGCTGCGGTAGCCGGCGCCGACAGTTTCGTTGCCGTGGCGCAGGGTGTGCGGGCGCTGACGGCACCGTTGGAGGTAGCGGATGTGCAGGGATTCAATATTCGCCGGCTCGGAGGATATCCGGCGTTGAACGTGCTGCTCAACGCCTTGCCGGGGGAGGTCAGGCGCATGGAGCGCATACCCTTGCATATGCTCATGTGCGGGGTAACTTTCGGCGAGCCGTCCACGGCGATCCGTCAGGGCCGCTTTCGACTCGACCACATTGTCGCCGCCAACACAAACGACGACTCGGTAACGCTCACCCACCAGCTGCGACCTGGGGAGCGCCTGTTCTGGGCTATCCGTGACGCGCTCACCGCGGAACGTGAGTACACGGCGGCGGTCGAAAGGCTGGCGCAGCAGCTTACGGCACCACCGCTGTTCGGCCTGCTCTTTTCCTGCCTCAGCCGTGGACCGGCCCTGTACGGAAATCGGGACCGTGACATCGAAATCCTGCGGGACCATTACCCCGGCATGCCGTTTATCGGATTCTACGGCAACGGTGAGATCGCGCCCCTGGACTATGGCAGTTACCTCCACCAGTACTCGGCGGTGATAGGTTTGTTCACCACCCATTGACCATCAGCGGTCGGTGACACGACTCGTTCAGCCGGCTGCGGCTGCCGGCAACTCTCCCGCCCCCGGAACCATGCGGCGCACCAGCCGCAAACATTACAGAAACGTAATCCGGGTTGACGCAAGAATCCGCACAACCGCCCGGTCAATAGGGGCAGAAACTTTTGCCGGGTGCTGGAGTCTGATTTTCAGAATTGTCGCATGAACCCGTTGCGGGCCGGGCCTTGGCAGGCCTCTGCACCCAGCGTGGGACAAAAACCAGACCGGCGCAACTTCCACACCAACCGAAACACAGGAGTCAACATGAACAGAAAAGCACTTGTATCAACCGCCGTTTCAGGACTGCTCACCCTCGGCGCCGCCACCGCCAGCCTCCAGGCCCACGCCGCCGAGATGGAGAAGTGTTATGGCGTGGTCAAAGCAGGCAAGAACGATTGTCAGACCAAGACCAGCTCCTGTGCCGGCACCTCGGCCAAGGATGGACAGACCGACGCGTGGGTGTTCCTGCCGAAAGGCACCTGCGAGAAGATCGTCGGGGGCAGCCTCAGCTCCAGCTGATGACGCCGGACGCTGCCTTGACGGCAGAACCGATCCCGGCTTGCGCCGGGATCGGGCTGCGTGGGCAGCACTACGAGGATGTACTCACGCTCAGACCCGCCGTCGGATTCTTCGAAGTCCACAGCGAAAACTATTTTGGTCTCGGCGGCACGCCGCATCGCTACCTGGAGAGGATCCGGGCCGATTACTCCCTGAGCTTCCATGGTGTGGGCCTGTCGCTGGGATCAACCGATCCATTGAGTCGGCCCCATCTCGCGCGTCTGCGCGAGCTGATCGAACATTATCAGCCGTCGCTGGTTTCCGAGCACCTGTCATGGAGCTCGGTGGGTGGCAGATATCTCAACGACCTGCTCCCGCTGCCCTACACCGAGGAGGCGGCGACACATATCGCTGAACACGTCAGCCAGTTGCAGGATTCTCTCGGGCGGCGCATCCTGGTGGAAAACGTATCCTGCTACCTGGAATTCGAGCACTCAGGGTTAACGGAATGGGAATTCGTCAACGCGGTGGCGGAAACGGCTGATTGTGGCATCCTGCTCGATATCAATAACGTTTACGTGAACGCCTGCAACCATGGCTTCGATGCCAAGGAGTTCCTGCGCGGTATTTCCCGGCAGAGGGTTGCCGAGATGCACCTGGCCGGCCACACCGAGAACAAGTTCGATGGCGGCAGCATATTGATAGACACCCACAACCGACGGGTCTGCGACGCGGTTTGGGACCTTTACCGGGATGCCGTCGAACAATTAGGCCCCCTGCCCACCCTGGTGGAATGGGACTCTGACTTGCCGGAGCTGCCGGTGCTGGTGGACGAGGCCGGCATCGCGGCATCGATCTTGGAGCAGAGCCGTGCCCGGGTTGCGTGAACTGCAGCAGCAATTCGCGGCGGGTGTGCTGGACCCTGATCACCAGGCCATGGAGCCATCCATTCGTGCCAACGGGCTGACCCGCGAGCAACGGCTGCAGATCTACCGAAACAACATCTTTACCAGCCTCACCGAGGCGTTGAAGGCCACCCACCCGGTGGTCGACAAGCTGGTCGGCGACGGCTTTTTTCGCTATGCCGCGCATGAGTTCATCCTCCGCCATCCGTCCGCCAGCGGCGACCTCGAGGACTTCGGAGCGCAATTCAGCACATTCCTTGCAGAATTCCCCCCGGCCGTCGAGCTGCCATACCTGCCGGACGTGGCGCGCCTGGAATGGCTGTACCACGAAGCCTATCATGCCGCCGAAGCTGCGCCGCTGGACATCGATCGTCTGTCGGCGATCGCGACCGCAGATCACGAGAGACTCTGCTTCAGCTTGCATCCCGCCGCACGCCTCATGCGCTCGCGTTTTCCCGTGCTGCGGATCTGGCAGGCCAACCAGGACGATTGTACCAGTGACGACAGCATTTCCCTGGACGATGGGGGCGCGAGGCTGCTGATCCGAAGGCACGAAGACGTCGAGTTCGTTTGCCTCGGAGCAACCGAGTACGAATTCCTGCGGCATCTCGATAACGCTGCCCCGCTGGGAGCGGCGGCGGAAGCGGCAATATCACTGCAGGCAGACTTCGACCTGACGTCCGTGCTGGCCCGATTCGTGGGTGACGGCACCTTGACCGATTTTCGACTCAGCAGATAATCATCAGAACAACTAGACGGCCGGGAGGCACGCCATGTCGATCGCTACAACTATCGCCAATCTAGCCGGACCCGTTATACGCACCCTGGAATTTTTCGGTCCCCTCGCCTACCTCGGCATCCGACTGTGGGTTGCGAACGTATTCTGGAAATCCGGGGTCAACAAGTTCCAGAGCTGGGAGACCACGAAGTTCCTCTTCCAGTACGAGTACAAGGTACCGCTGCTGAATCCGGAAGTCGCGGCGTTTCTGGGTACCGCGACCGAACTCGTCTTCCCGGTCCTGCTCGCCATCGGCTTCGGTGGGCGGTTCGCCGCCGTCGTGCTGTTCGTCTTCAATATCATCGCGGTGATTTCCTACCCGAGCCTCAACGAAGCCGGGGTACAACAGCACCAGCTGTGGG
This sequence comes from uncultured Gammaproteobacteria bacterium, assembly GCA_947259705.1. Taxonomy (GTDB): domain Bacteria; phylum Pseudomonadota; class Gammaproteobacteria; order Arenicellales; family JAANXG01; genus CAMYNL01. The sequence continues at coordinate 64,143 of CAMYNL010000003.1, read as the reverse complement.
GATTGATGTTAATGTTGCTCGTCTGTTACGGTCCCGGCAAGCTCTCGGTGGACCATTTCATCCGCAGGCGTTACCTGGCGGGCGGTTCCTGAAGCTGCCCGTGGCGCTGAGGCGGCGGGACGGACATGTTGTTCCCCTAGCTTGCGGACGAATTGACGAATGAATTTTTTCTCAGTCGACCAACCCCGCTGTTCGTTCCCGCAAACGCTGCGGGACCACGGCATCGATTCTCTGCACCGTACGGCGCTGCGGGAACTGCAGGTCAACGTGGGCAGGCTCTGCAACCAGGCCTGCGAGCATTGTCATGTCGAGGCGGGTCCCAAACGCACCGAGATAATGGCCTGGGACACGATGCAGAGAATAGTGGCTTGGTGCCGGCAGGCGGGGATATCCGCAGTGGACATAACCGGCGGCGCCCCGGAACTCAACCCGCATTTTCGCGAATTCGTGGACGCGATCCTTAACCTGCGCGCCACGGTGACCGCGCGCTGTAATCTGACCGTCTTGCTGGAAAGCGGCCAGGAGGATCTGGCCTCTTGGTACGCGTCACGACGTGTCCGCCTGGTGTGCTCGCTGCCTTGTTATACCCCCGACAACGTGGATGCCCAGCGCGGCAAGGGCGTGTTTGCGAAGAGCATCGCAGCGCTCAAGCAGCTCAACGACCATGGCTACGGCAGTGAAAACGGTCCACGGCTGGACCTGGTCTACAACCCGGGCGGGGCTTTCCTGCCGCCGGACCAGCAGGCGCTGGAGATCGACTACCGTAACCGATTACGCGCCGATTTCGGTATCGAGTTCAGCGGTCTGATGGCGCTGGCGAACCTGCCGATCAACCGCTTCGCGCATTATCTTGAGCGGACCGGACAGCTGGCCAGCTACCAGGCCTTGCTGCTGGAGAACTTCAATCCATCGACGGTGCCGGGCCTGATGTGCCGACACCTGCTCAGTGTCGACTGGCTCGGAGAGGTGTTCGATTGCGACTTCAACCAGATGCTGAGTCTGCCCATGGGCGGCGACCGCAGGCAGCACCTGTGGGAGCTCGATCCGGATAAGATATCCCGGTCCCCCATTGCCGTCGGGCCGCATTGCTACGGCTGCACCGCCGGCGCCGGATCTAGTTGCGGCGGCGCGCTGGCGTAGCCACCCGACGGCGAGCGGGGCCCGTCACCCAAGATAATGTCCGCGGATGCGCAGCAGGTCATGGAGTGAGCGCAGGTAACTGAAAATATTGACTTTCGAATCGACCGGTTGCGCGTGCCACCGCTCCAATGGTTCCTCGATGATGTCCAGGCCCAGCTGACGCACCCGCAGGAATATCTCGCAGTCGAACAGCCAGCGCGACAGGAAGGGCTGTTGGAACAGGGGGCCTTCCACGGCACGGGCTGAAAACACCTTGGCGCCCGCCTGGGTGTCGTAGATAGGCAGATCAAGCATTTGGCTGATCAGCGTCGCGCTTACTCGACCCACGTAGTGCCGGATAGGTGAACGCACTATGTCCTTGCCCATCAGTCTCACCCGCGATCCCTGCACCACGTCGCAACCCCTGGCCAGCAGCAAGCCCGCGAGCCGACACATTTCACCGAAGGGCGCGGACAGGTCCGCGTCGGCGACGGCCGGCGCCTTCGGCGTTCCACGGGCGGCAAGGCAACGCCGTATCCCTAGCCTTACCGCTTCGCCTTTTCCAACATTCTGCGGCAGGCGCTCGACAAGGGCATGGCCGCCCGACGCCGTCATGCGCCGCTTGACCAGCGACAATCGCTCGAAGGTTTCATCGGACGACCCGTCATCCACGAATACCGCGGTCTGAAAGAACTCGCTTACTCGTACGAACTCGTCGACATCGATCCTGCGGGCCTCTTTGTAGCAGGGGATCACTATGACCATCGTTTAGGGCTGCCTGAGCCTCAACTTGTCTCGTCCACGCGCCATGGCACAAGGCAACCGCTGTCCCCACTGCCCGGAACTAAGATGATACGGGGCGCCGAAAGCCGCCATCGTCTCAACACGCCGTAGCCCGTGCGGGTCTGATGAACAAAGAAAGCCGCGGCGTTTCTACCGGATTTGCTGCGCCTCGCCACACAGAAAAACGCTGGAGGTTATTGCTCCTGAATAGCGCGTGTTTCACAGCCGACCGGTTGTGTCTCACGCCAGGGCAGCTACGAGCATACATAGCGCGTCCGACCGGAGCAACCGGGCGCACTACGTTCTGGCGTAGTCGGCCTGCCATTCGCCGCAAGCGCCCGGGAAACCCGCCGCACGCAGCCGGTGTGCGACCGCATTAACTGAGACGAACCGATCTTAAATTTCGCCATCACGAGCACGGTATGGTATCGAGCGAAGCCCACCGTTAACAGGGCCGGCCCGACACACAACAGCACCAGAGAGCATCGAGCAGGCAAGCCTGAGAGCCCGGTCCAGGCGCCCGCTGACCGCACAGCGGCAACGTTCTAACGTGTGACCGGGCCGAGGTTTGTCACCGGTGCGGCCGAAACGCGTGCGCTGACCTGCTGCGCTCGGGGTCAGGTGACGATGTCGTCGAAGAAGCTCTTCAGCTTATCGGTCCAGGAACTTTCGCGCGGGCTGTGGCGGGCGCCTCCGGAGCGGGTGAGTTCATCGAATTCCCGCAGCAGTACTTTCTGACGACGGTTCAGGTTGACCGGGGTCTCGGCACTGACTTTGCAGAACAAATCACCGATGCGGCTGCTGCGCACGTTACGCACCCCTTTACCACGCAACCGGAACACGCGCTCGGTCTGGCTCTCCGGCGGAATCTTGAGCTTTGCGCGTCCGTCCAGGGTGGGTATTTCCAGTTCACCGCCCAACGCCAGCGTGACAAAACTGAGCGGCATCTCGCAGTAGAGGTCATCGCCGTCACGCTTGAAAAGCGGGTGGGGTTTTAGATGGATCTGCACGTAGAGGTCGCCGGGCACTCCCCCGCGTCCACCGGTCTCACCTTCCCCGGCCAGTCTGATCTGATCGCCGTCGTCGATGCCGGCAGGCACTTTGACCGACAGTGTTTTCTCCTGTCTGGTGGCACCGGTCCCCTGGCACTTGCCACAGGGGTTTTTAATCACCTGGCCGCTGCCGCGGCAATTGGGACACGTCTGCTGCACCGAGAAGAAGCCCTGTTGCATGCGGACTTGTCCGGCGCCGCCACAGGTGCCGCAGGCTGAGGCGCTGCTGCCCGGCGCGGCGCCGGTGCCGTCGCACACACTGCACAACACGGTGGTGGGCACATGAATGGTTACATCCTTGCCTCGCACCGCATCCTCGAGTTCCATCTGCAGGTTATAACGCAGGTCTGCCCCGCGGGCGCGGCCCGACGACCGGCGACCGCCGGTGCCGAAGATATCCCCGAAGATGTCACCGAAGATGTCTCCGAACCCGCCAGTGCCACCGTGGAAACCACCGCCGGCTGCCGAGGGATCAACACCGGCATGGCCGAACTGGTCATAGGCGGCTCGCTTCTGAGGATCGGAGAGAATCTCGTAGGCCGCCTTGGCCTCCTTGAAATGCTGTTCGGCCGCGGTATCGCCCGGATTTCGGTCCGGGTGATGTTTCATGGCCAGCCGACGGTATGCCTTCTTGATCTCAGCTTCGGAGGCGTTTCGCTCCAGGCCCAGAATTTCGTAGAAATCACGCTTGGCCATGTTCTTCTTATATCACCACTGTCACTGCACCGCGTCGCCTAAAGCACGACTGGAGCAGACACATCCAGCATCTGCTCCAGACCATTAACCACCGCCTTGTGGGGTCAGCTATTTGCTCTTGTCGTCCTCGACTTCCTCGAACTCAGCGTCCACCACGTTGTCATCAGCGCCGGCGGATGATCCGCCCTGCTCATCTGCCTGACCTGCGGTGTCTGCAGCCTGCTCACTCGACGCCTGTTTGTACATTTCCTCAGCCAGCTTGTGGCTCGCCTCAGCAAGCGTCTGCGTCTTGGCCTTGATCGCCTCGGCATCCTCGCCCTTGTCTGCCTCCTCGAGTTCCCTGATCGCGTTCTCAATGGTCTCCTTTTCTCCAGCGTCGATCTTGTCGCCCATTTCACCGAGGGACTTGCGAACACTGTGGATCATCGCCTCTCCCTGATTACGGGCGTCAACAAGTTCCCGCGCCTGGCGGTCCTCTTCCGCATGGGCCTCGGCATCGCGGATCATATTATCTATTTCGTCGTCGCTGAGTCCGGAACTGGACTTGATGACTATCTTGTTCTCCTTGCTGGTGGCCTTGTCCTTCGCCGATACATGCATGATGCCGTTCGCATCGATGTCGAAGGTCACCTCGATCTGCGGCACGCCGCGCGGCGCTAGCGGGATGTCGCTCAGATCGAAACGGCCGAGGGACTTGTTACCGGTGGCCATTTCCCGTTCGCCCTGTAGAACATGCACGGTGACCGCGGTCTGATTGTCATCGGCGGTGGAGAACACCTGGTTTGCCTTGGTCGGAATGGTGGTGTTCTTCTCGATCAACTTGGTCATCACGCCACCCAGGGTTTCGATTCCCAACGACAGGGGAGTGACGTCCAGCAGCAGCACGTCTTTGACCTCGCCGCCGAGCACGCCACCCTGGATCGCAGCACCTACCGCCACGGCCTCGTCAGGGTTCACGTCCCTGCGCGGATCCTGACCGAAAAAGTCCTTGACCGTCTGCTGCACCTTCGGCATTCGGGTCTGGCCACCCACGAGGATGATGTCGTCGATTTCGTTGGCAGACAGCCCCGCATCCTTCAGCGCGATTCGGCAAGGTTCAACGGTGCTCTGTACCAGTTCTTCGGTCAGTGCCTCCAGCTTGGCCCGGGACAGTTTCATATTCAGGTGCTTGGGACCGCTCTGATCGGCCGTGACATAAGGGAGATTGACCTCGGTCTGATTGCTCGAAGAGAGCTCGATCTTCGCCTTTTCGGCGGCTTCCTTCAGGCGCTGCATAGCCAGTGGATCGCCACGCAGGTCCATGCCCTGATCCTTCTTGAACTCGTCCGCCAGATAGTCGATCACGCGGCGGTCGAAATCCTCGCCACCGAGGAACGTGTCACCGTTGGTGGACAACACCTCGAACTGGTGTTCGCCGTCGATGTCGGCGATCTCGATAATCGAGATGTCGAACGTGCCGCCGCCCAGGTCGTAAACCGCGACCTTGCGGTCGCCTTTCTGCTTGTCCAGGCCATAGGCCAGTGCCGCCGCTGTAGGCTCGTTGATGATACGCTTGACGTCCAGACCGGCGATCTTGCCCGCATCCTTGGTTGCCTGACGCTGGGAGTCGTTGAAGTACGCGGGCACCGTGATGACCGCCTCGGTGATCGTTTCGCCGAGATAGTCCTCGACGGTCTTCTTCATTTTCTGCAGCACCCGCGCCGAGAGTTCCGGCGGAGCCAGGTCCTTACCGTTCACATGCACCCAGGCATCGCCATTCTTGGCCTTGACGATTTTGTAGGGCATCAGGTCGATGTCCCGCTGCACGACATGCTCGTCGAATTTCCGTCCGATCAGGCGCTTGACGGCAAACAGGGTGTTGTGAGGATTGGTCACGGCCTGCCGTTTGGCCGGCTGACCGACCAGCACTTCGCCGTCATCGGTGAACGCCACCACCGACGGTGTGGTCCGATCGCCCTCACTGTTCTCGATCACGCGCGCCTTGTTCCCTTCCATGACAGCGACGCACGAGTTCGTGGTGCCAAGGTCGATGCCGATAATCTTTCCCATTGTTTTTCCTCGAAAAATAGCTGATTTACATTACCTGTCTCTAAGATGGGACCTTCTCACGGCTTTTCAAGCCTTGCTGGCGGTCGTGTCCGGCTCCGCCACCTGCGCAGCTTTGGCGACGATCACCATGGCCGGACGCAGCAGGCGGTCGTGGATCAGGTAGCCCTTCTGTACCACCGCCAGGATATGATTGGGCGGAACCTCGGAGGATTCCTGGATGGTCATGGCCTGGTGTCTCTCCGGGTCGAGTTTGTCCCCGGCTTGCGGGTTCACTTCCTCGATCTGGAACTTGACGAAGATGCTGTCCATCTGCCTGAGAGTGAGTTCCACCCCTTCCTTCATTTTTTCGACTGCGGCCGTGTCCTCGGCGCTGATTTCAACCGTTCGCGCCAACTCCAGGCTGTCCCGCACATTCAGCATCTCGGCGGCGAAGCCCTCGATGGCGAACTTGCGCACGTTGGCCAGGTCGTTTTCCGCCCGACGTCGCGAGTTCTCCAGTTCCGCCACGGCGCGCAGATACTTATCGCGATGTTCCTCGGCCTCGGCGCGGGCCTGCGCCAATTCCTCCCGCATCGCCGTCGTGTCGACGTCCGCACCGCCGCCGGCCGGGGCTTCCGTGTCCTGTTCCTGCAGCGGGTCCGGGTTCTGGGTGCCGGTCACGGCTGCTTCTTCAACGTATTTACGGTCGGTATCTTGTTCGGTCATAGCTGTCCCATGATCATGTCATCTCTCGTGCTTGCATAGGTGCGGGCCCAGGGCGCTCAATTCAACCGCGGCAAGCGACGGGCCGCGGCTTCAGTCGGCGCGATCCAGGTGCTGAATGGACAGGGCGCCGCTCAGGAGCCGTGCTGTAATATCGACCACCGGAATAATATCTTCGTAGGACATGCGGGTGGGACCGATCACACCCAGCGTACCTATGAGCCGACCGTCAACCTCGTAAGGGGCGGTCACCACGCTGCAAGCGGTCAGGGCCTCATAGCCGGATTCGTCACCGATGAAGATGCTAATGCCGTTGACCCGCATGCTGCGATCAAGCAGGTCGAGCAGGTCCTGTTTGGCCTTGAAGGCGTCAAACAGAGTCTGCAGGGTGTCAATCTGGCACAAGTCCGGCACCGTGAGCAGGTTTGCTTCACCACTCAATAAGACCTCATCGGTATCGGCCTCCTCCTTCTCGAACAACGAGCGGGCCATAGACAGAGCGGCTTTCATGATGCGATGCATTTCCTCGCTGTCCTTCTGCATTTCGTTCAACAGTCGCTTCCGTACCTCCGCGAGCGAGGATCCCCCATACAAATCGTTGAAGAAATTTGCCGCCTCCACTAGTTCGCTCGAGGAATATTCGCGATCCGTCGGAATGACCCGGTTCTGCACTCTCCCATCGTCGGTCACCAGGATGGTAAGCACACGTTCCGGCGACAAAGAGAGAAACTCGATCTGGCGGAATTTGGCGCTGTGCTGTCCCGGCAGCAGCACCACACCCGCGAAATGTGTGACTTGCGACAACAGTTCCGACGCACTCGCCACCAGCAGCTGCGGATCGCTTTCCGCGGACAACCGCTCGTGGATCTCCTCCACGGAACTCGGGTTCAACGGCCTGACCTTTAACAGACTGTCGACAAAGAATCGGTACCCCTGCTGAGTCGGCACCCGGCCCGCGGAGGTGTGAGGGGCCTTTATCAGGCCCAGATCCTCGAGGTCGGACATGACATTACGGACGGTGGCAGGACTGAGCTGAACATTGGCATGTCGCGCCAGCGTCCTTGATCCAACCGGCTGGCCTTCGCTGATATACAGCTCGATCAGGGTTTTGAGTAGTTTCTCGCCGCGCGCGCTGAGTTTGATCACCGTCGTTACACACTAAAAGATTCGGGTAGCACTCCTATATATAGAGTGCTAAAGCAACGCTATCAACGTCCCCTTTGGCTGTCAACCGCTGGAATCCGCGCTCTTAGAAGTTCACTAATCTGACGATTTCGGCGACAATCCAGCCACTTTTGTCCCGGACGACCCACACCAGAACGCCCTTGACCATGCCTTCGACATTCAAAACCATCTGTTTGTTCGGCAAGTATAAGGACACCAGCGTGAGGGACGCCGTGAACGGGCTCGCTGAATATCTGCGCTATCGCAACATGACGGTGCTGGTGGGTGACACCACCGCCGAGGAAATCGTCTCGGATACCACTGCCCAGTTGCTGGACGAAAAAAACGGCCAGGGGGTCGATCTCGGCATCGTCATCGGCGGCGACGGCACCATGCTGCATGTTGCCCGCTCCTTCGCGCCCAGGGACATTCCCGTGGTCGGCGTGAACATGGGGCGCCTCGGATTCCTCACCGACATCCCACTGACCGAGATGTATGAGGACATAGGCCGCATCCTTGACGGGGAATACAACACCGAGGCCCGGATGATGCTGGACGTGGAGATTTGGAGGGGCAATGAACTGGTGATCGCGGACTCGGCCTTCAACGACATGGTGCTGGGCAAGGGCGAGCTGGAACGATTGATCGACGTGCAGATCTACATCGATGGCGAATACGTGATGGACTCGCGCTCCGACGGCGTCATCGTCGCCACACCTACCGGCTCGACGGCCTATGCCTTGTCCGCCGGGGGTCCTATTGTGCATCCCCAACTTGAGGCGCTGATCATGGTGCCGATCTGCCCCCATACCCTGTCCATGCGACCCATTGCGCTGCGTGACAGCAGCTTCGTGGATTTCACGCTGGTGGACATCTGCCGCCATTGCGCCCACATCTCTTTCGACGGTCACATCAAGTTTCACTTGGAGGGCGACGAGAAGGTCCGCGTTAAACGGTCCAGCCACACCGTGACCCTGGTGCGCACCCTGGAGAACAACCATTATGCGGCGCTACGATCGAAGTTGGGTTGGGGTGATCAACGCTAAATGGCGCTCACCGCTATCGGTATCCGCGACTTCGCGATCGCCAGCGGCATCGAGCTAGACCTGGAGCCCGGCTTCACCGTTCTGACCGGCGAGACCGGCGCCGGCAAATCAATCATCGTCGACGCCCTGGCGCTGCTGTCCGGGGACCGCGCGGACAGCAGCAGCATCCGTCACGGTACCGGCAGCGCCGAGATCAACGCCAGTTTCGCGGTGGCTGACAGCGACGACGCACAGGCCTGGCTGGCGGACAATGCACTGGCAGAAGGCGGCGAATGCGTCATTCGACGCGTCATTCAGCGCGACAAGCCCTCCCGGGCCTTCATCAACGGGCGACCCGCCACGGTGCAAATGCTGCGCGATCTGGGTGACCACCTGGTGGACATACACGGCCAGCACGAGCACCAGTCGCTGCTGCGGCGGTCTGTACAGCGTCAGGTGCTGGACGATTATGCAGGCCTGCGACCGGCCTGCGAACGCCTGCGGGCGGCGTTCGACCGGTACTCGGCGCTGGAGGCGCGACACCAAGTATTGACGGGGAACGGCGCGGAGCGCTCGGCCCACCTCGAGCTGCTGCGCTATCAGCTGAGTGAACTGCGCTCGCTCGACATCAAGGCTGGCGAATATGAAGAACTCGACCAGGAACAGGCCCGGCTGGCCCACGCCAGCGACCTGATCGAAGGCATGCGGACCGCGCTTTTTGAACTCTATGACGCCGAGGATCAGAACCTCTCCGGCAGTCTGGCCCGGCACATCGGCACGCTGGAAAAATTGTCCCGCTTCGAGCCCAGTCTGCACGGCGCCCTGGAGCTGCTCAACGGTGCACTGGTGCAGGTCAACGAAGCGGCCGGCAACCTGCAGCAGCTGCTGACCCGCGTCGACCTGGATCCGCAGCGCCTGGAGTGGGTACAGCAACGGCTGTCGACGCTCCTCGATCTGGGCCGCAAGCACCGCTGCGCGCCCGAGGAGCTGCCGGCCTTGCTGGAGCAGCTGCAAGGTGAGCTGGAGGCGGCGGAGACCGCCGGCTACGACCTGGATGCGCTGCGGGCACAGGCGGCGCAGGCGCACGAGCAGTACGATGCCCTGGCGGCGCAGGTCTCGCGGGACCGTTCGAGTGCCGCGTCCGGTCTCGCCGCGGCCGTGACCGCGGAGATGCAGGGGCTGGGGATGCAGGGCGGAGCGTTCACCGTGCGGGTGACGCGATCGGACCCCGCGGTGCCGGCGCGGCACGGCTTGGACCAGATCGAGTTCTACGTCAGTGTCAATCCCGGCCAGCCGGCACAGCCCCTTGCCCGGGTCGCCTCGGGGGGCGAGTTGTCGCGTATCAGCCTGGCTATACAGGTGATCACGGCCGCGGTGGGGCGCGTGCCTACCCTGGTTTTCGACGAAGTGGACGTGGGCATCGGCGGCCGCGTCGCTGAGATCGTGGGGCAGAAACTGCGCGCCCTGGGCCGCACCCGCCAGGTGCTCTGCGTGACGCATCTGCCGCAGGTCGCGGCCCAGGGCCAGCACCATCTGCAGGTATTGAAACAAGGGCGGACAGGCGTCGCCGTGGCCGTGACGCCACTGGGGTCCGGGGAGCGGGTAAAGGAGATAGCGCGCATGCTCGGCGGCGTCGAGATCACCGATCAGACCCTGGCCCACGCCGAAGACATGCTGCTGCGGGCGGCATCATGAGCGGTACCGCGCCGGCTGAACGGCCGGCCATACGTCCGGCCCGCCCCGCGGACGTTGCGGCCATCTGCAGCCTGCTGAAGGCCTATGCGGACATGGGCAACCTGCTACCGCGGACCGCCGCCGACATCGAGCACAACCTGGACTGGTTCGAGGTCATCGATACGGGCCAGGGCGTTGCCGCCTGCGGCGCCCTTGAGGTGTTTACCGACGAACTCGGTGAGATCCGCAGCCTGGTGGTGTCACCCGACCACCAGCGGCGCGGGCTGGGCCGACTGATGGTTGAGCAGCTGATGGAGCGGGCTCGCCGCCTGGGCCTGGGGCGCGTGATGGCGCTCACCTACGTTCCGGAGTTCTTCCACGGCCTCGGCTTCGTCACCGTGCCCAAGAACTCGCTGCCGGAAAAGGTGTGGGGCATCTGCGTGAATTGCTACCGGTTCCACAATTGCGACGAGATCGCGGTATTGAAAAAACTGGCCTGAGCCGCCGCCCCTGCCCGGCCGTCTTTCACCGCCGCCGGCCATCGGCTATTATCGGTGGCGTCATGCAACGCCAAGCTTTCAAAAAACGCCGGCTCCTGGTGCCCATCGTGTGCGGTGTCGCCTTGATGACGGGGTGCATCAAGCCCTACCGGATGGACATCCAGCAGGGCAACCTGATTACCGAAAAAGAAGTCACGCAGCTGAAGCGGGGCATGTCCAAGCGGGAGGTGCGCTACGTCATGGGGACACCGCTGGTGGTGGACCCGTTTCACTCCGACCGCTGGGACTATTTCTACTCTTTTCTAGGCAACCGGGACAGGAATCCGCAGCGCCGCCGCGTCACGATCGTGTTCATCGACGACCGCCTGGATCACATCGAGGGCGACGTGGTGGCTGCCACTGGAGATGACTTGGCGGCAGCCGCACCCGAGGACGAGAGCGGCGGCACCCGCATGACCACGCCGTCGGAGAAAGCAGGCAAGGGCTTCATGCGCAAGGCTTGGGAAAAGGTCTGGGGCGGGGGCGCGACGGGCGACGACCTCAATCCCTAGGCGGGTCTCCGCCCGGCCGTCGGCGTCCCATGGTGCGCCCGATCCGGGCCAACTCGCGGCGCACCACCTTCGGGTCGGCGTGCAATGGTCGATAGATCTCTACCCGGTCACCCTCCTGCAGCACCTCGTCCAGCGAAACGGGTTCACCGAAGATACCAACCGGGACGCGATCCAGTGCGACCTCGGGGCAGTGTCGGAGGATGCCGGATATCGCGATCGCGTCGCGCACCGTGGTGCCCGCCTGCACTTGCAGCGCCAGCAGCCACTGGCGTTCCGGCAGTGCGTAGGCAACCTCCACCGAGATCAGGCGCTTCTCAACCATAGAGCTGACGTGCCCGCCGGTGGAACGCGTCCACCTGGCCGTTGGCGATCTGCGAGAACACCGGCCCCACCAGTTTGGAGACGATGCTGCTGCGGAAGGCGAAGCAGAGGTCCAGCTCGATCTTGCTGGCGTCCCCCGCCAGGGCGGCGAATTTCCAAAAGCCCTCCAGTAGACTGAACGGACCCCGGACGAGCCGCACGTCGATGGCCTCACAGGGGTGCATGGTATTGCGGGTGGTGAAGGTTTTGTTGAGGCCCTTGAAGGCAATGGTAATAGAGGCGACGACGGTATCGCCCTGCGCCGACTCGATTCGAGCGTCCGCGCACCAGCGAAGAAATTCCGGATAGCGGGGGATGTCCGCCACCAGGCTGTACATCTGTTCGGCGCTGAAGGGAACCAGCGCCGACCGGTTAACCCTCTGCACTGAACAGGTGGCCGAACAGCAGCTGCACCAGCACCACGGCGACCAGCAGCGGCGCGACGTAACGGGTCAGCAGGCGCCAGATCCAATAGCCCGCGGCGAAGCGCAGCGAGAGTTCTTGGCTCGAATGCTCCCGTTTCATCACCCAGCCGGTGAACACGGCGATCAGGATACCGCCCAGGGGCAGCATGACATTGGACGTCAGGATATCGAAGATATCGAAGACGCCGTTGCTCTTGCGCACACCGAGAAAGTCGAAGGTAAAGGCCCAGTCGCTGAACGACATGATAGTGACGATGCCCAGCAACCAGATCAGGATACCTGTGTACGATGCCGACATGACGCGATTCCAGCCCCGCGATTCGGTCAACCAGGCCACCACCGGTTCCAGCAGCGAGATGGCTGAGGTCCAGGCGGCAAATACCAGCAGCACGAAAAACAGCGTGCCCCAGAACTGCCCGCCCGGCATCTGACCGAATGCGATGGGCAGGGTCTGGAAGATCAGACTGGGACCCGCCGCCGGCTCCAGGCCGTTGCTGAATACGATGGGGAATATGGCAAGGCCCGCCAGCAGCGCCACCAGGGTGTCGGCCATGGCGATGGTGAAGGTGGTGCCGGCGATGGAGGTCTCCTTTGGCAGGTAGGAACCGTAGATCATGATCGCCCCCATGCCCAGGCTGAGGCTGAAAAAGGCCTGCCCCACGGCGCTCACAATCACTCCCAGGGACAGTTTGCTGAAATCCGGCTGGAACAGGAACCGCACCCCCTGTTCGAACCCGGAGGTGCCCATGGCGTAGAACACCAGCGCCACCAGGAGCACGAACAGGGCCGGCATCAGCACCTTGACGGCGCGCTCCAGGCCCGCTTCCACGCCCCGAGCGATCACGCCCACCGTCATCACCATGAAGATGGTATGCCAGGCCAGGAGCTTTTCCGGATCGCTGACGAACTCGCCGAACAAGGCGCGCGCACCGTCCGCGGTGGCCACCGTGAACAGGCCGCTGCCGGTGCGGAAGACATAGGCCAGCGTCCAACCCGCGATGACGCTGTAATAAGAAAGAATCAGGAAGCCCGCCACCACCCCCATCCAACCCAGGTACTCCCAGGCCGGGCTCACGGACTCCGACCGGGCCAGCTTGCGCATGGTGTTGATGGGACTGCGGCGGCCGCGCCGGCCCAGCATGACCTCGGCCATCATAAGCGGCACACCGATCAGGAGCACGCATGACAGGTAGACCAGCACGAAGGCGCCGCCCCCGCCCTGCCCGGCGATGTAGGGAAACTTCCAGATGTTACCGAGGCCGACGGCGGAGCCTGTGGCGGCCAGGATGAACGCCCAGCGCGAGGACCATTGCGCATGGGCATAATCGCTCGAATCGGACATTTCCCCTTGGTTTCTCCTGCTTGCGCGCTTGCCGCCGATCAGCCCGGAGTTTAACGTAAGCGCCGCCGGCGCGCCCGCTCAGACGAGGGTGAATTCCCGCCCCGACTGTGATTGAATGCGCGCCCGCCCCGGGACCCTTGACTGATGGCCAGCAAAAAGAAACCGCCCGCCCAATCCAGCACCATCGCGCTCAACAAGCGCGCACGGCACGATTACCACATCGAGGAGGATTTCGAGGCCGGCGTCGCCTTGGAGGGATGGGAGGTCAAGAGCCTGCGCGCCGGGCGGGCACAGCTCAAGGAGAGCTATGTGATCATTCGCGGCGGCGAGCTGTATCTGTTCGGTGCCCACATGTCGCCCCTTAGCTCGGCCTCCACCCATATCACCGCGGACGCCACCCGCAGCCGCAAGCTGTTGCTGCACCGGCTGGAGATCAACCGGCTGATCGGGGCCGTGGAACGGCGCGGTTATGCGCTGGTGCCACTGGCACTGTACTGGAAACGCGGCAAGGTCAAGCTCAAGATCGCCCTGGCCAAGGGTAAGAAGCAGCACGACAAGCGCGCCGCCATCAAACAGCGGGAGTGGGACCGGGAGCAGCACCGCCTGTTGAAACGCCGCTGACACTTGCAATCCGGCCCACCAGGCCCCATATTTTCACTCACAGTTATAGTATCCGGGGGCGACATGGCTTCGACGTGGGTCGCGAAACCTTCGGTGCATGCCGAGGTGCGGAGTTCCTCGTAAATCCAGCCGCAAACTATTAGTTGCCAACGACGACAACTACCAGCTGGCGGCTTAATCCCGCCAGCCCTCTCACCTGACTTTTCTGTGGGTTAGGATTCGAGAGGTCAAATCACACCGAATCGCGTAGCGCTGCGTCCGTTAGTGCTGCGTTAAAACTCAAGCGGACTCGCCGGTCGCCGCCCCTGTCTGTCGGAGCACGCCTGGTTAACTTAAAGACAGACTAAGCATGTAGAGCCGATGAGCGGAGGGCTTGCGGACGCGGGTTCGATTCCCGCCGCCTCCACCAGCTTTTTTATTTATTTTTCATAGCCATGTGGCACTCTCTTGAAGTTAGACTTTAATTAAAGGCTTGTCGAGTTTGATTCCGTATTTCGACACCACACTCTGTATCTGACACCCCCACCACCAACGACATTTCGCCGAAATTTCTGGTTCCTTCTGTCGCCTTCTTTAGCTCATTTAAGGTTACCGCGCCGGATGCGCATTGATCATCATCGAACACACTTAGGCACCAGTACCGTGGTATTTTTAGATAAGCTGTTTCTCGACAACGCCAAGGGCCTCGGCGCTATACCTCGCGGCAGTCCATCCGACGCATAGGAGATCTTGCCGACAGCCGCCCTGCAGGTGGACAACGCTGATTCGATGCCAAACGAATCCGATGAGCTGACAAGGTTACGAACCGAAAACGCGCGTTTAATCGCCTTGCTCGAATCTCACGGCATCGATTGGCGGCACGATCCGGCGGTTGCCACTCCATCGGCATCGCCACCACCCGAGCCATCGAACCTCTCAACAGCGGCAAAGGTCGCGCTGTATCGGCGCCTGTTCCGGGGACGTACTGATGTGCATCCGGTGCGCTGGGAAAGCGCGACGACCGGCAAATCAGGCTATGCCCCTGCGTGCGCCAACGAGTGGCTTCCCGGTATCTGCGAGAAGCCTCGGATCAAATGTGCCGATTGCAGCAATCGTGCGTTGATACCCGTATCGGATGCGGTCATCTATGGCCACCTAGCCGGCGAGAAGACAATCGGCATCTATCCTCTCCTGCTCGACGACAGCTGCTATTTTCTCGCGGTCGACTTCGACAAGGCCGAATGGCGCGAGGACGCCAAAGCCTTTGTTCAATCTTGCCGTGAACTGGATGTGCCAGTTTCGCTGGAGATATCACGCTCTGGCAACGGCGCGCACGCATGGATTTTCTTCACGACTGCGGTGCCGGCGCGCGATGCCAGACGTTTGGGTACGGCCATCATCAGTCACACGTGCAACCGTATCCGGCAACTCAGTTTGACCTCGTACGATCGGCTTTTTCCAAACCAGGACACCATGCCCAAGGGTGGCTTCGGCAACCTGATTGCCCTGCTCCTGCAGAAGAAGCCCCGCGAAGCCGACCACAGTGTTTTCGTCGATGACGACCTGAGTGTTTATCCTGATCAATGGGCCTTCCTGGCCACGATCGAGCCAATGTCGCCGCAGGGTATCGAACCCACGATTCTGCGTGCCACCGGCCCCATGCACCCGCTCGACGTCACGTTCATCGACAAGGAGGACCTCTCAACGCCTTGGAAGCGTCCAGCCCCCAACAAAGGAACGCTTCCTGGACCATTACCAGACGCGCTCACGATCACCTTGGCGAACCTCGTCTATTTCGAGAAGGCGCAATTACCTCAACCGCTGATTAACCGCCTGATTCGCCTCGCGGCCTTTCAGAACCCGGAGTTCTATCGGGCGCAGGCCATGCGCATGTCGGTTTGGGACAAGCCACGGGTCATCGGCTGTGCTGAAAACTTCCCTCAACATATTGGCCTTCCGCGTGGTTGTCTGGACGCCGCACAGGAACTGCTTCGAAGCAACGGCATCCGCTGCGACATACATGACGAGCGGATAGACGGCACGCCTGTCGACGTGGAGTTCGCCGGAACATTGCGGCCAGATCAGGAAGATGCCGTTGCCGCCATGCTGCCTCACGATGTTGGCGTGCTCTGCGCGCCGACCGCATTCGGCAAGACCGTCACAGCGGCCGCCATCATTGCTCGTCGTCGCGTCAACACGCTGATTCTGGTGCATCGAACTGAACTGCTGAGACAATGGCAGGAACGTCTGAACGCTTTCCTCGGCATTGGAAAGGGAGTGGTCGGCACCATCGGTGGCGGTAAGCGCAAACCCACGGGCAAGGTCGACATCGCCGTGATGCAGTCGCTTTCACGCAAGGGCGAGGTTGACCAATTGGTCGAGGACTACGGCCAGGTCATCGTGGACGAATGCCATCATATCGGCGCGGTCTCTTTCGACGCCATTCTGAAAAGTGTCAAAGCACGCTACGTGCTCGGGCTCACCGCAACACCGATCCGCAGGGACGGCCAACAGCCGATCATCTTCATGCAATGTGGGCCAATTCGACATACTGCGGCACCTCCAACCAGCGCGCCGCATGATCTTGAGGTCATTCCTCGAACGCTTAGCAAACCAACGTCACTGCCAGACAAAGTCGGCATTCAGGAGATATTTCGGACCCTGGCAGAAGACCAAGAACGCACAACCGCAATAGCCGACGAGACGAGACGCACCGTCGAGGACGGTCGCAAGGTACTGGTGTTGACAGAACGCACCGATCATCTCGAAAGCATCAGGCGCTCGCTGGAGGAACACAGTCTGGAACCCTTCGTGCTGCATGGGCGTATGTCGAAAAAGCAACGTGCGATTCTGGTCGCCGAACTCGATGCGCTGCCAGCTGACACGCCGCGGATTCTGCTGGCGACCGGGCGACTCGTCGGGGAAGGTTTCGATCATCCCCCGCTTGACACTTTGATTCTAGCGATGCCGGTGTCCTGGAAAGGCACGTTGCAGCAATACGCCGGTCGCTTACATCGTAAGCACGCGGCAAAGACCGACGTTCGGATTATCGATTTCGTCGATACGGACCATCCCGCATTGCTCCGGATGTGGGAGAAACGCCAACGCGGCTACCGCGCGATGGGCTACCGCATCGCCGAACCCTCGGCTTGATATTATACGCAACTTGCGTATACTTTACCGATGAAACTGGTTTTCCTGGAGACCCCTTTATTCACGAGCCTCCTCGGCGACTATCTGACCGATGAGAGCTATCGGGAATTGCAGCGCGTACTGATGGAAAACCCGCAATTGGGCGACGTGATGCCCGGCACCGGTGGGTTTCGCAAGGTACGTTGGGAAGACGCACGTCGCGGCAAGGGCAAGCGAGGCGGATTGAGGATCATCTACTACTACCTCACGGCCGATCACCAGATCTGGTTCTTTACGCTCTATGACAAGGATGAGGCCGCGGATCTGACGACCGAAGAGAAGAAGGTATTGAAGAAAGCTATCCAGGCCGAGTTGGAGGCCAGGAGACGAATGCCATGAAACAAAAGCGCAAGTTGTTCGATGAACTGATGGAAGGCGTCGATGCCATGCAGAAACAGCGCGAGGGAAAGATCACCTTACGCTCGCATGAGGTCGAGGACCTTCCCCCGCTCGAAGTGGACGCGGATCTCATACGCGACACGCGCGAGCGTATGCACGTCTCGCGCGCCGTGTTTGCCCGCCGCCTGCGCGTATCGACACGTACCTTGGAGAACTGGGAGCAAGGGCGGGCGCGGCCCAATGCCCAGGCCGCGGCATTGATTCTGATGGTGAGGAAGTTTCCCGATACGCTGGAGAAGCTCAGCGAGTTGGGACACCGGGCGGCCTGAGTGTACTGGGACATAATCAGCCGGCACGATCTGGGGGTATCTATGGGGGCATATCCGACGTTTTGCATTTGAAGCTATTGATTTAATAGCCGATGTGATTGTCGCCGCCTCCACCAATTCGATTCCCCAGAAAGTCCGAGAGAGTCCAGAACCCCTCTCACTAAAGGGCTTTTCTGTTGCCTGCTTGTCCGATAATGTCTAAAGTTACCCCATTGAATCCTGAACCTATCAGGGGTAACTATTGGGGTTACCCCGAGACCGACGGAACAGTTACCCCAAATGTCGCTCACAGACACCGCAATCAAGAAAGCCAAACCCGAGGCTAAACAACGCAAACTTTATGATGAACGAGGCTTGTTTCTGCTCGTCAGCCCCAAAGGCGGCAAATGGTGGCGGTTCAAATACCTGTTCGACGGCAAGGAAAAGCTGCTATCCCTCGGCACCTACCCGGACGTTAGCCTGAAAGACGCCAGGGAACGAAGGGATGAGGCCCGCAAGCAGGTTGCGGCGGGCATCGATCCCGGCGAGCACCGCAAGGCCGCAAGATCGGCAAGAATAGCGAAGCAGGTCAACAGCTTTGAGGTGGTGGCACGTGAGTGGTTCGCACGCGAGAAGTGTCCAACAGAGGCCGATAATTGCCAACCATCTTTTCATTTGCCGTTAGTAGCTGACTCTTTCTCAGCGCTAACGCCGCTCACCAGGCAAAGATACCTATTGCGCGGGCAAAAGACGTGACAGTGGATTTGTCCGAGTCCGCCCGTGTCGGTGACGCTCGTTGCTTTCGACGTGCGGCGACCGTCGCTAGAACTGAGCGATTTGCGCGCTGAATGGCGTCATCAACTGGATCGATGTACCGTTGATGTCGGCAATTTCGCCGCTCCAAACCTTCTGATAGAGAAGCTTAAGGTCCAATATGTCGGTCTCGGTCAGTTTGCTGTCGGGGCCGTAATTCATGATCGAGAACTTGCTGTGCGTGCCGAAGACTTCGCTCGGCCACGCCGTTTCGCTGATGTTTGCGAAAAAGTGCCGAAGTCCGAAGACATGTCCGATTTCATGGGCCAGCGTCTCGACCATTTCCTCGCGGGATTGCGAGAACATCTGGGGATAGATCACCAGCTCGTGCCGCCCGGGGTCGGGGAAGAAGGCGCTTGCCAGTACACAGCCGTTGATGTTGCAACGGTCGGCCTCGCGCATCACTATCTCGAAGTCCCAGACGTCGGTTCGTTCGGCGAATTTGACCGGCGAGGCGTCGCCCCACGCCAGGAGCGCCTCGCCGAAAAGTTGTCGGATCGCAGCCTTCGCGGCCTCGGGATCCACAAAGACCTGCATCGATTGCTCTTGGAATCGCCAGCGCAGGGTGGTGCATTCTTCCCAAAGCGGAACGACGCCTTCGGAGGCGTCGACCACCAACTCCAACGGCGAGGAATTGTTCGGTGTGGCGTAGCCGCGGGTGTCAGTGTCGCAGATCGCGCCGTTTGCATAGACGTGCAGAAGCGGTGCGGTGGCCTTTGCCGCCTTGTCTGGTTCACGAGTCTGGAATGAATCGGTTTTCTTGGAATAGGCTTTCGACTTCGATGACTTCTTGGGCCGTGCCATGATGGATCTCCTTATGAATAGAGCTCGAACACGTTCGATGATAGCCGAGCCTCGTGCATCTGTCATTCGCGAGTTTAAGTAGCATAAAAGCCCTTTCTCGCCAGGTAATCAAGTATCCCCGGGTCATCCGATGCAGGTCAACCGATGCTTGGGCCTGTTGTTGGCCGTCGCTATGCCTTCCCAGCCAGGAGAGATCGCTCAGCAAAGGTAAACCCACCCTGTACAGTGCGGCCTTGATCACCGATGATCCACTGGAAGAAATCCAACGCGCCGGTCACAACCGCGCACCGATTTCACTCACACGCAACGCCGCCGACGCTCGGTTGGACACGCAACACCATACGATAGATGAGTTGTATGATCTACTGGATGACATCCATCGTCCTCTCTACGAACATGCGCTGGCCGCTTAAGCGGTAACACGCCTTGACACTCTTATAGTTAAAGTGTGATGCCCTTCACAGCATCCCATCAGTGTCGCGACTAATAATACCGCTATCCGTAACACCAGGCCCGATGATAAGGCCAGAAGGTAATGACAAATTACCTTTCAAGCTTATGCGAACTCCCGGAAAGATCCTGTCTAAAGTGCTGTAGCATATTCCCAGGACGCAAAGGCACGCTGTCTAAGCAATCGATAGTTTTCGGCTGAGATCAGGTTTCGACCAAGATCGAATAGACCGTGTATCGCCGCATGAGCGCTCAAGACGTTGCGCTCGCTGCGGCGATTTAGAGCGGCGCATGTTCCGCTCTCTGACCCGCGTTGATTGATGCGAATGTTCGGCGCGGTTATTGGCATATTGCGATGTGTTGTGAATCGTATCCGGGATCAATTCCCGATGTACAATGCCGTAGCTTCTCAACTTGCCCGTCGCTATCTTCCTCGGTTCACCACGGTTATTTCTAAGCAACAGCTTGAAAAAGCGCTTTGCAGCCGCGCCGTCCCGCTTGGCCTGCAGACTCGCATCGACCACTTCACTATCCTGGTCAACCGCTCGCCACAAATAGTGTTGCTTGCCACGAATCTTAACGAAGACTTCGTCAATGAAAAATGTATCGCCGAAACCTTGGTGTGTACCGTTCAAGCGCTTGGCATATTTGGGTCCAAACTTGTTACACCATAAGCGAATCGGTTCATAACTTATGACAATGCCTCGTTGGGCCAACAAATCATCAATAACTCGATGACTCAAATTGAACCTATGGTATAGCCAGGCGGTGTATTGGATGATTTCAGGCAGAAATCGATGGCGTTTGTAGCGATTATTTGGCGTGCTCATGCCACCATTGCTGCCCAGCAGAAGTTAACGTGGCAGCACCTGCTCAACCACCTGGCCGATCGTCACGGGGGCGGGCGCTGCCAATCCGTCGGCGGTCCGATCAAGGGCGCGTACGACCGCGCCCTCGCGGAGGGCTGCAAAACACGGGACCTCGGTGGTGAGCTGGATACCCGGGTATTCACCGATGCGGTCATCGCGCGACTATGATCGGGGTCCGCGTGTTTTCGCAGCTGAGTTGTTGCACGGTGGTAGTATGCTCTAGAATTTCCCTGCGGCGCCTGAACGGTGGCGTTCGTACCGATCCGGAGGAGAGCAATTGAACAGTATATTTGTCGATCGCGAGCAGGCCCGCGCGAACCGTTTCGAGTCTGTGTGGAACGAACAATTGGACGAAGTCTTTGCCGATGTGGCCCCCTATTACGATCAGGCCAACCGCGTGGCGAGCTTGGGATTCTGGGACGGCTGGCGCCGGCGCTTCGTCTCCACCATTGCTGTCGAGCCGGGCGCGAGAGTCCTGGACGTCTGTGCCGGAACCAATGCTATTGGCATCGAGCTGTTGCGCAGGGAGCCTACCCTGCAGATTCACGCGATAGACCGCAGCCGTGCCATGCAGGAAGTCGGCCAACAACGGGCCGAAGCGCTCGGAATGAAAATCGACAGTACGATCGGTGATGTCCACGAGCTGCCGTTTCCAGACAATCACTTCGACATCGTGACCCTGCAGTTTGCATCGCGACATTTGCGGCTCGCCGAGGTGTTGCGGGAGATCCGACGCGTGCTGAAGCCCGGGGGGCATTTCCACCACAGTGACATGCTGCGGCCCGGCAGCCGGTTCGTCGAAGAGCTGTACTATGTCTATCTGCGCGCGTGCCTGACGGTGACGGCGTGGATTTTCAGCAGCGGTGAGGCTGCGCGTGGCTGCCGCCGTTACTTCATCCAGGCCCTGCGCATGTTCTACTCACCCAAGGAGCTGTCGGAGCTGCTCACCCAGGTGGGTTTCGGTGAAGTGGCCCATGAGCCGATCTTCGCGGGCATGCTGGCATTCCACAAAGCACGTAAGATGGGCACGGGCTGAGACGATCGTTGCGACCGACATGCAAATCGTCCAGACAGACGTCGTAATCGTTGGCGGGGGTGGCGCGGGGCTGCGTGCCGCCATCGCCGTGGCGGAGGCAGACCCGGACCTGAACGTGTCGCTGATCTCGAAGGTCGTGCCCATGCGCAGCCACACGGTTGCCGCCGAAGGCGGCTCGGCCGGCGTAGTCCAGACTGAGGACAGCCTCGATAGTCATTTCTACGATACCGTCGCCGGCGGCGACTGGCTCTGCGAGCAGCCTGTGGTGGACTATTTCGTCGCCAACTGCACCCGGGAAATGGTGCAGCTCGAGCACTGGGGCTGCCCATGGAGTCGAAAAGACGATGGTGACATCAATGTCCGCAACTTCGGCGGCATGAGCACCGCCCGCACGTGGTTTGCCGCTGACAAGAGCGGCTTTCATATCCTGCACACGCTGTTCCAGACCTCTCTGAAATATGCGTCGGTGCACCGCTTCGATGAGTTTTTCTGCCTCGATCTCATCGTCGTCGACGGACGCTGTCAGGGTATCGTTGCCATCGAGGTCGCCACGGGCGAGTTTTTCCGATTCGAGGCGCGCGCAGTCATTTTTGCCACCGGCGGCGCCGGCCGTGTCTATCCCTGCAATACCAATGCCGGGATCAGCACCGGTGACGGCATGGGCATTGCGTTTCGTCATGGTGTCGCGCTTCGGGACATGGAATTCGTCCAATACCACCCCACGGCTCTGCCCGGTTCGGGTCTCTTGATGACCGAGGGCTGCCGGGGCGAGGGGGGTTATCTCGTCAACAAGGATGGTTACCGCTATCTGCAGGATTACGGTCTCGGACCCGTCGACCCCTCTCCGCGCCCGAAAGCCATGGAGCTGGGTCCACGGGACAAGGTCAGCCAAGCCTTCTGGCACGAGGACCGCCAGGGCCGCACGCTGGAGACGCCCTTGGGCACGGCCGTACACCTCGATCTCCGCCATCTCGGCCGCGCCAAGCTCCTCGAACGCCTGCCGATGATCTGCGAGATGGCGGAAACCTTTCTCGGCATCGATCCGGCGGAGGCGCCGATCCCGGTGCGCCCGGCGGTGCACTACACGATGGGCGGTATCTGGACCGACGGCGATACGGCTACCAACCTGCCGGGCCTTTTTGCCGCCGGTGAGTGCTCAAGCGTCGGCATCCATGGTGCCAACCGGCTCGGGTCTAATTCCCTAGCCGAGATCGTGGTATTCGGCAAAGTGGCCGGTGAGCAGGCCGCGCGGGCCGCGCGCGCGGCCCCCGCCATCGACGCCCGCGCCACCACGCACGAGGCCGAGGCGAGCATGCAGTCAGCCCTGGCGCTGCTGGGCCAGGATGGCGATCAGCGCCTTGCCGACCTGCGGGACACGATGCAGACGGCTATGGAGAACGGTGTTGGCATCTACCGGTCAGCCGAGGGTATGCAAACGGCCTGCCAAACCCTCGAGAAGGTGCGCAACGACTACTCACGGGTACGACTCGACGACAAGAGCCGGGCATTCAATACCGAGTGGCTGACCGTCATCGAGCTGGGTTTTACTCTGGATGTCGCTCGCGCGATGGCCTATTCGGCCCTGCAGCGAACAGAGTCTCGGGGCGCACACCAGCGGCTGGATGGATATGAGAAACGCGACGATGAGCATTTTCTCAAGCATTCCCTGGCCTATGCGGTCGCCGATGCGCCGCCCCGCATCGATTACGAGGGTGTCGTGATCACGAAACTGCCCCCCGCGGAACGCGTGTATGGCGGTATGGCCCGCCAGGAGGGCCACTGAGGTAGCAGCCTATGGCGACACATGACGAAATTGAAATCGAGGTGCTGCGCTACCACCCCGAGACGGACTCAGAACCTTCGTATCGAACGTACCGCGTTCCGTTTGCCCACGAAACCTCGGTGCTGCAGGGACTGCAATACATCAAGGACCGCCTCGACGGCAGCCTGACATTCCGCTGGTCCTGCCGCATGGCGATCTGCGGAAGCTGCGGCATGATGATCAATGGTGTGCCAAACCTGACCTGCAGCGCGTTCCTGCGAGAGTATCACCCTGGCAAGCTTCGCATCGAGCCGCTGGCGCACCTGCCGATCGAACGCGACCTGGCGGTGGATCAGACCGACTTCCTGGAGAAGCTGGCTTCCATCCAGCCCTACATCATCCCGGCCGAGAGCAAAGCGGTTGACGAGGGTCCGTTCACGCAGACACCGGCACAGCGCGAGCGTTTCTATCAATACTCCGAATGCATCAATTGTCTGTTGTGCTACGCGGCCTGTCCCCAATATGGTCTCGATTCCGGGTTCCTCGGCCCGGCCGCATTGGCGCTCTTGCACCGCTACAATTCGGATTCGCGGGATGTCGGCAAGGCCGATCGCATGCCGATCGTTAATGCGCAAGAGGGTGTCTGGGCCTGTACGCTGGTCGGCTATTGCTCCGAAGTCTGCCCGAAAGGTGTCGACCCCGCATCGGCCGTGAACCGTAACAAAGTCATCAGCACACTCGATTATTTCTTCCGCTTCATGGCGCCGCGGGGGGCATCGGAGTAATGGCCGTGCGCCGTCCGTATGTGCGACCCATGGCAGGTTGGTGGCGCCGCAACCCCTTCTACATCTTCTACATGCTGCGCGAGGCGACCAGCGTGTTCGTGGCCCTCTACGCGCTTCAGTTGCTCTACGGCCTGTATACGTTGGCGGTCGGGGAGGCGGCGTTCGATGCGTGGCTGGTCTCGCTGCGGCATCCGCTCTTTCTGGTGTTCCACGGGGTGGCCCTTGCCGCCGCCCTGCTGCATGCGTTCACCTGGTTCAACGTTGCACCCAAGGCGATGCCGGTACTGTATCTCGGGAGTCATCGGGTCGCCGACCGGACGCTCGTGTGGGCTCAGTACCTGATTTTCGCGGTGATCTCGGTGGCAATTCTTGGCGTGGTGCTTGGAGGCTAGCGGTGCCGAAACGATCTAACGAGCCAGTGTTTTGGGCCCTGTTCGGAGCGGGCGGAGTCGTGGCGGCCTTCGTGTTGCCGGCGCTGATCGTGGTTACCGGCCTGGCCGCACCACTGGGATTGCCCTCCCCCGGGGTCCTGAGCTACGAGCGCGTCAGCGCTTTTGCGGCCTCGCTGCCGGGCGCGGCCTTCCTGTTCGTGGTGATCTCTCTGTCGCTGTGGCACGGGTTCCATCGCATCTACCACTCTTTACACGAGCTCGGCGTGCACCGGGGACTGTCCGTGGTACGAGTCTTGTGTTACGGCACTGCCTTGGCCGGAACGGCGCTCACGGCTTATCTGCTCGTCACTGCGATCTGACTCAATGTGAGATTCCTGGTGACCCGGGGCGAGACTCGAACTCGCACATCCGCAAGGACATGGCGACCTGAACGCCGCGCGTCTACCAATTCCGCCACCTGGGCACAGAGAGAAAGGCGCTCGAATGTAGCCACTGGACGATGGGCCGTCTATCGAGCCAGCTTGAACGCGATACCGCCCGATCGACACGATCTCGGTCACATCCCACGCCCCGTCCCATCGGGATCTTCGCGCCGCCAACCCCTATGATCTGCGCACCACGATCGGGCCGTTTACACCTACCCGCCCAGAGAACCTGTCTGTCCCGAAAATGCGTGTCGATTGGTTATATTAAAGTTTTCCATGGGATGCGCAATCCTTGCTTGCATGGCATCACTGATACATTTTCTATTGTGAATGTTCAGCTGCACGCCCCGGAAACGCGTGTCCCTGCAACTTGACGTGGTCGCGCTCCGTCGTCAACTGTTCATTTTCCAAAGTGAGGCGCAACGACCGCGGATCACATCGGCCGACCGGCTGCTGTGATCGCTTATCTCCCCCTGGTGGTCGGGTTGGCGGAGAGCGTTGTATTTCGTGCAGCCAAGAACGGTCGTCGCCTGGCAGCGAATCAGCTTCTGTAGCTACCGGCGACGGTTGGGTTCGTCCGATCGACCAGGCCGACCGGAGATATCCTCGGAGCTACGGAATCTCACCAAGCGAATGTGGGAAGCGAATCCATGCTACGGTCTGCACCATTATTATCTCCCCAAGGCCGCGTGACTATTCGGGACAGACAGGTTCACGGTCACCCGACTGGCACGCGTCTCGGCGCGGTTCGTGAGGATGTCACCCAGGACCCTCGGCCTACGGGGTGGCGGGTCACCTGGACCGCTCCCGGTGCAGCGGATGCCAACCCAGTCCCCAGCAACGGTTGCCGAACCCATTCGGCCCCAGCGGGGTAAGTCACGCGATGTTGATGAAGATCAACTTTCGTCAGCGACCGATGTGCGAACCTGGCTGCTGGATGGACATGGCCCGAGACTGGAAAGGGGGCCAAGAGGGACGCAGTCGTTTGCGCTATACTCAGTGAGAACAGCCAAGCTGAACAACAGCACACGAGATCGTATTGTGGTCAATGATAGCCACGCCAGGTTGGCTAGGGGGTCCGGTCATCAAGTCGAGCGGTGTCTGCGCCGCCAGCTTGAGGCAGCAATCGCGTGCGACAAGCCTTTATGGCCATGCGCATCTACTTCGCCGCGCGCGCAAATGCCGACGGTTACGCCGTATATGCTGCCAGGCGCCCAGCGCTGGCAACATATTCAGCTAGTAGAATACGTTCTGCAACATGCTTGCGTCCCTGCACGGCAGCATGCGATAGAGCAATCCCGGCGCCGGCAACCGCGTGCGTGGCTGCGCACAGACGAGCAAAGCGGATGAACGACTCAACTGCCACCTCCGAACTCGACGGCTCACTCGCTGCGCAGACGCCAACCTCGGCGGTGGACCAACGGCGGGTGGATGAGATCCGTGACCACGTGGTGGAAGTGATCAGCGACTCCGGCGAAGGCGCTCAAAAATGCGGCCAGTCGTTCGCGAGCATCGCGGCCAAGACGGGCCACGGCGTGTGGACCGTTGAAATCATTCCGGCCGAGATCGAGCCGCCGGCGCGCAGCATTGAGGGCGCCAGCGGAAACCGTATCCGCGTTGGCTCCTACTACGTGAACAACGGGGGTGATGAGGCCGATGTAGTGATCGCGTTCAATGAGCAGGTACTGTTGGGGCGGGAGCGCGCTGGTGGCCTCAAGCCCGGATGTACCATTCTGCTCGAGAACAAGTGGCGCCATCATCAGGACCCAGCCATCGTGACCGCCTACACGTCGACCTGCGAACAGCTAATGGCCGACGGCTACCAAGTGCGCGAGATTCCAATGGAGCAAGTGTGCCTGCAGCACACGAACAATCCGCAGCGCGGCAAGAACATGTTCGTACTGGGTATGCTGAGCGGACTCTACCGTCAGGATCTCGAAGTCGCGCGCGCACAGGTGGCGTTCACTTTCCGGGGCAAAGGCGAGCAGTTGGTGAAACGCAATCTTCGACTTCTTGAGGCCGGCTACGAGTGGGCTACACAGAATCTGGAGTTCGCGTTCGAGATACCGAGTGTGGAGCGCAAGGAGGCGCAGATCGTCGTGAACGGCAATACCGCGCTGGCGCTTGGTATCATGGCTTCCGGCATGGAGATCTGCGCCATGTATCCCATCACCCCGGCGACCTCCGCGTCGCACTATCTGAGCGACGTATTCGAGAACGTCGGCGGAATGGTGCACCAGGCGGAGGACGAGATCGCCGCATGTGCGTTCGCCATCGGCGCATCCTACGCAGGCAAGTGCGCGGTGACCATTACCTCAGGGCCGGGCATGGCGCTCAAGCAGGAGCTGATCGGGCTCGCAACGATGGCCGAGATCCCGCTCGTGATCGTCGACGTCCAGCGCGGCGGGCCGAGCACCGGCCTGCCCACCAAAGTCGAGCAGGGTGACCTGCTGCAGGCGATATTTGGTTCGCACGGCGATGCACCGCGGGTGGTGATGGCGGCCGCCACCATCGAAGATTGCTTCTACCTGCCGATCGCGGCACGTAAGATCGCCGAAGCGTTCAACCTCCCGGTGGTCCTGCTCACGGATGCGAACCTTGCCACTGCCCAGCAGCCCTTTGCGCGGCCTCAGCTCAGGAAGGAATGGTTTGCGGCACCGGTCGACCAGAGTGCCATTCCCGAGGGCGAGCGTCCCTACGACTGGGACGACACCACAGGGCTCTATCGGCGTTTTACGCCGGGGCAGCCCGGGGGGATGCACACCGTCACCGGGCTCGCACACGACCGGTCGAGTCGCGTGGCGTATGATCCGGCGACCAACGAAGAGGGACTCAAACACCGCAGCCTTAAGCTTGCCGCGTTCCAGAAGACACTCACCGTCCCCGAGGTGTTTGGGGATCCGCAAGGCGACCTGCTGGTGGTCGGTTGGGGCAGCACCAAGGGCGTCATCGAAGAGGCGGTCGCGCGTGTGCGCGCCGAGGGGCAGAGCATCGCCTCCCTGCATCTCACGTATCTGCAGCCCATGGCGTCTGGAATCGGTGACATCCTCAAGCGCTATCGCCAGGTCATGACCGTGGAGATGAGCTGGGCCGACCGGCTCGAAGACGACCTTATCACTTACGAGAACCGCCGCTACTCTAACCTCGCGTGGCTGTTGCGGGCACGTTATCTGATCGACGTGGATTGCTGGAGCGAGGTACGGGGCCAACCGCTTAAGCCGCGGATGGTCACCGAGGTTATTCGCAACAAACTCGCGCAGGGGGTGAGCCATGTTTGATCCAATCAAGACACTCTCCCCGAGTGTCCCCGACATTGACGATGACGCCTACTCGATGGACGACTTCGAGGGCGTGAACGCGCGCTGGTGTCACGCCTGTGGCAACAACGCAATCCTCACCGCGGTGCAAAAGCTGTGTGCCGAAGAGCAGCTTGCGCCCGAAAAGACCGTGTTCGTGTCCGGGATCGGCTGCTCGTCGCGCCTGCCGCACTATATGGGTACCTACGGATTCCATGCCCTGCATGGGCGCGCACTGCCGATCGCCGAGGGCATCAAGATCCGGCGCCCCGACTTGCACGTGTTCGTGAACACCGGCGATGGCGACTGCTGCAGTATCGGCGCTGGGCATTGGATACACGCGATGCGCTACAACATGAATATGACGGTGTTGCTGCACGACAACCAGATTTATGGCCTGACCAAAAAGCAGATATCGCCGACATCGCCGCGCGGCCTGGTCAGCAGCACGAGCCCACGCGGCGCCTATCTTGAGCCGCTCAACCCGCTGGCGGCGACACTCGGCATGTCGAACATCTCATTCGTTGCCAACGCGGTGGATTGGCTGCCGAGCGTTCTCTACGAGATTATTCATCAAGCGTTTCACCACCGGGGGTTGTCCTTTGTGCGCATCGTGCAGCGCTGCCCGAGGTATCTGCCGCATCAGTTTGATGAATATATGAAAGACCCGGAGCGAATTCTACTACTCACGCATGCACAGGGGTTGCACGTCCAGGATGCGGTGGCACGCCGTTTCAAGCACTGCATGGAGCACGATCCCAGCGACCTTGATCGAGCGCGCGAGCTTGCAACAAACCAGGAACGACTGCCCGTCGGCATTCTTTACCGCAACCCCGGTGTTCTGTGCTACGAGGATGTGCGGACGAGCGTCGAGCATCTGACGGCGGCGGACAAAGTCAAGGCGCTGGAACGGGAGTTCGACAAATTCACGGTACAGCCAACGAGTTAGTGATCAGTACGCAGCAATTCGGTAGAGCAATCAGCGTAATCCCACGAATGGAGTGCTGAATAAAGCAGGCTCGAGTTTCATCGTGAACAGGTTCGAAGAACACAACGAGGAATTGATCGCTGTCCGCCAGGACAGCCTTTTGAAGCGGCTGCTGCGTATTCATCTGGGCCCGCCGGAGGCGACGGACGACCAAAGTTCTCAGATACCGGGCAGCCGCCTGGTTCCCGCGCTGTTCACCGCCTACCGCGACCTCAACGCACTGCGCTACGACTTCCCGGTGATGTTGCTCGAAACTGACGTCGAGCGCATGGCCGTCCCATTGTCGCACCTCATCGACGAACTGATCCGCGTCCAGACACCAACGGCTGCCGAAGACGAGTACTACCGCCGCGATCTTTACCAGCTGGAAGCGGCCATCAAGGCACTGGTGAACGAGGGACGGCAACAACGGCTGTCGACGCTGTGGGATGTGGCCGCCAAACGCTGCTTGGCTGCGGCGACGGACGCTGCCCGCCGCGAAGTGTTGCGTTCCAACCTCGGGTCCGCACGCCGGGCGCTCCGGGACGACGGTTTGGTCACCGAGTGTGACGGACAGATCGCGCGCCGATTGTTCGCGCATGCCTGGCAGCTGATCGAATCCGAACAGGGGCAGCATGCCCGTGAGACCCTCGATGACTTGAGCGCTGAACTCACAGTCATTATCGATGCGGATCGTATGCGTTCTGCGCGGGCTACGTCAGCCGATGCGCTGCGGACCGCAATGGGCGGGGAACACGCGGGCGGCATAGACTTCGAGCGTCTGTCCTCGGTGGTACGCAGCAACCAGCATCAAAGCCCCCTGACAACGAGCCGCCGCAAGCGTCTGCGTGGTGTACTCAAGATCCTCGAGGCAGAGCGCCGACGGATCGATCCGGGAGGCGGCAATGGCAAGTCATCGCGGCGCGGCCAGCGCGTACTGACTACCGCGGACAGCTGTGTCGAGGCCTTTGAGCTGCTGGATGCCGAACTACAGCGTATGGTCGAGCTGTTCCGGGCCGTGCGCATTGCGCAATTGGAAGTGGAAAACCGTTATGACGAGGCGCGGCATAATGCGTTTTTTGCTGCCTTTGATCAGGAACAGCTTACGCCCGAAGAATTGAGCGGTCTGCCGCCGCTGTTTGTCTACCTCGATGGTGAAGCCCTGGACGCCGAGAACAAGGCTACCTTGGTCGAGATCCTCTCATCGGAGCTGCCCATTAAGCTCCTTCTGGAGTTACACAACACCCCCGATGCAGTTCCGGCGACGATAGGGTTGGCCGCGTTCGGTGGCTGGGGCACGAGTCTGGGCAGTATGGCTACGGTGCTGCCCACCGCCTTCGTCATGCAAGCACCCGCCTCGCATCTACCGCGCCTCGCCAGCGAGGTCATGGCGGGGTTGCGCTACCAAGGCCCGGCGCTCTACTGTATCTACACCGGACCCGTCGCAGAAGCGGAATCGATGCCGCGCTACCTGCACTGTGCGAGCGCCGCGGAGAGTCGTGCGTTCCCCTGCTTTGTGCAACATCCGGGGCGGGGCACAGACTGGGCGCAGCGCTTTACGCTGTCCGACAACCCTCAGCCCGAGCTTGCCTGGCCCATCCACCACTTAAGCTACGAGGACGGCGATGGGCGCGCGATGATCGACGACATCGCGTTCACGGTGGCCGATTTCCTCGCCATGGACCCACGCTTCGCCGGTCAGTACGCGCCGGTGGCGCCGGAGGCTTGGCACCCGAATATGGTTCCGCTAGGCGACTACCTGGCGCTCGATCCAATCGACACCTTCAACAAGGTGCCGTACCTGTGGATGATTAACGGCAACGACACCCTGCAGCGGGTGATTGTGCGCCGCGGATTGGTCGCGGCCGCGCGCCACTGCGCGAAGCTGTGGCGCAGCCTGCAAGAGCTCGCGGGCATCGATAACTCTCACGCGCTGCGCGCGCTTGAGGTGGAGCGGGAGCGGCTAGAAGCCGAGAAACAAGGTGCTGTCGAGCAGGTCACGACCACTGAGCACACGGACGGATCGGGGGTTGCGCCGGCGGCGGCGCCACAGGCCATACTTGGCTCGGCTGAGCCAGTCTCCGAGGACGCGGGGGCACACGAAGTAGCGACTGCACCGGGCCCGGAACAGGCCTACATCGAAACCGAGCTGTGCACCAGCTGCAACGACTGCACCGACCGCAACAGCATGATGTTTGGTTACGACGAGTTGAAGCAGGCGTACATCAAGGATGTGCGGGCCGGGACCTTTCGCGAGCTGGTCGAGGCGGCCGAAAATTGTCCAGTATGCATCATACATCCGGGCAAACCGTTGAACCCCGACGAGCCGGATCTCGCGGAATTGATGCAGCGCGCTGCAGCGTTCAACTAGCCGCGTCGGGTACGTGACTGGTCGCGTCCACGACGGTGCTCAGGCGGCGCGCTCTTTGCCGGGCAGGCGTACCCGGGTGAACTGTTGCTGCCGGGTGTCGATGCCGAACGCACGCGGGCGCGCGGGATCCGAGACCTCCATTTCTTCGGCCTCTTTGATACCAAGGTAACGTTTCATACTGCGGGCTGCACTGCGTCCGGCACCCATCGCGAGGATTACCGTGGCCGATCCGGTGACGATGTCACCGCCTGCGAAAACGCCGGCCAGCGACGTGCGTTGTTCCGCGTCCACCTCGATGTAGCCACGCTTATTCAGTTTGAGTTTCGAGGTCTGGCCGATGATGGGATTGGCATTGGTGCCGATGGCGTAGATGACGGTGTTACATTCGAATTCGAAATCGCTGTTCTCGATCGCTACCGGGCGTCGTCGCGCGGAGTTGTCCGGTTCGCCGAGCTCCATGCGAATGCAGCGCAATCCGCTCACCTGGTGGTCCGCGTCACCCAGGATCTCCAGCGGAGCGGTCAACCACTGAAAGATCACGCCTTCTTCTTTGGCGTGTTCAAGCTCTTCTTCACGCGCAGGGCTCTCGGCCTTGGTGCGACGGTATAGGCAGTATACCTCTTCCGCACCTAACCGCAGCGCTACACGCATAGCGTCCATCGCGGTGTTACCGGCGCCAATCACCGCTACCTTGCGGCCCATATGCAGCGGGGTATCTCTGGCCGGGAATTCGCCGGCCTGCATAAGATTGCAACGGGTCAGGAACTCGTTGGCCGACAAGACGCCATTCAAAGCCTCGCCCGGGATACCCATGAAGCTCGGGTATCCGGCGCCGGTGCCGATGAATACCGCGTGGAACCCCAACTCATTGCGCAGCTGGGCGAGGGAAAATAGACGCCCGACCAAGGTGTTGGCCTCGACTTTGACTCCCAGCTGGAGCACTTTTTCAAACTCGGCGTCGACCACCGTATTGGGCAGGCGGAAGTCGGGAATGCCATAGGTCAAAACCCCGCCTGGGCGATGCAGGGCTTCGAAAATCGTCACATCACAGCCCGCCTTTGCCATGTCCGCGGCACACGCAATGCCCGCCGGGCCGGCGCCGACGATAGCGACCTTGTAGCCGTTCGGCTCGATGTCGGGTTTGCTGGACCAGCCTTCGGCGATGGCCATATCGCCGATGAAACGCTCAAGCCGGCCGATGCCCACCGACTCCAGCTTCTGAGTGACGACACACGCGCCTTCGCACTGGTCTTCTTGAGGGCAGACCCGCCCGCAGATCGCCGGCAGCAGCGTCGCGTCAGCGAGCACCTCGTAGGCGCCGCGATAGTCTTGATCGCAGATTTTCTGAATGAATCCAGGGATATCTATGCCGACCGGACACCCCTTAACGCAGGGTTCCTGTGGGCACATCAGGCAGCGTTCGGCTTCGTTACGCGCATCCGCGAGCGAGTAGCCGAGCGTCACTTCGCTGAAGTTGTCAATCCGTTGCTTGGGATCCTGAGCCGCCATGGGTGTGCGCTGCTGGCAGATGGTTCTCATCGTCTTGGGCGGCATGACTTATCTCCGGGCCGGCGGATGTTGTAGCACCGTCAGCATAACTTGACTACTGCTAAGGATAGCCGAAGTCATTGTGGCGTGTGCGGTTCTTCGTCCTGCAAGCGACAGTTGGTGGCGCGTGACCATCTTTCGAGCGATTGCTTTTCCTCGGCCTTGAACCGGTCTAAGCGACGCATCAACTCATCGAAGTCGACCTGATGCCCGTCAAAGTCGGGGCCGTCGACGCAACAGAACTTGATCTCTCCTCCCACCGACACCCGGCAACCGCCGCACATACCGGTGCCGTCGACCATGATCGGGTTGAGGCTGACCATGGTCTTGATCTTGTGTGGCCGGGTCGTTTCGGCGCAGAACTTCATCATCACCGGCGGGCCGATGGCGATCACTTCCTCAATGTCCGGGTGGGACTCGATGGCCTGCGCCACGCCATCCGTTACCAGTCCCTGGATGCCGGCCGAACCGTCGTCGGTGCAGATGATGAGCTCGTCGCAGACGTCCCGAAACTTGTCTTCCCAGAAGATCAGGTCTTTGCTGCGAAAGCCGATCACACCGATAACGTATGCACCACGTTGCTTGAACGCGCGCGCCTGCGGGAACACCGGCGCTACGCCGAGACCACCACCGACGCAGATCACCTTCTGTACTTCGCCGATGTGGCTGGGGATCCCCATCGGGCCGACCAGCGCGTACAGCATGTCGCCAACACGGCAATTCTGCTGCATGTCCCTGGTGGTCTTGCCCACCGCCTGAATGACCAGTGTTATGGTGCCGCGCGCCACTGAATAGTCGGCGATCGTCAGGGGAATGCGCTCCCCGTCGGCACGCACCATCACAATCACGAATTGCCCGGGGTTGGCGGCCTTGGCAAGCAAGGGATGCTGGACCTCGAGCAGGAACGTGGACTCGGAAAATTCCTCACGCGCAAGTATCTCGTACATAGCGGTTCTCTCACTCCAATGGTGCACTCGGCGATTTCGAGTTTCTCACCAAGATACACGTCCATGTACAGTCCCGCAAATCCGGGCTGTATCGTTGACGGGTGCGGACGTGCTGCGCACTCACTCCCGATGACCGAGCAACGCTGCCATCAAGCCAGACCATCCATTGGGCGTACACCAGAATCTTGCGTTGACCCGCATCCCCTAGGCTTACGGAGGCTCATAGAATACTGTGAGATTGAGTCAAGATATTGATCTGGCTCAATGCACTGTGTCAATCTTTAGGCGGTTTGACGGCCTGTTGCATGACCTGTCGCTCCTGAACATTCTTCTCGCGTGACTCTATTGTGTTTTTCCACAGAATTCGGCCAGCCTGGAAGCTATGTTGAAAAGGCTGCGTATATTGATTGTTGCACTGCAATCGGCGGTTCGTCCGTACCAGGAGTAGGCACTTTAGAATCTGGTGTTGCGTCTTTGTTTTCCCGCTATGGCTCACGTTAAGAAACATATCGGCGCGACAAGAGAAAAGCCGCTATTCGTTGGGTGGAAGCCCCAGCCGATGGAGTTTGTCCATCGTTCTACGGAAGCTATCACCTGATCCGGGCAATTTCGTCAACCACTTTTCAACCGGAAAGCCGCGATGTGACAGTAGTACTTGATCAGTCGCCTCTTGGGCCTTTTGCTCTTGTGCGAGTTCGATATATGCTGCGGCCCGAACACGTTCATGTGAGGGTCGGGCGGACCTCCGCGCCGGAGGTTTTGTTCGAATTTCTCGGCAGCAGCTTCAAACTCTCCCGTAGCGTATTGAGCGGTGCCGAGCATATTTTGATAGGGTGTACGGGGCTTAACCGGATCGAGCCGAGGTGTTTTCGTCAATGGTGGGACAGCTTCATCCGGTTTGCCAGCAAGGATGAGGTTTAGACCGAGCAGCCACTGATCAAAAGCTTCGCCTGGTTGAACGGCAACAGCCCACCTCGCATTTGTTTAGCCTTTCTCTGGAATAGATGGGGTCGGGGGATTCCGCTGGAACCCAGTTCG
Organism: uncultured Gammaproteobacteria bacterium; assembly: GCA_947259705.1. Taxonomy (GTDB): domain Bacteria; phylum Pseudomonadota; class Gammaproteobacteria; order Arenicellales; family JAANXG01; genus CAMYNL01. The sequence goes on along the minus strand of CAMYNL010000003.1, from coordinate 28,759 downwards.
CGACCTCGGCTTTTCCCCAGCGGATCCCGCTGGATTCGGACTGTGCCCAGTTAAGAATCTCCTTGGAGCTGTCGAATGCATACACCTGGGACCATGGTCAGCGTTCCGCGATAAGTCGTGTCACGTTTCCGGTACCGCAACCTAAATCGACGATGACTTCGGGATGTGTGAGGGGAATGGGTGACAACGGTTCTATCGCGGGTCGTAGTCGATGACCTGAGAATTCTTGGTACTGGTGTGGATCCCAGGAATCGCGGGTATGGCGGGAGGCCGTCTCACTCTGTGGCAAAATATTCTCTGTTCCTGCGTTTTGGTCTTCTCGGCTGCGGCCCTGCCGCCTGGATTTTGATGTAGCGGCCCGCCTTGAACGCACTGGGGCTTGAAGCTCCCGGATCGCGTGGTAGCTTAACACTATACACAATTCGGGCTATACCTCCGGCGCTGTATATCCTGACTTATCAATCGGTAATACCCCTTTGTCGGTACGTAAAACCTAACGAGTACGAAGACTGATCTGGATCAATAAAGTGCTGTGGGGTTTGTCTATCATTCGGATCGCGTCGAATTAAGCGTTTTATCAAGGTACTTGCTATTTTCACGAGCACGGGCGGTTGAAAAGAAGAGAATTCTTAAAAACTTCTGCATTTATCGGGGCCGCAGCCGCTGCCGCGCCCGCATTGTTAACGGGTTGCGCGTCCGGCGTTCGCAGGCCCGGAACCGGCGAAGTCACCGTTTCCCCGACCGTTTGCGATATCTGCTTCTGGAAATGCGCTGGTATTGTTTATAAGGATGACGGCCGGCCTTGGAAAGTCGTCGGTAACCCGAATGACCTGCACAGCAGGGGCAGGCTATGTACCCGCGGAACTGGTGGACTTGGGGCTTACATAGATCCGGACAGGCTCAAGACGCCGTTGCTGCGGGTGGACAACAAAGGCCAGCAGAGCTTCAAGCCGGTAAGCTGGGACGAGGCCTTTGACTTCATCGCCGCTAGGATGAAAAGAGTGGCAGCCGACCATGGTCCGGAAAAGGTGGCGCTGTTCAGCCACGGTTCCGGCGGTGGGCATTTCAAGCACCTGCTTAAAGCCTTCGGTTCGAATTCCTATGTGGCGCCTTCTTTCGCCCAGTGCCGGGGCGCGAGAGAAGTTGCGTTCAAGTTGACCTACGGTGAAGGGGTGGGTTCTCCGGATCGTACCGACATGGAGCATTCGCGCTGCATTGTATTAATCGGCTCCCACATCGGCGAGAATCTTCACAACAGCCAGGTGCAGACATTCGCTGCGGCGCTGCACAACAAGGTCAAACTGATCACTGTGGACCCCCGTTTCTCCGTTCCGGCGGGTAAATCTGACCACTGGCTACCAATCAAACCGGGAACCGATATTGCACTGCTGCTGGCATGGATGCACGTGCTCATCCAGGAGGATCTGTACGACCGGGAATACGTGACACGCTATACCCACGGGTTCTCCGCCCTTAAAGAGCACGTACAGCACCTTACCCCGGAATGGGCATATCCCATCACCACAATTCCGGCGGCGCAGATCCGTGAGACCGCCCGCGTGATGGCGGCGAACGCGCCGGCCACTCTGATACATCCCGGGCGACATGTGGCGTGGTATGGGGACGACACCCAGCGCCTGCGAGCGGTGGCGATCCTAAATGCGCTGCTGGGTTCCTGGGGGCGCCCGGGCGGCTACTACATGCAGGAAAAGGTCAATCTGCCCAATTACCCGGTTCCCAAATACCCGAAGATCACCGCCAAGGTACAGGACGCCAACAAAGGAAAATATCCGGAAGCCTATGCCGGTGTCAGCACGGCCATGTTCGATGCATCGATCGGACCGGATGCGCTGTATAAGGCGTGGATCGTTTACGGCACGAATCTGCCGATCACCGTGCCGGGGGTCGCGGGGCGAATGCAGGAAGCGGTGGATTCACTCGACCTCATTGTCGCAATCGACATCCAGCCTTCGGAGGTCACCGGATATGCCGATGTGATTTTGCCGGAGTGCACTTATCTGGAACGTTATGACACTCTACGCAACGCGGCGGAACAGACGCCAAATCTTGCTCTGCGCATGCCGGCGTTCAAGCCCAAATACGATTCCAAACCGGGCTGGTGGATCGCAAAACAGCTGGGCGAGCGGCTTGGGCTAGGCGACTACTTTCCATGGAAGGATTACCAGGAAGTGCTCGACTGGCAGTTGCAGAAGGTGGGTAGTTCTCTTGCTGAAATGCAGAAAATAGGTGTGAAGGTGTTTCCCCGCAAGTCGCCGCTGTATTTCACCGACGGGGCAGATATCGAGTTCGACACACCGACCGGGAAGATCGAACTCTACTCCACCAAACTTGCCAAGCTGGGCTTTGACCCGTTGCCGAACTACACCGCGCACCAGGAGCCGCCGCCAGGATATTACCGGCTTAACTATGGACGCACCCCGGCGCACACTTTCGGCCGTACGCAGAACAACAGATACCTGTTTGAAATCATGCCCGAAAACGTAGTGTGGGTGCACCCAACCGTGGCCAGGGAGTGGGGTTTGGGGAATGGCCGATATGTGCGTTTGAAAAATCAGGACGGCATCGAAAGCAACCGAATTCGGGTTCGGGTCACGGAGCGTATTCGTCCCGATTCTGTCTTCATGGCGCACGGATTCGGTCACACCTCGAAGGGATTGCGCCTGGCCAACGGCCGCGGAGCCGATGATACCGCCTTGATCACCAACGTACTGCACGATCCCATCATGGGATCGAGCGGCATGCGCGCCAACTTTGTAACCTTCCTGGAGGGAGAGGTTTGATATGACTCGTTACGCAATGGTGATCGACATGCGTATCTGCGTCGGCTGCGGCGATTGCGTAACGGCCTGTAAAACTGAGAATCAAATGCCGGATGGCCTCACCCGTGACTGGGTCGTGGAAAGAACCAGCGGGGTGTACCCGAACCTGAGCACCGAGTTCCGGTCCGAGCGTTGCAACCACTGTTCCCATGCGACCTGTGTCTACGTGTGTCCCACCGGCGCCAGCCACTACTGGCGGGATACCAATATCGTGTTGGTCGATGAAGGCATGTGCACCGGTTGCAAGGCCTGTATCGCCTCATGTCCCTATGACGCCAGGCTGATCATGCACCCGGAAGGGTATGTGGACAAGTGTACTTTCTGCCACCACAGGGTAGAGAAGGGCCTGGATCCGGCCTGCGTATCGACCTGTCCGACGCATTGCATGTATTTCGGCGTGCTTGACGATCCCGCCAGCAAGGTCAGCACGTTGTTGCGGACCCGGAACTATAAGACCCTGCTGCAGGAAACCGGCAACCAACCCAATGTCTATTACCTGACGTGATTGACTGACATGATCGAAGAAGTCCTGGTTACCTTGAAAGCCAATCCCAAGATCGATCCGGTCTTGAGCACCTGGAGTTGGGAGGTGCCGGTCTACCTGTTTCTCGGCGGCCTGACAGCCGGCATTATGTTCTTCGCCGCGATTATGGTGCTCACCAACCGGCAGCGGGAAGTGCCTTTCATGACCGAAAAACTGGTGCTGTGGACCGTTATCCTGCTGTCCATCGGCATGGGCGCGCTATTCCTTGACCTCTCCCACAGGTGGTACGTCTATCGCTTCTATACCGCGTTTCGCCCGACTTCCCCCATGTCATGGGGCTCCTGGATACTGATCATTATCTATCCGGTGTGCATACTGCAGATTCTATCCACGTTCAGACAGGGATATCCCAAGCTGGCCCGCCGGCTGGAGCGCTTTGGCGTCGGGGTCCTGGCCCTGGATTTGTCGGAACGTTTTCGCCGCCCTGTTGCCTGGGTCAGCGTTCCTTTCGCGCTGGGCCTCGGCATTTACACCGGAGTCCTGCTGAATACCCTGGTCGCGCGGCCGTTCTGGAATACCGGGATCCTGCCCATCCTATTTCTGGTTTCCGCGCTTTCGACGGCCTCGGCGCTCGCGATCCTGGGAACAAGTGACAAGGGAGAACGACACCTGTTTACACGGATCGATTTTGGCCTGATCGCGGTGGAGATACTGCTGGTGTTTTTACTCGTCATCGATTTGAGCGCCGGCAGCGAGGTGCAGCTTGCCTCAGTCGATCTGATCCTGGGTGGCCGATACACCGTCGCCTTCTGGATCTTGTTCTTCAGTGTCGGCCTGCTGATTCCGTTCCTGCTGGAGGCACGGGAGCTGTTGGGCAAAAGTGCGGCTGCTTTCTACATGGCGCCGCTTTTTGTGCTGATCGGCGGCTATCTCCTTCGCCAGGTGGTGATGAATATCGGTTTACACAGCAGTTGGAGCAATTATGCAAACCAATTCGATCCCCAACTGCTGGAACTTCTGCACTAGCGCGAAGCGGTGCCGTGGCCTGAATCAGGGGACTCGATTATGCGAATTGACATGAGCAGATATTCCACGTTGGCGATCGCCGGCATGATCGCGGTCTTGCTTGGCGCCTGCGGCCGGGGCGCAAGCGAGGTGGTTTCAATGAGCGGTGATGATTTCATGCGGGTTGCCGCCTCGATAGCCAGGCAGGAAGACCGCATCACCGCCGATCAGCTGGCCCGTTGGATCGCTGAGGGCACACGGGACTTTGTCATTGTGGATGTGCGTCCGGAAAGCGATTTCGATGCGGGTCATATAAAGGGGTCGTTGAACATATCGTTGCCTATGCTTGTCGCCGACGAAGGCCGGAGAAGAATATCCGCAAGCCAGACGGTCGTGGTCTACTCCAATGGCAGCGAAAATTCCGCCAAGGCCGCGGTCATGCTGCGGTTGGTCGGTGTCCAGGCAAGTTTCCTGCTGGGCGGGTATAACCATTGGGGGCGGTATATCCTGAACCCGAAGGAAGGCGCGGACCAGGTGGACGGAGAGCTTCTCACCTATACGGAACGCCGCGCGCTCGCCTGCTCATTCTGCGAGTTAGAGGGGGTAGCTGCCGGATACAGGCCGCCGGTACAAGCCGTTGAAACGACGCCACGGGACGTGCATCAGGCACCCTCGCCGGCGCGGAAACAATCAAACAAGAAGGCCAGAAAAGCGATTGCAAGCGAAGGCTGCTAGACAACCATCCGTTATGCGGCGGTTCGCGCAAACCGGTTTGCCCTGCCTCACTCAAGACGTGAATCTATCGGAATTAACTTTTTGGACAGCCTTGACGACTGTTGCTGTCGCCACGGTCTCAAGCGGAGATGGGCCGGCGCCGGAATTCATGCCACCGACAACAAGATCCGGACATCTCCCCCAGGGGTGCATAGCCTGCCACGAACCGGCCGGGAAGGGATTTACCGATGCCCACCGCTTCGGCGAAATCCTATGCACACCGTGCCACGACGGCCGTCCGGATGCGGGCACTAAGGAGGATGCCCACTCGGGTCTGATTGCCTTTCCCGGCAATCTCTCCAATGCGGACCGGACCTGTGGTCGCTGTCACGCGGATCATGTCAAGGCGGTGCAGGCCAGCCCCATGGCAACCGGCGCGGGGATCGTCGCATCGACCCGCGAGCTTTTCACCGAGCCCCCGGGCACGGGACAGACCGCCACTCTGTCTGGCCTGGGTTTTTCGCCGGCGGATGTTTTGCTGCGTAAACTTTGTGCCAGCTGTCACTTGCACCAGGACAAAAGCAGCCATAGCCTGGACCCCACCACGGACCGTGGGGGCGGATGTCTCGCGTGCCACATCAACGACTATCCCAAGGGGGCTCACCCGGCACTATCCGTGCGAGTCAGCGACGCCCGGTGTTTCGGCTGCCATTCGCGGTCATCGCGAATTTCGTTGAACTACGCCGGCATAGCAGAGGTGGAACCACCTGCATCGCAGCGCCCCGATCCTTCGACCCTGGGCCGCCTCGACGACGGAAGACTCGTTGAATTCCTGCCGCCGGATATTCATCACCGGGCCGGCATGTCGTGCATCGACTGCCACACATCCAGGGGCGTGATGGGGATGGAGCGGCCGGAAAGGGGCGCGGATCCGGGCCCGGACATTCTCTGTATTGATTGCCACGAGAATCGGAGCGCCCGGCTTGAGCTCGATACTTGGCCAGAGAAGCTCGAGGGGCAGATCAAACGCATTCCCTTTGCCCTGCTACAAGATCAAAAGTTCCTGACCACGAAACGCCGGGGAACACCGTTGTGGCACATCGAAATCCGGGCAACGGAGAAATGGCTTCATCGTAAACAGGACCCCGGGCGCTTACCCATCCCGCCATTGACCCGGCCGAGCCATCCGTACACCGCGGAGCACGGACGATTGAGTTGCAGCGCATGCCATAGTGCGTGGGCGCCGCAGTGCTACGGGTGCCATACCACCTACGATTCAAACGGCAATCAGTGGGATCATCTGGCAAAGAAAACTACCGCTGGGAAGTGGACGGAAGAGCGCTGGAATGTGTTTAACGGTCCACCGCCGCTGGGCGTAACTCCGAATAACCGCATTGTGCCGGTTGTTCCCGGCATGATCATGACTCTGGCTCATCCTGGTCTGGAGACGACTATTTTTCGGCGCCGGTTCGCGCCGATCGCGCCGCACACCACGGGGAGCGCAAGAAGCTGCGATTCCTGCCATCGTTCTTCCCTGGCATTAGGTCTGGGTCGGGGCCGGTTGCAGAAAACGGACGGGCGCTGGACCTTCATTCCGGCATTGACACGGCTCGGGGACGGTCTGCCGGCGGATGCATGGACAAGTTTGAAAGGTCGACTTGAGACGGGATCGCCATCGGATGGCGCACGACCCTTCAATACCGATGAATTATATCGGATCCTTGACGCCATTCCGGAACCGAATCCAAACAGTCACGAGCCCGTGCACTGAACTGAAAACGAACCGTACGACTAAGAAAATGAGCATACCGAAACCAAACCTCGGAACCGTCCGGGAGTGGTATACGTTGTTAACGCAAAGTAGATGGAACGCAAACGCTACTGGCGTGTTTATAGCGCTGCTGAGTATCGCCGCGGTGGCATGGATGCGGCCCTGGGGCATCGTCGGAGGAGTCAGAAACTGGGGCGATTGGATAATCTACCAAAGCGGGAGTTCCGATATTCTACCATCTGGCTTCTTGACATTTTCCGGTTCCGTTATCTTAATAGGAATTACCGCCGGCGCATTTGCCTCCGCTTGTCTTGGAAACGAATTCGCCCTCCGCATACCGCCCCTTTTTGAAGCGCTCAAAGGTATTGTTGGCGGTTGCCTGATGGGGATTGGTGCCGCCCTCGCCGGAGGGTGCAATATCGGCGCGCTGTACGCAGCGTTGGGAAACCTCTCCGCCCATGGCTTCGCGATGTGGTTCGGCATCGTGCTCGGCGCTATAGTCGGGTTGAAGTGGTTGTACTGGGAGATTGAACATATTTCCTGGGGCGGCGAGGGTGCGGCGATTATCAATTTTCCTGCAGGTTTGAAGCAACTGCTGGGATTCGCGACGCTGGCCGCGTTGCTCTTTGGCGCCTATCGATACCACGGCAGCGATGACGCCTACGTGGCGAAATTAGGTGTAATGCTGCTTATCTCCACCGCTGTGGGTTATGCGTTGCAACGCGGTCATTGGTGCATGATTCAGGCGTTCCGTGAGCCCCACATGACCGGTAATGCAACCCTTGCCAAGGCCATGGCGGTCAGCATTTTTGTCTATGCCGCCGGCGTCGCCATTCTGAAAAGCAACGGGCTGGCTTTCGAGGAATTTTTCGTCCGTGGCACGTTTGGCTGGGGGGCTGTCGCGGGTGGACTGATCCTTGGCTTCGGCGCCATGCTTGCCGGAGGCTGCGGCTCCGGTAGTTTTTGGCGAGCGGGGGAAGGACAGATCAAACTCTGGCTCGCCATCCCCTTTTTCGGTCTTGCCAATTCCTTTATGACGCAGTGGTTCCGCAGTCACGACTTCGAGGGATTGGAGGCTTGGCACGCGGAAGGAGTGACGGATGGCGGGGTGCTCGGTTACTTTGTATATATGCCGGATTACCTGGGCTATTGGGCCACAGTGATCCTGATCGGCGTGCTCATGCTGGTGTGGTATTTTATAGTTTCCTGGAACGAAAAAACCAACAAATTCGTGCTGGAGTCGTAGATTATTAAGGCCTGTAAACGGCGCTCCTGACTGTTTTCGGACGCGTAAACGGCAGGTGAACATCGGTCGTTCCAGACACATCCGGACTGCGCTGATAGCGAAACGTAATTTGCCCAGGTCAGTAATCCGCTGGACCTCGGACAACAAAGCGGCAGACCGGCCAGACAACCGCTATGTCTAATTGCAGCGGTCGATCCGAATTCATCAAGCACACTCCCTTGATGGAGACGCAAGTGTGTCCCATGTGGTCCATTCCCCTGCGGACTACCTCACTGGCCAGCGCCAGCCACCCCAACTATCACAATTTCCTCGCAACAATCCGACCCGATTCCAACAACATTCGCGGACTATAGGCAGAACAAATCACCCGTACACAAGATCGGCCTGATTCCCCGCGTCCCGTTCCGGGCAACCACCCATGCGAGTATATTGAAGCGCCTTAAGGCAACCGGCACACTTCCTCTCGACGCGAACACGCTGGCCAATCAACAGAGCCTGTTCGATGGAAATCAATAGCTTTCACAACGGGGTATTAGGTCTGCTCATTCAGATTCAGCGCGCTATAAAGCGCCGGATCAGGGTGACCGCGCCGGTCTGGGCCGTCTGGCAGAAATACCCCACCTGCTTAATCAGGTGCGTGGCAATGCGTCGGTAGACGATCCCGCCCCCGCGCGCTCCCGAAATGGGGCAGACGTCAATTGAACAGTGAACCTGCTGTGAAAAGCACGGCTCTAATGGTCAACTCGCCACCGACAGGAGTATCGACCGCCGCCTGGCGACACTGATGACCGAGGAATGGTCATTCGATCGGAGTAAACGGCGGTTCATATCTTCTATACTTAACACTCTGGCTGAACGGCTCGAATTATGGCCGAGGTAACGGCAGACAATTAACAACAAATATCAAGGAGTCAATAAATGGCAAACGGTGAGCGTGCTATGCACTATGCAAGTTTTGATGACCGACGTGAAGACCAGTTTAAACACGTATGGCACGAAGAATTGAACGATGTCTTCGCCGATGTCGCCAAGTACTATGATCGAGCCAATTACGTCGCGAGCCTGGGACTGTGGGGATGGTTTCGACGAAACTTCATCTCCATGATCGACGTGCAACCGGGACAACAGGTGCTGGATGTGTGTGCAGGTACCAATGCCATTGCGATCGCGCTGTTGAAAAAGCAGCCGGCTCTGAAAGTCACTGCGATTGATCGCAGTGAAGCCATGCAGGAGGTCGGGCGCAAAAATGCAGAAAAGCTAGCACTGCATATCGAAAACGTCATCCATGACGTTCATCAGTTGCCATTCCCGGACAACCACTTTGATGTGGTAACCCTGCAATTCGCTTCGCGCCATTTGCGTATTTATGACGTTACCACGGAAATCATGCGTGTGCTCAAGCCGGGTGGAAAATTTTATCATAGCGATATGCTGCGACCGGCGAGCGATATCGTCGGAACTCTGTATTTCACCTATTTGCGCGGTTGTTTGGCATTCACCGCGCTGGTGTTTCGCAGTGGTTCGGCGGCAGTGAATTGCCGTAGATATTTTATCGATGCCTTACAGATGTTTTATTCCGCTGATGAGTTCGATCAATTGCTCCACGACGTCGGTTTCCAGAACGTGACGCACAAAACTTTGTTTGCCGGTATGCTAGGTTTTCACGAGGCCGCGAAAGGAAGTACGAGTGGAATGGCATAACTCGTGAATAAGGCAGGCGTGCTATGCGGCATGAACCGTTACATGATGGACGAGTTCAGCCGACGTACCGTCGCCGCACTGAAACAACACACATTGTTCAAAGTAACGCTGCCCGTGTTCCAGTCGTTTCTGGAACTAAACGTTCGCAAGGAAGTAGAAAAAGATTGCCAGGTCATAACCCGCGCTGCGACGCTATGCCAGACGGGCGCTAGACCGGGGGACGGAGATGTGCGCAAACTGCTGCAGCAGTCCAGAGAGATCGATCAGACCTTTCTCCAGGAAATCACAGTTTTCCCCATCACTATCAATATTGACTATGTGGCTATCGAAAAGACGCGCCAGCAACGCATTCGGTGCTTACTGCTGGCGAGTCATCGAATCTTTACCCAATGGGAGTTTACTCCGCAGATCAGCGCGGTCATCACGGATCTTCACGATTATCAGGAACTCAGTGAATTGCTGTACAGCATACTATGTTTATATTGTATTGAAGCGAAGATGTTGAGTCGTTCAGTGCGCATCCCTTCCGCATTTAGTTTCGCGCGTAATAAGTTAACAGAAATATTTTCAAACACAATGCACACCGTGGCGAAAGACCTTTCTACGGAACTGGCAGACCGAATTCACCGGCGCTCTGAAAAAACGAACAAGCGGCCCAGGGAAAAACCGCTTTAAACTCGCGTACTCTTGTGCTGCTTTGTATGTAGTGCAAGTGAGTCAAATTTAGATGCAATCGACAATCACGAACCCAGAGTGGCCGCATTCGATACTCCGGCTGCCGATTATCAGGATCGAGGCAACGAAGATGAAAATCGCCGTTGATCACCAGGTCGTCCTGTCAGTCGAACTGCCCGTCCAGCTTCGGGTCCGAAGCAGCTGGGAGGCCTGCAATACGTCGACGCCTTTCGGCAAGATTTCGCACGCCGATCATGCAAATGGAGAATTACCGAACTGGCAGGGGCAAGGCAAGGGTACGGTTGCTACATCCGAATTACCGCCACCTGCTTTTAGAACGTTCCTCCTGTGAGATGAGTTCGTATGCCTGTCGCACGAGGGCTGAGCCGTAAGTTCGTTCCAGGCGCCGGATCGTGAAATGACCCCAGGCAGTCTCCTGAAAGTGCTGCATGAACACGGCATTGATGATTGCGCCTCCTGCGGCACCGATCAGGGGCACCATAACCGCGGCCGCTTTTTGGGTCATGGCAATGCCAAAACGATTGGATATGGCCGCTGCCAGACCGATCATGGCTGGCCCGTCCGCACTCACGCCGTGCTGGATGACGTGTCGCATGGCGTTGGTAACGCTCAACGCGAGCGCCAGGCGCACACCGTAATAACCGGTGTCCGCTGCATCGTCCTCCTCAGACTGCGCCCCGAAAGCAAACACCTGTACGCATTCCAACCGCGTTGCGGGATCGTTGAGATCCTCACCCTCATAGCGCGCAATGTCGGCGATACTGCGCAGTATCAACGTTGTCGAAACAGGCATCTCGATCAACATGCCAGGCAATCCAAACAAGCCACCCATCGCCCCGCTGGCGCACCCGATGGCCTTATGAAAACCAAAGTGGGGCATTGTCGGTGTTGGGCTGCTGCTTAGGGAGCGGATGGCGCCACTCAACAATCTTACCAATGTCGCCTCAAGCCCAGCATGCAGTCGCTTGTACCAATCTTTGGGCAGCAGTCTGACAGCGACCTCAATGGGCGTGCCCACGACGCTGGCTAATCGTGCCGCCAGACTGGGATGCTCCAAAACCTGATGGGCCCGGACCAACAGCGCACGATCATCCGCGGCCAAATTTGTATTGATGGGTTTCGCTACGCTTTCAATCACAACGATTTATCGTATGCGGACGATTCTGTAGACCGAAAGATACCAGATGCTATTATCACACAAAGACAAGCTGTGTCGCCTGATTTTCTCGGCGATCTTGTATTGTTCTATCTGACACTTTTTCGACCTGAATACGCGGGTTTGAGTACCGAAACGGAAGCTCGCGACGCCAAGGTGATCGATTTCATTCCTGCACGCGTTGGCTTGAAGGTCGACGCGTAGCGTAACGCCCCCGGTTCATTGGCGATGCCGGGAGTGTATTGGTGGGATATGAGCGCAAGGCGGTTTTCGTGCCTGAAACCATCAACACACCGTGAACTCAACTGAGCACCTTGTTCCGTGACGTTGATGCGGACTGTCTGAGAAAATGGTTAGACGTAGATCAACCCACACAAGACGAGTGAATCAGGCCGGATGTGTGTGATAAACTAAATGCAAGTACGAAATTTAAAGAGTGATTATGAATAACGACACCGTTAAATTTCTGGCTATCGCTGTTGGTGTGGCTCTTCTTACTCCACTGGCATTGGCGCTTGCGTCGGGTGCCGCGCGGCCTTTGGGACGGGCCGCCGCACGTGCCGGAGGGGTGATGTATGAGAAGACCCGCGAAGTGGCCGCGGAACTCGAGGAGATCGCCGAAGACTTCATGGCTGAGGCGAGACGCGAAATGAATGAGCAGACCGTGAGCGGAGTAGAGACTGCCGAGGACGTGGCGGATACCGCAAGCGCGACTTCGGATGCTGCCTGAAGCTACGGTCATCCACGCACTCCCCGACCGCCTCCGACTGCGCGTTCGCGAGAAGCGCCGGGACGCGCAGTACTTCGCGGCCGTGGACGAGTGGCTGAGTGCTTTTCCCGGTGCCATCGATCATGACGTCCAGCCCCTAACCGGGAGCATCCTGTTCTATCGTGATGCTGCATTTGCCCCCCGCGACTTTGCCGAGCAGGCGCGCCGGGCTGGCATGTTTGACCTCTCCATGCCGGTACCGGATGCGATGGGCTCGGAATCTGGCGATCCGCTGACGGATATGCAGTGGAGACGTTGTCTGCGCCAGGCGATGGTGGGTCTGCTGGTTGCCATGGCGATTGTGCAGATCAACCGAGGCCAGATCATGGCACCCGCTATCTCAATGCTGTCATATGCATTCGATATCGCCGCGCATTTAAGAGACTAACCGTTTGTGCTCGAGATCACATTCGGAGCAAATTCGGCTGGCGGAGGCATTCCCCGCGATTTAAGATGGGGCTTTGGTGTCCGTTACCGTCGACGGGTAGGCATTGGTAATTCTGCGAATTTCCATTCTATCTGAAGTCGGGTTTCGCTCGAGACTTGTCAAACACGAAACGCCATGCACCCTGCTCTGATTCTTGTTTCCGCAGCTGCACTGATTCTGGGGCCCGGCTTGTGGGTTAAGCGCGTCTTGGAGCAACACAACCGTGAGGAAGAAGACTTTCCAGCCACGGGTGGAGACGCCGCCAGACAACTCCTGGATCGTCATCAGTTACAGTCAGTAAAGGTACAATGCACCGATATCGGTGATCACTACGATCCCGACGCCAAGGCGGTGCGTCTTACTCGGGACAAGTTCGAGCGGAAGACGCTCACCGCCCTGACAACCGCCGCGCACGAAGTGGGTCATGCGCTTCAGCACGCATCGCATTATCCACCTTTCTTGTGGCACACCCGCCTGGTGCAGGTGGCGCGGGTTACCGGCGAGTTGGGCGCGGTCATACTTATCTCGGTGCCGACCGCGGCGCTGATGTCGCGCCGACCGGTTTCGCCCGTGATTGTTGGTTCAACGGTGTTTGCCATGCTGGGCGCCGGTCTGGCCGCACAACTCGCGGCATTGCCGACAGAGGTGGACGCAAGCTTCCGCAAGGCATTACCAATGCTCCAGGACGGATACATTCACAGCGAACAGGTCAAGGATGCCAAAAGTATCCTCGTAGCGTGCTCGCTGACTTATGTGGCCGCATCCTTTGCCAGCGTGCTCAGTATTTGGCCTTGGCTGGGTCCGAGGCTGGCGCTGGTTTGGCCGGGCAATCCTTTCTGTGCGGCAGGTGGCAAGCGGCTGGCCAGCGTAGTTGGGCGAACGACGCTACCTGTTCAGGGGGCACAGTGAACGCGACCCGCACGCGGAACTCGAACGGGCTATTTCGGGATACCGGTGAACCGACAGTTCGCGGCCGGGCTATGATTCTCCGTGGTCCTTGGTCATTGGTTTGCGAGTAGCAATATGGCCACCGCCCAACCAAGAACGAACGCGCCAGGCAGGCTCGTCGTAGTGGTGCACAGCGTAACCGGGCGCGCTCGATTCGAAGTCGCCGGACTGTACGGATCACCTCGTCTCAAGAAAAAGCTCGAGCGTCGACTCCGTCAGGTCGAGGGAATCCGAATCGCGAACTCCAACCTGCTTACCGGCCGATTGCTGGTCATATTCGACGCTAAGCTGCCTATCGACGACATCATCGACGTTATCGAAGATCAGCTTGCTGACGGTCGGGCGCCAACCCGACCTGCTAATCCACGTTATCAGCCTCCCCGCTCCTTCAATTTATTCAGTAAGTTAGAGTCGCTTTTTAATGTCCTGCCCATCTTATATCCAAGCGGCCCGGCGTTCGCGGCGACCTCCGGCGCCCAGCAGAGCGCGGCGCAAACCACGCAGACGCAAGAGACTCGCCCTTGGCACCTCATGGAAGCTAGTGCGGTGCTCACCCGGCTGGCCACTTCGGAGCACAATGGTCTGAGCCACGATGAGGCGGGTATTCGTCTCCAGCGCTTCGGCGCGAACAGCCTCGAAGCAAGTCAGCGACGCTCTGACCTGTCGATCTTTGTTGGACAATTCAACAGCCTGCCGGTGGGCCTGCTCGGTGTCTCCGCGATGGTCTCGGTCATGACCGGCGGCACAGCAGACGCCGCCATCATCGTGGGCGTGGTGTTGATCAACTCCGTGATTGGTTTTGTCACCGAACGTCAGGCGGAAATAACCATCAGCTCGCTGGCGGATACAGGCGTTCGCAGGGTACCCGTCGTGCGCAACGGCCAGGACATCGAGGTGCCGGTCGAGCAGATCGTCCCTGGCGACGTACTGCTGCTTACCCCCGGCACCTGCATCGCAGCCGACATCCGTTTGCTGAACGCGCATCGGCTCAGCGTGGACGAGTCCGCCCTCACTGGCGAGAGCCTCCCGGTCACTAAAGATCACGAATTCTTGGCGAACGAAGAAACCGCACTGGCTGATCGAAGAAACATGAGTTATATGGGTACCCACGTCACCGGCGGGACCGGACGCGGTGTCGTCATCGCCACTGCAAAAGCCACCGAGTTGGGGCAGATCCAGATCATGGTCGGTGAGGCCGAGGCCCCGGACACCCCGATGCAGAAGCAGCTGGATCACATGGGCACCCAGCTTGCACTGCTCAGTGGTGGGGTATGTTTGGTGGTCTTTGGTGTCGGGCTTTTGCGCGGATTCGGTTGGTTGGAGATGCTCCGCGCGTCGGTGTCGCTGGCAGTGGCGGCGGTCCCCGAGGGATTGCCGGCCGTCGCTACCACAACGCTTGCCATGGGCATCAAGGATATGCGCAGTCGCAATGTCGCGGTCAGACACCTCGACGCAGTAGAGTCGTTGGGTTCGGTGCAGATCTTCTGTCTCGACAAGACCGGCACACTGACCATGAATCGTATGGCAGTCGTGTCGGTATACAGCGGCGGTGAGACTTTCTCGGTCACGGATCATCAGTTCATGAGTGGTCACGAAGTCGTCGCGCCGACGGTGCGAGAGGAACTGTTTCGCTTGATGCAGATTGTCTCGCTGTGCAGTGAGACCACCGTAGATGTTTCTGACACAGACCCCAGGCTTGAGGGCTCGCCAACCGAGAACGCACTGGTCGAACTGGCGATTGACGCCGGCATCGACATTGGCGCACTACGTGCCCAGTATCCTAAAGTGCGAACGCGTCATCGCGCCGAAGGCCGGCCCTACATGACAACCCTGCATTCACCGAGCGACCGTAAATCCCTGCTTGCCGTGAAGGGCAGTCCCGAAGAAGTGCTTGCTCTGTGTGATTATCAGATCAGGGACGGTAAGCGTGTTCGACTGACGAAGAAGGCACGACAGCAAATTTTGGATGCAAATGAGCATATGGCGCGAGGCGCTCTGCGTGTTCTGGCGGTGGCCTACAGGGAACTCGAGGAGTGCCGTATGCCGAAAAAGACCACACACTTGATCTGGCTGGGTCTGGCAGGCATGGCGGACCCAATGCGCCCCGGCATGGATGACCTCATTGCCGAGTTTCACCGTGCCGGCATAGAGACGGTCATGATAACCGGCGATCAGAGCGCTACCGCCTACGCTATCGGCTCGCAACTGGGCTTGAGTGGTGGGCGAGCACTTCAGGTGCTGGAATCTAACAGACTCGAACACATGGATCCGGAGCTCTTGGCGGGTCTGGTCAAGAACGTGCATGTCTTTGCACGCGTCAGCCCCGCGCACAAGCTCAAGATCGTTCGCGCTTTGCAGGAAGCCGGTTACGTTGTCGCGATGACCGGCGACGGTATCAACGACGGGCCGGCCCTCAAGGCGTCGGATATCGGAGTCGCCATGGGCAGCGGAGGCACGGACATTGCACGTTCCGTCTCTGACGTGGTGCTGGAAGACGATAACCTCCAGACTATGTCGATTGCGGTCCGCCAGGGTCGCACGATATACAACAATATCCGCAAAACCGTTCATTTCATGATCTCTACCAACCTGACCGAGATCGAAGTGATGCTGACGGGCATCGCCCTCGGCCTGGGCCAGCCCCTCACCCCGATGCAGTTGTTGTGGATAAACCTGATCACTGACATCTTTCCCGGTCTGGCCTTGTCTCTCGAGCCGGCCGAGCCGGACATCATGGATCGTCCGCCACGGGATCCCGAAGAGCAGATCATTTCACGACAAGACCTTAAGCGAGTGCTTTTCGAGTCGGCAACGATCGGCGCGGGCACCATGGCGGCGTTCGTCTACGGACTGAGACGTTACGGTGCGGGCGCACCACAGGCGAGCACCCTGGCTTTTACCACTCTCACCGTGAATGAGTTGGCCCATGCATTCAGCTCTCGTTCCCACCACCGCGTGTTATTCAGTCGTCGTTCCCTGCGGCCCAATCCGCACCTGAACCGTGCGATTATCGGTATGCTTGGTGCACAGGCGTTGGCAACCTGGGTCCCGGGACTGAGACGCCTACTCGGCACCGTGCCCATCGGTGTGGTTGACCTTCTCGTGGTTGCCGCGGGCGTACTCCTCCCGTTGCTGGTGAACGAGGCCAGCAAGCCGGCGTTGCCGGAGGACATAGACGAGCCTTCATCGGAAACCGAAACCGGCAATGGAGGTACCGAACATGAGGAAGCAGCGTGAAAACTGATTTTATATTTACCTCAGAATCGATTACCAGCGGACACCCGGACAAGCTTTGCGATCAGGTCAGTGACGCTATCGTCGATCATTTTCTCAAACAGGATCCCTATTCCAACATCGTCGCGGAGTGCGCAGTTGCCAGTGGCGTAATGTTCATTGCCGCACGCTACGCATCCATGGCCAAACTCGACATTCCCGAGGTTGCGCGTAACGTGGTTCGCGGAGTTGGATACCCCAAGCAGGTGTTTGATGCCGATGCTTGTACCATCATGACCAGTTTTTTGGATCAGACTGCCACGGACTATCAGCGGCTGGATCTCGAAGACATGGATGATGAGGAGATCAGTCGCATTACTGCAAAGAATCAAGTCACTGTATTCGGTTATGCCTGCGATCAGACTCCTAACCTCATGCCGCTGCCAATCTGGCTCGCCCACCGGCTCGCCTTGCGGCTTGATTCCGCCGATTTACGCGAAACATTGTCCTACGTGCTTCCCGACGGCCAAACACAAGTGGGAATCGAGTTCGGCCAGGACAAATCGAGTCGTGTCCACAGTATCACGCTGATTGCCAGCCAGGCGGAAGTGCCGGCGACTGAAGCAACGCAAATGCGCGATGATCTGATCGAGCAAGTGGTCATACCCGTGCTCAAGGAAGCGAAGATCAAGTTAGATGATAATGCGCAAATATTCGTCAACCCCAACGGTCCGGTGATAGGCGGCGGTCCCACCGTTCATTCCGGAATGACGGGGCGCAAGACCGGCGTCGACTCTTATGGTGAGTATGCCCGACACAGCGGCGCCGCACTAAGCGGCAAGGGTCCCATGCGTATCGATCGCATCGGGGCGTATGCGGCTCGTTATGCCGCTAAGAATATTGTCGCCGCTAAGCTCGCCCCCGAGTGCGAAGTTCAACTAAGTTACACCGTTGGCGTTGCCGAGCCGGTAAGCGTGCGCGTTCGCACCTTTGGCAGCGGGAAGGTGGATGATCAAGCCATTGCCGCACGCGTCGATAATGTATTCGATTTCCGCGTTGGGGCCATAGTACGAGATCTCGAGCTTCGAAGACTACCCGCCAAATCCAGCGGCGGGTTCGAACAGCTGGCTGTTTACGGACAGATGGGGCGTGAGGATCTAAAGGTACCGTGGGAAAAACGCGATAAAGCAGAGGAGTTAGCCGGGTAGAAGACCCGCGCGTGGTATTAATTTCCTTTCGCTTTCTTCAAGTTCGTGCCGCTGAATTCGGCGTTCGTGAGTTTCGCTTTAGTCAGGTTAGCTCCGCGTAGATTAGCTTTCGCAAAGTTCGTCATTCTCAGGTCTGCCTGCCGTAGTCTCGCATTTTCGAGGTTGGCGTTGCGAAGATCGGTGTTTCGCAGGTTGGTGCCGTTCAAGTGCGCGCCTCTCAAATCTACGCCCCGCAGCATCAGTCCGGCGAGATTTTGGTCATCGAGGTCGAGCGCTTTCTTACCCTTTTTCCTGCGCTGTTTAACCCACTTATTGAAACCCTTGACGTCCTCTTGCTTGAGCATCTTTAGTGCTTTCTCGTTAGCCAACTGCTTACCTCCCAAACATTTCCAACAGAAAACGGTCTACCTATGAAGTCATAGTGTAGCAGTGCTCACTCTGTGCGATGGATGGCAAGTACGTCACAGGGCGCGGCCCGCACGACCCCGGTAGCGGTCGATCCACTGAGCAAATCAGTCAGTGTATCTCGCCCGCGGGCACCCATAACTACAAGATCCACGTCGTTAGCCTTGACAAAGCTGACGATCTCACTC
Organism: uncultured Gammaproteobacteria bacterium; assembly: GCA_947259705.1. Lineage (GTDB taxonomy): Bacteria > Pseudomonadota > Gammaproteobacteria > Arenicellales > JAANXG01 > CAMYNL01. The sequence continues at coordinate 9,988 of CAMYNL010000003.1, read as the reverse complement.
TTCGCGGAATGCGACGTCAGTTTGACTTCGCGCAGAATCGCTTTGCTTCCGAGCCGGGAAGCAAGTTGTTCCAAGTCCTTTCCGGCGCGATCGATTACAAATTCCTCTGGGTCCATATTGACCTCCGACATTTCGTAATGCGGAAGATGTTCCGGAAAGTGCTCCACGACGTGCAGAAAGGTCAGTTTGGCCTTGTAGTGGGCGGCAAGATCCATCGCCTGTTGCGCCGCCGCCTTGCTGCGTTCGGAAAAGTCAATCGGCACCAGAATGTGCTTGTATTTATACATCGACCATCTCCTTGCGATTGCACACCCTCACTGTGAGAATTGCGCCTGAATTCCTGCCGCTTCACTGAACGGCAAGATCCAGACGATCACCAAAAGAACATAGCACACCACGAGCGAGATGATGACGTAGGGCACACTGTAGCTTAAAAACTCTCGCAGCGGCCACTTCCTGCCGTCTTCCTTTTCTCCCATGGTCAATGCCACGTAAAGGGCCGGTGCGCCCGCTATAGTTAGGTTGCTCCCCAGGGTCCCGGCCCATACCAGCGCCCAGTACAAGGGCCACGGATTGATCTCCTGTGTCTCACCGAGATCACGAATGACGTAAAGTAAAGTGAGAATATAGGCGTCATGTTCCACCACACCAACAACTGCCGCGGTCACCCAGTAGAGAATACTGGTGCCGAGGAGCAGGCTCGATTCGATATAGGAGATCAGCCATGCGGCCACGATCTCAAGCACGTGGGTGTTCTCCAGCCCTCCAACCAGGGCAAAAAGGGCGACGTAAAACCCTATCGCCTTCCAGTCCAGCTCCGCCAGCATATCCTCCAGCGGGGGGGCGTCCAGGCGCCAGGCTTTGCCGAAGACCTCAAAAATGAGCACGAGCAGCAGGGCCCCGGCGAAGGCAATATAACCGAGCAAGACGCCGAATAACTCTCTCATCGACATCGCGATAATTGTGAGAACGAAGACGGCGCAAACCACGAACGCAAAGCGGGGGTTCTTGATATGTGGCCCGGCTTCGGCGTCACGTGATTTCGGCCGCGGGGTCAGCGATACCTCCGCCATCGGTGATCGGCGAAACTTGAAGTAGAAAACTGTGACGACGACCAGATAAGTGAGTGTCAGAATCGGGAATGAAGAGGGCAGTCCATCGTGCCAGATGAAACCGAGGAACTCGATACCCGATACGCTGTGCAACATCTGCGGAGGAAGGTCGCCGAGCAACAGGGCGGTTCCCATGAAGTTCGAACACAGCCCGATAAACAATATAGCGCCGGTGGCCTCGAACTGATACCGCTTCCTGATATGGAAGACTACCGGTGCCAACATGAGAACCACCACTACATTGTCGATAAACATGGAGATAAAGCCGGACAGAGTCCCGATCAGGGTAACGAACATCGGCACATTGCCCCTGGATAGTCGAAAACTGACCTCGCCGAGGTACTCGGGTATGCCCGTCTTGCCGAAGTAACCGGCTATCAGCCAGATACTCACCAGTATGGTGATGACGTTCCAATCCACGAACGCGAAGGCCTCGGTCTCGGTCATGGTCCCCGCTATGATCATGACGATCACGCCCAACAAGGCGACGACTACACTGTCAATCCAACGGACGATGACGAGGAAGATGGTACTCAGGAAGATAATTACAGTGATCGTCTGTAGGGGTTCCACCACATCGACCCTCGAGGCATTATCGAATTGAATGCAATACGCAGTGTGCAGCGTGCACCGGTTCGGACACCTGCATTCGCATGAACAATCACCTGGCGCTCCCGCCAGGCGTCGAGATGTGAAGTGTTAAGCCTTTGGCGAGACGCGGTTTTGGAGCACACCGATCAACACGCCACTGAGCAGCGAGAACACTCCAGTAACGGCGGCGATCTTTACGAGTTCCTGTGGGGGCGGCAGTTCGAAGCGGAACTCCTCCTCGTTCTGGGCCTTCCCCATGTTGTAATGGATAAGCGCCTCAGTCATGAAAACCCCAAACGTAACTCCGGTAACGATTATGCCTCCCATGATCGAGATTCTCCTGCGAGCGGGGAGCGTTCAGAATATCACACACCCGGCCCCATGCTACATAGGATCGAAGCAGCAGTTGATCTGAGTCATTAATGAACAGCATTTCCCTTCGTCCGGCGCTGGACTACGGCTGAAAAAGAGGAGTGAGGGCGGGCAAAAACGCTTGGAAACGTATATCATTATTGTCCGTCAATCCGGGGCTGCGGATCGGGAACCTTGGCTCACATTCACATAAAACATCGGCATAACCTGACCCAGGACCAAGCGCGGGCGCTGGTCGAAGACATCGCCAGGGACCTGAAACAAGAACTCAAGGCCGAGTACTCCATGGAAGGCAACTCGCTGCGCTTCCAGCGCTCGGGAGCATCCGGCTCCGTCGATCTTGGTGAGGGTTTCGTCGAAGTGAATGTCAGGCTCGGTCTTCTTTTGCGGCCGATGAAAGGCGTGATCGAGAAATCGATACACCAGAAGATCGTTACGGCCTTGGCCGACAGCAAGGGGACGAAGACTGCTTAGACGTGCCTTACTCAGGGCGACTTGCCTGGTAAAGAGCTGCCACCGCATTGAGCCGGTACGGTTTATTGAGATTATCCGGAAGATACCGTTAATGCATCCATGAACTTCCCGTCAGCAGAGACCTTTTGAAAACACGGGGTCTGTGGCTACGCAGGTGGCGTGAGGAGGACGAGGTGGACTGAGGGTTATCCGTTTCCACGTCCCGGCAAATCAATAGATCTGTTGCTTCGCCATCTATGGGGTAAAGAAGGCGATGGAGCGGACGGCTGGAGAGCGGAAGGCCTTGACGACGAAAGAGCCAGCGCAGTGAGTTCTGCCATTAACCAAGCGTCGCTGTTCCGGTTTCTCCTTGCCGGCGATATCGAGGTGGCTATCTCATGGAGATTGTGTCGCATCGCGTTGAATTTTCAGGATTAAAACAAGGCATCTGCGGCGAGCTAGACCCCGCCTCCGCTACTCCTACATTCAACACCGTCGTGGAACATTCCTATTACCGAAGCAAGCCAGCACACGGCGGTCCCCCTTACCCAGACGTACCATGATGTAAGCTCGCAGCCGTGCAATTCTGTGAACTTTCCGTGACATCGTATCACCGGCCGAGTAAAGGCAAACCGATCCAAGCTTGGGATACGCCTGGCTCACGGGTCGAGGCACAACAATGCGCGCCGCTGTCACGCTGCGCCGGCGATGGCCACAGACTGCGCCGCCGTCCGCCGTGAGTCCGACCGGGCGCCACGCGCTATCGACCCGAGTGTCGCCGTGCCGTTTCCAGGTTGCGCTCAGCGTCTGCGTAATCCGGCTCAATCTCCAGGGCGCGGGTGAAATGACCGATGGCCTCGTCGGTCCTGCCGGCTTGCGCCGCGAGAATCCCCAGGTTGTTGTGGGCCTCGGCGTTGCGAGGGGCCAGCTCCACTGACCTGCGGTAGTGCGCCATCGCGGCCCGGGGATCGTTGCGCCGCTCGGCAATAACGGCCCGCGCAAACCAGGCGTAGGCCTGGGATGGATCCTGCTCGAGGGCTTCCTGTAACTGGTGCTCGGCCTCATCGAGCCGGCCGTCCTCCACCAGCAGCACCGCCAGGTTGATACGCGGCCCGGCGCGGGACGGATCGAGTGCGACGACCCGCCGGTACTGTTCCATGGCTTCGGCGTGGCGGCCGATAACAGCGAGCTTCTCCGCTAGCTGTCGCCGCGGATAGAGTTCGTCCGGTTTCAGCCGCACCGCGGCCCGGTAGTGAGTGACGGCCTCTTCGGCGTCCGCGTCTCCCCGCAGCTCGGCGGCGAGTTCCAGCCGGGCGGAATAGCTGTCCGGGTAGAGCCGCGCCGCCTCACGGTAGTAGTCGAGCGCTTCGGCGGTACGCCCGCGCCGCAGTGACGAGTGTCCCAGCATGGAAAGGGTCTGCTCGCTGGGCCCGAAGGTCTCGAGGCTTCGCAGCAGCAACGCGTGGGCCTCTTCGAGCTTGCCCGCCCAGCCGATCACCTTCGCCAGGTTGAGCAGCGCCTGTTGTTGCACACCCCGGTCCACGGTCGCCATGCGCTCCCGGATCAGTGCCGCAACGGCGGTCTCGTTCCAGCTGTCGCCCGGCCTCACGGCGCCGCGGTCAACCATCCGGTCGAACAGCATGCGTGCGAGCGCCCGGTGGCCCTCGATGGTCGGGTGCACATGGTCGAGAAACCATTCGCTGCCGGGGATGGCATGGCCGAAGCGCCGCTGGTAATCGGCACCGATAAATCCCGGGAAATCCACCAACGCAGCACCCCGCGCGTCCGTCACGTCGACGAGCGCTCGATCCAGCGCGCTGGTGATGCGCAGCGGCGCGATATCCTCGTCGCGGCTGCGCACTAAAGCCGCGGCGGCCTCGTTGAAACGGCCCAGCGCCAGCAGCGCGCGGCCTCGCCGATAGTGGCTCTCAGCGTGACGGTCGTCGATAGCGAGCGCCTCGTCCAGCCGGGCGAGGGCCTCGGCATGACGTCCCTCGCCGAGCAGAGCAATACTCGCCTCCAGCAGCCCTGAGTGGCGCCGCTGCTCCGCATCAACAAGCTCGGCGCGGTACGCGCTCTTGAACGGCGACTCGTCCTTGATGTTGGCGGCCGGCCGCACGAACAGGATGTCCGCGCCCGCTGACTCCGCGATGGCGATCATGCGCTCCACGTTGACACGGTAATGGGCGACGATGCGATCCCGCAGCGTATCGTCCCGTTGGTACGATTCGGGTCCAACGGTGCGACCAAGAATCTCTCGTACCTCTGCCGGCAGCTCCTCCACCGGGCGCAGCGCCAGGCCGGTGGTCCGCGCTACCTTCGCAACCGCTGTGTAAAGGCGGGTACCGGCGAGGATGTTGACCACCCGCATCTGCCAGACCGGTCTGCCGGCGATGTCCCGGTAGGTGCGCTCCTCCAGAAACTCGTTGTGGCCGCTGTAGACGATGAACAGGTCGGGCGCGTAGCCCGCCAGCTCCTCCATCAGCGCGGCAACCCTGTAGCTCGCGTAACTGACGCCGCCAGCGTTGATCACCTCGAACTTGCCGGAAGGATCGACAAGCGCCAGGAATGCGCCGAGCCAGCCACAAAAGGACGTGCGGTGATCGTAGGGGCGCCCGTAGGTGGTGGAGCCGCCCAGGCAGAAGATGCGATAACCCGCCGGTCCCTTGGTGGCCGGGAAACGCTGCATATTGAAGAGCCCGCGCTTCGCAGGCGCCGTCAACAGCATGATCTCTCCATCCGCGCTGGTCTCCGCCCGGAACAGATCCACCCGGCCCGAGAAGCCGACGAACGGATCCTCCTCAACCAGCAAAGGGTTCACGCCCGCGAGTGCCAGCAGGCCCTCGGCAGCGCCGAGGAAGAGCGCAACCGCAAGCAGCGGAAATAGGACGCGGTGACGCAGCGGGTGAAGCTTCAACCGGATGCCTCCCGAGGTGCGGCACCGGGAACGCCAGGGACTCTGCGCCGGGCCACGAACACCTGAACTGCTGCCGGCCGGCACCTGAGCTTGGCACGCATGATGACCATTGCCTCGAGCAACCATCGGGGAAAGGGTATTTTAGGTATCTTGTCCATCATGCAGAGGTAATTAGGCTGGTTGTAACCGCCCCCACCGTTACGACAGCTCGGGCATTCCAAGCGCAGCCAAGACTCGGCACCACCGCCGAGCTTCTTTGCCCTCGCGCCCATAAATAGCCGACATCTCTACGTGATGCGGTCCGCGTACGACAACTGCCTGTTTGCTGAGCGAAGCGGGCGACGCAAGAAGCACTAATCCATGCACACTGATACGGTGAGGTGCGCAACTCCCACTGATATACCGTGGGCGAAATCTCAACCGCCCACATCACCCTGCACACCGCTCTGCGTGTATCCGGCATGCACGAAAATCAGGCCCGGACATGATAGCATTCTCATGTCCAGCCCCATGAACCAGGTTGTCAACTTTGGAAGTGACAGGTTTGCGAAACACGGCAGAAACAAGAGAATCGGTAATCACCATGGTCAGCAGGTTTATATTGTGGTCACGATATTCCGCTTACGGCGCTGCGATCCTGATTTTTTCTGTTTACGCGACATATATGAGCAACTCCTACGCCGACAGCCTATGTCAGCCGCTCAAGAGACTGTTGGTTCATGCGGACACCGACTTCAGACAGTTGCGCGGTTATTTCGATCCTCGTCTTCAAGCATGGGTAGCGACGTACAGGATGCCGGGCGCCCATGTATGCACAATCGAAGATGTCGATGATATAGCACTATATTCATGCAAGTGGAGGCATGATCCACAGGCCGGATCCGTGTCTGAGGCCTATGCGAACATGCTGGGTTCGGTTACAAACTGTCTCAACGTCTCGGACTCCAGTCAACATGACCATGGCTCGGATAGACAAAGCACCCGTCTTGAGGTCTCTGGAACACGGAAGACCATAATCGTAGAAAGGAATGAGTCCGGGCGTGGCGGCTACCATACCAGCCTGAACATATTGCCCCTTGGGCTCAAGGATTTTCCGGCGGAATAAATCAATACTGAGAGTTGATGGTCAATTTCGAGGACGTGACAGTAAGGTGGATGTATCGAATATCTTATGCGCACATGTTTGCCCGCTGCTGGTTGCGAAATCGAAATAGGTAGAGTGGCTCCGGATTCTTGCCGAAGCTGAGTATCGTGTCGGGCCTTGTGCCCGATAATGGCTTCGCATGGGGTTCCGGCAGGAGATACTCTAGGACAGCTACTTATTTGGCCGCATCTGCTCAGGCCGCAGCCGCGGTGTGAAGTATTTGTCCGCGGTGTCGATATCCACCGGCTGACCGCGGCCGTTTACCAGGGGCTGCTCGTAGTCGTTCCAGCCGCGCAGCCCCGTTTTCAGTGACGCGACATTCTCATAGCCGATGATCTGCATCACATAGGCCGCAAACACCGTCCGGTTACCGGAACGACATACCAGCACTATCTCCCGGTCGCGCGCTTCCACCAGTTCGGGTATGGTTTCCTGAAAATCGTAATCGCAGGCCATCTCCAGTATCCCGCGCGGGACGTTCATCGAGCCCTCTATATGCATCGCCTCGAACTCGTAAGGCTCCCGCACATCGACGATCATAATTTCCCGCTGCGCCAGAGTCTCGGCAAGGTCCCAGGGGAAGATTTCCCTGATCGCGCTGACCGCCTCATTGACGAGCTGGCTATATGTTTTCATGCTTGCGTATAGTCAAAGAAACAAAAAGGGGGGTCCAAAAAGGGGGGTCAGATCCGACTTTATTAGTATCACAACAAAAAAGGGGGGTCAGATCCCACTGTATTAGTATCACGATCAATAGTGAGACCTGACCTCACTTCTCGGAGCCCAGTGCCCGTTAGCACGCGTACCCCGGTAAGCTAGCGCAAGGCAGCCATGTCGTTCTGCAGCCGTTTGAGGCGCATCGCCAGGGTAATCCACAAGGCGGCCAGCAGCAGGGCGCCCGCGGCGATGGCCCAGGACACCGTGACGATGCCCGCGCCGGGCCACAGGACCAGTGCCAGACCCACTATCGAAACGATAATCCCGATGCTGTTGATCAGCCCTCGGTCTGCGTCTTGGACCGACGGATCGCGTGAGGCCATGATGTGGCCGATACCAATGAACAGCGCCCAGGCACCGAGTATCACCAGCAGCGTGCGCAGCGATCCGCCGGGCCAGAACAGTAATACCGCCCCGATTGCGATACCGGCGAGCGCCGGCAGCAGATAGGTCCCGCGCGGCGAAGCCCGCAGGGAAGTGATCAGCCCTGCGACGCCGTCGATTAGCAGAAAGACGCCAACCAGTCGGGCCAGAATACTGAGCGTCATGCTCGGCCAGAGCAGTGCGAACACGCCCAACGCGCCAGCCAGCACGCCGCGCAGCATGAATGACCACCAGATGTCATGAACCTTTCGGTGGCCCCCTGCCCCGATCACCTCTATACGTTCTCGCCTGTCTGCCATTGTCTTGCTCCTTGTATACATTGCAAGAAGTGGGGTCAGATCTGCAAGAAGTGGGGTCAGATCCAACTTCCCGTGAAATCATGGGTCCAGCTATCAGCCACAATGCTGTTCTCAATTAAGTGGGATCTGACCCCACTTCTCTAGACCCCACTTCTCTATGCTGTCCAGAAACCGGTTACCCGCTCCAGGGTCCAGTACGCGGCTACGCTGCCGATCAGGTAGGCCGGCAGCACCTCGGTCGCCCATTGCCGCTGCGGAGTCAACAGCTCCGCCAGCGCCCGCGACAGCAGGAGGAATGCGCCGACGAACAATAACTGGCCAAGTTCCACGCCGATATTGAAGAACAGCAGCGCCAGCGGGATGGCATCCTCCGGCAGTCCGACCTCCGCCAGTGCACCGGCGAAGCCGAAGCCGTGCAGCAATCCGAAAGTGAATGCCACCAGCCATGGCCAGCGCTGGGTCAGCCCCGGCCTGCCCTGCCAGCGGTGAACGATCTCTGTAGCCAGAAACAGGATGCTGAGCGCAATCATCGCCTCCACCGGCTGTTGCGGCACATGGACGTAGCCCAGGGTCGCGGCGGCCAGGGTGATGCTGTGGGCCAATGTGAACGACGTTATGGTCGCCACCAGCCTGCGCCAGCCCTTGACGATGATCAACAGCGCCAGCACGAACAGCAGGTGGTCGATACCCAGCAGGATGTGCTCGACACCTAGCCATAGATAAGTATTGGCGATCTGCCAGCCGGCGGCACGTTCCGATACCACGAACGACGGCGAATCCGGCTGCAGCCGCACCGTCAGCGTCGGTGCGTCGAGGCGTTCGACGCGCACCAGCACGTCGGTCAGGGTGTTCTGCAGGCCGTCGATGTTGATCGTATGGCCTGACAGCCCGCCCTCGCAGGCCACAGTCCAGCGCTCGATCAGAGCCCCCGCCGCGGGATACGTGGCCACTGGTGTGGATTCCTTGCATTGCTCCGGCAGCTGCGGCCTGATACCGAAACGACGGTCCCCGCGTACCGGTACCTTCCACAGTACCGCGAATTTGTCCGGCGCCGCCTCCCGCAGCTCCAGGTAGCCGGGCCGCACCTCGTGGGCCAGCGTGACAGTGGACGCCAGCCAGAATACGAGGGCGGCCAGCAGCGACAAGACACGTGACGCGTTCATGCTCAATCCGACTTGGCGTCGGCAACCCCCGCACCCTCTGGTTTGTCGATCACCACTTCGTAACGCTCGCGAAGTCGCTGGTATATCGCCTCGTTCGCCTCACGCTGGTGCCGGGACAGCAGTTCGTTGCGGACCCGTTCACGAATATCGGCCAGCGGCGGCAGGGCGGCGTCGACGCGGTCATGCACAAAGACCAGATGGACGCCGTAACCGGATTCCAACGGCCCCTGCCAGCTGCCCATGGGCAGGTCCACCACCGCGTTGGCGAACTGCTCCCCCAGCATGCGTGATAGGTCACGCGTACTGTGGTCATCGAAACGATAGCCGAACATGAAGGTATCGCTCACTGGTACCGGGTCCGCATTCGCGCCCTGCAGGCGCAGGTCATCCAGCAGCATCCGCGCCTCTTGCATCACCTGCCCGCCCCGCTTGTCACGGCTGAGGTAAACCTGTGTAAGGCTGAGCCGCGCAGGGCGCCTGAAGCGCTCGACATTGTTATCGAGAAAATCCTGCAATTCCTGCTCGGTCGGTTCCTTGCGCGCGGCGATGTCCTGAAAAAAGAATTCCATCTTCTGGGCCATGCGGCGCCGCACGATGGTGTCGTTCTGCTCCAGGCCCAATGCTTTGGCCTCGCGATACAGCACCTCCTCGCGGACATGGGCCGTGATGAGCCCCTGAAGTTCCGCCGGGGTCGGTGGCCGCTGCCAGCGGCGCGCCCATAGGTTGGCCATACGCTCGATGTCGGCGGCGCTTACCTCGATGCGGTCGGGACGACGGGATTGTGGATCGGCAACCTGGTAAAACAGGGCAAACAGACCCGCACCGATAAACAAGAA
>CAMYNL010000002.1 GCA_947259705.1 uncultured Gammaproteobacteria bacterium | reverse complement strand
GAACCGGCCACCTGGGCACGGGTGAAAGTCCATCGTGACGCCCATGTCCAGTTCGAGAAATGTCTGTACTCCGTCCCGTTCCAACTGATGCGACAAACCCTATGGCTCAAGGCCGCCCCGGTGACCGTGCGCATTTACCGGGATCACGAACTGGTCGCGACCCACCCCAGATTGTTCAAGCCCGGCAGCGGCGTTTGTCAACGAAGTTGCCCGATTTTTTCATGCGACTTTCGTTGCCGCAGGGCCTTCCGATTCTTGGTTCCGTGGCGGGTTCAGCCAGACCTCATTGATCGGCGTCCAGTCCCGCGTCTCACCTGACCAGCGTTCCGGGTGCGCTTGCTTGGCGGCTTCATAAAGGCGCTTGCGATCCGCCAGAATGGCGGCATCTTCGCCACGGTGTCGCTGACCCGGCGTGACATAGCGGATGCCGCTATGACGGTGCTCCTCGTTGTACCACTGCACGAAGCGATGAACCCATTCACGCGCCGCTGCCAGACTCTCGAATGGCTTGCCCGGATACGCGGGCGTGTACTTCAGGGTCCGGAATAGACTCTCCGAGTACGGATTGTCGTCACTGACTGATGGGCGACTGAACGAGGGGACGACACCGAGCCGTTGCAGGGTCGCCAACATAGTTGCGCCCTTCATGGGCCCGCCATTGTCTGAATGCAGCACCAGTCCGTCTTCACAGATGCCCTCCGCCAGACACGTCTTGCGGATCAGGACGCTGGCATGCGCGGACTGCTCGTCTTCGTGCACCTCCCAGCCCACGATCTTGCGGCTGAAGATGTCCTCGACCAGATAGAGCCGATAGAAGGTCCCTCGGATCGCCGCGGCCAGGTAGGTAATGTCCCAGGAGTAGACCTGATTTGGTCCCTCGGCCTTGAAGCCCTGCGGCTTGGGGACTTGCCGCGGCACCTGTGCGCGGCCACGCCGATGCTGCTGGTCGGCTTCACGCAATACCCGGTAGAAGGTCGATTCCGAGGCCAGGTACTCGCCCTCATCCGCCAGCCGCGGCACGATCTGCGACGGTGGTAGGCTCTGATAGGCCGGCGCGTTGCAGACAGTCAGGATCCGTGCACGCTCTTCGGGCGAGAGCTTGTTGGCCGGCACCCGATCGACCGCCGTCTCGCGACGCCGGTCGACCAGGCACTGTTCGTCACGCTGCTGTTGTTGCCAACGACGCAGCGTACGCACATCGATCTCGAGTACCGCGCAGGCGCGCGTCTGCCGGGCACCGGCCGCACAGGCTTCATCAATCAGCTCAATGGCCATCTGACGGTCTGCTGACATGATCAATCGCCCCCGTCGTCCCCCCAGATGGCCTGGGCTTTTTTTTGCAGCACCAACAACGCCGCCGCCTCGGCCAGCGCCTTGTCCTTGCGCCTGAGCTCTTTCTCGAGCCGGCGTGTCTTCTTGCGCTCGGCCTGCAACTCGCGCCGCTCGGCCGGACTGAGCCGCTGCGTATCGTCATTGCCGCCCGCCGCGGCTTCACGCCAGCGCTGGATCTGCTCCGGGTACAGGCCCTTGCGCCGGCAGTATTCGGCCAGCTCCTGCTCGTTCAGCGCGGCCGTCTCGATCACGACCGCCAACTTGTTCTCACCACTCCAGTTCTCTGGATTCGACGGATCTGCCGGCACCACCTGGCCCTCTGCGCGATAACGATTACGCCAAGCATAAAGGGTTGGCTCGGAAATGCCCGTCTCCCGGTGCACCTGGGCCACCGACTGGGCATTTGGCGGCATCATCTTGCGCACCACCTGCTCTTTGAACTCATCGCTGTAACGCGGCATGCATGACCCACTTCCGCACCCTCAGAGGTTAAGACTCTCAAATCAATTCACCGGGCATCTATGCTGACAGAGGGGGGCAGCCGCTCCACTATCGAGGATCACATGCCCCCGGAAGCCCTGGCCTTTAAGATGCGCGACCCGCAATGGTGCCTCAAACAAGCCCAGGACATCGGCGCCGCCTGTCACATTCTGGTCCAGCGTTTGTTCGCGGATAAGATCATGGAAAACCTGCGCGCTGCACAGGGGATCGTCCGGCTCAAACAAAAGTATGGCGCCACCCGCCTCGAGGCCGCCTGCCAAAGAGCGTTGGACTTCGACAACCCGCGCTATGGCACCGTCAAAACCATCCTCCAAAAAGGCCTGGACGGATTACCCACCCCGGAACAAACCTTCGATTCCCTAGCAGATAGCTATACCGGTCACGGTCGCTTCTGCCGTCCCCTCCACACCTTACTAAAACACTAAACAGGAGATATCACTATGAATCCCATGCCTGAACTGGCCCCCATGCTGAAACAACTCAGACTATCCGGAATCCTCGATTCCCTCGAGGACCGCAACAAACAGGCCATCGGTAAAAAGATGTCCTATACCGAGTTCCTGTCGCTCCTCATCTCCGACGAAGTCGCCCGGCGCGAACAGAAAAAGTTCTCGCTTAGGCTTCGCCGGGCGGCGTTCCGCTCAAACAAAACCCTCGATCAGTTCGACTTCTCGTTTAATCCCATGATCAACTCGGCATTGATCCAGGAGTTGATCACCGGACGCTTTATCGAGGAGAAGGTCGCGGTGCTCATCGTCGGCCCCTGCGGCACCGGCAAAAGCCACATCGCCCAGGCTATCGGCCATGCCGCGGTGCGTCAGGGACACGACGTCCTGTTTGCCTCGCAGTCACAGCTTCTGGGTAATCTGCATGCCGCCCGCGCCACCGACACCTATGATCGTCGTTTCCAGGCCCTGGTGCGCGTCCCACTTCTCATCATCGATGACTTTGGACTCAAACCCTTGCGTCCACCTCATGATGAAGACTTCCATGACCTGGTCGCCGAACGGTATGAACGCGGCGCCACTGTGCTGACCAGTAATCTGGACTTTACCGAATGGGGCGATGCGTTTCCCAACCAGTTGCTCGGCGCCGCTACCCTGGATCGACTCCGCCATGGCGCTTATCGCGTGGTGCTCGATGGAAAGAGTTATCGTTCACCCCGCCCCATGCCATCGCGGGTTGATTCCAAGGTGAAAACCGGCAAATAATGAAAACAGTTCGAGCCTGAAAATGACAACTCAAAGTGGCTCCATTAGCCCGAAAACAGGTGGCTCCATTAGGGTGAAAAATGACAAAGTTTCTAGGCCGCGCGGCTCGACTCAAACATTAGAGGGCTAGAAAACTAACGTCTTGACGTTATAGCGACATAGTGCTATATGTATGTCTCTATGAGCACTAATCCCAAGCGAGCAACTGTATATTTCGATCCAGAGCTTCACCGTGCTCTTCGGGTCAAAGCTGCAGAGACCGAGCGATCCATGTCGGATTTGGTTAACGAGGCTGTGCAACTCAGCCTTGCCGAAGATGCCGAGGACCTTGCCGCATTCGAAGAAAGAGTGAACGAGCCAAGCCTTCCGTATGAAGACGTCGTAAAAGATCTAAGACGGCGTGGAAAAATATAAGGCCTCAATTAAGCGTTCCGCGGTGAAAGAAATCGAAGCCATACCGCAAAAAAAAGAACGGCAACGCATAATCCGACGAATAGGCCAATTGGCGATAGACCCCCGGCCACCTGGTTCAAAGAAATTATCTGGTAACGACAGATATCGTATACGTCAAGGGTCATACCGTATTGTCTACGGAATTGAAGATAATGAACTTATTGTAGTTGTAGTAAGGGTAGGACATCGTAAAGATGTTTACGGTGGCGCCCTCTAACAAGTCGCTCCAGCCGACTGAGCACGACAGCGGCGCCTGAGCTCAAACGTTAGGCGACATGAAATCCGACCAAGCACTTGGCCTCATTGCTCTCGGATGGTTGGTAGGCGCAATTCTTCTATCGGCGCGATTGATCCGGAGAGGGCGGCAACTCGCGGCAGCGCTCGCTACGCAGCATGCCGAGACCTACGAGGCGCTTGGTCGCCCCCAACCCGGCTACCTACAGAGTGTCCGACAGAGCCGATTTGCCCAGTTCGTTGCGCGCCGGGAGTATGAGAATCTCGACGATCCCGCGCTCTCCGCTCAGTTCGAAGACTACCGGAAAGCTGAAGCTCGCCTCCTGTTGTCTCTTCTTGTGAGCCTAGGGGTTGTGGCCTTGATCGTCTTGACCGTGCGCTATGTCGCCTAAAAAGGCGTTGCAACTGATGGCCAATCCGCTACGCGGATTATCCGCAGCCCAGCCTGGTCGTTAGATGGCACGAGCAGCTCTCTTGCGCACGATCTTTGCGGACGAACTCCGGCTCCTAACATTTCGCAATCCGAGTTCGGCCACACGAGAGCATTGGCGTGCGTACCTGCTGTTCGGCCTGGTATTCACTTGGGCCGCGGGTGTTGGGCGCTACTGGGACAATCCAAAGGCATACCTGTGGCAGCACCTCGGATTGGGCTCGGTCGCATACGTGTTCGTCCCGGCGCTCATTGTTTGGATCTTGTTGGCTCCGCTGAAGCCAAAAGACTGGTCCTACCGCAACCTCCTTCTCCTCATAACGCTCACGGCCCCACCCGCTCTTCTATATGCGATCCCCGTAGAGCAGTTCATGCCGTTGCGGACGGCACAGGCAGTCAATGCGTGGTTTCTTGCCATCGTTGCCGCATGGCGCGTGGGTTTGCTCTTCGCGTTCCTGCGTCGGGTCGCCGGCCTGAGCGGATTCACGATTCTCATTGGGGCGTTGGTGCCGCCTGTCGTCATCGTGAACGCTCTAGCCTTCTTAAATCTCGAGCACGTCATGTTTGAGATCATGGCTGGTATTAGAGATCAAGATAGGTCTGGTAACGACAGTACCTACGCCTTTGTCTGGCTGGTATCTGTTCTATCTATCTTGCTCGCCCCGTTCCTTCTAGCCGCCTACGGGTGGCTGGTATATCGTGCCCAACGTGCCAACTAACAACCGGTTGGACGACAACGCTACTGTTCCGGCGCCTCGCGCCTCCGCCCGCGCGTCTCAACCGGAACGTTAGGCCTCTACAATCACGATTTAGCTAGATTCATACGGATGGAATATATAGCAATTCGCTTCGTCGCCGAGGAGCTTGGAACCAGTAAAGATCAGACGTTGCGTTCGGTAAAGAAACCTGCCGATAAGCTCGGCTGGCAACCCGAATATCGAAAGCGGAATGCCGTATATCTGTCGCATGCGGGTGCCGATACTTTGATTGAGAATTATGAACCACGCAATTTTCGACGCAATGAAACCGACAATACTGCAGCAAAGAAAGGCTTTGACTATTTTTTACTATCCAGCTTCACTCTGAAGACTTGCCAAATCGGCTCAAAATTGGATACCGGGATAACATGAATGTGTGACTATCGGGTCACTGAACCGCTGCGTCAACCTTGTAGCTAATTAAATTGTTTCAATGTAAACGCACATGGGAAGAAGCAGCCACATCCAGTATCAGAAGGAGCAATTGCACCCAAATTGGGGTGGAAGTTTTCGATTGTTCGGTAAATGAAGTATTGCAAAGAGCAGAAGAATTATTTGCGCTCATCTCTAAACCTTCAGATTTCTCAACAGAATCTGGGGAGAAGGAATTATGATCAAAAAGATCCTAAAACGGCACGCAAGTGGACGCTTAACGCGTCACTTGGTCGAACGTTAGAGTTACGCAAATGGAAAAACACCTCTTGAGTTTTGTGACTGACGAAAATGGTGGGCAGGTTGTAATTCATGTTGATCTTGCTGGAGTGGAATTCTTTATAGAGGAACTAAATAGGATCAAAGAAAAATTGGAAGAAAATGATTGCCCACACACTCATTTATTTACGGAAGAACGGGGAGGGTCAGAATTGAGTAATTCCAAAATAGTCGATCAGAAAGACGAAAGGAATCAAGTGCATCATGTAAAGATTTACGGATGGAACGAAGAATGGAGACGAAAGAACCGGTTGAAACGAGTGTAACTCTAACAGCGCGCTGCAGAGTCGACGCTCGCTTTGCTCGCGCGCCTGATCGCAAACGTTAGGTGCGAAAGCGTAAGGGGAAAATGATGAATAATCACACCGTGAAAATGCTGGCCGCTGGTCTCGTTGGCGGCTTTATTGGTAACGGAGTGCTGGGCGCCTTATTTTCCAGCCCACCGATCCAGGCGATTCTTTACAACCCTGAATGGCAAAGCCAACTATTAATTGAGATTACCCCAAAACGAAACATGCCGATCTCAGTCGCAGGCCTTGTCATACTGAGCATCATTCACGCCTGGCTTTTCAGCATTCTCCTGCCCTCGATACCTGGAAGAACATGGTTAAAAAAAGGCTGTTCTGGGGCTTAACGATTTGGTTGATGTATTGGTTGTTTCAGGAATGGTTTACTTACAACACGTTGCTTGGGGAACCACTCTTGCTGAATGCTCTCGAGCTCGCTATCTTAATGTTGGGCTCCTTGGTTGAAGGAATAGTTATTGCGTATTTTCTTGCACGTAGACCCTCCGGCAACGCAGGCTAAATGAACATCGCACCTAACAACGAGTTCGATACGGACGCGAAAAAGTGGCGATTCGCGTTGCTTTTGCACGCCCGTTAACACGAGCGCTATGTTTATTGCTAGAGCAAGGTACTGAAATAAGGAGAAAGAAATGCCTCAATACATTCTTACTTATCTAGGCGGCGATCAGCCATCTAGCCCAGAGGAAGGCAAGCAACATTTTTCGAAATATATGGATTGGTTATCTTCATTGGGCGACTCAGCTGTAAGTCCTGCTAATCCGCTTAAGAATACGAGCACGGTAAACTCTGATGGTACCGTCACCACTGGAGGCACAACGTCAATGTCTGGTTTTACAATAATTGAAGCTGATTCCATGGAGGCGGCACTGTTGATTGCAAAGGGCTGTCCTTTTCTTGATATTGGAGGTTCACTTGAGGTGTCAGAGTTAATACAGATGCCAGGCCAAAAATAAACATGAAAACAGCATTTACTCGGACCGCAAATGATGCCGCTCGTGGCTAGCTCTGCTTTTGGCGTCCGGTGATGCGAAGCGTTAGGCAGTGAAAGGCGGATTGTTGCGTGATGCGCAACGTGGTCTACTGTATGGATGATCAAGTCGTTTAAGCACTAGAAGTTGCGGCGATTTTGCGAGACAAGGAGTGTTTGCTTATTATGGGGGGAAAAAATTGAGAGCCTTGATCAGTGAGCGGAACTTATGTCGAACTGGAAATCCGGGGCCGGCAGCCTCGGCGATGCCACGGTGGACCCCGGCACGCCGGTAGGCAAATCCAAGATTGCAGGCTCCAGCGGTATATCGGACGACGGTGGGTCGAATCCCTTGACAGGATTATCTATCGTAACCGCCGACAACATGGATGCTGCCGTTACAATGGCCAAGGGGTGACCGCTTCTTGATATAGGCACGCTTGAAGTCGCAGAAGTGATGGAAAACTAGCTACCAGCATCGCAACCGGGACAGTGGTACCGCAACCGCACCTTGAAGTCGCTGCATGAAGAAAAGCTGTTGCACCGTCGCTTGGTTGCTCCCTGTCCTATCGGCGAGTACTGGGAGCGGCTGGGATTCAGTATCAGGCACCGTGACATTGAAGTATGACGGCAAATGAACAAAGGGCTGCGCTGCAACGTCTCGCGCGGCTGCGTCGGGTACGGCGCCTTGCTTCCGTCACTGCCATCGTCACCGCCGTGGCTTCCTATTTCTTGGGAGCGGAAAAGGCCGGGGCGGTTTGGCCAGGCGGGCTTCTTGCCGCCATCCTGCTGTGGATGCTGAGCGCAATCGTGATCGAACGCTTCGCACGGCGGACGAGATGTCCCGAGTGCCGCGAACCGTTCTTCCAGGATCCAATGGCGCTCGGCAGTCGTTGGCAGGCCCAGGAGAACTGCGCGCGGTGTCGCTTTAACCTTTGCCGGGGCGGGAACATACAGTGACGGTCTGGGCAATCGTGAGTGCGATCCGCCCCTGGCATGCTGCCGACAAGATGCTACCCGCGATTTCGCACAGCGGGGTTCATCGGAGGCTGATAATACCTCACATCAATCTTGTATGCCTCGGCGCACCGCACCAGGCGGCTGAGCGCCCGGTCTAAGAGCTGACGAGGAACCATGACCGTACGGATCGTAAAACACGAACTTGAGTCGAAACTTGAGAGCAGGACCGGAGGTCGGTTCTCGAAGCCTAACGGTAAGCTGGAACGCAAGACCTACGACGACTTCGGCGAACGCTTGAAAATCGTGTTACGGAACCTGAGAGTGCCCGACAATTCGATCGCGGTGGTTACAGTCGACGATGTGGAAATTGCACGGTTTCCTGTCCACGGCGGTACTGGTCGGTTCGATAAAGAGTCGCGCGATTCGTGCGCTTTCGTGCCAATGGAAGCCGGTCAGAATATAGAGGTCAAAGTAGACGCCGCATTAGTCTTGACTGGAAAGCTGTGCGTAGATTAACGATGTCTTCGAAAGACATATTGGGGCCGACCAGATGACAGCCGGGGTCGTCGACTCCAATCTATTGGTCCGCGCGGCTCATTGCTTGCGTCGGGTAAGATATTCTGTTGGCTGGCGACCTTCGACCGCGCTCATAATATAACCACAGGGGGCGGCTAAGTTAGCGTACCGGTCAGAAGTTCTTTCTGGACACGATTGGTCTGATTCATGAAGGATATAACCCTGACCACGGCTGAGCTCGCCGGTGGATTTCGATCTATATTGAGATAGAGACGGGTTCGATTGGAACTCGAAAAGACGGAAATATATGTCTTTGCGCCACGAGCCATCGCAAGCTGTTGGAACCAAATTTCGATCGCGACCGCGGGTAAGCAGGCAACCATGGTCTTCAGGTTAATAACGCCTGATGTATGAAGAGGGTGCGCTTGGAACATGACTCACTCTGACATAGAGAACGTTGTAATGATACGAATCCACACAGCTATCGAGGCGGCCGCTGAGCAATGTGTCCGCGAGTTGAATGAGAGTGGGCACGCCTTTGTCGCTGATGATGACGCAGTTTTCGAGTGGGTTGACGAAGTCGCGAACCAGATGCTGTCGATCGATTGTGCTCTTGGGGTTTCCGTTTCTCAGCGCCCGGATGCAGTCCCCACGCATGACCCGCAGGTCGAGAAATACCTGGCTATCGCCGAATCCGGCGACGATCGTATGGCGACGGTTCTAAACAATCTCGAAGGCGATGTCGCAAACGGTGGGTTCCTGCAACTGCTGGAGAACAAAGGACTAGCGTTCTTCCGCGAAGCAATTGACTACCTGGAACTCATAGGAGCGGCTGAAACCGCGGCGATTGTGAAGGGCGCGCTGGAGCTGATAAATGCAAACAGTTCGGTATTCGCAGCATACGAAAGTCTGACGTCCGAGATCTATCGCCTTGACGCACGCTTCTACGACCTGAGCGAGAGCATCGCAGCCCTATATCTTCAACACATGCAACAAGATGAGGCTTAACAACGTTCTCACTCGAGGCGCTTTGTGCCTCTGACATTGAGAGTTAAGCAACGAGGTAATGACTAAGAAACCGACGACAGGCCGCGATCCGAGCGCAAAAGAGTTGCGGGAGGCGGATCGAATAGGGCAACTGCATCCCCTCCAGCAGAAGGAACATCCATCAGCGGTTGCAGCCGATCATAGCAGGCTGGACCACGTAAACACCTATGGCTCGCTGCCCGAGTACTACATTGACCAACCATTTATCTGCCGTAACTGCGGGAAACGGGAGATCTGGAAGGCGCGCGATCAGAAATGGTACTACGAAGAGGCGAAAGGCCACATCGATGCATTTGCCGTTGAATGTCATGCGTGCCGCAAAGCGAAAAAGCGGGGCGGCCCGAACCGGTGAGATTGTCGTCCAACAAACCCTCAAGGTCCGGTGCGGTGATGCAACGCGCGTCTCAGCGAAGGTGTTGGGCGAGGATCGAATGAGTGCAAGGCAATTATTGCCCTTTCTTGCGCTGAGCCTGGGCTTGTTTCCGATTTGCGCATACGCCCAGTATGTACCGCCGTTGCTGGTCGTCGCTGCATTGACGCCCATTCTCGTGCTCCTCTTGTGCGTCGTTCTTGGCGTACTTACTCGGAGCGTGCGCGTTGGAGCACTCCATGCGGCATATGTACTCGCCTGGGTTGTGCTTTTCATCCTGGCATCCTACTTTATCGAAAACGATTACGTGATATGGACGCCCCTGGTGCTGTATCTCCTGCATTCTGCGCTGTTACTGGTATTGATAGTTGTGCAGATAGGCAGGCGAATTGCCCGAAGTGACATTAGCCGTTGACTAGGTACCATGGCCAGCGGGCGACGCGTGACTCAATACCGCAACGGCTCGCCCGCCGGTTAGGGGTTATTTTAAACGACAGGTGTCTATGATGACCTACCAGTGTGCAGTATGCGGAGAATCACACGAGGATCTGCCGGACATCGGATTTCAGTGGCCTGATCCATATTTCGCGATACCGGAAGCGGAGCGAGAGGAACGAATCTTTGGCAACTCTGACACGTGCGTAATAGATGATCAAGATTATTTCGTGCGGGGCGTCATTCTCATTCCAATTCACCACGAGCAGAGACACTTAGGACTCGGCGTGTGGGTGTCGCAGAAGCGCGAGAATTTTCAGACTTATCTGGACAATTTTGATTCCCCGGACATAGGACCGTTCTTCGGATGGCTGAGTAACAAGATGCCGATCTACAAACAGAATACATGGGGGCTGAAGACAATGGTGCGATTCCAAGGCAACGGCCAACGGCCATTGATCGACTTGGGGCGCTGTGAGCATTCACTTTATGTAGACTACTCAAACGGGATTACTATTGATCGCGCCTGGGAGATTGTTCATGGCAAGGCAAGGTAGCAAAAGCATCTACGAAATCATTGCAGCCGACACGCCTACGTGTTTTGCGCCCTGGGGGACCAGCGCCCGCGACAGCTGAGTGGCGTGTATCCGTGATCAAACGCTAAGCCTGCTGTGTCTAAATTAAGAACGTCAGTTGTCGTGCTGTTCCCCTATCTGGTCACCGTAGCTCTTGCGGCCATCGGTGTCTACCACTACAGATTCTTGAATCCGCTCTTGTTTTCGATTGTCCTGGTTGGACTCACCTCTCCATGGTCCGGACTCATTCTGTGGTTCGGTGGTGGCTTTACAGGCGTTCAAGGTGCCCTGGGTATTGTGCTCGTTGGAATGGTGCTCAACGCCATGATTATTCTGGTTTTTTCCTTTTCAAGGATCTCGACGACAAAGGCGGCGTCGTCAAGAACGATGAGCCTGCTTATTGGGAGGCAATTTTCAAATCCTTTCATCCTCTACATGGCTGCCTTGATCGTAGCAATGCTCTTCGCAAATCATATGGATAAAGACTGGGATGGACTAATTCTTTCGCCAGGGGCGGCCATGATTATGATTGGTGGGGTAATCAGCACTTTTCTCGGTTTGTGGTTGGGTGTCTGGCTCACCGTCAAGGACTTGAAAGACACATAGGTCAGTCTAACAATTCATTTCACGAAATCAGCTACACGGGAATGGTGTCGAATGAGGAACGCACTGTGGCCCGATTCGCTGGATAATCATATTGCTGAGATAGAGGAATTCTTCATCGCCGCTCACAAAACGCCAGGCTTTACGGAGGTCGATAGAGCCGTATGTTTACCGAAGAAGCTGGACTAGGTTGAGCCGCGGAACCTATAGAGTCTGCTATCGAGGCGTCCAACCGCTCGACACCTTGCTGCGGCGAGCCTGATGCGCCGGCTATCAGGAGGACAAGTAGAAGTTCATGAAGGTTGAAACATTCGACAAGATAGCTGCTTCAGCGG
Source organism: uncultured Gammaproteobacteria bacterium (assembly GCA_947259705.1). Lineage (GTDB taxonomy): Bacteria > Pseudomonadota > Gammaproteobacteria > Arenicellales > JAANXG01 > CAMYNL01. The sequence goes on along the minus strand of CAMYNL010000002.1, from coordinate 191,717 downwards.
TCATATCGTCGGCCGCCTTCACAGTTGCAATTGCCGTTATATCATGGGACTGGTTCCCTACGCCGGGGGACTGGGGTGACATCGCACGAATACCCGGAAGTATAGAAAATTACCTGGCGCTGTTGCTGCCACCGACACTCGTGCTCTGTTGGCTGCTGGTTCGTAGATTACACTTCATGAAGGGATCACAGGGAAGCGATGGAAACGAATGAGCAGCTGCCTGGCGAGGGGCTCCAAGGAATGTCGAAGAGCTATCCTCGTCGCTGCGTCGTCTTGGCACGGGAGGGCCCGATCATTGGGCGAATCTAGGGGGAAAGGATGAATCAGTCACAGCCGCATGCGCAGATCGCCGCGGCGAGCGCCTATGAAGAACTATTCGTCCCGGCCCTGTTTCAACAGTGGACGCACTTATTGATCCAAGCCGCCGGACTGGAGCCGGGAAGTCATGTACTGGATGTCGCCTGTGGCACCGGGATCCTCGCACGGGACGCTTTGTCGACTGTAGGCCCCTCCGGATCTGTATCCGGGACCGACCCGAACCCTGGTATGCTCGAAGTTGCCAGGCGCCTGGCTCCCGAGGTTGACTGGAAACGTGGAACTGCAGAAGCGTTACCTTTCCCGGGTGAGTCGTTTGATTGCGTCATCAGCCAGTTCGGCCTCATGTTCTTTTCCGACCATGTGGCATCGGTGCGGGAAATGCTGCGAGTACTGGTTTCCGGCGGGCGGTTGGTTTTGTCGGTCTGGGATACGCTCGAGCGGTGTCCCGCCTTCGCGGATGAGGTGTCGTTGTTGGAACGCACTGCCGGGACCGATGCCGCCAATGCGCTGCGCGCGCCGTTTGTTCTCGGCAATAAGGACGACTTGGTCCAAATCGCAAATCAAGCCGGGGTCTCGTCTGTCGCGGTCAATACGCATCAAGGTACGGCGCGCTTTCCCAGCATTCGCTCACTCGTCGAGGCGGATCTCAGAGGGTGGCTACCCGTGATGGACATTCATTTGCAAGAGGAAGAAATCCAACGAATCCTTGCCGAGGCCGAAGGCGCGCTCAGTGAGCACGTCAATACGCAGGGTGAGGCCGTGTTTCAGGTTTCAGCCCATATACTCAGCGGAACAAAAGCGTAGTCTCGGGGCTTGCGCAGAGCACATATCGTGGAGCCAGTGGACCGGATCTTGGGTTCTCGCTCACTCGGAGCGTGGCACGCCACTCGATCGACGATGCGGGGCACCAGCTATACGGGCACCGGGATGCGGTGCGATGTCGAATAGCTTGTGGCTGGGATGAAATGGCAGCGTGTACGGTAGTCCGCGCAACAGATATATGCCGACAACTCTATGGCCGGTCGTCGGGTTTTCGGCGATAGGCTGACTCTATCTCGGCTCATACGCCGGCGAGTTTGTGTAACGGTGTATTTGGGGCGAGAGGGACAAAGCCGATAAACTGTACGGCCGGGTTGGTACTTGAATGTAAATACACACCGGTCAAGTCGACCCAGCCTGGCTCCTGCAGAGGATGGTTCAGGGTCATGAACAATCGAGAAACTGCGCTGGAATATCTGAGGTGCTTTTGCGCGGGCGACATTGATGGCCTGGCGCCCCTGCTTGCGGCTGATTTGAGCTTTACCGGCACTTTACACGAGTTTCATACGGCCTCCGAATACCTTGCGAGTTTGCGGGCTGACCCACCAGTGAATTGCCTATACAAAGTGTTGAGCATCACCGAGAATGATGAATCGGTGGCCGTGTTCTACCAATATCAGATAGAGGATCGGGAAATACGTCTTGCCCAATTATTCAGGATCCGGGAAAGTAAGATCCACGACGTGCTGCTGGTTTTCGACGGCAGGGGTATGACCTGACAGTCCCGTCGAGCCGGCCGGAGGGCCGGCTGTGAATACCGGCAACGTTGCATGTGAAAAGATCTTATTGATAAGACAATAATCCGCCTGCATTGAACCATTCTGGGTTATGTGAATAACGAGATCGCTCTGACTCGACGGTGTTCTGAACAACGGTCATGAATATCAGGAAGTATCGTGAAGCGGACTGGAGCCAGGTCTGGCGAATGATCGAGCCCGTGTTTCGCACCGGAGAGACCTATGCATTCTCGCCGGAGATCACCGAACGGGAGGCCCATACAATCTGGGTGGAGTCGCCTCAGGAAACATATGTTGCGACAGGCCCGGATCAACGGGTCCTGGGCACCTACTATATCAAGCCAAACCAGCCCGCACTTGGTGCGCATGTCTGCAACTGCGGCTACATCGTTGCAAAGAGGGCCAGGGGTAGGGGTGTGGCCTCGAAGATGTGTGAGCACTCGCAGCAGCAGGCGGTGAACTTGGGGTTCCGTGCCATGCAGTACAACCTCGTAGTGTCCACCAACGAAGGGGCAATCCGGCTATGGGAGAGGCTGGGCTTTCATGTCGCAGGCACATTACCCAATGCTTTTTGCAGCAGCAGTGCCGGTTACGTTGACGCGCTTGTAATGTACAAGGAACTGGAGGTCAGATAATGGCTGCGGAAACGTGCAGTGTTTTGCGCCCTGCGTCTTCTCGCTAATGTCGCTGGCCGGTGCGCTTGTTTTGTCTGGCAAGGCATTGTTCGATATCGGCTTCGCTTCGAATGGGCAGGGGGTTTTCGTGCATCCCTTGGTACTGTCCTGCTGGCTTTCGCGCTGGTCGTGTATCCGGCCTGGTCCTGGTATTCAGGGCATAATAACCCGGCTATACGGACCTTTGGTCTGCGGTGCCCGACCACCATATACAACATTTGCTCGCTGGCCTTCGCAGTGGCGACGTCTCCGCGCAGCCCGCTAGTGATTCCGGTGCTGTGTTGCCTTGTTGGCGCCCAGGCTGCTTTCATGCTGAGCGTACGCCAGGATCTCGAGCTTGTCGTCGCCCCCTTGGCAGGACTGGTCTTGCTGATCCGACCGGGGCTGTGCGCATCACCGGACAATGCCGTGCCATGAAGCTTGCGGCCAGCGATCGTTCGAATGTGAGCCCCGGCGCGCCGCAGCCGGCAGAATACCGCGTACCTATAACATCAGGGAGACCGTTAAGTTGGCCTACTACATCGTAAAGCTGATCATAACCGCGTTCTTGATCGTGGTAATCTCCGAGTTGTCGAAACGGAGTTCCTTCATTGGCGCGCTGTTGGCGTCGGCGCCCGTGGTCTCGGTCCTTGCCATGGTATGGCTGTATGTCGATACCAGGGACCCGTCCAAGGTCACCGCCCTTTCCAACAGCATCTTCTGGCTGGTACTGCCTTCCCTGGCCCTGTTTATCACTCTACCGCTGTTGCTAAAAGGCGGAGTGAATTTCTACCTGAGCCTGTGCATCGGTATCGGTATCACAGTGCTATGCTATTGGCTGATGGTGGCAATGCTGGGGCATTACGGCGTGAAACTTTGAGGGGCTTTGCGATGACCCCGATCAGACGGGGCCGGCGGCATTCGGCTCGCGTCAGGCAGGCACGATCGGCCGCATGCCCGCCGCCGGGCGGGGTGATTAATGAGGGTAGTGTCTCCATAAGGTTCTCGGTATAGCGCATGGCCTGTTATCGCGTTTCAATTCCCTGCATCGCCCTGCCGCCGGTTTTCGACAAGAACGCGTCGCATTTCGGTCGGAGCTTCTTCCGCGGATGGCATCATCGATCGGCGTCCCGGTGATTCTGGTGTTGCTGTTGATCGATGTTCTGCCGCATTCGCTGGAAGCTCACGATGCACGCATCGATTGCCCAACAGTTCGTATCGCGACCATGGGAACACCGCCCAAGCCCTTGACCGGCTCCGGCATCTGGCTGTATTGCCTGTTCATTTCGTGAAATCACCGTTCAAACATATGCCCGGTTCAAGCTGGATAAGGATAAAACACGACGTCATCATCAATGGTCTGCGGCTCAGTGCGCGAATTATCTGCTCGACTCAGGCTCTGGCAGCCGTGGCGGAGAGGTGATACGGCGATTGCTTTGGAGGAATTTTCTACTTGCTACGGCACTGTTCTTTGGCTGGCTCGTGATCGACAGCGCCAGTTCCATCCTTTTCAGCAGCCCTCTTGAAGGGGTGTACTACCCTCTCACCAGTGGGCGCTTGAAGCACGTGCCGTCCGACTGGACAAACAAGTCAACTTACGCAGCCGGTGCGTATCTGGCGATCTTTGGCGTGACGTGGATCCTGTTCATTAGATTAGCAGGCCTATACGCGGGATGCCGGCTCGCCGCACTGGTGACATCTTTCCTGATGCTGCCGTTCTGGTTCGTTTCATGGGTGACCATGGATATGTACGACCTCAGCCTGAATGGGTGGTGGCTGGCGAGCATGATCTATGCAAATGTATCGTTTTTCCTGTTTGGGTTTCTCGGCAGGGGGACCCTCAAGGATCTACGCTTGTAACGTCACGCCGGGTGATTCAGGTCAAAGCGAATGCACCGGGCCGGGGGCGTAGACCGTTCCCACCGGGAGCCTTTGGAGAGACCGCCTTGTCCGGGAGCACATGGTACCGTTTACCCCCGTGCATAGGGGACCGGGAATTCTGGCCAAGGCCCTGCTCCGAGGCAGCTTTAGACTCATGGTCTTCGGCTGGGCCCAGATCATGATGGATATTCAACCCCTGATCGCCATCATCACCGGGGAAGGGACGCTGCACGGCTTCACGCATACTTATGCCGGCGCGACGCTAATTTCCGGATTATCGGCGGTCTCGGCAAAGTACCCCTCCCAGTGGGGGCTGGTCCCGTTGTCCGACGGCGAAGATAGGGGTTTCCATATTACATGGAGGGTCGTGTTCCTGAGCGCGAATTTCGGGACGTACAGCCTCGTGCTGTTGGACAGCATTGTGCACGGCGACATGGAGCCGCTGTCGCCTTTTTCCCAGTCAAACGGTTAATTGGCGCTGCTGTCGGTTGCGACCCTGCACAAGTTTTGTCTCTACAGCGGGGTGCTGGGTGCGGCCGTCTATTTCTCGGCCGGGTACCTGCTGTCCAGGCACGACAGGGCGCGGAAAACCGGTGCAGAAAGGCGCCGCGCCGGTTAGGCGAGATCCGCTTTGCTGAGAGGACTTACATGCAAATTCGAACCGGGATGGAGAAAGATCGGGCGGCGATACGGGCAGTCAACGAGGCTGCGTTTCCAACAGCGGCTGAAGCCAATCTTGTCGAGGTGTTGCACGAACAGGCGACACGATCTATTTCGCTCGTTGCAGAGGCGGATGGCATGGTGATCGGGCACATCATGTTTTCACCTGTGGTGCTCGTCGGTCAACCGGACCTGAGGATCATGGGGCTTGCACCCATGGCGGTTGTACCGGAACGTCAGCATGAAGGTGTGGGGTCTGCTCTTGTGCGCGCCGGCCTCGCAGAGTGCGCGCGACTCGGTTATGGCGCCGTTGTCGTGCTCGGTCATCCGGGTTACTACCCGAGATTCGGTTTCGCCCCCGCCGCGGGGTTTGGGATTGGCTGCGAATACGACGTACCGCAGGAGGCGTTCATGTTGGTAGAGCTTGAACAAGGCTATCTGGACGGCGCCTCCGGCATCATCCAGTACCATGCGGCTTTCGGGAGGGCCTAGCATGGTGCCGCCGCGGACCCCGATCGCCCGGCCGTGAACCGGGTATGTCGCGGGTGTCGCCAAGCTGAACTGGCCGCGGACGTCAGGCGAAGGATCATCGTGGATTACGGGAAGGGCTCCGTGTTCCGGGTCGCGGTGGAGCTCGCCCGCTGCGAGGGTCCGGAAGGCACGCGGGTTTATCGCTGCGTCCACCGTCTGTCCGACGGCAACATGGGTTAGTTGAAGCAAAATGTCATGTTGGCGAGGTGGGATTACCGGGATGTTATTCGGGGCGCCGAATATGACGGTGGCGACGCTCGCCGGCGGGATTGTTCGATCCCTTTCCGCGGCGACGCATGACGAGCGCCTGGGAGGTTGACAATATGTTCTAGCTTCTCTATGACATGCTCTACTCGATGACTTGAGAGACTGGAGGATCGCGCCATGCGATCATGGATCACCGCCAAAGTCGGTTGTTAGGCACCAGACATTCCCGCTATCAGTATGTCTTCATCCAACGGCGTCAAACCGGTCCAAATACGTCCCGCACGGGCGCATCGCCGCCGTGTCCAATCGACCTGGGCGTTCATCATTTCAGGTATTGGTATGTCGGCGAGCCTTATCGGCCTCGTACAGTACATGGTGGGCGGCGCGGTCTCCATCCGCCCCGGGAGAGAGCCGGTGGTCGGCCCCGCTGCGGTCGAGCAGCTCGCTGCCCTGGCAGTCATCAGCGCGGGATTTGCAGCAATGGGGATGTTTCTCAGGTGGCGGGCGAAGCGGCATGCGACGACACGGCGGGACTGAAGCCTGTCAGCGGGCAGCGCCGGGCTCTATACGGCGCTGGGCAAGCACGACCCCGCTGCTGTCAGCTTCGACTCTGCGGGCTTCGTCTTGCGCATCGCGAGCGATGGCGCGCAAAATTCAGCAATCAAGCCTCCTTCGCGCAACTCGCTATGGCTGCACCGGCCAAACCGGGCGCGTGGGAGCGGTTGTCCAGGTGGAGGAGTAAGTATGGCGGAACTGAAGACGAAGCCCACGGATGTCAGTCCCAGCAGGTTCATCAGCGGGATCGAAGATGACGTTTCGCGCCGGGACTGCCGTACGCTGCTCAGGCTGATGAAGGAGGTCACCGCGAAGCGGCCCAGGATGTGGGGTTCCAGCATGGTTGGTTTCGGCACCTACCACTACAAGTACAAGAGCGGCCGAGAGGGGGATTGGTTCGTCACCGGATTCGCACCCCGAAAACGGGACCTCACCATTTACATCATGCCGGGATTCAAGAACTATGCGGCATTGATGGCCAGGCTGGGAAAATACAAAACCGGAAAGTCCTGCCTGTACGTCAAGCGCCTGGACCACATCGACTTGAATATGCTGCGTGAACTCGTAGCGCGGTCGGTGCAAGACATGCAGCGAATCTATGATTGCAGCTAGCCCAGGGCACACCCCGAAGCGGCATCCCGGTGATGACGGCTGTGCGCTAGGGGGATCTTTCGTACCTGCCACCGAGTTCCACACAACAAGGCCTTGGCGGTCGTCACCACAGGTCGTGGGGGGCACGGGGCCGAGCCTTGACGAATGAAACGTAAGCAACACTGGGAGCGCGTGTACACCGCCAAGCCTTTGCATACGCTCGGCTGGTACCGGGCCCACCTGCAGATTTCGCTGGAATGGATACTCGAGCTCGGGCTTGAAAAGGATGCCTCCATCATCGATGTCGGCGGCGGTGCATCCACCCTCGTGGATGACTTGCTGGACGCCGGATACGATTCGCTCACGGTGGTCGATCTCGCGGCGACGGCGTTGTCGTTGGCCAAGTCCAGGCTGGGCGCAAGAGCTGACAGCGTTATCTGGATCGAAGGGGACATCACCGAAGTCGCCCTGCCGCAGCGACGATACGATGTCTGGCATGATCGTGCGGTGTTTCATTTTCTCGTCGACGCTGATGAGCGGCGGCGATACATCGAGAATCTGCTGCAGGCTCTGCGACCGGGCGGGTGTGCAATCATCGGCACTTTCGCCGCGGAGGCGCCGCCGCAGTGCAGCGGGCTGCCGGTGCAGCGCTATGACCATCGGCAGTTGAGCGATGTTCTGGGGAAAGAGTTCGAGTTGACCCGGCACGCCAAGACATTGCACTTCACTCCGGGCGGAGTCGAACAGATGTACCAGTACTGCCGATTTCAAAGGCTGACCTGACTGGCGGGATGCAATCAGCCGTTGCAGACGCCGGACAGCGCAGCCGGCGCGCTCGATACCCGACCTGAGTGGCCTCGCCGGGCAAAATGCCTGCCGTCAACCACGGAAAACTGATCCGGACGCACCAGTCGGCCCTGGACGCAACGGCGCCCAAAGCAACCAGGTCGTGGTGGGAAACCAACGTGAAGGGCGTAATCCCGTTCAGGGGCAGCGGCATTCCGACAATTCGCGAGTTGCTCGCTGCCTGGAGAGGGCGCAACGGAATTGAGACGTGGGCGCTGGAACGGCAGTTCGACCTGGCGCTGGCTTTCTTTGATGAGCGTGCTCCAGGGCGCTTCGACAGCGCAATACCGGGTTGCTAGAGTGTTGCCACCACGTTATGAATGATTCGTCATCAATCAAGTTACGAATAGAGCAGGCCTTCCGCGGAGTCGCCTACCCCGGCGACTGGTGCCTGGTCAACAGCCTGGAGGGCGACGAACCCCGTCGCTTGGCGCAGGAGTTCAGGGGCCGGGACGACTGGCGGATACTCGACCCCGCGTTCATCGACCAGTCCCCGGATGGATTGGGGAGCGCCCTGAGCTTTTTTTCCGACGAGGCGTTTCATTTCTATCTGCCGGCCTATCTGTTCGCGGACCTGGATGGCAACCTGAGGCAGGCCGATCCGGTGTTCCATCTGACCCATGGGCTCGAAAGTGTATCGCGCTGCGAGAAGATCAATCCGATTCGCTACGGCGAGCGAACCTGGTCAGATTACGCACACTATCGGTTTTCCATTTTCAACGTGAAGGAGTGCGCGGCGATATCCGCTTATCTGCGGGCCATGCGCGGAACTGACGCGCTCACCGACATGGAGAAGAAGAGTATCGATGAAGCCCTTGAGCAATACTGGAGCGGCAGGTCCGGTTGATCATACAGCCACAAGGGCTTGGCTGGCCGCGTTCGCCGACGGCGGTTGAGGACTAATCATGGCCGGGGTGGAATGGCATATCTATCTGATAAGGACCCGGTCCGGAGCGCTGTATACGGGCGTCGCCAAGAACGTAGCCCGCAGGCTGAGCGAGCATCGAAATGGAGGCCGCAGCGGCGCGAAGTATCTGCGTGCGAAGGCGCCGCTTCGGCTTGTCTATCAGGCCAGGCTTGGCAGTCATGCACTTGCGCTCAAGGCCGAGCATCGCATCAAGAAACTACCCAAGTGCGCGAAGGAGGCAATCGTCGCCCGCGCGCCGGACCGTAATGAACTCCTCGCCCATCTCGGCATACCGGCACAGGAGTGAGTCTCTGCCACGCGGTGCCGGGCCATGGTGCGTCACAAAACACCGGCGGCTGCGGAGCTGACCGTCATCGACAGCTTTCGCTATCTGCTGGCTGTGTTGTTCGTGGGCCTTGTGGCGCCGCGTTTCTCCCCTCCACGCTCTGGGTGCCCGCGCTGACGGCGGGTATGTCCGTAAACGGCACCAGCGGTGGTGACATCGGTGGATGGAAATTGTTGCAACGGAGGCGTCGTGTTGGGAACATGCCGTCCAACGATCGATAGTCGCGGGCGAGATTGAACGGCGCCGGAGCGCCAGGCAAGCGGGGTCAGACCCGCAAAGGAGGTTAAGTGTGATAGCGGTGATCTTCGAAGTGGTGCCTGATCCTGCCGGCAAGCAGGAATACTTCGACACGGCGGCGGCGCTTCGCCGTGAGCTTGAACAGATCGATGGTTTCATCTCGGTGGAACGGTTCCGGAGCCTGACCGACGAAACACGTTACCTGTCATTGTCCTTCTGGCGCGACGAGTCGGCGATCACGACATGGCGCCAGGTGGATGCGCACCGTTCGGCCCAGTCCAGGGGCAGGTCGGTCTTGTTCAGGGATTATCGGCTGCGGGTGGCGAACGTGATTCGGGACTACGGCAAATCCGATCGTGAACAGGCGCCGGAGGACCTTCGGCAGGTCCACAAACAGTCAGCAAACCACCCCAGCCACGGGTTTGATCGCCCGTCCGGGAACCCTGGGAGTGAATCATGACAAGTAAGCTACTGCTTTTGATGTCCCACCTCGCGGCCTTGGCCGTGGGTTTTGCCGCGGGGATTTACGTCCTGCCCATACTTACCGCCCCCGAGGGACCGTCAACAGCCGACGTCGAGTCTGTCGCCGGTACTGCGCAGTATTTTGGGGAGTTCCGCCGCGACCTGAAAGGCAGCGACCTGCTGCATTGGGGTGAAGGCCGAGTCTCGATCAGCACGAAGGCTATTTCGCTTATGGGCAGCATTGCCCCCGGTCCGGACTACAAGCTCTATCTGACCCCGGACTTTGTCGAGAACGAAGAGGAATTCCTCCGCATCAAGGACCGGTCGGCGCTGCTTGGGGATGTGAAGACCTTCGACAATTTCATCGTTGCCGTGCCCGGGGCCGTGGACGTGTCGCGCTACAACACGGTGGTCGTCTGGTGCGAGTCGTTTTCTGAGTTCATTACGGCGGCCAGGTATCGATGAAGGCCGCCATGCCCATGCCTGGCGCCACCGTCATGAGACAACGGGACTGACCGTAATTGAAGAAAGCACATTTCGAGAGACACTACAGTGAGCGTATCGGCTGGCTGCGGGCCGCCGTGCTGGGGGCCAATGACGGTATTGTCTCCACCGCGAGCCTGGTCGTCGGTGTCGCCGCTGCCGGCGCGGCTCGCGGCGATATATTGTTGGCAGGCGTCGCCGGTCTGGTGGCGGGCGCCATGTCGATGGCAGCGGGGGAGTACGTATCGGTAAGTTCCCAGGCCGACACGGAACAGGCTGACCTGGCGCGCGAGCGGGCCGAGCTGGAGCACGACGAAGCGGCCGAGCGCGAGGAGCTGGCGACAATCTATATGAAACGGGGACTCGAGCTCTCGCTGGCGCGGCAGGTGGCGCAGCAGCTGATGGAGCACGATGCCCTGGCCGCCCATGCGCGTGACGAGCTGGGTATCTCCGAGGTACACCGGGCGCGGCCGATCCAGGCGGCGCTCGCTTCGGCGCTTACCTTCGCGGTCGGGGCGGCCTTGCCGGTCGCCGTCACCGGCATCGTCCCCGCTTCGCGCGTGATCCCGGTCGTCGCACTATCGTCGCTGCTGTTGCTGGCCCTGCTGGGTGGCCTTGCCGCCCACGCCGGCGGCGCCGGCCTGCTGACCGGGGCGATGCGGGTCACGTTCTGGGGCGCGCTGGCGATGGCCATCACCGCGGGCGTCGGGCTCGCCGTGGGCGCGGCTGTTTGAGCGCAAGGTCCTTGGTAACGGTCAGCATTCTCGTCCTCCTCGCAGGAGGGGCCCTGACGACGGCGGGCATGATGATCTATGCGGCCCAGCCATGGGGTGACAACTACGCTTACCAGTCAGTCGCCGGCTATCTCTCGTTGCTGCTTTTCATGGGCTGGGCCATCTCCCCGTACGTCGCGCTGATGGTGACAACCGTATGGCTGGCGGGTCCGGGCGCGGGGCGCTGGATGGTGCTGGCGGGCGCGCTACTGATCACCGTATTCGGAACATGGTTGACCACCGAGGCGATAATCATCCATCCGGATGCCCAGGGCGGACTGGTCTTCATCTTCCTTCCGCTCTACCAGTGGCTGGTCGTCGCGGCCATTGTAGTCAGCGGCCTATGGCTGAAACGCAGGTGATCCCGCGGGCCGCGCTATCGATTGGCCGCCCTGCAAACGTGCATACCCAGGAGAATCGCCTGTGACCGCCAGTCGTGACCTCTGTGGACATCAGCTGATAGCTAAATTAAAAACGACAGGACGAAAAAAGAAGCGAGATTAACCACAGCTACCAGAGCGTCACCGCGGATATTTTCACCCACACACGCTGCCATGGAGATGATCGTGCCATTGATTTGCCTGTGGCTGCTTATTGCCGGAGGCCTGCTACCGGCCGAACAGCAGGCGGGGACGCCCTCGCTATACAGATACGGGCAGGCGCCCCAACAGGGGGCGCCGCGTTTTAGAATGTCGGTATCGCCGACATGCCGCGGTCGGGAATGGCACAGCTGATCGGGGACGCCTGGATCATCATCGGTTATGTGCTATTTTTCGGGGCCAGTGTGTCTACGATCACCAAATACTTCATACGCATCGTGCAGTGACCGGCCGATCGAATCATCGATAGCATCGAGCATGACCTGGAGCAGCTCGTCGACCCGGCCATCGATGAACTGAATCTCTCGAAGAACACGGTGGACGGGTTGCTCGAACATATGGACTGTCCGCAGCAAGAAACAGATACCCCAGCCGAAGGCTAGTAACGGCCGGCGAGACAGGAGGAAACCGAGTGTATTTAGTGCGTAATGCCGTGATTGTCATCTTTCTTTTCGTTACCGCGGGCTGTGGAGCGCAGGATGAGCAGGCGAGGTCCGACCGCGATCCGTATAACCACGCGTGGAAGGACCAGACCCGGGCCTTGCAGAAGGCGCGGGAAGTGGACGGCTTGATGCAGGAACAATCAGAGAGGCGTCGCCGGGAAATTGAGAAACAAGGTGGTTGAGGCGATTGCATCATGGTAGCGACGATGCAGGCAGGCCGTAGTGACGGCGTCGATGCCGATGCGAAGAGGCGGTGGCGGCTCTGCCGTTGTTTGCGCCCTCGCGGCGGCGCCACTGCATTGGATGGAGGGGAGCCGGTTGCATTCTCGAGGACTTGCCCGATAGGTACCACACCCCGGTCGTGTGGCCCGCTACCGGCATTGCGACGTAAGCTTCTCGCCCCAGGCCGGAGTAATTGGGCGACGGCGCGGCCACGGCGTTCGGGGAGGGTGATGCCGGCCTGAGGGATGCCTGGACACAATCAGGGAGACAAGAATAAGGAAATTGCACATAATTACGCCCTCGCTATCTGGCTGATTGTGTGCCTGGCTTCTCGATAGTGATCATTCAAAGAGCGCACGAGTTGAGAGAGTCATATGAAACTTTATGTTGGTAATCTTCCGTACAGCGTGACTGACAGCGACCTTAAGGAGGCTTTTTCCGAATTCGGCGAGGTAGCGGAGGTGACACTGATCACCGATAAGTTTTCCGGTCAGTCGAAGGGATTCGGATTTATTGAAATGCCCAACAATTCGGAAGCGGATGCGGCAATCAAGGCCCTGAACGACAGCAGTCTCAAGGGCAGGAACATCAAGGTGAATCCCGCCAAACCAAAGGGTGACCGCCCGCAGCGCCGCCCCCGATACTGAGGCCCTGGAGGACGGTGCGACTGGACCGGTAATCGCGCCGACCCGTTGTATGTAGACGTCGCTGCGATGCGGTCTGTCTCCGGCACCGCCCGCTCAGCCGGCCGGGCTGGTGATTGCCGGTCATTAGTAATGGGGATCGATGATGTCGAGCGACCTGCCTGCCGACCCGGGGACGTATCTGCTGTTGCTACGCAGCCGCAATGGCGGTGCCGTCAGGATAGGCGCACTGGGTGAACTGCGATTGTGCGACGGTTACTACGTCTACGTCGGCAGCGCCCGCGCACCGGGGGGTCTCAGGGGGCGCGTCGCCAGGCACCTGCGCGGCGTGTCGCGGCCTCACTGGCACATCGACTACCTGCGGCGGCGGAGCGAACCCGCCGCTGTCTGGTTCCGTACCGGCCGCGTGCGACGTGAACACCGGTGGGCGCGGTTGCTGGCGTCTGTGCCCATGCTTGACCCTGCCCTGCCCCGCTTCGGGGCATCGGACTGCCGCTGCCGGACGCACCTGTATTATTCGCCCGCGCCGCCTTCACTGCAGTGCCTGCGCGAATGGCTGTCAGACCACAGGGTAACGACGGGCCGGGGTGGCCCGCTACCCACCTGATGGTCGCGATGACAGAAACCAGTCCGACCGCCGGTCGTGGCGGATAGACCGGGCCGCCGAGCTGCTGGAAGATTCGGTTGGAAACGCCCATAAACGGTGATCTGACAAAACGTGTCGCAGTCGACACGGCGGGGATGCAATGGATGCTCAGCCCCGACGGCTCGGTCCGGCGCCGGCGGGTCCACCTGGTGGGGCCGGCCGAGTCCGGGCAGGTGACCGCGGTCGTGCGCTACGACTCGGGCGCCCGCTTCCCTGCCCATGATCATCCCGACGGGGAAGAGATACTGGTGCTGGAGGGTGTGTTCTCGGACGAACACGGGGACTGGCCTGCCGGTACCTATCTGCTCAATCCAGAGGGGTTTCGTCATGCGCCTTTTTCCAGGCTGGGCTGCACGTTGTTCGTCAAGCTGCGCCAATACTACGGACCGGGCCGCGCCCATGTCGCGACTGACACCAGCAAACTGTCCTGGCAGTCGGGACCGGACCCGGGCGTGAAGGTGAAACCACTTTACCGGCAAGCCGGGTTTGCGGATACAGTGCGACTCGAGAGATGGGCGCCACGTACTCAGCGGGACTCGGTTACCTACCCTGCGGGGGCCGAGATGTATGTCCTGAACGGCCGTTTTGAGGACGAGATGGGCTGTTACGGGACGGCTACGTGGTTGCGCTTTCCCGCAGACGCGGTCCATGCGCCGGTTTGTGACCGAGGCTGCGAGCTCTATGTCAAGGAAGGAGGACTTCGTTACCTGAAGCAGGCGTAATCGCAGCCCACGCATGGGTGAATGATGGAGCGCGGTATGATGCGGGACCACCGCACGCCCCGGCTTGCACGCACCACCCGGGGGCTGGCATCGGCTACGCGTCGCCGTCTGTTGATCTGATGCCGGACTGGATTCCCGTTATCGGGTATCTCGACGATCCGGTAATCGTCCCGCTGCTGATCTTCATCGCGTCGAGGTCTTTCCCGCGCCACGTAGTCACGCATTATCGGGCCACGCTGGCGGCGCAATCATGCGAGCAGGATGAATTTGGTGCCAGCCCGCTTTGCAGTCAAGTTCGAGAGGATTACCATGTGCGCCAGGACGGGAAGCGGTCAGACCGGGCGGTAGACAGCCGGCCGGCGCGGCGATTCATGTCAGACCAAAACAAACGTTCACGGGCTGGGCCGTCGACATGGATTATTTCCAGCTCAAGGAGAAAAGACCATGATGCGTTTCGTGACGGTGTTGTTGGCGATGACCATCCACAGCGTACATGCCGGACCGGTCACGACTCTCGATGAAGCACGCCAGGTCTCCGATGCGGTAATGCAGGAGATTGCCCAGGGCAAGGTAAAGGCCGGATTCGATAGACTGAGAGTTCACACGACGGCGGCGCCCGCCGAGGTCGACGTCGCCGCGCGGCACGCCGAGGCGGGTCTGAAGGCGCCGCCAATGCTGGAGCGCTACGGCAACAGCATCGGTTCTGAGTTCATCAGGGATATACGGGTCGGTTCTTCACTGGTGCGTTATATCTATCTGCACAAGTTCGAGAGGAATGCGTTGCGCTGGCGCGTTGACTGGTATCGGGCGGCGGACGACTGGCGCGTCGTGTATTTCAATTTCGATGACAAGGTCCAGGAATTGTTCGGGAACTGACTTGAGTACGGATCAAGCGCGTTCCAAAGCCGTCTTCCTCTGCTTCTGCCTCGGCAACGCCACGCCTGATGCCCGACGGCGTAATGCGTCCTGATGGTGCGTTTTACGGTCACTGGGTAGTCGCGAACGCCTGGTCGGAGTCACTGGGCCTGGGCACGACTATCGTTGCCGGATGGCTGGCAGCGCCGTGGCTGGAGTCCGGCGAGGGTTCCCCGGCGGCGCTCATCGCCTTGGCCGGGGCGGTACTGTGCGGCGCCCTCTTCGAGGGCGGGCTGGTGGGATTGGCACAGCAGCGTGTGCTGCGACTGCGCTCGGCGCAGGTCTGGCATGGCTGCTTGGAATGTTGCCGAGCACCGTCATGGCGCTGGCCGGCGCGGCGTCCGGGCCGGGCGCGGGGCCGGAACCGGGGGCCTTGCTGACCTACGTGCTGGCGTGCGCGCTCGGGCTGGCGGCAGGCCCGGTGCTGGGTGCGGTGCAGTTTCTGGTGCTGAAACGCCATCTCCACCGGGCGGGAATCTGGCTGTGGGCGAATGCCCTGGCCTGGGGCGCGGGGATGCCGCTGTTGTTTGCCGGCATGGACCAAGTGCCCTGGCAGAAGGGTGACGCATTGCACACGGCGGTGATGATCTATGCCGTGTGCGCCGCGGCCGGCGCTGCCGTAGGGGCCATTCATGGCAGTTTCCTGATGCGACTTTTGAGTCGCCACAGGGGTTGCGATACTGTTCGGTCCAGCCAGTGTTGATTGCGGTCCGTGACCCGGCTTCAAGGTATGTCGTCTGACCTGCGACATTCCGCCTGCCGATCGTCTCGCGCGATGTCATGTGTTGGCGCCGGCGTCCGTAATCCATCGGCAGAGGCAAAAGGCGGCGACCTGGGCGTGATCGCGAACCAGGCAGACCACGGGGAATACGGCGTATGATAGATCAGCTTGCCGCGAACAAGAGCAACGCGATGGCGTTTTACGATCTCATGTTCAATCAGTGCAGGCCCGAGGAAGCAGTGAAGATGTATGTCGGAGACGTCTACATCCAGCACAATCCGCACGTAGGAGACGGCAAGGCCGCATTCATCGAGTACTTCACCCGGATGGCGCGGGAGTATCCGCACAAGCGTGTACATTTCAGGCGCGCCATTGCCGAGGCGGATTACGTGGTACTGCATTGTCGTCAGGAGTGGCCGCGAGACCGGGACTACGCGGGCATCGACATCTTTCGTTTTGATGAAAACGGCAAGATCGTGGAGCATTGGGACGTACTGCAGGTGGTGCCGGAGACATCGGCCAATGACAATACCATGTTCTGATCGTTGTCACGCCAAGCCGGTTCGCGGTCGGGCGGTGGCGACGAGGAGGCCTTATCCGTTTTCCATGCCGCTGCAGGAGAGATTCGCATGGACACATAAAGCTCGCCAGTAGCGACCCATAGGTAATTATCTTCGCAATCCACGGAGCCACGACCCATGTTGGAGCGGGAAACAAACCACGATGAGGGCATCACCATGGTCAGGCCCGAGGACCCGCTGCGGCGTGAGGACTGCACCGCGGTCACGCATTCCGCATTCCCCGCCCTTGTTCCGAAGATCGCGAACCACTTGATCTCGGCCAAGTTCAGGCGGTTCACTTACGACGAGCTGCGAGCTGCCGAGCGGTGGATCGATGACGGCCGCGGCGCCTCAGCCGGGGACCATGACTGATACCGGATCGGCGCCGTCTGACAGCGCCGGGGTGAACCAGGAACTCCGTACTCGGCTGTTGCGGATGAAGGACCGGGATCAGCGTGTGCGGGCACGGCTGCTGCGACAGGGTGCCCTGTTCGAGAGATACGCAAAGGAAATGGAAGCGGTGCATCTGGAACACGCGGTGCGGCTGAACGAGATCGTCGAGCGGCACGGATGGCCGGGTGAGTCGCTGGTCGGCGTCGACGGGGCCGAGGGGGCATGGCTTGTCGCGCAGCACGCGATCAGCAGCCCGGCGCTGCAGCGGCGGAATTTCGATGCCCTGCAGAGCTGGGCGCGTTCCGAGCCGCAGCGCAGGTGGCGGCGGGATTTCGGCCGCGATTCCGGCGCGGAGCTGGTTTCATGCACGGTGGCACGGAAGCCACCTGCATTGATCTATTGCGCGTTATCCGTTTCATGTGTTTTGCTCCGCTCGAAGCGGGGCGCATGTCGATGTACTTCACCCGCTGACGAGTACATGGCCAGGGAAAGCCCGCCGCGGCTCTTCGCCCGTGAGCGAAGATCAGATCTGCCCCTGACGAGGTGAACCCGATACCGCACCCGTAGCGCCGGTAATTGAACATGGTCAGGAGGTTTTCATGAGCTACGATGAAGGCATGGCCCAGCGGCTGCGCGAGGCGCTTTCGCATCGTCATGACGTAGTGGAAAAAAAGATGTTCGGAGGCATCGTCTTCATGCTTTCAGGTAACATGTGCTGCGGTGTGGTCGACGATACCATGATGGCGAGGGTGGGCCCCGAGCGGTACGAGCAAGCCCTGGGCCTGCCCCATGCGCGCGAGATGGATTTCACCGGCAGACCCATGCGGGGTTTCGTGTTCGTCCATCCCGACGGGCTGCACACCGACGAGCAACTCGGCTCATGGGTGCGCCGGTGCGAGGATTTCGCGGACTCGCTGGCGCCTAAGTGATGAGACGCGCGGCAGCCGTGGCCGACACGGCAGACAACCAGAGGGGATGGCGTTGAGCATCGACATCTTTAGAGACATGCTGGGCTGGTGCACGGTCATCAACTTTGGGCTGCTGTTGTGGTGGGCTTTGTTCTTCATGGCGGCCCACGACTGGACATACCGTCTGCACACCAGATGGTTTCGGCTGACGGTCGAGCAGTTCGATACCATCCACTACACCGGATTGGCGTTCTTCAAGGTGTTCATCCTGCTGTTCAACCTGGTCCCTTACCTCGCCCTGCGGCTGGTCGGCTGGACACATGGGATTTGACCGCGGTCGAGGATCCGGCGCCGACTTTCAGGCGACTGATGCCGTTACACGTCCTGAGGTGCCGATCAGGAAGGCGGATCACCGGGATGCGGCTGACATCAGTGCCGTGGTGAGTGATCTCACGTTGAGGCATATCGCCCGTGGCTTTTCCGAACAGGGCCGGCAGAGGCTGGCGCGATCCATGACACCCGAGCGTATTGCCCGCCATATCGACGAGGGGTATCTTTATTTGGTCGCGCACGTGGAGCACCGGATCGTCGGCGTCGCAGGGATAAGGGCGTGTACACACCTTTACCACCTGTTCGTTACTGAGTCGTACCAGGGCCGGGGCATTGGAACCCGTCTCTGGCATGCCGCCAGGGACCATTGCTGCCGTGAGGGCAGACAGCGGGTGTTCACCGTGAATGCCTCACTGGATGCGCGAGCATTCTACGAGAAGCTCGGCTTCGATGCAGTTTCCGGCCCGCTGAACAGGGAGGGAGTGATAGCGATTCCCATGACCTTGTCGGTCGGCGCGTGAGCGACGACGCGGTCGACCCTGTCCTTGCGCCCTATCGCACCCTGGAAGAGCCCGGCAGCGACTACATCTGCTGCATGGCGATGTTCCCCCGTTATCGTGGCCGAGGTGCCGGGCGCCATTTGCTGCGGCTGGCCGAGGAGCATGCGCGTCAACTGGGTATGGACAAAGTGAGCCTGATTGTGTTCGAGCAGAACACGGGCGCAAAGGCCCTTTATGAAAGGGAGGGCTTTGTCGAGAAGATGCGGGTACCCGTGGTGAGTCATCCGCTGATCCATCATGACGGTGACGCCCTGTTGATGGTCAAGGAACTCGGGGATGAATACCTGGCCTGAATGGTTTGCGCATCGTGATCCCGTGACGCGGCCGGGACGCAGGCAATGATGCTGATGTTCCCGCTGTTGCTGCTGATCGCGGGTCTCTTGACCGTGCCTGCCTACCTTTATTCACGCCGCCGGCACCCCGAGTCCAGATGGCTGCCAGTGGCCGCTGTCCCGGCGATAGCCGCCTGGGTGCTGCTGGCCGCGTCGGGTTACGGGGCCCAGAGTCTGTCCAATCTCATCGAAGTGTTATGGCTGCTGGGCGCCTCGGTGATCCTTGCCTACGCCAAGGTGCTGGTGGTGGATCGGGTGATCGGGTTCAGGGCCGGCGGGACCTACATTCTCATGGGCATGCTGTTGATTGCCGCTCTGCTGCTGCGCAGCTTCATGCCGCTACTGCCTGAGTAGCGGAGGGAGAACCGGTGGTTCCAACGTCAATGTTGCGGGAGCGGGTGACGGGTGACGCACGATGAGGGTCAGGCCGGTCCGTATCCCCGGATCATGTAAATGCCGGCTGGCAAGATAGCGGCCAGCATCGAACTGCTGGAGCAGGTCGAGGGAGTGGGGCCGCCGGCGCAACTCGGCGACGCGGTGACGTATAACATCAGGATCTATCTCAATCGCGGAGACGAGATCCCGATCAACGAGGCGCAGGCCGAGCTGGGTATACCGCCGGGCCTGCTGCGCCGGCGGGAGGGCCGGGTGCTGTTGAATCACCGCACCACGCTCGGCAGGCGGCAGGTCATTGCCGGGATTGAAAAGTCCCTGGTCGGGATGGCCTGTGGGGGGTATCGCAGGGTGCGCGTTGGCCCGCATCTCGCTTATGGTGAGCAGGGCGTGCCCGGCCGGATACCGGGCAAGGCCGCCCTGGAGATCGAGCTCTGGCTGCAGGAGATAGAGCCGACGCCGTAAGCGATTACCTGGGGGCGGCGCGCATCGGTCCCGTTGCCGGCTTCGACTGCAGGGTCTGCAATCATGAAACTTCAGTTCCTGGGCGATTCGAAAGACAGCTTCAAGTGGGATTATCACGATGCCCTGATGACGGCCCTTGATTTCGAGGCACTGGAGATCGTGCCCATGCTGACGCCGGACGACGCCGGCAGTCATGGCACTTCCGCCACATCGCTCTATCCCGCCCGCGAGGAGATCCTGGGAATGTGTCGCGACCTGCGAAAGAGCAGGAGCCTCCGCCTCGTCACCGGCATGCCGAGGCGCACCGGCGGCGGCTACTCGGTTGGACTGCATGGGCCCGACCGTCGTTTCAGCCGCCCCCATGGTGGCCAGTATTTCCAGCACCTGCCCGACGGTCCCGGGGTGCTGGTGTTCGCGGACCCGGACAACGGATTCGAACCGCACAAGTCATGCAGCGACAGGCATCTTGCCTACACCGAGGTCGAACAGATACTGGCGCAAATCTTGGACCAATCGATGCTGTCGGTTTTCCATCACTTCCGCCGCGTCAGATTCGGTGAGGACTTTGCGCATATCAGGAGGCGGCTGGCGAACCGGTCGACGACTGCGGTGTACTGGCACTCGGTGATGTTCGTGGCCATCAGCAGATCTGAGCGGACCATCGAGCGGGTCAGGAGTTTCAACCGCGACTACGCGTTCTGCAGGCCGGTGCGCGCGATCCCCTAGCAGCGGGTCATACCGCTTGCATGCCGCACCGGAAAGCTTGCGGTGGCGCCGGGCGCGGGCGGACAATGCGAGCGGTGCGCAGGGCCCTTTCAGCTTACGGTGAGGAAAAAGTGAACAACGGCATCGTCGAAGTCTTCCATCCGCCACCTTTCGCTCCACTCGCCGTCACCCCTCGGTTTGCGTCCAGCGGGCCGGCTGACGGTATGTTGCGGCGGATCTTCGACCTCGTTGATGCGCGATCTCGAGTGGCGATCGGCCCGTGAGGCCGGTGCCGTCCCCGAGGCGCAAGGCATCCCGCCGCCGCGTGAGCTGCCTCGCGGTGCCACCGACCATGTCCCGGTTGTGCCGCATCGAGGGCGCGACGCGACCGGCTTGAGTTGAACCGGCCTCCATGTATCTCGACAAACTCCTGCAAACGGACGACTCGCCGCTGGCTCGCGGCGTGCTGATCAACAGCTTTGGGGTGCTGTTGAAAATCTCGCGCCCGCTTTATCTGGTGCTGTTCGCCAGGCTGCTGGGCATAGAGGGCTTCGGTGTCTACATGCTGGCCTTTGCCATCCAGGAGGCGGTCAGCAAGGTGGCCATACTGGGCCTGAACTGGGGCGGCAAACAGGTCGTGGGTTACCTCTATGCGTCGGACCGCGAGGCAGAGATTCGATCGGCGGCAGCGAGGATAACCTGGCTGACACTCGGAG
The DNA here is from genome assembly GCA_947259705.1 of uncultured Gammaproteobacteria bacterium. Lineage (GTDB taxonomy): Bacteria > Pseudomonadota > Gammaproteobacteria > Arenicellales > JAANXG01 > CAMYNL01. The sequence continues at coordinate 170,437 of CAMYNL010000002.1, read as the reverse complement.
CGAGCACCCTGACGGCCGGCCTGCTGTACGCCGCCTGCGAGATCTTCAAGTCAGACGGGGGCTCGGTTGCGGAGACGATACAGGTCTTCGCCGTGGGCATGCCGTTCGTGTGCGGCATGTACGTCGTCCTCTACATGATCCGCCCCACCCTGGACATGCGCTACGAGATGTACGTCACCTCGGTGATTGAACCGGTGGCGGTGCTTGTGTTCGGGGTGATCTTTTTCTACCTGGCGGCGGGTGTGCAGGCCATTGCATGGGGGCATGTGGTCGCCGCGATCATCGCCTTTGCCATCTCGTTGCACTACCTCAACAAGGTCTTCCCGAGCGGATCCTCTGCCGGTGAGTGCGAGATGGACTGGGGGATGCTGGCTCACGGCAGCGTGACCATGGGCACCATGGAGTTTCTGTCCAACGTCAAGCAGCGCCTCGACCTGTTTTTCGTCGCCCAGTCTCTGCCGATGAGTTATGTCGGGGCCTATGGTGCGATCGTGGAGGTCGGTTCGGTACTGCGGAAGGTCAAGGCGGTCTTCGACCCGGTGTTGATGCCGCTCGCGCAAAGGCTGCACCTGCGTGGAGAGGCGATCGAACTCCAGGAGCAGGTCTTCAAATCGGTGAGATGGTCTTACTGGTTGGGGTTTTTCATACTGGGTATATTCATTCTGGTGCCGGAGAGGATTCTGGGCCTGTTCGGGCCGGAGTTCGTGGGCCCGATGCTTGGCCTCGCACTCATTGTCTACGCGATCGGACAGTTCTTTCACATGAGCCTGGGCTTGAGCGAGGGTCTGCTGGCCATCACCGGGCATGCCAATGCGGCGCTGGTCAATACGCTGGTGCTCATAGTCGTGAATGTCCTGCTGTTGGTGGTGCTGGTCCCGCCCTACGGCGTGATGGGCGCCGCGGTTGCCACCAGCGTTTCCTACCTGGTGGTCACCCTGTGGCGACTGGTGCAGACCAAGGAAAGACTGGGGCTCGACCTGGTGGATACGACGCTGTTCTACATGCTGGCCGGCTGGTCGGTATGCCTGCTCGCGGCGACCTTCTTGTCCAACGCCTTCGCAGGCCTGGGTCGGCCCGCCGAGGACTTCACGTCGGTGCTGATATTCATCCTGGCGTTCCTTGCCTGGCGCCGCGTGGAACGCAGCCGGCGGCTGCGCCGGTCAGGCTGATGACCGGGTGAACACTTTCTGCCAGCTACCCCGTGACAGGTCTGATGCGCAGGCACGGCCCGCGTCGCCGAGCCTCTTGGCGAGGAATTCGTCGCTCAGGACCTGGTCGACGGCCTGGGCCGCTTCCCGGGTGGACCCCGGTTCGATGAGCATGCCGGTGTGCATATGCGATATGACGTCAGGCACACCGCCGCTGTTGCCCCCGATGACGGGTACGCCGGAGGCCATGGCCTCCAGGTAGACCAGGCCCAGGCCCTCAACGGTCCCGCTGGTCGGCATGAACCGGCTCGGCATGATGAAAACGGTCGCCAGATTGTAGATTCCCGGCAGCTCTTCATCGGACACCGGGCCGGTGAAGTTGACCTGATTCCGCACTCCGCAGGACTCGGCGAGCGCCTGGAGGCGATCACGCTCCGGGCCGTCTCCGACCACCAGGTAGCGCAGGTCCTCGTGCCGGGTCAGCAGTTCGGGCAGACAACCGATGACCGTGTCCACGCCCTTGCGCTCGACCAGCCGGCCAACCGTGAGCAGGACCTTGCTGTGCTCACTGAGACCATATTTCTCCATGAGTCGGGTGGAACGCGGTCTGCTCCGGAACCGGGAGAGATCAGCCTGCGGTTGCACTATCCGTATCTTGTCCCGACTGATGCCGTGACCCGTGATCACATCCCGCGTGAACGCGCTGTTGGTGACGATGAGACTGGCATTGGCCAGGGCCCGGCGGATCAGCAACCGCGGGACGGCGTATCGGGCCGGGCCGATGAGGTCATTGCCGTGCACCCACATCACGTACTCGACACCGTACACTCGCTTGAGGAAAAGGGCGAACAGGCCGGTGGGAAAGGCCTGCCCGCACTCGACTACGTCGTACGGGGTCTTTCGGTGGTGGCGTAGAAGCGCGAGGAATGGCTGGAGGCAACGGCTGGTTTCGGTCACCGCGCGCAGTGCGGATCGGGGTAGCCTGGCCCTGACGGTGCGGTGGGATTGCTGCTGATCGAATTCCTCGCAACCCGGCACGTGGGGAGCGAACACGGTCACCCGTTCGGGATGAAAACCCTCCACGCGCTGATGCAGCAGGCGCTCGACACCACCGTGGGACGGCATGTACTCATTGGTCAGCAGCGCCGTGGTCGGGACGCCCCCCTGCGCCGGGCTGTCGGTGCCGGTTTCATGGGGCGCCATTCGGCCCGCTGCCGATGCTGGTCGATCGTTGAGGGCGTTTGGCTTGATCGCGGGTGTGCACAATATTGATGACTGTGAAGCGGGGATTGTAGCAGTGCGGGGCCGATCTGGCCGGGATCCAGGGCAGGGTGTGGGAGCTGGGTCGGCGTTCAGGTATGTAATAATTAGGTGGTTTTGTGGCTCGCTGAGCCCCGACACGGCCGCGGCTCGCACCCGGCTGAACCGGCATCCCCCCTGACGGACCGCAAGTTGTCCTTGGGTACCAGCCGGCAATGCGCTCCGCTGTTGACTGCTTTATGGGCCCGCTACCGGCGCCCACGAAGTCGATTCGTCACCGGGCGTTCGGCGCGCCGCGACGGCGAGGTGCAGCGGCAGCCGTTCAATGGGAAGCGAACCCCTTGAAACAGCAGGTCGTGAGGTGATACGAAGTTTGGCTGGAACGTAAGGAGCGGGGGCAGGGTATGGTGGATGACATCGTGGATTTCGTGCGGGGTCGGCTCGGGTGCCAGTGCCCGCCCGAGGTGTTCCAGTCGATAGCGGTCGGCCGGGACCCGGATTTCGACGTGTTGGCGCCCGGCAGCCGCTTGATCAGGATCGGCGGCAGATTGCTGGTCCTGGTGGTGTCCGGCCCGAACATCCAGGCCTTGCCCGCGATGCTGTCGGAGCTGGTCGATACGGGCCGCCGGCTGCGTGACCGGGAAGGTTTCAACCGCCTGCGGTTGGTGATTGCCGCGGTCGAGCCCGCGGCCGCACTCCGCATCCTGGAGCCACCGTTCACAACAGCAGCGGGGGGCGACCAGCGCGTTCATCTGCATGTCATCGAACCGACCGAGCTGCCTGATCTGGAAGCCGCCGCGTGACCGCTCATTCATAAGCGCCGGGTCCGCGTCTGCGCCGTTACCCCTGATCGGGCGGGACTCGGGAACTCGGGGGACCCAATACCTGTTGCGCTGGAAGTTCGGGTGACCGGTGATGCGACTTATAATTAAGTAATGTGTCCCCGTAACTACTCCGGAATTACTGTGTTACGGGTGCAGTCCGCGTGCAACCGAAAGTTCCTCCACCAGCCTCTTGCCGCTGCCCGCTCCCAGGGTCCAGCCCAGGGTGCCGTGACCCGTGTTAAGCCACAGGTTGTCGTATTTCTTACGGCCCAGGTAGGGCAGGTTGGTGGGTGTGGCGGGCCGCAGGCCGGCCCAGTACTGTACCTCGTCGAAGCGACCCGCGCGGGGAAACACTTGCTGTACGTTGCGCACAATGGCCTCGCAGCGCCGCCGGTTGAGGGTGCGGTCGTAACCGCTCAACTCGGCGGTGCCGGCCACCCGCAGGCGGTCGCCCAGGCGGCTGTAGACCAGCTTGTACTCGTCATCGGTGAGGCTGACCGCCGGACAGTAATCACCGTCGCCGGTGGGGACGGTGATGGAATAGCCCTTGGCGGGATAGATGTTCAGGCGAATGCCGACAGGGCGCAGGAAGGGTGCCGAATAACTGCCCAGCGACACCGCCACGTCACGGGCGCGGTAGGACAGATAGCCCCGCGGGCCACGGCACTCCACGCCGGCGATGTTTTTTGCCATTGTATCGGTCTCCAGCGCCAGCGCCTCGGTACCGTAGTGAAAGTCGACGCCCATTGACGCGCAACGCTCCGCCAGCGCGACGGTGAATCGGTAGGCATCGCCGCTTTCGTCATCGGGACTGTAACTGGCCCCGGCCAGTTGGGAACGGCTGTCGGCAAAGGCCGGTTCCAGCTCGACCAGCTCGTCGACCGTCAGCATCCGGGTGGTGCAACCGTGCCGGCTCATGATCTCCGCGGTGTGCAGGGCGGCATCGAGCTCCTTTCGATCGCGGAAGAAATGGGCGATGCCCAGCGTCTTCTGGTCGTAGTCGAAATGCTCACGCTCGCGGATCTCCCTCAGCATGTCGCGGCTGCGCACCGCCAGTTCCACTATACGGCCGGTGTTGTCGGCGGCCCGCTCCCTCGTGCAATTGACCAGGAAGGAGGCGATCCAGCGCCACTGCCACCAGTCCAGCCGCGGCCGGAACAGCAGCGGCGCGTCACTCTCGCCCAGCCACTTGAGTATCCTGCGGAGGGCGGCGGGGTTGGCCCAGGGCTCGGCGTGGCTGACCGCGATCTGCCCGCCATTGGCGAAGCTGGTCTCCAGCGCGGGCGCCGGCTGCCGCTCGATGACCGCGGTGGACAGACCGGCGCGCTGCGCCCAGTATGCTGTGCAGACCCCCACCACGCCGGCGCCGAGGATGATGAGGTCATAGTCCTGTCCGCCTTTCATGGCGCGGAGTGTAGCAACCCAGGCCGGCCTGCCCCACTACCTGGATGCGCCCTGGGGACGCAGCCTCGCGGTAAGGCGCGTGCTGCGGAGGTCAGACGACCGCCGCGGTTCCCCTGGTGTTCAGGCGCCGCTGGGCGCGTTGCTTGCGAATATGTAACCTGCTCCGCGCACGGTCTTGATGATCCGGGGCTTGGACGGGTCCGGCTCGATCTTGCGGCGGATGCGGGCGATGCGGATGTCGATGCTGCGATCAAAGGGGTCCCAGTCCCGGTTGTGGGCCAGGTTCAGCAGTTGATCCCGGGTCAGGACCTTGTTTGGGTTGTCGGCAAAGGCCTTGAGCAGGTCGAACTCCATACTGGTGATCTGTATCTCGTCACCGTCCTCGGTGAGCAACTTGTGGGCGTCGAGGTCCAGCAGCACCCGGCCGAAGCGCACTTTCGCGACGGCACGCACGGCCTTGCCGTGTGCCTGCTGGGTCTGCCCGGCGGAGGAGCGGCGCAGCACGCTCTTGATGCGCGCGAGCAATTCCCGGGGTTCGAAGGGCTTGGTGATGTAATCGTCGGCGCCCATCTCCAGTCCCAGCACCCGGTCGACCACCTCCGAGGCAGCCGTGACCATCACGATACCGACATCGAAATGCTCACGCAGGAAGCGCGCCAGGCTCAGCCCATCTTCCCCAGGCATGGTGACGTCCAGGATAATCAGGTCATAGCCGTGCTGCTCCAGGATGGCCCGCATCTGCGTACCATCCTGCACGGTATCGACCGCGAAATCGTGCTTCTCCAGGTACTTGCGGATCATCCAGCGTACGTCTGAATCGTCATCAACCACCAATATCCGGCGTTTGTCCGGCACGCCGCATTACTCCCTGTCAGAATCCGCTTTGCCGAGACGGTCGCCGGGCACGGCGCTCGCTGACAGCGCCAGCACCGGGATGGCCGCGGTGACTGGATCGGCCTGGAGGCGCCTGGTGGCCGCCCAGCCATCCAGTTTCGGCAGCACCAGGTCCACGATCACCCGATCGGGCTGATCGAGTCTGGCTCGACAGAGGCCTTCCGCGCCGTCCCGGGTCACGTCGACCTCGTAACCCAGGCGTGTGAGGCGGCGTATCAACACTTCAGATATTGTCCTCGTTGTCCTCCACATAAAGAATCTTCACCATGCGGATGTCACCCTCCCATGGCGACAAATTCTAGCGCGAAACCCGACACATATCCCCCGCGGCGTTAGCGTCGGGGGCGGCAGCGGCTGTGAACGGCGACGGTCCGCCGCGCCGAGGCGCGGCGGTGACGCTTGAGCCAGCCGCCGCGACAATGCCACAATCCGGGCGAGTGAGGATGGACGTTTGATGAACGAAACCACGATCTTCGTATGCTGCCGGCGCGCCTGCGCACCGGAGCGCCAGCTGCCGCCCTGCTGACCATGGATGCTGCAACCCTGGCGGTGCTGCTCGGCTGGGCGGTGCATCTTTCCAGCTACTCGAGGCCGGAGCACCCGCCGACGGTGGAGTTCCGGCCGCAGGCTTTCTTCGTGGACAATGCCTGCGGCGGTCGCCGCTGTCGCGCCCTGGGCTGGTACAACGACAGCGGGATCGTCTACCTCGACGAAAGGGTGCGCGACAAAGACAGCGTCTTCGTGCGCAGCCTGGTGGTGCACGAGCTGGTCCATTACCTGCAGGACCTCAGCGGCCGCTTCGGGCCCGACTGCGAGGATCAGGTCAAGCGGGAGAACGAGGCCTACGCGCTGCAGCGCTCCTACGTCGCCGAGGCGCATGGGCAGGCTGCCTTTATCCGCGTAACACATCGTGGCTGCCGCAAGGCCTGACTGGCGGGTCGTGCTGTTGGCGGTGGCGCTGCCATGGTCACTGGTTCATGCGGACGCTGGAGAGGCACTGTCCTTCGTCGAGTTTACCTATGATTTCGACGGTGAGTGCGTGATGCGGGACGGCAAGATGATGCGCGTGCACAACTCCCACCCCAGTCGCCGCATCAAGGTCTACCTGCACCGGTACTATGCCGGGGTGCAGCAGCCTGGACGCACCGTGCAGAATCTACCCGCCGGCGCCGAACCGGTGGCACTGGGCTGCACCAGGGTGAGTGGCAGGGCGCAGCACTGGAAAGCGTTGAAGGCGCGTTTTATGGACTGACGGCAGCCCGCGGCGCCCGGGGACTCGCGATGCCTACCGGTCCGCGGACTCGCCGTCGCGCGGCAGTGTCAGCGTCGCCACCAGGCCGCCGGCAGCGGCGTTGGCGAGCACGATGTCGCCGCCGTGGCCGCGCGCGATATTGCGCGCGATGGCCAGCCCCAGGCCCGAGCCCCCGGTATCCCGGCCGCGGGATTTCTCCACCCGGTAGAACGGCTCGAACACTCTTTCCAGTTGCATCTCGGGGATACCCGGTCCGTCATCATGGACTGCGATGGTCAGCGTGGCGCCGTCATCACGGGCGCGGAGTCGGGCGCGCCGCCCGTATTTCAGGGCGTTGTCTATGAGATTGGTGACGCAGCGCTTCAGCGCCAGCGGCTGGCCTGGATAGGGGCGGAGCATGGGGACATCCACGTCCACTTCCCTGCCGCGCGTCCGCGCATCATCGGCGATGCTCTCCAGCAGAGCGGTCATGTCCACCGGTTGCCCGGCTTCACGGCGGTCGATGCCGCGCATGAATTCGAGCGTTTCGCTGACCATCAGCTCCATCTCCTCCAGGTCGGCGGTGAAGCTGGCCCGCAGCTCCGGGTCGTCCAGCAGCTCGGTGCGGATCCGCAGGCGGGTAATGGGGGTCTTGAGGTCATGGGATACCGCGGCGAGCAGTTCGGTGCGATCCTTGACATAGCGCTGGATCTGCCCCTGCATGCGGTTGAAGGCCCGCGCCGCGCGGCGCACCTCGGTCGGCCCTTCGTCGTCGCGCAGCGGCGGGCGATTGATGTCCCGGCCCAGCTCCTCGGCGGCACCGGCCAGCATGCTCAGCGGGCGGGTGGTCTGGCGCACCGCCACCAGCGCCAGCAAGATGACGGAGAGCACCAGCACCGCCAGCGACACCAGCAGACGCCGCGGCCAGGCCAACGCATCGCGCGGTAGCCGGAACAGAAAATCCACCGCGGCGCCGTCCTGCAGGCCTACGCGGGCCAGGAAAAACAACGGCCTGTGTGCCTCGGTGTGGTCGCCGAAGGCAAATGGCGGCGGCCGGCCGGCCCCCTGCCAGCGCCGGAAGGGACGTTCGGAAACCAACACCTGCAGCGGGCGATCATCGCCCAGGTGCCGCCGCAGCATGCGTTCGACCAGCAGTGCCGATGCGCGGTCCATGTCGTCGGGTGGCGTCGTCGCCTGGTAGCGCGTAGTCAGGACCACACGCAGGCGCGGATCGGAGAACCGCCGCATCAGGCGTACGCGCTCGGCCCCCGCAACCGAATCTAGCCAGCCCACGGTGTCCACGATGCGGTGCGCAAACTCCGTGCCGCCGATGCGGTTGAGGGTGCGGCCGCGATCGCGCCAATGTATGAACAGGCTGAACAACTGCGCCACGATGAGTCCGATGACCAGTATGATCACCAGTCGGCCGAACAGGGAACGAGGCCATAGCGGCATGGTCACACTGTCTCCACCCTGGCGGCGAGAAGGTAGCCTTCGCCGCGTACGGTTCTGATCAACCGGCCTTCCTGGGCATCATCGTGCAGCCGCTTGCGCAGGCGGCTGACCTGCATGTCGATGCTGCGATCGAAGGGCACGGCGTCGCGCCCGCGCGCCAGGTCGAGCAGCTGGTCGCGGGAAAGAACCCGGTTGGGGTGACGCAGGAAGGCGCCCAACAGCGAATACTCGGCGCCGCTCAGCGCCACCACTACGCCTGTCGGAGACAACAGGTGCCGGGCACTGGTATCGAGCTCCCAGCCGGCGAAGCGAAGCCGATCGCCCTGCTGCAGCTCCTCGCTTGGGGGCAGGGTGCGCGCGCGGCGCAGCACCCCCTTGATCCTGGCCAGCAACTCCCGCGGATTGAAGGGTTTCGGCAGGTAGTCGTCGGCGCCCATCTCGAGGCCGACGATACGGTCCGTGTCTTCGCCACGGGCCGTCAGCATGATGATGGGGACGTCGGAGTCGACGCGTAGGCGGCGACAAATCTCCAGCCCGTCCTCGCCGGGCAGCATCAGATCGAGGATGATCAGGTCAAAACGGTTGCCGGCCAGCGCCCGGCGCAGCTCCACGCCGTCGCCCACGGCATCGGCGCGGTAGCCGTTGCGAGTCAGGTAATCCACCAGCAGCGCGCGGATCTCCGGGTCGTCGTCGACAATCAGAATGCGGTCGAGCTGTTCCATGGCCATATTTCAACATCGCGCGACTGGTCGTCAGAAGAAAAATGGTAACAGAAGGTAACAGTCCCGGGCGCTGACACACGGGGTTGCAAAAAACCGGATGATTGAGAAACGGCGGTTACAAAGCCGTGTTTTGATGGAGCCTCCCAATATCGTTGAATCAACCGGAGGAAATCATCATGAATCTGTTGCGCAGGAAATCTGCTTACCCGCTTGCCGTGGTCTCCCTGGCCACAGCCCTGGGCGGCCTCGGTCTGGTCTACGCCCACCCCGATGATGACGGTGACGGCCCCGGCTTCGGTGGCCGTCATCATTGCCGGGGTGGTCAGCATGGACGCTTCGGCAGCAGCATGGGGCGGCACGTCGATGGCATTCTGGCCTTCGTCAAAACGGAGTTGAAGATCACCGCCGGGCAGGAGCCTGCATGGCAGGAGTTCAGCACCGCCGTACGGGAACTAGCCCGGGAGCGGACCGGTTTCCGTTCCGGCATGCGGGATCGTGCCCAGGACGGCAGCAAGGATGCACCACTGGTCGACCGCATCGACCGCAGGCTGGCGATGATGGAACAGGGCACGGCCCATCTCAGGCGGATGGCGGAGGCGGTGAAGTCACTGTACGCAGAGCTGACCCCGGCACAGCAGCAACTGGCGGACCAGCTGGTGCCGATGGGGCGCATGTAATCATCGAGGCGGCGGCCGGCGGCAGCCGGTCGCCGCGAGCGTCACCAGTCCAGCTCGGTAGCGCGCCACAGATACCAGCTCGCCACCGAGCGATACGGTTGCCAGCATTCGCCCGCCCGGTTCAGCTGTGCCGCCCCGGGCAGCTGGTCCAGCCCGTAGGTGAGCATGAATCCGCGCCGGATACCCAGGTCGTTGACCGGCAGCACGTCGGCCCTTCCCAGCCGGAATATCAGCAGCATCTCCACGGTCCAGCGGCCAACCCCGCGGACCTCGGTCAGTCTGGTCACGATCTCCTCGTCGGACAACCGCCCCAGCACCCGGGCATTGGGCACCTGGCCCGCCAAGGCCCTGGCGGCGAGATCCTTGACCGCGGCCACCTTGGCGCGGGACAGGCCCGCCGCCCGCAGCTCCGCCTCGCTGACCGCCGCCAGGCGCCGGGCGGTGGGTGGCCTCGATCCGGGAAACAGTGACAGCAGGCGCCGGTAGATCGTGCTCGCCGCCTGGCCGGACAACTGTTGATATACTATCGACTTCAACAGACACTGGAAGGGAGTCAGCGGGTGCAGCGATCGCAGTCGAATCGGTCCGACCCGGTCTATGAGCAAGCCCAGACGGCGATCACCGCCGCGCAGGCGGGTGATCGCGGCGTCGTGATCACAGGGGTAAGGTGGTGTTTTCATCGTTGGCGCGTGACCGGCCCCCTCCGGGGGGGGCAGCCAGGGTCCGCAAGCGGTACCCCGGCGCCGGCAATTTTTCCATCGTCGAAAGGAAACCGCCAGTCGGTTGCCACATGAATGCCCTGAATCGCGTGATATTCTGGGAACAAAACGACCAGCCAGCATCGCCATGCCCGGTCACAACAGGACCCGGCGCGGCGATGACCATACTCTTCAGCGATGGCCCGGCTAGTTTCGGGTCCACCGCCCCCTTCAACTGATAGATCCTCGGAGGATGCAACAGATGTGGAAGAAAACCGACGACCCCAAGACTTCGTTCGACGAAGCAGCGCCCGAATCGCGGCAGGCCGAGGCGCCGCCGTCTGCCAGCCGCGCGCCGGCGGCCGCGTCGCGCCAGTCCGCTTCCATCGGACCGTCGATCACCATCCGTGGCGACATCACAGGTGAGGAGGATCTGGTCGTACATGGGCGCATAGAGGGCACTCTGACACTACCCGACAATAACATCGTCATTGGTGCGGACGGGCAGGTGAAGGCCAACCTCAACGCCACCAAGATAACCGTCGAAGGTCATGTGAGCGGCGATCTCAACAGTAGCGAGCGTGTCGTGATCAGACAGTCCGGCCGGGTCGAGGGCAATATCACCGCGCCCCGCGTGGTTCTGGAGGACGGCTGTCGCTTCAAGGGTGCCGTGGAAATGAACATGGATAGCAGCGCCGCGGCACGCAAAAGCGGCGCCGGGCCCGTTGTCGGGGGCAGGTCCGAAGGCGCGGCGAAGGTTGCCGACATTCCCGGCGGCGACAGCAAGGTAGTGCGCGCATCCGGTGGCTCTTAGGTCCCGTGGACTGGCGGCTCGCCTAACGCCAGACCATGGGCCGGTCCTCGACCCGCAGTCCGTGACACTGCGGTCGGGGCTGCTGCCGTTGATAAGGGCGCGGCTGCAGGATCATCCCCGCAGCCGCGTTCTCGATTTCGGGCTGCCGACCACCAACAAGCTGGTCTATTTCTCCCGCTGCCGTTCACGTATCTTCTGGAACAACTGGCCCGGCGGCGTCGGTGAGGTGCTGCGCAGTGGCGGCGCCGGAGAGCTGGCCAAGGTCGGCGACATGAAGCAATTCTTTATTCCCGGTGATACCGGACGCTTCGATGTCATTCTGTTTTGGGATTACCTGGAGCACATATCATTCCCGGCAGCACGCGACCTGCTCGGGCAGCTGGTGGAGTACTACGCGCCCGGTTGCTGGGTCTACTTCCTGATCTCCCAGTCCAGCGGTGTGCCGATCCGGCCGGCCGATATCGACATCACCCTGGACCACTGCCTGCGTTATACCACGGTACCGGAGGCCCGCACCGCGCCGCGCTACGCGCCGAAGGTGATGGAGCAGGCAATGCCGGGCTTCCAGATACTGAAGCTGTACCTGATGAAGAACGGGGTACAGGAGCACCTGTTCCGCTTCGCCCCGGGGAGCTGATTCCCGCCCCGCCCGGGGACCAACGCCTGCGGGCGCGCTAGCCGCCCATGGGCCGATCCGGAAAACCGTACCGCCGTCCCCTGCGTGCCCGCGTCCTCCGCTGTCTGGCCGCGGCCCTGATCGCTGGCGTGGTCTTGTCACTGGCGCTGGTGGCGCCGCTGCGGTGGCTGCCGCCGCCCACCTCAACCTTCATGCTGCAGCGCCAAGCGCGCTCCGAGGCGGTGGATTACCGCTGGGTGGGCTGGGGACACATCTCGCCCCACGCCGCGATCGCCGTGGTGGCCGCCGAGGATCAACGCTTCCCTGACCACTGGGGCCTGGACACGCGCGAAATCCGCAACGCCGTGCACGAGCGCATCGAGTATGGACGCGTACGCGGCGCCAGCACCATCACCCAGCAGGTGGCAAAGAACCTCTACCTGTGGCCGGGCCGAAGCTTGCTGCGCAAGGCCCTGGAGGCCCATCTGGCGGTTACGATCGAATTGCTCTGGCCCAAGCAGCGGATCCTGGAGGTGTACCTGAACGTGGCCCAGTTCGGTCCCGGCGTCTATGGTGTCGAGGCCGCCGCCCGCAACTACTTCGGTCGGCCCGCGGACCGACTGACGGCGCGGCAGGGTGCCCTGCTGGCGGCGGTGCTGCCCAATCCCCGAGCGCTGCGCGCGGCCGCGCCGAGCGACTATCTCCGCCAGCGCACCGACGAGGTCCTGCGGATGGTGGAACTGCTAGGGGGCGTGCGCTACCTGGATAGGTTGGATTCAGGCACCCGCCGTCGATGGCCGCCGGGCGGCAGTGGAACGGGGTGGTTCGCCAGTCCGGGCGCGGGCTAGCGGTTGGAACCGCCGGCCAGTACCTTGGGCGGCCTGGTGTGCAGCAAGGCGAACTGTTGAGCAGGCACCGGATGTCCCAGCAGGTAACCCTGGATGATGTCGCAATGGGCTTCCTGCAGAAACTCGAACTGGGTCTCGGTTTCGACACCTTCGGCGACCACGTCCAGTTTCAGCGCATGGGCCAGCGAGATGATGGAGGCGGTAATGGCCGCGCTGGATTCGTTGTGCTGGATGTCCGCCACGAAGGAGCGGTCGATCTTCAAGGTATCGATGGGCAGGGATCGCAGGTAGCTGAGTGAAGAATAGCCGACACCGAAGTCGTCCACGGCCACCGATATACCCAGCTCCCGCAGTTCGGAAAGGGTCTGGTTGCTGCGCAGGGTGTCGATGACCAGGGATCCCTCGGTAATCTCCACCGCCAGCGACGGGGCCGGCAGACCGCTGGCCTCCAGCGCGTGGGCGATGACGTCCGCCAGGTCCCGGCGCAGCAGCTGCCGCGCCGACAGGTTGACCGCCAGCTTGACTTGGCCCAGGCCGTCCTGGTGCCAGGCCTGCGCCTGCTGACAGGCCTCCATGATGGCCCATTCCTCCATGCGCATGATGATGCCCGAACTGGTGGCGATGGGGATGAAGCGCTTCGGCATCATCAGCCCGCGGCTGGGGTGGTTCCAGCGCATCAGGGCCTCGGCACCCACCAGGTTGCCCGACCGGGCGTCGAACTGCGGCTGGTAATAGAGCTGCAGCTGACCGTCGGCCATGGCGCGCGGCAGATCGGACTCGATGTGGAACTGCTCCAGCGCCGAACTGTGCAGCTCCGGGGAAAAGAACTGGAACTGCTGCCCGCCTTTCTCCTTGGCCGAATACATGGCGGAGTCGGCGTTGCGCAGCAGCTCCGAATACTCGGTGCCGTCGCTGGGGTACAGTGCGATGCCGATGCTGGCCGACACCCTGAATTCCTGCGTCTCCATCGCCACGGGCTTGCTGGCGTTCTCCAGCAGCCTGGCGGCCAGCGCGGTCACCGCGGTTACCGTCTTGTCCCGCGTCTCGAGCCCCGGAACAACGACGATGAACTCATCGCCGCTGAGACGGGCGATGTGCTGGCCGGGCCCCACCAGCACCCCCGCCAGCCGACGCCCAAGTTCCTTGATCAGCCTGTCGCCGGCGCCGTGGCCGAGGGAGTCGTTGATGGACTTGAAGCGGTCGATGTCCAGGAACATCACGGCGGCGTTGATGTTGCTGCGCTTGGCGTCTCGCAGGCTGGTGGCAACCAGTTGCTCGAACAGGCTGCGGTTGGGTAACTGGGTCAGGGCGTCATAATGGCTCTGAACATACAGCTTCTCCTTGCTCTGGATTTCCGCGAAGGCAACCGCCAGCCGATCGCGCAAGGTAGTGGCGTGCCGGATCTCATCGTCGCTGAGCACGTTCCGCTCGAAAAAGCCGAATCCCAGCAGCCCCTGCAGCTCGCCGTCCACCTCGATCGGAAACACGTGGTGGTAGCGGCAGCCGGCCAGGCGGCTGGGGGCCAGCCAGGCCGGCACCTCGCCCTCGTCGCAGTCCACGGTGAAATAACCCGTGTCGGTGCGGAACGCCGCGGGCAGCTGGCTGGCGCCGGACTGGGTAACATGACGTGGGGTCGAGGTGGCGGTCTTGAGGGCGGTGATCCTGGCATTGCCGGTGGCGTCCACGGTGCTTAGGCCGACGCTGCAGCAGGGAAGCACGTCCGGGAAGCGCTGGATCACGATTTTGCGTATTTCGGCGCGGCTGGCGGAGGAGAGGATCAGGCGATCGATATCCGACATGGTGTTGAGGGTGGTGAACTGGTGGTCCAGGGCCATGGCCATGGCGTTGAAGGAGCCCGCCAGTTCCTCGAATTCGTCGCCGCTGTCCACCTGTATCTGGCCGCCGAAATCTCCCGCTGCGATGCGCTTGGTCTTGTCGCGCAACCGGTCCAGGGGCACCGTGTTGCGACGGATCTGCATGGTGCTGAGCAGCACCACCAGCAGCAGGGTGACCAGGATGATGGGCGTGAACAATTGCCGGAACACCTGCCAGTCCGACAATGCTTCCGACTTCTCCTGCAGCACCACCACCGTCCATGCCGGCACCGCGAAGTGTTCCTTCAGGAACAGCTTGACCTGGAAGGTCCAGAACCGCTGGTCCTGAAAGGCGTGCTGTTCGACCGCCTGCCGCGATTTCACGGGCTGCATCAGCTCTTCCGGCGCCGTCTCGGAACAGAACAGCTTGTCGCTATGCTGGTCGAGGATGCAGATGGCAAAGCCGTAGGGCATGGTCTCCCGCACGGCCCACACGTATTCCGGGTTGATCTCGGCGATCAGCACCGCGTTTTCCACACCAACGGAAGGAGTGAGCAGCCACATGTGGTTACGCCCGCCCCGGGCATCAGTCAACAGCACCGTGTCCGCGACCTCCAGTTTCGCCCGCACCGCGCTGTCGATGTCGGGGAAGGCGGTAAGCCCTCCCCACAAGGTCGTGGGCACGGCATTCCCGGTCTGCAGCGCGACGCCGCGGAATTGTTCCGCTCGTGGCGTAATGCTGAGGGTATGGTCGGTGCCGACCCCGTCGCGCAGTGTGAGCAGCGCGGCCCGCAGGTTCCGCAGGCGCTCATAGATATGAACGCTGACGTTCTTGGCGTTTTCCCGCAGCTGGAAGGAACTGATCTCGATCAGCTTGCCGCTGACGTAGAAGTAGCCGATCGACACCAGCGCCCCGACGGGCAACAGCGCCGACAGCACGAACAGCAGCAGGGTACGGCGGGCAACCTTGGTACGCAGAAAACCTGTCCGTATCCAAGGTTGCCCCACTCCCTAGTACTCCGATGCCAGCCCCATGTAGGCGCCGTTCTGGGCCCGCACGATATCGTCCCGGGACTGCTGCGAGGAAAACGCCGGCTGCGAACCGCCGTCCTTGCCGCTACTGTAGAGATCGTAGTCGGAGTTCACCGGCACCAGGTTGTGGTCCTTGCGCTGCAGTCCTTCGCTGCCCGGCGGTCCGCCGTCGATGCGCAGGTAGCCGTAAGGATTACCGTAAGGGTCATCCCAGTCCACCCCGATATCGGCCAGCGAGTCCGGCCATGCCCCGGTGTCATTGAAGAACTGGTCGATCATTACCTGTATGGTCATGATGTCGGTGATCGCGTTAGAGACCCTGATGCGGTCGGTGTAATTGTTGTAGGCGGGCACGGCGACCGCCGTCAATATACCCATTATGACCATCACCAGCAGTAACTCAATGACAGTCATCCCGGCGTGTTTTCTTGCGTTAGTCATCATCAGGTTTCCCCTACTCATAAGCTTTGAGATGAGTATAGGTAAAAATCTGACGAAATGCACTTTACGGCGGATAAACGGTAATATTAACCATTTATCGCCGATAAACGGCATTAATGAAATCTTAATGAATACCAGGCGCCGGCCGGCGGACAGCTTCTCTCTCGTGGTGATCATGGGCACTGGTACGAAGGGTCTCCCTAAGCGTTGACTTGCCGCTGCTGCCGAATCCCGAGGCTGATATTAACGAGGTAAATGAAATCCTCGAAGTTGTCAACAATGGCGTCGGGCTTGTGCGGGTAGCGCCGCGTGCCCGGAAAGATCTTCTCCAGCCAGGCATCGCTCCACTGCGAGCCGTTGTAAAACACGCTGGTAATTTCGGCGCGCTTGGCCGACACCGTGTCGGTGGTGCTGTCGCCGACGTACCAGGCGTGCTCGCCGCAAGGCGCCGCCAGGTTGTCCATAGCCTTCAGTATAGGGTCCGGTGCCGGCTTGCGCCGGGCAGCGTCGTCACCGGCGACGATGGTGTCGAACAGGTGCAGCCAGCCGCTGCCGTCGATGGCGGCAAGCTCGTGCTCGAGAAATTCCCGGTCCCGGTTGCTCAGCACGCCGATGCGTATGCCCAGCGTCCGCAGCGTCTCCAGCATCCCGCGCACGCCCTCCTCGAAGGGTTCGACGTGACCGTAGTAGCGGCGATAACAATCGTTGAAGGCGTCGTGGGCGATGTGCTTGGCCTCCTCGTCGCGGCCGAAAAGCACCTCGAAGATGTCGGTGCGGGAGATCTTGCGCGCGGCCTTGATCTTGGGGTGGAGTTTGTAGTTCTCCCGCACGTAGGTGATCAACTTGCGGTCGTCCTCGTTCTTGCTGTCCTCCGGATCCACCAGCCGGTCGGCCAGCCCCAGCCGCGCCAGCTGGGGAAGGGTATCGTCCACGGCGTGATACATGGCATCCAGCGTGTCGGCCAGGGTCGCATGCCAGTCGAACAGGATCACGTCCGGGCGCGGCAACGGGTCCAGGCGACGGGTATAGCGGGTGAAGTGATGCCCCATCGCGGCCGCGTCGTTGGCCAGTGCCAGCTTCACCAGTACCAGCAGCTCGGCGAAGTTGTTGACGATGTAATCGGGCTGGTAGGGATGCTGTTCGCTGCCGGGAAAAATCTTCTTCAACCAGTGGGCGTCCCACCGGGCACCATTGAAAAATATACTGGTGACGCCGGCGTTCTTGGCCGCCGTGGTATCCGTGGTGCTGTCGCCGACATACCAGACATCCAGCGCCGCGGCGGCCCGCATCCGCTCCAGGGCCTTGAACACCGGGTCCGGGGCGGGCTTGTGCCGATCGGTGTCGTCGCCGGCGATGACGCTGTCGAACAGCGCAAACCAGGTCCCGTGCTCGATGACCTCGAGCTCGTGCTCCAGGAACTCACGGGCACGATTGGACAGTATGCCGATCTTGATGCCCACCCGGCGCAGTTCCGACAGCACGACGCGGATGTTGGGCTCGAACGGCTTGACGTCGCCGTAGTGATGGCGGTAGCAACGGCTGAAGGCGCCGTGGGCGATCTCCTTGGCTTCCTCGTCGGTGCCGAACAGCACCTCCAGCAGATCGGTGCGCGAGACCTTCTTGCTGGCGACGATCTTTGGGTGCAGCCGTTTGTGCCGGCGCACGTAGTTGACCAGCTTGAGGTCGTCCTCGGTCTTGCTCTGTTCCGGCGGTACCAGGCGGTCACGCAGCCCCAGCTGGTCCAGCATGGAGAGCATCTCGTCCATGGCCTGGTACATGGCTTCCATGGTGTCGACCAGTGTTGCATGCCAGTCGAACAATATGATGCGCGGGGCGTGGGGGACGGTCATATCGGATGGTGTCGGGCAGGCTTGGCGGTTGACGGACGGCGCAGTATGGCGTCCGGCCGCGCCCGCATGCAAGTACCGCCGACGTCGCGGCGTGCTGGCCCCCGTGGGACGGTTTCCCGTGGCCCCCCACTCGTTTAATCTATCGGCAACGTGATGCCTCGTTGCCGTCGGGAAACCGTAGACTATGGAGATGACCTTGTTGCTCCCGGACACTCCGGTGTGGCCGGACGCGTCCGGCCCCGACCGCTCCGCTTGCCGCGGTCATTGACCGTCATGGGCCTGCGTTTCGTTCACGACTGGCTGGAACGCAGCCGCTCCCGCAGGCAGTACTTCGACGAGGACCTCGAACAGGAACTGCTCGATCTGCTGGAGGTATCGGCGCTGCTGGAAATCAAGGAGTTCGCGCTGTTCGAGCTGGCCTACAAGGAATGGTACGGGCGCATCCCGTTGCCTCGCGTCATCGAGGCCCACTTCACCAACTATATGTTCCACAGCATCATACCGGCCTGGGTCACCAGCTATACCCGCCATGTCCTGGCACTGCAGCAGCGGGGCGAACTCGATCCGCGCAAGCTGGGTGTCTACAAGCGGCTGCCGAGCAAGCGCCTGATGGCCATCGGTAAGTTGTATACCGCCATGCTGTTGGTCACGCTGTTGTTGCTCACCGCGGTTGCCTATCGGGACCACGGCATTGTGAAGTCCCTGTTCGGGCGGGCGGACTCGAGTTTCGAGGTCGACAGGCCGCGGCAAAATGCCATGCCCTGAGCAACCGGCGCATCGACGCAGGGTCGCGTCATGAGCGCCTTGCGTGGCGCGGTGACGGCCTTGGCGACGCTTGCGGCCGGCACGGTGGGCGCTGGACTCGAGGCGCGATGATCGGTGTCCGGTCCCCTTGACGGCTGCATTCCGCCCGTGCCCGGCCTTACGCGAGCCCGTCGATCGCGAAGCCGGCTTGTGGGCCGCCATTTTCCTCGACTTGAGCCGTCGACACCGCGGTTCTCGCTGCATTCAGACCGGCCCGCCGCCCGCGAGGCGTCGCCAGCCGCTGAATACCGCGGGCGGGTCCGGTGGGACCATCGCCCCGCCCCGCGCGAGCACCGCGTGCGCGTGGTCTCCCCGCGCTCGGGCAGGGTTCTGTAAACATGCCCGCCTGAAGAACTGGTACCCGGCTGGATGCGTAACGGCGCCCCGGGTGTTCAGGCGAGGTGCTTGCGGGCCAGATACTCGTGCGACTGCATCTCGTGCATGCGACTCGCGGTGCGCGCGAACTCGTCCCGCAGCCTCGAGCCCGCGTAGAGTTCCTCGGGCGTCCTCGCAGCAGAGGCGATCAGCTTCACGTTGCGGTCGTACATCACGTCGATCAGGTTGATGAAACGACGCGCCTGATCGTCACTGTCGCCGTCCAGCCGGGGAATGTCCGACACGAGTATGGTATGGAAGCAGCGTGCCAGCTCAATGTAGTCATTCTGCGAGCGCGGGCCGCCGCAGATCTCCGCGAAATCGAACCATACCACCCCGTCGGCATGGCGGACACTGCGAATGTCCCGGCCGTCGATATCCAGCACTACCTCATCCTGGCCCGCCTCCGGCGCCACGTGTTCGAAGTTATGGGCCAGGCCGTCGGTCGCCCGTGAGCCCAGGGGCTGGAAGTAGATCTCGGCGCGGTCGAGGAACTGCAGACGGTAATCGGTATCCCCGTTCACCTCGAGTACGCGGGTATGCCGATTCAGCAGCTCGATGGCGGGAAGGAAGCGGTCCCGCTGCAATCCGCCCCGGTAGAGCGCATCCGGCGGTATGTTGGATGTCGCCACCAGGGTGACGTTGCGGGCGAAAAGGTGTTTCAGCAAGCCGGCCAGGATCATGGCGTCGCCGATGTCATTGACGATGAACTCGTCGAAACACAGCACCCGGGTTTCCGCCGCGAAAGCGTCCGCCACCGTGGCCAGCGGGTCGCGACGGTCGCGCAGTCCCTTCAGTTGGGCGTGGACCTTGTGCATGAAGCGATGGAAGTGGGTGCGCTTCTTGTCGCTGAAAGGCAGGCATTCGAAGAACAGATCGACCAGGTAGGTCTTGCCTCGGCCGACCCCGCCCCACAGGTACAGCCCGCGCACCGGGTCCGGGCCCTCGCGGCGTCGGGACAGCCGCTGCAGCAGTCCGCGCGGCCGCGGCCGCGGGATCGAGAGCAATGCTTCGAACAAGGCCTGCAGCTCGCCAACGGCACGCTCCTGGGCCGGGTCGGGCTCGATGCTGCCGCCGCGCAATGCCGCTTCATAGCGATGCCGGGGTGATGTCGGGTCCGCTGGCCGTTGAGTTGCCTTCACCATCGCAATGCAGCCGTCATCGGTGATCAAAACCGGGTGCGCAGGCGCAGGTGGAAACTGACGTCAGGGCTCGCGTCCGGTGTGAATTCATTCTCAACCACCGCAAAGTCCAAAAACAGCCTTTCCGTCAAACCCAGGCTGCCGCCGATGCTGATCTGGACGGCGGTATCGCTCAGCTGGCCCAGCGGCGTGTCCTGGTAAGCGGGGCTTTGCAGGTCGGTCTGCAACTGCAGTGACAGGCGCTGCCATGGCTGCCAGCCGGCGCCCAGACTCAGCACGCCCACCAGGTGGCGCTGCAGGTCGGGCAGCACATCACCCCTGCCCAGATAGGTGACGCCGGCCCCTGCGGACCACCACAGCCGCTCCCGCCAATGGTGCTGCGCCTGCAGCCACAGCGCAACGTCCCAGCCGCCGCTGCCGAAAAGGCGATCGCTGTCGCCGGTCGGTGCCTTCAGCTGGGCGCGCAGGGCGAGCCGCCGCCGCGGGTGCCGGTCCCGGCCAACGAGCCGGCGGCCGACATGGATCGCCACGTCACCGACACCGCTGTCCGCTGCGTCGACCGCCACCAGGTCGCTGCCGCCCGTTGTGTAACGGTACTCCAGCCGGTCTCGCTCGGTTTCGTCGCGACCGCCCTGGGGGAATCCGAAGAAATCGTGCCAGTTGATGATAAAGCCGTCGAGAAAGCCGCCGTTGTGGCGCAGCAGCGGCAGCTCGACACCAGCCTCCCACCCGTCGGCGAAGCCCCGCGTATAGCGCAGGTTGAGCCGGTAGGTTTCGCCGTCGATGGCGATGAACTCGTTATCGGTACCGTCGTCGGTGAAATTGCTGGTGGCGTCCAGCGTCAGCGCCAGGCGGTTGCCGCCCTGATCGAGCACCTCGACCGCATCCATTGCCGGGATTCCGTAGACCGCCACGAACGGGTTGTGATTGCGCACGGCAAGTGGATGGCGCAGCGGGTCGGCTGCCGCGCTGCCCGTCACCGCCACCGCCAGCACCAGCGTCAGCAAGCACCGGATGCCGGGCGATGGGCAACGCAGGGGGCGTGACACGATGAATTATACTCCCGTGATGTTCGCTTATCTCAGGCAGTTCGTGCCGCCAGGACCGTATACGCGCGATGGCGTCGGACTGGCGCTGTTACCGGTCCTGGTCGCATTTATCCTGCTCATTCTCGATCGATTCGGTCTGCAATCGGCTTTCATGGACATGTTCGGAAACCGCCTGCGACTGTCAGGCTGGCAAGTTAACGATATGCAATTTCTGGCGCAAGTGTACTTTTCCGCCGCTTGCCTGGTGCTGTTTGTACTCGTTCCGCTGTTGTATAACCGTGTCTTTCCGCTGCGCATCGCGGACCCGTTCGGGCTGGCCTGGCGCCCGGCGATCAGGCACATGCCCGTGTACCTGACGCTGCTGGCGCTGATGTTGCCGGTGTTGTGGTGGGCGGCGGGCCACCCCGCCTTCCACCAGTTCTACCCAATGTACAAGCCCTCCAGCCCGGCCATGTGGCTGGCCTTCGAGTTGATCTATCTGGGCCAGTTCTTCTGCGTCGAGTTCTTCTTCCGAGGCTTCACCCTGTTCCGGCTCGAACAGCGTTTCGGTCTTCATGCTGTCTCGTTGATGGTCGTGCCTTATGCTCTGCTGCACATCCACAAGCCGTTCCTCGAGGGGCTCGGTTCCATCGTGGCCGGACTGGTGCTTGGGATGCTGGCATTGAAGACCCGATCGATCTGGCCCGGCCTGGCGGTACACGGGGGCGTGGCGTTCGCCATGGATTGGTTTGCCTTGCTGCGCTCGGGCAGAATGACGGTGCTGTGGCAATAACGGTGCAACGATGAAAAATTCCATGCAACTGGTGGCGCAGGCCGAGGCACGGATCACCTCATTGTCCGTGACCGAGGCGATGTCTCTGCACGAGAAGGGAGATGTGGTGATGGTGGACGTGCGGGACATCCGTGAACTGTATCGAGAGGGCAAGATCCCGGGCGCTGTCCACGCCCCGCGTGGCATGCTCGAGTTCTGGATCGACCCGGCCAGTCCCTATCATCGTGATGTCTTTGCCAGCGGCAAGCGGTTCGTCTTCTATTGTTCGCTGGGCTGGCGTTCAGCGCTGGCTACCCAGACCTGCCAGGCGATGGGCCTGGAGCCGGTCGCCCATGTCAGCGGAGGGTTCAAGGCCTGGCGGGAGGCGGGCGGCCCGGTGGAACCGGTGGCCCGCCGCGCCCCGCGCGCCTAACTGTCGCCGCGCAGCCAGTTGCTGGCGGTGTCCAGATCGGGGAACTGCTGCACGTCCGCATGCGCGAAGCGCCCCGCCAGCCAGGTGACCCATACCAGCCACTGGTCGTCGGTGACCACCGCCACCCGCCGGTAGTCCTGGGCATGGGCCTTGCTGAAGCGGACCTCCTCCAGCGCTACGTCGACGCTGAATCCGGACATGTTGCCGAGGTCGAACAGCAGGTCCACACTGTCATAGGTATCCAGTTCCTGCATGACCCTGGCCTCGAATTCCCTGAAGTCCTGGATGGTCATCTCGCCGTACACGTGAACCTTGAGCAGGTCCGCTTCTTGTTCAATCACTATCACGTTCTTGTCTCCGTCAGTCCAGCGCGCGTTCCGAGATGACCAGACCATCCAGATCCGCATAAACATATTCGCCGGGCATGAAATCCACCTCGGCGAAGTGCACCGGCACGTCACGCTGGCCTTCGCCCCGCTTGACGCTCTTGCGCGGATTGGTTGCCAGCGCCTTGACGCCGATGTCGAGCCTCGCGATCGCAACGGAGTCGCGGACGCACCCATGGACCACGATGCCCGCCCAGCCATTGTCCAGGGCGAGCTTGGCCAGCAGGTCTCCCACCAGGGCGCAGCGCAGCGAGCCTCCACCGTCGATCACCAGCACCCGGCCGGCGCCGGCCTCCTGCAGGGCGCTGCGAACCAGGGAGTTGTCCTCGAATACCTTGACGGTGGCGATCGGGCCGCCGAATGCGTCGCGACCGCCAAAATCTCCGAACACAGGAGACGCCACCCGCAGTTGCTCGCCGAACTCGTCGTACAGGTCAGCCGTCACGATAGTCACGTATTCTCGCTTTCTCAACGATCCAATAAGATGTCCCGAATATTACCGGGAATCGACGACAATGACGACGAGAGGCAAGTGATGGACGCTCCCAGTGTGATTCTGCCTTACGATGGCGTCTTGCCGCGCGTTGCGGAGGACGCCTATGTGGCCCCCACCGCCGTGATCATCGGCGACGTAGTGATCGGTGCGCACAGCAGCCTGTGGTTCGGGGTCACCGCCAGGGCAGACGTGAACGAGATCCGGATCGGCGCCGGCAGCAATATCCAGGACGGCACGGTGATCCATGTCGCCAGCCGTGGCCAGGGGACCTATGTCGGTGACGAGGTGACCGTCGGTCACGCCGCGGTGCTGCACGCCTGCACGTTGGAGGACCGCAGCTTCGTGGGGATCAAGGCCTGCCTGATGGATGGCGCGCGGGTTGAGAGCGGCGCCATGGTCGCTGCCGGCGCGCTGGTCACGGCGGGCAAGCTGGTCCGCAGCGGTGAGTTGTGGGCCGGCGTGCCGGCGCGACGCATGCGTGAGCTGACGGCCGAGGAAATCGAAGCCATTGCTGACTCCGCCGGCCGCTACGTGCAACTGGCAAAGTCCTACCTGACCGCCGCCGGATCCTGACCGGCTGTTCCGGTTACGGTCATGGATTGAGCCGGCGCCGCGGGGCGCGATGCCGCCTAGGGTATGATCTCGGCGAAACTGCGGATGGCGGGGAAGTCCTCGACGTCCTTGTCCGGCGCCGAGGAGTCCGGCTGATAGATGGCGACAAGCTTGCCCAGCCCGTAGGCGCGAGCGCTGCGCAGCACCGGCAGGCTGTCATCGAGGAACAGGCTGCGGTCCCGATCGAACGGCAGCCGAGACTGGAACTCCATCCAGAACTCCAGATGCTCCTTGGGCGCGCCGAGATCGTGGGAGCAGACGATGGCGTCGAATGCCGGGGCCAGCCCGGTGGCTGCCATCTTGATTTCTATGGCGTCGGGATGGGCGTTGGTCACCAGCCGGATCTCCAGGCCACGGTTCTTGAGTGCCGCCATGAATTCGGGCACCAGTGGGCGCAGGCTGATCTCGTGGGCCAGTTCGCGCTTCAGCGCCGGTATGTCCAGGCCAAGCGTCTCGGACCAGTAATCCAGGCAATACCAGTCCAGGGTACCGGCGGCCGCATGGTAACGGGGTATGACCTCGCGTTTGGCCTGATCCAGGTCCAGGTCATGTTGCAGGGCGTAGCGGCTGGGCACGTGGTGGTGCCAGAAATCGTTATCGAAACGCAGGTCCAGCAGGGTGCCGTCCATGTCCAGCATGACTGTTTCGATACGCGTCCAGTCGATCATGTGTCTCCGTGGCGATATCAGCGTCTGTGTATAATCGTCTCTGGTGGCACAAATTTAAAGTCCCCCGCAGCACCAATATGCCCACGAAACCGGAGATCAGACGTTGCGAACTCGTCGCCGAAACTCGTATTTTCCGCGTCGAGCGGCTGCATCTTCGCTTCAGTAACGGCCGCGAAGTGGAATTCGAGCGGCTTCGGGGCAGCGGGCGGGGCGCGGTGCTGGTGCTGCCACTGCGCCAGGACGACATGCTGCTGCTGATCCGCGAATACGCCGCCGGTGTCGAGCGCTACGAGCTGGCGTTTCCCAAGGGGCTGATGGAACGAGGCGAGTCGCCGCAAGCTGCGGCCGATCGCGAAATAAAGGAAGAGGTCGGTTACGGGGCCCGCGAGCTCACCGTTTTGAGGACCTTGTCCGTTGCGCCGGGATACGCGGACTTTCAGACCCATGTGGTGCTGGCCCGTGACCTGTACCCCGAGCAGCTGCCCGGGGACGAGCCCGAGCCCGTGGAGGTGGTGCCGTGGCCGACGCAGCAGCTTGACGAATTGTTGCGGCAGGAGGACTTTCTCGAGGCCCGCAGCATTGCGGCGCTGTTCTTGTTTCAGCGCCTGCGCGAGGAGGGCCGCCTGCATGACTGATGCATCCGCATTGCCGCTGCTGGCGAGGCAGGTCTGCGATATCGCCCGCGCCGCGGGCGCGGAAATTCTCGATGTATACGAGCAGGGTTTCGACGTAGAGCTCAAGGGCGACGGCTCCCCACTGACGGCCGCCGATCGTCGCGCCCACGAACTTATCAGCGCATCCCTGGCCGCGCTCACGCCGCAGTGGCCGGTCTTGTCCGAGGAATCGGCTACCGTGCCCTACAACGCCAGGCGAAACTGGACCCGTTTCTGGCTGGTGGATCCGCTGGATGGCACCAAGGAATTCGTCAAGCGCAATGGCGAGTTCACCGTCAACATCGCATTGATCGAAAAGGGCCGCCCGGTGCTCGGTGTCGTTCACACGCCGGTGAGCTATACCACCCACTGGGGATGGGAAGGGGGCGGGGCTTTTCGACAGCAGGGAAAGGCGGCGGCGGAGCAGATCAAGGTGCGGCGCGACGAGGGTATTCCGACCATCGTCGCGAGCCGTTCCCACGGCCGCGGCACCTTGAAGAAATTTCTCGAGCGCGTCGAACGCGAGCGTGGCGGCTACGAAATAGTCAGCTTTGGCAGTGCCCTCAAGATATGCTTGATCGCCGAGGGCAGGGGCGACATCTATCCGCGCTTCGGCCCCACCAGCGAGTGGGACACGGCCGCTGCCCATTGCGTGCTGAACGCCGCGGGCGGCCGGGTCACCGATTGCAACGGCAAGGTCCTGCGCTACAACAAGCAGTCCATTCTTAATCCCTGGTTCATGGCGCTGGGTGATTCCGATTGCGACTGGTATGGATTGGCCGCGGGACTGGTTGACGAGGACTAACTAGCGCCGCAACCAGTCGCCGCTGCGGATCACCGGCTCGCTGCCTGTGGGCTGGCGATAGAGGTAGATCCAGCACGCGCCGTGAGGGCTGTTCATCAAGACGCGAGCATACTGACGGGGGGCGTCCTCGAGCCGGTCGAGCCGCGCGAGCATCGCATTATCGACGCGGTATATCTCACCGGTAACGGCATGACTGCCCCCCTGCACCACCCCGGGATGGGGCCCCAGGTCAAGCATGGTATAGCCTGGTCGGGTGACATGGGAGGCCAGGAACTGGGCGCCGCGCAGCCAGGCGTGATACCGTTGGCTGCGTCGTAAAGATCCATAGACAAACACCAAGGCCATGCGGCGATGTTAATGCCTGCACAGTCGTATTGTCATGCCGGCCGCCGGCGCGCGGCGCTGCGCCCATGAAGCGGTTGCCGGAGCCGGAGCTGATGGACCAGCCCGATCAGGCGCGGGCGTATGCGGACGCCGATTTTTCCGAGCCCAACGCCTTGTTCGTGGACTTGTTTGCCGCCGCTTTCCCGGATTTCGCGCAAGGCCTGGTGGCGGATCTCGGCTGCGGGCCTGCGGACATACCGGTGCGTTTGGTGGATCGCTATCCGCGCGCCCGTGTGATCGCCGTGGACGGGGCCGCAGAAATGCTGAAGCTGGCGGCCGAGGCGGCGGCGCGGGCCGACAGGCGGCGGCAGATCGAAACCCTGCACTGGAGGATCGGCGCCGAACCGGTTCCGCAGCGACTGCGGGGCGCGGCCGCCGGTATCGTCAGCAACAGCCTGCTGCACCATATGTCCGATGCAGGGGCACTGTGGCGCGCGGTTCGTGACTGCGCCGCGCCCGGTGCTGCGGTACTGGTGATGGACCTGCTGCGCCCGGACAGTCCGGAATACGCGCAGTCCCTGGTCGATCTTCACGCCGCCGGTGCCCCGGAGATACTGCGGCGGGATTTTCATAATTCCCTGCTGGCGGCCTATCGGCCGGACGAGGTGGCTACGCAGTTACGACAGATGGAACTGGCGGGACTGAAAGTGGAACAGGTCAGCGACCGCCACTGGGCCTGCTGGGGGCGGATCTGAATGTCAGCGGATGCCGGAACGGCGCGCTCGCTTATAACGTGCCTTGAGGCGGCGCCACTGCAATCGCAGGTAGGCCGATGCGCGTTTCGCCCAGGGAAAATCAACGGACAGCAGGATCAGACCCAGCGGCAGCATCCAGAAGCCCAGCACAGGCAGGGCACCGAGAAAGCCGCCGATGACCAGAAGGAACCCCAGCGTCATGCGAACCCAGCGATTAGAACGCTTGATCTTGCGTACCCGGGTTTTGAAGTAGGTTTCGAGTTCCATCGTCTGGTGCGCCCGGCGCAGCGGGCGCGTTCGGAATATACAGATTTCTAGGACGGCAATGCGAATAAATTTCACCAAGATGCAGGGTCTGGGTAACGACTTTGTTGTCATCGACGCGGTCAGCCGCCCGGTGCACATCAGTCCTCAGCAGGCGCGTCGCATCGCCGACCGCCGCTACGGCGTCGGCTGCGACCAGATCCTGCTGGCGGAGCGCCCGCGGTCGCCGGGGGTGGATTTTTTCTATCGCATCATCAATGCAGACGGCGGCGAGGTGGGTCAGTGCGGTAACGGTGCCCGTTGCCTGGCCCGCTTTGTGCGGGAAAAGGGTCTTACCATCAGGCACGAGATCGCGGTCGAAACCCTGGCAGGCACCATGACCTTGAAGGTCAATCCCGACCAGAGCGTCACGGTGGACATGGGGGTGCCGCGGTTCGAGCCGTCGGCCGTGCCTTTTGTCGCCGCGGCCCGCGAGCCCATGTATGATCTGGACCTGGATGGAGGCTGTGTGCAGATCGCGGTGCTGTCGCTGGGCAACCCGCACGCGGTGCAGCGGGTCACCGACCTCGACCGGGCGCCGGTGCAGGCGCAGGGGCCGGTTATCGAGCGCCATCCGCGGTTTCCGGAACGGGTCAATGCAGGATTCTTCCAGCTGCTGGATTCGGGCCACATCCGTGTCCGGGTCTACGAGCGCGGGGCGGGGGAGACGCTCGCCTGCGGCAGCGGCGCTTGCGCCGCCATGGTGGCCGGTCGCCAGATGGGCCTGCTTGATGCGCGGGTGGCCGTGGAACTGCGCGGCGGGCGCTTGCGTGTGGACTGGGAGGGCGAGGGAAAGCCGCTATACATGAGCGGGCCCGCTGAAACCGTATTCGAGGGCGAGATAGAGCTGAGCTGATGGTAGATACCAAGACAGACGCATTGACCGAAACCGAGTTGGAGTTGGAGCAGCAGGTGGTGGCGTTTCTCACCCGCAACCCGGACTTTTTACAGCGCCACCAACAGCTACTGGCGTTGTTGGACATAGCCCACGACCAGGACGGTGATACGGTCTCGCTGATCGAGCGCCAGGTGCAGGTGCTGCGCAGTCAGCAGCGGTCCCACAACCAGCAGTTGCAGGACCTGGTGACCACGGCGCGTGACAACGAAAGGCTCGCGGACCGCCTGCACCGGGTGACCTTGGAGGCGGCGGGCTTTGATCAGCTCGACCATGCCCTGGAGTCACTGCCGCCCCTGATCAGGGAATCGCTCGACGTGCAGCAGGTCGTCATTCGTATAGCCAGCGACGAGCCGGCAGGGGCCCGCCCGGAAATCGTGCCCCCGGGCGACGCCGAATTCAGCGACCTGCGGGCGCGCGTGTCCCATGGTCGCAGCGTCAGTGATGATCGTCTGCCGCCGGCGTTGTTACGGTATCT
This sequence comes from uncultured Gammaproteobacteria bacterium, assembly GCA_947259705.1. Lineage (GTDB taxonomy): Bacteria > Pseudomonadota > Gammaproteobacteria > Arenicellales > JAANXG01 > CAMYNL01. The sequence goes on along the minus strand of CAMYNL010000002.1, from coordinate 141,780 downwards.
CTTTGGGCAAGCTGGTAACCAGGTCGCCGCGTGCATGTTGATCCCGCTTGGCGGCCGTCATCCCATCGGGATGCTCGCTGTCGGCTCCGATACCGCAGGAAGATTTTCCGCCACCCAGGGAACGCTTTACCTGGACCGGCTGGGACAGGTCCTCGGGGCGGGCCTGCGACGACTGCTGGTGTGACCTGCCAGGCTGCCGCCGCGGCTTTCGCATCCCGATCATGCGTGATGAGGCGGTAACCCAGGTAGACTGTTTCCTGCGTCATATGGAGGCCGAACGACGCCTGTCCGTGCACACCGTGGCCGCTTACCGCCACGATGTGCGACGGCTGCGGTCGTTCTGCGATGAGCGCGCCATCGATGGCTGGCGGCACCTGGACGTTCATGCCGCCCGCGCATTTGCCGCCGGCCTGCGGCGAAGTGGACTCGCGGCGCGCAGCATCCAGCGCGCCCTCTCGGCGGCGCGCGCTTTTTACCGTTATCTGCTGCGCGAGGGCACGGTACGCACCAACCCGTTCGCCGGCCTGGCGGCGCCGAAGGCGGGAAAGCGGTTGCCGAAAACCCTCAACACTGAACAGGTGACCCTGCTGGTTTCGGTAGCCGCCGCCGATCCACTGGCGCTGCGGGACCGCGCCATGCTGGAATTGTTCTATTCCTCGGGCCTGCGCTTGTCCGAACTGGTGCAGCTGGACCTTCCGCATCTGAACCTCCAACAGGGATTGGTGAGGGTGGCGGGCAAGGGCGGCAAGACGCGCGAGGTGCCGGTAGGCCGCTTCGCACTGGACGCGATCCGGCACTGGCTGCCGCAGCGCGCGGCCTGGGTGGGCGGCGCGGAGGCGGCCTTGTTCGTGACACGAAGGGGGCGGCGTCTAGGCCCGCGCAGCGTGCAGCAACGGGTCCGGTTATGGGCCCGGCGTCAGGGCCTGGACACCCAGGTGCACCCGCACATGCTACGCCACAGTTTCGCCACCCATGTATTGGAATCCAGCGGTGACCTGCGGGCGATACAGGAGTTGCTGGGCCACGCGGACATCAGCACCACGCAGATCTACACCCATCTCGATTTTCAGCATCTGGCCAGGGTGTACGACGCCTCCCATCCCCGCGCCCGGCGCAAACGGCGGGGCTGAAGGCGAACGTCAGAAGGCGGGCTTCTGCGCCGCCTGCTGGTAACGGTCGACGGATGCCAGTATCTCCCGCTTCGCCTCCTCCGGTCCCTTGCAGCCGGTGATGTTGACCCACTTGCCGGGTTCCAGGTCCTTGTCATGGTCGAAGAAGTGGGCAACGCGATCCAGCAGCTCCTTGGGTAGGTCGCGGAAGTTGTTCACGTGGTGGTAAATGGTGGTGAGCTTGTCGATGGGCACGGCCAGGATCTTGGCGTCGATCCTGGACTCGTCTTGCATCTCCAGTACCCCCACTGGCCGGCAGCGTACCACCGGACCCGGTATCAGGGGTAGCGGGGTGACTACCAGCACGCACCGGGTCACCATCCTCGGGCAGGGTATGGGGGAACGTAATCGTGGTTGGTGGGGTAGTGCGTCGCGGTGGCCATGAACCGGTCCACGAAAATGGCGCCGGCCTGCTTGTCGACCTCGTATTTCACGGGGTCTCCGTTGCGTGGAATTTCCACGATGACGTTGATGTCGTCGGGCACCGAATCCCCCGACGGGACCAGATCGAGCCTCTTAGGCAGGCGCTCCTTTCAAAAAGTAGGGTATTATACGCAACTTTGCTGCGGCCCAGCATCGCGTGCCGCGGCGGATTGGGAGTCAGACCCGGCAGGGGCCGTTAAACTCCAGCAACCCGGGGCGCGGCCCCGCACCGGCTCCGGAACAGTTCAGCGAAACAAAAAAGGGGAAACTATGTCGTTTGAGGCTCTATTACCTGTGATCTTGGGCATCGTCGGCCTGTACGCCGCGTACCGGGTATATGGAATGGTCATGACCTACCCGCCAGGCAGCGGCAAGGTGGCCGAGATCAGCGCTGCCATCCACACGGGTGCGATGGTCTTCATGCGCCGCGAGTACACCATCCTGGCGGTGTTCGTCGGCGTGGTGCTACTTGCCATCCTGATATCGCCCTTGGGTTGGCGCACCGCGTTCGCCTTCATCGTCGGCGCCCTCAGTTCCGCGAGTGCGGGTTACATCGGGATGTACACGGCGACCCAGGCCAATGTCCGAACCACCACCGCGGCCCATGACAAGGGCGCACCGGAGGCCCTCACGGTGGCCTTCTTCGGCGGCTCCATCATGGGGCTCACCGTGGCCGCCATGGGGCTGCTGGGGCTGGGCATCCTGTACCTGTTCTTCGGCGGCGACCCGGAGAGCGCCCATGTCATCCACGGTTTCGGCATGGGGGCGTCCTCGGTGGCGCTGTTCTCTCGTGTCGGCGGCGGCATCTTCACCAAGAGCGCCGACGTGGGGGCCGACCTGGTGGGCAAGATCGAGGCCGGCATACCTGAGGACGACCCGCGCAATCCCGGCGTCATTGCCGACAATGTCGGCGACAACGTGGGGGACGTGGCCGGCATGGGTTCCGACATCTTCGAGTCCTACTGCGGGGCCATAATCGCCACCATCGCCATGGCCTCGACCATGAGCATGGCGGAACTGGCCCAGGTCGGGACCCAGTCGCACCTGATGTTCCTGCCGCTGGCGCTGGCCTCCATGGGACTGCTGTGCTCCCTGGGTGGCATCTTCCTGGTTCGCCGCTACGCCGACAAGTCACCCGAAACTGCGCTGCGCATCGGCACCATCGGTGCGTCGGTACTGTTCATCGTTGTCGCCCTGCTGGTGGTGGCGATCGCCGAAGTACGCTTGGCGGTCTGGGGATCGGTGCTGGTGGGCGCGGTAGGCGGCATCGTCATCGGCCTGGTCACCGAGTACTACACCGCGGGCAAGCCGGTGCGGAACATCGCCAAGGGCGGCGAAACCGGGCCGGCGACGGTGATCATTGCCGGCATCGCGATCGGCATGCAGTCGGTGCTGGTGCCGCTACTCACCATCAGCGCCATCATCCTGGTCTCCAGCGAGCTGAGCGGTCTGTATGGCGTCGGCATCGCCGCGGTAGGAATGCTGGCCACGGTGGGCATCACCATGGCCATCGATGCCTACGGTCCGGTGGCGGACAACGCCGGCGGTATCGCTGAGATGGCCGGTCTCGGCGAGGAGACGCGCAAGATCACCGATTCCCTGGACGAACTGGGCAACACCACTGCCGCCATCGGCAAGGGCTTCGCCATTGGCGCCGCGGCACTGGCGGCACTGGCCATCATCGCCGCCTATATCGAGAGCGTGTCGGTGCACGTGCCGGATTTCGAACTCAAGATCAACAATCCCATGGTGCTGGTCGGCATGTTCATCGGCGGCATCTTTCCGTTCCTGGTCGGCAGCATGACCTTGACCGCCGTCGGCGATGCGGCCTTCGACATGATCAAGGAGATCCGGCGTCAGTTCAGGGAAATACCCGGGCTGCTGGAAGGTAAGGCGGAGCCGGACACCGCCCGCTGCGTGGAGATCGCGACCGATGCCGCGCTCAAGAAGATGGTGCCGCCGGGCGTGCTGGCGGTCGCCGCGCCCGTGGTGGTGGGCTTCGTGCTGGGTCCGGAGTCTCTGGGCGGCATGCTGGCGGGGGCCCTGCTGGGCTGCGTCCTGCTCGCGCTGACCATGGCCAACGCAGGCGGCGCCTGGGACAACGCCAAGAAGTATGTCGAGCGCGGCAACCTCGGCGGCAAGGGTTCCGACACCCACAAGGCGACGGTGGTCGGCGATACCGTGGGCGACCCGTTCAAGGACACCTCCGGGCCGTCCATGAACATCCTCATCAACGTGATGGCGATCGTCAGCCTGGTGATCGCACCCTTACTGGGTTGATGGGCGTAACGTGCCCGGTTGCCTGAGAGGATAGAGAACGCCCCGCTGCTGCGGGGCGTTCTGTTTTCGGGTCGCGGCGCAGTTCTGCGGCCGGGGCCTCAGGGTCCGCTGAACTCGGTGCCAGGTAGAAAGCCGAAGCAGGAGTCCGATCGAGATCGCGGATCAACCGGTCCACGGCGGCCTGACCGTGTTCCCTGCTCACCTCGGCCAGGATCAGCCGCGCCGCGTTGCGGTTGTAGAACCCGCCGAACTCCACCTGGTCCTTGAGCGGCTCATACGCCTTTTCCAGGGTCATGACCGTGTTCAGGTCCGTTGTTACACCTCGAACCGGGTGTTCAGTCTCTTCTTCACCGGTTTGTTCTGCAGCCGCACGTAGCGCGGCATGCCCTTCCTGTACGGCGGATAGTCTTCTCCCCTTATCAGCGGCGCCAGGTATTCACGGCATTTTTCGGTGATGCCGAAGCCATCTCGGCTGATGAAGTTCTTCGGCATCATCTTCTCGACGTTCGCGACCTTGTCGAGCGGCGCCTTCTCGACGGTCCATCGGTAGGGCCGGCTCGATTTCCGAATGATGGCGGGCATCACCGCATTGTCGCCCTTCAGCGCCATTCTTACCGCCGCCCTGCCGACCGCATAGGCCTGTTCCACATCGGTCTTCGAGGCAATGTGGCGGGCGGCACGTTGCAGATAGTCCGCCACCGCCCAGTGATACTTGAGCCCCAGGTCTTCCTTAACCATGTTCGCCACCACCGGCGCGACGCCCCCCAGCTGGGCGTGGCCGAAGGCATCGCGCAGGCCCTGGTCGGAGAGAAACTTGCCGTCCGGACCCTTTACGCCTTCCGACACCACCACCGATACATAGCCGTGTTTACGCACCAGCTGATCTACCCTGGCAACGAACTTCTTGCGGTCAAAAGCGACTTCCGGAAACAGAATGATGATCGGTATGTCCGTGTCCTTGTCGGAAGCCATGCCCCCCGCGGCAGCGATCCACCCAGCATGCCGGCCCATGACCTCGATGACGAACACCTTAGTGGACGTCTTGGCCATGCTGGCGACGTCGAAACTGGCCTCCCTCGTGCTGACCGCGATGTACTTGGCAACGGAACCGAACCCGGGGCAGTTGTCGGTGATGGGCAGGTCGTTGTCCACGGTCTTGGGCACGTGTATGGCCTTGATAGGGAAGTCCAGCTTCTGTGAGATCTGTGACACCTTGAGGCAGGTGTCCGCCGAATCGCCTCCGCCGTTGTAAAAGAAGAAGCCGATATCGTGGGCCCGGAACACCTCGATCAGTCGTTCGTACTCCCGCCGGTTCTCTTCCAGGCTCTTCAGCTTGTAGCGGCAGGAACCAAAGGCACCGGAAGGTGTATGGCGCAGCGCTGCAATGGCCCGCTTGTTTTCCTTGCTGGTGTCAATCAGGTCCTCGGTCAGGGCGCCGATGATACCGTTGCGGCCGGCGTAGACCTTGCCGATCTTGTTCTTGTATTTGCGTGCGGTCTCGATGACACCGCAGGCGGTGGCGTTGATCACGGCGGTCACGCCGCCGGACTGCGCATAGAACGCGTTCTTCGGTTTCGACATTACTGGTTCCCTCTTCATCTTCATCTGTTTGGTACTACTTCAAATTCGCCCCGGTGCTGCCCGAACTCACGCCCTCGCTTTCTCGCTCGTGGTCCGCCTGTACCTGCAGCAGCGCCATGACCGCCCGTGGCAGGTCGTCGTATGCCGTGTGCCCGGTGCCGAACTGCTCGGCGGGCTCGTAGAAGAACTGGCACCGGTATTCCTCGTCGCCGGTCCTGAACAGGACGAAGCTGCAGCCCCGCGCCTGCCAGAAAACGGCGGGGCATTCGGTGAGCGTCTCATGGTCTGAGTGCAGCCGGAGTTCGGCGTCAGCCAGGTGGATTTCCACCGCTTCCTTGAAGCGCTCGCTCAGTGCACTGCGAATATAATCGAGTTCGGATTCGCCGAAGTTGGGGATCTTGGGCATGGGGCCGTTCCGTCAAAGAGCGCGGATTTTCCCACATTCTCATTTCCCTGCAAGCGCGGTGCCGGGGCCGAGGGACCGGAACTGGCCGTTGCCGCGGTTTCTCGTCCGTGCGAGTATTATGCGTTTTTCGCCCCACGACAATGCAGAGAGATCCATGATGGCCGAGGATACAGGTTCTCAGCGCGTCTTTCCGAACACGCGCATGCGGCGCATGAGGCGCGACGAATTTTCCCGCCGCATAATGCGGGAACATGCCGTGACCGCCTCCGACCTCATTCAGCCGGTGTTCGTATTGGAGGGTGAGGGCGCCAGGGAGCCGGTGTCCTCCATGCCCGGCATCGAGCGTTTAAGCGTCGACCTGCTGGTCGAGAAGGCGCGGCGTCTGCAGGCCTTCGGGGTGCCCGCGATCGCTCTGTTCCCGGTGGTACCGGCCGAGAAGAAGTCCCTGGACGCACGGGAAGCCTATGCTGCCGACGGGCTCGCCCAGCGGGCGGTGAGGGCGCTGAAGGAGGCGGTGCCGGAACTTGGTGTGATCACCGATGTCGCGCTGGACCCCTACACCAGCCACGGCCAGGACGGCCTGCTCGATGACCGCGGGTACGTACTCAACGATGAGACCATCGAGGTGTTGGTGCGTCAGGCGCTGTCGCACGCAGGCGCCGGGGCTGAAGTAGTGGCCCCGTCCGACATGATGGACGGGCGCATCGGGGCCATACGCGGCGCCCTGGAGCACGAAGGGCACACCAACACCCGCATCCTCTCCTACGCGGCCAAGTATGCGTCGAGTTTCTATGGTCCATTCCGCGATGCGGTAGGGTCGGCCGGTGCGCTGGGGGGCGGCAACAAGTACAGCTACCAGATGGACCCCGCCAACAGCGATGAAGCGCTGCACGAGGTTTCCCTGGATCTGGCCGAAGGGGCCGACCTGGTCATGGTAAAACCCGGCATGCCATACCTGGACATAGTCAGTCGAATCAAGCAGCGGTTTGGCGTCCCCACCCTGGTCTATCAGGTCAGCGGTGAGTACGCCATGTTGTGCGCGGCCGCGCAGAACGGCTGGCTGGACAGGCGGGCGGTGGTAATGGAGTCATTGCTCGGCTGCAAGCGGGCCGGCGCCGATGGCATACTGACTTACTTCGCCGAGGAAGTGGCGGAGTGGCTGCAACAATGAAACCCCCGTATCGGAACATCGACGGCAATGATTGAAAAGCCCAGACCCACTGACATCAAGCTGCACCAGCAGTCGCGTATCCTCGAGGTCGCCTTCGACGACGGCAAGGCCTTTGATTTGCCCTGCGAGTACCTGCGCGTCTATTCGCCGTCGGCGGAGGTGCGCGGCCATGGTCCGGGCCAGGAGGTGCTGCAGGTGGGCAAGGAGAAGGTCAATATCACGGCCATAGAACCGGTGGGCACGTATGCCGTGGTGCTGCGCTTTGACGACGGTCACGACACCGGCATTTACTCATGGGAGACGCTGTACGAGCTGGGCAGCAACCGCACCCGCTACTGGCGCAACTACCTGCAGCGCCTCGACAGTGCCGGTCATGAACGTACGCCCCAGGCCTACGATGAGAAGATGGACAATGGCTGAAGGCACCCACTTCGGATTTCGCGAAGTGAGCGAGTCAGACAAGGCGGGACTGGTGGCAGACGTGTTTCGTTCGGTGGCGGACAAGTACGACCTGATGAACGACCTGATGTCGTTAGGGGTACATCGACTCTGGAAGCGATTCACCGTTGAACGAAGCGGAGTCAGGCCGGGACAGCGGGTGCTGGATGTGGCCGCAGGCAGCGGTGACCTGGCCAGCGCGTATGCGCAACGCCTGGGGGGCAGCGGTGTGCTGGTGGTCACTGACATCAACGACGCCATGCTTGCCAGGGGGCGCACGAGACTGGTGGACGAGGGCCACGTAGAGAACATCTGTTACGTGCGGGCGGATGCCGAACACCTGCCGTTCGCTGGCGGTTACTTCGACTGTATCAGCATCGCGTTCGGGTTGCGTAACGTGACGCGACAGGACGCGGCGCTGGCGTCCATGTACCGCTGCCTGCGGCCAGGCGGCCGGGCGCTGGTGCTGGAGTTTTCCCGCCCCAGCAGCCAGTTGCTGGCGACGGTATACGATGCCTACTCGTTCAACGTGCTGCCCCGGCTCGGACGTGCCGTGGCCGGAGACGAGGCCAGCTACCGGTATCTGGTCGAGTCGATCCGCAAGCACCCGCCGCAGCAGGAGTTGCAGGCGATGATGCAGGCCGCGGGCTTTGAGCGTGTGGCATACCACAATCTAAGCGGCGGTATCGTCGCCCTGCACGTAGGCTACCGGTTCTAGCCTGCATGCCGAGCCAGCTGGCGGCGACCGCCTGTCGCCCCGGTGTCAAAAGACCAGGAGTTGCCTTGACTGATAACCGAACTTCGTCGCGAGCTTCCGTGCCTGCTGGTCCCGGCCCGGTCCCACGCGCATGCCTTGCAGTCGGGGGCTGCCGGCCAGGTGTCGGCATTCAGCCAAGCCTGTCCCGCAACCGCCCGGCGCCGCCATCCGGAGCCTTGGTTCGGCATGCAGGCTAGGGCGGATTGGTCATGCTGACGCAGCTGATGCAGGGCGCCGGAAACCGCCTGCTGGACTTCGATCCGGAAACCCGGGACCGGCTCGCCGCAGTGGCGGGAAAGGTCGTCTGTGTAGAGCTGACCGGCGTACCGCGACCGCTGTATCTGAAGCCGCACCAGACGGGCATGGCGTTGACCGACGTACACAGCGGTGCGGTCGACCTGACGCTGCGCGGCTCGCCTTTCGCGTTCGCGCGTTATGCCTTGGCCGGCGAGGAAACCGGCACCACGGTTTCCGGCGTACAGATAGACGGTGACGCGGTGCTGGCCCAACACTTCGTCAAGCTGCTCAGGCAGCTGGACGTCGATTGGGAAGAACTGCTGGCGCAATTCCTTGGTGACATTGGCGCGCACCAGTTCATGCGTGTCGCGGGTGGTCTGCGGCAATGGGCGGAGCAGGTCTCCGGCACGCTGCGGATGGACCTGGCCGAATACCTGCAGGAGGAAGTCCCGATCTTGGCACCCCCCGGTCGCGTGGAACGACTACTCAACGATATCGACGTTCTGCGCGGAGACGTGGCGCGCCTGGAGCAGCGGGTCGCGCGCCTGCGTGCCGGCATCAGATGAGCGGTACGCCGCGGTTCTTGCGCCTGCTGCGCATCACCCAGGTATTCGTCAAGCACGGTCTCGACGATTTCGTCGTCTCCATCCACTTGTTCAGGCCCTACCGTTTCCTGCTGCGGCTGATGCCCTGGCGATGGCGCGGCGAGTCGAGTAAGCCGCGGGGGCAAAGACTGCGGGAAGCGCTGGAGGAACTCGGCCCGGTGTTCGTCAAATTCGGCCAGATGCTGTCAACGCGCCCCGACCTGCTGCCGGAGGACATCGCCCTGGAGCTGAGCAAGCTGCAGGACCAGGTGCCGCCATTTCCGGGCATCCAGGCGCGGCGCTTGATCGAGGCCGAGTACGGCGAGCCGCTGGAGCGGCGTCTTCACAATTTTCAGGAAACACCCGTAGCCTCGGCCTCGGTTGCACAGGTGCACCTGGCCAACTTGGCGGAGGGGGATGAGGTTGTCGTCAAGGTGTTGCGTCCCGGTATCAGCACGGTCATAGACCGCGATCTGGAACTGCTTTATACGCTGGCCAGGTTGGCGGAACGTTACTGGGAAGAAGGTCCGCGTTTGCGGCCGGTGGAGGTGGTACAGGAATATGACAACACCATCCACGATGAGCTGGACCTGCGGCGCGAGGGGGCCAATGCCAGTCAGCTGCGGGCCAACTTCCAGGACTCGGACCTCATCTATGTGCCCCGGGTGTATTGGGACCATACCACCACCAGCGTCATGGTGATGGAGCGCATCCACGGCATACCTATCCGTGACATCGACGCCATCAAGGCAGCCGGAATTGACCTGCGCAAGCTCGCCCATGACGGTGTGGAGATCTTCTTCACCCAGGCGTTCCGCGACGGTTTTTTTCATGCCGATATGCATCCCGGCAATATCTTTGTCGCCGAAGACGGGCAGTATCGGGCGGTGGACTTCGGCATCATGGGTACCCTGGGTGACGAGGACAAGCGCTACCTGGCGGAAAACTTCCTGGCCTTCTTTAATCGCGACTATCACGCCGTTGCGGAAGCCCACCTGCGCGCCGGCTGGGTACCCGCTCACACGCGGCTGGAGGATTTCGAGGCCGCCGTGCGCACGGTGTGCGAGCCGATCTTCGCCAAGCCCATCAGCGAGATCTCGTTCGGCCGGCTGGTGATGCAACTGTTTCAGACCGCGCGCCGGTTCGAGATGCCGGTTCAGCCGCAGCTCGTGCTCTTGCAGAAGACCTTGCTCAACATCGAGGGCCTGGGCCGGCAGCTGTATCCGGAGCTGGACCTGTGGGAGACGGCGAAGCCCTATCTGGAGCGCTGGATGCAGGAGCAGATCGGTCCGCGCGCGTTCCGTGACAGCGTGAAGCGGGAGGCACCGACGTGGGGCCGGCTGCTGCCCGAGATACCGATGCTGGCGCATGGCTTGTTGCGCCGGCTGCACGACGATGACAGTGCCCGGCGACAGGTCGCCCAGATCACACAGCTGCGGCGCGAACTGGCCTCTCAGCAGCGCCGCTCGTATAGCGGGATGGTGGGCATGATGCTGCTGTTGAGCGCCTTTATTCTCGCCGCTCTCGACGGTTACGCCCCGACCATGGTGGCGGGCGCGCCGCTGGTGAGCTGGCTGATGGGTGCGGTAGGCGGGGTGCTGGTGGTGCTGAGCTGGCCTGGTCGCTGACCCCGCAAAAGTTCCCCCACCCCCTGTTGGGGATACAAAACCCCTGCTTAAGGGGGGTTTAGTCGGGTGATGCGATACACTAATGTCTTGGTCTGTAGGATTCCGTCACCGTCACGCGATGGCGGAAACAAAACTTGACTGATTTACTAGGTTTATTTAACCTTATACCCGACTAATCCACTCGGGAATTGATCCGGTGGGGCGGTCGATGGAAGGAGTACGCAAGACCATGAGACTGACGACCAAAGGCCGCTATGCGGTAACCGCGATGATGGATCTGGCTATCCACGAAGTCGCGGGACCGGTGACGCTGACAGACATCGCCAGCAGCCAGAACATATCGCTGTCCTATCTCGAGCAGCTGTTCGCCAACCTGCGTCGGGCCGGGCTGGTCAAGGGCATGCGCGGGCCGGGGGGCGGCTACCGGCTGGCCTGTCCCGCCGCCGATATCTCGATCGCCAAGATAATCGTCGCGGTCGATGACAAGGTCGACGCCACCCGTTGCGGCGGCAAGGGCGATTGTCAGGATGGCGAACCCTGCCTCACCCACGAGCTGTGGGTCGATTTGAGCAGGCAGCTGTACGAGTTCCTCGACGGCATTTCCCTCGGGGATCTTACCCAGTGGCCCTGCGTGCAGGATGTCGCGGCGCGACAGGATGCGCGGGACGGACGCCACGTCGCTGCCGGTCGAGGCGCGAACCCAAACTAACGTAACCAGTCGCGAGTAAATAGGTAGGTCCATGAACAGCACGGTGTCCGATCTCGATGAATTGGTGAAACGGGAGTACGAAGCCGGCTTCGTCACCGATATCGAATCAGACACCTTGCCGCCCGGCCTGGGCGAGGACGTCGTTAGCATCATCAGCGCCAAGAAGAACGAGCCGGCGTTCATGCTGGAGTGGCGGCTGCAGGCGTTTCGACGTTGGCAGAAAATGCAAGAACCGGGCTGGGCGCAAGTCAAACATCCGGCCATCGACTACCAGGCCATCAGTTATTACTCGGCCCCCAAGCAACCCGGTGATGGTCCCCAGAGCCTCGATGAGGTCGATCCGAAGTTGCTGGAGACCTATAACAAGCTGGGTATTCCACTTGAAGAGCAAAAGGCGCTGGCGGGCGTCGCGGTGGATGCGGTGTTCGACAGCGTGTCGGTGAAAACCACCTTCCGCGAGACACTGGCCGAGGCCGGGGTCATCTTCTGTTCCATCTCGGAGGCGCTGCAGGAGCACCCGGAGCTGGTGCGCAAATATCTCGGCAGCGTAGTTCCCACCGGGGACAACTTCTATGCCGCACTGAATTCAGCGGTGTTCAGCGATGGTTCTTTCGTGTACATCCCCAAGGGAGTGAGGTGCCCGATGGAGCTGTCGACCTACTTCCGCATCAATGCGATGAACACCGGCCAGTTCGAACGTACCCTCATTATTGCCGACGAAGGCAGTTACGTGAGTTACCTGGAGGGCTGTACCGCACCCATGCGTGACGAGAACCAGCTTCACGCGGCGGTAGTCGAGTTGATTGCGATGCGTGGTGCGGAGATCAAGTACTCAACGGTACAGAACTGGTACCCGGGTGACGAGCAGGGCCGCGGTGGCATCTACAACTTCGTCACCAAGCGTGGCGCCTGCCGCGGCGACAACTCCAAGATCTCCTGGACCCAGGTCGAGACCGGGTCTGCGATCACCTGGAAATATCCGAGCGTGCTGCTCGAGGGCGACAACGCCATTGGCGAGTTTTATTCGGTGGCGCTCACCCGGCACATGCAGCAGGCAGATACCGGAACCAAGATGGTGCACATCGGCAACAATACGCGCAGCACCATCATCTCCAAGGGCATTTCGGCAGGCCGCGGCCAGAATACCTACCGGGGTCTGGTGAAGATCCTCAAGGGTGCTGACAACGCCCGCAATTATTCCCAGTGTGACTCGCTGCTGCTGGGCGATCGATGCGGGGCGCACACTTTTCCTTATCTGGAAGTTAGTAACCCAACGGCCCAGGTCGAGCACGAGGCCACGACCTCCAAGATTAGTGAGGACCAGCTGTTCTACTGCATGCAGCGCGGACTGTCGGAGGAGGATGCCATCTCGCTGATCGTGAATGGATTCTGTAAAGAGGTGTTCAAGAAACTCCCCATGGAGTTCGCCGTGGAGGCGCAGAAGCTGCTGGATGTGAGTCTCGAAGGCGCCGTAGGCTGACGATCAACCTTTCTCATCAGCGACCACCATTGGTGGTCGTGCGGTACATACATACGGGAACTCTATGATGTTATCGATCAAGAATCTGCATGCTTCGGTCGACGGAAAACCGATACTGAGGGGCATCGACCTGGAGGTAAAGGCCGGTGAAGTCCATGCGATCATGGGGCCGAACGGGTCCGGCAAGAGCACGCTGGCCAATGTCCTGGCTGGCCGTGAAAACTACGAAGTCACCAGCGGGTCGGTACACTATCTCGGCGAGAATCTGCTCGAGCTGGCCACCGAGGAGCGCGCCTGCAAGGGGATATTCCTGGCCTTCCAGTATCCCGTGGAGATCCCCGGGGTAAGCAACATCTATTTGCTCAAAGCCGCAGTGAATGCACGCCGCAAGTACCAGGGTCTGGACGAGTTGCCCGCCGTGGAGTTCCTCAAGCTGGTCAAGGAAAAGGTGAAGCTGGTCGAGATGAAGGAAGAGTTCCTGCACCGTTCGGTGAACGAGGGCTTTTCCGGCGGCGAGAAAAAGCGCAACGAGATTCTGCAGATGGCGATACTGGAACCGCGCTTGGCGATTCTGGACGAAACGGATTCCGGGCTCGATATCGATGCCCTGAAGATCGTGGCCAAGGGTGTCAACACCCTGCGCGGTCCGCAGCGGGCGATGATCCTGGTCACCCACTACCAACGCATGCTCGATTACATTGTCCCCGACCACGTCCACGTGCTGGCGCACGGCAGGGTGGTGAAGTCGGGCGACAAATCCCTTGCCCTGGAGCTGGAGGAGCGGGGCTATGGCTGGATCGAACAGCAGGCCGAGGAGATCGCGGCCGCTGTGACGGGCTGAGCGCATGGACTCACTGCTGGATGGGCGCGCCGAGCTGCGGCTGGCCGCGGCGGGGGTGGGATGGGTCAAAAAGCTGCGGGATTCCGCGGCGGCCAGCTTTGCCGAGCATGGGCTGCCAAGTACCCGCGACGAGGACTGGAAGTACACCAATGTAAAACCGATCGCAAAACGGCAGTTTCGGCCCGCCGGCTCGTCGGACGAGGGTGTGAATGCCGCCGCCGTCGCCGGTTGTGCCATCGAGGGTCTGAGCTGTCACCGCGCGGTGTTCGTCAACGGCTACTTCTCGCCGCCGCTGTCCGATCTGAGCGCGTTGCCGCCGGGGGTGGTTCTCGACAGCCTTGCGCGGACGCTGGCGGAGCGCCCGCAGGATCTGTCGGCAGCGCTGGGACGGGTGATGCCCGCGGAGAGCCATGGGTTCACCTCGCTGAACACGGCCTACCTCACCGATGGGGCCTATCTCCGGGTTCCCGAGGGCGTGGTGGTGGAGCACCCCATCGAGCTGCTGTTCATCAATACCGCGATTGACCCGGCGCCGGTCGTACAGCCGCGCAACCTCATAGTCATGGAGCCCTCCAGCAGCGCAAGCGTGCTGGAGCGCTACGTCGGGGTCGGAAACGGCAGCTACCTGACCAACGCGGTCACCGAGCTGAGCGTGCGCGCCAACGCCAGCATTGAGCATTACAAGCTGCAGGAGGAGAGCGTGCAGGCTTACCATGTCGGCGGGTTGTTTATCAACCTGGAGCGGGACGCCCGCGTGACCAGCCATAACGTCGCCGTGGGGGGCGCCATTGCTCGCACTGACCTGCGCGCGGTGCTGGCGGCGGAGGGGGCGCATTGCGAGATGAATGGCCTATATCTCGGCAATGGCCGGCAGCACTTGGACAATCATACCCAGATCGACCATGCGCGTCCGCGCTGCACCAGCGACGAGTACTACAAGGGCGTGCTGGACGATCGCGCGCGCGCGGTTTTCCATGGCCGCATAGTGGTGCAGCAGGACGCCCAACAGACCGATGCCCAGCAGCAGAACCGGAACCTGCTGCTGTCACCCGACGCGGAGATAGACACCAAGCCGCAGCTCGAAATCTACGCCGACGACGTCAAGTGCTCCCACGGGGCCACGGTGGGCCAGCTGGATTCGGACTCGTTGTTCTACCTGCGCTCGCGCGCCATCGATGAGCGCACCGCCCGCCTGCTGCTTACCTATGCATTCGCCAATGACGTCATCGGTCGCTGCGCACTAAAGCCGGTCCGGGAGCGTCTGGAACAGACGCTGACGCGGAAACTCTTTCATGCCCGGGACCTAGAGGAACTGGTGTGAGCGCAGATGTGTCCGCACTGCGTACCGTCGTTCCACAGGGCTTCGAGATCGGGAGGGTGCGGGGCGACTTTCCGATCCTGCAGCAGGAAGTGCACGGTCACCCCCTGATTTATCTCGACAACGGCGCCACCACCCAGAAGCCTGCCGTGGTCGTGGAAACCCTGGAGCGCTATTACTACCTCGATAACGCCAATGTCCACCGCGGGGTCCATGAACTGAGCGAGCGTGCAACCGAGGCCTACGAGGGCAGCCGGGACAAGCTGCGCCGCTTCCTCAATGCGCGCGATACTGCGGAGATCGTTTTCACCCGCGGCACCACCGAATCCATAAACCTTGTCGCCCAGTCCTATGGTCGCAGCAGCTTGCAGCCCGGCGACGAGATCCTGGTCACCGAAATGGAGCACCATTCCAATATCGTCCCATGGCAGATGCTGTGCGAGCAGACAGGCGCGGAGCTGAAGGTAGTGCCGATCAACGAGGCGGGCGAACTGAAGCTGGACGAGTTCGAGCGGCTGCTGAACGAGCGCACGGCGATAGTGGCCGTGGTCCATGTCTCCAACGCGCTGGGTTCCATCAATCCGGTCAAAAAGCTGATACGTCAAGCCCACGCCATGGGCGCGGTGGTGCTGGTCGACGGTGCACAGGCAGTAGCGCACATCCAGGTCGACGTACAGGATCTGGACTGCGACTTCTATGCCCTGTCCGCGCACAAGGTTTACGGTCCCACCGGAATCGGGGTTTTGTACGGCAAGGAGTCACTGTTGAATGCGATGCCACCTTATCAGGGTGGTGGTGACATGATCGAGCATGTCAGTTTCGACAAAACCACCTTCAACGTGCTGCCTTACAAGTTCGAGGCCGGAACCCCCAACATCGCGGGTGCGATCGGCATGGGCGCCGCCATAGACTACGTGATGGCCACCGGCCTGGGGGCGATCTCCGCCCATGAACGCGGCATACTGCAGTATGCCACGCAACGCGTTGCCGAGATCGACGGTCTGCGGATCATCGGCACCGCGGAACTTAAATGCAGTATTCTCTCGTTCATGCTGGACCAGCATCATCCCACCGATGTGGGTACCCTGCTGAACTACCACGGTGTTGCGATACGCACCGGCCACCATTGCGCCATGCCCGTCATGCAGCATTTCGGGGTGCCGGGGACGGCGCGCGCCTCCTTTGGCATGTACAACACCCGGGAGGACGTAGACATATTCGTCGAGGCGCTGAAGAAAGCGAAAGACGTGCTGAGCTGACTGCGGAGAACGTTTGCTATGGACGATATCAATTCCGAACCAGGCGCAGGCCCGCAACAGGCGGTGGGTGGCGAGGCCCTGAGGGACACCATCATTGCCGCCCTGCGCACTGTTTACGATCCTGAGATACCCGTCAACATCTACGACCTTGGCCTGATCTACGACATCGAGATCAAAGCTGGGGTAGTGAACGTCGACATGACGCTGACCGCACCCGGCTGCCCGGTGGCCCAGACCTTCCCGGGCATCGTCGAGGAGGCGATATGCTCGGTGTCAGGGGTCACCGCAGCGCATGTTGATCTGGTCTGGGACCCGCCCTGGACGCAGGACATGATGTCGGAAGAGGCGCGGGTGGAACTCGGATTGATGTGACATGTGTCGGCCGGGACCCAATGGCGGCTGCCGATGGACGTCGACGGGCTGAGCCATGTCGGACTGGGTTGATGTCGCCACGAAGGAAAAGCTCGCGCCGGGCCAGTGCAGGGTGGTGGACGTGGACGACGTGGAGATTGCGGTATTCAACGTCGGCGGCCGTTTGCTGGCGGTCGAGGATGTGTGCTCCCATGACGGTGGCGAACTGGCGAGCGGTGAGGTGGATGGCGAAACCATAGTGTGTCCACGCCACGGCGCACGCTTTTGCCTGCGCACCGGTCGGGTGCTGGAACCCCCTGCCTACGAACCCATCGCGGTGTTTCCGGTGCGTGTTCAGGAGGGTGTCATCCAGGTGCGAGACGACCGCTGGGACTAGCTCGCAGCGGGACGAACACCCGGACCACTGCCCCGTCCGCGCCGGGGTGCCGCTGCGATGGTCGGTGATGCGGGCGGTTTGACTCAGCCCCTGTCCAGGCCGCGGACGATATCGACGCCCTTCAACAGGTTGAGCGCCTCGCGAAGCTGAAAGTCGGTCTCGATATCCGGCATCGAGGTCATGCTGGCCGTCGCCTCGCCGGAATCCTCTTGCCCCTGCTCGGTTTCGCCTTCGAGGTGGCGCGCCAGGTCCGCTTCACGCACCCTTCCCGTCACCGCCTCCTTCTTCTTGAACTCCAGGTCCTCCACCAATACATCGGGTGTGATCCCGGTGGCTTGAATGGAGCGGTCGTTGGGGGTGTAATAGCGCGCGGTAGTGATCTTCAGGGCGGCACCATTATTCATCGGCAGGATGGTCTGCACTGAGCCCTTGCCGAAGGTCTTGGTTCCCATCACGATTGCACGCCTGTGATCCTGCAGCGCCCCGGCCACGATCTCCGACGCCGATGCCGAGCCTTCATTGACCAGCACCACAATGGGTGCGCCGTCCAGGTAATCGCTCGGGGTCGCGGTGAACTTGAGCTGGGAGTCGTCAATGCGGCCCTTGGTGGAGACGATCAGGCCATCCCTGATGAAGCTGTCACTCACCGCCACCGCGCCATTCAGCACGCCGCCGGGGTTGTTGCGCAGATCCAGTACCAGCCCCTTGAGCGGTCCGTCGGCCTGTTCCTTGAGACTACTCAGTTCGCGCCGCAGCGCTTCCGCGGTCTCCGATTGAAATTGAGTGATACGAACGTAGGCGTAACCCTCCTCCAGCATTCGGGACTTGACACTGGTGATCTTGATCACGGCGCGCGTGATTACGAACTCGAGAGGTTTCGGCTCGCCCTCACGCACCACCGTGAGCTTGATATCGGTATCGGGTTTGCCCCGCATCTTCTTGACGGCATCGTTGAGCGTCATGCCCTTTACCGGCGTGTCGTCCAGTCGTGTGATCAGGTCGCCGGATTTCAGCCCGGCGCGTTGTGCCGGGGTGTCGTCGATTGGGGCGACGACTTTCACGAAGCCGTTCTCCATCGTTACCTCTATACCCAGCCCGCCGAACTGCCCTTCGGTTCCGATGCGAACCTCCTTGAACGACTCCGGGTCGAGATAAGCGGAATGCGGATCCAGCCCGGCCAGCATGCCGTGGATTGCGTCTTCCAGGAGCTTCTTGTCTTGGACAGATTCCACGTAATCGCTTTTGATCTTACCGAACACCTCGGTAAAAACCTTGAGTTCGTCCAGCGGCAGGGTTTGTGACGAGATCTCCCGCTCAGCCTGGACGGCGCGCTCCAGCGTCAGCGCGACGCCGACGAAAACACCTATCGCCAACACCAATGCATATCTACTGAAATTGCTCATTACTCACTCGATCTCTGTCACTGTTCAAGTATTGTTGCTAGCCGGCTCTACACCAGCGCAGCGGATTTCGCGGCCTGCCATTGTGGCGGATCTCAAAATAAAGACCCGCATCGCGCAAACCGCCGCTCGTTCCTACCTGGGCGATGGTTTCCAATGTTTCGACCCAGTCGCCGACCTGCTTCAACAGCAGCTGATTGTGACTGTACAGGCTCATGTAGCCGTCGCCGTGATCCAAAATCAATAATAACCCAAAACCACGCAGCCAGTCGGCGAAGGCCACGCGGCCGCGGTACACCGCCCGCACACTGGCGCCCTCCTCGGCGCTCAACAGCAGGCCCTGCCAGCGTCCGCTGCCGGCGGCTTTCGGCTCTCCGAAGCGCGCCGAGATGGTCGCCTTCACGGGCAGTTGCAGCCGCCCGCGCATGTCCGAGAACGGCTTGCGGGAAGAGGCGTCAGGCGGCAGGTCGGATAAGAATTGC
This sequence comes from uncultured Gammaproteobacteria bacterium, assembly GCA_947259705.1. Classification (GTDB taxonomy): domain Bacteria; phylum Pseudomonadota; class Gammaproteobacteria; order Arenicellales; family JAANXG01; genus CAMYNL01. The sequence continues at coordinate 122,869 of CAMYNL010000002.1, read as the reverse complement.
CGCAACTCCTTTACCAGTCGCTGTAACCGTAATTCGTCCCGTTTCAGCTGTGAAAGTTCACTGGACCGGGTGGATATCTTCCGTTCCAGCTGGGCCAGTATCCGCCGGCGTTCGTCACGGCGGCTTTCCAGCAGCTGCTGTTGGCGTATCTTCCCTGCCTCGGCCTCCTTCAGCCGCTGCCGTTCGGCGGTTAGCCGTGACAGGATTTCATCGAGCTCCCGCAGCGACTGCCGCAGCCTTTCCACTCGTGCCACGCGCGCGGCGGACAGGTACCGGTAGTATCCGAGCATGCGCCCGAGGGTCGCCGGGTCCTCCTGATTGAGCAGCATCTTGAGATAACTGTTGTTGCCGAGCAGGTAGGAGCCGTATACGAGACGGGCGATCTCGCCCCGCTGACGCAACATCTGTTCCTCGCTCCTGACGCGCCGCGCGTCCAGCTCGGATATCCTGGCGTTGCGTTGCGCAATTTCACGCCGGGCTTCGCGCAGGCCGGCATGGAGAGTAGAAATGCGGCGTTCGACGCGGTCGAGTTGCCGCTGCCGGGTCCCCCGGTCCTGCTGGTCCTCGTCCAGTTGCCGCTGCAGCGCGCCGATGCGTGAGCGCAGTTCGCGCAACTCGGCCTCGCGGTCCGGGGCTGCCTGCGCCGGGCTGCACAGCACGGCGCAGATAACAAAAATGTCAATCAGGCCCATGTGGACGCTTCAACCGATAATATATTAGTGTATAATAGACTTCTAATAAACTATGTCTGAGACTCGAGCGTAGTATGACTGAATCACGCCCGGAGATTGTAGATGCGGGAGTGGAAGCAGCCCAGAAGCTGTTGGCCAGCGAGGCCGATATCCATCACGCGTCACGTTCCCTCAAGGCCATGGCCCACCCCCTCCGGATGAAGATCCTGTGCATTCTGGGCGGGGTCAAGGAAGTCAGCGTACAGGACCTGGTGGGTATGGTCGGCACCTCGCAAAGCAACATATCTCAGCACCTGTCTATCCTGCGCGACAAGGGGATACTCGATTCGCGCAAGGATGCCAACAAGGTCTACTACCGGATCGGTGATGAACGGATTCTGCGACTGATGGAATCCATGCGCATCGCGTTCTGCTCCACCGGTTCCTACTGACCCGCCCCGGGTTCCGTCCGCGGCCTTGCTGTGGCCGGAAAGAACGGGTAATCTTTCGCGCCGCTCCCCTTACACCCCGGCGGCCGCAAGCTTCCTGTCAATGAGCGTCGAATTCATCATCAAGAACTGGTATCTGTTCGCGGCACTGGTCGTGATCCTCGGGCTGTTGATCGCCGACCCCATCCGCAAGAAGGCCGCCGGTGTACGCTCGGTTTCCGTGCTGGAATTCCCGCAACTCACGCGTGACGATGCTCTGGTCGTCGATGTCGGCGAGCCCCATGAATTCAAGAAGGGCCACATACCTCATGCGCTCAATTTGCCGCTTAAAACGCTGACGAAGGACCAATCCCAGCTGACAAAATACAAGAGCAAGACCATTGTCGTGACCTGCCGCGCCGGAAACAGGTCTGAGCCCGCTGCGCGCCTTCTAATCAAGAGCGGTTTTGAGAACGTCTATACGCTGTCCGGTGGAATGCTGGCATGGGAAAAGGAAAACCTGCCGGTTGACAAGGGCTAAGGGGAGAGACCAGACACCATGACTAGTGAAGAAGCCCGCGCAATCAAGTTCGACATCCGCAAGGTGTACGTGAAGGACATGTCCTTTGAATCCCCGCAGGCACCTAACATTTTCACTCAGGTCGATCAGACGCCGACCATCGACGTGCAGATGGGCCTTTCGCATTCCCTTTTGAGCGAGGAGGGGGCGTTTTACGAAGTGGTGTTGACGGTCACGGCGGCCGCCAAGGCAAGTGACAAGACCATCTTTCTGGCCGAAGTGCAGCAGGCGGGGGTTTTTCAGATTGAGGGCGTAAAGGAAGATGAGCTGCCGCTGGCCCTGGAGGTCGCATGTCCAAACATGCTGCTTCCTTTCGCGCGCGAAGCGGTGTCTGATCTGGTGGGCAAGGGCGGTTTTCCGCAGCTGCTCATCAACCCGGTGAATTTTGAAGTCCTCTACCAGAAGAAGCGCGACGAGATCGACAAGAACCGCCAGCAGAGCGAAACCTCAGGGGTCACGATCAACTGAACGGGGGCGGGTAGCGCTGTCATCCCAGCCACCGAACCCGACGGGAGGGCCCAGACGATGAAGAACGCGACACCGCGGCCTGATTCAGTCGCCGTTCTCGGTGCGGGCTCCTGGGGAACGGCCCTTGCCACACTGGTCGCTCGAAACGGCTTCAATGTGGTGTTGTGGGACATAGATTCCGAGCACCTTGGTAGGCTGGCCCACGCCCGCGAGAACACCCGATATCTACCGGGGATCCCCCTGCCTGACCGGATCGCCATCGAGCCGGACTTCGACCTGGTGGCGACGGCCACGCCGCAGCTGCTGTTGGTGGTGCCGAGCCACGGCTTCCGCGCCACCATGCAGAGATTGCGGGATGCAGCCTGCCATGACGACCCACTGACCGTCAGCTGGGGCACCAAGGGTTTTGACCCCGACAGCGGTATGCTGCTGAGCGACGTGGTCGGGGAGCTGTTGCCGGATGCCCGGCGCGCAGTGGTGTCGGGACCCAGCTTCGCCAAAGAGGTCGCCCGAGGGTTGCCCACCGCCCTTACCGCCGCTTCAGATGATCCCGGGACCGCGGAGAAGGTGGCCGGTTGGTTGCGCAACGACCGGGTCCGCGTCTATACCAACGATGATCTGGCCGGTGTGCAACTCGGTGGCGCAATCAAGAACGTGATGGCGGTGGCTGCCGGGATCAGTGACGGCCTCGGGTTCGGTGCCAACGCGCGGGCGGCGTTGATCACGCGGGGCCTGGCGGAAATGCAGCGCCTGGGCGTGGCGCTGGGGGGGCAGGCCCATACGTTCATGGGGCTGACCGGTCTGGGTGACCTGGTGCTCACCTGCACCGATGATCAGTCCCGTAACCGTCGGGTCGGCCTGGGGCTGGGGCAGGGCAAGCGGCTGCAACAGATAACCGCTGACATAGGACAGGAAGCCGAGGGCGTGAAAACCGCAAAGGAACTGTATGCCTTGGCGCGCCGTCTGAGGGTGGAGATGCCGATAACCGAGCAGGTCTACGGAGTGCTGTATGAAGGTCGTTCACCCCAGGTCGCGGTGGACAAACTTTTTCAGCGCGACCCCAGGCCGGAGTAAGGCATCGATCAGCGCGCGCCGGCGAACCCCTGCTGACGCCATGCCTCGAACAACACGATAGCCACCGCGTTGGATAAGTTCAGGCTGCGATTGTTGGGCGTCATCGGCAATGTCAGGCGCCGTGGACGGGGCACCGAATCCCGCAGCCCCGTCGGCAGTCCCCGGGTCTCGGGACCAAACAAAAAGGCGTCCGCGCGCTCATATTCCGCGTCCGTGTAACGAACCGGGTTGTGGGTCGAGACCGTGAACAGGCGGTGCACAGCGACGTCGCGAAAGAACGAATCCAGGTCCCGATGGCGGCGCACCGTGGTCCAGTCGTGGTAATCCAGCCCCGCCCTTCTCAGCTTGCTGTCGTCGGGCGAGAATCCCAGTGGCTCGATCAGGTGCAGACTGGCGCCGGCGTTGGCGCAAAGGCGAATGATATTACCCGTGTTGGGCGGAATCTCCGGCTGGTACAGGACAACGTGGAACATCCTTTGGCTATGCCGGTTCCGCTGCCTCAGTAGTGACCGCCCCGGCACCAGGCGGCAAGCAGACGAGGTTCCATCAAAACGGCTTCACCACGACGAGAATAACCGCCGCGGACAGTATCAATACCGGGAACTCGTTGAACCAGCGATAGAACACGTGGCCGTGGCGGTTGTTGTCACGCCTGAAGTCCGCGACCAGCTTGCCGCACCACAGGTGATAGGCGATCAGGACCAGGACCAGCAGCAGCTTCGCATAGAGCCAGCCCCCGGAGAAGCCGTAGCCGAGCCACAACCATACGCCGAACACGATCGTGAGGACCCCGCCGGGGGTCATGATCCCGTAGAAAAGTTTGCGCTCCATGACCTTGAATCTGTCGACGCTTACGGTATCCGTGCTCATGGCGTGATAAACGAAAAGCCGTGGCAGATAGAACAGGCCGGCGAACCAGGTAACCATGAAGATGATATGCAGGGACTTTATCCAGAGCATGTCGAAGATCCTGACCTCACGTGTTGGAGCGAGCATGATTCGCCATCGTTTCGAGGACCCGGCGAGTATCGATCCCGGCGCGGTGAAGCGCAACCGAGGCACGTGTTTGCGCCCGACAGCCCGTGTTCGATCGCCACCAATGCCGCCGCGGGTTGGCCCTCTGGTTTGGCCTGCTCAGGACTTGTGCTCGGGCAGCGACTCCGATCGCGGCGATGCCCGGTTGCCATCCGGTCCGCGCAGCCAGCCGCGCAGGGTGCCGACAACGCGCTTGATGCCGCGCCAGATCTTCGGCGCCAACCAGATCATCAGCGCGATGAATGCGAGCAGCAGAACCAGGAACAGTATCGGGTGGTTCAGCGCAGTCCACAGTCCCGCGATCACCACCAGGTCCTCGCCCAGTGACGCGGTCCAGTTGGTGACCGGCTCCGGCGAGGTATTGATCAGCACCCGGCTGCCAGCCTTGGTAAAGTGCGTGCCCGCGGCCAGGCTGCCGCCCAACAGCAGACCCGCCAATTCGGCTTCCGGAGAGATCTGTCCCAAGGTGGCGGCCGCCAGCATGGCGCCCGCGGGGATGCGTATGAAACTGTGTACGGCATCCCAGCCGGTATCCAGGCCCGGCACCTTGTCGGCGAAGAACTCCACGCAGTACATGATTCCGGCGGCGACGAGGACCAGGGGGTTCTGCAGCACCTGCAGGTCCGTGGGCAATTCGATGTGCCCGAAATTGCCCATCAGGCCGAGCATCAGCATGGCGGCGTACAGATTGATGCCGCTGGCCCATGCGACACCCATGGCCGCGGCGATGATTGAAACCGTTTCCACGGAGCTACCTCGGGTGGGTGGATTTAGTATCTGGGGCCGGCTGCCTGCGATTGCAAGCGCGCATTAAGCGTCCGGCAGGAAGCGTTGTTGCAGGTCGTTCAGGAACCGATAACCAGTGTCGGTGGCGGAAACCGAAAGACCGTCCCAGCGCAGCAGCCCGTCATCACGCGCCGATTCCAGCACCGGCAGATAGGGGGTGATCGCCTGGCCGGTGCGGAGCTGAAACAGGTTCACCCCCACCGGCTCCCGCAACCGCAGGGCGTTCAGCATGAATTCGAACACCAGGTCCGCAGCGGTAAGTTCGTGTTTTCCGCCAATGCGTCGGGCACCGCCGGCATGCTCCATATAGGCCGCGGGATGCTTCAGTTTCCAGCGTCTGACCACCCTGTCCGGGTGAGTGATCTTGGCGTGCGCGCCGGCACCGATGCCCAGGTAATCACCGAAGCGCCAATAGTTCAGGTTGTGGCGGCACTGTTGACGTTCCCGGGCGAACGCCGAAACCTCGTACTGGACATACCCTGCGGCGGCGAGGTGCTCGTATATCTCACATTGCATGGCCCATGCGTCTTCCTCCCCGGGAAGTTCGGGCGGCGCATGGTGGAACGTCGTGTTGGGTTCGATGGTGAGCTGGTAGCAGGAAAGGTGGGGCGCCTCGTGCCCTATCGCGCTGTCGATATCGGCCACGGCCTCCGCCGTCGACTGCCCGGGCAGCGCGAACATCAGGTCGAGATTGAAGTTGTCGAATCCCGCATCGCGTGCGGTCTTCGCGGCGGCCAGCGACTCGGCACTGCCATGCGCCCGACCCAGGGCCTTCAAGTGACGAGCGTCGAAGCTCTGCACGCCGATCGATAGACGGTTGACGCCCGCCGAACGAAACTCCCGGAGTTTGGCCAGTTCTGCGCTGCCCGGATTCGCCTCCATGGTGATCTCGCAGTCCGGGACCAGCGGCAGCCTGGCCCTGACCTCCGAGAGCAGACGGTCGATGGTGCGGGGGGAAAACAGCGACGGCGTCCCCCCGCCGATGAAAACACTGGTGACCGGGCGGCCCCAGACATCCGGCAGTTCCTGATCGAGGTCGGCCAGCAGCGCGTTCGCATAGTCGTGTTCCGGCACCGTGCCGCGCAGGGCATGAGAGTTGAAGTCGCAGTAGGGACACTTGCTTACGCACCAGGGCAGATGCACGTAGAGCGACAGCGGCGGCAGCGCCGAAAAAACTTGCATGGCGCGGGGTGAAGTCAGTCGACCAGGTTCCGCGGCCGCCCGTTCTGAAACGCCGCGATGTTGTCGGCGACGATGTCGATGACACGCTGCCTGGACTCTCTGCTCGCCCACGCGATGTGAGGCGTGACGATAAGATTCGGGATGTCAGCTTCGAGCAGCACGTTGCCGTTCCGCGGCGGCTCCTCCGTCAGCACGTCTATACCGGCGCCGCCCAGTCTGCCTTCACGCAGGGCCTTTGCGAGGGCGGCTTCATCCACGATGCCCCCGCGCGCGGTATTGATAAGGACAGCGTCAGGTTTCATCAACGCGATCTCGTTCTCCGCTATCAGATTGCGGGTATGCTCGTTCAACGGGCAATGCAGGCTGAGGATGTCCACCTCGGCCAAGAGTTCGGTCAACGGCAGCCTGCCGCTTCGTTCGCCCCCCCCCGGCCGCTGCGCTATCCGCACGTTCAGGCCGAAGGCCGGCGCCGCATCGGCTACACCCCGGCCGAGCGTACCGTAACCGACGATTCCGAGCTTCTTCCCTGCCAGCTCGCGGATGGGGTAATCGAACAGGCAGAAATGCGGATGCCGCTGCCAGCGGCCCTCGCCTATCGCGGCATGATAATCCAGCAGGCGAGTGGTCAAGGCCAGGATCAGCGCATAGACGTGCTGTACCACTGAGGGGGTACCGTAACCGCGCACGTTGCAGACCGAGACCCCGTGTTCCCGGGCTGCCTGCAGGTCAATATTGTTCGTCCCGGTGGCCGCGATGACGATCAGCTTCAACGACGAATGTCGCGCCAGGGTGTTCCGATCCAGGACGACCTTGTTGGAGACAACAATGGAGCAGCCATCGAGTCTGTCGTCGAGTTGTTCCGGCCCGGTGGTACCATGCAGGAACCACTCCATGCCGGACAGGCCAGTCAGGCCCGTCAAGTCGAGGTCTCCGCCGTCGATAGTGTCAGTATCGAGAAAAACGGCCTGCAGCATGTCTACTTGCGGGCGCAATCGAACTGCTGCCAGCGCGTCGCCAGTCGTTTCGCGGCGGTGATGTCCGCAGGATCCATCATGTTTCCCAGTTCGTGACGGCGAGTAAAGGCTCGCGGGTTGCCAAGGGATGCTGCCACGGTGTACCAGAGATAGGCATTGACGAAGTCCGCGGGCGGCTTTCCCAGGTAGTTGGTTGATGCGCTGACATTGTCCGAATACAGGTCCGCCAGAGCCATCTGCGCAGGTATATGGCCGCGTTTCGCCGACTCGCAATACCACTTGATGGCCATTGCGGTGCTGTACTCTGGCCCCACCCCGCAACAGTAGGCACGTGCCAGCTTATATTGCGCCTCCGGGTCGCCGGCCTGGGCGGCATCCTGCCAGCGGGAGCGGGCGCGCTGATCCTGTACTTCCTGCGACGTCGGCGCGCAGGCGCCGACGATCACCGTTAAAGACAGCGCCGCGATGAGCCGGTATTGACGATTTTCGGACGGAGAGGAAAGCATGCCGGACCGTGATTGTGACGGAGGAATGATTCTGCCATGCCGGGCGCGTCATCCTCAACAAGCACTGCTTGCATGGCTTTTGTTAAATCAGTAGGGTGCGGCTTCCTCCATATCGAACCGAAGGGAACAGATGATCGTTGTTTGCCTGGACCTCGAGGGGGTACTGGTGCCCGAGATCTGGATAGGTGTTGCCGGGCAGACGGGGATCGCCGACCTGCGTCTGACCACACGCGATATCGCGGATTATGATGAGCTGATGCGTCACAGACTGCGGGTGCTGGACGCCCATGGACTGCGCATACAGGACATCCACCGGGTAATCGACACCCTGCAGCCGATGGAAGGAGCGCTCGATTTTCTGGCTGATCTACGGGTGAAGTATCAGGTGATCATCCTTTCCGACACTTTTTACCAGTTTGCCACTCCCCTGATGCGGCAGCTTGGCTGGCCCACGTTGTTTTGTCATCAGCTGTTGGTGGCCGAGGACGGTCGCATCGAGGGCTACAACCTGCGGCAGCGGGACCAGAAGCGCGAGGCCGTCACCGCGCTGCGCGGCCTCGGCTTCGACACCATTGCGGCGGGTGATTCCTATAACGACACGTCAATGCTCGCGGAGGCGGACCGGGGCATTCTGTTCCGCCCGCCGGCGGTCGTGGTGCAGGCGTATCCCCGCTTTCCGGTCACCAGCTCCTACGAGGAACTCGGCGCGGCGATCGACCTCGGTGCCCGGGAACTGGATGCCCCGACAGCGGCGCCCGGCAGCCGCAGTCTCCCGGCATGAACGATTGCTGCGGCCACCACCACGGCGGCCGGTTTGGCGCGTATCACTCGTAGCCGCGTTTTCTGTGCCGCGCGTCGCGTCGCGCCCGTGGGGCGGGCTTCTTGGGGTCGTAGAGGATCTGCTGCGCCTGGGTCTTCAACTGCTCGCGCAGCGTCGCTCGCCGCTCGACGCTGGGTTCGGATTCCTGATACAGAAGCCGGGCCTCACTGGCCGACACCCGGCGCTCACGGAGTTCCAGTACCTCGATATCGAAGGTATAGGGTCGCCTGGTCACGGTTATTCTATCGCCGACCCTCACCGAGCGGGCCGGCTTGGCGCGGGATCCGTTGACTTCGATGTGCCCGCCCTTGACTGCGTCCGCCGCCAGCTGGCGGGTCTTGTAGAAGCGCGCCGACCACAGCCATTTGTCGAGGCGGACCTGAGTCTGCGCGGCTTTGCCTTCGTGGGTCACGGCAGGGCGTCCTGTTAGCGGCCGGGCGCCGGAATCCGGCACCCTGGCATCCACCGCCGCCTCACGGCAGGAACTGCCCGGCGACCATGCTCCCCGCGGTATGTCGCTGCGGTGGTCGCAGCCGGGTCATTTCGGCGCCGGGAAGCCGTAACTGCGGCGGCTGTGTCGCGAGGAGGAATGACCGTCGGAGTCCACGGGGCGTCCGCCATGGTGCCTGCCCGGAATACGGTGGCCAGGGTGCAGGGGTGCTGCGGAACAATGCCGGCCGCGCAGACAAGGTATGCCGGGTGCCGCCAGGATGGGAGGGTACGGCTGATACGTGGGCATGTAGATGACCGATGCACGTTCCTCCTGGGCTCGGGCGAAGTCCCGCTCGGCCTGTCTGCTCTGCAGCCAGTCCTTGATCTGCTGGTTGGTTTCCGCTGTGTCGAGGCGCCGCTGTTCCAGGTCCTCGCGGCAAGCCTCGGTTCGACACTCGAAGGTCTCGATCTGCTCGATAGCCTCGGCGCCTTCGGTCGGCTCGTCGCCGTAGTGGGTCTGCCCGTCGGCGTCGCGCCAACGGTATGCGTCGGCCTCGGCAACCGGGTGCAGACAAAGTATCAGGAGAAACAGGAGCAAGGTGCCACCACGCATCGCCTTGCGCCGGCGATCGCCTGCCAGCGCCATCGGGGGTGACAGATATATCGGCGCCATAAATAGTTAGATAGATGCTGGGGGCAACAGTTTCAATCCAGCCTTGCGTGCCCTACCCGCCTGCGGGGCCGGTGAGCGTTTGCAAGCGATTGTTTCACAGGGAGTATACTCGGTGTGAGCCGAGGGGTCGGCGGCAGCGCTTGCGGCGCCGGGGACGATCGTATGCCGCCGGCAAGTACGACACCTGGCGTCGGTAAAGCAGTGGAATGCGCGGTCGGTCATCGGTAGCATCCCATCCGTAGAAGCTCGAGTTGTGCACCAGGTGGCGAATCAAGACATGTGGAGAGTCGTGTTGCGGGGTCTGCTGGCGATCGCGGCCGCGCCGGGCGTGGCGTATGCCCAGGGTCAGCAGGAACCCCCGCCTGCCCTGGTCAAGACCGCTTCCGCCCGCAGTGTGGAGATGGCGCCCACGGTGTGGGTGCCGGGGGTTGTGGTGAGCCGCGACGATGCAAAGATCGGCGCCGAGGTCGCAGGGCGGCTGCAGATGGTGGCCGAGGTGGGAATACGGCTGTCTGCGGGGGACATCCTGGCGCGCATTGATGATCGCGAACTCAAGCTGGAGCAGCAGCAGGCCAAGGCGGTCCTGGTGCGCGAGCGGGCGCGGCTGGCCTACGCGAAACAGGACCTGAAACGGGTTTCGGAGCTCGCCGATAAGGAGTTGATCACCGAGAACCGGCTCGACGAAGCAAGGGCTGCCCACGATGCGGCGAGCGCGGAGCAGGGCGCGGCGCAGGCGCGCCTGGAGTTGATCAATGACCGGCTGGCCCGCACCGCAGTGCGGGCGCCTTTCGCCGGGGTGGTCAGCGAGCGACTGCGGCGCGCCGGAGAGAGGGTGGATGAGGGCGATGAGATCGTACGACTGGTCAACACCACCTCGCTGGAGGTGCAGATTCGGGTGGCGCCGAACACCCTCCCCCACCTGACCCTGGATTCACCGCTGCGGGTCAAGGTCGACTCGGTGATCTTGACCGGCAAGGTCAGGTCGATCGTTCCGGTCGGCGACGACCTGTCGCGACTTTACGATGTGCGCCTGGTGCTGCCGGAATCCTCGGGCTGGCCCGCGGGCACCGTGTTGCGGGTGGCGGTGCCGACCGCGACGCCGCGGGAGGTGATCGCGGTGCCGCGCGACGCTTTGGTGCTGCGGCGGGACGGGGTCTCGGTTTTCCGCGTAAGCGCTGACAACAAGGCGGAGAAGATCAGCGTCGAAACCGGCGTGGCCGAGGGAACCATGATCGAGATCACGGGGGACATACGCGACGGTGACCAGGTGATCGTCCGTGGCGGCGAGCGCCTGCGTCCGGGTCAATCGCTGAAGATCATGGGCACGGATCGCGCGCCCGAGTCCTGATCACCTCGTTGCAGCCCCCGGCTAACGCGCCGCCCCGCATTTCCCGCGCCGGCGGGTTATATTGTAATGCCACCAGTTCAACACCGGGGTAGTGCGCATCGCCAGCGACGCAAACCTTTGGCTCTATCTGCTGATTGCCGTGGCGGCCGCGGTCTACTCATCGGTGGGGCAGGGTGGCGGCTCGGGTTATATCACCGTGATGGCGCTGTTCGCCCTGGATCCGGCCTTGATGAAACCGGCCGCGCTGACCATGAATGTCTTCGTGACCAGCCTGGTGTGGTGGCGGGGCACCCGGGCGGCGAAGTTCCGTTGGGATATCCTGTGGCCATTCGCCATCGGCTCGCTGCCGATGGCGCTGATCGGCGGCGCGATAGACCTGGATCCAGCCCCCTATCGCATGCTGGTCGGGATGGCGCTGCTGATCGCAGCGGGGCGCATGCTGTGGAGTCCGCTTGGCTCGGATGAAATGAAAGTGCCCCGTCGTGGTCTATCTTTGGGGTTGGGAAGCGCCATGGGCCTGTTCGCGGGAATCACCGGCGTTGGCGGCGGCATCTTCCTGGCTCCGCTGTTGATCTACTTCGGGTGGTGCGGCATTGCGCAGGTGGTGACCCTGTCGGCCGCCTTCATCTGGATCAACTCCTTGGCCGCCCTGGCGGGTTACGCGGCGACGTTTCCGGACTGGCCAGCGGGGATTCCGGGTCTGGTGGTCGCCGCCGTTGCAGGATCCGTTGCGGGGGGAGTGGTTGCAGCACGATGGGCTTCTCCCGCCATGCTGCAACGCGTGCTCGGTCTGGTGCTGGTGATGGCGGGTCTTAAACTGATTTTCTTTCCGGTGTGAATTGGATGGATGTGAAACTTATTCGCGAACGGCTCGCGGGGCATGAGCCGTTGCATCTGGATCCCGGCGCCGGGCGCCGCGCCGCGGTGGCCATGGTGCTGCGTGACTTCAGCGGACAGCTTCAGGTGCTGTTCATCGAGCGTGCGAGATGCGACGGCGATCCGTGGTCGGGGCAGATGGCTTTTCCCGGCGGCATGGTGGAGCCCGCCGACAGCAGTCCGCGCATGGCCGCGGAACGGGAGGCGGCGGAGGAAGTCGGCCTGGACCTCGGCACCAGGGCCTACCTGGGTCGCCTCGACGACATGCAGGGACGCCACGCCGGCCACACAGCGGGTATCGTCGTGTCCGGTTACGTGTACGAGGTCGACAGTGATGACTTAGTCACGCCCAACTACGAAGTCGCCGAGACGATATGGGTGCCGCTGGTCCGCTTCTTCGAAACCGAACACTACACCCATGTGAGCCACCCCCGCGCACCGGATCAGAAGTTTCCCGGCATACGCGTCAGCGATGCGGAGGACCAGGTAGTGTGGGGATTAACCCATCGATTCCTGTCGTCGTTTTTCGATATCGTCCAGACGCGAGCCGACGACGACGATGCACTCAGCGCAACTCTGTCAAGATACTGATCGAACGTTCGTCAACCACGAGTGTGCTAACATCTGCCGACAAAGACGGATCTGAAAGGAGTTTTCCTGATTATGTCGCGCACTCTGTCCACTATGCTCGAACTGGGCACACCGGCTCCCGATTTCACGTTACCCAATACTAATCCCGGTTTCGGCGGCGACTCGGTTTCGCTGTCTGATCTCCGCGATGCGAAGGCGTTGCTGGTGATCTTCATGTGCAATCACTGTCCCTACGTGATACACATCCGTGATGCGCTGCGGGACCTCGTCAAGGAGTATCAGATCAAGGGCGTTGCAGCGGTCGCGGTGAGCGCCAATGATGTGACGAGCCATCCCGACGACGCTCCGGACAAGATGGCGCAGGCGGCGCGGGAGCACGGGTTCACGTTTCCCTATCTCTACGACGAGTCCCAATCCGTGGCACAGGCCTACCATGCAGCCTGTACGCCGGATTTTTTCCTGTTCGACAGCGCCTGCAAGCTGTTTTACCGCGGCCGCTTCGACAAGGCGACCCCGGGTAACAAGGAACCGGTCAATGGTGCTGACCTGCGCGCGGCTATGGATGCCGTGATGGCGGACCGGTCACCACCTTCCGAGCAGATCCCGAGCATGGGTTGTAACATCAAGTGGAAGTCGGGCGGCCAGCCCGCCTACGCCGGCGCCGGCTAAGCCCCCCGGCAGGATGTCGCCGCGAACGGCTCGCAGCCGCAGCCGGCGACGGCGCCGCCCGGAACCGGACCGGCATTGATAACGCGCCACGGGAGTCGGCTCGATGCATGGCGACAGCATTGTATTTTCCATCTTCCTCATCTTTACCGGTGCTGCCGTCACGGCCACGCTGGCGCTTTACGCCAGGCAGGCGATGCTCATCGGTTACATCGTCTTGGGCATGGTGGCGGGTCCTTCGGGCCTGGCCCTGGTGACGGACTCGGAACTGATCCAGGAAATAGCCCACATCGGCATCATCTTCCTGCTGTTTCTGCTGGGCTTGAACCTGTATCCCCAAAAGCTCATCCAGTTGCTGCGCACCACCACCGTCGTTACCCTCGTGACGTCCCTGGTGTTCGCGGGCGCCGCCTGGACGGTGGCGCGAGTTTTCGGCTTCGCTGCGGGCGACTGCGCGCTGGTCGGTGTGGCCGCTATGTTCTCGAGCACCATCATCGGGCTCAAGCTGCTGCCCACCACCGTGCTGCATCATCGCCACACCGGTGAGATCATCATCAGCATCCTTCTGCTGCAGGACCTGATCGCCATAGTGGCGTTGCTGGCGGTGGAAGGGCTGCAGGGTGACGCCCTGCCATTCGCGGAGATCGTGCGCCTGGTCGTTTCGCTGCCAGCCCTGATCGGCATTGCATATGCGCTGGAAAGATTTGTATTGCTGCGCCTGCTGCAGCGTTTCGACACGATCCAGGAGTATGTGTTCCTGCTCACCATCGGCTGGTGCCTGGGGGTGGCGCAGCTCGCCAACGCATTCGGTCTGTCGTACGAGATCGGTGCTTTCGTGGCCGGGGTAGCGGTGGCCACCAGCCCTATTTCACGCTACATCGCGGAGAGCCTCAAGCCGTTGCGTGATTTTTTCCTGGTCATGTTCTTCTTTGCTCTGGGGGCCGGCCTGGACCTCGTGGGGGTGCGCGAGGTAATCGTACCGGCGACCGTGCTGGCGCTCCTCATGCTGGTGCTCAAGCCCGCCGCATTCAAATTCATGCTGACCAGGGCGGGGGAATCCGGTTCCCTGGCCTGGGAGACCGGTTGGCGCCTGGGTCAAATGAGCGAGTTCTCGCTGCTGCTGGCCTTCGTCGCGTTGGAAGCGGGATCGATATCCAGCGAGGCGGCGTACCTGATTCACGTGGCTACCCTGCTGACCTTCGTCGGGTCTTCGTATCTGATCGTATTGCGGTTCCCGACGCCGATCGCGGTCTCAGACCGTTTGCGACGAGACTGATGCCGGCACCAGGCCGTGAACCGTGGCGGGCAGAAAAAGCGGGGGCACCGGCCGGCGCCCCCGTGCAGTGGGTTGGCAAATAGAGGAGAGTTGAGATCGCTTTACGATCCAGAAGTGATGAAAGCATTAAACGTGCCAACAACGGCGGGCGGCATAATCACAGGGCTGCGGCTGTTTCGTCCGGCGCGGCGCGGGACATGATGCGCGGCCTTGGTGCGTCGTAGCGATAAGGAGAACCACGTTGGTGCATGTCTTTATCGTGGGTTACGGTGACGTAGGCGGGCGCGTCGCCCGCGCATGGCTGGCACGCGGCGCCCGCGTGACGGCCATGGTGCGGGACCGCGATCGCGTCGCCGAGACCAGGGCGGCGGGGGTGGAGCCCGTTGTCGCCGATCTGGACGACATCTGGAGCCTGCGCCGTCTGTCGGTGAGCGGAACCCTGCTTTACTACTTCGCACCCCCGTCGTCGGGCGGGGACAATGATCTGCGTATGCGATGTTTCACCGACGCCCTGCGCGCGGGCGACACCCCGCAGCGTTGCGTTTTGATCAGTACCACCGGCGTCTACGGCGACTGCCGCGGTGACTGGATAGATGAGACGAAGCCACCGCGGCCAGCCACCTCGCGCTCGCGGCGGAGACTGGATGCCGAGCGCGTGCTGCAGGCCTGGGGGCGCCGCAAGGTGGTGCCGGTGATCGTACTGCGGGTGGCGGGGATTTACGGCCCCGGCCACTGGCCGCTGCGCCGTCTGCAGGACCGGCAGCCGGTGGTGCGGGAAGGCGACTGCCCCTACACCAACCGCATACACGTCGACGATCTGGTCGCCGTGTGCCTGGCTGCGGGTGAGCGGGGCGAGGCCGGCGCGGTCTACAACGTCTGTGACGGCAAGCCGAGTACCATGACCGCCTATTTCAACGCCGTCGCCGACGCCCTGCACCTGCAGCGCCCACCGGTGATCACCCTGGAGCAGGCGAAATCGCGTCTAAGTCCCGGCATGCTGGACTATCTGTCCGAGTCCCGCCGCCTGCGCAATGACAGGATGGTCGATGAACTGGGGGTGGAACTGCGCTATCCGGATCTGGACGCGGCACTGCGGGCGCTGCGGCCTGAACAGGGTGGATGATGCGAGACTGTTGCGCGTCGCGCCGCCGGGTGCCGGAATTGTGCTCAATGCTCGTTGTCGAGCACGGTGCGCGCGCGGAACAGCGCCGCCACTGACTTGGCGTCGCTGATCCGGCCGTCCGCCGCCATGGTCAAGGCCTGCAGCAACGGCAGCCAGCGCACCTCGATGAGTTCGTCCGCCTCCACCGTCGGCCTGGATTGGGTCAAGTCCCGCGCCAGGTACAGTACCAGCCGCTCATCGCAGAATCCGGGTGAGGGCCAAAGCGCGCCGAGTTCCAGCCATGACGCGGCCGTGAGCCCCGTCTCCTCCTGCAATTCACGCCTTGCGGCCTGCAACGGCGTGCCGTCAGCCGGGTCGATGCAGCCCGCCGGGACCTCCCAGATCTCGCCACCGACCGCGTAGCGATATTGCCACAGCAGGCAGACCTGGCCGTCTCCCCTGAGCGGCACGATTACCGCACCGCCGGGGTGATGGACGATATCCAGTTCTAAGCGGTTACCACCCGGCAGCTGCACCGGCTCCCGGCACAGGGTGATCAGGCGTCCGCGATAGATCGTATGGCTATTTTCGTCCGTGCCCATCAACCGGCGGCGGTCTGGTTCGCCACCTCGTTCACCGCACTGCTGAGGGCGTCTTCGTCGGCAAGGTAGAAATGAGCCGCCGGCTTGAGCTGGTCGTCGAACTCATAGACAAGCGGGATGCCGGTCGGAATATTCAGCTGCGTGATGTCTTCGTCGCTGATGCCGTCCAGGTATTTGATCAGTGCGCGCATGCTGTTGCCGTGAGCGGTTATGATGAGCCGTTGCCCGGCCTCCAGCTGGGGGACGATCTTCTCGTGCCAGTACGGAATCACCCTCTGCAAGGTGTCGGCCAGCGATTCGGTGCCCGGAACATCGGGGACATCGCCGTACCGCCGGTCGTGGCGCGGGTGGCGGGGATCGTCGGCATCCAGTGCCGGGGGCTGGATGGCATAGCCGCGGCGCCATTGATGCACCTGCTTCTCGCCGTGCCTGGCCACCGTTTCCTTTTTGTCCAGGCCTTGCAGCGCGCCGTAATGCCGCTCGTTCAGACGCCAGTCGGTATCCACGGGCAGGTACATCTGGTCCATCTCGTCGAGGATCAGCCACAATGTTCTGATGGCCCGCTTGAGGTAGGACGTGTACGCCATGTCGAACTCGTAGCCGGCCTCCTTCAGCGCCGCGCCCGCGGCCTTGGCCTCCTTGATGCCGCGCTCCGAGAGGTCTACGTCGGTCCAACCGGTGAACCGGTTTTCCAGATTCCAGATGCTTTGTCCGTGTCGGATGAGTACCAGTTTCAACATGATCGACTCCGAGTATTGTTGGGCCCGCATGACGGCTCGGAAGCGCCGCCTGGCTGCCGCCGAGGCGGCGTATTCTACGTATTCGGGGGAGGCTTGTCAGGGCAGCTGGATCAGCAACTGCGCCAGTGCCTGGCCGCGGTGGCTCAATCGGTTCTTGGTCTGCGGGTCCAGTTCCGCCGCGCTGCAGCCGAGGTCCGGCACCCGGAACACCGGGTCGTAGCCAAAGCCGTTGTCGCCCGTCGGCGCAGTCTGGATCCAGCCCTCCCAGGTGCCCTGGCAGATGATCGGGGTCGGATCCAGACGGTGCCGCATGAATACCAGCAGGCACTGAAAGCGGGCGCCGCGCTTTGCCGCCGGCAGATCACCCAGTTCCTGCAGCAGCTTGCCGAGGTTGGCCTCATCGCTGGCGCCCGGGCCGGCGTAGCGTGCGGAATAGATGCCGGGGGCGCCCTCGAGGGCATCCACCTCCAGCCCCGAGTCGTCTGCGACCGCGGGCAGCCCGCTGTGCGCCGTGGCGTGGCGTGCTTTCAGGATTGCGTTTTCGACAAAACTGAGCCCCGTCTCTTCGACCTCGGGCACGCCGTAGTCACCCTGGGCATGAACGCGAATGCCGCGCCCGGACAGCAGAGACTGCAGTTCGCGCAATTTGCCGGTGTTGCCTGATGCCAGCACCAGCTCCCTCACGGACGCTCGACTCACGTGGTGAATGCGTGCCGCTGGTGATCAATCAGCTCGGCGATACCGCGACGCGCGTAGTCGAGCATGGTCATCATCTGTGCCTGGGTGAACGGTTCGCCTTCGGCGGTGCCCTGTACCTCTATGAATCGTCCGGCCTCGTTCATCACCACGTTCATATCGGTCTCGGCACTGCTGTCCTCGATGTAGTCGAGGTCCAGCACCACCTCGTTCTCCACCACACCGACCGACACCGACGCCACCTGCCCGAGCAGGGGGTCGTGGGTCAGGCTGCCACGGTCCTGCAGCCATTTCAGTGCGTCCACCAGTGCCACGTAACCACCGGTGATGGACGCAGTGCGGGTGCCGCCGTCGGCCTGCAGCACGTCACAGTCCACGGTGATGCTGCGCTCGCCGAGCTTCTTCAGGTCCACCACGGCGCGCAGGGATCGGCCGATCAGGCGTTGAATCTCCAGTGTGCGCCCACCCTGCCGTCCGCGCGCGGCCTCGCGGGCCATGCGTGAGCCGGTGGAACGCGGCAACATCCCGTACTCGGCGGTTATCCACCCCCGCTCGCTGCCGCGCAGGAAGACCGGAGTCCTTTCCTCTACCGTGGCCGTGCACAGCACCCGTGTGTCGCCGAACGTCACCAGTACGGACCCCTCGGCATGCTTGGTGTACTGCCGGGTGAGCGTTATGGGGCGCATCTGGTCGGCAGCGCGGCCGCTGGGACGTGTCATGGTCATTTCCTTCGTCGTTGCTGTGTCGGTCGCATCGGGCGGGCGCGGTAGTGTAGCGCATACCCGGCGCGACCGGGGCGCCGCTGGCGAGGCGTCCTACCCCAGCAGCTCGTCGACGTCCTTGACGAAGGACTCTATCTCGGCGATGGTCGACTCGATCTCGTCCGCGGGCGCCTCGACCGGCGCCGGTTCGCTGCCCTGGCGACGTTGCTCGGCGCGTCGCTTGCGTGTGTCACGCCACAACTGCCGCTGATCCAGCTCCGGCGCCGCCAGACCCAGCAGCGGATCCTTGCTGGTGGGCGCCCCATCCCAGCGAAACAACAGCGCGCTCAGGTTGTCGCATTCACGCCGGAACCGCTTTTCGGCACGTGACAGCAGTTGATCCACGCTATCGTCGGTGCTCTCCAGAGAAGCATATTTGGCGAGATCACGGTCACTGTAGGCGCGCCAGACACCGTCGGAGCAAAGCACCAGGATGTCCCCGGTCTCGAGACGCGTCTCCACCCCCAGGTTTACCTCGGGGCGTTTCTCCCCTCCGACGCAGCGCAGGAGATGGGCCTGCCCGGCGCGATACTCCAACTCGGAAATCAGGCCTTCGTTGTACATCTGGTCCAGAGTCGAGTCGTCCACCGTGCGGCTGATTACCGAGCGGTCCCGAATGTGGTAGAGCCGGCTGTCGCCTACATGGCCCCAGTAGGCATAACCGTCTTGCACCAGGCAGGCGACACAGGTCGTGCGCGGCAGGCTGACCTTGATGCCCGCTGCACTGGCGCAGCGATTGATTTTCTTGTGGGCATACGAGATCGCCAGTACCAGGAACGCGGCAGGATCCTTGATCATCGACTGGCGCGTGCGTTCGAAGTATTCGATCATGGTGTCTACCAGGGTCTGGGCTGCCAACTCACCGCCCTGGTAGCCGCCCAGGCCGTCCGCCACCACCATCAGCACGGCATTATCGCGTTCCGCGTAGCCCAGGCGGTCCTGGTTGAGCTTACGGGTGCCCGGCAGACTGTTCTGGCTGATCGAGTAGCGCATTCATCCTAACCTACCCCGCGAACCAACCAGCCCCAGGCGCTCCTGCGTGCAGGCTGCGGCTCTTCGGCGGTCATGGCGGTGAGTAGCTCGTCTACGTCCTTGGGGCGCTTTTGATGCTCCAGCTCAATTGACCAATCGATCGCGTCGAGCATGGACTTGCTGTACTTGCGCGCGTGGGTCTTTGCCACCTTGGTGAGCGTCTCCTTCTGCTGCCTTTCCAGTGACGGCGGCGGATGCTTGCCGGTGACGCACATGCGCATGGTCATGCCCAGCGAGTAGATGTCCGACCACGGGCCCATGATCCCCTCCGAGTACTGCTCCGGCGGCGCGTAGCCGTGGGTCAGGGTCTGGACCCCGCGGTACCGGGTGCCGGGCTTGACCTGCTGAACGGCACCGAAGTCGAGCAGCAGCGGTTCGCCCGATGACCGCAGCAGGATATTTGCCGGCTTGATGTCCAGGTGCAGGAAGTCGTTCTGGTGCAGTTCCCGCAGGCCTTCCAGGACGGGCGGAAATACCGACAGCAGAAATGGCTCCTTCAGCTTGCCCTTGGAACGCTTGATGAACCAGCGCAGGTCCCGACCCTCCTCATAGTCCATCACCATGAAAACGGTCCCGGCGGAACGGAAGAAATTCGAAACGTGGACAATGTTGGGGTGCTTCAGCTTGGACAGTGCCATCGCTTCACTGAAGAAGCGCTTGAGCCCGATCTGAAAGGAGATCTGGGTCCCCTCGGAACGCGGGATGATACGGCCGCCGGGCATGCGGTCGACGAGATCGTGCGGGAAATACTCCTTGATAACGACCTTGACCCGCGTCTTGACATGGTACGCCAGGTAAACGAAGCTGAACCCGCCACCGCCGATCAGTTTCTCGATGCGGTAGCCCTCGACCAGGTAACCTCGTTTTAGTGCCTTTTCTGGATCCGACATGGAGAATGTTCGTTTGTCAGCTGCTGCGGGAAATCTGCCCGCCGTCGCTAGATAACGGTACGCTGTCCCCCGTTCAGGCCCGCGTTGGCGCTGAACCTCAGCGACCCGCCTTCAAAATCTAAGTTTAACCAATAAACCAGAGATTTCCCGATGACTTTCAGCATGACCGCCTTTGCCCGGGGCACCGAATCAACCACATGGGGCGAGTTGACCTGCGAATTACGGTCCGTCAATCACCGATTTTTGGAAATCCATCCGCGGCTCGCGGAGGAACTGCGTCAGATCGAGCCCCGCTTGCGGGAGCAGTTCGGCGAGGTGCTGAAGCGCGGCCGCGTCGATTGTACCCTGCGCTTCCAGTGGCGCGAGCAGACCACGACGGATTTCGAGGTCGACGAGGCCATGGTCGACCGATTGGTGCGCCTCGGGCGGGAGATTCGCGACCGAAACGAGGACATCCAGCCGCTGCGTGCCGTGGACGTGCTGCGCTGGCCGGGGGTGGTGCAGACTGCGGAGGTTGATTTCGAGCGGCTTTCGGAGGTGGCCCTTGAGCTGGTCAAGCGCACGCTCGATCAGCTGCTCGCCACCCGAGAGCGGGAGGGGCGAAAGCTGGCCGCCATCATGCAGGACAGGGTTGCCGCGCTGGTGGCGATTGTTGGCGACCTGCAACGCGAACTCCCCGGGTTTTACGAGTCGTTTCGCAGCCGCATCGAGGCCCGGCTGGCCGAGTTGCGGAACGAACTTGAGCCCGCGAGGCTGGAGCAGGAGATGGTGCTGTTGCTGCAGAAAGCCGATGTCAGCGAGGAGGTGGATCGCCTCGGCGTGCACCTGGAGGAGGTGACCCGGGTGCTGGCGCAGCCGGGGCCGGTCGGGCGGCGGTTGGATTTCCTGATGCAGGAACTGAACCGCGAAGCCAACACGCTGGGATCCAAGGCCATTGACGCACGGCTCACGAAGGCCTCGGTAGACCTGAAGGTGCTGATCGAGCAGCTCCGCGAGCAGGTACAGAACATAGAGTGACGCGCAGGATGCCCGGTAACGTCCCGGAATCCGCTTGAACTCTGGCAATTGCGGCGTGTTACACGAATTAATACCCTTTTTGGCAAGTCGATCGGGTATCACCAGGTCATCAAATATTCGTCAATCGGCGCTGCGGCATGATGTTGGTCGCCAACACGCCTTCCGGGCCAGGAGGAATCGCGCGCGTCGACGGATTTTCTGACGGCAGGAACCGTCGGGCCCACAGCGACCCGTGGCAGCTGCTCCCTGTATTGCCCTGCCCGGCTGTTGGTCTTGCGCGTGTGCTGTCCACCAAATCAATCGACCAAGCTGGTCTGGGGCGGCGCCCGACAGAACGGCAACCGCGGGGCGGCTGTGGAAGCGTCTTGGTTGTCGAGGTGGGCAAGAATCTTCTCGACTACGACCGGATCGTCTATGCAGGCGATGAGGTTGCAGGGATGCACTGATGCCGCGCCCGCATGGATGCGCAGGAGCGGCGATCCTGTCCGCGCCACCGCAGGCCCGGCAGGTCTCGATGTCGATGCCAAATACGCGCTTCAGGCGCTGTGCCCAGGTTATAGCCACGGAAGGCGTGTATGCCGGTGTTGCAGGGACAAAAACCGCCCATCGATGCCCGGCGTAACCAATTCTCGGTGTTGGCTGTTGGGGGCGAATAAGCCATGAAACCGTGTCAGGGTGACCCGGGGCTTAGGTGCCAGGGCAGCAACCCGGGCAATTTGAGCTTATAAAGTGTACGGGCACAGAACATCGAGTAGGACGCCGGCGGCCGGGGCAGGATGACGGACCGCGCCGGTTTTCCTACAATACCTGCCTGCCTATCAACGTCCCTAAACGCTGAAGACATGCGATCCGGAGAGCTTTTCATCATCTCGGCGCCATCGGGCGCCGGCAAGACGACGCTGGTCAAGCGGCTCGTCGGCAGCGTGCCAGACGTCGTATTCTCGGTGTCCCACACCACCCGACCGCGTCGGTCTGGAGAAGTGGAAGGCTCGGACTACTTTTTCGTCGATCGCACGACCTTCGAGCAGATGGCGGCCCGGGGCGAGTTCCTCGAGTACGCCGAGGTCTTCGGCAACCTCTACGGTACGGCCAGTGCGGCGGTCGCGGAACTGATGGCGCGCGGCAAGAGCGTGCTGCTGGATATCGACTGGCAGGGAGCGCGCATGGTGCGCGAGGCGATGCCGCAGGTCAGGAGCATCTTCATCCTGCCGCCGTCGCGAGGGGAGCTGGAGCGACGCCTGCGCGACCGTGGGCAGGATTCCGACGAGGTGATCGCCCGCCGCATGCGTGACGCCGCCGCCGAGATGAGTCATCATGACGAATATGATTACATCGTGGTCAATGACGACCTGGACAGCGCCCTGGCGGACCTGGAGGCCATAGTGCAGAATCGACCAGCACGGACGCGGTCCGTGGACGTGGATCTGCGGGCCCTGATCGCGCAGGCATCGTGAGGCGATGGTTACGCGAATCGTATAACGAAATCGGAGCAGATAATGGCAAGAATTACCGTTGAAGATTGTCTTGATCATGTGGACAACCGTTTCCAGCTGGTGCTGGTCGCCACCAAGCGCGCCCGGCAACTGGCCGACGGCGCCCAACCAATGGTTAGTGTGGACAACGACAAGCACACCGTGGTGGCGCTGCGTGAAATAGCGGATGGTCTGGTGACCAAGGAGATTCTCGAGGACGAACCGCCGACGCTGGGCCTGGCGGACGATGAGCTGGAACTGCTGGAAACCATGACCGAGGAACCCCAGGCGAATGCAGATACCGACGCTGGGGAGGAAGCGGACAGCTAGCCAGCGGCTACGGCTGGCCCCGTTATCTCCCCGAAAGCCCGCTACTGTTCTATGCGACCTTATCAAGGAGTACCTTGATGATGCGGCGGTGCATGATATTTATCGCGCATACCTGTTCGGGGCGCAGGCACACGACGGTCAGATCCGGCGCAGCGGGGAACCTTACATCCATCACCCCATCGCGGTGGCGGAGATACTGGCGGAACTGCGGCTGGACAGCCGCAGCATTATCGCCGCGATCCTGCACGACGTAATCGAAGACACCTCCACCGTCAAGAACGAGATCGCCGCCGAGTTCGGCGATGATGTGGCACAGCTGGTTGACGGTGTCAGCAAGATCAACCAGATCGAGTTTGACAGCAAGGAGCATGCGGAGGCGGAGAACTTCCGCAAGATGCTGCTCGCCATGTCCCAGGACATTCGGGTCATCCTGATCAAGCTGGCCGACCGCCTGCACAATATGCGCACCCTGGACGCGCTCACACCCGCCAAGCAGCGGCGGGTGGCGCGGCAGACCCTGGAGATCTTCGCGCCCATAGCCAACCGGCTCGGTCTGCACCAGTGGAGCCGGGAACTCGAAGACCTCAGTTTCAGCCACCTGTATCCGGTCCGGTACCGCGCCATCGCCAAGGCCCTGAACAAGCGCCAGGGCAATCGCAGGTCGGTGATCAAGAAGCTGCTCGGTGCCATCGAAAGGGAATTGGAAGCGGCCGGTATCAAGGCGGTGGCGACGGGCCGAAAGAAAAACGTCTACAGCATCTACAAGAAGATGCTGCGCAAGCGCCGCCCCTTCGAGGAGCTTCACGACATCTATGGAATCCGGATAATCGTGCAGTCAGTGGAGGACTGTTATCGGGCCCTGGGGGTGATCCATAGTCTTTACAAACCTATCCACGGCCGCTTTACGGATTACATCGCCATCCCCAAGGCCAATGGATACCAGTCCCTGCACACCACGGTGTTCGGCTCCTTCGGCGAGTCGCTGGAGGTGCAGATTCGCACCGATGACATGAATCGTACTGCCGAGGCCGGGATCGCAGCGCACTGGATCTACAAGGCTGACGTCCCGGACGATGTCAAGCCGCGGCAGTTGGCCCGGCAGTGGCTGCTTGACCTGCTGGACACACAAAAGGAAACCGGGAACCCGAGGGAGTTCCTGGAGCACCTGAAGATCGACCTGTTTCCGGACGAGGTATATGTCTTCACTCCCAGCGGGGACATCAAGAAGCTGCCGCGCGGCGCGACCGCGCTGGATTTCGCTTACGCGGTTCACACCGACGTCGGTAATCACTGCGCCGGCGCCAGGGTGAATCACGAGCTCGTTTCCCTGCCAACGGTACTGACGAACGGTGACCACGTGGAGATTATCGCCTCCGACTCCGCGACGCCGACGGCGTCCTGGCTCAGCTACACGGTGACCGGAAAGGCGCGTGCCACCATCCGACAGTTTCTCAAACAGCAGCGCCGCGACGACGCCATCGACCTGGGCAAGCGTCTCCTTGCCAGGGCGATCAAGACGCGGCGCTTCGGACGCAAGCGGCTCACCGACGACCAGAAGCACGCCTTGCTCGACAGTCTCGGGGTTGCGAACTGGGACGACCTGCTCAACGACATCGGCCTGGGCAAGCGTCTGCCGAGTATGGTCGCCAAGCAACTGCTGCCGCCGCGTCGTGGCAAAAAGGAAGGTGGTCAGAGTTACATGGCGGACGAACCCCTCGCCATACATGGTGCCGAAGGCATGCTGGTCAATTATGCGCGCTGCTGCGGGCCCGTGCCCGGGGACACCATCGTGGGTTTCTTCACTGCCGGGCGCGGCGTGGTGGTCCACATCGCGGACTGCCCCAACACGGCGGAATATCGCAAGCACCCTGACAAGTGGGTGCATGTGGGCTGGGCGGAAGACGTGCAGGGCGAATTCTCGGTGACGCTGCGCGTTGATGCGCAGAATAAGCGCGGAGTGCTGGCGGGGATCGCGACCGCGATAGCGGAACAGAACTCCAATATCAATAATGTTGAGGTGTTCGAGCGCGATGGGCAGTTTTCCGCGATACGGTTCACCATCGATGTGAGTGACCGGGTCCATCTGGCGCGAATCATGCGACGGATTAGACGGGATCCCGGTGTAGTGAAGGTGTCCCGCAACAAGGGCTGAAAGGAAGGGGAGACCAGCATGACCAGAGAGATCATTCACACGGAGCGGGCCCCCGGTGCGATCGGCACTTACTCGCAGGCGGTGAAGGTCGGTACCACGGTATACCTGTCAGGCCAGATCCCCCTGGATCCGGAATCCATGGAGATGGTGTCCGGCGATTTCCGTGCCCATGCCGTCCGGGTGCTGGAAAACCTGAAGGCGGTGGCCGAAGCCGCGGGCGGCGGCCTGCGGGACGTGGTCAAACTTAACGTGTTTCTGACCGATCTTGGCAATTTCGCCACCGTCAACGAGCTGATGAGTGAGTACTTCACTCCGCCCTATCCGGCACGCGCCGCCATCGGCGTCGCTGCCCTTCCCCGCGGGGCGGTGGTGGAAATGGACGCGGTGCTGGAACTGGATGCATAGCCGCCGCGTTTGGATGTCGGCCCGGAACTAGAGCTCAACCTCCAACAGCAGCCCGCGCGGCCGGGCGCTGTTCTCGCGCAGCCTGCTTGCGCCGGTTTTACGGCTCAAACGCCCTGACCATCGGTGGCGCGCGGGGCAGGACCGCTGTCGGGACGAACCTCGCGCTGGGCAGGGACCGCGGGGGACTGGTCGGGTCGCAGCCGGTACTTGGCAATGCGATAGCGCAGGGCGTCGCGGGACAGGCCCAGTAACCGGGCGGCCCCGGTAACGTTTCCGTTGCTGCGCTGCAGCGCCATGCTCAGCATCGACCTTTCCATGCGCTCCAGGTTGAACTGGTATCGAGAATCGGCGGCAGCGTCGGACGGGGGGAGATCGGGTCCGAGGAACGAAGGATCGAGCATCAGTTGCTGCGCATCGACTACGGACCCGTCGGTGAGCAGGACCGACCGTTCGATGACATTTTTGAGTTCTCTCACGTTGCCGGGCCAGCGGTAGCGCAGCAGCGCCAGTTCCGCGGCCGATGTCAGACGCAACGGTTCCTTGCCCTTACGCAGGCCTTGCGCAGCAAGAAACTCGCGGGCCAGCAGCAACACGTCATCCCCGCGTTCGCGCAGCGGCGGCAGGTGGATCTGGATAATGCGCAGGCGAAACATCAGATCGGCCCTGAATCTACCGCTCTGCACCGGCCGCTCCAGCTCGCGCCTGGAGGCCGCGATGATGCGAACGTCAGCGTTGCGGTCCCGGGCACTCCCCAGCCGGCGTGCCTTGCCGTCTTCCAGCAGCGTCAGCAGCTTCGCCTGCATCGCGGTCTCCATTGCTGTGATCTCGTCCACGAAAAGGGTGCCACCTTGCGCAGCCTCCACCAGTCCTGGTTTGCCCTGCGTGGCATCGTTGACCGCGCCGCTTGCAAACCCGAACAGCGCTGCCTCCATCTCGTGGTCCGGTGTGCTGGCGCAGTTGATCTCGACGAAGGGGTTGTCACGCCGCATCCCCTCGAAGTGAAAGGCACGGGCCACCAGTTTCTTCCCGGTTCCCGTTGCCCCGGTGACCAGGACCGCAGGTGGCAGGCCGTCCCCGAGGGTACGCTCGGCGGCGAGGAAACGGTGGATGCGGTCCTTCAATGCCCGCATCGGGGATGACTGCCCGATCAGCTTGGCGAGCCCGCTCTGTGCGGCTTCCCTGTCTTGGTAGTACTGGTAGGCGCTTTCCAGGCGTGCCTGGCCGGCCACCTTGTCCAGCAGGAACTGCAGTTCGCCCGGCACCAGCGGTGTGTTCAGATAGTCATGCGCCCCCGCTTGGATGGCGTCTTCCGCCACCCGGGCGTCGCCCGCGCGAATCGCCATGATTACCTTGGCGCGGCTGTCGCTGGCCCTGATCTGCCGCAGCACCTGAAGGCCATCCATATCGGGCAGCTCGTGATTCACGAGCACGATGTCGGGATCTAGCGACTCCAGCTGTGCCGCCACCTCCTTGCCGACGGCGCAGACCCCTACCAGATAGCCGTTCCGTTTCAGGTGGCAACTCATGCTCCTGGCGAGGCGGGTCTCGTCTTCGACGATGAGTACCGTCCCGGCCATCGGTGGTCCCCTCATGCCGCTGTCGGTAACTCGAATTCAGCGGTGGTGCCGAAGCCCTCACCGCCATGCCTGCTGCCGCAGGTTCCGCATCGCCGCGGGAACGGCCTGCCGGGGGCCGGCCCCGTTCCCGGCCGGTCTCGGAGATGGACAGACGGTGCAAGCGGGCGCAACACCTCCGGCAGGCGTGGGGTGTGCCACAAGAACTCCTGCGGTGCCGGCTGGCAATGCGGTTCTTCCCCGGTCGCGGAAAGGTTGGTAGTTTCTTGATGCCGCGCGACGCGGTCGGTGAGTTGCTGCATCCCTTCGGCATCGCAGCGCCGCATGTTATCTTCACGACACCGGGACAGCCCCGCGCCGGTGACCATGCCGATTGCCATAACCCTGAACTGGCTCAGCACCGAAAACGACCCGAGCAGGTCACGGCGGGCGGCCGTCCCGCGGGGACCGGTCATCGGTTCACCATCCCGTCCATTTTGGTATCCACGCGGCCGTGAGGATCACGGAGCGGGCACAAAATCGATCGTAACGCAGTAATCAACGGGACATCCTCGCCTTGGATCGTTGTTCTATCAACATCTGATGATCCTTGATTATTCAATAGTGGGCCGCCGGCTTGGGCGGCGATCGACAGGCGCGGGGGCCGTTGGGACGAGTGGTCGACAAGATTAAAGACCCATTAAGGACAGATTAGCGACCCGTTAAAAGTACGTGAATGGCCATAGGCAACCAGTCACCAGACGTCCCATCCCGACCGCGCACCGCCGCGGTGGGTGACCTCGCGAAGATACCGGTGACGTCCATCGACGGGGTGGGCGGACAGCTCGCTGCCAGGCTGGATCGCCTACGCATCAGGTCGGTCCAGGACCTGTTGTTCCATCTGCCGCTGCGTTACCAGGATCGTACCCGTGCCGCCCCGGTGGGGGGGCTGCGCCTGAGCCAGCACGCTTTGGTGATCGGACGCATAGAGCACACGGCGGTGACCTACGGCCGGCGGCGGGCACTGCTGACCCGGATCAGCGACGGTACCGGCGCGTTGACGATAAGGTTGTTCCATTTCTCCCAGGCCCAGCAGCGCAATCTGCGGCGCGGTCGCTGGCTCCAGTGCTTCGGTGAAGTACGCCCGGGCCCGGCCACCCTGGAAATGATACATCCGGAGTACCGCGTGACTGACCGGCCGGCGCGACCCGACCCGTCCGCCGGCTTGACGCCGGTGTACCCGATCACCGAGGGCCTGACACAGGCGAGACTGCGCCGGATCATTGATGCCGCCTTGGCTGACCATCTTGGCAGCGTGGTCGAATTGCTGCCCAAGAAGATCCTGCTCTCGCTGGGCTATCCCGCCTTGCGAGAGGCACTGTCCTACCTCCATCATCCTCCCGCCACCGTCTCCCCGGAGCAGCTGGCCACCGGTCAGGAGCCGGTGCAGCAGCGCCTCGCTTTTGAGGAGTTGCTGGCTCACCATCTCAGCCTGCGTCTGCTGCGCGAGCGGCGCCAGCGGCTGCGGGCGCCCGTGCTGGCTGGGGACGCCGCGTGCCGCGCCGCGGAGGACTTCATGGCTCAGGTGGGCTTCCAACCGACTGCCGCGCAGCGTAGGGTGGTGTCGGAGATTGGCCGGGACCTGGAACGCGACGTGCCCATGCTGAGGCTGGTACAGGGGGATGTGGGCTCCGGCAAGACACTGGTGGCCGCGGCCTCCGCGGTGCGCGCTGCCGCGACCGCGCACCAGACGGCTGTCATGGCGCCAACTGAACTGCTGGCGGAGCAACACTGGCGCACCTTCAGCGGTTGGCTGGAGCCCATGCAGATCAATGTGGGTTGGCTCTCCGGTCAACTGCCGGCGCGGGAGCGCCGCGCCGCCCAGGCCGCGCTGGCAGCGGGCGAGATCGACGTGATGGTCGGCACGCACGCGCTGTTCCAGGCCGGTGTCGAGTTTTCGCGGCTGGGCCTGGTGGTGGTGGATGAACAACATCGCTTCGGGGTGGACCAGCGCCTCGCCCTGCGCGACAAGGGTCAGCTGGGCGATCATGTGCCGCACCAGTTGATCATGACCGCCACACCCATCCCCCGCACCCTGGCGATGACCTTCTACGCCGACCTCGACGTTTCGAGCATCGACCAGCTACCTCCAGGCAGACGCCCGGTGGATACCGTGGTGGTTCCCGAGTCCCGTCGCCCGGAGGTGGTGGCGCGGGTGGCCGCCGCCTGCGCCGACGGCCGTCAGGCCTACTGGGTCTGCCCCCTCATCGACGAGTCGGAGGCCCTGGATATACAGGCTGCGACCGCCATTGCCGATGCGCTGAGCCTGGCCCTACCCGATCACGCCGTCGGCCTGGTGCACGGACGCATGCGCGGCACCGAGAAGGAGCGCGCGATGCAGCGGTTCCGTAACGGCGAGATAGACGTTCTGGTCGCTACCACGGTTATCGAGGTGGGCGTGGACGTGCCCAACGCGAGCCTGATGATTATCGAAAATTCGGAGCGCCTCGGCCTGTCGCAACTGCATCAGCTGCGCGGGCGGGTGGGCCGCGGCGCGGTTGAGTCGGTGTGCGTACTGCTTTATCACCCGCCGCTAGGCGCGACCGCCCAGTTCCGGCTGGCGGCGCTGAGGGAAACCAGTGATGGCTTTGAAATCGCCCGCCGCGACCTGGAACTTCGCGGACCGGGGGAACTGCTGGGCACCCGGCAGACCGGTCTCCAGCGCATGCGCGTGGCGGACCTGGCCCGGGACCGGGCGCTGCTGCCGAAGATACAGGCGGTGGGACAGCGGATGATGAGAGGGCATCGCGGCGCGGTGACGGCGCTGGTGGATCGGTGGGTCGGCGGTGGCGAGGATTACAGCAATGTCTAGGCCGCTTTTCCCGCCACCATGCCGGCGCTGTTCGCCTCCGGACTTGAGACCGCCCCGATATCCGGCCTCGACCGGCGGACAGGCCTTATTGGTGGTGTTGGCCCCGGCATTGGCCGCTGCCGGCGCCGGCGAACCTGGACTTCGCTGTATGCGCGGTGACGGATTTCCCGTTGCATCGGCGGCAGCCTTGGCCGACCTGGGTCCGTTATTCGGGCTCCTGGTGAGCGATGCGGGCTAGCGGCGGCCGCAGCGCTCGCCTGGCGCAGTACGCATTGCTGATGCGCCTTGACAGGCCTATCGGCACCCTGCTCCTGCTGTGGCCGACCCTGTGGGCGCTGTGGCTGGCGGGCGCTGGACGCCCGGATGCCTGGGTGCTCACGGTATTTCTGGCCGGTGTGTTGCTGATGCGTTCGGCAGGCTGCGTCATCAATGACTTCGCCGACCGACACATCGACCCTCACGTCGCCCGCACCCACTCCCGACCGCTGGCGGCGGGTAAGGTATCCGCGGGCGAGGCGCTGTGGCTGGCCGCCGCCCTGGCGCTGGCCGCCTTCGTCCTGGTGCTGAGCCTGAACCGTCTGACCGCGATGCTGGCCCTGGCCGCGGTGGCGGTAGCGGCGGTCTATCCTTTCACCAAGCGCGTCACCCAGTTGCCGCAACTGGTGCTGGGTGTTGCCTTTTCATGGGGCATACCCATGGCGTACGCGGCGCAGACCGGCACGGTGCCCGGGATCGCCTGGTTACTGGTGGCCGCCAATGTCTGCTGGGTACTGGCCTACGACACGCTCTATGCCATGGTGGACCGCGAGGACGATCTGCGCATCGGTGTGAAATCGACGGCCATCCTGTTCGGCCGCCATGATCGGCTGGCGGTCGCCGCCGCCCATTCCGCCGCGCTGCTATGCCTGCTGACGATCGGAACGGCATACGGGCTGAACGCCTACTACTTCACCGGTGTCGGCGCTGCCGCCGGTTTTGCGGCCTACCAGCTGTGGTTGACGCGGTATCGCCACCGCGATGCCTGCTTCCGGGCCTTCCTCAACAACGCCTGGTTTGGCGCCACCGTTTTTGTGGCGCTTGTGCTGGCCCATCTCTAGCCTTGTGGCACCGATTCGAGTGAACATGTATCCTCTCGCCAGTTAATCCGGAGGAGGTCGATAATGCGGTCAATTCTCGTCGTAAACCCCAAGGGCGGCTGCGGCAAAACGACGCTTGCCACCAATCTGGCCAGTTACTATGCGGTTTGGGGGGTCAAGACCGCATTGGTGGACTTCGATCCACAGGAATCGACGCTGGAATGGCTCAAGGCCCGTCCCGAGGCCTACGAGGAGATAGAGGGGTACTCCGGGCTTTCCGGCACCATCCCGCTGCCGGAGGATACCGCGCGGGTGATCTATGACGCCCCGGCTCGCAGCGTCATTGACAAGGTGGTGGAGCTGATGCGCCTCACCGAAGTGGTGCTGATCCCCGTGCTGCCTTCGCCCATCGACATTCGCGCAGCGGCCCACTTCGTCGGCGACCTGATGGTGAGGGGGCGCCTTCGCCAGAGCAAGAAGCTGGTGGGGGTGGTGGCCAACAGGGTGCGCGAGAACACCTTGATCTATCACGAGCTGGAACGCTTTCTGTCCAGCCTCGAGGTGCCGTTCGTCACCACCTTGCGCGATACCCAGAACTATGTGCGCGCCGCCGAACGCGGCGTCGGGATCTTCGAACTGGCACCGTCGGCGGTCGAGCAGGACCTGGAACAATGGCGCCCGCTCATCAACTGGCTGGAAGGGAAGCGGGTGCACACCCGCTAGGGACGACGGTTACCAGCACTCGGTGGTATAGCGTTCCACCTGGATGGTGTCGGACCAGTAATCCGCCGGCAGTCCCGCTTTGCGCTTGAGCTGAGCGAGAAACGCGTCACGTTCGGGAATGCTCTCCCACACCGAGGGTAGGAACGTGCCCCGATAACTCCCCTCCCTCAAGATCAGACCATCGATCCCCGGCCGGAGTTGTGCCAGCAGCTGACTGGGCGAGCTGTACTGGAGCGGCTGCGGCACCGATAGTCGGGAGATGTGGATCTCGAGCGCGTCCAGTTCGCTTGCCTCCAGGGGCTGGAATCGCGGATCCTTGAACGCCGCGCTGTAGGCATTCTCGGCGATGTCCAGCGGCAGCGGACGGTGGGCGTTGAGGCTGCCTATGCAGCCGCGCAGCTGTTGGTGGCGGTTCAGCGTCACGAAACTGGCGCCCGGCCGGCGTACAGATGCCGGCCAGGAAGTGCTCTCCACCGGCAAGGGACGGCCCTGCTCCAGCCCGTGCACGATGGAATCGCGCGCCAGCTTGGTAAGGCGACGCCTGATCGGGGTCGGCGTTTCACCTTCCTCGTCCGCCTCGTACAGGGCATAAGCGCCGTAGCCCACCACCCTGTCCCGGGAACCTGCGGTGTCACCGGAATTCCGGACGTCCAGTACCTCGCAGCGCAACCCGTGTTTGACGGCGGCCCGCAATAGACCGCGAATGGGGATCTGGCCGCAGGCATGGTCACTGGTGAGGCTCGCGGGATCGAATTGGGCAATGCGCTCGGAGGTATACCGATCAAGTTGCCGTGCGGTGTCGTAGTCATGGTAATGGCTGAGGTCCGAGCTGATCACGATCAGCGTCTCGGGTCCTCCCCACAGGCGGTCCAGCAGGCGCTCGACCTGCGGCGGTGTCGCCCCTCCCACGGCGAACGGCAGCAGCTTGAAATCGCCCAGAATCGACTGCAGGAACGGTAACTGCACCTCAAGGCTGTGCTCCGCGGCATGGGCGGCGTCCACGTAGGTGACGAAGGGGAACTCCCCCACCAGCGTCGCTATCGCGTCCTGGTCCAGGTCCACCTCTCCCAGGGGAGTGGCGAAGGCGGAAGCGCTGCTGGCGGCGATGCCCGCGACGTAGACACGGTGGGCGGGACCCAGCAACACCACGCGCCGAATCTGGCCCTTCAACGGCGCGACCGCCGCATAGGCGGAACCGGCCACCGGCCCTGAATAGATATACCCGGCATGTGGGGCGATCACGGCTTTTGGCCGGTTACTGGCGGCATGTCCATCGCGCAGGTAGGCGCTCAGCTGACGCTGCAGTTCGCCCGCATTATCGGTGTAGAAGCTGCCCGCCACCGCGGCGGGTCTTACATTACGCATGCGGTCAGACCCTCATTGCTGCGATTTATTATATCGCCCGGTTAGCGTAGTCTACAGTGTAGTCGGGGCATCATCTGGATCACCATGCAGGAAGACACGGTAGCGACGAAATACTGGCACAGAATGGCGGACGGCAGGATCCAGTGCGACCTTTGTCCGCGCGCCTGCCACCTTCGTGAAGGTCAACGGGGACTCTGTTTCGTGCGCAAGCGGCAGTCCGACCAGATTGTGTTGACCACCTATGGACGTTCCAGCGGATTTTGCGTGGACCCCATTGAAAAAAAGCCCCTCAATCACTTCTATCCAGGCACCAGCGTACTTTCATTCGGCACCGCCGGCTGCAACCTTGCCTGCAAGTTCTGCCAGAACTGGGATATCAGCAAATCGCGGGAGGTGGATACGCTTGCCGACAGCGCTTCACCGCAGCGGATTGCCAGCGCGGCGCAGGAACTTGGATGCGCCAGCGTTGCGTTTACCTACAATGATCCCACTATCTTCCATGAATACGCCATCGACATCGCCCGCGCCTGCCGCGATGTCGGCGTGCACACGGTGGCAGTGACCGCGGGCTATGTCTGCGAAGAACCGAGACGCGAATTCTTTCAGTTCATGGATGCCGCCAATGTGGATCTGAAGGCCTTCACGGAGGACTTCTACAGAAATATCTGCGGCGCTCAGCTGCAGCCGGTGCTGGATACCCTGGTCTATCTGAAAAACGAGACCGAGGTCTGGTTCGAGCTCACCACCCTGCTGATCCCCGGGGAGAACGACTCAGCCGTAGAGATTGACGCGATGACCCGCTGGGTGGCGGAGCGGCTGGGGCCGGACGTGCCTATGCATTTCACCGCTTTCCATCCCGACTGGAAGATGCGGGACAAGCCTCCCACGCCGGTACAGACCCTGGTCCAGGCGCGGGAGATAGCCATCGGCAACGGTATTCGCTACGCTTATACGGGAAACGTACACGACGAGGCCGGCGGCAGCACCTATTGTCATAGCTGCGGTGCCTGCGTGATCGGCCGCGACTGGTACCAGATTACGGCCTGGGGGCTGGATGCCGAGGGTCGTTGCCGCCAATGCGAAGCGGCCTGCGCCGGTCGGTTCCAGCCCAGCCCCGGTAACTGGGGGCGGCGCCGCGTGCCGGTTCGGCTCGGTGCCCGCCCGGTCTGACGCGGCCGAAGCGGGCCAGCGAGGCTGCTGGTTGCGCGGCGTGGGTGACGCTGTGTACTACTGGGCCACCGGGAAATGAGGTAGTGTGATGAAACTCACATTCGCTCTGGAAAAGCAGGTCTAAGAGCCTATTTTTAATCGCATTTTAATACCTATTTAAGTCAATATTCGTGTTAACTCGATACACTGACAAAGGTGAGGTTAAACGGTTTCTGGTTGCGTTGGGAATCGGTCTGCTCGCCGGCTGCGGAGGGGGTAGCAGCGGTGGTGCGGGCGGTGGTGGCAGTGGTCCGACGATCGGGTCGTTCGGCGGTACTTTCAACATCACGCTGGCCAGCGGAGCGGACAGCGTGGTGGATGCTGGACCCATTCTCATGGTGGTGAATCCGGATGGCACGGTAGTGCGTGACCCGGTGAGCGACGGGTCCAGCAGCACCCTGGACGGCAACTCCTTCACCATCACGAACGGCGCTGCTCAGTTTCTGAATGAGCCAGGATTGAGTTGCACAGGAACAATTATACAGACCGGGACGGTAACACCCGGCAGGGTTTCGGGATCGTTTGCGTCAAGTGGATTGAACTGTAACGGAGTGGCGTTTACTTTGACTGGATCGTTCACCACAGATTTCACCAGCGCCGGTTTAGGACTTGGCGTCATCGGGCGAACCTTGCTGGCGACGCAGCGGCCGACACGCTACCGCGGCGAGGAGCTTCATGGAGATGATGGTGATACCTGAAAATATGCATACAAAAAATATAAAGGTGGCGATGGTCGCGGTCTGCGCCCTGGTTGCGTCAAATTGGGTCCTCGCGTCCATTGATGACACGCTAGCCCCGGCGAGCCTTCGCGCCGCCGATCTCGCCTCGATGCGAGGGCAACCTCGCTCAACGGCGCCGCAGTCGTACACCCCGGCGCACACCCCGGACCTGCTCCTGGCCCAGGTGGGTGATCTGCTGCGCGACACCATCCGCCGTCAGATTCGGCAGCGCCTCGAAACCGGAGAATTCGAGGAAAGCGAGCTGGGCGATGATAACGGGCAGTTTGGGGGCGAGGTTCCGGACGGCAACGAGAATGAGAACGAGAACAGCTCTCCGGATGATGAGTCCATGGACAATGATGGTGAATCCGGCCAAGACAACAGTGACGATATCAGCCAGGACGACGATCCGAGCGAGGGCGCGGGCGGTGGCAATAACGGCAACAGTCCCAATAGCGCGAACCCCGGCAACAGTGGCAATCCCGGCAACCGCGGCAACCGCGGCAACAGCGGTAACCCCGGCAACAGTGGTAACCCCGGCAACAGCGGTAACCCCGGCAACAGTGGTAATCCCGGCAACAGTGGTAATCCCGGCAACAGTGGTAATCCCGGCAACAGTGGTAACCCCGCCAACAGTGGCAGCATAAATAGAGGACCCCGCGGCTCGTTCGACAACCAGTTCTGATTCTCCGCCGCCGCCGATCAGCATTCTCTGGCCCCGCCTCGCTGGCTGCACGCGCCGCGAGTGTCTATATATTCATAACAACGATATAGGCCCGGTCATGCGATTGATCCACTGCAGCGCCTGGGGGGTGACCGTCGTACTGGTGTCGGTGCTGGTGGTGATTCCGGTGCGCGCCGACCTCGCCCTGGATACCGATGTCACCGTCAGGTACGAGTCCAACGTTTGGCTGTTCTCCAAAGCCGAACGGCGCGCTTTTCAGGCCACCCCGTCCTCCGCCGCGTTTCGCGGCGTCGAATCGCTGGACGACTTCTCGGTCACGCCGGTGCTGGGACTCGCATGGCGACCCGATACCGGCCCATGGCGATACCGGCTGATCGGCGCGGCGGAGCGCTTCGTGCGTAATTCCCGGCTCGACAACGAGGAGATTTTCGCCGACGTTCGTCGGAACCTCGGCAAGAGCGACCATGTGCGTGCATCCCTGGCCTACAGCCCCAATACCTTCGTCGGTGAGTCCCGGCGCGGCACGCTCAATATCAACGACGAATTCGTGAGCAGCGTGACCGGCGGGGTGACCTATTCCCACCGCGTCAATCGTGACAATCGCGTATTGATCGCCGGTACCACCGCACGCGAGAACTATACAGAGGGCTTCGACGATCAGGACTCCTGGCTTTATTCGCTGCGTGTGACCTGGTATCGACGCCTGGCGCCGCGTTGGATAGTGAAGGCGGCGGGCTGGATACGCCGCCGTGATTCAGATCAGCTGGTGGCGCCAGCCGGCGACGGCCGCGATGCCGTATTCAATGACATCTCTTCTGAAAGCTATCGTGCGGACGCTGAAATGCAGTACCGGATCAATAACGCGACTGCGGTATCGGGTGGGATGATGTATGTTTACAGGCGCTATACTACGGACAGCGCTGATGACCTCAATCACTTTGGCCGCGTCGATCGTTCCTATCGCGTCGTCGCACGGCTGCTGCGCCGGCTGGGCGAGCGTTGGGACGGCTCGATGGATTTCAGCTACATCGAGAGGGATTCCAACCTGGATCCCGCCAGCTTCGAGTACGAAACCTGGTCGGCGAGTATCAACTTCGCTTACAGGTTTTGAGGATGTCGGCATCGCTGAAGAAGGCATCCGCTCGACCCGCAGGCGGCCAGCGGCTGTAGCCGGATGGCCCTCGGGGGCGCTCTCCCGTTCGCGGGGCGAACTGTTCGCCGGGACATACGAATTGGAATTGAATGTCGAAACTGTCTCACCTGGCTGTTCTCACCGCGGTTTCGGTGCCGGCGACCGGCCCTGGCCCGAAGCGGGCGCCGGCGGTGATGTGAGGATGCGGGGCTGACGATGCGGACGCTGCGGAGCCGCTTGATCGCCGGGCTTGCTGTCCTGTTGTGCCTGGTGCTGATACCGTCCGTCATGCTGGTGTGGGGTGTCTCCCGCATCGATCGTTTCGTCGAACAGGAACGCCGGGTAGAGAAACGGCTGGAGGCGTACCAGCAGCTCTCCGTGGACGCGCATCGCTACTTCAAGCAGATCGGGGACATCATCCTGCTCGGTAAGCTGACCCCCTATACCGATATGACCAGGGATTTCGAAATCCTGCTCGCCAACGTAGATGGACTGAAGCGGGGCGAGGCGGCTCCGGCGCCGGGCACGCCGGAGATGGTCCTGCTCGATGAGATCGACCAGGTGCTCACGGACAGCTATGCGATATTCAAGGACCTGCAGATCGTCGAGACCTGGGAGGAGATCGGCCGCGGATGGAAGATGTTGAGCAAGATGCTTGACGAAAACATCGACCGTAAGTTCAGGCGGCTGCTAGGCGAGGCCACAGACATGCGACGCGACGAACTGGAGCGTCTGCGGGCCGAACACAAGCGCCTGGGCTGGTCGTTGTTGACCACCAGCGTGTTGGTCGGGCTGTTGTCCATCATTGCCGCGTTCGGCATCGGGGCGATGTTGTTTCGGAGCATCCGCGGCCCGCTTGCGCGCCTGCAGGCCGGGACCGGCGCGGTCGGCCGCGGCGACCTGAATCATCGGATACAGGTGGAAGCCCCCACGGAATTCGCCGATCTGGCCGGCAGTTTCAATGCCATGACCAGCCAACTCGCCGAACAGCAGGAAAAGATCATGGCCTCCCACGCCAATCTCGAGCAGACTGTGGCCGAACGGACGCATGAACTGCGGGAAGCCAACTCCAGGCTGGAACTGGCGGACCAGTCGCGTCGCCGGCTGTTTCTGGATATCGGGCATGAGCTGCGCACGCCCCTGACCGTTATCCAGGGCGAGGCGGAAGTCACGCTGCGCGACAAGAGTGCGACGCTGGAGACCTGCCGGCGGACCCTGGAGCGGGTGACGGAACTCACGCGGCAGGTAACCAAACTGGTCAATGATCTGTTCCTGCTGGCGCGAACCGAGCTCGATCCCGAGGAACTGGAGTTGCAGACGGTGGACCTCAAGCCCGTCCTTGCCGACGTCAGTGACGATGCGGTAGTGCTGGCCGAGGGCGAGGGCAAGACATTCGAGTTCGAGCTGCCCCGGCAGTCATTGCCGATGATCGGAGATCCCTATCGCCTGAAACAGGCATTTCTCGCTTTGGTCGACAACGCGATCCGTTACTCCGACAATGGCGGCAGGATAGCGATCGATACGAGGACAGTCGATCAATTTGCCGAGACGGCGATCACCGACTACGGTATTGGTATTGCAGACGAAGATCTAACGCATATTTTTGACCGCTTCTACCGCGGCCAGGGCGCAAAGCGGCATACCGACCAGGGCAGTGGGCTGGGACTTACCGTCGCCAAGCGTATCATCGACGCCCATGGCGGTTCGATCCGGGTCCAGAGCAAGCTTGGTCGCGGTACCACCTTCACTGTGAGATTACCGCTCACCGAACAACTTACGGAGACTGGAAGTATCAGTGCGCAGGCATGAGTGACAGCAAACGTATCCTGGTGGTGGAGGACGACGCGCGCATAGCGCAGTTTCTGCTGCGGGGCCTGCGTACCGAGGGCTACGTGCCGGATGTTGTGGAAAACGGCACCGATGCCCTGGCGACGCTGGACGGAAACGGCTATGAACTGGTGATACTGGACGTGATGCTCCCGGGTATGGATGGACGCGAGGTGTGCCGACACCTACGCACGCAAGGCAACGATATTCCGGTATTGATGCTGACCGCGCGCGATGCCGTCGCCGATCGGGTGGAAGGCTTGCGCACCGGCGCCGACGACTACCTCACCAAACCCTTTGCATTCGACGAGCTGCTGGCGCGCATCGAGGCCCTGCTGAGAAGACAGGGCAGTTATGAGGAGCACAAGCTCGAGTATCGCCTCGATGACCTGAGCATGAACCTGGAGACCCACGACGTCCGCCGGGGCGATGAAAAGATCGACCTCACGCCGAAGGAGTTCGCCTTGTTGCGCTATCTTCTCAGCGGTCCCGGCAAGGTCCGCAGCCGGACCAACATACTGGAGAACGTTTGGGGCCTGCATAGCGATCCCATGACCAATGTCGTGGACGTGTACATCTCTCATTTGCGGCAGAAAGTGGACCGGACCGGCCATAAGCCGTTAATCCACACGGTGCGCGGGTTCGGGTACAAGGCGGACATGGAGAGTCCCTGAGGGCGATCCAGGGGCAGTCTTGGCGTCGATTGAAGTCGCTGAACTTGCCGCCCACAATCCTGTCGAATCCAGCAACCATGACCATGACCATGACCATGACCGGCGACCGGTTTTGTCGCGGCGTTGACCGGAGTACATGAGAGCGCGAACCTTGGTGCAGATCTTCCTAGCCGCCGCGATGGCCGTGACGCCGTTGCGGGCGGCGTTGGCGACGCCTTGCTCTGATCATTCCGATATGCCTGCGGATGCGGTGACCATGTCGCATTGCGCCCTTCCACTGACGGGTGAGACCGCGACTGTGCACTGCGAGCACGATGGCTGTGAGCAGTGCGTTGCCGATAATTCGGGCGTCGCCTTCCCCGCAGTCTCCATCCAAGGCATCTTCACCCATCGCCCAACAACGCGTTACGGCCCGGCTCCCCGAGCCCGTCCCGTCAATCTGTTTTACAGACCTCCTCGAAGCAGGCCGGCGTCGGTTTGATCGCGGGGAACGGCGCTGCTGCCGTTCCTTCTTCACTGGTCTTTCGAGGAGGTCATGAGTATGGAATCACTGCGTCGCAGTATATGGTCGCGTTGCCTGCCAACGGGACGAAGCCTTGTGGTGGCTTCGGTGCTGTTGTTGGCATCATGCGTGTCGAACGTGGAATTACCCCTGCCCGGCACCGCGCACCCGGCAAACCCGGATGCCGCGGCAGCGCCGGAAATACAACGGCCGGGCATCCTGGCCATCTCCGCGCCGCCCGCTGAGCAGGACAAACGCCCGCAGCCGCCGCCGGCGCCGTCCCCCCAGCATCACCACCAGCACAACATGTAGGGGGGCAGTGATGAATCGATTTCCCGCCAATTACTTGCTGGTTGCGCTGGCGCTGCTCCTTGGGGGCTGTGCCACGGTGTCCAAGGACGAGGCCTTCGAGGACATCAACCAGGACCTTGAGCAACGGCTCGGCGAGCGGGTGCACTGGAAACAGGGCAGGCCCGAGGACGAGCAGGTCGCGCAGCACGTGAGCGATCTGCTGGCCGGCGAGATCAGCGTGGCGCAGTCCGTACAGGTCGCTTTGCTCAATAATCCCATGCTGCAGGCCAGGTTCGAGGATCTGGGCATCGCCCAGGCCAACCTGGTGCAGGCCGGCCTGCTGAACAACCCCGTTTTCCACGGCGAGATCCGCTGGCCGCGTGAGGACGAAGGGCGCAACTACGACCTGGGAGTATCTTTGGATTTCCTCCGCATACTCACTATTCCGTTGCGCAGGAAAGTGGCGGAGGCGGGGTTCGAGTCTGCCAAGCTGGAGGTGAGTGCCGCCGTGCTGGACCTGTCGGCACAGGTGCGCAAGACCTTCTACCAGGCGCAGGCGGCCACGCAGTCGGTCGAGATGATGCAGCAGGTCGTGCAGTCCACCGGCGCCGCCGTCCACGCCGCGGAGCGGCTGCACGCGGCCGGCAACATCCCCGACCTGCGTCTGGCGAACCAGCGTGCGCTGCATGAGGAGGCGCGTCTGTTCCTGGCGGCGGCGGAGGGCGTAGTATTGGCCGGACGCGAGCGTCTGAACGTGCTCATGGGGCTGTGGGGGCGCGATACGCAATGGCGGCTCGCAGCGCGTCTGCCTGAGCCGCCGGGGTCCGACCCGGACCTCACCCAGATCGAAAGACGGGCGGTGAACAGCAGCCTGGAACTCGCCTCCGCTCGACTCAAGCTGCAGAGCCTCGCCCAGCAGCTGGGCCTGGACAAGAACACCCGGCTGTTGCCGGAGTTCGAGCTGGGTTACGCGTTCGAGCGCGACGATGGCGAGAAGGAGGACGGCATTTCCCTTGGCCTGCAGATCCCGCTGTTTGATTACGGCCAGGCCCGGGTGGCGCGCGGACAGGCGCGGCTGCGCCGGGCCCAGCAGGAATATCTGTCGACAGCCATACAGGTGCGGTCGGCGGCGAGGTTGACGCGCGAGTCCGTGCGGCTGGCGCACGCCAGGGTGAACCATGTACGCAAGGTCATGCTGCCGCTGAGCCAGCAGATCGTCGACGAGTCCCTGCTCAGTTACAACGCCATGCAGATCGGTGTGTTCCGGCTGCTGCGGGCCCAGGAGCGCCAGATCGCGCTCGGCCAGCGTTACATCGAATTACTGCGAGATTACTGGATCGCCCGCGCCGACCTGGACCTCATGTTGAGTGGCCGCATGCCCGATGGCGGCGGCATGTTGGCCTCGGCGACCAGCGGCGACGCCCCCATGGCGAGCGGAAATAGCGGAGGACATTGAAATGAAACGTAGAGATTTTTTGCTTGGTGGCGCAGCCGCCGGTGCCGTGGCGCTGAGTGATGCCCACGCCGCCGCTGCACCCACGCGCTGGGAGCACAGTTACAGCGGCGGTCCCGTGGACGTGGAGCCACTGCCGCCGGGACGACCCGGCAAGGACTACCAGCCGGTCGTGGTCCCCAACGGCGCGGCCCTGCCGTTCAAGATCGTCGATGGCGTCAAGGTGTTTCATCTTGTCGCGGAGGAATTCGAGCACGAATTCCTCCCCGGCCTCAAGGCCACGGTGTGGGGCTACAACGGCAGGCAGAGCGGCACCGTCATTGAGGCGGTCGAAGGCGAGCGTGTCCGCATCTATGTCACCAACAAACTCGCGGTGCCCACCAGCGTCCACTGGCACGGCATCTTTCTCCCCAACGGCATGGATGGCGTCAGCGGCGTGACTCAACCGGCCATCCCGCCCGGTGAGACCTTCAAATACGAATGGACGCTGCGCCAACACGGGACATTCATGTACCACTCCCATTACGACGTGATGACGCAGGAGGGCATGGGGCTGACCGGGTCCCTCATCGTCCATCCCCGCAACCCGACCGACGACGACATCGTGGACCGCGATTTCTCGCTGCTGTTGAACGAGTTCCGGGTAGACACCGGTACTTCACGGCCGGACCCCAACGAAATGTCGGATTTCAACGTGTTGACCATCAACGGCAAGTCGTTTCCGGCCACCGACGCCCTGGTCGCCCGCTACAATGACCGGGTGCGGATCCGGATCGGCAATCTGTCGGCAATGGACCATCACCCGATTCATCTGCATGGTTATCGGTTCAAGATCACCGCCACCGACGGCGAGCGTATTCCGGTGACCGCGCAGTGGCCCGAGACCAGCGTGCTGGTGGCCGTGGGCCAGACCCGGGAGGTCGAGTTCATCGCCGACGCGCCGGGCGACTGGATCATGCACTGCCACATGACTCATCACACCATGACCCAGATGGGTCACGGTATCCCAAACATGATCGGTATGGATCCGGGTGATCTGGATGCCAGAGTGGCGGCCCTGCTGCCCGGCTACATGACCATGGGCCAGGGCGGCATGGGGGAGATGGCCTACATGCGCATGCCCATGCCGCGCAACAGCATGCCCATGGCTGCCGTGCAGCTGCAGTACGGCAAGTCAACGGTAGGTGGCATGTTCACCGTGCTCAAGGTGCGGGAGCGGCTTGCCGGCTATGATGACCCGGGCTGGTACCGGCACCCCGAGGGCACCGTGGCGGCGCGTGCGGCGCCCGAGGAACTGCGCCGTGACGGTATCGCGGCTGCAAACTTGGGTGAGGCGGTTCCCGGGAGCGATCATCGGCACCATGACCACCGCGGCTGATGTTATGGCACCGGGGGCCGACTGCGCGCAATCAGCGGGCGGTTTCGGGCCATGACAACGGCAAGCATGGCGACCCCTTCCAGAGCCGGTGCCGGCTGGTCGGCGCACCGTTTGGGTCCGGCCCGTGTCCGCGGAGACAGCATGGAGCCGGACGCCGGATTCACGGTGCCACCGCAGCAGATCGACGGCCACCGTCCCGCAGCGGGTGAGTGCCGCTGCCGGAGCGCCGGTCACCATGAGGAGCATGTTGACTGGCCCATGCCGGACCGGCGCTGCCGGTAGCGGAGGGCATCGGAAATCAGCCCGTCCCGGTCGCACCCTCCGGCGTGTCCGGTGCACCGCTGGCAGGGCGACGCGCACGGTCCCGCCGCCGGCATGAATACCCAAAGTCGAGCGCAGCACGGTGGTGGGCGGCCCGGCCGCCGTGTGGCTTGCGGGGCCGGCCCCAATTCGTTCGCAACTGCCGCAACTTAGCGCGTAGATCCGGGGTCAGAGTCCTTGAAGCCAAGCCGCGGCGGCACCATCTAATAATGTTACGCCAATCGCGTCAACACGCCCGGCAGGCAGCCGTTCAAGGGCAGCTCCAGACCCGGACCGACCCATCCTCCGGGCGGAGCCACAACGAACTTGCGATCATGATCTACAGAAGACCGACGAGCCTCCTTGGCGCCGGCGTTATGCTCACGCTTGCCGCCGGGTGTGCGACCACGCCGGACACGCCCGTCCGCGATGCACCCTTGCCCGTGCCGGGGCTCTGGACCACCGACAGCGGGCCTCCCGACTCGGTGCAGCCCTGGTTGCAGGACATCGACGACGAGCGCCTGCACCGGTTGGTCGCGACGGCGGTGCGCCAGAATTTCGATCTGCGCGCCGCGGCGGCGCGGGTCGAAGCGGCGCAGGCAAGGGCGCGTATCCGCGGCGCCGATCGATTGCCGGCGCTGCAGCTTGCCGTGGACGGCGCCAGGACCCGGCGCAGCGATGCCAACAATGCCGGACTGGTCGATAACCCGGTCAGCAGTTTCGGTTTCGATCTGCAATTGAGCTGGGAGCTGGACGTCTGGGACCGGCTTGCTGATGCCTCGCGCGGAGCGCTGGCGGATGCCCAAGCGAGCGAGGCGGACTTCCACGCCGCGCGACTGTCGCTGGCGGCCGCTATCGCACGCGGCTGGTTCAATGCCATCGAGGCGCAGCAACAGGTCCGACTGGCCCGGCAGACGGTGACCAGCTTCGAGGCCAGCCGCGACATCGTGGCGCAGCAGTACCGCAGCGGTATAGGCAATGCGCTGGACCTCCGTCTGGCGCGGGCTGACGCGGCGACCGCGATGAGCAATCTACGGCAGCGCGAACGTGACAGGGATGCCGCGATACGGGATCTGGAGTCGATTCTCGGCCGCTACCCCGCCGCCAGCCTGTCGGTCCCGGAGCAGATGCCTCGGATCAAGTATGCCGTGCCGGCAGGCCTGCCCTCGGAACTGATCGGGCGCCGGCCCGACCTGCTCGCCGCCGAGCGGCGCCTGTATGCCACTGAAAGCCGGCTCTCGGAGGCGCGCAAGAACAGACTCCCGCGGTTTCGCCTCACCGCTAACGGCGGTACCGCGAGCGCCGAGCTGAGAAACCTCCTGGATTGGGATGTTCTGGTGTGGAGCCTGGTGGGAGACATCTTGCAGCCCTTGTTCCAGGGCGGCCGCCTGGAGGCCGAGCAGGCCCTGGCGCAGGCGGACAACCGCGAGGCGCTGGCGCAATATGCGCAATCGGTGTTGACTGCCCTGCGGGAGGTCGAGACCGCCCTGGCGGCGGAGACATTCCTTTCCGGGCAGGAAGAAGCAGTGCGCCGTTCGGCGCTGGAGTCCCGAGAGGCCTCCAGCCTT
This sequence comes from uncultured Gammaproteobacteria bacterium, assembly GCA_947259705.1. Lineage (GTDB taxonomy): Bacteria > Pseudomonadota > Gammaproteobacteria > Arenicellales > JAANXG01 > CAMYNL01. The sequence continues at coordinate 77,957 of CAMYNL010000002.1, read as the reverse complement.
GCCCTGGAGCGCTACCAGGGCGGCCTGACCGACATCATCACCTTGCTAGAATCCCAGCGGCGGGCATTCAATTCGGAGAGTTCCCTGCTCACCATTGTCAACCTGAGGCTGCAGAACCGCATCAACCTGTACCTGGGCCTGGGGGGCGATTACCGTGACCTGCAGGCTGATGAGCTTGCCGCAGGCCACACGCCGGTGACGGAACCGCGGCTATGAGAGTGGTCAGGGTCCTGCTCCCGGTCTTGGTACTGGCGGTTGGTCTCGGGGCCGCCGCCTTGTTGATGGCCACCGGCCCGAAGACTGAACGGCGGCAACCGCCCCCGGTGGTTCCCGTCGTCGACGTAACAGCGGTCAAAGCCACCGATTACCAGGTACGCGCCCACACCCGGGGCACGGTGTCGCCGCGCACCGAGAGTACGCTGATCCCGGAGGTTTCCGGCCGCGTCATCGAGATCGCCCCGAATTTTCGTCAGGGGGGCTTCTTCGAAGCCGGTGATGTGCTGCTCAAGATCGACCCGCGCGACTACGAGAACGCGGTGACCGTGGCGCGCTCCGAGCTGGCCAGGGCCCGCATAGACGTGGAGGAGGAACAGGCACGCTCGGAGCAGGCGGTACGGGACTGGAAGCGCCTCGGTGAGGCAGGCGAACCCAGCGACCTGGTGCTGCGCATTCCCCAGCTGGCCAGTGCCAAGGCGGGCGTCGCCGCGGCCCAGGCGAGGCTGGAACAGGCGGCAACGGACCTTGAGCGTACCCGCATCGTCGCGCCCTACGCCGGACGGGTGCTGGAGAAAAACGTGGACGTGGGCCAGTACGTGTCGCCCGGCAGCGTGCTGGCCTCGGTCTATGCGGTGGACTACGTCGAGATACGCCTGCCGCTGACCAACGAACAACTGGAATATGTGCGCCTGCCGGAGCGGTACCGCGGTGAGCAGGAAGTGCAGGGTGAGAACCCGGAAGTGATAGTGACCGCCAGGATCGGGCAAAGGGAGTTCAGCTGGAAAGGAAGGATCCTGCGCACCGAGGGTGCCATCGATACCCGCAGCCGGCAGTTGTTCGCGGTGGCGCAGGTCGACGATCCCTATGCGCGGTATGAAGACAGGCCGCCGCTCAAGGTCGGCCAGTTCGTGGAGGCGGAGATCGTCGGAGAGACGCTGTTCGATGTTTTCGTGGTCCCGCGTGCCGCGCTGCGCGCCAGCGACCAGGTGCTCATCGTCGACGACGAGGACCGCCTGCAGCGGCGCCAAGTCGAGGTGCTCTGGAGCGAGGGAGAGCAGGTCGTGATCGGCGCGGGGCTGCATGACGGCGACCGTATCTCCTCCACCAACCTGCCCTACGCCATAGGCGGGACGCCGGTGCGGATCAGGGGTGAAGAGCGGGAACCGGCGGAGCGGCAGGCGCGCGCGGCGCAATCCCGGGCAGCAGCGGCAGGCAACAAGCCATGATCGCGTGGTTCGCCCGCAACGGGGTGGCCGCCAACCTGCTGATGGCGGTTATTGTCTTCCTCGGTCTGTACTCGCTGTTCAATCTGATTCCGCTGGAAGTGTTTCCGGAATTCCAACGCGACGTCGTCAACGTGCAGATGCAGTACCGCGGCGCCACCCCGGCAGAAGTCGAAGAGGGTGTCGTGATCCGCGTCGAGGAAGCCATCGCGGATCTGCAGGGGATCAAGGAGATCACCTCCAACGCCAACGAGGGCACCGCGCGGGTCCGGATCGAACTCGCGAAGGGCTATGACCCGCGGGATCTGCTCGAAGACATCAAGAACCGGGTGGATGCAATCAGCACCTTCCCGGATGACACCGAGCGCCCCACCTACAGCGTGCAGCAGTTCCGCCGCGAGGTTATCAGCGTGGCGGTGTCCGGCGACCTGGCCGAGCAGGAACTGCGGGAGCTGGGCGAGCAGGTGCGAGATGACCTGGTGGCCTTGCCGGAAATCACCCAGGTGGAACTGACCGCCGTGCGGCCCTACGAAATCGCCATCGAGGTCTCGGAATCCGACCTCGAGCGCTACGGCCTCACCTTCGACGAGCTTGCCCAGGCGATCCGACGATCTTCGGTGGACCTGCCGGCGGGGTCCATCAAGACGACGGGCGGCGAGATCCTGCTGCGTACCAAGGGCCAGGCCTACGTAAAGGAGGAGTTCGAGCGGCTGGTGGTGTTGACCCGGAGCGACGGCACCAGGCTGACCGTGGGAGACGTGGCGACGGTGCGGGACGGTTTCGAGGAGGAACCCCTTTACGCCCAGTTCAACGGCCGTCGCGCCGTCATCATCGAGATCTACCGCGTGGGTGAGCAGAGCGCCATCGAACTGGCGGCGGCGGTGCGTGAGTATGTCGCGAAGGCCGCGGATCGTCTGCCGGCGGGCGTAAACATCGATTTCTGGCGTGACCGTTCCCGCATCGTCAAGGCACGCCTGAACACGCTCGCCCGCAGCGCGATGCAGGGCGGGCTGTTGATATTCCTCATCCTGACACTGTTCCTGCGCCTGTCGGTAGCGGTCTGGGTGTGCGTGGGCATCCCCATCAGTTTCATGGGCGCGCTGGCGCTGATGCCCCATTTGGATGTCACCATCAACATCGTCAGCCTGTTTGCGTTCATCGTCGTGCTTGGGATCGTGGTTGACGACGCCATTGTGACGGGCGAGAACATCTATACGCACCTCAAGCGGGGCCGCGACCCGACCCTGGCGGCCATCGACGGCACCGAGGAGGTCGCGGTGCCGGTCACCTTCGGCATCCTGACCACCGTGGTCGCATTCGTGCCGCTGCTGATGATCGGCGGGCAGCGCGGCCCCATATTCGCCCAGATACCGCTGATCATCATCCCGGTACTGCTGTTCTCGCTGGTGGAGTCGAAGCTGATATTACCGGCACACATGAAACACATCCGCATGGATCGCGACCACCGTAAGGGCCCGGGGTCATTATGGGGTCTGCAGACGCGGGTTGCCGACGGTCTCGAGAACGCGGTGCGCAGCTACTATCAACCCTTGCTGCAGATGGCCCTGCGGCGCCGTTACCTCACCCTGGCCCTGTTCGTGGCCGGGTCCGTGGTCATCCTCGCCTTTGTGTTCAGCGGGCGTACCGGGTATACCTTCTTTCCGCGGGTACAGAGCGAGACGGCGCGGGCCACGCTGCAGATGAACGTGGGCACGCCGGTCGAGGTGACGACGCAGAATATAGACCGTATGACACAGGCGGCTCGCCGGCTGCAGGCCAAGTACCGGGATGCCGGGAGCGGCCAGAGCGTGATCCGCAACATACTCAGCAGCGTGGGCTACGCGTCTGGCGGATTCAATCCCAGCCGGGGCGGGGGGCAGTCGCACGTGGGGCAGGTCAGCCTGGAACTGGATCCGCCGGAGGACCGGCTGGTGGATATCACCACCTCCGCCCTGGTCCGGGAGTGGCGGCAGGAGATCGGCACTATCGCGGGAGCCAAGGAGTTGACCTTCCGCGCCGAGATAGGTCGCGGCGGTGACCCGATCGATGTTCAGCTCACCGGTTCCGATTTTGAGGTACTCGCCGGGGTCGCGGAACGCATCAAGGAACGGCTCAGGGAGTATCCGGGGGTTTTCGACATCCAGGACACATTCGACGACGGCAAGGAGGAGATCAAGCTCACCATCAAGCCCCAGGCCGAGCTGCTGGGCCTCACTGCCGAGGACCTCGGCCGCCAGGTTCGCCATGCCTTCTTCGGCCAGGAAGCCCAGCGCATCCAGCGCGGGCGCAACGATGTCCGGGTCATGGTCCGTTACCCGGCGCAGGAACGGCGATCGGTGAACAGTCTCCAGGACATGCGGATACGCACCGCTGACGGGACCGCGGTGCCCTTCGCGGATGTTGCGGATGCCAAGGTGGGGCAGGGCTTCGCCATCATCCGCCGCGTGGACAGAAACCGGGCGGTGAACGTGCGCGCAGACATCAACAAGGAAAAGGCGGACGCCAACCAAATCGCCGCCGATCTGCGACTGTTCGTCGACGACCTGGTCGGCGAGTATCCCGGCGTTCGTTACACCCTGGAGGGGGAGCAGCGCGAACAGCGCGAGACATCCGGCAGCCTGATGGTAGGCGCCCTGCTCATCCTGTTCGCGCTCTACTGCCTGCTGGCAATACCTTTCCGCTCCTACGTTCAGCCGCTCATTGTCATGGGAATCATACCGTTCAGCGTGGTAGGCGCCATTCTCGGCCACATGATCATGGGCATGAACCTGAGCATTACCAGCATCATGGGCATCCTGGCGCTGGCCGGCGTGGTGGTCAACGACAGCCTGGTACTGGTGGACTATGTCAACCGCCGCCGCCGCGAGGGCAGCGGTCTCTTCGATGCCGTCAGCGTTGCCGGTGTGGCGCGATTTCGTCCCATCCTGCTGACGTCTTTGACCACCTTCTTCGGTCTTTCGCCGCTGATACTCGAAAAGAGCACACAGGCCCAGTTCCTCATCCCCATGGCGGTCTCACTCGGCTTCGGCATCCTGTTCGCGACCTTCATCACGCTGCTGTTGATTCCGGTCTGTTATCTGGTGCTGGAGGACGGCGTGCGCTTGTTTACCCGCCGCCCGCTGGCGACGGCGGTCAGCGACTCGTGAGTGGACCGGCGGCCAGTGCCGGGCCGGCGGGGGATGGCGGCGGGGATCCCCGCGAGCGGTCGTCTGCCTGAGCACTCGAAACTGTGATCAGAAACCTGTAGCGTGATATGAGAACAACCTATCAGTCAATCTACGTGGCCGCGTCGCTCGATGAAGTCTGGAAGACCGTTTGCGACTTTCATGACTTCTCCTGGGCGCCCAATGTCATCCAGAGCTGTGACAAGGTGGGTGAGCTTGACGGCACTACGGAGGGGGCGCGGCGGCTGCTCAACGGCGTATTCCATGAGACCCTGCTGGAGCATGATCCGGCCCGGCACCTGATCAGCTATTCCATCGACGACGGGCCAAGCCCGGTCTCGAGCCGCGAAGTCTCCGACTACCGGGGCACGTTACGCTTGCGTCCGGTGACCCGGGGCGGCGGCACCTTCGTGGAATGGTTTTCGTCGTGGCAATCGGAGTCGGACGCCGGCGTGAATTTCTGCAGCAACATCTACAATGCCCTGCTCGACGCCCTGCGCGCAGCCTGCGAGGCTGGGCCAGGCGGCAGCTCGCAACGGTAGTAGATCATGTTCTGGCTGACGGGGATGCGAATGTTCTGGTCCAGCAGGTATCGTTCCTGCAGGTGGAAGGCATGGAGTTCGCGCATCATACCGGCTCGGCACGCATTGTCGTCCTCCTGCCAGCGACCGGAGCGGTCCTGAACGTAGTGCACCAGCTCGTGAAGCAGAATGCTGCGGCCGAGTGCGAATGCCAGTTCCACTTCGTCCGACAGCAGGATGGCGTCGGTCTCCCGGTCATAGAATCCCTGCGCCGGACACGGACGGCCTTCGCACGCCGTTGACATCAGTTCCGGCACGCTCACGGTGCGAACGGACGGACATTCCTCCATCGCCGGGTAATGTCCGTGCTGGGCGATGAAGGCGAGAAGCAGCAGGCAAAGCTGGCTCAAATCGGGCATCTCGCAGAACCGGGCTGGTCAGCCGTTTCGACCCCGGAATGGTGCTCAATTCCTCGTGACGGGTGCGTGATGAGGTGTCGTGGTGGCGACCGCATTGCTAGAATCCGTCGCAATGCTTTGATAACGGCCACGGGCCGCAAATTGGGAAATATATGAAACGACTTCTTCTGGCCTGCATACTGTCGGCGTTTGCCGGTTTTGTGAACGCCGACACCGCCCCGGTCCGGGTGGGCGTGTTGAAATTCGGCACGGTCAACTGGGAGCTCGACGTCGTTCAGCATCACAAGCTGGGCGCTGACAACGGTATCTCGCTGACGGTGGTGCCGCTGGGCTCCAAGAATGCGACCAGCGTGGCGCTGCAGGGTGATGCCGTGGATATCATAGTTACTGACTGGGTCTGGGTGAGCCGGCAGCGTGCGGAGGGCAGGAAGTTCGTTTTTTTCCCTTACTCGCTGACCGTCGGTTCCCTGTTCGTGCGCCCGGACGCGGGCATCATCAAGCTGGCTGACCTCGAAGGCAAGAAACTCGGTATCGCGGGCGGGCCGGTGGACAAGAGCTGGCTGCTGTTGCGGGCCTACTCCAAGAAGACCTTGGGACTGGACCTCAAGCAGGCGGCGGAGCCGACCTTCGCCGCGCCGCCCCTGCTCAACCAGCTGATGCTGCAGGGCGACCTGCCCGCGGTGCTCAACTACTGGCACTATGGCGCCCGTCTGGAGGCCGCGGGGATGCGTCCGCTGATACAGGTGACGGACATCATGGCGGGGCTGGGGGTCAGCGGCAGCGTCCCGCTGCTGGGTTGGGTGTTTGAAGAACAATGGGCGGCACAGAACCGGGACGCCCTGGTCGGGTTCCTGCGATCTTCCTACGCCGCCAAGGCCATCCTCGACGACAACGAAGACGAGTGGCAGCGCATCCGCCCTCTCACCAAGGCGGAGGACGACAAGACTCTGGCGGCGCTTCGCGACAGCTACCGTCTAGGCATTCCGCGCCAGTTCGGCGAACCGGAACTGACCGCCGCGCGACAGGTGTTTTCGCTGCTCGCGAAGGAAGGTGGGCGGGACCTGGTGGGCCGCAGCAACGAGCTCACGGCCGGCACCTTCTGGATGGAGACGGCCCCGCAATCCCTGCTGCCGTGAACTCGGTGAAGGCTGCGCCCTGGCTGCGCGCACTGTCACTGCTGGGTTTCATCGCGCTGTGGCAAGTCGCCGCGCAGCTGCTGGCCATCCCCACCTTGCCCACGCCTGTCAGTGTCGTCGCCAGCCTGTGGGGTCACCTGATCGACGGTGAGTTGCTGTCCAGCCTGGCGATAACACTGTGGCGGGTCGTGTTGAGCTTCGCCATCGCCATGGTGGTTGGGACCGCCGTCGGTATCCTCATGGGACGCTATCCGATGCTCGACACCCTGCTGGACGGTGTCCTGGTCCTGGGCCTGAACATACCGGCGCTGGTGACCATTATTCTTTGTTACATCTGGTTCGGGCTGGTGGAAGCGGCGGCTGTAACCGCCGTCGCGATCAACAAGATACCCACCGTCATCGTCACCGTCCGTGAGGGGGCACGGGCCGTTGACCGCAAGCTGCTCGAGGTCGCCGATGCCTTCCGCGTCCCGTGGACCCGCAAACTCACCAAGGTATACGTTCCCCAGCTGTATCCCTATCTGATGGCGGCAGCGCGCTCCGGCCTCGCCCTGATCTGGAAGATCGTGCTGGTGGTGGAGCTACTCGGCCGCAGCGACGGGATCGGCTTTCAGCTCGGGACCTTCTTCCAGTTCTTCGACATCACCAGCATCCTGGCCTACACGCTGGCCTTCGCTACCATAGTGCTGGTCGTGGAAGCGATATTGATGCGGCCCATCGACGCGCGTATATCGCGCTGGCGGCCATGACGGAAATCGCGGTCGAGATCGCACGAAAACACTTCGCCAGCGGTGGCGTTGAAGCGCTGGCGGAATGCCGTTTTACCGCCGCGACGGGGGAATTCGTCAGCCTGGTGGGCCCCTCGGGAGCGGGCAAGAGCACCATACTGAATATCGTCGGCGGCCTGGACCACGATTACGGCGGCAGCGTCACCGCCGGCGGCAGGATCGTTACCGGCTCTTCCCATCATCCGGCCCGCATCGGTTACATGTTCCAGGAACCCCGGCTCATGCCCTGGCTTACCGTGGCGCAGAATATCGAGCTGGTTCTTGCCGGTGTGCGGCAGCGCGACGACGTGGTCCGCCTGCTGGAACAGGTTGGTTTGAGCGGACGCGCGGAGAGCTTCCCGGGCCAGCTTTCCGGCGGCATGCAACGACGGGTGTCGCTGGCGCGGGCGTTCGCGGTGCGCCCTGATCTGCTGCTGATGGACGAGCCGTTCGTGTCCCTGGACGAACCTACCGCCCAGCGCCTGCGCAACCTGCTGCTGTCCTTGTGGCGTGAGCTGAAACCCACGGTGCTATTCGTGACCCATCACTTGCGCGAGGCCATAGCGCTCAGCGATCGAATCGTGTTTTTGTCCTCGAGTCCCGGGCGCGTGATCCACGAACTGGAGATAGATATACCGCGACCTCGGGACCTGAACGATACCAGCATTCAGAAACTGTACGAGAAGATACTTCGGGAATACCCGAAAATACTGTCCGGCCGCGTACCGGCCATCGCGGGCGGGGCACCGGAAACCGGTTCCCCGCAAAGGAGATCGGCATGAGCGCACGCGACCGGGCGCAACATGCGGTGACCCTCAAGGTCAGCGGTGTCAGTAAATCCTATGGGTCCCGCATGGCGCTCAACGGTATTGACCTGCAGCTTCACGCCGGCGAATTCGTCGCCCTACTGGGTCCCAACGGGGCGGGCAAGACGACCCTGTTTCAACTGCTCACTGGCCTGTTCGTGGCGGACGAAGGCAGCATTGAGGTTGGTGGGCACCACATAGGCGCCAACCCGGTGGCGGCGTTGGCCGGAATCGGCGTGGTGTTCCAGCAAGCGACCCTGGACCTGGACCTCACGGTGGCGGCCAATCTCCGCTTCCACTGCCGCCTCCACGGCATTCCCCGGGCGGTCGCCCGCCGCCGAATCCGGGAGGAGCTGGAGCGGCTCGACCTCATGGACCGGGCCGACGAGCCCGCGCGCAGCCTCAGCGGCGGCAACCGCCGCAAGGTCGAACTCGCCCGTTCGCTGCTCCACGAACCCAACATACTCTTCATGGACGAGGCCACGGTGGGGCTGGACCCAGCTTCGCGGGAACAGTTGGTGGGGTATGTGACATCGCTGTGCCGACAGCGCAGTCTTTCCGTGCTGTGGGCGACGCACCTGGTGGATGAAGCGGAACGCGCCAATCGCGTGCTGGTGCTGCACAAGGGCCAGTTGCTGGCCCAGGGGACGCCGCAGTCCCTCATCGAGCATGCCAATCAACCGACGCTGGCCGATGCCTTCCTGACCATGACCGGCGTCAATACGAACTGACTGATGATCTGGAGAAGACGATGAGATTGAGGAAGTACCTGGTACCGCTCGCGCTGCTCGTGGCGAGCCTGGGCGCCCATGCCAAGGGTACCGGCTATGTGTTTGTCAGCAGCGAAAAGGATCACGTGGTAACGGTGTTCGAGCCTGGATCACTGAAGAAGGTCAAGGAAATCCAGACCAGTGAGCGGCCGCGGGCAATGAAATTCAGCGCTGACCACAGCAAGCTGTATGTGGCCTGCGGCGACGATGATGCCATCGACGTAATAGATGTGGCTTCGCTGACGGTGGAAAAGTCGATTGCCATCGGGGACGATCCGGATCGTTTCGATATCAGCCCGGACGGCAAGTATCTCTACGCCTCCAACGAGGACGAGGGTCTGCTGACCATCTATGACCTGGGCGCAGACGAGGTGGTGGCCGAGATCGAGGTCGGCGAGGAACCCGAAGGGGTGTTGGTGAGCCCCGACAACCAGCGTGTTTATGTCACTTCCGAGGTCGCCAACATCGTGCACGTAGTGGATGCCTCGAGCCGTGAGCTGGTCGCCAACATAGTGGTCGGTAACCGGCCGCGGCGGTTCGCCTTGACGCCGGATCAGAAGCAGTTGTGGGTGACCAACGAGGTGGGCGGTACGGTAACCATCATCGATCCGGCCAGCAACCAGGTGGTTGGTGAGATCGAATTCAAGCCCAAGGGCTTTCGCGCCGAGGACGTGACCCCGGTGGGCATGGTAATGACGCGTGACGGCGCCACCGCCTACGTAACCCTGGGGGGTGCCAACCATTTCGCGGTGGTGGACGTGCCGACCCGCGAGGTGAAACAGTATGTGCTGGTCGGAAAACGTGCCTGGGGGGTCGCACTGAGCCCGGACGAGCGAACCTTGTACGTGACCAACGGGAAGAGCGATGACATGTCGGTGATCGATACCGGCAGCCTCAAGGTGGTCCGCTCGGTCCCCGCGGGCCGGGTACCGCATGACGTGGTGGTGGACAACTAGCCATGAGGTGGTTCAAGACAGTGGCCGCGGCGCTGGTGCTGTGGATACCGGCGGCGGCGTGGGCGGCCGGCAACGGGAACTTGAACCTGGTGCTGCTGGAATGGGATGACGACCCGCGCTACCGGGAGCGGGCGGTGGAGGCACGGTTTCCCGCCCAGCCCTGGGGACGGCCCTACGCCGGCGCGGCGGTGGCGGTTAAGGAGGCGCGCTTCGCGATGAGTGCCGCCGGGACCAAGCTGGAGCTCGAACGCCGAGCCGTCACATCGGCGGACCAGGCCGGTCAGCTGTTCCGGGAACGCTACGGACAGGGCGTGCGGATATTTCTGCTGGACCTGCCGGCGGTGATGGTCGCTGGTATCGCCGCGCTCTCTGACCAGCAGCCGGCCCTGCTGTTCAACGTGTCGGCGCTCGATGATGCGCTGCGCCAGGAGCAGTGCCACAAGAACCTTTTCCACACCGCCCCCAGCCGCAGCATGCTCACCGATGCCCTGGCCCAGTATCTGGTGTTCAAGAAGTGGCGCGATCTGCTGGTATTGAAAGGTTCGCAGCAGGGTGATGCCGAGTACTACCGGGCATTTCAGCGCTCGGCCAAGCGCTACGGACTGAAGGTGGAAGCGGAGAAGGACTTCGTTCTCGGGCGCGATCCGCGCCAGCGCAGCCAGAACAACGTCGCCCTGTTGACTGCTGGGGAGGACTACGAGGTCGTCTACGTGGTGGACAGCCAGGGCGAGTTCGCCCGCGACGTCCCGTACCAGGTACAGAAACCGAGGCCAGTGGTCGGTGCCGCAGGGCTGGTCGCCGACTGGTGGCACTGGGCGTGGGAACGCCACGGTGCACCCCAGGTGAACAAGCGGTTCCTCAAGCGCGAGAATCGGCCCATGACCGGCTATGACTGGTCGGCGTGGATGGCGGTTAAGGTCATTACAGAGGCGGTGCTGAGAACCCGGTCCAGCGAGCTGTCGGAATTGCGCGATTATATTCGTGGAGGCGAAATAACACTGGACGGGGTCAAGGGTTATCCCCTGAACTTCCGCTCCTGGAACAACCAGCTGCGGCAGCCCGTCTTCCTCACCACGGGTAACTGGGTGGTCGCCCAGGCGCCACTGGAAGGTTTTCTGCACCAGAGCAACAATCTCGACACGCTGGGTTTCGACCAACGCGAGAACCGCTGCAAGTTATGAACGGACGTGCGAGAACGAGGGGTGAAACATGAAGCCTGCCCACGCCGCCCAGGCCGCCATCGCTCTCGGCAGCCGCGAGGTCGTCAAGTTCGTCCACCAGACCGGGCGGCTGTTATCGGCGCTGGTGAGGCCCGCCCTATGGCTGATCGTATTCGCGGCGGGTTTCCAGAACGTCTTCGGGGTCGCCGTTATCCCCCCCTACGAGACCTATATCGAGTACCAGGTCTACATCGTCCCGGGCCTGCTGGCCATGGTGCTGCTGTTCAACGGCATGCAGTCGTCGCTGGCGATGGTCTACGACCGTGAGATGGGATTGATGCGCTTGCTGCTCACCGCTCCGCTGCCGCGCTGGTATCTGCTGCTGTGCAAGCTCGGGGCGGGCACCCTGCTGTCCACCTTGCAGGCCTATGCGTTCCTGCTGCTGTGTGCGGCGTTTCAGGTTGATATCCCCTGGCTGGGGTGGCTGTACGCGCTACCCGTGATCATCCTTTGCGGGATGATGCTGGGGGCACTGGGCCTGCTCTTGTCGGTGACGATCAAGCAGCTGGAGAACTTCGCCGGCACCATGAATTTCGTGATATTCCCGATGTTCTTCATATCCTCGGCGCTGTATCCGCTTTGGAAGCTGCAGGAAGCGGGCGCGGAATGGGTCTACCAGCTGGCGCGCTTCAACCCGTTTACCCATGCCGTGGAGTTGATTCGTTTTTCCCTCTACGGGCAGTTCAATCCGGTGAGCCTGGCGGTGGTGGCGGCAAGTCTCTGCGTGTTTTTCGCCCTGGCGGTGTACGGTTATGATCCTCAGCGGGGCCTGGTGTCTCGCAAGGGGCGCTGACGCGTCGGCGTCAGCTGTCGCGGTCGTCCAGGCCGTACTTCTTGATCCGGTGGCGCATCGTCATCCGGGTAACACCGAGGCGCCGCGCCGCCTCCGACACGTTACCGCGGGTTCTCTGCAGGGCATGGCGGATCAGCCGCAGTTCCGCCTCCTCCAGCGTCAGGTTGTCCAGGGCAGCCTCTGCACTTGCGGTATCCCGTGGCGGGGCCAGGGCGAGTTGAGCGGCGGTGACATTGCCGTCCCGGCTCAACAGCACGGCGCGTTCCATGACGTGGGCGAGTTCGCGCACGTTGCCCGGCCACGCATATCGGTCCAGTTGGTCGATAATCTCCGGTTTCAGTTCTATGCCCGTGACGCCGTAACGACGCGTGGCCTGGGCGGCGAAATGTCGGGCCAGCAGCTGCACGTCGCCCCCGCGCTCGCGCAGGGGCGGTATGCTGAGGGTGACGATGTTGAGGCGAAAGTAGAGGTCGGAGCGAAAAGCCCCGTTGGCCACCATCGCATTGAGATCCCGGTTGGTGGCGGCGATGAACCAGGCCTGGGTGTCCCGTTCCCGCGTACTGCCGACCGCGCGCACCTTGCGTCGTTCCAGCACCGCGAGCAGTTTCGCCTGCAGGTCCAGCGGCAGTTCACCGATCTCGTCAAGAAACACGGTACCGTCTTCGGCCGCCTCGATAAGCCCGCTGCGTTGTCTATGGGCACTGGTGAAGGCCCCTTTCTCGTGCCCGAACAATTCCGACTCGATAAGCTCGTCGGGGAGGGCGGCGCAATCGACCTGCACGAACGGGCGGTCGCGGCGGGCGCTGGCATCGTGCAGCGCCCTGGCCACCAGGTCCTTGCCGCAGCCTGTCTCAGCCAGGATCAGCACCGTTGGAGGGGGTTCGTCGGTGCGGGTGCTGATCGCGCCGATGTGGGCGATCTCCTCCCGCAGCTCCACGATCTGCGGGTTTTCTCCCAGCAACGTGTTCTCCCGGTTGCCCCGCGCTTCGCGCTGCCGCGAATAGCCGAGTCTGCGCGTTAGCTGCACCTGTTCCAGTGCCTTGTCCACGGCATGCACCAGGTCGTCCATGTCGATGGGCTTCTTGAGGTAATCCAGGGCCCCGAGCTTCATCGCAGCGACGGCGTTCTCAAGGTCGCCGAACGCGGTCATTACCACCACCGCCTGCGCGGACTTGTCGCCGCGCAGGCGCTCCAGGTAATCCAGGCCCGAGCCGTCGGGGAGACGCATGTCCAGCAGCATCAGGTCCGGCTGCAGCGCGGGCACCGCCTCCGCGGCCGCAGACAGTGAGCCGAAGACCGTGGTTTCGTAACCATGCCGATTCAGGGTCCGCTCCACCGCCTTGGCGAACAATGCCTCGTCTTCCACCAGCGCAATACGGATCGTGCTCTCGGGACCGCTCATGTGTTTCCTTGGTAGGGGATGGTGACGCGGACCCGCGTTCCGTGTTTCCTTCTGCCTTCGAATTCCAGTGTACCACCATGGGCATGTATCACCTTGTGGGCGAAAGGTATCCCCAGGCCGGTACCCGACGGTTTGGTGGTCGGGCCCGGAGAGAAATCGCCGGGGCTGGGGTCGAAGGGCATCCCTGTGCCCTCATCCTCGATCAGTATCACCGCGCCCCGTCCCTGCTCCTGGCGCCTGATATCGATGGTGCTGCCGTCGGGAGCCGCCTCCAGCGCGTTGAGCACCAAGCCGTGGATCGCCTGCTCCATCAACGCGCTGTCTATCAGCAGGCTACGCCCCGGTGGGGCCGCATGGTGGTGTAGCTGGACGTCCTTGTCGCGTGCCCTGGCCCGCAGGGGTGCCAGCGCCCCATTGATGATCTCCTCGAGCTGCGCCTCGCTGCGCCTGGGTGTCTGCGGATGCAGGTAGGAAAGCAGTGCGCTGACCCAGCGTTCCAACCGGTCCACTGTATCGATGATGCCGCGCCGGGTCTCGTCCAGCTCGGCGCGATCAGCCGGATCGAGGATCTGCGCCGAGGCCCTGATGCTGGCCAGCGGGTTGCGTATGTTATGGGCGACAACGGGCACCAGCGCGCCCAGCGCCGCTTGTCGCTCCTTCTCCACCAGTTCGTCGCGGCTGGCTGCGAGTTCCGCCGCCATCTGATTGATCGTCCGCGCCAGCAGGGCCACTTCCTCGGCCCCTTGCTCATTGACGCGGTGCTCCAGCCTGCCCTCGCTGATCTGCTCTGCGCCGCTTTTCAGTTCGGCCATGGGCTGCGAAAACTCCCGCCGCAGCCGCCGGTGCGAGCGTCCCAGCAACCACACCGCGAGCAGGATCGGCACCGGCAGCAGCCAGGGGGCGACGCGGTTCCAGCGCGCCAGGCGCCGGTCCAGCAGGGCGCGGCGCTCGGCGATCAACTGGTTCAGGCGGGCGAACTCGGATTCGAATTCTCCCTGCAGCCAGAACTCGTAGGCAGGTTGAATGATGCGCTCACGCCGGCTCTCGCTGACTGACTGCGACAGTACCCGGTTCAATTGCGCCTGCAGCATTTCGTAGGCGTTGCGCATGCCGCGGATCGCGGAGGCCTCGCCGCCGGTCACCACCTGTTCCAGCGCATGGAACCGGCGGTCGATGTCATAGATGTGGGTCCAGTACTTGTCGAGGACCCGCGGGTCCTGGGCACGGCTGGCCACGTAGACCTCGCGGATCTGGCGGTACAGGTCGGCGCGCAGCTGCTGCGCATCATAGGAAAGGCGGTTTATCTCCAGTGACGCCCGGGAGTTCTGCTGCCAGAAATACACCCAGACGCCGCCCACGCTGGCTGTCACCACGATCAGCAGGGTGAACGCCAGCTCGTAGCTCAGCAACAGGCGGGAGAGGGATTTCGCGTCACCGGGCATGTCCCGGATTATACGGCCCGAACGGGCCGCGCCGGCAGCGGGCGGCGTGATCAGTCGGTGGGCGGGGCGGGCGGCGACCCGCTCAGTGTCCGGGCGTTGCGCAGGTTGCGGAATACCAGCGGCTTTTCTTCCGGCGCACCACCGGCGCGGTCGACGGCCTGGATGATCTTCTCGTGCTGGGGCGAGAGACTGCACGCCGGATCGGTGTTGCGGGGGTCACCGGTCAGCATGTAGGCCTGGCAGCGGCAGCCCCCGAAGTCCCTGGAGCGTTCCGGGCACGAGCGACAGGGTTCGCGCATCCAGTCCTCGCCCCGGAACAGATTGAAGTCGGGAGAGTCGTTCCAGATCCAGTCGATAGTGTGTTCGCGGACGTTGGGGAAGCCGAGGCCCGGCAGCTGGCCGGCGGCATGGCAGGGCAGGGCCGTGCCGTCCGGGGCAATGGTGAGGAATATGGAGCCCCAGCCACTCATGCACGCTTTCGGGCGGCCCTCGAAATAGTCCGGCACCACGTAGTAGATCTTCATCTGTCCGCGCAGCCGGTCCTGGTACTCGTGGGCAATGCGCTCGCCCTGCTCGATCTGTTCACGCTGGGGCAGCAGCTGGTCCCGGTTGACGTAGGCCCAGCCGTAGTACTGGGTGTTGGCCAGCTCCACGTAGTCGGCTTCCAGCATCACGGCCATGTCCAGGATCTCGCGCATGTAATCGATGTTCTGCCGGTGCAGCACCACGTTCAGCACCATCGGGTACTCGTAGGCCTTGACCAGGCGGGCCATTTCCATCTTGTGCCGGAAACTGTCGCTGCCGCCCAGATAGTTGTTGAGTTCCTCGCTGCTGGCCTGGAAGCTGATCTGGATGTGATCCAGGCCGGCTTCCTTCAGCGAGCGGATGCGCGACTCGTTCATGCCTACGCCTGAGGTGATCAGGTTGGTGTAATAACCGAGGCCGCGGGCCGCGGCAACCAGTTCCGTGAGGTCCTTGCGGACCAGCGGTTCGCCGCCGGAGAAGCCGAGCTGGGTGGCTCCCATTGCCCTCGCCTCGGTAAACACCCGCACCCAGTCCGCAGTGGAAAGCTCGTCGCGGTAGCGCGCCAGGTCAAGCGGATTGGAGCAGTAGGGACACTGTAGCGGGCAGCGGTAGGTCAACTCCGCCAGCAGCCACAGGGGCTTGCCTAGGGCCTGCGGATCGATGACGTTCTGGGACACGGTCGGGAACCGGGCGCGGAACTCGCGCGGTTGATACAGGGACCCCCGGTACACGGGAGGGCTGGGGGAGCAATGGACGCGGACCGGAACCGGTCCGCGCCGCATGCCGGACTGCTTAGCGGTTGTTGATGTACAGGTTGATCTCGAAGCCCAACCGCAGATCTTTGAACTCAGGTGTTGACCAAATCATATCTCGCTACTCCATTCAAGTTGACAGATTGCTGCTTGATTATTTGACGGCCTACCCGAAGCCAACGGTCGGCCGCACTTTGCACTGAAGTCTCTGTATGGAAAGCAAGAACCATGCCAGGTCTCATGGCGGCGACGGGCGCGCGGATTGCCCGGCACCGGATCACGAAATGGTTGTATACAGCCACCATGCTGGATGCGGCGAACCAGTTCAGCGGCGGTGACGGAGCAGTTCAAGCCGTGCCGAGCCGCCGATGATCTGGGTGGTGTTCAGCTCCTCCCGGCGCTCAAGTTTGACCAGCCCCACGCCGGGTGCGTACCACTCACGGGAGGTAACCGGCACCTCGGAAATCCCTGCCACCGCGTCAGCGTAGATGCGCAGGGTACCCTCGCCCTGCAGCAGCAGGCAGCCGGTAAACTGTCCGGCCGGTACGCTGACCGCCGCGTCGGTGCTGACGATGCTGTACTGCATGACCACGCTGAAATCACGATTGAAGCGTTCCTTGAAGGGAAGCAGCCGCTTCAGCAGGAAGGGATGGCTGCTCACCCGCCACTCCGTGCCGACAACAGGGGGAAACTTGATGACGTAGCGCGGTTCCGGTTCAGGTCGCGGCTCGAACTCGACCACGGTGCGCTTCGCCACCCGGGCGATACCCTGCCGATCCTGGGTGATGTAGTAATCGGTGCCCCGGCTGTCGCGGCGTATGGTGGCGGGTCGTCCATCCAGCATGGTTGACCGGAGGTTGGTCACCGCGTAGCGGGTGGTCTCCTCGCCGTCGCTCCACGTACTCGTCAAGCGGTACTCCCACCGCGCTCCGTCGTGCAGGGGGAAATAGCCGCGGTCCGTTTGCTGGCACCCGCTCAGCATGGTGACTGCCAAGACCAGCCCGCAGCCGAGGTGGAAAGCGGGTCCTGAGATGGCTCGGGGCGGCACGTCAGCGGCCTGCGAGATCACACGTCTGGGCTGGGATCCCGCCCCGGCAGGGCGGGCTCCGGCGACGGCCGGCAGCAGTTTCCGCGCGGCACCCGGTCACCGGTCACTTCTCGGGCAGCTCCGGATCTGGCAGATCGAAGATCACGATGCGGTAAGGGTTGCGGGCGAAACGGGAAGGGTCACCGGAGTCGCCCGCAGTCGCTGCATCCTGCTTGCGCCCGAGCTGGATGATGCCCTGTCGCATGCGCTTGTCTGCCTCTTCCAGCTGACCATGCAGTTCTGCGTCATAGTCGAGGTGATAGGCGCGCGGCGCCTCGGCCGGCCGGTTACCTGCCAGTGATGCCGCCCAGATCTGGATACTTCCCGCGCTGCCGCCGGCCTTGTCGGGTTCGCTGACATAGGACGCCAGCAACATGAAGTGCGCCGGCAGTTCGGCCCGGGTCGGCCAGCCGAGCAGGCCCTTGAACGAGGCGTAGGTAAGGAAATAAAGGCCGCACACGCCGGCCACCGAGATGAGTTTCACCCAGTATGGCCAGCGTGAAAAGATGCTGAGCCCGATTACGAAGCCGGCCAACGCGACGTAGGCTACGGTCAGTCCTATGATTGCCTCGTTCATATCTTGTCTACCAACACTATCGATTTCTGTATGGTGTTGATACCCTCGACGGCGCCATCCGGGGTCACCGAGAAGCGCACGGCCGTTGTTTCCGCTCCCACCCTGGCCAGCGTGACCGTCCCGTAGTAAACCACCTGAAGCCTCGGGTTCACCTTGACGACACGAACCGTCACCGCTGCCGGTTTGCCGGTCTTGCTGGCATAGTAATGCAGGTTAACGACGTACTCTCCCGGCACGAAGCCGCGTATGGTCACCACCTCCTGGTTGAGAGGGTTTATCAATTCCTCGTTGTTGACCAGCATCATGTCGTTACTGATGCCACGATCGTCACGATCCAGGTGCATCAGCCCCGCTTCCGCGCTGCGGAACCATACGATGTCGCCTTTCGGGTCCTCTACCCAGGTATCGATGTCATCGGGGCTGAAGTCCTCCCATTTGGTGGTGATGATGAACTCGGCCTTGGGGTCGATGATGCCGGTCTTTGCCGGCGGGTTCAGAAACATGATGGTGATCAGGAACAGAAAGGTAAAGGCCAGCAGGGAATTGAACAGCAGGTCGGTGAACGGATCCTGATCAAGCTGTCGTCGTGGTCGCCGAAAGGCCAAACCGAGGCCTACCCGTTTTGCGTAGGCTGCACGGGCAGCAGGCTGGTCTCGGCATAATGCACCGTGTCAGCCACCAGTTTGTCGGCGCCGCGGTCCAGCAGCAGGTACTGGAAGCCGAGCAGCATGCTGCCGAGCAAGCCGATGAGCGTGGTGTTCAGTGCAACCGCCATCCCCACCGTCATGTTCTTGAGCACTGCCTGCACGTCCTGCACGTCGAAGGACTCGATGCCCGAGACCGACCCGAGCATCAGTACGAATCCGATCACCGTGCCCAGCAGTCCCAGCTTCAACAGCAATCCGGTGACGAACCACCCGGTCTCGTGGGGGCCGCGCGCCTGTTCCGCGAGCACCTCGGTTAGCTGCGCATGTTCCAGGCCGCGAAGTTCCACCGGCGCTTTGGCCTGGTACTTGGCAAGGATCGCGGCGAGATAGACGGCGGGCAGGGACCCGGCGGCATGGGCGTTGCCGATGACCAGTTGTCCGTCCCGCAACCGCGGCGCAAAGCGCTGTTGTGCGGTGAGGTGCCGAATGGCATTAATGTGGTTGAGTTGCCGCGAAAGATACAGCGCGCGGGCGGCGCAGTGAACCGTGGCGGCCACAAACAGCAGTGAAATTACCAGCGACAACCGTGTCGGGTCGCTGCGGTACACTTTCTCCAGCAGGCCATGGTCCCAGGCCACCCAGATGGCAAACACCAGGATACCGGCGAACAGCAACCATTGCAGCAGCAGCCGGTGGTGAGGGTCGGGCCGCGTCACTGACCGGATGCGTTTTCGGCGCGCTTGATCCAGCCGCGCTCCAGGGCGGCTTCGAGGAAACTGATGACCTCCTGGGTAAGGTCCCGGGCCGAGAACTTGCGTTCCAGTTCCTGCACCAACTCCTGGACACTGCGCGAGCCGTCGCAATGCTTGAGGATCTCGCTGGCGCTCTGGTTGAGCGTTACCATCCCTTCCGGATACAAGAGTACATCTGAATTCTGCGCCGCCTCCCATTGCAGGCGGTGGGTGGGAGACAGCCGGTAAACACTGTCTACGGATACTTGGTTCATCGAATCTCCTCGCAGTTGAAATAAGGCGGCATCTGGTTCACGTACGCCATGTACATGGCATCCAGCATGGTCCAAAGTATGTCCAGCTTGAACTGCAGCAGTTCCAGTGCCCGCTCCTGCAGCGTTCGTGTGTTGAAGTAGTCGAGCGTGAGTTCCAGGCCGTGTTCGACGTCGCGACGGGCCTCGGCGAGTCGCTTGCGGAAATACTGAAACCCGGCCTGGTCAACCCATGGATAGTGTTGCGGCCAATTGTCGAGCCGTTGCTTGTGGATCTCCGGCGCGAACAGTTCGGTCAACGAAGACGCGGCCCCTTCGTGCCAGTCGGCGCGGCGGACGAAATTGATGTAGGCGTCAACCGCGAAACGCACCCCCGGCAGCACCATGCGCTGGGACTCGAGCGTGTCGCGGTCCAGCCCCGCCGCTTCCCCCAGCGCCAGCCAGGCCTCGATGCCTCCGGACTCGCCGCCATAGCCATCATGGTCGAGTATGCGCTGCACCCACAGGCGGCGGGTCTCCCGGTCCGGACAGTTGGCGAGCAGGTTGGCGTCCTTGATCGGGATGCTGACCTGGTAGTAGTAACGGTTGGCCACCCATCCCTGTATCTGTTCCCTGCTCAACTCGCCCGCGGCCATCATGCGTTGATAAGGATGGTGGATATGGTAGCGTGCCCCGTAGGCACGCAGCCGGTCCGCGAATTCTGCTCGAGACCAGGGCGGCAGGTCGGCGGCGGCAGGGGGGTTCATACTCACAGTTCCAGCGTCATCCCGTCCCACGCCACTTCGATGCCGACGGCGTCGAGCCGCGCCCGGGCCGTCGAGTCCTCTTCGAGGATCGGGTTGGTATTGTTGATATGGATGAGTATCTTGCGCTGGCGATCGAACCGCCGCAGCTGCTCGATCATGCCTCCGTCGCCGGACTGCGGCAGGTGGCCCATGTCCAGGGAGAGCTTGGCGCCCACGCCGCGTTGCGGCATCTCATCGTTGGTCCAGCAGGTGCCGTCCACCAGCAGGCAGTCGGCCGACGCCATGTATGGCACCAGGTCCTCGCTCACGGCCGCCAGCCCCGGGGCATAGAATGCCGTTTTTCCGGTTTCCATGTCCTCCATGAGCAGCCCGATATTGTCGCCGGGATGCGGGTCGTTGCGGTGCGGCGAATAGGGCGGCGCCTTGCTGGACAGGGGCACGGCGCGAAAGCCGATGCCGTCCACCGCGCGCACCGAAAACTTCGCCGCATCGAGGTCGATCTCGTGCCACTCCACGCCGCAGTAATGCTGCAGCATGTCGATGACCGGAAACCCCGTGGTGAGGTCCTGGTGGACCATGGCGGTACAGTACAGCTGCAGCGGCTCCTGGTTCTCGCGCAGCGTCAGCAGCCCGGTGGTATGGTCGATCTGGCTGTCCATCAGCACCACCGCGCGCACACCGGTGTCGCGTTTCTGGCGCGCCGGCTGCAGTGCCGGGTTCGCGAGCAGCTGCTGTCGGATGTCCGGCGAGGCGTTGATCAGCGCCCAGTCGACGCCGTTTCTGCTCACCGCGATCGACGACTGGCTGCGCGGGCGTGCCCGAATGCGCTGGCTGCGCACGCCCGAGCACATCTCACAGTTGCAGTTCCATTGCGGGAATCCTCCGCCGGCGGCGGAACCGAGCACCAGTATCTGCATCAATCAGGGTTCTCTGCTAAGGGTCGCGCCTTCCCTGCATGCAAAATGGATACCAACGCCATGCGCCGTGGCCGGCGGTCACCCGCCGGTCAGGCCGGACGTGTGGTGGGAAGACCGTGCCTTTTCAGTTTCCGGTACAGGGTGTTGCGGCTCATATCCAGCGCGGCGGCGGTATTGGTGATGTTCCAGCAGTTGGCGGCGAGCGCCATCAGGATGGCCTCCTTCTCCGCCACCTCCAGGGGGTTCAGTTCCGCCTCGGCCGCGGTACCCGCCGCGCGGGGACCCACCGTCTCCGGCACCGAGGCGCCGGCCGACTGGGTGACGAAACGGCTCCTTGCCGCGCCCGCGGGGCTAGCGCGCTCCCGGGCATTGACCACCGCTCCGGGAAGGTCGGCAAGCCTGAGTACATGGTTGTCGGCCATCGCCAAGGCGGTGCGGATCACATTGCGGAGCTGACGAATATTGCCCGGCCAGTCAAAGCGCACCAGCTTGTCCATGGCCTCGTCGTCGATCCTGACCGCCTGGTCGCTCTCGTTTTCCAGGGCGACGATAGACTCGATCAACTGCTCCCGGTCCTCGCGTTCACGCAGTGGCGCCAGCGTCAGGCTGATGCCGTTGAGGCGGTAATAGAGGTCCTCGCGAAAAGTCTCCCTCTCCACCAATGACTCCAGGTCGCGGTGGGTGGCGCTGATGACGTTGAGGTCGACCGATATGGATTTGTCGCCGCCCAGCGGGACGACCTCGCCTTCCTCCAGGCATCTCAGCAGGCGGGTCTGCAACGGCAGCGGCATGTCGCCGATCTCGTCCAGGAACAGGGTGCCGCCGCTGGATTGCAGTATCTTGCCTTTCATGCCCTCCCGCCGCGCGCCGGTGAATGCGCCGTGCTTGTAGCCGAACAACTCGCTTTCGATCAGCGACTCCGGAATCGCGGAGCAGTTCAGCGCTACGAAAGGCTGGTCACGCCGATCGCTTGCCAGGTGGATGGCCAGCGCGAACACTTCCTTGCCGGTACCCGTTTCGCCCTCGATGATGATGGGCACGTTCTTGTTCATGATCCGCTCGGCGCAACGCACGTTGTAGTTCATGTGCGGGTCCCGGCCGGCAACCGCGCGCAGGTCTAGACGTGACTTGTCACGCCGTGTTGGCGCCGGCGTCTCGACCCGGGCAACCGGGGTGGGAGCCGTGGGCGCATGCAGCATGGCGAAGAAGCGCCGCCCGGTGGCGCGGCCCCGGATCGGAAGCAGCGTCCCCATCTTTGACCGCATCTCGTCGATCAGGCGGGTGGACTTGGCGTCGAGGACCTCCGACAAGGACCTGCCTATCAGGTCGCGGCGAGAATGGGCGTTGAGAAAATCCACCGCCACGCCGTTGGCCGCCAGGATCTGGCAGTCCCCGTCCAGCGCCAGCATCGCCTCGTTCGGCAGTCCGACGTACTCGGGACGGCTGTGGAAACGCAGCACCTTCTTGTTGCGGAATTCGAAAAGGAAATTACGATTTTCGATCAGCCGCGCGGAGGTGCTGACCAGCGCGCGCACATGGGTCTGTGAATTGCGCGAATCCTCGTTGGTGCACGCCGACGAGTCCAGCACGGCGATAAGCTCACCGCGCGGATCGCGGATCGGCGCCGCGGAGCAGGTGAGGTCGATGTTCTGGCTGCGGAAGTGCTCGTCCCGGTGCACGGTGATGGGTTTCCCTTCGATGATGCAGGTGCCGATGCCGTTGGTGCCCTGCGCTTCCTCGTCCCAGCTGGCCCCCACCCACAGGCCCGCGTCGCGGAATTCCCGCTCCAGGCGCGGGTCCGAGACATGATGCAGGATGACGCCCTGGGCATCGGTGAGAATGATCGCGTAGCCGGATCCGGCGGCCGCCTCGTAGACGAGCTGCATCTCGGCGTCGGCGATCTTGAGCATGTGATCCAGCCGTTCCTGGTGTTCTTTCAACTCGGGCGAGTCGAGCACCACTACCGACTGACTGGAAACCGGATCGATGCCATAGGTGGACAGACAACGATGCCAGGAGGAGACGATCTGGTCGTCGAGACCCTGCTCTTCGAGGGCGGCTTCGTCGCCTGCCGTGCCGAGCCTGGCGACCCGTGAGATCCTGCTGATGTGGTCCATCCTCGTTGTACTTTTCATCGAATCCGAACCCTGTAGGGAGCAAACACCGTGCCATGGTCCCGCCCGGCGTGCCGTCAACTCGTGTTATGTTGTTGTATTCACGGCAGATGTGAGACCTTCGGGCAGTGTACCTTGATTACAGTTGACGATACAAAACCGAGACGGTTGTGTCCCGCCTCGAGCGGACCGCTGCCACCGGTGGCGGGCCGGCGCCGGCGCCGGCGCGCTGACGGTCATGGCTGACGCGGATCGCCGGCAGCCGCAGGCGCTGGTCGCCTTCCCCCGGGCGGTGGCGGAAGCCATCCTGACCCATGCCGCCGGCAGCCCGGACGAGGAGGTGTGCGGCCTGATCGGCGGCGAAGGCGGCATGGTGCGCGCTGCCTATCCCGCCCGCAACGCCGCCGCCGACCGCCGGCAGCATTTCGATATGGAACCGCGCAGCCAGCTGGCGGCAATGCGGGCGATGGCGGAGCAGGGCGAGGATCTGCTGGGCATCTACCATTCCCATGTCGAGGCGCCGGCCTATCCGTCGGCCACCGACCTGGCGCTGCATGCCTATCCGGATGCCCTGTACGTGATCGCCGCGCCCCACGCCGCGGTCGGAGACCGGCTGCGGGCCTTCTTCGTCGCCGGCGACCAGGTGACCGAGGTCCGCCTGCAGATCAACGACGGGTAAAGCCCGCGCGGGTGTCCCATTATTGGGACATCGCCAGGCGCGTATGCAACAAATCTGAGGCTGACCAGGCCCCCGGCCGCCTGTTTAGGCGCGAGACAGGCGCCGCGCATCCATGGCACGCAAGTTGCAGGTAACGTATGGCTATCACGGTTTACGCGGCAACGCCGCGCTGACCCTGTATGATATTCAGCCACCGAGAGCCACGAGAAAATCCGGAGGAGTTTTGCAATGCTGAGAGCGCTCAAGCTGGAGCCAGAAAAATGCACTGGTTGCCTGCAGTGCGAGATGGCCTGTTCCTACGAGAACGAGGGGGTGTTCAACCCCTCCAAGTCCCGCATCAAGGTCTTCATGTTTCATGACACGGGCCGTTTCGCGCCGTACACCTGCACCCAGTGCGACGAGGCCTGGTGCATGCATGCCTGCCCGGTCGAGGCGATCGTGGTGAATGAGACCACCGGCGCCAAGGAGGTGCTCGAGGATACCTGTGTGGGCTGCAAGGTCTGCACCATCGCCTGTCCCTTCGGCACCGTGAACTACAACTCGGCATCGGGCAAGGTGGTGAAGTGCGACCTGTGCGGCGGCGACCCCTGGTGCGCGAAGGCCTGCCCGACCGGTGCCATCACCTACGTGGATGGAGATCACACGGGCCTGGACCGCATGCGCGCCTGGGCCCAGCGCAGCCAGCCGGTCGAGGCGAGCTTCAACACGCCGGCGTCGAAAGACGTCTCTTCTTACCAGCGCGCCTGAGGAGGTACACGACATGGCATGGACCAACAAAGTGATGCGGGTGAACCTCACCGAGGGCAAGATCACCGAAGAGCCGCTCAACATGGAATGGGCCCAGCAGTACCTGGGTCAGCGCGGGCTGGCGACCAAGTACCTGGTGGAGGAGGTCGATCCCACCTGTGACGCGCTGGGGCCGGACAACAAGTTCATCGTCACCACCGGTCCCCTCACCGGCACCATGGCCTCCACCGGCGGCCGGTACTCGGTGGTGACCAAGAGCCCCCTCACCGGCACCGTGGCCTGCTCCAACTCCGGCGGTTATTTCGGCGCCGAGCTGAAGGCCGCCGGCTGGGACATGATCATCTTCGAGGGCAAGTCGCCGAAGCCCGTATACCTGTATGTGCATGACGACAGCGTCCAATTGATGGATGCCGGTGACATCTGGGGCAAATCGGTGTGGGAGGCCGACGAGATCCTGCACAAGAAGCACCAGGACGCCCTGATCAAGATCGCCCTGGTGGGCCGCTCGGCGGAGAACGGCTGCCTCTATTCCGCGGTGGTCAATGACCTGCACCGCGCCGCCGGCCGCTCCGGGGTCGGCACCGTGATGGCGTCGAAGAACCTCAAGGCCGTGGTGGCTCGAGGCACTAAGGGCGTCGGCAATATCAAGGACCCGATGCGTTTCCTGCAGGCCACCGAGGAGGGCAAGCGGGTGCTGCGCGAGAATGCCGTGACCGGCGAGGGCCTGCCCAAGTACGGCACCCAGGTGTTGATGAACGTCATAAACGAGTCGGGGGCGATGCCTACCCGCAACATGCGCGAGACTCAGTTCGAGGGCGCCCATAAGATCTCCGGCGAGGCGATGCACGAGCCACGCGCGAGCGATGGTCAGCCCAACCTGACCACCAACGCGGCATGTTTCGGCTGCACCATCGCCTGCGGGCGCATCTCCACCGTCGACCAGGGCCACTTCACCATCAAGAACAAGCCCGAGTACTGGAAGGCCTCCGGCGGGCTGGAATACGAGGCGGCCTGGTCGCTGGGTTCGGACAACGGCGTTGATGACCTCGATGCGATCACCTATGCCAACTTCGTGTGCAACGAGGACGGCATCGATCCGATCTCCTTCGGCGCTACCGTCGCCGCGGCGATGGAGCTCTACGAGATGGGCGTGATCACCAATGAGCACACCGGTGGCATGGCCTACAATTTCGGTTCCGCCGAGGCGCTGGTGCATGGCGTCGAGATGGTGGCCGCGGGTGAGGGTTTCGGCCGCGACCTGGCGCTGGGCTCCAGGAGGATGTGCGAGAAGTATGGTCATCCCGAGCTCTCCATGACCGTGAAGAGCCAGGAATTTCCGGCCTACGATCCGCGCGGCATCCAGGGCATGGGGTTGGCCTACGCCACCTCCAACCGCGGCGCCTGCCACCTGCGCGGCTACACCGTCGCCTCCGAGATCCTCGGCATCCCGGAAAAGACCGATCCGCTGGCCACCGAGGGCAAGGCGGAGCTGGTCAAGGCCTTCCAGGACGCCACCGCCGCCTTCGATTCCAGCGGCCTGTGCGTGTTCACCTCCTTTGCCTGGACCCTGGACGACGTGGCGCCGCAGCTCGACGCCGCCTGCGAGGGCGGGTGGACCACCGAGAAGCTGGTGGAACTGGGGGAACGGATCTGGAACATGGAACGCGAGTTCAACCGCCTGGCCGGTGTGACGGGCAAGGATGACACGCTGCCCAAGCGCCTGCTGGAAGAAGCTGCGAACGCCGGTCCGGCCCAGGGCAAGGTGAACGAACTCGGCAAGATGCTGCCGGAGTACTACAAGATCCGCGGCTGGACGGCGGACGGCGTCGTCACCGATGAGACCAAACAACGACTGGGTTTGTGATCTCCTCCTCTAAAACAAAAGGCTGTTTGTGTAGATTGCCGAACAGTGGTGGGTCCTCAGGACCCACCCGTTTTTTACCAAAGAATATGGAGAGTGCACGATGCATCACGTAATCATTGGTGCGGGACCAGCGGGGGTCGTCGCTGCCGAGCACATACGGCGGCTCGACGCCGATGCCAAGATAAGTATTATCGGTGACGAGCCGGAACCGCCCTACTCGCGCATGGCCATCCCTTATTTCCTGATCAAGCAGATAGACGAGAAGGGAACCCATCTGCGCAAGGGCGCGGATCATTTTGCCGGGCTCGGCATAGACCTGGTACAGGATCGCGTCGCCACGGTGGACGCCGCCGGCAAGCAACTCAGCCTGGCCGGTGGTGGATCCGTCGCCTTCGACCGTCTGCTCATCGCCACCGGCTCCAGTCCTGCGACGCCGCCGGTGCCGGGCGTGGAGTCACAGGGCGTCTACAACTGCTGGACCCTGGAGGACGCACGAAACATCGTCAGCCTGTGCCAGCCGGGCAACCGGGTGGTGCTGATGGGGGCCGGGTTCATCGGCTGTATCATACTTGAAGCGCTGGCCAGCAGCGGGGTTGACCTCACCGTCGTGGAGATGGAGAACCGCATGGTGCCGCGGATGATGAACGAGGCTTCGGGCGGACTGATCAAGGCCTGGTGCGAGCATAAGGGCGTGCGCGTCCATACCTCGACCAAGGTGGAGGCCATCGAGGCCTCCGGCGGCGCGCTGAACGTGGTGTTGAGCAACGCTGAGACCGCCGGCGCCGACATGGTCATCTCCGCCACCGGCGTGCGATCCAATATCGGTTTTCTGGAGGGGTCGGGCATCGACACCGACCACGGCATCCTCGTGGATACCCATCTTGAGACCAGCCAGCCGGGCATCTATGCCGCCGGCGACGTGTGCCAGGGCAAGGATTTCTCCACCGGCGAGTACTCGGTGCAGGCGATCCAGCCCACCGCCGCGGACCACGGGCGCATAGCCGCCAGCAACATGGCGGGTATGTCCCAGGTCCACCAGGGCAGCGTCAACATGAACGTGCTCGACACCATGGGGCTGATCTCCAGTTCCTTCGGCATGTGGATGGGGGTGGACGGCGGCGAAAGCACCGAGCTGAACGATCCGGGCGGGTTCAAGTACCTCAACCTGCAGTTCGCGGATGACTTGCTGGTGGGCGCCTCCAGTCTTGGTCTCACCGATAATGTCGGCGTGCTGCGCGGCCTGATCCAGAGCCGTACCCGGCTGGGCGAATGGAAAGACCGGCTGATCCAGGACCCGACGCGCATCATGGAGGCGTACCTGGCGCGCACCCAGGCCGTGGGCTTCAATGCCTATGTGGTATGAAGATTACTTTGAAGCTTTTCGCCACCCTGGGGGACCTGCTGCCGGCGGAGTCGCGTGAAAACGCGACCGTGGTGGAGGTTCCGGACGATGCCACGCCGAACCAGGTGATCGACATGTTCAAGGTGCCGCGTCCGATGGCGCACCTGGTGCTCATCAACGGCGGCTACGTGGCGCCCGAGCGCCGCGAGCAGCCGGTGCTGGCGGAAAACGACGTGCTGGCCATCTGGCCGCCGGTGGCCGGCGGCTAGCGGCCCGCGGCCGTAGCGACTGACAGGGGGCGGCGAGTCCGGGATTCGCCGCCCCCGCCCCGCCCATGTTCGACCAACCCCTACCCGATGCCGCGCGCCACGCCTGGCAGGCCTACAACGCCATGGATGCCACCAGGCAACGGCATTTTCTGGTGCTGCAGGGCCTGGAGGCGAAATACAAGAAATACGGCAGTGCCAGCGAGTCCGAGCAGGCCCTGCTGGCACGGCTGCTGCGTGATCACGACGAGCAGGTGGCGCGTTTCAAACGGGCCATCGGCGAACTGGCGCGGACCGATGCGGCTGCGAATGCGGCCTTGATTGAGTATATTGGCGCGCTGAACGCCGCGCTCGGGCCCTTTCAGCCCGCCACCGATGAGGCAGGGCCCGGCAGCTGACCGGAACAACACCGGCATCGTGATGTGCGGACGGCCGGACTTCGCGCCCGGCCGCGGCGAAGCAGGCCGCTCATCGACCCGCCGGCGCGCTGTCGAGGCGAGCAAACAGTGAGGAGGAGGTAGTGCGTTTCGTGATCGCGGGTGTTCGTAGACATTGCGCCCCGCCGCCGGTGCTGCTGTCGCTGGCCGTGCTCAACGGGCTTGCGGTCGGGGCCCCGTCCATGGCGCAGCCGGTGGAGGAGGAGATCATCATCACCGCCCCGGGCGGCGCGGCCACCACCGAGGCCCAACGGTTTCCCGGCAATGTGCAGGCGGCCACCGACGAGGACCTCAGGGCCTCGGGCGCGCTCAACCTCAGCGACTTCATGCGCCAGAACCTCGGCTCGGTGCACATCAACGACGCCCAGAACAACCCCTACCAGCCGGAGCTTTTCTATCGCGGTTTCGGCAGTTCTTCCCTGCTCGGGTTCCCACAGGGCATCTCCGTGTACGTGGACGGCGTGCGGCGCAACGAACTGTTCGGGGACGTGGTGAACTGGGACACCATCCCCGACTCGGCCGTATCGCGGCTCGAACTCGTTCCTGGCTCGAACCCCCTGTTCGGGCTGAACACGCTGGGCGGCGCCATCGCCATGCAGAGCAAGAGCGGGTTCACCCATCCGGGTACGCGGGTCGAGGCGTACGGCGGCAGCTTCGGGCGTTTCGCGCTGCAGGCGGAAACCGGTGCCGACCGCGGCGACCGTGCCTGGTACCTCACCGCCGAGGGTTTCACCGAAGACGGTTGGCGGGACTTCTCGGACAGCGAACTCGGGCAGGCCTTCGGCAAGTACAGCTTTCAGGGTGAGAACGTGGACACCGACCTTGCCCTCACCCTGACCGATTCCGAGCTGCGCGGCAACGGCGCCGCCCCCGAGGAGCTGCTGGCAGTCGAGGGCCGGGAAGCGGTCTTCACCCATCCGGACATCACCGAGAACCGTCTGGCGCAGTTCAACCTGCGCTCCTCGTGGGTGGCCAGTGAACGTACGACGCTCACCGGCATCGCCTATTACCGTAGTACCGACACCGAGACCTTCAACGGTGACGGCAGTGATTACGAGGAATGCGAATCTCCGGAGAACGAGGGCCTGGTCTGCGAGGAGGAGGACGACGGTGAGGAGCTCGTCTTCGACCAGTTCGGCAACCCCGTCGCCGCTACCGAAGACGTTGAGGGGGCTACCGAGAACAGCAGCGAAACCAGCCAGTACGCCCTGGGAGGCTCCCTGCAGGCCTTCAGTGATGTGGTGATCGGCGCACGCAATCATCGCATCCTCTACGGTGCCAGCATTGACTACGGTGATGCCAATTTCCAGCAACGGACTGAGCTGGCCCGCCTCACCGGGGACCGCGGCACCATCGGCAGTGGTTTCATCGACCAGGCCTCCGTCACCGACGTCGATACCGAGACATTTCACGGCGGTCTGTTCATCAGCGATACGTTCGCCCTGTCGGACCAGCTCGATCTCACGTTGTCGGCGCGTTACAACTACACGGACATCAAGCTGCGCGATCAGCTCGACGACGAAGATGGCGCTGCGGACGATGTTGACGACGGGGCGGCGGACGATGACGATGACAGCAGCCTGACGGGTGATCACAATTTCGACCGACTGAATCCGGCGATCGCCGTCAGTTGGTTCCCGCGTGAGCGAATAACTGTGTTCGGGTCCTACGCCGAGTCGAGCCGGGCGCCCACGCCGGCGGAACTGACTTGCGCCAACCCGGACGATCCCTGTCGCCTGCCGAACGCGTTCGTTGACGATCCGCCGCTGGATCAGGTGGTGACGCGCACCTTCGAACTGGGAGTGCGGGGTGACACCATCGGCGGGCTGCGCTGGAGCGTGGCGCTTTTCGACGCCCTCAACAAGGACGATATCCTGTTCATCAGCGACGGCAGCAGCACCAGCCAGGGTTTCTTCGACAACATAGGCGACACTCGCCGCCGGGGACTGGAACTCAGCCTCACCGGCAGCGCCGGGTCGGTGCGTTACGCTGCCCATTACACCTACATCAACGCCGAGTTCCGCGACGCGTTCCTGGTCAACTCCCCCAACCACCCGCTGCGCGATCCGGCAGACCCCGACCGGCCGGCACCGGAAGCCCTGGTGGTGAGCCCCGGTAACCGCATCCCGGGCATCCCCGAGCACCTGCTGCGCCTCAGTGCCGCCTGGGACATCAACGACCGGCTTACCCTCGGCGCCGACATGATGACGCAGAGCGACCAGTTCTTCCGCGGCGACGAATCCAACACCGCCGACCCCCTGGACGGTTTCGCCATCTTCAATCTGAACGCCACCTACCGCTTCACCCCGCGGGCCGAGTTGTTCGCGCGGGTCAACAACCTGTTCGACACCGAGTACGAGACCTTCGGGGTGTTCGGTGAACCCGAGGAGGTGCTGGGTCCCGCGTTCGCCGGAGCCCGGCGTTTCGTGGGGCCCGGGGCGCCCTTCGGCGCCTGGATTGGGCTGCGCATGAATTTCTAGTCGCAACACTGGGCATCGCTAGGTGAAATAGTCGTCACAATATCGGGCCATCGACCGCAAACGCATGTGCTGCAAACCCGACTCGCGTTAGCGCCATAGGCTGGTAGTTACCAATTTGGCGGCGACACGTTGACCTAATGCACCTATCAGGCAACAAGGTTTATTAATTCGTGATCCAGATGACTGACCAGATCCTCAGAGAATTGACGAGACTGCGACATCTCTTCGTCGACTCTCAGCCCAATAGAGCCCTCGATGAGTTGAACTCTTACGATCCTTGTCGGCTCAAGCTACAATCGCTTTCTTTTCCATCCCATTGGATTGTATCTGTCGTAAATGCTTAGCAAGCCAGGGAACGGAATCCTGTGTGCGGGAGTTGTCGCTTTCCTGTCCTGCAGTAATGCGACAGTTGTACCGTTTTGGGAAATCGAGGACTCCAATCTGCCGGACATTGCCATGGCAAGGGCTGATCCTAATTGGGGTTCAGCCGTTGTTTATAATCCCGAATACTGCGAACAAATCGGTGACGCCTGCGGCTTCTTTCGGGCCCATGCCCATGCCCATATCAAGCTGAACCATACTCTTCTCGCTTCACCCAAATTGTATCCCGCATTACAGGAGGCTCAGGCAGATTGTTTTGTCGGGAAATATGGCAAACCTCATGAAATACGCGGCGCTGTAAAGTTCCTCCTGGAGGTTGATGCCGCTGTTTTGGGGTGGGAAATATACGGTGATCCCGTCAAGCGCGCAGAAGCAATCCGCAAGTGTGCAATGGAGGCAGGAAGATGGATTGGAGACTGATATACATAATCAATTAAGGTCGCGTTGCTGTGATGGTTTTATCGCAGCTTTCAATATATCCACCAGGCGTTCGCCAGGGATTCTAATTTTTTGTCTGGTAGATCAAAGATGTCCGGATAAGGATTCAGGTCTTCAATTACGTCCAGCTGCCAGACTGTAATGCCGAAGAACATTTCGACGCTGCGACCGGTGTACTTTCGTTTTCGTTAGACGGATATATAAATGATCACACTAACGACAATGCAGAATAAGGGTAGCGGCCAGCTTTCGTTCAAGCCACAGCGACCTATGTGCCCTTGAAGTCCAGAGCGGCGTCTGTCACCCCGAATTCCGTTGCAATGCCCCTGGACTGTTGCGATAAACCTACTGCTGAAAAAAAACGGCGCCGGTAAGGCGCCGTTTTCGTATTGCTTTAGCCAGGCCAGGTTTGGCGTTAGCCCCGTTTGCAGTCGTCCGAGGGTGGCCGCAGCAAACCCGTTGGCCTACGCACGATTCCTTAGTAGAACACAACGAAGCCAAGCGTAAACAGGTTCAAGTCCTCGGCCCCACCATACAAGGTCTGGGCCGTGGCATTACCGTCTACGTCTAGGCTGAGCCGTTTCCATTTGCCGTAGATCCGCAATCTGCTGCCGATCTCCTGATCGACGGCCAAACCAATACGATCGACCTCAGAACCGGACACGCCATCAGCGTTAGCCAAGCCGTACTGGTCGTTGTACAAACCGTACTCGATGTAAAGCGATGTCGGCCCGAAGGCGGCCCATTTCTTCTTGATACCGCCCTTGAAGTACCAGGCATCACCACTATCCCCCGACCCCGGGGTCGCGTTATCGGAATTTTCCTTTTGATAGGTGGCCAGGCCGAACAGTCCGGTGCCGGGATGCAGCAGGCCCCATTGAATCTGAAAAACGTCAGACTCACTCGCGTTAACGTTGGTGCCGCCGTCATTGTTTTTTGCATAGCCAGCGTGAATATTGCTTGTCAAACCACCAAGTTCACCGCTGTATTTCGCTGCAATATCGTAGACCTTGTCATTCGCCCAACCAACCGCGACACTGAAATTACCAAACGCAGGCAGGTCGTAACGAACGCCATTACGATAGATACCGTTACAGTCCAAACCGATACCCAGCCCGGGTACGGTGAGGCATTGAAGAAAATCGCCCCAACGCGCATTGGTTGTGCCCGCCCCCAGTCCCCGAATCAGGAACCCGTTTCCGCGGAAGACGGGGGAGATGCCGGACCATATGGTCCCCGAGGGATCCGCGAGTACGGCAATATTGTCCGTAGGCATGCTCTGCAGACCAATGGTGAACTTGCCCCAGTTGCCACCAATGTTCACACTGCTGCCCAGTACACCGATATCGGCACCATTGACGGTGTTGATATTGTCCTGGTTGGAGAAGAGCAGTGGAGTAACCGGAGTCCCATTGGCGAAGTACGGGTCCCCGGAAAAGACTTCGAGAATCACTTCAAATCCCGCGGTCAGATTGGTTTCAGCAGGCATGAAAGAACCGTTGAGCGTAATCCGACTGCCTAGAGTGGTACCGTTATCGGAGAGCTGAGCTACGTCGCTGTCTACGCCGTCGTCGTAGTAGGTGATGCCTTCGTTGATCCAGCCCGAAATACCCCATTTCGCCTCATGTTCTGCTGCCTGCGCCACAGGAATCATCATCGTCGCTGCGGCTACGCAGACTCCTGCTAACGATTTTTTATTAACCATTCGAATTACCCTCCACAAGCAAATTGGAAAATTTCAATTGCCTGCTGTCCGCCAGCCAAGAACTTGCGCGACTAAACAGCAGTGTGCCAATAATGCAACAGAGCGTCTCATAGAAGCAACAATTAACTCATTGCCAATTGCTCTGACCTCGCGGACCATTGTGCTCCGAAGTATTCGGCTCTAATCGAATACCGCGCCTTTACTGCGTTGGCTCGTTACACAATGGGCAAGAACCCGCTTAGCCACTCTTTGTATCACTAGCACAACAATTAACTGAAGCAATATCCATACCAAAAACATTGATTTTAGGGATGATCAACGATAGGGCCGGTTACGGCCGACGACGGGCGGTAGTAGACCAGGAGCCGTCTGGTCACCCGGACAAGGCCTGGGCCGGTGGTCGGAACCGCGGCGAATTATGAAACGCGCCCGGCCGAGCTTTGCGGTTAGCGGAGTTTGTACCCTACTCAGGGGGCGAACCGACCCTCATCGCGCAAACGGGATTCCAGCCAGAGACTTGAGCGGGCCCACCAGACGGGAAAAAAGCAAACCGGGAGGTGAGAATGTAGAACGACGGGATGGGGTACCTGCGGAGCTAAATACCGAACATGGCGTTTAGCCGTCGACGCTTAACGCACGATTACGGTGATGGGGCGACGGGCGGTGTAGATCGGCGCGTGCAGGTGCGCGATTCTCCGGCAAGTAGTCGCGATTGCAAGCAAAGCTTTTTCGCATCCACAACAGAAATCAGTAACGCCTGAAAACCCGATACAGGCAATTGAAGGCTTGTTTCTCGCCTCCTTGAGGCGGCCAGGGCCGTCGCGCGACTACGCGAGCTGATCCGCTAGTGCGCTATGGATCTGTCCAAATGATCATTAGTATTAAAGTCGTGGACGATGTATCGAGTGATCGGTAAGTAAACAGGCTGGCACAGGAAGGCGCCCAAATCAAAAAATTGCGCTCGAAGGAGATGTTCAACGCCAGGGTTCAGCTCGGCATCGGAATGGGCGCGCTGCGACCGCGTGAGATCAGAGGGTCGGCGCGGCGTCCGTGGATTGAGTGGCGTGTTGCTCCGTCAGTCCAGCGTTAGAGCGGTGTTTCGTGTATAAATGTGTGGGTGGGTAACTGATCATTTTACCCTTCTGCGCTTGCCTGTGGCTGGGCTTGACAGTGAGACATGCGTCCCCGAATTCAGCTGGGGCCGAATGCAGGGCATGCAGTAAAAAATCGACGTAGCATGCGCATGTCGAGCGCTTCACCCGCGTGGATATTCTGTGGGAATCTAGATGAGTTTAGCTTCTTGGGGGTCGTAGATCGGGCCCAGGGTCGTCACCCGTGGCTTGTATTCGGCTCACATTACGGTGTACGAAGCGGTGGACAGCATTGCGGCCGGGATTCATAGTTAGCGGGTTATCCTCTCACTGTCGGCGTCTGCATATTTGTTGTAAGATTGCCGGGTACTTTACGCTCTGAACTCATCGTAGCCCACTTCGCCATAATGGCTGACTAAGCCTCTATACAATGAACATGTCAGAGAATCGACTCGCCACTTTTTTTTATTCACTTCTAATACTTTCTTCATCAATTGTCTTTGCAGGTCATGCTTCTGCCGATGACGATGAAATTTGGAAAGCGAGTGCTAATGAGTTTATCAAGTACGCCGACCAGGATGAATCGAGCTTTGGCAGGAATGATCATCCTGTCGCATTAAACGCACGGGAAATAAGCGCTGTCCTGGAGGCGTTGAAGATCCAAGGAAAGGATGACAGCAAGTCAGCGGAAGAACTAAAACCTGTATTTACCGCTGAGCAGGCGAAACTGCTGGGTCAAAATCTCGCCAAAGGTCTCAGGAGCGCCAATCCGAACCAGGACATCATATTCGCCCTGCAAAAGAGCGTCGATCGTTTTGTTATTCTTAAACCCGCGCGGTATTTTGTGGCCGGTCGGGCGTTTAACAAAGACAATAAACTTAATGTCATCATTGGAGATTACAACCGGCTTAGGGAGGAAGCCTTTGAGGCGGCCTATGATCCCACCAATGTGGGAATCCTCCACTACAAATTTGATCACGGTAGTCGCACAAAGAGATCTAAAGAATTTGATAAGACCATCATGAAAGTCGTCGGAATAGAAAATAAGCAGATAAATGGTTCTCGACGGGATGACTGGCTGGTAATTGATGTAAGAACAGCGCTGGCTGCTCTCGATCAGATGGCAACAACGCGCAAAAATGAAGAAATGGCCAGAAGGCGTGAAGAACTCAGGGAAATACTGGGTAGTGAGGAAGCAATCCGCCCATCCGCACCGGCCGCACCCGCCGCCGCCCCGGCGCCGGTCGGGCGGGGCATCAGCTGGCAGGAACTCGAGGAAGGCCTGACCACCCTGAACCGGTTGCGCGAACAGGGCCTGATCACCGACGAGGACTACGAAACCAAGAAGCAGCAGATGCTCGATGCCCTGGGCACCTGGTAATGACCGCAAAGCTGTCACAAATCTGATACAGTTGTCGCGTCCATGGAGAAGGCGAGCCGGTCTGCCTGTCACGGCAGGCGGCAAACCAGGGGCGCGGCATGCTGAAAATCAAAGTAACGCGCTAAGGAAATCTACTCCTGGAAGTTTTAATCAAGTATAAACAATGGCTTGCGGCGTAATGATGCCCGTCGGCGGCGGAGCCGGGCGGGCTGGAGCCGCGCCGGTAGAGCACGAGCCTCCGTCTGGCACCATTATTGCTTGTGGATCAAGCCACCCCAGTCGAAACGGCGGCCGTCGCCTGTGGTGACTGCGTGTCGTGGGCTGCGGGACTTTGAACTCGTTAATCTCAACACTCGGAGGAGCTTGCTGCGATGAATAACAATTATCTTTCTGGGGTCAGTGTCGCGGGGGCAACCGCCCTGCTGACGGTGATGCTGGCGGCGCCCGCCCAGGCGGCGGTGTCCGACAGTGATATCGCCAACGACGCCAAGACCACCGGTGACGTTGTGACCTGGGGCATGGGCCTGCAGGGGCAACGCTACAGCCCGCTGAAAAAGATCAACACCGAAAACGTCAAGAACATGGTGCCGGCCTGGGTGTTTTCGTATGGTGGCGAGAAGCAACGCGGCCAGGAGGCACAACCCGTGGTCCACGACGGCCGCATGTTCGTGACCGCTTCCTATTCGCGCCTGTACGCCATCGACGCCAAGACCGGCGAGGAACTGTGGCAGTACGACCATCGCCTGCCGGACGGCATCCTGCCCTGCTGCGATGTCGTCAACCGCGGCGCCGCTCTGTACGGTGACCTGGTCATCTTCGGCACCCTGGACGCCCAGCTGGTTGCTCTCAACCAGGACACCGGCAAGGTGGTGTGGAAGGAAAAGATCGACGACTTCAAGGCCGGATACTCCTTCACCGCCGCGCCGATCATCGTCAAGGGCATGGTGGTCACCGGCGTGTCCGGCGGTGAGTTCGGCATCGTCGGCCGGGTCGAGGCGCGCGACGCCAAAACCGGAAAAATGGTTTGGGTGCGTCCCACGGTCGAGGGCCATATGGGCACCAAGGACGGCAAGGAAAACGGCGTCACCGGCAAGGTGAACGCCACCTGGCCGGGCGACATGTGGAAGACCGGCGGCGCCGCCCCCTGGCTGGGCGGTGCCTATGACGCCGACACCAACCTCATCTTCTACGGCACCGGCAACCCGGCGCCCTGGAACGCCCATACCCGTCCCGGCGACAACCTGTACTCCACCTCCACGGTGGCGATCAACCCGGATACCGGCAAGATCGTGTGGCACTATCAGTACACGCCGAATGACGGCTGGGACTACGACGGCGTCAACGAACTGGTGTCGTTCGACTCGGGCGGCAAGAAGCTGGCCGGCCACGCCGACCGCAACGGTTTCTTCTACGTGCTCGACCGCACCAACGGCAAGCTGGTCAACGCCTTCCCCTTCGTCAAGCAGATCGACTGGGCCAAGGGCATCGACCTGAAGACCGGGCGTCCGATGGAGACCGGGGTGCGTGCCGGCGATCCGACCAAGAGCGCGGACGGCAAGAAGGGCGAGACCATCTTCGTCGCCCCGTCGTTCCTGGGCGGCAAGAACTGGATGCCGATGGCCTACAGCCCGGACACCAATCTGTTCTACGTGCCGGCCAACGAGTGGGGCATGGACCTGTGGAACGAGCCGGTGACTTATAAGAAGGGCGCCGCCTACCTGGGTGCGGGCTTCACCATCAAGCCGCTCAACGAGGACTATATCGGGGCCCTGCGCGCCATCGACCCGAACAGCGGCAAGATCGTCTGGGAGTACAAGAACAACGCGCCGCTGTGGGGTGGCGTCATGACCACCGGCGGCGGCCTGGTGTTCACCGGAACCCCGGAGGGCTACCTCAAGGCCTTCGACGCCAAGACCGGCAAGGAATTGTGGAAATTCCAGACCGGCTCCGGCGTGGTCGGCTGTCCCATCACCTGGGAGATGGACGGCGAACAGTATGTCGCCGTGCCCTCCGGCTGGGGCGGCGCGGTGCCGCTGTGGGGCGGAGACGTGGCCAAGAAGGTCAAGTACCTGAACCAGGGCGGGTCGCTGTGGGTGTTCAAGCTGCCCGCGTCGTAGTAAGCGTTCAGTGCCGGGGACGCCTGCATCCCCGGCACCGCTGCATGGTTGGAAAGACCGGCTGGATGCCGGTCTTTCTTGCTTGAGAGACCATCGACCGAAAGTCCCCGGTCGTTTCCTCAGGCGTACGATTCGGTGCATGATCACACGGGCCCGGCAAGCGAGGGTCCACAGGAAGGGATGCCGCCTTTCTATTTAATAGAATCCAGAGGTGATTTGTTATGGCGAGAACGATGTTGACCAGATTACTGGGAGTTGCTTCCCTGGCGGCCATGACCGGGGTGGTGTTGGGTCATGGCGACGTGCAGCCGCAGGCGGTCGATACGTCACATCTTCCCCAGATCGGGGAGGATTGGCTGGAGAAGAATCCTTACCGCGGCAATGCGGACGCCATTGAACTCGGGTCCTCGGCGTACAACCAGAACTGTGCCCGTTGCCACGGACTGGGAGGCATGTCGGGCGGCATTGCGCCGGACCTTCGCCTGCTTCCGGTCGAGGACGAGGGTGATGAATGGTTCATCTACCGCGCGCGCAACGGCGCCATCCGCAACGGCGTGACCTACATGCCCAAGTTCGAGGGTATCCTCAGCCAGGAGGCCCTGTGGGCGATCCGCGCCTGGCTGGAGACCAAGCACGTCGAGGAATGACCAGCGACGCCGCAGGAGGGCCGACTCCTTGAAATACCTGAAACCGGCCGCCGCCGCGGTCCTGCTGTGGTGGCTGGGCGTCAGCATGGCCCAGGACGTCACCGGGCTTGCCAAGGTGCGCGACAAGGGGGTGCTGGATGTGGCCCTCTACCACGACTTCCCGCCGTTTTCCTACGAGCAGGGCGGGCGCTCGACCGGCATCGACGTGGAACTCGCGAAACTGATTGCCGAGAAACTGGGCGTCTCCGCGTCCGTGCGGCTGGTACCGCCGGACGAGACCATGGAGGATGATCTGCGCATCTACGTTTGGAAGGGCCATTACCTCGGCGGCGTGGTGGCCGACGTCATGCTGCACGTCCCCTATGATCCGGAATTCGCTCGCGGGAACGACCGCGTGCGGCTGATCGCTCCCTACTATCGGGAGCAGATCGTGGTGGCCCTGGACCCCGGGTTCGGCGACCGTGAGCTGGCGCTGGACGTGTTCACCCGCGAGAAGGTGGGAGTGGAACTGGATACGCTGGCGGATCTCTATCTGCTCAGCGCCTACAACGGCCAGATCCGCGACAACGTGGTCCATTTCCGCAGTGTTGCGGAGGCCGCCAGGGCCCTCAAGCAGGGCGAACTGGCCGGGGTGATGGCGCCGCGCGCGGAGTTGCAGGCGGCGCTCGGCGACCAAGCGGCGAACTACCGCCTCGGCCCGATCCAGATGCCCGGGCTGCGCCAGTCCGGCTGGGATGTGGGCGCCGCGGTCAAGGCCGACCACGGCGACCTGGCCGTGGCGGTGGAGGAAGCGGTTGCCGCATTGCAGGCCGAAGGCGAGCTGGAGCGCATCTTTCAGCGTTTCGGCACGACCTATCAAACCCCGAGCCGGTTGCGCCGCGCCGGCGGTTGATGGCGGCGGATCCGCAGCGACATGAGCATCGTCCGACAGACACTGCTTGCGGCCTGCCTGCTGCTGCCCACGGCGGTCGCCGGCGCCGCGGCCCTGGGCCCGGAACTCACCATCCGCCTGCATCCGGAACAAGGCGAGCCGATCGAGCTGGGCCGGGTGATGCTGACGCCCGAAGGCGACGGCTACCGTTTCCAGGTGCGGCTCGACGAAAGCAGGTTCGAGGACCAGTTCCTGTCCATGCGACCGTTCAAGTGCCTGCCGCACCCGGCCCAGGTGATCTGCCACTTGCCGTATCCCTATGAGAACCAACGCCTCGTCACCCCCGCCGACCTTACCGACCTGGAATACGACCTGTTGTTCCTGCACAAGACCCCGGAGGAGTACGGCATCAACGCCTGGAACGGGCTTTATTTCGCGCTGCGCATGACCGCGGACGGGTTCGAGGGCGAGCTGCGCGAGACCGACCTCAACGTGCTGGCGTCGCCGCCCGAAGACGGCGACCTGCGGCCCATCAAGCGTGCCGAGCTCTATCCCGCCAGCGACCGGCACTGGCCGCGGCGCATCAGCATCCGCTAGCAACTATCGTGCTCTAGCGCGTCTAAGTAAGGTGATGAAGATCTTCTCGAGTATTGCCATCCGGGCCCCGCTGCTGGCGGCGGCACTGCTTTCGGCGACCGGGGGGGTGGCCGGTGAAGCACCGCCCGCCGATCCGTTGCGTTCGGTGCAGTGGGAAAACATGTACGGTCTTTACCTGGCCGGCCGGCCGGTGGTGTTCGACAACCGGGTGTTGGTGCTGGCGCCGCAGGCCGCGGAGAACTCCCTGGAGGTGCCGGTGCTGGTGGACGCCGGTGCGCTGGGGCGGGTCGAAAAGATCCTGGTGATCGCGGACCTGAATCCGCTGCCCAAGGTGTTGGAGTTCTATCCCCGGGAGTCGCGCGCCCGCATCGGCTTTCGGGTCAAGTTGCAGCAATCCACGCCGATCCGGGCGGCGGTACTCACCGCTGACGACAAGGTGTGGCACGTGGGGGGCGTGTGGGTGGACGCCGCCGGTGGCGGCTGCACTGCGCCAAGCGTGGGCAGCGGCGGCGCCGACTGGGTGGCGCGCCTGGGGCAGGTACATGGCCGGCTGTGGGACCGCGGCGCGGAACAAAGTCGGCTACGCTTCGATGTCATCCACCCCATGGACACGGGACTGGCGAGTGGCATCCCGGTGTTCCACGTCGAAAACATCGAGATCAGGGACCAGGACCAGCTGCTGGCGGAGATCAGGCCTTTCGAACCGGTGTCGGAAAATCCAGTGTTCACGCTCGACCTGCCCGGCCGCGGCGCGGTGCAGATCCGCGGCCGCGACAACAACGGTAATCGATTTCGCGCCAGCGTTCCGCCGCCGGCCGCAGCGGGCAAGGCCGCCAGCGGCGCCGCGCGCTGATGCGGTGGCACCTTAGACTCGCGCTGGCGCTGCTGGCGATGTTTTCGGCGTGGAGCGCCGCCGCCGCGGATCTCGACTATGGGCTGCAGCCGGTCAAGGTGGCCGCCGACACCTACGTTTTCCAGGGGGCCAATGAGGACTTCTCCTTCGACAACGGCGGCAATATCGTCAACACCGGTTTCATCGTCACCGAGGTCGGGGTGGTGGTTATCGACTCGGGTCCCTCGCGGCTGTATGGCGAACAGATGCGCGCCGCCATCACCAAGGTCACGGACCTGCCCGTCATCCGCGTTTTTATCACTCACATGCATCCCGACCACTTCCTCGGCAACCAGGCCTACGACGACGTGCCGATCCTGGCGCTGGCCGGCACCATTGACGGCATACGCAGCCAGGCCAATGCCTTCACCGACAACATGTACCGCCTGGCGGGCAGCTGGATGCGCGGTACCGAAGCCGTGCGGCCGGACGAGGCCATTGACGAGGGCGAACTGAGCTTCGGCAGCCGTCGCCTGCAGGTGATCGCCGGTGGCGGTCATACCCCGGACGACCTGATGCTGCTGGACCACGCCACCGGGGTCCTGTTCGCCGGCGACCTGGTGTTCCACGACCGCGCGCCCACCACCCCCCATGCGGAGCTGGATATCTGGCTGCGATCGTTGCGGCGTATCCAGGCCTTGCCGGTCGAGGTACTGGTACCGGGCCATGGACCGGTGACCCGGGACCTGCACCCGGTCATGCAGACCCGCGGCTACCTGGACTGGCTGGAACAGACCCTGAACACCGCGGCGCGAAGCGGCGTGGACATGGCCGAATTGCTCTACACACCCTTGCCCGGCGAATTCGATGCCTTGAGCGTGATGCCGGCGGAGTTTCATCGCTCCGTGAGCCATCTTTATCCTCAGCGCGAGCGGCGCGAGCTGCCGCGGGTGTCCAACTGATACCATCGGCCGCGGCGACCGCCCGCCTGGCACGATGCCTGTGGCCGGCAATGGCCTGCTGGCTGGCGTACCCGCCGGCGGCGCCGGCCGACCCCGCTGCGTTGGAACACATCGGACCGCAGGGCCTGCGCATGGAGCGCTACCGCGCTCCCACGCCGCTGACCGTACCCCATGCGCAAACCCTCGGCACCGGGCAGCTGTTGTCCCTGATGCGCGATGCCGACCCGGTGCTGATCGATGTGCAGCCGGTGGTGGTCAGGCCCGAGACCCGGGAGTTCGGCATGGAGTGGCTGCCGGCCACGGTGCGCTATCACATCGCCGGCAGCGCCTGGCTTCCCAACGTCGGCTTCGGTGAGCTGGAACCAAGGATGGAGCGATACTTTCGTGATAGCCTGCGGCAGTTGACCGCCGGCGACCCGGGACGCGCCGTGGTGTTTTATTGTGTGCTGGACTGCTGGATGTCATGGAACGCGGTGCAGCGGGCGGCGGCCTACGGCTATCGTAACCTCTACTGGTACCGCGGCGGCACCGACGAGTGGGAGCAACACGGTCAGCCAGTGGTGGAAGCAACCCCGGTGCCCATCGGCGATGCCGGAACACCCTGAGCGAGGATCGAGGAGGATGTGATGCGAGTACTGTTTTTCTGTCTGTCTTGGCTGCTGCTGGGGACCGTGCATGCGGGCCCCGACCGCAGCAGCAGCGAGGCCGTGGAGTCGCTCAAGGCCTACGCCGTCTACAAGGCGGGCGATTACGAACAGGCCCGCGAGTTGTGGCTGTCGCTGGCCGAACGCGGCAACACCACCGCCATGAATAACCTGGCCAATATGTATGAGCAGGGGCAGGGCGTGGCGCAGGACCGGGCCAAGGCGGCCGAGTGGCTGCGCAAGGCGGCGGAGCTCGGGGACCCGGTGGCCCAGCTCAACCTGGGCCTGGCCTACGAGAAGGGCCTGGGCGTGGCGCGCGACAACCGGACCGCCGCCGACTGGTTCCGCAAGGCCGCCGAGCAGGGCGACAAGGACGCCCAGTTCAACCTGGGCGTGATGCTGGCGACCGCCTACGGCGCCGGGCCCGAGAAGGCGACCGCCGCGGACCTCGAGCAGGCCGCGCGGTGGCTGCGCAAGGCCGCCGCCCAGAACCATCCCGAAGCCGGCC
The DNA here is from genome assembly GCA_947259705.1 of uncultured Gammaproteobacteria bacterium. Lineage (GTDB taxonomy): Bacteria > Pseudomonadota > Gammaproteobacteria > Arenicellales > JAANXG01 > CAMYNL01. The sequence continues at coordinate 34,765 of CAMYNL010000002.1, read as the reverse complement.
CCTTTCTGCGCCTGCTCGGGCAGTAGGCGGGGCCGTAGTCACGACTCCAAAAGTGGGGTCAGATCCCACTTATTTGAGAACAGCCTTGCGGCTGCCAGCTGGACCGATGACGTCACGGTAAGTCGGATCTGACCCCACTTTTTCCCGGACATGCGGAGTCATACTGCACTGTGTTAAACATGTACATGCCAAACAGTATGTCGGCGCCTCTTTTCGCCGCCTTGGTGCAACACACGGGTTAGACCATGCAGGGTGTCGAGATCGAGGTCCTCGATGCCGCGCTGGCCTGGATGCGCGCGCAGCGGCGCGTCTACCTGGTCACCGTGGTGGCGACGTTCGGCTCTTCCCCACGGCCCCCGGGCGCCATGATGGCCGTGTGTGACGACGGCCGTTTCGTCGGGTCGGTGTCGGGAGGTTGCATCGAGAAGGAGCTGACCGACCGCATCAACGACACCGCCCCCGCCGTGCCGGAGCGCGTCAGCATCGGTGTCGAGGCCGAGCAGATGGCGCGCTTCGGGCTCCCCTGCGGCGGCACCATCGAGCTGGTGGTGGAGCCGGTGCAAGCCGTGGATACGCTGCAGGCGGCGGTTGATGCGCTGACCCAGCGGCGGGTGGTGCGGCGCTGCCTGGACCTGCGCACCGGCAGCGCGCACTGCGAGCCGGCGGGCCGTGACGAGGACATGAACTGTAACGACGAGCAGCTGGTCCAGGTCTTCGGGCCGCGCTGGCGGATCCTGGTGATCGGCGCCAACCAGCTCACCGGCTACGTGGCGGCGATGGCGGGCATGCTGGGTTACCAGGTCATGGTCTGCGAGTCGCGCGCCAGCTACCGGCAGAACTGGCAGGACCAATCGGTCACCCTGCTGGCCGACTCGCCGGACGAGGTGGTGGCGACCCTGCAGCCGGACCGCCGGACCGCGGTGCTGGCCCTCAGTCATGAACCCAACCTGGATGACCTGGCGTTGATGGAGGCACTGCGTTCACCTGCTTTTTATGTCGGCGCACTGGCCTCGCGGGGCAACAGCGCCAAGCGGCTCGACCGCCTGCGCCGGCACTTCGGCCTCGACGAGGCCGAGCTGGCGCGGCTGCAAAGCCCGGTGGGCCTTCCCCTCGGCGGCCGCTCGCCACCCGAGATCGCGGTCTCCATCATGGCCGCCATCACCGCGGCCCGCCACCGCCCCGGGGCCGCGGCATCGACGTCGGCGGAGGTCGACGGAGCCGGGCCGGCGTGATCAGCGGCGTGCTGCTGGCGGCGGGCCGCGGCGCCCGCTTCGGCGGCGACAAATTGCTCGCATCGCTGGCTGACGGACGACCCATGGTCCTGGCGTCGTTGGCGGCGCTGACCGCGGAACTGGAGGCAGTAACGGTGGTGGTGCGGCCGCGGCAGCGGCAACTGATCGAGCTGTTGAAGGAAGCGCTCGGTGATGCATCCGTCGGCGTGACGCTGTGTCCCTGTGCGGCGGCGGACCAGGGGATGGGGCACAGTATCGCCTGCGGTGTGCAGGCCAGCAGGCAGGCCGCGGGCTGGATCATCGCGCTGGCCGACATGCCCTGGGTGCGGGCGCAAACCGTCGCCATGCTGCGCGATAGCCTGCGGCAGGGTGCGGCCCTGGCGGCACCCTGCCATCATGGTCGCCGCGGAAACCCGGTGGCGTTTTCGGCGGCTTACCGCGACGAATTGCTGACGCTAAGCGGCGATCGCGGCGCACGCGACATCGTGGCGCGGGATGCGGCCCTGCTGCAGCGCCTGGAATGCGACGACGAGGGTGTTCTGCTGGATGTGAATACCCCTGCCGCACTCACCTCCCGGGGCTGAGGCCCCGGCCGCGTGGATAAAACTGAAACGACGCGCGGGGAAGTTGAAACACGACTGAGACGTCAAGCCGCTTAAAATGGTCGTTCCGCGAACGGTGGACCCGTCGCGACCATAGTGCTAAGTTAGCCGCAACGGGGTGCCAATATCCCGGTGAAGTCTGAGTAAAATCCACAGGAGGAAAGCATGTTGCATAACAAGATCAAGATGCCGCTGGTGGCTGCCCTGGTCGGGTCGATGGCGGTTTTTTCCGCCCCCAGCGTACAAGCGGCGGACACCTTCATCACCATCGGTACTGGTGGCGTGACCGGGGTCTACTATCCCACCGGCGGCGCCATCTGCCGCCTGGTCAACAAGGGCCGCAAAGACCACGGCGTACGCTGTTCGGTGGAGAGCACCGGCGGCTCGGTTTATAACCTCAACGCCATCCGTACCGGTGAGCTGGACATGGGCGTGGCCCAGTCCGACTGGCAGTATCATGCCTACAACGGCACCAGCAAGTTCCAGGACGCGGGCGCCAACAAGGACCTGCGTGCCGTGTTCTCGGTGCATCCGGAGCCGTTCACGGTACTGGCGCGCGCCGATGCAGGGATCAAGAAGTTTTCCGACCTCAAGGGCAAGCGGGTCAATGTGGGCAACCCGGGCTCCGGGCAGCGCGGCACCATGGAGGTGGTGATGAACACCCTGGGCTGGAAGACGTCCGATTTTTCGCTGGCCTCGGAGCTGAAGTCCGCCGAGCAGGCCTCCGCGCTGTGCGACAACAAGGTCGACGCCATCGTTTTCACGGTCGGCCACCCCAGCGGTTCCATCAAGGAGGCCACCACCTCCTGCGACACCGTGCTGGTGGCGGTGGATGGCCCCGCCATAGACAAGCTGGTGAGTGAGAACGCTTACTACCGCAAGGCCGTCATCCCCGGCGGCATGTACATGGGCAACGACGGCGATACCGTCACCTTCGGCGTCGGCGCCACCTTCGTCAGCACCACCAAGACCCCGGCCGACACCGTCTACGTGGTGGTGAAGTCGGTGTTCGAGAACTTCGACGATTTCAAGAAACTGCACCCGGCGTTTGCGAATCTCGACAAGAAAGAGATGATCAAGGATGGCTTGTCGGCGCCGCTGCATGACGGGGCCGCCAAGTACTACAAGGAAGCAGGCCTGATGTAGTTCGATGAATCGCGACGGGGGACGACTGCCGTCGTCCCCCGGCAGCGGTGATTCGATGTTTGCATCGCGAAACCCGACCGCGCCGGCTCAAGGATCCGCCCGGCGGGTGCGTGTATGCGGGCGCGGGCGCCCGCTGCATATCAACCAACCTTCGACCTGGATCGGCTCCATCCGTCGCCGGCATGCCGGCTTGGCGCGGTGGCGCCCGTTCCGGGCGCGTTCACCGGAAGAGTGGCCACGCCATGACTGACAAGCCCACCCAAGAAGAAAGCCTGAGCGACGACAGCGAACTGCAGGAGATGATCGCCGAGGCGGACACCGGCGCACGCTCGCCGGCGGGTTTCGCCGGCCAGCTGCTGCTGATCATCCCGCTGGTGTGGTCCCTGTTTCAGCTTTGGTACGCGTCGCCCTTGCCATTCATGGTCGGTTTCGGCGTGCTCAACGACACCGAGGCGCGGTCCATCCACCTGGCGTTCGCCATCTTCCTGGCCTACACCGCCTATCCGACGTTCAAGAGCTCGCCGCGCAACTACATCCCGCTGCAGGACTGGGTCACCGCCCTGGTCGGCGCCTTCTGTGCCGGTTACCTGTTCCTGTTCTACCGCGAACTCGCGGAGCGGCCGGGCCTGCCCACCACCTTCGATCTGGTCGTGGGCGTTATCGGCATGATGCTGCTGCTGGAGGCCACCCGGCGCGCCCTGGGCCCGCCGCTGATGGTGGTGGCCAGCGTCTTCATCCTGTATACCTTCGCCGGTCCCTACATGCCCGACGTGATCGCCCACAAGGGCGCCAGCCTGTCCAAGGGTATGTCCCATTACTGGCTCAGCACCGAGGGCGTCTACGGCGTCGCCCTTGGCGTGTCCACCTCCATGGTGTTCCTGTTCGTGCTGTTCGGCTCGCTGCTGGAAAAGGCCGGCGCCGGCAACTATTTCATCCGCGTCGCCTTTGCCCTGCTCGGCCACATGCGCGGCGGCCCGGCCAAGGCGGCGGTGGTGTCCTCGGGCATGACCGGGCTGGTGTCGGGCTCCTCCATCGCCAACGTGGTCACCACCGGCACCTTCACCATCCCGCTGATGATGCGGGTGGGGTTCCCGGCCGAGAAGGCCGGTGCGGTGGAGGTGGCCTCCTCCACCAACGGCCAGCTGACGCCGCCCATCATGGGCGCGGCGGCCTTCCTGATGGTGGAGTACGTGGGTATCTCCTATGTGGAGGTGATCAAGCATGCCTTCCTGCCGGCCATCATCTCCTACGTGGCCCTGGTCTATATCGTCCACCTGGAGGCCTGCAAGGCCAATCTGCTGGGCCTGCCGAGACGCACCCAGCGCACCCTGACCCAAAGCCTGTTGTCGTTCCTGATGACCGTGATCGGTCTCATCATCCTGTCGGGCATCGTCTATTACGGGCTGGGCTGGATCAAGACCGTGGCCGGCGATGCCACCCCCTGGATCGCCACCGCGCTGCTGGTGGCCGCCTATGTCGGCCTGCTGGCCTACGCCGCGACGGTGCCGGAGCTGGAGACCAACCACCGCATCGACGAGCTGCCGGAGGCGGGGCCCACCATCAAGGCCGGGCTGTATTTTCTGCTGCCGGTGGTGGTGCTGGTGTGGTGCCTGGTCGTGGAGCGGCTGTCGCCGGGACTGTCGGCCTTCTGGGCCGCGCTGTTCATGACCTTCATCGTCGTCACCCAGCGGCCCCTGTTCGTGGTGCTGCGCAAGCAGGGCGAGATGGCCGCGGCGCTGCGCCACGGCTTGCAGGACCTGCTGGACGGGCTGATCGCGGGGGGCCGCAACATGATCGGCATCGGCGTGGCCACCGCCGCCGCCGGCATAGTCGTCGGCACCGTCACCCTCACCGGCATCGGGCTGGTGATGACCGAGTTCGTGGAGTTCATCTCCGGCGGCAACCTGGTGCTGATGCTGCTGTTCACCGCCATCATCAGCCTGATCCTGGGCATGGGCCTGCCCACCACCGCCAACTACATCGTGGTATCGACGCTGATGGCGCCGGTGATCGTCACCCTGGGCGCGGAGTCGGGGCTGATCGTGCCGCTGATCGCGGTGCACCTGTTCGTGTTCTACTTCGGCATCCTGGCCGACGACACGCCGCCGGTTGGCCTGGCCGCCTTCGCCGCCGCCGCCATATCCGGCGGCGACCCCATCCGTACCGGCATCCAGGGCTTCACCTATGACATCCGCACCGCCATCCTGCCGTTCATATTCATCTTCAACACCGAGCTGCTGCTGATCGGCATCGAGAGCTTGTTCCACCTGCTGGTCACGGTGAGCGCCGCCGTCGTCGCCATGCTCACGTTCGCCGCCGCCACCCAGGGCTTCTTCCTGGTCAAGAGCCGCTGGTGGGAGACCCTGGTGCTGCTGCTGGTGGCCTTCACCCTGTTTCGCCCGGGCTTTTGGTGGGACGAGCTGTTTCCGCCGCTGCAGACCGTGCCCGGCAGCCAGGTGGTGGAGATGGCGGAGAAGGTCAGGCCGAACGGCATGATGAGGGTGTCGGTGAAGGGCGAGACCCTGGAGGGCAACCTGGTGGAGAAGACTGTCATGCTGCCCATGGGCGCGGCCGGTCCGGGCGCGCAGCGGCTGCAGGAGGCGGGCCTCGAGACCCGCGAGGAGGAAGGCAAGGTTTTCGTCGACAACGTGGTGTTCGGCAGCGCCGCCGAGAAGGCGGGCCTCGACTTCGACTGGCAGATACTCGGCATCGAGGTGAAGACGGAACGCCTGCCCAAGCAGCTCATGTTCATCCCGGCGCTGGCGTTGCTGGCGTTGGTCGCCTTGCTGCAGCGCGGTCGCCGCCGCGCCGTGGCCGCCGCAACCGCTTAGCCTCAGAAGAGAGACCCACTCATGTTCAAGAACGTCATGGTGCCCATCGACCTGCAGCACGCCAGCAAGACCCAGCAGGTCATTGATATCGCCGTGCGCGCGGTGCGCGAGAGCGGCGGCGCGCTGCATGTTGTTACCGTGGTGCCGGGGTATGGCATGCCGCTGGTGGGATCGTTCTTCCCCAAGGACGCGCTCAAGGAAGCGAAGAAGGTCGTCGCCAGACAGCTCAAGGACTACGTGGGCAAGCTGGCGCCGGACGATATCGGCAAGATCCGGGAGAAGATACTGGAGGGCAACCCCGCGGAGAACATCGTCAACTACGCGGAGAAGAACGACATCGACCTGATCGTGATGCGCTCGCGCAAGCAGCGCAAGATCGGCAAGGGCCTGCTGGGCTACTGCGCCTCCAAGGTGGTGGAGAACGCCAAGTGTTCGGTGATGCTGGTACGCTAACGAGGGGCTGTGATGCTGGTGGCCACGGCCCCAGCCGGGAGCGAAAGTTGCAAAAATACAACAGAAAAACATCGGTGTTGCGCTGATCAGACGTTTTCTCCGATTTCAGTTGCATCTGTACCAATAATAAGGAAAAATAGCGCCGCCTTGCCCTCGGGGGGTGTGTGGACCGCGGGGCCGGGCGGACAAAAGTTTTTCGGAAATCGTGCAAACACAAGCCTACAAACAAGGAGGCAATAAAATGAAGTGTCCTTCCAAGACCCTTATCGCTTTAGCCGTGGCGACCAGCATGGTCCCGGTGGCGCAGGCGGCCAAGGTCGAGGCCAAGCTCTCGGGCCAGGTCAACCGCGCCATCACCTTTGCGGACAACGGCGTCAACTCCGACGCCCTGTTCGTCGACAACAACGCCAGCGGCACCCGGATGCGTTTCACCGGCAACACCGAGATGGGCAACGGCATGAAGGCCGGCATCCACTGGGAGTCGCAGTACCAGGACAACAGCTCCTCGCAGATCGACATCAATGACGGGGACAATGATTCGCAGTTCATCTCCCGCTTCCGTGAGGTCTGGTTCAGCGGTGGTTGGGGCAAGCTGTACCTGGGCCAGGGCAACGGCGCCGCCAACGGCAGCCTGGAGTCCGACCTGTCCGGCCTGTTCATCATCAGCAACGCCGACACCAACCTGGGTGACGGCGTCCACTTCCGCGTCGCTGACGGCAGCGAAAACGGCGCAGACCTCGGCGGCAGCGGCCTGGGCGGCTTCGACGGCCTGAGCCGTAACGACCGCATCCGCTATGACACCCCGGCCCTCGGTCCGCTGGTGCTCTCCGGTGACGTCGGCCAGGAGAAGTTCGAGCTGGCGGCGCGCCTGAGCTCCAAGTTCGGCGGCGGCGGCAAGGTGGTCGGGGCGCTGGCCTACGTGGATACCAAGGAAGAAGGCGTGGGCAGCTTTGACGGCAGCCAGTTGAGCCTGTCGGCCTCGGTGCTGCTGCCGGGCGGCTTCAACCTGACCGGCGCCTATGGTCAGCGCGACCTCGATGACACCGACGCGAACAAGGGCCCGGACGATCCGAAGTACTGGTACTTGAAGGGCGGCTGGATCACCGGTGTGCATCACTTCGGTATCAGCTACCGCGCCCGCGACGATGTGAGCCCTGGCCAGGAACTCCGCGAGGGCGGTCTGCAGTACCTGGCCAACCTCAAGGACTATGGCGTCGAGCTTTACGCCGGTGTCTTCCAGCGCGAGTCCAAGAACACCGCCGCCGAGAAGATCACCATGTTCCACGTCGGTTCGCGGATCAAGTTCTAATAACGCCAATACAGACGTAAGCAATTGACAAGAGGTAAGGGTGACTAGCATTGATTCAGCAATGAAATCGGCGCTGGTCGCCCTTACCCTTATTTTTCTCCTCTCAGCGTGCGCGGACATGGAGCCCGCCCCGCAACCGCCCCTGCAGGACGAGGTCAAGGAAGGCCCGGGTCTGCTCACCGGTGAGAAAGGCGGCTTTGTCGTCAGCCGCGAATTCGGCGGCGACTCCAAGGACGAGGAAAAGGCCCCCGTCGTCTCCCAGGCACCGGGCGCGCCACCGGCCGTCGGCCAGGGCCCGGACCCCCAGTCCGCGGCTATCATCGAGCGCCAGGCGAAGATGCTGGATCGGCAGTCGCAGATGCTGGACCGCCAGACCCGCGAGATAGAACGCCTGCAGAACGAAGTCGATCAGCTCAAGCGTGAGCTGGAATCACTGCGCTCCCGCATCCGCTAGCACCCGTCGATCCCTTCCTGGTCGCTGCAGCAGCGCCCACTCTTCCATTTCCACCCAAGCTTCCCCGCAGCAGGTGAACCGCCCCGTGCTGGTGTGGTATGCCGATCCCAGACTGAACCGGCTGGTGACCACCTGAGCCTATTGCCTCATCATGCTCCGCACGGTTACCTTTGCTAAAGTCAACCAGGTCGCCACCGTCATGAGCAGCGTCTTCTACCGTCACACCCGCATGCAGCCGCCCTTCGCGGTGGGCGGGGACGGGCCCTATATCATCGACAGCGAGGGCCGCCGCTACCTCGACGCCTGCGGCGGCGCCGCGGTGTCCTGCCTGGGCCACGATCATCCCGACGTCATCGCGGCCATCAAGCGGCAGCTCGACGCCATCCCCTTCGCCCATTCCGCGTTCTTCACCTCCGCCGCCGCCGAGGAACTGGCCGACCTGCTGGTCGCGCGCAGCCCACGCATGGCAAGGGTGTACCTGGTGTCCGGCGGTTCCGAGGCGATGGAGGCGGCGCTCAAGCTGGCGCGGCAGTACTTTCTGGAGCGCGGTGAGCCGCAGCGCCGGCATTTCATCGCCCGCCGCCAGAGTTACCACGGCAACACCCTGGGCGCGCTGGCGGTGGGCGGCAACCAGTGGCGCCGGCAGCAGTTCGAGCCCATCCTGATGCAGACCCACCACATCGCCCCCTGCTACGCCTACCGGGACCGGCGGGCGGAGGAAAGCGAGGCGCAATACGGCCGCCGCGTGGCCGACGAATTGGAGGCGAAGATCGAGGAGCTTGGCGGTGACAGCGTGCTGGCCTTCGTGGCCGAGCCGGTGGTGGGCGCCACCGCCGGCGCGGTGCCGCCGGTGCCCGGCTACTTCACGCGGGTGCGCGAGATCTGTGATCGCTACGACGTGCTGCTGATCCTGGACGAGGTGATGTGCGGCATGGGGCGCACCGGCACCCTGTTCGCCTGCGAACAGGAGGGTATATGCCCGGACCTGGTGGCGGTGGCCAAGGGCCTGGGCGCCGGCTATCAGCCCATCGGCGCGCTGCTGATGAGCGAGGACATCTACACCACCATCGCCGGCGGCAGCGGCTTCTTCCAGCACGGCCATACCTACATGGGCCATCCGACCGCCTGTGCCGCCGCCCTGGCGGTGCAGCAGGTGATCGAGCGCGACGACCTGCTGGCCAACGTGAGGCACCGCGGCGAGGAACTGCGCGCGGCGCTGGGGCAGCGCTTCGCAAACCACCCCCACGTCGGTGACATACGCGGCCGCGGCCTGTTCATCGGCCTGGAACTGGTGGCCGATCGTGACAGCAAGGCCCCTTACCCGGTCGCGCGGCAGCTGCATGCCAGGGTCAAGCGCGCCGCCATGGACCAGGGCCTGATGTGCTATCCCATGGGCGGCACCATCGACGGCCGCCAGGGCGACCACGTGCTGCTGGCGCCCCCTTACATCATCGACGGCATGCACGTGGACGAGATCGTCAGCAAGCTGCACGCGGCCATCAACACCGCCGTCGAGCGGGAGGGCTGATCATCGGGCCATGGACTGGGAACCCCTGATGCTGATGGTGGCGCCGAACGGCGCGCGCAAGACCCGGGACGACCATCCGGCGCTGCCGCTGACGCCGGCCGAGATCGCCGCCGAGGCCGAACGCTGCGCCGATGCCGGTGCGGCACTGCTGCACCTGCACGTGCGCGATACAGCCGGCCGCCACAGCCTGTCGCCCGAGCTGTACCGCGAGGCGATCGCCGCGGTGCGGGAGCGGGTGGGCGAACGGCTGGTGATCCAGGCGACCACCGAGGCGGTGCAGCGCTACACGCCATCCGAGCAGATCGATGCGGTCATGGCCTTGCGGCCGGAGTCGGTGTCGGTGGCGCTGCGCGAGCTGTTGCCGGCCGGCGACGATGTGACACAGGCCGCGGATTTCTTCCGCTGGTTGCGGGACGAGCAGGTGGTGCCGCAATTCATCATCTATGCGGCGGACGACCTGGTGACCTATGCCGGACTGCGTGATCGCGAGGTGATCCCGGCCATGCCGCACTGGCTGCTGCTGGTGCTGGGCCGCTACAGCGTGGATCAAACCTCGCAGCCGGGTGATCTGTTGCCATTCATGCAGGCGCTGCCCGACCGGGTGCCGTGGGCGGTCTGTGCATTCGGGCCGCAGGAGCACGCCTGCGGCACGTGCGCGGCGTCCCTGGGCGGACATGTGCGGGTCGGGTTCGAGAACAACCTGCGGCTCAAGGACGGCGGCACCGCCCCCGATAACGCGGCGCTGGTGCGGCAGATGGCGGCCGCGGCCGATGCCCTGGGGCGGCCGCTGGCCAGCGCCGCGCAGGTGCGCGAGCGCTTCGCGAGACAGGCATGACCAGCAACGGTGACCTCAGCGTGGAGGAGGCGCTGGCGCAGGCGCTGACCCAGCACCGGGGCGGCAACATCGATGCCGCGCGCGAGATCTACCAGGCCGTCCTGGCGCGGCAGCCGGAGCAGCCGGATGCCTTGCACCTGCTCGGCGTCATCGCGCACCAGCGCGGCGACCATCGGGGCGCGGCGGAGCTGATCGACCGCGCCATCGCGCAGCGTGATGACCAGGCTGATTACCATGCCAATCTCGGCCGGGTGCTGCAGGTACAGGAGGACTATGCGGGCGCGGCGGCCGCTTACCAACGGGCGGTGGCGCTGGACCCGGATCAGGTGCTGTATCGCTGCAGCCTGGGGGCGGCACTGCAGGGCTGCGGTGAGCTGGAGCGGGCCATGGACCTGTATCGCGAGGCACTGGCGCGGCAGCCGGGTCTGGCCACGGCGCATTTCAACCTGGCCACCGCCCACAAGCAGCAGGGCGCGCTGGAGCAGGCCGCCGCGTCGTTCCGCCGTGCCGCCGAGCTGGAACCCGGCACCATCGAGTTCCGGGCCAACCTGGCCGACGTCCTGCTGCAACAGGGTGATGCGCAGGCCGCGCTGGAGTCGTGCAACGAGTGCCTGGCACAGGCGCCGGGCAACCGCCTGGCGCTGGCCTACAAGGCGGTGGCGCTGCAGGAATGCGGCGCCCGCGACGAACTCAGCCAACTCCTGAACCTTGAGCGGCTGCTGTACCCCGTTATCGTCGATCCGGGTCCCGGTTTTGCCGGGCTGGCCGAGTTCAATACCGCCCTCGCCGCCCATGTGCGGGCCCATCCCAGCCTGCGCGAGGGCCCCAGCCTGCAGGCCACGCGCCACGGCAAGCACACCGGCGAGCTGCTGATGGAACCCAAGGGTCCCATCGCCGACCTGGAGCGGCTCCTGCAGCGTACGGTGGCGGATTACCTCAAGACGGTCGGCATCGTGGCGCCGGAGCACCCCTACGTGGCCAACATGCCGCGGCAGTTCCGGCTCGCCGTGTGGGCGGTGGTGATGCAGAGCCAGGGCCATCAGCTGCCGCACATCCACGGCGACGGTTACATCAGCGGCGTTTACTACCCGGAACTGCCCGACGTGGTCGGGGCCGATGCGCCGCAGAAAGAAGGCTGGATCGAGTTTGGCCGCCCGCCGGCCGACTTTCACTGCAAGCAGCCGCCGGAGACAAGGCTGATCAAGCCGGAGCCCGGGCTGCTGGTGCTGTTCCCGTCCTACCTGTATCACTGCACCATCCCGTTCGAATCCGACCAGGAACGCATCAGCATCGCCTTCGACGCCATGCCGGCCTAGCCCGGATATTGGACCAAGGTGGCGACAACGGGGCTGCCTGCCAGTTTGAAATGAGCAAGTCGACCAATATCGTGGGCGACACTTGGTGTCCGGGCAGTCGCCTATCCCGGCCCTGGCTCGATCTCGAACGCCGGCAATTGCGCTCCACTCAACCCATGGCTGGCTATGCGTTTCTTTGCAGCGCGGCGTTCAGTCGTCCGATCTCTTCGCTATCACCCCGAATCCTTGGAGCAATATCCGGGCGAACCTGATTCAGACCTGGTCTTTGCCGACCACCTTGATGGCGATGGTGTAGCGCACCATGGGGCAGTTGCGCGACGGGGTGCGGGAGACATGGGGGATGCGGCTGTCGAAGACAGTGATGCGCCCGGGCCGCGGATATACCGAGCGAACGATGTCGTCGCGCTGGTCATTGTAGAACACCGTCTCGCCGGACCAGTCCGCCTGCCATTCGTCGTTGGCGTAGTACAGCACGGTGTAGTAGCCCTCGGCATCGGGCTTGTCGGCCGGGATGTCCACGTGCACCGTGGGGCAGTCGCCGAAGTTATTGGCATTCACCAGCATGTGGTAGATGCGGTATGCCCCGTGGGTGATGTGCTGATCGATGGTCAGCCAGAGCTGCTTGAAGGCGGGAACCGCGTTGAGGATCTCGCTGTCGATCTTGGCCAGCCAGAAGCCGAACGGATCATCGGGGTTTGATTTGCCGCTGAAGCGGTAGGCGGCGGGAGCGTGGACGCTGTAGAACAGATCGGCGAGCAGCTGCGCGGGCACCATGCCGTCCTCGCTTTCTATCATTCCGGGGGTCAGTTGCATTGCCTTCCTTTTATCGATGCTTTGTTCAATTGTGGCCCGTCTCCGACATCCCGATCAAGCAGGACCGCGACAGGCCGCCTGTGGGGATGTAAGGAAGCGGCGCCGCGTCGGGTCTTATTAGGCAAGAGCGGATGCTCCTTGTTATTGACCCTCAAAGACGAACGGAGGTAATGATTATGCGTACCATTATCGTAGTAGTGCTTTCTCTCGGGCTGCTGGGGCCGGTGTACGCGGCCAACGATGCCAGCGATTCGGCCCGCCCCGCGGTCTATGACCTGATCGACAACCTGCAGCAGTAAGCCACCCCCGTGGCTGACCGGCCGGGCGCGTTCGCGGTCGCCCGACCGGCGTTTAATAAAATGGGGTCGGAGTCACGACTCCGACCCCACTTTTTCTAGCCGCCCTCCGCCAGCGCCTTGATTTCGTCGTACAGCACGTCGTCGACGTCGATGCCGGATCGTCGGGCCTGTTCCCGCCGCGCCAGGCGGCGAGCCCCGGGCAGGCGGGCGCCTGCCTGATCAACGATCGCGGCGAGCAGACATTCCAGGCGCTGATCGAACTGCCCGCCCGAGAAGGCGTCGGCGTCGATGGCGAGCAGGAACTGGCCCACCCCCGGGGGCTCTCCCTCGGCGTCGAAGAACGAGCTGGCCTCGAATCCGAAATGGGCATTGGCCACCGCCGCGGCCAGTATCTCCACCATCATGACCAGTGCGCTGCCCTTGGCATCGCCCATCGCCAGCATCGAACCCGCCAGGGCCGCCTCGGCATCGGTGGTCGGCCGCCCGTCGGCATCCAGTGCCCAGTCCGGCGGGATGGCTTCGCCACGTTTGGCCGCCAGCATTACCTTGCCGCGGGCGACCTTGGACAGCGACATGTCGATGACCAGTGGCGCCCCCTGGCGGCGCGGCGCCGCGAAGGCGATGGGGTTGGTGCCGAACAACGGACTGCGTCCGCCCCAGGGGGCGATTGCCCGCGGGCTGTTGCCTACCAGCAAACCGATCAGTCCGCGTGCCGCCATTCTTTCCACGTGGTAACCGGCGGCGCCGAAATGATGCGACCGGTTGATGGCGGCGGCGGCGATACCGCTGCCGGGGAGCAACTCAGCCAGCGCCTCGATGGCCATACTGAGGGCCGGGTAGGCGAAGCCGTTGGCGGCATCGACCCGCAGCGCCGCGGCGCGGATCCGTTCCACGCGCGGCCGGGCATGGCCGTCGACCTTGCCGCTGCGGGCCTGGGCCGCGTAGCTGGCGACCCGCGACAGCCCGTGGCCCTGCAACCCGTCCGCCTCCGCCGCCACCAGCGCCGCGGCAACCTCGGCCGCATTGTCGGCGCTGGTGCGCGACGCGGTCAGCGCGTCGGTGCACAGGGCCACCAGCTCCGGCAGCGATGCATGCATCAATGCATCCCCTGCAGCACGCGTCTGACGTTGTCCGCGGTGAGGGCGGATACCCGACGGTTGGATTCGCGCGTAATGCCGGCGATGTGGGGTGTCAGGACCAGGTTTTCGATCCCCGCGAAGCGCTGCCCCTGCTCCCGATCCAGCGGTTCGTGCTCGAACACGTCGAGGGCGGCGCCGCCCAGCCAGCCGTCACGCAAGGCCTCGATGAGGGCGGTTTCGTCCACCACCCCGCCGCGGGCGGCATTGATCAGCAGCCCGCCCTGCTTGCAGTCGGCGATGGTGGTGGCGTTCAGCAGGTGGCGGGTCTCGCCGGTCAACGGCACATGCAGGCTGACCACGTCGCTGCTCCCGAGCAGCTCACGCAGCGAACCGGCACGTTCGATCTGCCGCCATACACGCTCCTCCGCCGCCAGGTGGGGATCATAACCACTGACCTGCATGCCCAGCGCCTGTGCCCGCGCCGCGACCTGGCGCGCGATGGCACCCACCCCCACCAGGCCGAGCCGTTTGCCTGCGGCTTCGCGGCCCATGCAATCGGTGCGTGGCCAATCGCCGGCGCGGACCTCGGCGCCGGCATAATACGCATTGCGCAGCAGTATCAGCGCCATCGTCACCACGTACTCGGCGACCGCGGCGTCGTTGGCCCCGCGGGCCGGGCATACCTCGATACCGCGCCGGGCGCAGGCATCGAGGTCGATGTTGTCCAGCCCCACCCCCAGCCGCCCCACCACCCGCAGCCGCGGCGCATGCTGCAGCAGCTCGGCGCTGACCGCGGTGCGGTTGCGCACGATCAACGCCGCGGCATCGCCGAGGGCGTCGCGCAGATCGTCCTCGGCATCGACCAGGCGCGGGTCGTACAGCACCTCGTAATCCATGGCCAGTTGCTCGACCACGGTCTCGTCCATGAATTCACTGATCACTATCTCGGTCATCGCTCAGGTCTCCGTCAGCCGGCGCAGTTCGGCATACATTTTCGCACGGCGTTCCACCCCGATACCCGGGGTGTCGTGGGGCCGGGTGTAACCCTCCTCGACGGCGATGTCGTCGGCGAAACCGCCATAGGGCTGGAACACGCCGGGATAGGACTCGGAACCCCCGGTCTGCAGGCCGGCGGCGACGTTCAACGCCAGCTGGTGGCCGCCGTGGGGGATCAGGCGCCGCCGGCTCCAGCCATGGTCTTCGACGCTGCCGATGACCCGCAGGTACTCGGTCAAGCCGTAGCTCAAGGCCGGGTCCAGCTGCAGCCAGTCGCGGTCGGGGCGCAGCCCGCCGTGGCGCAACAGGTTGACCAGGTCCTGGCGTGAGAACAGGTTCTCGCCGGTGGCCAGGCTGTGCGGGTAATGCTCGGCCAGCGTCGCGTGCAGCAGGTAATCCAGCGGGTCGGCGGGCTCCTCGTACCAGAACAGTTCGAACTCCCGCATCGCTTCGCCATAGGCCAGCGCCGTGCCAAGGTCGAAACGGCCGTTGGCGTCCACCGCCAGCGCCCGGCCGGAGCCGACGATCCCCAGCACCGCCTCGATGCGTTGCAGGTCCTCCTCCAGGGCAGCGCCGCCGATCTTCATCTTGACCACCTGGTAGCCCTGGTCACGATAGCCGCGCATCTCGTCCTGCAGCTGTTCCAGGCCCTTGCCCGGGTAGTAGTAACCCCCCCCGGGGTAGACCAGTACCCGCTCATCGTGGCGGCCGCCATTGTAGCGCTCCGCCAGCAGCCGCCACAGCGGCTGTTCGGCGAGCTTGGCCACCGCGTCCCACACCGCCATGTCCAGGGCGCCGGCGGCCACCGCCCGGTCGCCGTGGCCACCCGGTTTTTCATCGGCCATGAAGCTGTCCCAGATCCTGAACGGGTCCAGGTTGTCGTGGGCCTCGTCGAGCAGGTCGCGGGGCGGGGTTTCCAGCACGCGCGGGATGAAACGCTCCCGCAGGATGCCGCCCTGGGCATAGCGGCCGTTGGAGCAGAAGCCGTAGCCGACCACCGGCCGGCCACCGCGCACGACATCGGTGATCACCGCCACCACGCTGATGGTCATGCGGCTGAAGCTGATGTAGGCGTTGCGGATGGAGGAGCTGATGGAAGCCGTGTTTTCCCGGATCTCGGTGATGCGCATGCTTGGCTGGCCTGCAGTGAGTAAAAGAACCCCGGACGCCGTCTGGAGCTGCCCATGTCATATCGCCGCTTGCACGCCCTTTCCGGCACCTCAAGACGGACGAAACCAGATCGGCGACACTCGCGGATGCTAACATCGCAACCGCTCTGTTTCCCTATAAGCCCTGTTGGATGAAGACCCGCTTTACGCCATCTCGATTCAGGGGTCAAGGCCCCCTCACCGTTGCCAGGTTGATAAACCAAGTTCGCTTGATCACCCTATGTACGAAATCGAGTGCGGGTCTCCCGGCCATCAAAACGGCATTTCCTGCCTTGGTCTGTTGACGAGGCTCGAACAATGGGCCTGGGCGATCTCATGTTCAATGCGAGGTGTTGCCTGGGGAATCCGGCATATCGAGCTGTGTCGCTGAACTGAATTAAGAGATCATGCGATACATCCATACGGTACAACGCTCAGCCCAATCCCGTGCAGCCGAAATGACTCGAAACGTCACTCATTCCATGATCCCTGTGAGTTTGTTAAAGTGAACCGGAGATCTTGTCTTAAGGACTATTTGGGAGGAGTTGATGAAGAAGATTACTTCGGGTTGCATAACGATCTGCCTGTTCGCACTGACAACCGCATCTGTGGCACAGGAATGGCAGCCCGACGAGAAACAGCTTTCTGAGCGATACGCCGGCAAGGCCTATTCGCCCTATGCAGGACGCAAGTTCCCGGAACGGCCCCTCTGGGGCGACTCTCATCTGCACACCTCCCTGTCGATGGATGCCGGTGGATTCGGTAACCGGCTCCCCCCTCGGGAGGCCTACCGATTCGCCAGGGGTGAAGAAGTGATCTCGTCAACCGGCCAGCCGGTGCGACTCGCCCGGCCCCTGGACTGGATCGCAATCACGGATCATTCCGACGGCATGGGATTCTTCGACGATGTAATCGCGGCGGCGCCTCAAGTGACCAAGTTTGAGCAGGGTGCACGCTGGTCAAAAGGATTTCGGGCCGGTGGACAGGAGGCGGTAAATGCCACCCTGGATTTGATTACCACGTTTTCGCAGGGCAAGGTGGACCCTGAAATGTTTGCCAATTACTCGCCCGGCTCAAGGCGTTATGCCACGATCTGGGACGACGTCATCAATAACGCAGAAGAATTTAACGATCCCGGCCGTTTTACTGCATTCATTGCGTTTGAATGGACTTCGCTTGTGAAGGGGGGAAACATGCACCGGAACGTGATATTCCGAGATGGCGCGGACCGGGCCCGCCAGGTCCTCGCCTATACCACGTTCCCGCCAATGGGCAGCACCGATCCACTCGATCTATACAAATACCTTGAGGATTACGAGGCACGAACCAACGGCGTAGCCATGGCGTTCGCGCACAACGGCAACCTGTCCAACGGGATCATGTTTCCGGTTGACGCCCAGTACACGGGCAAAAAGATCGATGAATTTTATGTCAAGCAGCGCGCCAAATGGGAACCGATCTACGAGATCACTCAGATCAAGGGCGATGGTGAGGCACACCCCTTCCTGTCACCGGATGATGCATTCGCCGATTACGGTACCTGGGATGTCGGCAACCTCGATGTTTCCGAGGCCAAAACGGACGACATGCTCCAATACGAATACGCCCGTGAAGCCCTGAAGAACGGGCTGGCACTGGAGCAGGAACTGGGAACCAACCCCTATAAATTCGGTTTCACCGGCGCCACCGACAGTCACACATCGCTGGCCACCGCGGAAGAAAACAATTTCTGGGGCAAGCATGCCGGCTATGAACCGTCCCCGGAACGGCTCACCCACCCGTTCATGAAGTCCGAAAACGGCGAGATTTTCAGCTGGCAGATGGTGGCGTCTGGCTACACCGCGGTATGGGCGCATGAAAACACCCGCGCCTCGCTCTTCGATGCGATGGATCGCAAGGAACTCTACGCGACAACCGGCCCCCGTATGGTCGTTCGCTTCTTTGGCGGCTGGCAATATACCGATAGTGACCTCAGCAGTCGTGAACCGGCATTCCGCGGTTATGAAAAAGGAGTTCCAATGGGGGGAGACCTGGCTCCTGCCCCCGAAGGTTCGAAAGCGCCCACTTTCATGGCATACGCACTGCGTGATCCGATCGGGGCAAACCTGGACCGCATCCAGATAGTGAAGGGCTGGCTCGACAGCGCCGGTAAGACACACGAGAAAGTCTATAACGTCGCCTGGTCGGATGCCCGTAAGCCTGGCGCCGACGGAAATCTGCCAGCGGTCGGCGATACTGTTGACGTTGCGTCAGCAAGCTGGACCAATACCATCGGTGCATCTGAACTCGGAGCTGTGTGGACCGATCCGGAATTCGATCCTGCGGATAGTGCCTTCTACTACGTGCGCGTTCTGGAGATCCCCACGCCACCCTGGTACGCCTACGATGCGTTCCGGTTTGGCATCGAAGTTCCCAAGGATGCCCCCAAGAGCCAGCAGGAACGTGCCTATACATCACCGATCTGGTACACACCCGAGAAGTAGGGGGCCACACCCGCACACTTGGCGACGACAAGCGCATTGTGACCCTGCTGCATCCCGGGCCATCCAGCGGGTGGGCGGGTTTCTCTGCGATAGCGACCCGGGTAATTCACGCATAGCATCTACACAGACGAGTTGCCATGATGCCCTGCCACCGGGTAGCCAAGGCATCGGATAGCTCAAGGTGTTTGCTCTCGGGATGCTGATACATACATTACACATCCCGATAGCCGACCCAATTCGCTGTCTAGCCCTGGAAGAACCTGCCTACCGGCAGCGGCACCAGCAGCACCTTGGTGAACAGCACGTAGAAGCCAAATACGATAGCCGCGCCGACCAGTGGGTACAACAACAGGCGCCCGCGGGTCCAGGGATCATACATGGCCAGCGCGGTGATGGCCGCGAAGGCGCCCAGGCCGGCGATCAGAAAACCCGTGTAGGGCATGCTGAGCGCAACCGCCAGCATGGCTACGACCAGCCCGACGCGGCGCGGCGTCGAGCCGGGGGCGGCCGGTTCCGGCGCCACCGGTCGCGCCAGGTTCCAGCCGATGAGTGCCAGCGAGAACACGATCATGGCGGCGGCGATGGTGCGCGGGAACACGAACGAGTCGGCGTCGGTGTAGTCCAGGCTGTCCCACACCGCCAGGCCACCCACGAAGATGAAGATGGCGGCGACCACCATGCCGCCGGTGTCGCGCCGCCCCTCAGTTGCCACCAGGCACACCTGCGCGTGGCCGCAGACGGCGCATCAACAACGGCGAAAACAGGGAAACCAGGATAAACAGCAGGATACCGATGGCGATGGGCCGGCCGAAGAACTGCCCCGTGAGGTTCTCGGTGGCGGCGCCGATGGTCCAGCCCTGCACGAAGCCCTGCTCGGCGATGGAGCCCAGGATCAGTCCCAGCACGATGGGGGAGGCGCTGAAGCCGAAGCGTCCCAGCAGCCAGCCGATGGCGCCGAGCAGGATCATGATGACGACATCGGACACGCTGTTGCGAATGGCATAGGTGCCGATCAGGGTCATGAAGGCTACCGTGGGCACCAGCATTGCCTTGGGCACGGCGACGATGGAGCGGTAGGCGTAGCGGCCGATGAGCAGCCCGGTCGGCAGCATCAGCACGGTGGCGATGAGCAGGCCCCAGATGAACACGTAAACGATGGAGCCCTGCTCGGTGAACAGGTTGGGTCCGGTCTTCACCCCCTGGATCAGCAGCGCGCCCAGGATGACGGCATCCGGCGGCGTGCCGGGGATGCCCAGCACCAGGGTGGGGATGAAGCCGCCGCCGACGGTGGCGTTGTTGGCCGACTCCGTGGCCTGCACCCCCTCCGGGGCACCCTTGCCGAAGCGCGAATTGTCCCGTGCCACGCGACGCGCCTCGGAATAGGCGACCAGGCCGGCGATGGAGCCGCCGGCGCCGGGCAGGATGCCGACCAGGGTGCCGATCACCGAGCTGCGCGCGAGATTGAACTTGCCGCGCCACGAAATGCGCAGCGCCTCGGTCAGCCGGAAGCCGCGGCTGACGTCCTGGTCCACCTTCAGGTGACGGTCGGGCGTGGCGACCAGGTCGATCAGCACCGGGATGCAGTACAGTCCGATCAGCGCCGACACCACCTCGATGCCGCCAAGCAGGTTCTGGCTGCCGAAGGTGAGGCGCACGTCGGCGCTGATCTCCGCCACCCCGACGCAGGACAGCAGCAGCCCGAAGCAGGCCCCGACCAGTCCCTTGAGCAAATTGCCCTGGGACAGGGCGGCGATCAGGGTGAGGCCCAGGATCGCCAGCCAGAAATATTCCACCGGACCGAAGGCCAGCGCCACGTTGGCCAGCGGCGGCGCCAGGCTGAGCAGGAACAGCGCGCCCACCAGCCCCCCGCACACCGACGCCAGGCAGGCGAGTGTGATGGCCAGATCACCGTCGCCGCGCTTGGCCATCGGGTAGCCGTCGAAGGTGGTGGCGATGGCAGAGGGCGTGCCCGGCGTGTTGAGCAGGATCGCCGCATAGGCGCCGCCGTAGATCGCGCCGGTATAGATGGCGCCCATCAGTATCAGCGCCGCGGCCGGTTCCATGGTGAAGGTGATCGGGACCAGCACTGCCACCGCCATGGTGGCGGTGAGCCCGGGCAGCGAACCGACCACCGTGCCGGCGATTACCCCGCCGAGGGCCAGCAGGACGTGAAAAGGCGTCAATGCCTCCAGCAGATAGCCGACGCTAGCCTGCATGGTCGAGCGCTACCCCGGGTCCTGGCCCGGGCATGTTGGCCCCGGGTGCGGATGAAATCGGATCGAAACACCACTCACCGCGGTGCTGATACCTCGAGTGCGGTCCCGCTTCAACGACGACCGCCGGACCAGCCGGGGCCGGGTTGGCGCTTACCGCAGCAGCCTGTATATCAGTCAAAGCCCCGGCATCCTTATGCTGGCAATACGTTGACAATGTGCTTCCGGCCGCCTGGCAAGCCGTGCAGGCTGGACATACCGGTCTTCGCGAGGGAACGCGCCCGCCGCGGTCGGCGGGCGCGGAACCTGGTCTACTTGATGACCCCGGCTTCCCTCGCGGCCTCGATGTAACCCTGGCTCTTCTCGTCGAGGAATGACTTCATGCCGGCATAGTCGACTTCCACCAGCGCGAAACCATCGTTCTCCATGCGCTTTCTGAAATCCGCGTCGGCGTTGATCTCACCAATCATCTTGGACAGCTGCACGCGCACATCCTCCGGGGTTGAGCTGGGCACCGCGATGCCGCGGTAGGCGCCCGAGACGATGTCGAAACCCAGCTCCTTGAAGGTCGGCACCTCGGGGAACTTGGGATGGCGCTCGTCCATCGCCACCGCCAGCAGGCGCACCTTGCCTTCGTGCTTGGCGCCCACCGAGGTATAGCCCCACTGACCCATGACCTGTTCGCCGAGCAGGGCGGTCACCGAGGCACCGGTGCCCTTGAAGGCCACGTAGGTGGTCTTGATGCCGGCCAGCTTGTCGAAGGTGACCTGGGCGAGGTGGTTGGCGGTACCCTTGCCGGAGCCGGAGAAGGTCATCTTGCCCGGGTTCTGCCTGGCGTAGTCGATGACGTCCTGCACCGTCTTGAAGGGGCTGTTGGCCTCCACCACGATGGCGTCCGGCGTGTAATGGAACATGTACACGACTGCGAGGTCCTCGGTCTTGAAGCCGACATCCTTCTGGCGCGGCTTGACCACTATATGCGGCAGGTTGACGCCCATGAGGTTGTAGCCGTCGCCGGGCATATCGTTCAACTGGGACCAGCCCACGGCACCACCGCCGCCGGGCTTGTAGGAGATGATCAGGTCCTGGCCGAACTTCTTGTTGAAGAAAGCCTGCTGATGGCGCGCGGTGATGTCGGACTCGCCGCCGGGCCCGAAGGGGATCACGTAGCTGACGGGTTTCGACGGATAATCGGCGGCGCCTGCGGCGCCTGTGCCCAGCATGGCGGCCATGGCCGCGGCCAGCACGACGGATCTGCGGTTTTTCATCTAGCTTCCTCCAGAACTTATGGTGATTGCGCTTACGCGCTGCGATACGGTTTGGTGAGCACGAACTCCCGGGGCCCCAGCGCCTCGGCTGCCGTCAGGCGGTCGCTGGCGGTGCCCAGGGTGATATCGATCAACTGGTCTCCGGCCTGGTCCATGTTCATCTCGCGCCGCAGCAGGCCGGACACATCGAGGTCGATGTGTCCGCTCATGGTGCGGACAGTTCGCGGGTTGCCGGTCAACTTTATGACGGGTTCGATGGGATTGCCAATGATATTTTCCTGCCCGGTGGGAAACCGGTGGACCACGAATCCCGCCGCCGCCTGCAGGGTGACGCACTCGGCGGCCGCCGAGGAGGTATCCGTGAAGTAGACTCCGGGACCGCGGCCGGGCGTCTCGGCCGGCCCCGGCACGTCGATGAACCGGGTGTGCTTGCCGATCTTCTCCAGATTGCCGAACGCCTTTCCTCGATGGGGGTCAGCCCGCCCTCGATGTTGCCCTTGGTGGGCTGGCTCGCGGAGAGATCACTGGTCTTGAAAGGCTCGACCACCTCGTCCATGTATGCCTGCCAGGTGCCGAGGAACTTGTTCGCCACCTCGGGGGTCTTGGCACGGCTGGCGGAGACCTGCTCGGCGCGGGTCAACTCCGAGGTCTCGCCGAAGCAGGTGGTGGCGCCCAGGGGACCCAGCTTGTCGATCAGATTGCCCACGGTCGGGTTCGCGGCCAGGCCCGAGGTGGTGTCGGATTCGCCGCATGTCACCGATACCCACAGTTCCGCCACGCCGCATGGCTCGCGTCGATAGCCCTGGAATGTGTAGTCGGCCATGCCTACCACCGCTTGGTCTTGACGTTGTGGACATGGGCATGACCGCCGCGCGGGATGTCCGCCGCGGCCTTGCCGATGTCGTGCCCGTACTTTTATCTTCCGCCGGGGCCGGGATGGGCCGGTACCCGCGCATCAGGCGTCACGCTGGATGTCGACAGTTGTTTCGCACCAGACAAAAAGTTTGGTCCTCTTTGCGCCGCCCTGGCGCAATATACCGGTTACCGTGGCCGCGCGTCAGGGCACGACCTGGTTGATGCTGAGGGTGACCGGTTCCCCGGCGAGCGTTGACACCGGCAGCGCCTCGGCCTGCAGGTCGCCGCTCTGGGCCACCGCCTGGCCGCTCTTGGAGATGCGTGCACTCACCCGCACCTGGTCGAAGTTGGACAGGCGCAGCGCCGGCGCCATCGCCGAGCTGTCGTCGAGGGTCACCGTGAGCGGCAGTTCACCGGCGCGCTTGCGAACCACCGCCAGCGGCATGGGCGGCCCCTGCAGGGCGCGGGCGAAGATGAACACGGTGTCATCGGGGGTCACCCTGGCGTTCAGTGAGGGATCGAGGTTCACCTCCACGGTGACGGACTTGGCCGCCGCCATCGCCGGTCCGGCCGCGGGCCCCGGAGCCGGCGCCGCGGCGCCGCCCAGCTGCTGTTCGGCCTCGGCGATCAACTGCCGGATGGTGGCCTGGGTGTCCGGTTGCGAGGCGACCAGCGGCTCCAGCCGCCGGAAATAGTCCAGCGCCAGCTGGTGGTCGGCGGCCTGCCGCGCCGCGGTCCCGGCCATCCACAGACCCTGCGTATTGTCCGGCTGCAGGGCCAGGGCGCGCTCCACCAGCTGCCGCGGCTTGCCGGCCAGGCTGCCGCCGTTGCTCATGGCCATAGCGTCCGCGTAACGCACCAGTACCGCAGGCTGTTCGCCCACCAGTTCGTACAGTCTGCCGAACGCATCGGCGGCCTCCGCATACCGGCTCATGGCCATGTAGGAGCGGCCCAGCATGGCCCACCCTTCGGCGTTGTCGGGGTCCTGGGCGAGGCGTTGCGCCAGTTGCGCCACCATGGCTTCCATGTCCACCGGGTGCTGACCGTCGGCGGGTGCCTGCGCCACCTTGGCGGCCGGCGCGCCGGACAGGACCTCGGGCCGGCCCAGTCCCAGGTACAGGGCGCCGGCCAGTATCGGCAGCGCCACGCCCACCGCGATCGCTGTCCACGGCCCGCCGCGCGGGCCGGCGCCGGCAGCTGCGGCGCCGGCACGGTCGAGGTCGTCCAGCAGCGCGCGTTCGATGTCGAGGCGCTCGCGTTCGTAGTTGCCCTGGTCCGGCTCGCCGCGCTCGTGCCTGGCGTCGAGTTCGGCCAGCCGTTCGCGGGCAATGGCGATGTTATGTTCGTCGCGCTGCTGCTCGTAGTCGCCGCCGCGACCGGAAAGGGAGGGAACAATCAGAAGCAGCACCAGCAGCAACAGTGCTGCGGCGACTAAAAAGAAGACGACCATCTAGCTTACCGATTCCTTTTCGTCATCGAGCAGGCGCCTGACGCGCTCCCGCTCGGCATCGTCCAGCGTCGCAGCCGCCGCGCGGCCGCGCCTGCGCGCGAAGACGATCAGCGTCACCAGCCCGGCGCCGAGCAGCACGAAGGGACCGATCCACAACAAGGCGGTGTTGGTCTTTACCGGCGGGCGGTAGAGCACGAAATCGCCATAACGTTTCACCATGTAGTCGACGATTTCGTCGTCGCTGGCTCCCTTGCGTATCATCTCGTAGGTCTGCTGCCTCAAGTCCTGTGCCAGCTCGGCATTGGAATCGGCCAGGTTCTGGTTCTGGCACACCAGGCAGCGCAGCTCGGCGATCAGGTTGCGGTAGCGTTGTTCCTGCCGCGCATCCTCGAACTGCAGCGCCTCTATGCGGGCCTGCAGCGGCAGGCTGCACAGCAGCAAGGCGATCACGACCCACCTTGGCGTCATGCTTTCTCCTCCACCAGGCGCCGGATGATGGGGATGATCTTCTCGTCCAGGTCGGCACCCGACACCGGTCCGATGTGCTTGTAGCGGATGACGCCGCGCCGATCGATCACAAAGGTCTCCGGCACCCCGTAGACGCCCCAGTCGATACCGGTGCGGCCCTCGGCGTCAACCACGGAGGCCGCGTAGGGGTCGCCGAGCTGTCGCAGCCACTGCCTGGCGGCGTCGGACTGGTCCTTGTAGTTCAGCCCGATGATGGGCACCAGGTCACGCGCGGCGAGTTGCTTCAGGACCTCGTGTTCCGCCCGGCAGGACACGCACCAGGAGGCCCACACGTTGAGCAGCCACACCTTGCCCTGCAGCTCGGCCGGGCTCATGGTGACCGCCGGGTCATCCAGCCGCGGCAGGGTGAATCCCGGCGCCGGCTTGTCCACCAGTGGCGAGGGCACCTTGCGCGGGTCCAGGGTCAGGCCGATGCCGAGGAACACCACGATGACGGCGAACACGCCGACGGGAAGCAGGAAGCGGGTCTTGCCGGCCATTACGCAGTCCCCGGCACCGCCCGCGCGCCGTCCGCTTCTTCCGGGGCGACGCGTGCCGCCCGCGGCACGGTGCGGTAGCGTTTATCGGAGGCCGCGAGCAGGGCGCCCAGCGCCATGAAGAGGCAGCCCAGCCATATCCAGCGAATGAACGACTTGTAATACAGCCGCACGCTCCAGGACCCCTCGCGGTCCAGCGGCTCGCCCAGCGATACGTAAAGGTCGCGGGTCAGGCCGGCGTCGATGGCGGCCTCGGTCATGGGATTCTGGTTTACGCGGTAGACGCGTTTTTCCGGGGCCATGTCGGCCACCAGGCGGTCGCCCCGGTAGACCTGCATGGAGCCCATGCGGGCCATGTAGTTGGGCCCCGGCGTCTGTTTCACGCCGTCGAAACGGAACCGGTATCCGGCCATGGTGTAATCCTCGCCCGGCGCCAGGCGCACGTCCTTTTCGATGCTGTACACGGTGGTGAAGGTGACGCCGATGATGAACACGCCGACACCCATGTGGGCCAGGGTCATGCCATAGAACGCCCGCGGTATCCGGGCCAGGGCAAGGACACGGTTCTGGCTCTTGGCCACGCGCTCGTAAAGGCCATACAGGTTGGAGCTGATCACCCACAGGGCGAGGGTCAGGCCCGCGGCCGCGTTGAGGGAGTAGAAGTCCGCGAGCAGCGGCAGGGCCGCGCCGCCGATCACGCTGACCAGCAGTGCCCACTTCAACCTGCCCAGCAGTTCCGACAGGCGGTCACGCTTCCATCGCGCCAGCGCACCGACACCGACGAACACCGCCAGCGGGATGGTCAGGGGGATGAACACGCTGTTGAAATACGGCGGCCCGACCGAGATCTTGCCCGCACCCAGCGCATCCAGCACCAGCGGATACAGGGTGCCGAGCAGCACCGTGGCCGCCACCACCACGAACAGCACGTTATTGAGCAGCAGCCCGGTTTCGCGGGACACCAGTTCGAACTGGGCCTGGCTGCGGATGCGCGGCGCGCGCCAGGCGTAGAGGGTCAGGGAGCCGCCGATCACCAGGCCCAGGAACGCGAGGATGAACACGCCGCGTTCCGGGTCGGTGGCGAAGGCATGCACGGAGGTCAACACCCCGGAGCGAACCAGGAATGTCCCCAGCAGGCTGAGCGAGAACGCAAACACCGCCAGCAGCACCGTCCAGGCCTTGAACACCCCGCGCTTTTCGGTGGCCGCGAGCGAGTGCATCAGCGCGGTGCCCACCAGCCATGGCATGAAGGAGGCGTTTTCCACCGGGTCCCAGAACCACCAGCCGCCCCAGCCCAGCTCGTAATAGGCCCACCAGCTGCCGAGCGCGATGCCGACGGTGAGGAACGACCAGGCCACGGTGGTCCACGGCCGGGTCCAGCGCGCCCAGGCCGCGTCCAGGCGGCCGCTCAGCATGGCGGCGACAGCAAAGGCGAAGGCGACCGAGAAGCCGACGTAGCCCATGTACAGCATGGGCGGATGGATGGCGAGCCCCACGTCCTGCAGCAACGGATTCAGGTCGCGACCCTCGGCGGCCGCGGGCAGCAGTCGCGCGAAGGGATTGGAGGTGAGCAGGGTGAACAACAGGAAGCCGATGCTGACCATGCCCATGACGCCGAGCACCCGGGCCACCATCTGTTCCGGCACGCTGCGGCTGAACCACGACACGGCGCCGGTCCACAGCGCCAGGATCAGCACCCATAAAAGCAGGCTGCCCTCGTGGGCGCCCCACACGCCGGAGATGCGGTAGAGCAGGGGCAGTGCCGAATTGGAATTCTGTGCCACGTAGGCCACGGAAAAGTCATGCACGATGAAGGCATAGGTCAGGCAGCCGTAGGCAACGGCAACGCACAGCAGCTGCGCTTGCGCCGCCGGTCTGGCCGCCGCCATCCAGCCGGCGTCGCCGCGGGCGGCACCGGCGATCGGCAGCACGGTCTGCACGATGGCTACGCAGAGCGCAAGCACCAGGGCGAAATGTCCGATTTCTGGGATCATGGGTGTTTCCTTAGAGGGCCGGGGCCGGGGATGGTTTCAGCAGATTTTGCAGCGCGCCACCATAGCAAAGTTCGCGACCCCGCTCCACAGGTTCCCGGTGGAATTGCCGACTATCCTGACCCACGTCAATGCCGCCGTCGGCCGCAGCGGACCGTTGACGTCGGCCTTCTGTCGAGGACAGCGCCGCCGGGGCGGCGCGATGCATGCTGACATATAATCCCGGCAGCCTGGGGGGCGTCGCGGCCCTTGCCAGCGGTTCGAGGGATACGATTGAGGAGGCCCATATGCAACTAGCCAGATTCCCGCGGGTGCGTCTCGCCCACCTGCCCACGCCCCTGGAAGCCATGCCCAATCTCGGTCGCCTGCTGGGTGGGCCGACGCTTTACGTCAAGCGCGACGACTGCACCGGCCTGGCCACCGGCGGCAACAAGACGCGCAAGCTGGAATTCCTGATGGCGGAGGCGTTGCAATGCGGTGCCGACACCGTGGTCACGCAGGGCGCGACCCAGTCTAATCACGTGCGCCAGACGGCGGCCGCGGCGTGCCGCCTCGGGCTTACCTGCGAGGTGCTGCTGGAGCGTCGGGTCACCACCATGGGGCCGGGCTACGAGACCACCGGCAATGTCCTGCTCGATGAGCTGTTCGGGGCCCGCCACGAGTTCCGCCCCGCCGGGGGCGACATGAACGCCGAGGCGGAAGCGCTCGCCAACGCCATCAGCGCGCGCGGTGGCAGGCCCTACGTGATCCCCGGGGGCGGCTCGAACCCGGTAGGCGCGCTGGGCTATGTGCAGTGCGCGCTGGAGCTGGTCAGCCAGGCGACGGACACGGGCATCCCCATCGACTGGGTGGTACACGCCACCGGCAGCACCGGCACCCAGGCCGGGTTGGTGGCCGGGCTGCAGGCCATCAACAGCGGTATCCGGGTGATGGGAATCAGCGTCAAGGCACCGCGGGCGGAGCAGGAGGCGAACGTCTACCGGCTGCTGGAACGGGTGAACCAGCACCTCGGCGCGCCATCCGTGGCCCCCGGCGCGGTGATGGTGAACAGCGACTACGTCGGCCCCGGATATGGCCAGCCGACGCCGGAGATGGTGGAGGCCGTCACCCTGGTCGCGCGGCACGAGGGCTTGCTGCTGGACCCGGTTTACTCCGGCAAGGGGATGGCGGGTCTGATCGGGCTGGTCCGGCAGGGGTTCTTCGAGCCGGGCCAGAACGTGGTGTTTCTGCACACCGGTGGCTCCGCCGCATTGTTCGCCTACGAAAGCCTTTTCGTCGGTTGAAGCAGCGCGGTTTTACCTATAACCTGCCCGGGCTACAGACCAGAGGAGAATTAGAAGAATGTCATATGTCAAAACACTGGCCGTCATGGCCGTCAGTGGCGTGGCCCTGCTTGCGACGGGCCAGGCCGCCGCCGCGGAGTTTTACGGCACTCTCAAGAAGATACGGGACGCGGGGGTCATCAACGTGGGTCACCGCGAGTCGTCGGTGCCTTTCTCTTACCTCAACGACCAGCAGCAGCCGGAAGGCTACTCCATCGACCTGTGCATGCGTATCGTGGACAAGGCCAGCGAAGTGGTGGGCAAGAAGCTCGAGGTCAAGTTCGTGCCAGTGAATCCCAAGACGCGCATCCCGCTGCTGGCCAACGGCACCATCGACATCGAGTGCGGTTCCACCACCAACAACCTGACCCGGCAGCAGCAGATCGACTATGCCCACGTGACCTTCATTACGGGCACCAAGCTGCTGGTCAAGAAGAGCTCCAACATCAAGGAGGTGGAGGATCTGAACGGCAAGGCCGTTGCGCTGGCGCAGGGCACCACCAACGAGCGGGCGGTCAAGGCCATCGCCGAAAAGCAGGGCCTGGACATCAAGATGCTGCCGGTCAAAGATCACGCCGAGGGGTTCCTGGCGCTGGAGACCGATCGTGTGGACGCTTACTCCACCGACCATATCCTGTTGCACGGCCTGGTTTCCAAGGCGAAAAGCCCCGACGAATACGACGTGGTCGGGCGTTTCCTCTCCTACGATCCCTACGCGATCATGGTGCCTCGCGACGATTCGGCCTTCCGGCTGGTGGCCAACACCACGCTGTCGGATCTCTTCCGATCCGGCGAAATCAACGACATCTACGCCAAATGGTTCGACCCGTTGGGCGTCCCGCAGACCGACCTGCTGAAAGCGACATTCGAGATGCAGGCCCTCCCTTACTGAATCAGGCCGGCGCACGCATGAGCCGCCGTGACCGGCGGCGGGCGGTCGGACCGTCCGCGGCCGGGCTCGCCGCCATGAACCGGGGAGGGGCTGATTAAATACAACTGGAACTGGGCGGTCCTGCTCGAGGAGCCCTATCTGGGCTGGCTGTTCTCGGGGCTCTATTGGACCGTGATGGTGGCCCTGGCGGCCTGGGTCATCGCGTTTGCTGTGGGTTCCGTGGTGGGCGTGGCGCGCACCGTTCCCAACCGCCTGGTCCGCACCCTCGCCACGACCTACGTCGAGCTGTTCCGCAACATCCCGCTGCTGGTGCAGATGTTCCTGTGGTACTTCGTGCTGCCGGAGTTGATGCCGGTCGAGGTGGGGCGCTGGATGAAGCGCGACATGCCCAATCCGGAGTTTTCCTCCGCCGTGCTGTGCCTGGGCTTCTATACCGCCTCCCGGGTCGCCGAGCAGGTGCGTGCCGGCATCGAGTCCCTGTCCATCGGGCTCAGCCATGCCGGCTACGCCAGCGGCCTGACCACCAGCCAGGTCTATCGTTATGTGCTGCTGCCGATCTCCTACCGCCTGATCGTGCCCCCCATGACCTCCGAGTTCCTGACCATTTTCAAGAACTCCTCGCTGGCCCTGACCATTGGCCTGCTGGAACTGACGGCACAGAGCCAGCAGATCTCCGAGTACACCTTCAACAGCTTCGAGGCCTACACCGCGGCCACGGTGATCTACGTGGTGATCGCCTTGAGCACCACGGTGCTGATGCATCTTCTGGAATCGCGGCTGCGCATCCCCGGCTTCATCAGCAAGGACGAGCGCTAGGTGTTCGGCGAATTCGATACCCAGATCGTCGTCAAGTCGCTGCCCTTCCTGTGGCAGGGGCTGCAGCTCAGCCTGCTGCTGACCGGCCTGGGCATCCTCGGGGGCGTCGCCGCGGGTACGCTGCTGGCGCTGATGCGCCTGTCGTCATTCAAGGTGTTTTCGCTGTTCTCCGCCACCTACGTGAACCTGATCCGCTCGGTGCCGCTGATCCTGGTCATTTTCTGGTTCTACTTCCTGGTGCCGCTCGCCATCGGCCGGCCGGTAGGGAGCTTCTATTCGGCCCTGATCGCCTTCATCATCTTCGAGGCCGCCTACTACAGTGAAATCATCCGCGCCGGCATCCAGAGCGTCGCCCGCGGACAGGTATGGGCGGGGCAGGCGACCGGGCTTGGCTACTGGCAGATCCAGCGGTACATCGTCCTGCCGCAGGCGTTTCGCAACATGGTCCCCATCCTGCTGACCCAGGCGATCATCCTGTTCCAGGACACCTCGCTGGTGTTTGTCGTCAGCCTGCGGGATTTCATGACCGCTTCCGCCATCGTGGCGCAGAAGGAAGGACGACTGGTGGAGATGTACACCTTCGCGGCGGCGGTGTATTTCGTGATCTGTTTCGCCGGTTCCATGCTGGTCAAGCGGCTGAGCAAAGAGATTGCAAGATGATAACTATCGATCATATCAGCAAGTGGTACGGAAAATTCCAGGTCCTGGCGGATTGTTCAACCGGCATCGAGCGCGGCGAGGTGGTGGTAGTCTGCGGCCCCTCGGGTTCGGGCAAGTCAACGCTCATCAAGTGTGTGAACGGGCTGGAGCCGGTGCAGGAAGGCGCGATCCGGGTGAACGATGTGGCGGTCACCGACGCCGGCACGAACATGGCGCGGCTGCGTTCCCAGATCGGCATGGTGTTCCAGCATTTCGAACTGTACCCGCACATGTCGGTACTCAACAATATCTGTCTGGCCCAGGAGAAGGTGTTGAACCGTTCGCGCGAGGAGGCCAGGGCGAAAGCCAGGAGCCTGCTGCAGCGCATCGATTTGTCCGACCAGGCGGACAAGTACCCGGGTCAACTGTCAGGCGGTCAGCAGCAGCGGGTGGCCATCGCCCGCGCGCTGGCCATGGACCCGATCGCGATGCTGTTCGACGAGCCGACCTCGGCGCTCGATCCGGAGATGATCAACGAGGTCCTGGACGTCATGGTGGAACTGGCCACGGAGGGCATGACCATGATGGTGGTCACCCACGAGATGGGGTTCGCCCGCAAGGTGGCCGACCGCGTCATCTTCATGGACGAGGGGCGCATCGTCGAGGACGCCCCCACCGAGGAATTCTTCAATACCCCGCGCAGCGACCGCGCGCAGGCCTTCCTGGCCAAGATCCTGCAGCACTAGGCTGCATATTGTTGCAGCAAAGCGGCGGAACGAGACACTGACAATCTGTTTGCAAAAAGTGGGGTCCAAGTCATGACTCCGACCCCACTTTTTCCTCGCCCAACTTGGCGTTCAGCCGCCCGATCCCGTCGCCATCATCCGGGATCCTTGATGCGCTATGCCGGCGAGGTGACGATGCGTGTGCGAGGGACTGCGCGTCAGGTCTGGGACGGTGGGTGGCCGCCGATATGATCGGTGACCTCGCGCGCGATGCGGCCGGTCAAGGCGCCGAGTTCCCGCAACCGGGTGTCGGGGATACGCGACCGCGGCCCGGAGATGGAGATGGCGGCCACGGCCCTGCCCTGTTCGTCATACACCGGCGCCGCGACGCAGCGCAGACCGACGGCATGTTCCTCGTTGTCCACCACATAACCCGCCTTGCGGGCCGCCTGCAGGTTCTGCTTCAGCTTTGCCGGCGTGTCCAGCGTGTGCTCGGTGTAACGCGTCAATCCGTGCTGATGCAGGATCGCGGCCACCTCGAACTCGGATATCGCCAGCAGCAGCGCCTTGCCCAGGCCGGAGGCATGCACCGGCGTGCGGGTTCCCAACGGCACCACCATGCGCATCAGTTCATGGCATTCCACCTGGGAAACGATCACCGCTTCACCTCCTTCCAGCACCGCCAGGTTGGCGGTCTCACCGGTGGCTTCCATCAGCTTGTGCAGGAACGGCCGGCTGCTCTCCACGATGTCGCGGGCACCGAGAAAGGCGTTGCCGACAGTGAACGCCTTGACGCCCACGTACCACTTGCCGAGTTCCTCGTTCTGGCGCACGTAGCCGCTCTGAGCGAGGGTCAGCAGCAGGCGGTGGGTGGTAGAGGGGGCGAGGCCCACCTGTTGTGCGATATCGGTCAGGGTGACGCCGTCCGCGTTGTCCGCGATGCGCTCCAGCAGCGCCAGTCCGCGGTTGAGCGACTGCACCTGGGCCACCGAACGGCCGCCGGCCGCCGGCTTGCGCCCGCGCCGTCTGGCCGTGGTCTGCCGCTTCGCGGCGGGCTTGTCGGTGGCCATGGTGGTTCGCCCCCGTGTGGGTTTGTCGGTCATTGTCGAGTCATCGCCGCGCGGCGGTCAACCGGCCATGCCGCCGCGCTTCAGGTATCCAGCCGCGCTACCGTGATGGCATCACCGGATTTGATTTCGGCGAGCCTGGCGGGCTGATCGTCCAGCATGCCCAGTACGTTGACGGCGGTGACCAGCCGGCATTCGTCGCCTTCGGAAATCGGGGTCGGGCCGTAGGGCAGCGCCAGGGAACTGCCCTGTACCCACAAGCAAACGGTACCGGGATCCACCACCTGGCGGGCACCCGCTTCCAGCTCCGGGCGCAGGCCGACGTCGAAATAGACTTCATCGCCCCAGGTGTTCGCCGTGGCGGTGACGGGCAACGCGGCCAGCAGGGCGGCGCTGCTGGGGGTATCGCGCAGGGTGGCGGTCACGGCACCCCCGGGCCAGGATATCTTTATGCGGGACACGATGCTCCTCCTTCAGGCTGATGCGGATTGCTGGTATGCACCGGCGGGACTCACTCGGTGATCAGCAGGGCGCGCAAGTCGTTGACATTGGTCAGGGTCGGACCGGTGACCACCAGGTCATCGAGGGTGGTGAAGAAACCATAGCCGTCGTTGTCGGCCAGCATGGCGCGCGGATGGAGTCCGCGCTGACGGGCCCGCCGCAGGCTGTCCGGTCCCAGCATGCAGCCGGCGTTGTCCTCGGTGCCGTCGATGCCGTCGGTGTCGCCGGCGATGGCATGGATGCGCGGATGGCCATCGAGCGCCACCGCCAGCGCCAGCAGGAACTCTGCGTTGCGCCCGCCGCGACCGTTGCCGCGCACGGTGACGGTGGTTTCGCCGCCGGACAGCAGCACACAGGGCGGCGCGCACGGTTGACCGTAGCGTGCCGACTGGCGTGCGATGCCTGCGTGCACCAGCGCCACGTCGCGGGCCTCGCCTTCCAGGTCACCGAGTATCACCGGTGTGTAGCCGGCCTCACGCGCGTTGCGCGCCGCCGCCTCCAG
Organism: uncultured Gammaproteobacteria bacterium; assembly: GCA_947259705.1. Classification (GTDB taxonomy): domain Bacteria; phylum Pseudomonadota; class Gammaproteobacteria; order Arenicellales; family JAANXG01; genus CAMYNL01. Next base: position 996 of record CAMYNL010000002.1, on the reverse strand, counting down.
TGCATCCTGGGTGGTGGCCAGCACGATAACTTCGCCGCCTTCCAGTCTCGGATCACCCGGCTTCGGTGTGTCCTCCGCGGCACCTTGCAGGTACCGGTATACCGCAGCGGGTTCGCGGACGCCGTACTTGTCCAGCACCGCCAGGGCGTCCGCGTTGGTGGTGGGATCGGCCACCGTGGGTCCCGACGCGATCACCGACGGGTCGTCGCCGGGCACATCGGAGATCAGCAAAGTGACTACCCGGGCCGGCGCGGCGGCGGCGGCGAGGCGCCCGCCCTTGATCGCGGACAAATGCTTGCGCACGCAGTTCATCTCGCCGATATTGGCCCCCGATCGCAGCAGCGCCTTGTTCACCGCCTGCTTGTCTTCCAGGGTCAGCCCCGGCGCCGGCAGCGAGAGCAGCGCCGATCCGCCCCCGGAGATCAGGCACAGCGCCAGGTCGTCGGCACCCAGGGCGCCAACCAGCTCCATGATGCGCTGGGCCGCCGCGCGTCCGGCCTGGTCCGGCACCGGGTGCGCGGCCTCCACCACCTCGATGCGGCGGCAGGGCAGACCATGCCCGTAGCGGGTGACCACCAGTCCTTCCAGCTTCCCGGTCCAGTGGTCTTCCACTGCCCTGGCCATGCTCGCCGCCGCCTTGCCGGCACCGATCACCACGGTGCGGCCCGGCGGCGGGGGCGGCAACCGGGGCGGCAAACAGACGGCGGGGGAGGCGGCATCGATAGCGGATTGGAACAAGGCCCGCAACAGTGCCTTCGGGTCTGCCGTCATGACGGCCGGCCTTTCAGAAAAAGACAGGGGCGGATGGTGCCGCCCCGAAAGCTTCGGCGAACTGACGTACGCCGCTGGCGCTGTTGTTCACGCGGCCCGTTGATCGCTGTCCGTTGCGCTGCCGGTTTCGTGCCTGGCGAGGAGTTCGAGTGCCTTGACCATGGCGGAGTGGTCGCGGTCGGCCCAGCCGTTGCCGGAGCAGGCGTTGAACAGTTCCTGGCAGGT
>CAMYNL010000001.1 GCA_947259705.1 uncultured Gammaproteobacteria bacterium | reverse complement strand
CTAACTAAAATTTGCTGGACCATACGCGGGGGTTGCAACGGCGCTTATGGGGGTATTTAATGTTTGGCGTGCCCCTGAAATCATGTTGTTAGGGTCACGTTAGGGAACTTGAAGGAACACCGCAACGGCGCAAAGAGGCTGCCATGCATAAACCCCGCCTCATGGATCAGGCCCGCGGTGAGCTGCGAGTCCGCCACTACAGCTACCGCACCGAAGAAACCTACGTCCAGTGGATCAAGCGTTTCATCTTCTTCCATAACAAGCGACATCCCGCCGAAATGGGCGAGGCGGAGATCACCGCTTTCCTGAATCACCTCGCCGTGAACAAGCTTGTGTCAGCATCCACCCAAAATCAAGCCCTGTCCGCCATCTTGTTCCTCTATAAACAGGTGCTCAAGCAGGACCTGGCATGGATGGATGACATCGTCCGCGCCAAGCGGCCACATCGCAGGCCTGTGGTGCTGCCCCGAGGGGAAGTGCAGCGGATGTTGGCCTTGATACATGGCACCAACGGCCTGGTTGCCGAGCTGCTGTACGGCTCGGGCATGCGTTTGATGGAATGCCTGCGTCTGCGGATCAAGGACCTGGACTTCGACTACCAACAGATTACCGTGCGCGAAGGCAAGGGCAACAAGGACCGCGTCACCGTTCTGCCGGCCAGCCTCGTGCCGCGGCTTCAGGGTCATCTGCGGCGGGTCAAGGCGCTGCACGATACCGATCTTGCCCAGGGCTACGGCCATGTGTACCTGCCCTTCGCCCTGGCCCGCAAGTACCCCCACGCAGACGGGGAATGGGCCTGGCAATACCTGTTCCCGTCCAGGAACCGCTCCTGTGATCCTCGCTCCGGCGCAGTGCGCCGTCACCACCTGTCGGAGAAGAACATCCAGCGTGCCATCCGCGCCGGGGCGCACGCCGCCGGTATCTTCAAGCCCTTTGGCAGCCACACCATGCGTCACTGCTTCGCCACCCAACTTCTGGAGGACGGCTACGACATCCGCACCGTGCAGGAGCTGCTCGGCCACAAGGACGTGAAGACCACCATGATCTACACCCACGTCCTCAACCGCGGCGGACACGGCGTCAAGAGCCCCCTGGACGGCTGAGGCGGTGCCGGTCGCGGTGGTTTGGTGCCGGCGTGGATTTGGGGTAGGCTGGGGCCGGTTGCACCACTTCAGATAATCATAAAGAGATGGAGGGATGATGGCTTATGGCCGAATACACCACTAAAGAAATCCGCAACATCGCCCTGGTCGGACATGCCGGCGCCGGCAAGACCACCCTGGTGGAGGCACTGCTCCATGAGGCCGGCAGCATCCAGACCCCCGGCTCGGTGGAAAAAGGCAACACCGTCTCCGACGCCGACCCCCTCGAACAGAAACACCAACACTCCCTGCGCTCCTCCCTGGTCAGCTTCGACTACGGCGGCGCCCACATCAACCTCATCGACACCCCCGGATATCCCGACTTCGTCGGCCAGGCATTGAGCGTGCTGCCCGCGGTGGACACGGTCGCCATCGTCATCAACGCCCAGGCCGGCATCCAGACCATGACCCGGCGGCTGAAGGAATGGGCCAGCGAACGCAAGCAGTGCCGCATGATCATTGTCAACCACATCGACGCCGAGGGCGTGGACCTGGAAGGGCTGCTCGGCAGCATCCGCGAGACCTTCGGCGACGAGTGCCTGGCGGTGAACCTGCCCGCCGCGGGCGCCACCAAGGTGGTGGACTGCTTCTTCAATCCATCCGGCGACGCCGACTTCTCCTCGGTGGCGGAGGCCCACACCCGGGTCATCGACCAGACCGTCGAGGTGGACGAAGAGTTGATGGAGGCCTACCTGGAGAAGGGCGAGGTATCCCCGGAGCAGCTTCACGATGCCTTCGAAGAGGCGCTGCGGGACGGCCACCTGGTCCCGGTGTGCTTCGTCTCCGGCACGGCCAGGATCGGGGTGAAGGAACTGCTGGACGTGTTCGCCAGGCTGATGCCGGATCCCACCGAGGGCGCGGCGCCGCCCTTCGTGCGTGACACCGGGGACAGCGAGGAATCCGTGGAGGTGACCCCCGACCCGGACGGCCACGTCGTGGCCCACGTGTTCAAGGTGCACTTCGATCCCTACGTCGGCAAGCTCGGCATGTTCCGCATCCACCAGGGCACGGTGACCAAGGACAGCGAGCTGTTCGTCAACCAGTCCCGCAAGGCGTTCAAGGTCGGCCATTTGTTCAAGATGCAGGGCGACAAGCACGAAGAGATCGAGCGCGGCGTGCCGGGAGAGCTGTGCGCGGTGGCCAAGGTGCCGGACATCGAGTTCGACACCATGCTGCACAATTTCCACGACGAGGACGATGTCCACCTCAAGCGGATGAATTTCCCCATGCCGCTGGCGGGGCTGGCCGTGAAGCCCAAGAAACGGGGCGAGGAGCAGAAGCTCTACGAGGCCATGGACAAGCTGGCCCAGGAAGATCCGTGCATTCGCGTCGAACGGGCCGCCGCCGCCAACGAGACCATCCTGCGCGGGCTGGGCGAGCTGCACCTGCGCACCGCGCTGGAGCGCATGGAGGAGGTTTACAACGTCAGCGTCGACACCAAGCCACCCACCATTCCCTACCTGGAGACCGTCACCCGCAAGGCGGAGGGCCACCACCGGCACAAGAAGCAGACCGGCGGCGCCGGTCAGTTCGGCGAGGTGTTCCTGCGCATCGAGCCGCTCGCGCGGGGCGAGGGCTTCGAGTTCGCAAACAAGATCGTCGGCGGCGTCATCCCCAACACCTTCATCCCCTCGGTGGAAAAAGGCGTGCGCCAGGTGCTGGACTCCGGCGCCATCGCCGGCTTCCCGCTCGAGGACGTCAAGGTGGAGCTCTACGACGGCAAGTTCCACGCCGTGGACTCGAACGAGGTGTCGTTCATCACGGCCGGCCGCAAGGCCTTCATCGACGCCGTGTCTCAGGCCAGGCCCATCGTGCTGGAACCGATCGTCAACATCGAGATCACCATTCCCAACGAGAGCATGGGCGACATCACCGGTGATCTGTCATCGCGTCGCGGCCGCGTGTCCAGCACCGATGTGTTGTCCGGCGGCATGGTCACCATCAAGGGCCAGGTGCCGCTGGCGGAGCTGTCCGACTACCAGTCGCGCCTGAAATCCATGACCGGCGGCGAAGGCTCCTACAGTATGGAGCTCAGCCACTATGATCCCGCCCCCGCGAACATCCAGAAGGAGCTGGTCAGCCACTTCAAGCAGGGCGAGGACTGATCCGGCGACCGTGCCCGATGTCCTGATCGTCACCGGCGGCAGCCGCGGCATCGGCGCCGCGGTAGCCCGCCAGGCCGCCCGCGACGGCTACCGGGTGGTCATCAATTTCCGGCGTGACCAGGATGCCGCTGCTCGGCTGGCGGGTGAGATCGGTGACACCGGCGGCAGCGCGCTGCCGCTGCAGGCGGACGTCCGCAGCGAGGCCGAGGTGGCGCGGCTGTTCGACACCGCGGCAGAGAATTTCGGCCTGGTGACCGCCCTGGTCAACAGCGCCGGGGTGACTGGGCGGGCGGGCCCCTTCGCCGAAGTCGGTGCCGACACCCTGCGGCGGGTGATGGATGTCAACGTTCTCGGCACCATGCTGTGCTGCCGCGAGGCGGCGCGGCGCATGGCGGCAAGCCGCGGCGGTCGCGGCGGCGCCATCGTCAACCTTTCCTCCGGCGCGGCCACCCTGGGCAGCCCTGGTCAATACGTGTGGTACGCAGCATCCAAGGCCGCGGTGGACGGTCTCACCCTCGGCCTGGCCAGGGAACTGATGCCCGACGGTATCCGCGTCAACGCGGTCAGCCCGGGCATCGTCGATACCGACATGGTGGATGCCTCCGGCTCCGGGGCACTGCTGCGCGACACCGCGGCCGCCGCCCCGATAGGCCGCATGGCCCGGCCGGACGAGATCGCCCGGGCGGTGCTGTGGCTGCTCTCGGACCACGCCTCCTACTGCGCCGGCGCCAACCTGCGGGTCGCGGGAGGGCGCTGATGGGTACGTCCGTCGTGCGCCAGCTGGTGCCCGGCCGCGCCATGCGCGAGGGCGCCGGCGTTACCGTGCGCCGCACCCTGGGCAGCAGCGCGCTGCCCAACCTGGACCCTTTCCTGATGCTGGACTACTTCAACAGCGACGACCCGGACGATTACATCGCCGGCTTCCCCGAGCACCCTCACCGCGGTTTCGTTACCGTCACCTACATGCTGGACGGCCACATGCTGCACCAGGACAGCATGGGCAACCGCGGCGACCTCGGACCCGGCGGCGTGCAGTGGATGAAGGCCGCCAGCGGCGTGCTGCATTCGGAAATGCCGCAGCAGGAGGCGGGGCTGATGCGGGGCTTCCAAATTTGGATCAATCTGCCGGCGCGGGAGAAGATGTCGGCGCCGGCCTACCAGGAGTTTACCGCCGCGCGGCTGCCGACGGTGCGCGAGAACGGCGCCGAAATCAAGGTCATCGCTGGCAGCCATGCCGGACGCACCGGGCCGGTCAGCGACCCGCACACCGACGCCTGCTACCTGGACGTGGCGCTGGCCGCGGAATACCGCTTCGCTCACCGGGCGGAGGCGGACCACCAGGGCTTCGTCTATTGCTTCGAGGGCGGGCTGACCATCGACGGCACCGAGCTGCCCGGCCATCACCTGGCGGTGCTGGACACCTCCCGGCTCTGGTCTTTAACCGCCGACAAAAGCGGCGCCCGCTTCATCATGGTCACCGGCCGCCCCCTCGGCGAACCGGTGGCGCAGTACGGGCCCTTCGTCATGAACACCCGCGAGGAGATCGAGCAGGCCCTGCGTGACTACCGTGATGGCAAGCTGGTGCGGGTAAAGGCCGGGGTGATCAGTTAGGCTGCCGACACAGCGGTCTCGATCCATCGTCCACCGCCGCTGGCCGCGCTGTGGTCAGGCCGGGATTGCAAAGCTTGATCCAAGGCACCCTGTATGTCCTGGCGGTGCGGGGCCACGAGACCTCCACGGCGTTTTACACCGACCGGCTGCGATTCGGCATCCACGAAATCGGCGGCCCCGGCTGGCGCATGTTCGTGCGCGACGGCTGGATCGTGGCGGGCCAGTGCCCCGATGCCATCCCCGCCGCGGAACTCGGTTATCACTCCTGCTTCGGCTATTTCGTCACCGATGACATCGACGATTACGAACAGACCGTGGCAGCAAGAGGGGTGAAGGTGATCAAACCGCTGGGCGATGGGTCATGGGGAATGCGGGCGCCCGGCCGCAGCACGCTGGACCGCTAGCGAATCATGGTCGGCCAGGAGCGCGTTGGGTGAAGCGGCCGGGCACCGCACGTGGCCTGCGCTGTTGCCGTGGCGGACTCAGGCGGCGTTGCCGGCGGCGGAACCTTCCGGTCCCATCGGTGCCCGCTCGATGGGCCGGTCGTTGATCGGCCAGTGCAGCAGCGCCGCCACCACGCCCAGCACCGCGGCCGCCATCCACACCGTGTCATAGGAACCGGTCAGGTCGTAGAAGTAGCCGCCCAGCCAGGCGCCGAGGAAACTGCCCAGCTGGTGACTGAGGAACACCATCCCGAACAGGGTCGACATGTAGCGCATGCCGAAGATCTCCGCCACCAGGCCGCTGGTGAGCGGGATCGTGCCCAGCCACAGCAGGCCCATGGCGCCGGCAAACAGCAGCGCCGTGGTATTCGACAGCGGCAGCGCCAGGAACAGCGCGATCACCCCGGCGCGGGCGAAATAGAGGTAGCTGAGCAGGTTCTTCTTGCGGTAGCGGCCGCCGAACAGGCCCCAGACGTAGGTGCCGACGATATTGAAGAAGCCGATGCAGGCGAGGGCCCAGGCGCCGACCATGGGCGCCAGCGACTGGTCGGTGAGATAGGAAGGCAGGTGGGTGGCGATGAAGGTGACGTGGAAGCCGCAGACAAAAAAGCCGAGGGTGAGCAGCCAGTAGCCGCCATGCCCGCGCGCCTCCGCCATCGCGCGCGACAGCGAGTCGGCACCGGCCACCACGCTCGCCTTGCCGCCGCCGCGGCCGCCGCCCACCGCCATCGCCAGCAACGGCATCAGTGCCGCGGCGCCCGCCAGCACGTACAGCGCGTTGACCCAGCCGAGTTGAGCCAGCAGGATCTGCGCCCCGGGGACCATGACGAACATGCCGAAGGACCCGCCGGCCGACACCAGCGCCAGCGCCATAGCCCGGCGTTGCGGCGCTACCGCGCGGCCCACCGCGCCCAGCACCACCGCGAAGGTGGTGCCCGCCAGCCCGAGGCCGATCAACAGGCCGAAGCTCAGGTACAGGTCAGGCCCGTCGTGGGCCCCCGCGGTGAGCGCCAGGCCCGCCAGGTACAGCAGCCCGCCGGCGACGATCACCCGCCCGCTGCCATACTTGTCCGCCACCATGCCGGCCAGCGGTTGGGCGACGCCCCACACCAGGTTCTGCAGCGCAATCGCCAGCCCGAAAACCTCGCGGCTGATGGCAAGGTCGCTCACCACGGGCTGCAGGAACAGGCCAAACGACTGGCGCACGCCCATGCTGATGGCGACCACCAGGGCGCCGCCGAGCATAATGAGCAATGTTTTGCGCTGGTTGTGGGTCATGGGCCGATTGCCGCCTGGTCACGGCGCGATTATGTCACAGCAGCCAGCGGCGCGACCGGCGACATGCCGCATTCCGACCACCGTCGCGGCGGTTTCCGCACGCCCGGCGGTGGCGGCCACCCGGGGCGGCGGTCGGTGCCGCCGACCAATGGCCGCCGCCGCGCACCCACAGGTCCGGCTTGCCGTTATAATGCCAGGTGTTGCAGTGCGCAGGAGGATGCGTCATGTTGCGAATTCTCAGCGGCTCCGTGTTTCTACTCGGAATTCTCGTTTCATTGTCCGGCGTCGCCGCCGATGCCGTCATTGTCGGGGTGTACAAGGACTGCCGTGTCGTATCCAGCACCGTCATGATCCAGCCGGCGGCCATGGACAACGCCGACGCCCAGAACGCGGCGGCCAAGGCCGAGGCGCTGGCGGCCACCACCGGTTTCGAGGCCGCGCTCCCTGAGATGGTGAAACTGCTGGAGCGCTCCGGCCTCCGCGACACCGAGGTCAGGCGGCAGGGCTATCTCGGCTGCAAGGCTCCCGGCAGCGGCAAATACGTGGAGGCGGTCGGTTCCTACTGCGGCGTGCAGCTGGTGAACGCGGAGATCCGCGTGGACGGCAAATTGTTCGTGCGCGAGGCGAATCCGGAACAATCACTGGAGCAGTTCGTGGATGGGGCAGTATCGAAGCTGCAGCGGGACGGCATCTGGGACCGGCCACGGGTGACCATAGAGACCGCGGCGGACTGCCCGCCGGAAGAGGAGCAGGCGGAAGCAGTGCGGCGCAGGAGTGCCTGAGGCGTCAGTCTTCAGCGGTGATCCAGTACACCACTTGCTCCGGCAGCTGATCGGGGTGGATGTAGGTCTCCGCTACCACCTTGCCGCGCACCGAGATTCCCGCCGCGTGAACTGACTCGGCATATCCGGACAGCAGCGGGTGCCACGGCGCCAGTTTGCGGCCCTCGGCGAGGCGGCGATAGGCGCAGCTCGCCGGGAGCGCGGCCAGAGTCTCGGCATCGCCGGCGGTCAGCACCATGCATTCGGGCACCCGCTGCGAGCGGCGACCGTAATCGGTGCACCGGCAGCGATCCAGATCCAGCAGCCGGCAGGCGACGTTGGTGTAATGCAGCGATCCGCTGTCCTCGTCCTCCAGCTTGATCACGCAGCAGCGGCCGCAACCATCGCACAGCGCCTCCCATTCGGCCGCCGTCATCTGCGCCAGCGTCTTGTTTTCCCAGTAGCGTTCAGCCATGGGCGCGCAGTCCCCGGCGGTAACGGCGCAGATTGTCGACATATCCCGCCGCGGCCGCCCTGAGCTGTTCGATCTGCTCTGCTTTCAGCTGCTTCACCACCCGGCCCGGGCTGCCCATCACCAGCGAGTTATCCGGGATCTGTTTGCCCTCGGTGACCAGGGCATTGGCGCCGATAACACAGTTGCTGCCGATGCGGGCGTGGTTGAGTATCACCGACTTGATCCCGATCAGGCTGTTGTCGCCGATCTCGCAGCCGTGCAGCATCGCCAGGTGGCCCACGGTGACGCCTCGGCCCACGGTGAGCGGTATGCCCGGATCGGTGTGCAGCACCGCGCCGTCCTGGATGTTGCTACCGCCATGGACATGGATGACGTCGTTGTCACCGCGCAGCACGGCGCCGAACCAGATGCTCACCAGGTCTTCGAGGATCACCGAGCCGATCACGCTGGCGCTGTCGGCTATAAAATGTTCCTCGCCGCGCAGCGTCACCGTTCGCTCGTCCAGGGAATAGATCATGCGTCCGCCTGCCCGGGGTGTTGTCATCGATCGGCCCCTAGTGTACTACGGTGGCTGTACCGGACCGAGGCGGTCATGACCGAACTTCTCGACCCACATGGCGAACACGCCGCCGCACTCGAGCACGAGTACAACGCCCGCGTCGCCATCCCGGAGCATGTCGACATCCTGGCCGGCTGGCAGGACCGCAGCGCCGCCTTCCGTGCGCGCGCCGGGGGGCGGCTGGATATACGCTGCGTCGGCCGCGGCCGACCCGCCGTGGACTATTTTACCGCCGGCGGCATCCGCGCTCCGTTGCTGATCTATGCGCGTGGCGGCTACTGGCAGCGTGGTGACCGCAAGGACTACAGCTTTCTTGCCGCGCCCTTCGTCGCCCGCGGCGTCAACGTCGCCCTGGTCGGCTACGACCTGTGCCCGGCAGTGACCCTCGGCGACATCGTGGAGCAGCTGCGCGTCGCCTGCGCCTGGCTGTGGAGACAAGCCGCAACGCTGGGGCATGACAGGGGGCGCATCTACATCGGCGGCCACTCCGCCGGCGCCCACCTGGCGGCGGTGATGCTGGCCACCGAGTGGCCCGCCCTCGACAACAGCCTGCCCCTCGGCCTGCTCCGCGGCGGCTTTGCCGTCAGCGGCGTCTACGACCTGTCGCCCTTGCGGGCCACCTCCATTAACGATCTCGTCGGCCTGGATGCCGACGCCGCGCGGCGGTGGAGTCCACTGTGGATGATCCCTCGTGACGGCGTGTCACTGCTGCTGGCGGCCGCGCTGGCGCAGGCCTGGCGGCCGGTGATCACCGCCAGCGTGCAGGTGCCCGGCGCCAACCACTTCACCGTGCTGGAATCGCTAGCCGACGGCCAGGGGCTGGTCTACGAACATGCCTGGTCGCTGATCGCCGACTGACCCCCGCCGCGACGGCCCCCCTGGGGTTGGCATGGAATTCGCTATAGTTTCTAGCGTGTAAACATCGTGGTGACATGACATGTTCAAGACCAGGGCCCTCGACCTGCGCCCGCGGCACCGCCGACAGGCTGATCACCCGGATCCCGGAGATCCATACGGCGCGGAGACGTACGATAGCGCATGGGCCGCTTTCACCATTGTGATACAACCGCTGCACCGTTTTTGTGACAGCGCCCGCCACACCGGCGCGGACGGGCGGGCAGCAGACCGGGCCGCTACGCCAGAGCAGGGGCACTGCCGACTGCATTGACCGCGGAGGCGCGCCCCGCCCCCTCCGCGGCGACTCGACGACTGGATCTGCCGGGATTCCGATGACTCGGTCGATCTGCGATAATCCGCGTCCTGCCAGCCGAAGCTTAACGATCGCCGCGGATGATCAGTCAATCGCCAGCCTTGTCTGCCGTCCCCCCGGGCCCCGGCGACCAGTTCGAAATCGGAGACACCGACGACTCGCTGGAGCGCATGGCCCGGTACTATGCCGAGTACGGCGACTTCTACCGCGTGCACGCACCGCGCCGCGGCACCGACACCTACGTGATCAGCGATCCCGAGGCCATCAGGCGCGTGCTGGTCACCAACCACCGCAACTACACCAAGGGCGTCGGCATCAATCGCGTCAAGGTGCTGCTGGGCAACGGCATCATGGTGAGCGAGGGCGAGCTCTGGCATCGCCAGCGGCGCATGATGCAGCCCTCTTTCCACCGCCGCCACATGGTGAACTTCTTCGCCAACATAGAGAACTGCAACCGCGCCCTGCTTGCTGAATGGCAGGCCAGGGCGGCGCGGGGCGAGACCGTGAACCTGACCGAAGACGTCAGCCGCATGACCCTGGACATCGTGCTGCGCGCCCTGTTCAGCGACGACCTGGAGGTGTTGGCGAACCGGGTCGGCGGCAATCCTTTTACGGTGCTCGCTGACGAGTCGGCCCGGGACCTGCGCTTCGCGGCACGCTTCCGCGCGCTGGCCCACCCCATCGGCGAGCTGATCAAGCAGCGCCGCGAGCGTGCGCCGCTACGTCGCGACCTGCTCGCCATGCTGATGCAGGCCCGTGACAAGAACAGCGGCCTGCCCATGCCGGACAAATCCCTGATCGACGAAGTGATGACCCTCATCGTGGCTGGCCATGAAACCACCGCCAGCGGGCTGAACTGGTTGTGGTATCTGCTGTCCGGACACCCCGAGGTGACGCGGCGGCTGCACGCGGAACTGGACGCGTTGGAGGGGGAGCCGACACCGCAGCAGATCCTGGAACTGCCCTACCTGGGCCAGGTGATCGACGAGGCCCTGCGACTTTATCCTCCGGGCTGGCTCATCACCCGCCGCGCCATCGCCGATGACGAGCTGGGCGGATATCCGGTACCGGCCGGTACCGACGTGTTCATCTCCCCCTACCTGGTACACCGCAACCCACGCTGCTGGGAACGGCCGGAACAGTTCGATCCCGACCGCTTCCGCGACGCCGCTGTGAAGGAGCGCAACCGCTTTGCCTACCTGCCCTTCGTGGCCGGTCCGCGGCATTGTATCGGTGAGGCCTTCGCGCTGACCGAGATGCGCATCCACGTTGCCCGCGCCGCGCTTCGCTTCGACCTGCAGCTCGCCGGCGACCAAGCCATTGAAATGGAGGCAAGAGTGAACCTGCGCACCCGACAACCCCTCATCATGCGGCCGCTGCCTCGATGAGTGCTGATTACCCGAGCCTGGGTGCGGCACTGGAATCCCTGCGCGAGCGCGAGCGCCGCATCAGCTACCTGGGCGCCAACGGGCACCGCCACAGCACCAGCTTCGCCGAGTTGCACCAGCGTGCCCTGGGCATACTCCATCATCTCCAGCAGCGGGGCCTGCGCCGAGGCGACGAGGTGGTGCTGGTGATCAGCGATAATGAACAGTTCATTGATGCGTTCTGGGCCTGCCTGCTCGGCGGTCTGATCGCGGTGCCGGTGGCGGCCGGGGTGTCGGAGGAACAACGCAACAAGCTGCTGCGCGTGCTCCAGCGCTTGTCTGACCCCTACCTGTACACCAGCCACCCGGTATGGAGCCGCATCGGCCAGCGCGTCCGTGACCAAGGCGAGGCCGCCTACCGGGCGCTGCGCCGCCGCACCGTGCTGAGCGACGATATCGAGGACGTCAGCACTCCCGGGCGGGCGGCGTCATGCAGCCGCGATGACGTCGCCTTCGTACAGTTCTCCTCCGGCTCCACCAGCGAACCGAAGGGCGTGGTGCTGACCCATGACAACCTGCTCACCAACATCCGAGACATCCAGCATGCCGCCGCATTCACCGAGGACGACGTCAGCCTGAGCTGGATGCCGCTGACCCACGACATGGGCCTGATCGGGTTTCACCTCAACATGCTGCTGAGCGGCATGGACCACTGCCTGATGGCCACCGAGGCCTTCATCCGCCGTCCGCTGCTGTGGCTGCAGGCGGCCAGCGAACAGCGCGCCAACGTCCTCTGCTCGCCCAATTTCGGCTACCGCCATTTCCTCAAGTCGTTCAGTGCCGATAAGCTCGCCGGCGTGGACCTGTCCCAGGTGCGGCTGATATTCAATGGCGCGGAGCCGATCTCGCCGTCGCTGTGCGCGGAGTTCCTGGGCGCCCTGGCGCCTTTTGGTCTGCCGGCGGCGTCCATGTTTCCGGTCTACGGGTTGGCCGAGGCCAGCTTGGCGGTTTCCTTCCCATCGCTTGACCGTACCTTCCGCAGCCGGCGCCTGGACCGCGCCCGTCTGGGGTATGGTGATGCCGTCAGGCTGGACGGTGATGATGCCGTCGAGCATGTCTGCGTGGGTCGGCCGATCGGCGACTGCAAGGTGCGCATAGCCGGCGACGGGGAGCGGGAACTGAGTGCCGGAACCGTGGGCAGGATACTGATCAGCGGCCGCAATGTGACCGCGGGCTTCTACCGCGCCGGGGGCGTTGACCGCGAGGGCTTTACCACCGGCGGATGGCTGGACACCGGCGACCTGGGGTTCATGCTCGACGGCGAGTTGTACATCACCGGCCGCGCCAAGGACATCATCTTCGCCAATGGCCAGAACTTCTATGCCCACGACCTGGAGACGGTGGCGGCGCGCATGGATGGGCTGGACCTGGGCAAGGTGGCGGTGGGCGCCCACCGCGATGCGGCCAGCGGCGGCGACGAGATAATACTGTTCATCCTGCATCGCGGTGAACCTGAGTCATTCGCCCTCCTGGCCACCGCGGCATCGGCCTTCCTGACCGAACACAGCGGCGCCGAGGTTGCCTGCGTCGTACCGGTCAAACGCATCCCCAAGACCACCAGCGGCAAGATCCAGCGCTTCGCGCTCGAGCAGGCCTACGAAGCCGGCGAATTCGACGCGGCACTGGCGCAACTTGCCGCCCTGCAGCCGCATCGTGACGGCGGCGAAGCCCTCTCCACCACCGAGACCCTGCTGCAGGAGATCTGCAACCGGGTACTGGGTGAGCAGCAGCGGCTGGGACGCAACGACAATTTCTTCGAGATCGGGGCCAACTCGCTGAAGCTGATCGAAATCCACGAGCAGATCGACGCGCGCTTCCCGGACCGCCTGGAGGTCACCGACCTGTTCGACTACCCCACCCTGGCCGAGCTGGCCACCTATCTCGACAAGCAGCAGGTGTCAGCCGTATAGCGACCTGCTGCGTTTCCAGCGGCGGTGTATCCACAACCAGTCCGCCGGCGACGCCCGCACCTGTTGCTCCACTTCGCGCACGTAGGCGGTCACGATGTCGGGGTCGGCCGCCCGATAGGGCGGGGCCGCGATGGGCTTGACGCTGACTACGTAGCGGCCGCGGCCGGTGCGCCGCATGCCGAGGAAGAACACCGGATAGCCGGCGAACTTGGCGATGGTATCCGGCGCCATGAAGAATCCGGTTTCCCGCCCCAGGAACTCGGTCCAGTATGTGTCGTCGCTGCGGTTGGGGGACTGGTCGGGGACGATGGCGACGACACGCGGTGAGCGCTTGCGGGCGACGATCTCCCTGATCACCGAGCGGTCCTTGATCAGCCTGCCGCCGAACCGGGTGTAGGCCTGGGTAGACAGCGATTCCATCGCCGGGCTGCTCAGCGGCCGGTAGATGGCCTCGAAGGGATAGTGCACCTGGGCGCTCAAAGCCAGCATCAGCCATTCGATGTTGCAATGGTGCGCCGCGGCGACCATCACCGCCTGGCCATGCTCCAGCTTTTCAGTCAGCAGCGATTTGCCCTCGATCTCGACCCGCTCCGTGATCTCCTGCGCGCTGATGGTGAGCGACTTGATCATCTCTACCATGACGTCGGCGTAGCAACGATAGAAGCGGCGAGTCAGATCAGCGATCTCACTCTCGGTCAACTGCGGAAAGGCAAACCGCAGATTGTCTCTCACCAGTTCGCGGCGGAATCGCAGCAGGTAATGGATCAATCCGTATAACAGCCACGAAGATGTATACAGCACGGGCAGTGGCAGCCGCGAAATCAGCTTCAGGATTGCGGTCATTGCGGGTCTGTTCGCGTACGGTGGATGCGAGCCTCGGATCGAGGCGGCCTATTGTAACGTCGCCGGTCCGCCGTTGCCTGCTCGTGGCCGGGGCACGATTCGCCTTGCGCCCGGCGGTCCGCGGTCGTTTAATGCACGGGCAAGTGTTCCGGATGCATAAACCATGAGTGATCTGCTGGTAATCTCCGCGCTCGGCCAGGACCGCACCGGTATTGTCAACGAGCTTTCGCAGGCGGTGCTGGACGCCGGGGGCAACATAGAGGAAAGCCGGATGGCGGTGCTGGGGGGCGAATTCGCCATCATCATGCTGGTGTCGGGCGAAGCCGATACCATCGACGGTCTCGCCGCGGGCGCGGCGGCGATGGAGCAGCGCCTCGGCCTCACCGTGCTGGCTCGGCGGACCGCGCCGCGCGCCAGAGTGCGGACACTGGTCCCCTACCAGGTGGAGGTGGTCGCCATGGATCATCCGGGAATCGTCCACGACGTGGCGGATTTCTTCGCCCGCCACGACATCAATATCGAGGACCTGGCCACCGCCACCTATCCGGCCGCCCACACCGGGACGCCGATGTTCTCACTGCGCATGATAGTAGCGGTCCCCTCCACCCTGGCCATCGGCGAGTTACGCCACGCCTTCAGCGACTTTTGCGACGGGCTCAACCTGGACGCCACCCTGGAGCCGGCGCGCAACCCCTAAACCCGACGGATTCCGCCGCCGGGCCCGTAAACGCGAGGGCCCGCGGCGCGCGGTCGACAAGCAGCGGGGTTTTGCTTAATGTAGGCGACCGTCTGTCACTGGAGTCACCGACCATGCGTTGGCGTACCGGCCGCCGCAGCGAAAACATCGAGGACCGCAGGGGCCGGTCCGGCCGACCGCGCGGCCGCGGCATCCGCTTGGGCGGCGGGATGGGGCTGCTGATCGTCATCGTCCTGCTGCTGCTGGGACAGAATCCACTGGGCATCCTGGGCGGCGCGGGAGAACCGCGCCCACCCGCGCCCGCGCCACCGGTCGATAGCGGCGCGGTACGCGATCAGGAGGCGGATTTCATTTCCGTGGTACTGGCAGACACCGAGGATACCTGGCAGAGCCTGTTCGACGCCGCCGGGAGGCGTTATCAGCCGCCGCAACTGATCCTTTACGACGGTATGGTGCAATCCGCCTGCGGATTCGGCAGCGCTGCGGCGGGGCCGTTCTACTGTCCCGGCGACCGCAAGGTCTATATCGACCTGGCGTTCTTCCGCGAGCTCAGCCGGCTGGGCGCCGAAGGCGATTTCGCCCGTGCCTACGTGCTCGGACACGAGGTCGCCCACCACGTGCAGAACCTGATGGGCACCATGGACGAGGTGAACCGACTGCGTTCGCGGGTCGGTCGCGCCGACGCCGATGCCCTGTCCGTGCTCACCGAGCTGCAGGCCGACTGCTACGCCGGGGTGTGGGCGCACCACGCGCACCGGCAACGCAATATCCTGGAACGGGGCGATATCGACGAAGGCCTGGCGGCCGCCGCCGCGGTGGGTGACGACCGCCTGCAGCGCATGGCGGGGCGCGGCGTACACCCCGAATCATTCACCCACGGCAGCTCCAGGCAGCGCGCGCACTGGTTCCGCACCGGGCTGCAGAGCGGCAGCATCGCCGCCTGCGACACCTTCGGCCAGTCGGTTCGATCATGACCGTGCAGCGGGCAGCCGGCGGCACGCCTTTCCATCCCGGCAGCTAGTCCATGCCGTCACTTCAGCGTAAGCGCCGTACCGACACCATCAAGCTGGGCAAGCGGCTGCGGCGTGCGGTGGGCCGGGCCATAGACGACTACCGGATGATCCGCGCCGGCGACCGCATCATGGTGTGTGTGTCGGGGGGCAAGGATTCGTTCACCCTGGCGGACATGCTGGTGAGCCTGCGCCGCAGCGCACCGGTTAAGTTCGAACTGGTAGCGGTAAATCTAGACCAGAAGCATCCGGGCTTTCCGGGCGACGTGCTGCCCGATTACTTCCACCGCCTTGGCGTTCCCTTCCAGGTCCTGGAACAGGACACCTACAGCGTGGTTCAGCGGGTGATCCCGGCGGGGCAGACCCAGTGCAGCCTGTGTTCGCGATTGCGGCGTGGCAGCCTCTACACCTTTGCCGCCCGCGAAGGCTTCACCAAGATCGCGCTCGGGCACCATCGCGACGATATCCTGGAAACCCTGTTGATGAATATGTTCCATGGCGGCAGTCTCAAGACCATGCCGCCCAAGCTGCGCAGCGATGACGGCCGCCACGTCGTCATTCGCCCGCTGGCCTACTGCCGTGAGCGCGACATTGCCGCCTACGCAGCCCTGCGTGAGTTCCCGCTCATCCCCTGCGATCTGTGCGGCAGCGAGGGTGACCTGGAACGGGTGCGCACCAAGGCCCTGCTGCGCGACTGGGAAACACGTTACCCGGGCCGCATCGAAAACATGCTGCGGGCGCTGCAGAACGTGGTGCCCTCGCACCTGCTCGACAAACGTCTGTATGACTTTGCCTCCCTGGACGACGCCTCCGCGGGTCCGCGGCCCGACTTTCTCAAGCAGCGCAGATCGGCCTGACGGCGGCCGGCGTCAGGGCTCGACGCATCGTGCCCGGCGCCATTGCGTCGCCCGCTGCTTGGCATCCAGGATACTCGTCGCGTTCATGTCCTCGGCCACTCCTGCACGCGCGTCCAGTGCCTCGTCATGGCCCTGCGAGGCGGCGGCGGTGTACCAGAAGTAGGCGCTGGCGTAATTGTCCAATTCCCCGTCGCCGGTGGCGCCGCTGCGGACATAAAGCCGTCCCAGCTCATACTGCGCGCTCTTATGACTCTGCACCGCCGCGCTGCAAAGCCAGTAGATGGCCTCCTTGCGATGCTTGTCGGACTCCACGTTGCCCGCGTAAGCAAGGCCCAGCTTGTACTGAGCCTCCGCGTCGCCGGCCTCGGCGCTGTGGCGGTAGGGCGAGGGCGCCTCAGCGGTGAATTTCTGTTGCATCGACTTGCTGCAGCCGAGCAGGCTGAGGGTGACGGACAATGCCGCAATCAGCGTGAGGAACTGGACCATGATATCGACTCCTTGTTGTACTCGCGAGCGATCTTGGCGGCAACTATAACATCCAGGTCGGCGCGGTTTCGCGCCCTGGACCAACCCGACCCTGAGGGCAGATGCCGGCCGTGTAGATGGCACCCCAGTCCCGCTTTCAGTACACTCCGGCGCTGTTCGATTACCTGACCATGCCATGATAGATCTGTATACCTGGTCGACCCCGAACGGCCGCAAGGTCTCCATCATGCTCGAAGAGACCGGGATACCTTACCGCGTATATCCTGTCGATATCGGCAAGGGCCAGCAGTTCGAGCCGGAGTTCGTCCGCATCAGCCCCGGCAGCAAGATCCCGGCCATCGTCGACCGGGAGGACGGATTCAGCCTCATGGAGTCGGGTGCAATACTCATGTACCTGGCGGAAAAGGCCGGGATATTGAATCCTGGTGACCGTGCATCGCGCTGGCGTGTGATGGAATGGCTAATGTTCCAGATGGGCGGTGTGGGGCCGATGCTCGGACAGGCCCACCATTTCATCAGATTCAATCCCGGCAAATGCGAATACGCGGAGCACCGCTATCTGAAGGAGACACAGCGCCTGTATGGCGTACTCGACATGAGACTTGCGCAACATGAGTACCTGGCGGACGATTACTCCATAGCCGATGTTGCTACGTGGCCATGGATATCGCGTTTCGAGTGGCATGCGACAGACTTGAACGCTTACCCCAACGTAAAGCGCTGGTATCTGCAGATCGCCGCGCGCCCGGCAGTGCAAAGAGGATATCGGGTGCCCGACGCAAAACTGGAGATACCGCTTCCGTGAGCAAGTTCCATATCCGCGAGCTTGACCACGTGAATATTCGAACGGAAAATCTTGACGAGATGATCCAGTTCTACACCGATGTGCTCGGGCTGACGTCAGGACCGCGCCCCGATTTCCCCTTCCCGGGCGCCTGGCTCTATTGCGGGGACAGGGCGGCGCTGCATCTGGTCGGTGTCGACGGCCCGCTGCGGCCCCGGGAACTGCAGATCGAGCACTTCGCCTTCTCCGCCACCGGGCCGGACGAGTTCACTGAGCGATTGAAGCGCCACGAGGTGGACTACAGGCGCCGCGATATTCCAGGTACACGCATTACGCAGGTACACCTGCGTGACCGCGACGGCAACCACCTGCACATCGACTTCGAGCGGCCGGGATAACGCATGGCCCAGATAGGCATCAACGACAGCATCGTCGACCGCCTCGCGGACAGTTACCTGTTCCGTGGTGTCCCGCGCTCCGGGATCGAGTTGGTCTACGACTCCGGCAACCTGATCCAGGTCTCCGAAGGCGACCGCATCATCGAAGAAGGCCGCGTTCCGCAGAAGCTGTATATACTGCTGAGCGGGGAAATGGAGGTCATCCTGCCCGACCCGGCCAATCGGTCCGCGGGCAGACGCATGGCCACCCTCCGCGTGGGCGACTGTTTTGGGGAATACGGATTCATTGACCGGCGCCCGGCCTCCGCCACCGTAAAGGCGGTACGCGCCGCGGACGTGTTCGTGTTGCCGTTGGAGAACTTCGACAGGCTGATAAAGTCCGATCTGGGGCTGGAACGGGTCGTGTATCGTAACCTGCTCACGTTGCTGGTGGACCGGCTGCGTGCCAGCAACGTGTTGATAGACATGCTGCGTTGAGCGGCCGGCATGATCTCCCTACCACGCCACCGCCAGCCTGCCCGCCACTGCATTCCCAGGCCAGCTGCCGGTCCCGAATACCGGCCGGTGGTCGTTTGTGCCGCGGACGATGCAAACGGCGCCCGCGGCCAGTATCGTGATGGACCCGTTCTTGACCGCGGCGCGATCCCGGATTTGGCATTACGGCTTTCATCCATCCATCAGTTGGTGGTAAAAAGGTTCCCCTAAGGAAGGAACCAGGGACCCTTGAACTGCCATGTCTATCAACAAGCTTGTTTATCAGCGCATGTTCCGAAACCTGTCTGAAGGGCAACTACACTCCGTCCTGACCGCCGGCAACATATTCTCGGTGGACCGCGGCGAAGTGCTCATACAGGAAGGCCAGCGCCATCGACATCTCTACTTCATACTCGATGGTGAGGTCGACGTTTTCACCAAGGATGACGCGGCGGACGAAGCGTCCCACAAGCTGTTGACTACCCTTGGGCCGGGAGACAGCGTGGGTGAGTACGGTTTTGTAGACGGCCGTCCGGCCTCGGCCAGCGTACAAGCGGCCGACGTCACGGAATTGTTTGCGCTGACCTTGCCCGTGTTTGCCAAGCTACTCGAGTCGGATTCAGATTTGGAGCGGGTCATTTACAAAAACCTGCTTTCCATCCTGGTTGACCGCCTGCGTACTACTAACGTGATCATAGACTTCCTGCGTGACAAGGAAGAAGATGACGAGTCGGGCGACCTGCATTGAAGCGTCCCCGGCACCAGCTCTCACATGGGCCGTGGTGAGGTAACACTTCCTGTCATGGCGACATGCCCGCACTGAGGCGTCTGTTCACCAACGCCGCAGAGTGGCTGCGGGAAGGCCGCGAACTCACCGAGGTGCAGCAGCGCCAGCGCAGCACGCTCAGGTACAGGAAGAAACAGTCCATCGTTCGCAACCTCTGGCTGGCGACCGCCTGCCTGATGTTGCTCCGACCCGAACCCGCCGTGGTCGCCGGCCTGGGCCTGCTGGCAGCGTTTCTCTCTTTCGCTATCCTCGACGATACCCCTTGACAGCGCCAGCGAATCAGAACGTTCCCGGGTACGCGCCGCCGTCAATCAGCAGGTTCTGGCCACTGATATAGCCTGCATGGGCGCTGCACAGAAACGCGCAGGCGTGGCCGAATTCCTCGATCTGACCGAATCGACCCGCCGGTGTCCCTTCCCGGCGTTGCCGGGTCATTTCGTCGACACTGCAGCCGGCCTTGCTCGCCGCGTTGGTGATGGTCGCGCGCAGGCGGTCGGTATCGAATGCCCCGGGCAAGAGGTTGTTGACGGTCACGTTGTAGCGCACCGTTTCCCGCGCCAATCCTGCGACAAACCCGGTCAAACCGCTGCGCGCGCCGTTGGAAAGGCCGAGAATCGAAATGGGCGCCTTGACGGCGGACGACGTGATGTTGACGATGCGGCCGAATCGTTGCTCAATCATGCCGTCCACCACTGCCTTGATAAGTTCGATGGGTGTCAACATGTTCGCATCAAGCGCCGCGAACCAGTCGTCACGGGTCCAGTCACGGAAATCCCCCGGCGGCGGACCTCCGGCGTTGTTGATCAGTATGTCGGGGGCGGGACAGGCGGACAGCACTGCGTCGCGGCCGGCGGCCGTGGTGATATCGGACGCCACGGAAACCACCTTGACCCCGCTCTGCGCTGCGATCTCGCTGGCAGTCTGCTCAAGCTGGCGCGCATTGCGCGCGTTCAGCACCAGTTCGACGCCTTCCCGGGCAAGCGCCATGGCGCAACCCCGGCCCAGCCCCTTGCTTCCCGCGCACACGATCGCCTTGCGACCGGCGATGCCCAGGTCCACCGTCAGTCCCCCTCGGCCCGGGACCACCCGCGGCCGACCGGCGCGCGCCCCGGTTCAGTCGCCTGTCCGTGCATCAGCTGCTCTTCTCCAGTTCCTTTATCACCGCCTCCGCGGCAATGCTGAAATCGTGCAGAGGGTTCTTTTCGCAGTACTGCGTGGCCGTACTCAGCAAGGTAGCATTGTCAAATCCACTGCCCAGTTTCTTCTGGTTCTGGTAGTTGTAGTGAGTCAGATATCCTAGCAGCCAGGCCTCGTAATAACCGCGGTACTCCGGTTGAGCACGCAATCGTTCCACGACCATCGCACAGGAAGTGCCACCTTCGCCGCGGATAAGGTAGCTGGTGCTGCAGGACGACAAAATGAGTGCCGCAACTGCAGCACTGGCCGCCGACCAAAACTTGTCACGCATGAAACGATCCTCCCGTATTGATGTGGATTTGAAAACGCGCGCAGTGTAACAAAAGGTGCCACAGACCACCCGCCCCCCCCAACCGGGCAAACCGCGCACCGGAGCTGTCAGTGCAGCGCGTGGACGCTACCGCCGGACCCATATGTGATGCCGCCGGTCGGTTGCCAGGGGTTGCGCTGACACCGAATAACCCGGAATATTAAGGCTGATACGGGACTAGAGACCCTAACACGCGTTGCCAAGGCCGTGACGCCCAATATCCACAGGCATGACGAAACGTGACATGGACCAACCAGGCGGACTATCTTCAGTGCTGCGCGAGCTGCGTGACCGAGACTCTGAGTCCGGTCTACTGACTTCCAGCAGCTTCTATCAAGGACTTCTGCGCGAGGTCGCCCGCAGCGAGAGATACGGCAACAAGCTTTCGCTGATCCGGGTCGGGCTGCGCGGCCTCAGCAGAGGCAACCGGGGCGTTGTACTGCCCCTGGCCAGCAAGCTGGCCGATAACGTCCGCACCATCGATTACGCAGGCCGCTGGTCGGATAGCGTGTTCCTCCTGTTGCTGCCTGAAACCGATGCAGCCGGCGCACAGATGCTGGTAGACAAGCTGCAGGAGGTGGTGAAGGCGCCGGCATTCGCCGAGCACCGGGAGGCCGGCATTAAAATAGACATCGATGTCGTCGAGTGGGAGCACGGTGAAGACGCGTCCGCATTGCTGGCGCGAATCGGCGCCTAGCCTGCTACAGGCTCGACCATCCGGCACCATGCCTCGGGACGACTTCAGAGGGTTGCGGGGCCGGGATAGCGCAGCTCTCCTGTCCCCGGTCCAGGCACGACGCCTGCAGCCGGTGCCCGCTGATATCGGCTCTCCAGTCGCCGCCTCTAAGTCGACCACCGTATCCGCGCGGTCCGGCCTCACCGCAGCAGCGATGCGATCGCCTCTTTGACGGCGTCACTGGTCCAGTCAAGAGCCCCCGCGACGCTGTAGCGGATCCGCCCGTCCCGGTCGACCACAAAACTGGTGGGGAATGCATAGACCTGCCAGCGCCTGGGCGCGGACTGCGCCGGGTCGAGCAGGATCGTGAAATTCACCGGCATCTGCTCCAGGAAGGTCTCGATCTCGGCCGGAGACTCACCCAGGTTCACCGCCAGCACCTCCAGTCCCGCCTCACGGTAGCTTTCCAGCAGGCGCACCATCATTGGCATCTCGTGCACACATGGCGGGCACCAGCTGGCCCAGAAGTGCACGATCACGACCTTGCCCCGGTAGTCGGCGAGCCCATGCCGGCGCCCGGCGAGATCCATTAGCCCCACTTCCGGCGGCTGCGGATCACCACCGAAAGGAAGCAATGCCTGGGTGCGCGCCATCGCAGGGCGGGGGACCTCGGCCAATTCCACCGCGCGTCGGGGCCTTCCGTCATGTCCGAGCAGCAGCAGCGACTGAGCCACCATCGCGGGCAAAGCACCGGCTGCTGCCTGCTCCTGCGGCGTGGCGTCCGGGCGGAAGAAGAAACGGTCGCGAACCTCTTTGACCATCTGCGTAAAGACCGTGCTGCCACCCTGCCGAAGACTGTCCCCCAGCTGCTGCCAGCGAAGCGCCAGGGTCGACTTCTCAGCCACCACCAGCATCACCGGCAGGTTGGTCGCCGCGGTGATGGGCGCGAAACGTGCCGGCTGCCCGGGCGCGGGAGTACGGGCAAACAAGTCCGGCGTCACCAGTACCACACCGGCGATGACCTCCGAGTCGGTCAATTGCAGCTCGCGGGCCGCGCGCAGCAGCACCCGACTGGCCTTATCATTGCTCCCCAGATACACCTTTTTGCCGGTCCGCTCCGCTGCCAGCCCGATGAGCTCCGCCAGTTCGGCGGTGTCGAAGGAATCCAGGCTGCTGGGGGCGGGGTGCAGAAACCAGCTGCTGTAGGGGTCTACCAACCAGAACTCCGTACCCTGTTCCCGGATTGCGCGGGCAAAGGCCGTCAGGCCCTCCGGGAGTCCGTGTTCCGACGCCAGCCACAGCAGCATCGCCTCGCCGGTGCCAGGATAGATTTCGACCTGCATGCCGGTGCCGGTAGACAGGGTGAGCTCACGCCCTGAAGCCGGCAGGCTTGCCGTGCCGCAAAGGTATAGACAAACCAGCAGCAACCGTTTCACGATAGCGCGTGCCCGTGAGACTGTGAATCGAGGGCAGTTTAAGCCCGGTTTTCCGGGGATGGCAAACACCCGATGCGTGGCGGCACGGGCGCCCGCCGCGACGTGAGATGCGTAACCACGATATGGATTCATGAAAGCTGAGCCAAAGAACGACTTCCTCCGGCCGCTGGCTGACCGCATGCGGCCGCGCGACCTGTCCGAATTCATCGGCCAACCGCACCTGCTCGGTCCCGGCAAGCCTCTGCGGCGCGCGCTCGAGGGCCGGACCCTGCATTCCATGGTGTTCTGGGGCCCGCCGGGCACCGGCAAGACCACGCTGGCGAGGCTGCTGGCGCGCAGCGCCGACGCCTTGTTTCTCAGCGTCTCCGCGGTGTTGGCCGGTGTCAAGGACATACGCCAGGCCATAGATCAGGCGCGCGCCGACAGCGACCGTCCCTGTGTCCTGTTCGTCGACGAAGTGCATCGTTTCAACAAGGTGCAACAGGACGCATTCCTGCCCCATGTCGAGAACGGTACCGTCACCCTCGTCGGCGCCACCACAGAGAACCCCTCCTTTGAGTTGAACAACGCGTTGTTGTCTCGCACCCGTGTCTATGTCCTCAAGCCGCTGGAAAGGGCCGATATCCGGGCCGGGATAGACCGCGCCCTCAGTGATCCGGAGCATGGCCTTGGCGGGCTGCAACTTCGGGTCTCCGGGGTGGTCCGGGACCAGATTGCGGCGGCCGCCGACGGCGACCTGCGGCGTGCGCTCAACTGCCTCGAGATCGCCGCCGATCTGGCGGCCGCGGAGGGCGAGATATCCGTCGCCATTGCGACGGATGTGGTATCGGGCGGCCTGCGGCGTTTCGACAAAGGCGGGGATATGTTCTACGAGCAGATCTCGGCGCTGCATAAGTCAGTCCGCGGGTCGTCACCGGACGCCGCGCTGTACTGGTATGCCCGCATGCTCGACGGCGGTTGCGATCCCGGATACATCGCCCGCCGCGTGGTGCGTATGGCCGCGGAGGATATCGGTAACGCGGACCCGCGAGCCCTGCACCTGGCCCTGGACGCCTGGGATGCCTATGATCGCTTGGGCAGCCCGGAGGGTCACCTGGTACTCGCCCAGGCCATTGTCTACCTGGCCTGTGCCGCCAAGAGCAACGCCACCTACACGGCTTTCGACGCGGCAATGCGCGACGCGGCCGATTCCGGCTCACTCGAGGTGCCACCGCACCTGCGCAATGCGCCGACCAGGCTGATGCACGAACTCGGGCACGGAAAAGCTTACCGCTACGCCCACGATGAGCCGGAGGCCTATGCGGCTGGGGAAAATTACTTTCCCGAGGCATTGCCGCCCCGTCGCTACTATCGCCCGGTGGCACGCGGACTGGAGCAGAAAATCGCCGAGAAACTGGCCCGTCTGAGGGCCCTGGATGAGAAAAAGCGATCCTGACCGCCGCGCCGCGTCAGCTCATGTGCTCGAGAAAGGCCAGCACGGCGGCATTGAAACGCCGTGGCTGTTCCATGTTGGAAAGATGTGCCGCGTCGCCGATCACGGTGAGCTCCGACTCCGCGATCTGCGCCTGTATCGCCTCGGCGGCGGCCACCGGGGTGGCGGGATCATCCGCGCCCACCAGCACCAGTGTCGGCAGTCTGACTTGATCGAGGCGGGACAGGTACTCGAGGCGGCGTATGGCCGCGCAGCATCCCGTGTAGCCCGCGACGGGGGTGTTAATGAACTGACTCTTGATCAGCAACACCCGCTCCGGATGCTGGTCCCTGAAGCGATCGGTGAACCAGCGTTCCATGGTTGACTGCGCGAGTGCCGTCATTCCGGCATGCTGAGCCAGCTCAATGCGTTCCCGCCAAACCGGTTGCGCCTCTTCCCCGACCACCGCCATGGTGTCGCTCAGTACCAGGCTGTGTAGACGATCGGCGTGGTCGAGCGCCAGTCCCTGCCCGATCATGCCGCCCATAGAAAGCCCCACCCAGTGCACGCGTTCAATCGCCAGCGCATCCAGCAACATCACCACGTCTGCCGCCATGCTGTCGAGATCGTACGGGCCTGGCGGCGCGGCGCTGCGGCCATGCCCCACGGTGTCGATTCGCAGCACCTGGTAGCGTCGCTCCAGTTCCGCACGCTGTGGCTCCCACATGAGCATACTCGAACCCAGGGAGTGGCTGAGCGCGACAACGGGTGCCGACGCCCGCCCGCTGAGTTCACAGTAATAGTTGATGCCTCTTACCTTGACGTGCATTGCCCACTCCGCACTGCCGGTCATCGGTCGTCCAGGGACCCGCACCGGCGCTCTTTGTGTAATCCGCGTATAGTCACCAATATTACCGGTAACGGCATGTTCAGATCGAGCCATGGGCCTCTTGCGCAGGGTTATTCTCGCGATCGCGTTCGCGTTCGCCGGTAACTATGTGCCGAGCCACGCCGATTCGCAGCAAGCAATGCTACAGATCGGATTCGATCTTGGTGAACGCCCGGCCACCACGCTGATGCTGGCGTTTCGGCCCCGACCCGTCGATGCAGAGCCGGCACGGGGACTGCCAGTATCGTTACCACTTTATGCGCACCACCAGCGCGACATGCGTCTGCCCCTGCGGCAGGCAGCCGAAGACTCGCGGACGTTTTGTGAAAAAAGCCAGGTGGGCTGCATCGCGTTTGCGTCGCTGATAGGCATCGGCATCTTCTTTCTGGTTACCCAGTACGAGCATGAGCCGGAAAGCGGCCAGACCACGGTAACATTCACTTCCGGTCGGGCCACGCGATGACAATGGGCCGGAGCAGGGATCGCCGATGCCGCCAGCATCGCTACCGATGAGAGCGCATGCTAGGGATGAAACCGGACGCGCAGTTGACGAAATGCTGTATTGAGGCGCTGAACGTCTGTGCCGGGCCGTTCACTGGCGGGCAAAACCCGTTACCCTAATTGATATGAAACCCCAGCTGAATCACAGACGGCAGCCTGTCATAGGTCATGGCACGCGCCAGGGCGGAGCGATACTGCTGAAGAACCTGGTAGCTGCGTTACTGCTGGCGGGGTTCGCCTATACCGCCTGGCAGTTGTTCGAGCGCGGCGGCGGAACCGCCCTTAAGCACCACAAAAATATCATCGTTTATACGTCAGGCAGCTGCGGACTACCGTGCCGCGACATGGTGAATGCCATCCGGGGCGAAGGCGAGCATGTCTACGTCGTCAATCTAGACGACGATCATGAAGCGCAGGAAGAGCTGGCCGGCAAGCTGGATGCCATCGGTTTCGACCGCAAGATCTACCGGTTACCGGTGGTGGATGTCTTCGGCGAGGTGTTTCCCGACGGACCGGCAATCAAGAAAGTGTTAGCGGCAGTACGTTCGGGCGGCGCGTAGCGTACGCCTGAGGACTCGCTCGATCGGCAATATCGGCAGCCAATGCTTGGTGCCGGGTCCCCGCACCAGTACAATCCGCCGGTTTTCCCCATGCCAACCATATGACCGAGCTACTGCGCAATATCGCCATCATTGCCCATGTCGACCATGGCAAGACCACCCTGGTGGACAAGCTGCTGCGCCAGTCCGGGACACTGGACCGCCGCAACACACGCATTGAACGGGTGATGGACTCCAATGCACTGGAGCGTGAGCGCGGCATCACCATCCTGGCCAAGAACACGGCCTTACGGTGGCATGATTACCATATCAATATCGTCGACACCCCTGGTCACGCGGATTTCGGCGGTGAAGTGGAACGGGTGTTGTCGATGGTCGATTCCGTGCTGCTGCTGGTCGATGCGGTAGAGGGGCCCATGCCCCAGACCCGTTTCGTCACCCAGAAGGCGTTCCAGCACGGCCTCAACCCCATCGTGGTTATCAACAAGGTCGACCGCGACGGCGCACGTCCCGACTGGGTGCTTGACCAGACCTTTGATCTTTTCGACCGCCTCGGCGCCAACGACCAGCAACTAGATTTCCCCGTTCTCTACACCTCGGCTCTGGAAGGCTGGGCATCCCCGGACCCGGCTCGGCGGGGCGTCGACATGGAACCCTTGTTCGAGGCCATCGTCAGCCATACCCCGGCTCCCGCCGTGGACGCCGACGGCCCGTTCCAGATGCAGATCTCTTCACTGGACTACTCCAGCTACGTGGGCGCCGTTGGCATTGGCCGCATCGCGCGGGGGCGCATATCCACCAATACCCCGATAGTGGTCATCGACCGGCACGGTCGCCGCCAGACCTCAAGGGTGTTGCAGCTGTTCGGATTTCTCGGTCTGGAACGGGTGGAGGTTTCCGGTGCCGAGGCAGGCGACATCATCGCCGTCACCGGTATCGACGAGCTCGGTATATCGGACACGCTGTGTGACCCGCTCCGGCCTGAGCCGTTGCCCCTGCTGAGCGTTGACGAGCCGACCATCCGCATGACCTTCGAGGTCAACACTTCCCCGTTCGCCGGACGTGACGGCAAGTACCTCACCTCGCGGCAACTCAGCGAGCGGCTGCGGCGCGAGACCATACACAACGTGGCACTGCGGGTGGAGGACACCGGCGACCCGGAAAGATTTGCCGTGGCGGGGCGGGGCGAGCTCCATCTGTCGATACTGCTCGAGAACATGCGCCGGGAGGGATACGAGCTCGCGGTGTCGCGGCCCCGGGTGATCTACCGAAAGCACGAGGAGCAGCTGGAGGAGCCCTACGAGCAGCTGGCCGTGGACATAGACGAGAGCGGCCAGGGCGCCGTAATGGAAGCGCTGGGCGCCCGCCGTGGAGAGCTCAGGGACATCCAAAGCGATGGCAAGGGCCGGGTGCGTCTCGATTATCTGATACCCGCCCGGAGCCTGATCGGGTTTCAGACCGAGTTTCTCACCATCACATCCGGCAGCGGCCTGATCTATCATGTCTTCGACCATTATGGACCGGCGGTGCCGGGCGACATCGCCAGGCGTCCCAACGGTGTGCTGATTGCCAACGGCACCGGCAAGACGCTGGCTTATGCGCTGTTCAACCTGCAGGAGCGCGGTCGTCTCTTTGTGGCGCCCGGTGAAGAGGTCTACGAAGGACAGGTGGTCGGCATCCACAGCCGTGCCAACGACCTGACGGTAAATCCCCTCAAGGCCAAGCAGCTGACCAACATTCGCGCCGCGGGTAAGGATGACAACGTGCTGTTGAGCGCCCCGCTGCGGCTGAGCCTGGAGCAGGCGCTGGAGTTCATCGAGGACGACGAGTTGCTAGAGATCACTCCAGCGCATATTAGAATCCGCAAGCGGCACCTCAAGGAGCACGAACGCAAACGGGCGAATCGCCTGGCCGGCTGAACGATTCCCTCCGACCGAATGGACGCAGCCGGCAACCCACTATCTCCGGACACTAACCAAGAATTCTTTGCCCCGGATCGATCAGTATTACAAAGGATCTTCCAGGGCGAACCTGCTGCCATGAGCCCCAGGCTTCTGTTTCCTGTCCTGGTCGTCGCTGCATTGACGTTATTCGCCGTGTGGATGGCAGCGTCGATCCGCGACCAGTTGAAAGCGGTAACCGCATGCGGCGGTAATCGCTGAAACGACTCGGCGGCCTGCCGCTCCGGTCAATGCTTCAGGCGCGCGGCATCTACCCGCAGCGATCACGGCACGCAAGGTCGGTCCGCCAAGTCGAATGGCAGCTACGTCAGCGCACGGCCCACGCTGACACCCATACCTGCGCCCACAATAGCTTGGTCGGCGTGCCCGAAACCGGCCGATCCGGCGCCATGCGGGCAGCCGCCCCCCGGAAGTCACAGGTAACTATCGGAAATTAATAGATTTTTAATCTCCGCGGCGATGACAGGCGGGCACCGAATCAACTAATCTATCGGCACGCTCAGGCAGTGGCGAGCCAAGCACGCCGGCGCGGTTTCGGTTGCCGCAAGGTCGCTCCGACCGTGCTCCGCATCGTCTATACTGCCTAGAAACGCTGACCCTGGTTATCGTGTGCATGCGCAGCTCCGTGCGGGGATCTCTACCGGGTTGGTCAGCGACATTTTGCGAGGTGGCCTGTCAGTATGATCAGTGCCGGATTTGTTTGCGTTAGATGCCGGTGAGGCAAGGTGAGTTGAAATGGATGCGAGTGTATTGAGAAGGTCGAGTGTATGGTGGTCGGCGGGTGTGTTCGCAGCCACCGTGGCACTCATTTCCTGCGGTGGCGGGGGTAGCAGTTCAGGCGGCGGCAGCGCCGGCCTGTCCACCGTTCAGAGCAACGTAGTCGCGGTCACTGCGTCACTCGAGCTGCCGGGCGAGTCCGGCAGCCCGGGAAAGATGCTGGCCACGCTGTTTGACTGGATGTCAGGTTCAGTAGAGGCGCAGGCCGGTCTTGGCGGCGTGGAGGTCACCGTCGGTGGCCAGAGCGGGGTCACCGACGGCGCCGGCAACGTGGTCATCCCCAATGTTCCACCGGGTGACCAGCTGATGTCCTTCCGTGTCGGCAGCACGGTCGCCAACCTGCCGCTGACCGTCCCGCCCAATTCGGTGGTGTTCGTACAGAACGTCGTCATCAGTGGCAGCAACGCCTCGGCGTCCAACGTCTCCAGTACGCCGGCCGGCGGGGGCAACAGCAATGACAACGCCAGTGGCAACACCAACGTTGGCGGCAATGCCAACGACGACGACAACAATGCCAACGTTGGCGGCAATGCCAACGACGACGACGACAATGCCAATGTTGGCGGCAATGCCAACGACGACGGCAATGACAACGATGACGACAATGATAATTCCGGAGGTAATTCCAACAGCGGTAATTCGAACAGCTAGCTGATGTATTACCAGGCCGCCCCGAGCTGGGTAACCGGTCGGGGCGGTTTCTTTTTCCTTTGTCGCTACCGGGAGCGCGTGCCTGTACCCGGCCGAACCTCCCGATTCCTGCGCGCCGAGCCGGGTAGACTTGCGGCTCATCTGGTCGAGATTCCGGTCTAGGGCAAACCGGAACAGCGCAGGAAGTGCCGCGACCGGTTACAATGCCCCGCTTCCAGGGACCGCCGATCAGCCTTGCTACGATAGTGACCAACCCGGACCGCTACAGCGACCGGGCCAGCGGCCTGACGCAGGTAATCATGGCCTTCGTCTACAGCTTCCTGCTGCTCGCCTACATTCAGTTCGCCGGGCCCGAGATCGTGGGCAGCGACGGCTACTACCACATCAAGGTTGCCGAGCTGATGCGCCAGCACGGCGTGCCGCTCGATTTCCCCTGGCTTCAGTTCACCATCCTGGACCGGGATGGCTATACCGACCACCACCTGCTGCTTCATGCCTTCCAGGGTGTGTTCACGGCCTTGTTTGACGACCTGCGGCTGGCGGCCAAGTGGTCGGCGGTGCTGGCCGCGGCGGCAGCTTTCACCGCTATCGCCTGGGTTTTGTGGCGCCTCGGCGTCAGGGCGCCACTGTTCTGGCTGTTGATACTGTTCGCCGCCTCCAGCCCCTTCCTCTATCGCATGAGCATGGCGCGGGGCCAGAGCCTGAGTCTGGCGATACAGGTGCTGGCGTTCTATTTGATGATGCAACGCAAACACCTTGCGCTCGCCGTCATCAGCGCCGTATACGTATGGGCCTACAACGGCTTCGCCGTAATGCTGCCGCTGGCGGCCATCGGCATGGCCGTGCATTTCGTGGTGGATCGGCGCTTCGAGTACGGTATCGGCATCGCGGTCTGTGCCGGCATTGCCGTTGGCTTGCTGACTCATCCGTACTTTCCCCGGGACGTACTTTTCCTGTGGAACCATATCGTGCCCAAGCTGTTCACCACCGAGTACGGCACGTCCGTGGGTCGCGAATGGTATCCCTATTCGTCCTGGAGCTTTCTCACCCTCTCGCTCGGCGCGGTGACGGCGTTCGGGCTGGCGGTGTTTCTGCTGGACTGGCGGCGATTGCTTAAGGATCGGCCAACGCTGTTCTGGTTCCTGACCACGACAATGTATTGCCTGCTGTTCCTGAAGTCACGACGCTTCGCGGAGTACTTCCCGCCCAGTGCTGTCATTCTGCTGGCGCTGACCACGCGGCACTGGCAGTTCTGGACCAACCCCGGGGCGGTACTGCGCAGCTCCCCCATGATCGCGCTCGCCGCAGCGGCGGCGATCTACATCGGCGCCTGCTTCGTCTGGACGCTCAACGACGTCAGGGATGATATACGCGGCCAGGCCCCGGTAAAGGCTTACCAGGGCGGCGCCCGCTGGCTTGCCGCCAACACACCGCCCCGAGAACTGGTCTTTCATACGGACTGGGACGACTTCCCCAAGCTATTCTATTTCAACACCCACAATACTTATGTCATCGGGCTGGATCCGGACTTCATGCGCCTGAAGCATCCCGAACTATTCTCCGCCTGGCGCGACGCCACACGAGGGAAGAGCAAGGATCCGGGGCAGGTGATAGAACAATTCGGCGCCCGGTATGTTTTCACCGACACCAAGCACAAGAAATTTATCCGCTCGGTCGCCAAGGACCCGCGCTTCACGCAGGTCTACTCGGACCAATGGAGCAAGGTCTATCGCTTCGACGGCAAGGCGCCGAAGGAAGGTTGAGGTCGTTGTGTGAATTCGTGACCGCTCAGTGCGGTGCGATGTCTGAGACAGCTTGCGTGCCGGCAGGTTCGATCAAGTCATGTATGCCTTGGCTTCCTCACCGGGGTTGGGGAGCCCGGCGATCTTCCACGCGGTCAGGCAGTCGCCAAACAGGCTCTTCACCTCGGCCGGGGCCAGGCGCTGCGTCCGGCACACCCGGCGCATCAGGGGAACGACTCCGAACTTGGCGTGATAGGCGCGAATAAAATCGATAACCAGCCAGTGCGACCGCCCAAGTTCTCCCACGCCGTGCAGATCTGCCAGGATGCGGGCCGACTCCCGGGTCCACAGCCCCTCTGCACTGAAGAAGCCCTCCGCATCGAGGGGCAGCGGAGCCGCGTGCCTGGTGTTAGGGATTTGCTGGGCCGGGTTGGTCATGGTCGCTCCTCGTACTTGTTGCGCTGGACGCCGGTTGTGAAACTCCGCCACTATAGCGAGGAAGCGTAGTCTACAGAAATACTAACAAATTCTATTTATATTAGATTGAGTTATTTCTCGTCGAGAGCCCCTGGGCCGCGCGCAGCACTGGCGCCTGCCGCCGCCGACATCGGGCCCGGCCCGGATTTCCGCCTAGATCGGCTCACGCCTCGGCACCGCGTGGTACTTGCGCACCGCCAGCAGATATTCAGCTTTGGTCACCCGACCGTCGCCATCCAGATCCAGAAGCGCGTAGTCAACGAAGAACCCGCCACCCCGGGTCTTGACGTGCTCTTCCTCGGAAAGGACACCGTCCTGGTCCAGGTCCATCTTCTCGAACAGGCGTGCCGCAAAGGACTCCATGGCGTCGCCGTCGAACCGCTGCCCCGCTGCCGGTCCGGCCGACAGCACGCTTGCCAGCAGTGACCCCAGCCACCAGGCCTTCATTGATACGCTCCGCCTGCCTTGCACGCCACCGGTATCAGCTCGCGGCCAGGAATTGAGCAGATACATCATTCACGCATCCTGGTAGATGCGCGCACCTTTGCGCTTGAACTCCCGCGCCTTCTCCTCCATGCCCTGTTGCATCGCCTGCTGCATATCCTCGATACCCTGTTTGCGTGCGAAGTCGCGCACATCCTGGGTGATCTTCATGGAACAGAAGTGGGGTCCGCACATGGAGCAGAAATGAGCCACCTTGTGACCCTCCTTGGGCAGCGTCTCGTCGTGGAACTCCCGCGCCTTGTCGGGATCGAGGCCCAGGTTGAACTGATCCTCCCAGCGGAACTCGAACCGGGCCTTGGACAGCGCATTGTCACGCAGCTGGGCCCCGGGGTGACCCTTGGCGAGGTCTGCCGCGTGGGCGGCAATCTTGTAGGTGATAATGCCGTCACGGACGTCCTGCTTGTTAGGCAGCCCGAGATGTTCCTTCGGAGTCACGTAGCAAAGCATTGCCGTGCCATACCAGCCGATCTGAGCGGCGCCGATGGCGGAAGTGATATGGTCGTATCCGGGCGCGATGTCGGTAGTCAGCGGACCCAGGGTGTAGAAGGGCGCCTCATAGCAATCGGCCAGCTGCTTGTCCATATTCTCCTTGATCATCTGCATGGGGACATGCCCCGGCCCCTCGATCATCACCTGGCACTCGCGCTCCCAGGCGACGCGTGTTAGCTCACCGAGGGTTTCCAGTTCGGCGAACTGGGCGGCATCGTTGGCATCTGCGATGGAACCCGGCCGCAAGCCGTCACCCAGGGAAAACGACACATCGTAGGCGCGCATGATCTCGCAGATCTCCTCGAAGTGGCTGTAGAGAAAACTTTCCCGGTGATGCGCCAGGCACCACTTCGCCATAATCGAGCCGCCCCGCGAGACAATGCCCGTCACCCTTTTCGCCGTCAGCGGCACGTGGGCCAGGCGCACGCCGGCATGGATGGTAAAGTAGTCAACCCCCTGCTCGGCCTGTTCAACCAGGGTATCGCGAAATATCTCCCAGCTCAGTTCCTCGGCTTTGCCATCGACCTTTTCCAGCGCCTGGTAGATGGGGACCGTTCCCACCGGAACGGGTGAGTTGCGCAGAATCCACTCCCGCGTCTCGTGTATGTGCTTGCCGGTGGACAGGTCCATCACCGTGTCGCCGCCCCAGCGCACAGACCAGGCCATTTTCTCCACCTCTTCGGCGATGCTGGAAGTCACAGCGGAGTTGCCGATGTTGGTGTTGATCTTGACCAGGAAATTCCGACCGATGACCATCGGCTCCAACTCCGGGTGATTGATGTTGGCGGGGATGATCGCGCGGCCTCGCGCCACTTCCGCACGGACGAACTCCGGTGTGATCTCTGCTTGGATCGAGGCGCCGAAACCGTGACCCGGGTGCTGGGTCAAGAGCTCAACATAGCGCGGGTCTTGTCGCAGTTCCCCTAGCCGCAGGTTCTCCCGGATGGCCACGTACTCCATCTCCGGGGTAATGATGCCGCGTCGGGCATAATGGATCTGGCTGACGCATTGGCCCGGTCTGGCCCTGCGCGGTGGACGGATGTGCTCAAAACGCAACGATGCCAGCTTCGGGTCCGCCTGTCGCCGCCGCCCGAACTCCGAGCTCGGCCCTTGCAACTGTTCGGTATCGCCCCGCCGCACTATCCAGTCCTCCCGCAAGGCGGCGAGGCCACGGACCAGATCCACCTTCTGCGCCGGATCGGTGTACGGGCCGGAGGTGTCATACAAGGTGATTGGCGGATTGACTTCCGCCCCAAAGCTGGCGGCGGTATCAGTCTGCGTCACCTCGCGCATCGGAACCCTTATATCAGGCCTTGACCCCGATACATAGATCTTGCGGGAGCCGGCCATGGGGCGAGTGACGTCGGCGGACAGCTGCGCCGTTGTGGCGAGAAACTCGTCGGGTATTGCACTCATGATAGTGTCCTCTTTGGCGCCGGACATCGCCGCGGGGGCAATCAGCCGACATGTAGACCCGTCTGGCGCGGGCCATGCGCGGAAAACGATTCGATAGCTTTCCTACGCCGTGATTATACGGTCCAGGTTCAAGGGTATCTCTCAGCCCGTGCACACCCGGTGAACGAGCACCCCTAGCCACCAGTTCACCGACGGTACAATGAGCGGTTTCCCGGATCAAGGAGATTTTCGCGGCACGGCGAGTTGCAAGGCGGACGTAACGCGCTAAACTTGGGTCCCTCGACATGCCAGGGTCAACCTGAATGAATACAGAGCAGGCCAGATTCAACATGATAGAGCAACAGATACGGCCGTGGGAGGTCCTGGATCCGCGCGTTCTCAATGCCCTGCAAAACGTCCCGCGCGAGGACTTTGTGCCGGATCAGTATCGCGATCTCGCCTTCGTCGACATGAATATCCGGCTCGATCATGACCAGGTGATGATGCAACCCAATTTGGAGGCTCGCTTGCTGCAGGAACTGGCGCCGACGACATCGGACCTGGTACTGGAAGTCGGCACCGGTAGCGGCTACATGACCGCACTGCTGGCCAGCCTTGCGGGACGGGTCGAGAGCGTCGACATCTTCCCGGATTTCATCGAGTCAGCCCGTGAAAAGCTGGCGGCACATGATTTCACCAACTTGGTGTTACGCGACGGGGACGCCGCCCGCGGCTGGTCCGGGGAAGCCCCCTACGATGCCATTATCCTGACTGGTTCGCTGCCAACCCTGCCATCCGCCTTTGCAGAAAACCTGGCCCCCGGCGGCCGCCTGATCGCCGTTATCGGCCAGGATCCCATTATGGAGGCGCTGCTGACAATCCGGCGGCCGGACGGCATGCTTTCATGCGAATCCCTTTTCGACACCAGCATAGCGCCCTTGTTGAACGCTGAACTGCCTGCTGCTTTCAGTTTCTGATGACGCTCAGCAAGCTGAGCGTCACTGAACTCAAGGCCTGGCTGGACTCCGAAGAGGCAAAGCCCCTGATCATCGACGTGCGCGAACCATGGGAAGGCGAGGCCTGCCGTCTGCAGTCGTCCGTTCAAATCCCTATGCGGCAGGTTCCAGAACAGATGTCGGAGCTCGACAGCGGATGCAACATCGTTGTCCTGTGCCACCATGGCTTTCGCAGCCTGCAGGTGTGCAGATTTCTTGCTCAGCACGGTTTCCACAAGCTGTTCAACGTGACCGGCGGTATTGACGCCTGGGCCCAACAGATAGACCCGTCCATGGCCCGTTACTGATTGATCGCGCAATGCAATGAACACCAGAGGATCGCTTGGCGTTTTGCTGGGTCTGCTGTGCAGCCCCGGATGGGGGTCGGACCTGTTGTCCGTGTACGAACTGGCGCTGGCCAGCGACCCTATCTACCAGACCGACAGCCTCACCTACGATGCCGACAAGGAACTGATTACACAGGCCCGCGCCGCTTTGCTGCCCAACATCGACGTGATTGCCGCCCGCGTTCGCACGCGCGAGGAGCTGTCCAGCGACGCAGATTTCATCACTCCCGGGGACGCCACCTTTACCACCGATGAGTACGGCATCGCCCTGACCCAGGTGGTCTTCGACCGCGCCAAACAACTCACCCTGAAGCAGGCCAGGCTGCGGACCAACGTTTCCGCCTTCCTGTTCACCGCCGCCAGCCAGGACCTGATCGTCAGGGTTACGACCCGCTATTTCGCCGTGCTGGCTGCCTATGACAACCTGACGCTGGCGGTGTCGGAACGGGAGGCGCTGGCGGAGCAGCTGGAGCTGGCCGAAAAACGCCTTGAAGTCGGTCTGGGCATCAAGACCGATCTCTATGACGCCCAGGCACGTTACAGCGTGGCCCAGGCTCAGGAGATCGAGGCCCAGAATCTGCTCGACGATGCCTATCAGGCGCTGGCCGAGATCATCGGCGAAACGCCTCACGATCTGGAAAAGCTGCGGGAGGAGCGGGTGTTGGAAGAGCCTAAACGGGACATGCAGAGCTGGATCGACGAGTCCCAGGACAACAACCTGGAATTACTGGTCGCACGGGAGACCGAAAACGTGGCTCGGACCGAATACGAGCGGCAGAAGGCCGGCAGGTACCCGTTCTTCGACTTCATCGTGCGCTATAACGTGGATGATGCCGACGGCAGCATTTCAGGCCCGGGGATCAAACGCACCGGCACGGATGCCTTGCTGCGGCTGGTCTGGCCCATCTACCAGGGCGGCCTGGTCTCGTCGCTATCCCGGGAGGCCGAACTCCGTTACCAGGCGACCCGGCAACAGACCGAACGCGCCAGGCGCGCCGCGATACGCCGCACGCGGGCCGCCTTCCTCGGCATCGTGGCGAGCTTGCTTCGGGTGGACGCACTGAAGGCGGCGGTGACCGCTCAGGAAAGCGCGGTGGAAGCAAAGCGCGAGGGGTTCGCGGCGGGCCTCGACACCAACCTGCAGGTCCTGGACGCCCAGCGGGATTTGTTTCGTGCGGCCCGGGACTACTACAGCGCCCGCTACGAATACATCTTAAACGTGCTGCGTCTGAAGCAGGCGGTGGGCACTCTGGACGAAGACGACCTGAGACTAGTCAACGGGTGGCTGGGATGACCGATTTCCGGCTTGCCAGCGCCGAAAAGGCCGAGGAGGCCTTCTACATCGCTTTCGCCAGCGCCGACCTGGACGCAATGATGGCAGTATGGGCGGATGATGCCGACGTGGTATGCATCCACCCCCACGGCCCACGGCTGGTGGGGCAGCCGGAGATCAGAGAAAGCTGGCGCCAGATCATGCGGAACTCGCCTCGGATTCACTTCAAGATCAGCGAACTGAACCGTATTGAGGACGGCGACCTGGCCGTACACTATGTCAACGAGCATATCCATGTCGGCGACGCCTCCGAACCGGAGTTCACGATCCTGGCGACCAACGTATACCGTCGCACCGGCGATGGCTGGCGGATGATCTTGCACCATGCGTCACCGACGCCCGAGGCGATCCAGCAGGCAGAAGCCGAACCAGAGCCCAAGGAAGAAGACGTCACCTTACACTGAAGCGCATGAGTTCGGGCGGGTGGACCGTTTATGCGAACTGCGCGTCGCGTCGCCGCAAATCTTCACGGGCCGGCGCCCAGGTGCGCCGGCAGGCGGCGCAGCTCCAGCCACGGTACCAGCGCTTTCAGCATCGTCAGCGTGCGGGAGAGGGCGCCCTTGTTCTCCGTAACCAGCGCCTTCCCCGCTTCTCCGACCCGAAAACGCAGATTCGGATCGCCCAGGAATCTGCGGATGGCGGCCGTCAGCTGTGCCTGGTCAGCGACCTGTATGGCTGCCTGCCGCTCCATCGCCAGCTCGCTGATCTGCAGAAAATTAAACATGTGCGGCCCGAACACTACCGGCAATCCCAGCGCGCAGGGCTCGAGGATATTGTGTCCACCGGTGGCAACCAGGCTCCCACCCACGAAAGCGATGTCCGACGCGGCATACAGGAGCGCCAGTTCGCCCATGGTGTCGCCGACGTAAACAGAGACCGTGGCATCCAGAACACCGCGGGTTTCACTGCGCCGCGCCACGCGGTGACCGCTCTTCTCCACGATTTTCGTTACCGTGCTGAAGCGCTCCGGGTGGCGCGGCACCAGGACCAGCAGCAGGTCCGGATGTTCGCGGCGCAGCTCGGCATGCGTCGCCAGCACCTGGGTTTCTTCTCCCTCGTGGGTGCTGCCCGCTATCCACACCGGCCTCTCCTTTCCCCATTCCCGCCGCACCACCTGGGCAACCTCGAGCAGACTGGCCGTCAAGTTCACTTCGAACTTAATGCTTCCGGTGACGAACACGGCTTCGCGGCGCGCCCCCAGCTTACACAACCTGTCGGCATCGGGTTCACTCTGAACGGCAAACCCCTTGACCTGGTCGAGCACCGACCGCATCAACCCCGCCACCCTGAGGTAACGTTGAAACGATCGCTCCGACAGACGCAGGTTGGCGAACAGGATGGAAATACCACGGCGATGGCAGTGGCGGATCACATTCGGCCACATCTCGGTTTCCATGATCAGCACCAGCTTCGGCTGTGCGCGGTTCAGAAAGCGGTTGATCACCTGAGGATAATCATAGGGGGCATAGCAATGCGCCACTCGATTACCGAACAGCTGGCGTACCTGCTCGGAACCGGTCGGTGTCATGGTGGTAACAAGGATGCTTTGAACATTACTGTTGTCCAGCAGGGCATTGACAATCGGGGCGGCGGCGCGCGCCTCGCCGACCGATACAGCATGCAGCCAAAGGTCCACTGGTCCCGAAACCGGGATGTAGCCGAAGCGCTCGAGCCAGCGCCGCCAGTAGGCGGGATTCTTGAATCCCCGCAACACCAACCTGACGAGAATCAGGGGAAGAAACAGATACAGCAACGGTGTGTAGAGATATCTCATGGGCGGAGGACCGGGCATACTTAGCCTTCAGACAGAGCGATTCGAAGCAACAATGAGAGCTTCAGCCATCGCCGTCGATCCGGAGCCAGTCCCTGCCGCCCAGATAGAGCTCGTAGAGGTCAGCCTCGGGCGAACCCGGTCGTGGCCGGTAATCGTAACGCCAGGCGACCTGGGGTGGCATGGACATCAGGATGGACTCGATGCGGCCGCCTGACTGCAGTCCGAAGAGGGTGCCGCGATCGTAGACCAGATTGAATTCCACGTAACGACCTCGCCTGTAGAGTTGCCAGTCACGCTGCCTGGGCCCGTACTCCATTCCCATCCTGCGCCGCACGATCGGTTCATACGCCGGCAGGTAATGATCACTCACGCTGCGCATGAAGCCGAAGCTGGTAGCAAAATCCCACTCGTTCAGATCGTCGAAAAACAAACCCCCTATACCCCGGGTTTCATCCCGATGCTTTATGTAGAAGTACTCGTCACACCAGCGCTTGAAGCGGGGATACACGTCCGCGCCAAAGCGCTCACAGGCTGCCCGGGCCGTCTCGTGCCAATGAATAACGTCATCGGCGAATGGATAGAATGGGGTAAGATCGAATCCGCCGCCGAACCACCACACAGGATCCGGGTGGTCCGTACCGGCGACGAAAAACCGTACATTCATATGCGAGGTCGGCACGTAGGGATTGTGCGGGTGAATGACAAGCGACACCCCGAGCGCCTCGAAATCCCGTCCCGCCAGTTCTGGCCGCCTGGTCGTGGCAGCGGCCGGCAGTTGCCGGCCGCGCACATGGGAGAAATTCACCCCCGCCTGTTCAAAGACCCCCCCCTGCTCGAGCACCCGCGTCCGGCCTCCGCCACCATCGCCATGCTGCCATGCGTCCTCACGAAAACCAGCGGCGCCGTCAATTTCCGCGAGGGCCCCACAGATGTGATCCTGCAGGTCAAGGAGGTACTTCTTTATCTCTCTCAGGGGCAGCTGCTGGTCTGTCATTGCGGTCCCGTAGACAAGGATTCATCCGGTCCGCACTACGGCCCCGGTAACGGCATCGCGGATCTCGGTTGCCCGCGCAAGTCCGCCCAGTCTGCCGTCAAGGACATAGTCCAGATCGTTACCCATCTCTCGCCGCACTGCGGCGGCAGATCGACATGGAGGCCGGCCATGCCGATTCGCGCTGGTCGAAACCAGCGCAGTCCGTGCATAGCGGCACAAGGCCGCCGCGCCGGCGTGCGCGGTGATACGAATCGCAAGCGTCTGGTGGCAGCCACGCAGCCACGGTGTAATGCCCGGCAAAGCCGGCAGCAGCCAAGTGACCGGCCCTGGCCAGTCCCGTCGGGCACGCGCCAACGCTTCGGTCGCAGTGAGATCGATGTAGTTATGTACCTGCGATAAACGCGCGGCAATCAGGATCAATCCCTGGTCACGGGAACGCCGCTTGATGCGCAGCAGGCGCCGGATCGTGTCGTGACGGCGTGGATCACAGCCAAGCCCGTAGCAGAATTCGGTGGGATAGGCGACGATGCCGCCGGCACGGATAATGCGCGCTGCCTCCGTTAGAATGGTGACATTCACAGCGCTTCAGCTTATCACTTGCGAACGCCGTTCTCGAACCGGCCCGCATCAGTGGGTGGCCGGGCAGTATTCAACTCTTGGGCAGGGAGGCCTGCAGCGCGCGGTCCTTCGCCTCTACCGCCGCGGCACTCGAGGCCCGGTCGCTGACCAGCCTTGCCGCAACCCTCGCATCGCTGAGTGCAATGATCTGAGCGGCCAGGTAGGCGGCATTCTTGGCCCCCGGCTTACCTATCGCAACGCAGGCCACCGGAATTCCGCCCGGCATCTGCACCGTCGACAACAATGCGTCCTGTCCTTTCAGGGCGCCGGCCTCGATGGGGACGCCGATGACCGGTTTCAACGTCAGCGCCGCCACGGTCCCCGCCAGATGTGCAGCCAGCCCCGCCGCCGCCACGAACACCATGCAGCCTCGCTTGTCCGCGTCATAGACATAGGCATGGGTAGCCTCCGGAGTGCGGTGTGCGGAGGTAATCTTCACCTCCCATGGCACACCCAGTGAGTCCAGCGTGTCGAGCGTAGTCTGCACGGTGCCCAGATCGGAGTCCGACCCCATCAATACAGCGACAAATGATTTGCTCATGATACCTGCTCTTCTTCGGCATGAGTTTCGTTGCCCAGCTCCCGTTCGCGCGCTACCGCACGGTAGCCTATGTCAGTGCGGTAATAGGCATCCTGCCAGTGGATCTTCCCGACCACAGCGTAGGCGCGCTCCTGGGCCTGCTTAACCGTTTCGCCGAGAGCAGTTACGCACAAGACACGCCCGCCGGCGGTGACCGTCTTGCCGTTCTCGCGTCGCGTTCCGGCCTGAAATACCTTCACCGATTCAGAATCTGCCTCCTCCAGGCCGGTGATTTCGTCGCCTAGACGATACTTGCCCGGATAACCTCCGGCGGTCATCACCACGCCGAGGGCCGCTTGCGAGTCCCACTCGACCTCGATCTTGTGCAAGCTCTCGTCCAGTGCCGCCTGGCAAATCTCCACCAGGTCGGACCGCAAACGCATCAGTATCGGTTGGGTTTCCGGGTCACCGAAGCGGCAATTGAACTCCAGCACTCTGGGGGCGCCCGAGGCGTCGATCATCAGTCCGGCGTAGAGAAACCCGGTATATGGGTTACCGTCCGCTACCAGGCCGCGCACTGTGGGCCCCATCACCTCGCTCATGATCCTGTCATGCAGCGCCTCATTCACGACGGGGGCCGGCGAGTAGGCGCCCATGCCGCCCGTATTGG
The DNA here is from genome assembly GCA_947259705.1 of uncultured Gammaproteobacteria bacterium. Classification (GTDB taxonomy): domain Bacteria; phylum Pseudomonadota; class Gammaproteobacteria; order Arenicellales; family JAANXG01; genus CAMYNL01. The sequence goes on along the minus strand of CAMYNL010000001.1, from coordinate 209,563 downwards.
GGCCAAGGTCCCCATTGTCGCGGGCCTTATGGTCCTGGGAACTTGCCAGCGGGAGTATGTTCTCGCCGTCCACCATGCAGATGAAGCTGACTTCTTCGCCGAGCAGGCATTCTTCCACCACCACCATGCTGCCGGCCGCTCCGAAGCGATCCTGCGCCAGGCACGCGTCGACAGCGGCAAGTGCTTCCTCCACCGTCGCGGCTACGGTCACGCCTTTGCCTGCCGCCAGGCCATCCGCCTTGACCACAATGGGCGCACCCTGTTCCTCGATGTAGGCCCGTGCCGCGTCGACCTCGGTGAAAGTTCTGTACGCCGCCGTGGGAATGTTATAACGGGAAAGGAAGTCCTTGGCATACGATTTTGACCCCTCGAGACGGGCGGCCGCCCGGGAAGGCCCGAAGCAAGGCACCCGTGCGGCGTCGAAGGCATTGACGATCCCCGCCACCAACGGCGCCTCGGGACCGACAATGACCAGCCCGACAGCATTGTCCAGTGCGAACTTGACCAGTGCCGCGGTATTGTCCATGGGGATATTGACGTTCTGCACTTTGGGTTCCGAGGCAGTACCTGCATTTCCAGGCGCCACGAACACCGCGTCCACGGCGAGAGATTCCGCCACCTTCCAGGCCAGGGCATGTTCCCGCCCACCGTTACCTATCATCAGGACCCGCATCTAAAAGCCCATTGTCACAATCGGGAGCGCAATCTTAACTTTGTCGACGGGAAAAGTCTTGGCCTCGCCCGCGACCCGCGGGCGCCGCCCAGGGGCAGGGTGCGACCCGGCGCGGACATGCCCGCTGCTGCCGGCCCCGCGGCTGGTTTATCAGTGCCGGAAATGGCGCATGCCGGTAAACAGCATTGCCATGTCATGCTCGTCGGCGGCGGCAATAACCTCCTGGTCTCGTATCGAGCCGCCGGGCTGGACCACGGCGGTGATGCCCGACGCCGCGGCCGCATCAATGCCGTCACGAAAGGGGAAAAATGCGTCAGATGCCATGACCGACCCTCGCACCGACAGTCCCGCATGCTCGGCCTTGATACCGGCGATCCTCGCCGAGTTCACGCGACTCATTTGCCCGGCCCCGACACCAATGGTCATGCGCCCCTTACCATACACAATGGCATTTGACTTAACGAACTTCGCAACCCGCCAGCTGAACAGCAGGTCTTCCTTCTCCGCATCGGTGGGTTCCCGCCGCGTTACCACTTTCAGCTCCCGGTAAAGGTCCAGATCCGCGTCCTGGACCAGCAGCCCCCCCTTCACGCGCTTGAAATCCAGACGCCAAGCCTGTTCCGCAGTCCAGTACCCGCATACCAGCAGTCGTACGTTCTTCTTCGCCGCAATAATGGAAGCGGCCTCGGTGCCGACGGCGGGCGCGACGATCACCTCCACGAACTGCCTTTCCGCGATCAACCGGGCGGTCTGCTCATCGAGTTCCCGGTTGACCGCGATGACACCCCCGAACGCCGACTCGGGGTCAGTGGCATAGGCGCGGTCATAGGCGCCCGGCAGGGAGTCGTCGAGTGCAACACCGCACGGATTGGCATGCTTGACGATGACGCAGGCCGGTGCTTCGTCGTACTGCTTGACGCACTCGAGTGCCGCATCGGTGTCCGCGATGTTATTGAAAGACAATTCCTTGCCTTGCAGCTGACGCGCGGTCGCCACACTCGGTTCCTCCAGTGAGCGCTCAACATAGAAGGCGGCCTTTTGATGCGGGTTCTCGCCGTATCGCATCACTTGGGCCTGATGAAACTGCAGATTGATGGTATTTGGAAAGTCCGTGATCTCCCCCCCATCCCTGACGCGTCCGAGATAGTTGGCAATCGCGCCTTCGTAACGCGCGGTGTGCTCGAACGCCTTGACGGCCAACCGAAATCGGGTGGTGGCGGTTATTCCCCCCATCGCGGACAGCTCCGCGGCCACCGTGTCGTAATCCTCGCTGTCCACCACCACGGTGACGGCGGCGCTGTTCTTTGCCGCCGCACGGACCATGGTCGGACCGCCGATGTCGATATTCTCTATCGCTTTGCTCAGCGTGCAGGTTGGATCCGATACAGCCTGTTCGAACGGATAGAGGTTGACCACCACCAGATCTATGGGCGCAATTCCATGTTCCTGCATTACCCCCTCGTCAAGGCCGCGACGTCCCAGGATGCCGCCGTGTATGACCGGATGGAGCGTCTTGACGCGGCCATCCATCATCTCCGGGAAACCAGTATGGGCTGCGACTTCCTTGACCGGGATATCATTGTCGGCGAGCAGGTTCGCGGTACCGCCGGTGGACAGGATCTCGGTCCCGGCCCTCTGCAGGGTACGGGCAAAATCGACAACACCTGTCTTATCGGACACGCTGATCAAGGCGCGCCTAAGGGGCGTAACGTCAGACATAGACCACCGTGTGTGTGCGTTGACAAGCGCGCGGCGCGGCGCGATCAATCCAGCTGGTATTGTTTCAGCTTCTTGCGCAGCGTGTTGCGGTTGATGCCCAGCATCTGGGCCGCCCGGGTTTGATTGCTCTGCGCCTGCTGCATCACCACCTCAAGCAATGGTTTTTCTATCTCGTGCATTACCATGCTGTAGAGGTTGGCCGGCTCCTCTCCGTTGAGGTCCCTGAAATACCGTTTCAGGGAACGGCTTACGCACTGACTCAGTAGATCCGCGCCCTTGCTGTTCATGCCGCCCGCAAATATATATGTCGCGCCGGATGGAAGTACTCCGCCATCAGCCGGTACTGCTGCTTCGAATCCTCGACTTGATTCACGCAGTGCCACAATTTCTCCCCTTCGCTTATTGTTTTCGTATACCAGTGAATGTGTTTTCTCGCGATGCGCACACCTCGTCGCTCACCATAGAAAGCGTACAGGTTAACCAAATGCGTCAGCAACGCGCGTCGCTGCGCCTCCCGAGCAGGCTCCGCAGGCACGGTGCCGGTTTCCAGATAAGCCGCCACCTGACCCAGCAGCCACGGGCGGCCTTGCGCTGCGCGCCCTATCATTACCCCGTCCGCCCCGGTGTACTGCAGCGCCTCTGCCGCCTTGTGCGGGCTGTCAATGTCACCGTTCACAATCACCGGGACGTCCACGGATCGCTTCACCTCCCGCACGGTGTCGTATTCAACGGCCCCGTGAAACCCGCACGCCCTGGTTCGTCCGTGTACCGAGATGGCCTGGATGCCGGCGGCCTCCGCCAACCTGGCCACTGCCACGGCGTTCCGCCGACCGGGGTGCGGACCGGTGCGGATCTTGATTGTCACCGGCACCGGCACCGCGCTAACCACTGCCTCAAAGATCCGGGCCACCAGCTTCTCGTCAGACAACAGCGCTGATCCGGCACGCTTGCGGCAGACTTTTTTGGCTGGGCAACCCATGTTGATGTCGATGATGTGCGCGCCGCATTCAACGTTGTAGCGCGCCGCGTCCGCCAGCATCGATGGATCCGCGCCCGCGATCTGCACGGTAACCGGCGCCGGCTCCGAATCATGATTCATTCGGCGGCGCGTTCTCGACGTATCGCGCAGCGTCGCGTCAGCCGATATCATCTCCGATACCGTGAGCCCGGCGCCCCATTGCCGGCACAAACGGCGAAACGGCAGATCAGTTACCCCCGCCATCGGCGCTAGCACTACGTTATTGGAAAGTTGGTAAGGCCCGATCTCCATCCCGCGTTTCGAAGTTTCTAGTTTTGACTATCGACGCCAACCGGACCAGAGATCATACTCCCGCGACGGAGCAAAAAAAATATTGACATCAGGAGAAAGCCCCCTTGCAGGAGCAGGTCACTGTGCGACCAGTTGGATCTCGTAGCCAACAGCGTTTTCCGATGGCTGCGCCAGATCGAGGTCGACTTCCTGGACCACCTTCGGAACAAGCAGGCTTGCCCCATCGGCCAGGTATTCCTCGGGAAGGTATGTACGTCTGCCAACGACACGACCGTTCTTGTCGCTCAATGTAATCTCAAGCGGCGGGTACGCCTGCTCAAAGTCCGCCCGGTTGACGAGGTTCACCGAAACTCGAAGTGCACCGGGTGTTTCCGGATGTGTGTTGACACTGGTCCCAACCAGGTCGATCAGATTGAAGGCACGCCGGGGCGGAATGCTGCAGGAGAAAATATCGCACAGCGAATCGAGGTGGGGCCGCAAGGCCGAGACCTGGGACAGGCTGCCCAGGTAGTAAGTCTTGGCCTGCCATAAGGTACCTCCCACCAGTACGAACGCGGCCAGAATCCACGCTGCGGTCTTCAGCGGCTGCGGCCGGGGGATGTGCACCAGCCTGATGTCCTTGGACTGGCGTATCCTGGTGCCCCGGCTCGGTGTGCTTGATTGCCGGGTTTCACTCCGGCGCCACCAGCGCCGTTTCGGACGCGGCGGTCCGGACATCGAGCCGTCGCGGCTCTGCGTCCCGATCCCGCTGACGCCGCCTGTGTAGGCCGCTGCGACCGGTTCGAAGTCCGCTTGACTACGCCTGCCCGCACCGGCCGGATATTCGTCCGTATCCGCCAGATCACCGCGGTCATCGTAACCGGCTCCGCGCTCCCCGCGCGTTGTATCGGTGTCGTGCCGAACGCTGGGCGTATCGTCGTCGAAAGCGTTCCACAGCATAGGGGGCGCCTCGATGATTATTTCCTCCGCGTCCGGCGTGTCAAAGGGCGTCGACGATCTCGCTGCCCGGTCAGGGCTCGCGGCCTCGCCATCCGTCGAAGTCGGTGGCGATTGTTCCGGCTCGGACAGCTCCTCAGCCGCATCCGATTCACCGCCGTGCTCCGGCGCGGGGGTTTCGTGCTTCGCGGTGAACAGATCACGGATCGCTGGCTCCGTAGCGGGGGCATCGCCGCTCGGCGGAGCCTCGTCGGCGGTCAGCAGCGGCTCTTCCGCCGCCGCGAAAAGCGCGGCCAGGGACGGCTCCGCGGCATCCTCCGCCGCCGGCTCCGCATCCGGGGGGGGCTGCGTCCCGTCATCGTGCATGTGTTCTGAGGGCAGCGCTTCCCACTCGACGTCCGCAGCCGGGGGCGACTCGACGTCCTCCCGTTCGATGCCAACCCCGTCGGCCTCGGCCTTCGATGTATCGTCCCCCGCCCGCGCTTCAGTCGGCCCCGCCGTCGTGTCGAGACGATCATCATCAGCCGGCGCTATCTCCCCGGCTGGTGCCCGGTCGTCGGGTTCGGCGGTTATCGGCCCCTGCGGCGACGCGTCATGTTCGATTGACTCGAGGTCCATGTCGTCCTTCGCCACCGGCCGCTGCGTCTCGACCCCTGCTCGAACGCCACCATCTGCGTCCGTCGGCCTGTCATCAACCGAGGTGGCGGCAGGGGAGTCGGTGCGATCCGAAGGGAGTTGCGGGGACTGTTCGCCGTCTTCACCGGCGGCGGCGTCGACCTGACGCGAGTGATCGGGCGTCTCCGTATCGTCGTCCATGACCACCGAGAACGGCATCGCGGACGGCACCGCAGGTGCCGCCCCGCTGCGGGCAGCATCGCCTCTGACACGGGATTTCCGTCCCGGGCGCGCGGCGGAGATCACGGTCTCTGTGCCGAACAGCTCCACCTGCTCGCCGCCCGCGGGCGCACCTGCGTGCGCGGCACTCACCGGCGTCGGCGCGGAGGCCGAATTGCCGGGAAGCGTTGGCCGTCCCTGTTCACCGTCGCCCGCGGCGGGCACCGAATCAACCAGATTCCAGGACGCATTGAATACTTCCTGGCATTGACCGCAGCGGGCCAGCCCGTGTCGCGCGGAGAGATGCCCCACCGTGATCCGGAAAATCGAGTTGCACTTAGGACATTGCGTATACATATACTACCGCTTGATACCGATTAACAGACACCAGTCCCCTTTATACCTGCGCTGCAGTTCGAATGATCCACTGAATCGAGCCGCCACCCGGTCTTGCTGCGCGTTCAATATGCCGGTCAGGAGCAGGTGTCCGCCGGGTGTAACCATGGCGCTCAGTTGATCTGAGAGTTCGACAATCACCTCTGCCAGAATATTAGCCAAGACCAGGTTCGCCTGCAGATCGGGCCCCAGCTGGTCGGGTCGGCAGGCGCGATAACGGGCAGCGACGCCGTTGCGTTCGGCGTTGGCGGTGCTGGCCGTGAGCGCCAGGGGATCAACATCGACTCCCCAAGCGAAACCGGCGCCCAGCTTCAGCGCGGCGACCGCTAATATGCCGGAACCACAACCGTAGTCACAAACCCGGTGGCCCGCAAGCTCGGCCTGCGCAAGCCAACTTAGACACAGTGCGGTCGTCTCGTGGGTGCCGGAGCCGAAGGCCAGCCCGGGGTCAATGAATATATTGGTCGCCAGCGGATCAGGCGGCGGCTCTTGGCCGGGGCACACCCATAAACCCGCTCCTACCTCGACCGGCCTGAAGTTGACCAGCCAGGCACGCTCCCAGTCGCGATCTTCCAGGCCATCGATACGGTGCTCGATCTCTCGTCCCAACTCCTGCCTGACAGTGTCAACCACCGAAGCGACGGCATGGCTATCGGTAAACAGCCCAGTGACGAAAAGGTTCTGCCAAGCCGGCGCCTGCGGAAGGGCGGCCTCGTAGAAAGCGTCTTCGCCGGCGTTCTCGATGGTCACTGCCATGGCGCCGCAGCTTTCGAGCAGCCCGCTGATGCGCTCGGCGACAGCGCTCTCGGCTCGATAACGGAGTCGTTGATAAGACACGCCCTTCACTCAGGCCGTGAACCGCTGCTCAAGGTGATCGATGGAGAAATCGGCGCGGCGAAAATCGGGGTCGTTCATTATCTTCTGGTGCAGCGGAATGTTGGTCCTGATGCCTTCCAGCACCATCTCCATCAACGCATTGCGCATCCTTGCGATCGCTTCGTCACGGGACCCCCCATAGGTGATCAGCTTGGCAATCATCGAGTCGTAATGGGGCGGCACCACATAGCCGCTGTAGATGTGCGAGTCGACTCGCACGCCCGGTCCGCCCGGCTGGTGGTACTGGGTTATGCGCCCTGGTGAGGGCATGAAAGTGTCAGGGTCTTCAGCGTTGATCCGGCATTCCATGGCGCTGCCGGTAAGCTTTATATCCGCCTGCGTGAGGCCCAGTGGATACCCGGCGGCGATGGACAGCTGCTGCTTGACGAGATCCACGCCCGTGACCAACTCGGTCACGGGATGTTCCACCTGGATCCGCGTATTCATCTCGATGAAAAAAAACCGCTCATCCTGATAGAGAAACTCGAAGGTCCCCGCACCCCGATATCCGATCTCGCGGCAAGCCGCGGCGCAGCGCTCCCCGAGCTCGCGACGCTGCGCGTCGGTTATGCCCGGCGCCGGCGCCTCTTCCACCACCTTTTGGTGACGGCGCTGCATCGAGCAGTCCCGATCGCCCAGGTGGATGGCGTCACCATGTTCGTCCGCCAGCACCTGGAATTCGATATGGCGCGGACGTTCCAGGAACTTCTCCATATACACTACATCGTTATCGAACGCCGCTTGCGCCTCGGCACGGGTCAGGACGATGGCGTTCAGCAGCGCCGCCTCGGTGTGGACGATGCGCATGCCCTTGCCACCGCCGCCTCCTGCAGCCTTTATGATGACGGGGTAACCGATTTTTTCGGCTATGCGCAGGCTGCGATCGCTGTCGTCATCTAGCGGGCCGTCGGAGCCGGGCACGCACGGCACGCCCGCCGCCCGCATGGTCCGGATCGCTGAGACCTTGTCCCCCATCAAGCGAATTGTCTCGGGCCGCGGTCCCACGAAGATGAATCCGCTTCGCTCCACCCGTTCCGCAAAATCCGCGTTTTCCGCCAGGAACCCGTAACCGGGATGGATGGCGCTCGCATCGGTCACCTCGGCGGCGGCAATCACGGCCGGGACATTTAGGTAACTCTCAGCCGCCGCTGCGGGCCCTATGCATACGGATTCATCGGCCAGCCTGACGTACTTGGCGTCGCGGTCGGCCTCCGAGTGCACGGCCACCGTTCGCACCCCGAGTTCGCGGCATGCCCGCAGTATACGCAGTGCAATTTCACCGCGGTTGGCGATCACCAGTTTGTCAAACATGGTGGGGAGAGCAGCTAGTCGATCACGAACAGGACTTCACCATACTCGACCGGGCTTCCGTTGTCCTTGAGCACGGCCACCACCGTGCCGGCGGCATCGGTCTCGATCTGATTGAAGATCTTCATCGCCTCGATAACACACAAGGTATCACCGACTTCCACTGTGCTGCCGACCTCCACGAAGGGTTCCGAACCCGGCTTGGGCGCGCCGTAGAACGTCCCGACCATTGGTGATTTTATCGGGTGGCCGACCGGCAACAGGTCCTCGCCGTCAGGCGCCTGCGGCGGCGCCGGGGATGTCTCCCCCACCGATATCGTGGTGGCCGCCGGCAACACAGGGGCAGCCATCGAGGACACCCTGCTGAGGCGGATCGACTCCTCCCCCTCCTTTATTTCCATTTCGCTCAGATTGGACTCCTCGAGTAGTTCGATCAGTTTCTTTATTTTTCGTATGTCCATGACCGCCTATTGCTCCAGGGTTTGGATCGCCGCGTGCATTGCCAGTTCGTATCCGATGGCGCCAAGACCACTGATTACGCCCGCCGCGATGTCAGAGAAATACGACCGCCGCCGGAAACCTTCCCGCGCATGGATATTCGACAGGTGAACTTCAATGAAAGGGATCTTCACGGCCGCCAGCGCGTCGCGCAGCGCCACGCTGGTGTGGGTAAATGCCGCGGGATTGATGATGATGTACGCAACACCGCCGGCAGCGGCCCGCTGTACGGCGTCAACCAGCTCGTGCTCGGCATTGCTTTGCACGTCGGTCAACTCGTGCCCGACCCGCGCCGCCTGCTGGCGTAATTGCTGCACCACGTCTGCCAAGGTCACGGCGCCGTAATGTTCCGGTTCCCTGGTGCCGAGAAGATTGAGATTGGGGCCGTTGATGAGCAGTATGGTCGCCATACGGACGGCTTGGCCTCTTGATTGGGGTGATCGTCTGGATGGTGCAGCGGTAGTCTGCCGAAACCCGGCAGGAAAGTCCAGAGATCCCGGAACTTCAGCGCATGTTAGCGTAGAATAAGCGCAGATCGGAACAATTAGAGCGCCAGGTGCTGTTCCAGCAGGCGCCGTAGCTCTGACTCCGAATAGGGGCCGGTCTTGGTGGCAATGATGTTTCCCTTGCCATCCCGCAATACCGAGAAGGGGAGCGCGCCACTGCTGCTCCCCCACTCGCGCAGCAATCCGGCGGCATCCCCGCGCACTATGAGCAGGGGGTAGGGGATGTTCAGCTGCTCGCGGTAGCGGCGTACCGCATCCGGATCATCAATGGCTGCGCCCACCACTTCCAGGCCACGCTCCCGATATTCCTCTCGCAGCCGCACCAACAACGGTATCTCTTCCCGGCAGGGCGCGCACCAGGTCGCCCAGAAATTGACCAGCAGCAGCGATGCAGCCAATCCCCCAAGGGTTTCCGGCCGACCCTGGAGATCCTCCATCCGCCACGCTGCCGCGCGTTGTTGCGGTGGTTCGGACGTCGACAACGGGGCCAGGCTGCGAGCCAGCCAAACGCCCAGTGCCAGCGCCACCGCGGCGACCGCCGCGTGGACGACGTACGTCCGCCGGCCCACGCTGCTCACAGCGCGCTGATGTGCTGCAGGAAGTCGTCTGGATCCATGAAACCGTAGCGGCGCAGTTCCGGCCTTTCTTCGCCGCCGCCATCGAAAAACAACATGGCCGGGGGACCGAATACGCTGAACCGTCGCTTTACCGCCTTGCTGAACGCATTGCCGGGATCGGTCACGTCGACCTGAAGGAGCACGAAGCGGTCGTTGAGCTGCCCCGCCACCTCTGGGTGCTGGAACGTCGCTTTTTCCATGCGCAGGCAATCGATGCACCAGTCCGCGTAGTAGTCGAGCAGCAGCGGTTTTTCTTGCGCGCGGGCATCGGCGAAGCCCGAATCGAGTTCGGCGATCGATGCGACCCGCCGGAAGCTCGCGTGCCTGCCCGGCCGGCCGCCGGTCGCGTCGGCCAGCAGGCCCGACGCACCTGAAAATTCCACCGGCCGCAGGACATCACGATTTCCCGCCATCCCCCCGACCAGGGCGAGCACCCCCCACACCAGCAGGAATACTCCGGCACCCTTCCATAGATAGCGCCAGCCGTTCGCGTCCTCCGGCAGGCTCTGCAGCGCACCCAGGTACACCGCGCAGATGATGAAAAGGGCCGACCACAGGTACAGCACCGGGACCTGGGGTATGATGCCCAAAAGATAAATCGCGACGCCCAGCAGCAACACGCCGAAGACCTGCTTGACGCTATCCATCCATTCCCCCGCCTTGGGCAGCAGGTAACCGGCGCCCAATCCGAGCGCGATCAGGAACACCCCCATCCCGAGAGCCATGGCAAACATGATGGCCGCACCGAGCAGCGGGTCGCCCTTTACAATGGCCACGCCAAGCGCCACGATCAGCAACGGTGACACGCACGCCCCCACGATGAGGGCCGAGATAATGCCGAGCAGGAAGACGACACCCAGGCGCCCCCCTTCCAGGCGCTGGCTGCGGCTCTGCAGCGTCGATTGCAGGAAAGCCGGCATCTGGATTTCGTACAGCCCGAACATGGAGAATGCCAGCAGCACCAGGATCACGCTCACCGTGCCGATGGACCAGATGTTCTGGAAGTACGCCTGCAACTGCTCGCCGGTAGCGCCGGCTATGGCTCCGGCAACGGTGTAGGTTACGGCAGTACCGAGGACGTATGAGGCCGCCAGGCTGCCGCCTCGCAACTTGGTGACCTCGCCCCCCTGGCCGACGATTATGCTACTCAATATCGGCACCATGGGCAGCACGCATGGCGTGAACGTGAGGACGATCCCGGTGACAAAAGCGGTGAGCACATAGCTCCAGAAACCGTCGCCGCTACCCTCGGCCACGGCGGTCGGCGGCGAACTGACGGGCGGGCTGGTCGCCGCGGCAACGTCGGCAACGCCCGGCAGCTCCAGACGCACCAGTTTCTCGATCGGAGGATAACAGATGCCCTTCTCCGCGCAGCCCTGGTACTTCACCTTGAACACCGCGCTGAGCGCACCGGCGGCATCGCGTAGCAGCGGGACATCCGCCTCAAAGCCCTGGTAATAGGCCTCTATGCGGCCGAAATACTCGTCATGCTTCTCCTTGCCCGGGGGCAGCTGCACCGTGGCCACCGTGACCCCGGGCGTTTCGCTGCTGAAAGCGACCTTGTCCCGATACAGGTAGTAGTCCGGCTCAATGACGAATCGTGCGTCGAGCATCCCTCCGTCGCGGACCTGCAGGTCGAACCGGAACGCCTCGTCCGGGTGAAGGAATTCAGGTTCCGCTGTCCCGCCCGACAATAAATCCTTGAGTGATTTCAGCGACCTGATCGGCGGCAGTTCCGGGGTGCCGCCTGCGGCGTCCTCCTGCAGCGCTGCCAGTTGCACGGTTGCGGTCTGCTTCAACGGCGGATAGCAGATGCCGACCGGCTCGTTGCAACCCTGGCCGTGCGCCTCGATGACGATATCGATGGCATCGCCCGCCGCCCGCTTCACCGGGACGCCCAGCGTGACCGGCTTGGTGTAAACCTCCATTGCGCCGAAGAAGGGATCTTTCTTCTTCTTGCCCGGCGGTAATTCCAGCTCGCCAAGTTCCACGTCGCCGGAAACCAGCCGCACCTTGAACTTGTCCCGGTACATGTAGTAGTCGGGAACGATGTCCCAGGTCACCTCGACGCGCTCCGGGCCTGCGGCCTGCACCGAGAACACGAATGCGCGCTCCGGCTCCAGCAGTTCCGGTTCCTGAGCGGCAAGCGCAGCGGCCCACAGCAGCAATGCGGCGAATGGCAGAATACGCTTCATTCGCCGCTGTCCAGTTCCGATGCCGGGCCCAGCCAGCGCAGGTATTTACGGGAGCCGCGACTGACCGGCAGGGCGATCACCTCTGGCAGATCGTAGGCATGCAGGTGCTTGATGCGGTCCTCCACTCCTCGGTAACGATCCGCCGGAATTTTCACCATCATGAGCACCTCGTTGGCCTCCTCGACTTGACCTTTCCAGCGATAGATTGACCGCATCCCGGGGATTATGTTCACGCAGGCTGCGATTCCTTTTTCGACCAGGTCACGCGCGATGCGTTCCGCATCCGGCATGCTTCCGCAAGTACTCAACACGACCTGGTAAGCTTCTTCGCTCACGTCTTTGCCTCCCGCGATATGTTCTGATGGAATTGCCGGGGCGTCAATCCAACCCCATATCAATAACTGCCACATTCCCCGCGACCAACCCAGTGCCCGACGGCGAGACATGCTTTCAACTCGAGGTCCCACAGACCGGCCAGTATCTGCGCGGGCACCGGCTCGACACCGGCCGCAGCCCCGTCGGCATCTTCGTGCACGGATTTCGCTCCCATTGCGACGGCGAGAAATCCCGCGGCCTGTTAAAGCACGCCGCGCAGCGGAACTATTCCTGGATCCGTTTCGACCAGCGGGGGCACGTCGAATCCGACGGCAAGTTCCACGATTTTACCGTTTCCGGCGCCGTTACCGACTTGATGGCGGTCATCGATTCGCTCGCCGGGCGACGCGCCATATTGGTCGGCTCCAGCCTCGGCGGCCTGGTATCGCTCTGGGCCGCCAGCCGGAGACCGTCGCGGATTGCCGGGCTGTTGCTGCTGGCACCCGCCGTGCGGTTCTTCGAGCGCCATTTCGAGTCCCTGCCGCCGGATGCACTGGCCGCCTGGTGCCGACACGACAGCATAGCATTTCCCGACCTGTATGCAGGCGGGCACTACACGCTCGGATACAGGTTCTTTCGTGACGCCGCCCAGTATCGCCTGCCGGCGGTTCTCTCGCTGCCCTGCCCGGTCTCCATACTGCACGGTGAACGAGACGAATTACTGCCGCCGACCGACTCTGCGGAACTCGCCGGCGCCCTCAGCGCACCCGTGGTTTGCAGCGAGACCGTAGCCGGCGCCGACCATCGACTCAGCAACGCAATTCCGTTACTGTGCCGCCGACTGGACCACCTTTGGCGATCCCTGGACTGACCACGTGCCGTTCATACTGCTGATTTTCATCCTCGTCCCGCTGGTGGAAATCTACCTGCTGATCCAGGTCGGCGCGGTGGTCGGCGCCGGCTGGACGATCTTCGCGGTGGTCGCGACCGCCGTGCTGGGGGCCTATCTGGTGCGCCGCCAGGGTTTCGCCACCGTGACCCGTATCCGATCGCAGCTGGACGAAGGCGAGCTTCCGGCCGTGGAGCTGCTGGAGGGCCTGTTTCTGCTGGTCGCCGGCGCCTTGCTGCTGACACCGGGGTTCTTTACCGATGCGGTCGGCTTCGCCTGCCTGACGCCACCGTTGCGGCGGCGGATCATCGATCACCTGTTGCGGCGCGGAATAGTGCGGCAGGTCGGGGGCAGGGGCGATCGACCGGGGGGGCCGCGCACCATCGACGGGGAGTATCACCGGGTCGATGATTGACCCCTCTTGACTTTGCACCAGCCATCCTTATTATTAGCACTCGCTTAGAGTGAGTGCTAACAGCCCGTCTGTGGCACTCGGAACTAGACCAATCAACCGATGAGGAGGTTGCAAGTTATGTCAATTCGCCCCTTACACGACCGGGTCCTGGTGCGTCGCCTGGACGACGAAAAGACGAGCCCGGGCGGCATTGTTATTCCCGACACCGCGGCTGAAAAACCCATGCAGGGTGAGGTTGTGGCGGTCGGCAACGGCAAGGTGCAGGAAAACGGCGAAATACGTCCACTGGACGTGAAGGCTGGAGACAAGGTGCTTTTCGGCAAGTACTCCGGCACCGAGGTCAAAGTTGATGGCGAGGAACTACTCGTCATGCGTGAAGACGACATCATGGGTGTCATCGAGTAAGACTCGACATACAGGAGAGCAAGAATGTCTGCAAAAGAAGTCCTTTTTGGTGAAGCAGCCCGCGCCAAGAAACTGCGCGGGGTAAACGTACTGGCCGATGCGGTCAGGGTTACCCTTGGCCCCAAGGGCCGCAACGTGGTGCTGGAGAAGTCTTTCGGCGCTCCCACGGTAACCAAGGACGGAGTATCGGTAGCAAAGGAGATCGAACTGAAGGACAAGTTCGAGAACATGGGTGCCCAGATGGTCAAGGAAGTGGCCAGCAAGACCTCCGACGTGGCCGGTGACGGCACTACCACCGCGACCGTCCTGGCCCAGGCCATGCTGCGCGAGGGCCTGAAGGCCGTCGCCGCCGGCATGAACCCGATGGACCTGAAGCGCGGCATCGACAAGGCGGTGATCGCCACGGTCGAGCATCTCAAGGAGGTCTCCAAGCCCTGCTCGGATCACAAGGAAATAGCCCAGGTTGGAACGGTGTCCGCGAACGCCGATGAGAACGTAGGCAATATCATTGCCGAGGCCATGGAGAAGGTGGGCAAGGAAGGCGTCATCACGGTGGAGGAAGGCTCAGGCCTTGATAACGAGCTGGATATCGTCGAGGGTATGCAGTTCGATCGGGGATATCTGTCGCCTTACTTCATCAACAAGCAGGAAAACATGAGCGTGGAACTGGAGAGCCCATATATCCTGATCCACGACAAGAAGATCTCCAACATCCGCGACCTGCTGCCCATACTCGAGTCGGTGGCAAAGGCCGGCAAGCCCCTCGTCATCCTCGCCGAGGATGTGGACGGCGAAGCGCTGGCGACCCTGGTGGTCAATACCATCCGCGGTATCGTCAAGGTGTGCGCGGTCAAGGCCCCGGGCTTTGGCGATCGCCGTAAGGCGATGCTGCAGGACATTGCCATCCTCACTGGTGGCCAGGTGATCTCGGAAGAGGTCGGTATGAGCCTTGAAGGGGCTTCACTGCAAGACCTGGGCACCGCCAAGCGCGTGCAGATCACCAAGGAGAACACCACCATCATCGACGGCGCCGGCAGCAAGGAGGATATCGAGGCCCGTGTCGGCCAGATCCGGGCCCAGATCGAAGAGGCTACCAGCGACTATGACAAGGAGAAGATGCAGGAGCGCGTCGCCAAGCTTGCCGGCGGTGTTGCCGTCATCAAGGTCGGTGCCGCAACCGAAGTTGAGATGAAGGAAAAGAAGGCACGGGTAGAGGACGCACTGCATGCGACGCGTGCCGCGGTCGAGGAAGGCGTGGTGCCCGGTGGCGGTGTCGCCCTGGTACGGTGCCTCGACGCGGTGCAGAAAGTCAAAGGCGAAAACAGCGAACAGGACACCGGCATCCGCATTGTCCGGCGCGCGCTGGAGGAACCGCTGCGTCAGATCGTCATCAATGCTGGAGAAGACGGTTCCGTGGTGCTCAACAAGGTGAAGGAAAACACCGGCAACTACGGTTATAACGCGGGCAAGGACGAGTACGGTGACATGATCGAGATGGGCATCCTCGACCCCACCAAGGTCACGCGTACCGCGCTGCAGAACGCCGCGTCGATCGCCGGCCTGATGATCACCACCGAGGCCATGGTGGCCGAGTTGCCGGAGGAAAAAGCGGAAGGCGCCATGGGTGGCCACGGCGGTATGGGCGGCATGGGCGGCATGGAAGGCATGATGTAACAGCCCTTCGCTCGTTTGAGCCAACTCAAGGCCCCGCTCCCCCGAGCGGGGCCTTTTTTGTGACCGGCCATAATCAGCGCCTGCGAACCACCATCACCCCGTCCCTGACTGTCAGCAGCACGTTGTCAGCACGCGGGTCGCGCTGCACCGCGTCGTTGAAAGTCGCCACCGCGCGGTCGGTATCCTCCCTGGGCTGCAGAACCCGGCCCGACCAGAGCACGTTGTCCGCCAGCAGCAGGCCGCCGCTGCGCAGTTTCGGCATCACCGCTTGGTAGTAAGCCAGGTAGTTCTCCTTGTCGGCATCCAGGAAGACGAAGTCGAACGGGCCCGCAAGCTGCTCCAGGGTCGCCAGCGCCGGCCCCAGCCGGATATCGACCTTGCCGCCATGCGGGCTGCGGTCCAGGAACGTACGGGCGATGCCGGCGTGCTCGGGACTCAGCTCACAGCTAACCAGGTGGCCATCGGCGGGCAGTACCTCGGCGATGCTCAATGCCGAGTAGCCGGTGAACAAGCCGATCTCCAACACCCTGCGCGCTCCGGTCAACTTCACCAGCATGCGCAACAGGGCCGCCTCCAGGCTGCCGATCACCATCTCCGGATTCTGGCAGTGGACCCTGGTGTATGCCTCAAGTTCGCGAAGCAGTTGCGACGGGGGCTCCGAGTGCCGCGTCGCGTAGTCATCCAAAGCCTGGTCAATCAGGGGTATCATGTTCACTTTCCTCACCATCTATTTTCGACAGGTTCCATTTGCCACCGCATCACTCCACCCCCAACGCCCGGGCCGACGCGGCGTTCTTGAGTTCAAGATCGCTGCAAAGCCTGCCGCAGGAACTGGACGCAGCGGTGCAGCGGCACTGGCAGAGCATATCTGGGCATGCCGGAGTTGGCGAGGCGCTTTGTGCGGTACCGGAAGTGGTGCAGACGGCAGCCCGGGTATGGGCCTGCAGTGACTTTGTCGCCCGCACCTGCGCGACGAAACCGACGCTGCTGCTGGACCTGCTTCAAAGCGGCGACCTGCAAAGGCCCTACCTGCCCGGGACATTGGCGCGGCGCGTGGCCGATACCATGGCGGGGGCCGAATCCGAGGACGGGTTCCAGCGGCAATTGCGTGAACTCAGGGTGCGGGAAGCCGTGCGCATCGCCTGGCGCGATCTCGCCGGGTGGGCCGATCTCGCCGAAGTGGTCGCCACCATGTCGGAACTCGCTGACGCCAGTCTGGAGGCGGCGCTCGATTATCTTTATCCGGCGCTGTGCGATCAGCGCGGAACACCCCGCGACCACACCGGCGCCGCGGTTTCGCTCACCATACTGGGACTGGGCAAGCTTGGCGGCCGGGAACTCAATTTCTCATCCGACGTCGATCTCATCTTTGCCTACGCCGAGGACGGGCAGACCGACGCCGCGCGCCCCATCAGTAATCACGAGTTCTTCACCAAGCTCGGTCGGCAGGTGATCCAGACGCTCGACCAGGTCACCGCTGATGGCTTCGTGTTCCGGGTCGACATGCGGCTGCGCCCAAATGGCAACAGTGGGCCGCTCGCCCTGTCCTATGATGCCACCGAGCATTATTTCCAGACTCACGGCCGGGACTGGGAACGTTACGCCCTGATCAAGGCCCGGGTGGTGGCGGGCGACCGGGAAGGAGGAACCCTGCTGCTGGAACGGCTGCGGCCCTTCGTTTACCGCAAGTACCTGGACTATGGCGCGTTCGAGGCCATCCGCTCCATGAAGGACATGATCGACCGTGAACTGCGGCGCAAGGGCATGGCGGACAATATCAAGCTCGGTCGAGGAGGCATCCGGGAAGTTGAGTTTATCGCCCAGAGTTTCCAGCTGATCCGCGGAGGACGGGACCACTATCTGCAAACCAATCGTCTTCAGGAGGCCCTGCCGCGGCTGGCGGAAAGGGAAGCGATCAGCGCGGAGACCGCACAGGAACTGTTGGCCGGATATGGATTTCTGCGCAGCGTCGAGCACCGCCTGCAGATGTTCGCCGATCAGCAGACCCACGTACTGCCGCGCGACGACACCGCGCGAGCGCGACTCGCCCTGGCGGCGGGCTATGCCGACTGGGACAGCCTGAACACTGCATTGCACGAGGTCATGAACCGCATCGATCACCATTTCAATAACGTGTTCGTGGCCCGCGAGCATTCCGGCGACGAGGATGCACTGACCCCGCTGGCGGACCTATGGCGTGGTGGGTTGTCGGACAGCGCCGCCCGGCAGCTGCTGTCCGAGCTGGGCTACACGGATGCGGCAGAGGTATGGCGGCAGTTGCGAGAGCTTCGCGCCGGCAAGCGCTACCACGCCCATTCGAAGTATGGCCGCGAACGCTTTGACCGGCTGATGCCCATGCTCATCCATGCCGCGGTCCACAGCGCGGAACCAGTGGCCACGCTGACACGCCTGATCAGTTTCGTCGATTCGGTCGGCCGGCGCTCCGCATACCTGATGCTGCTGATCGAAAACCCGCTGGCACTTGATCAGCTGGTCAAGCTGTGTGGAGCAAGCGCATGGATCGGTTCTTGGATCAGCCGCTATCCGCTGCTGCTCGATGAACTGCTTGATCCCATCTCCGCTGAATCAGGGACGGCACGGGAGCGTATCGAGCAGGAATTCGCCCAGCACCGGGATCAGGCGGGCGCGGACGACCTGGAGGCCCAGATGGAGGCTCTGCGCGAAGTGCACCATGCCCAGGTACTCAAGGTGGCTGCCGCTGACGTCTCGGGCTTGATCGACTGGACAGAAGTGGGACGTCGGCTTTGCATTATCGCCGAGTGCTCGCTGGAAGCGGCAGTGGCGGTCTGCCTGGCCGATCTTCGACCGAGAATCGGGACCCCGAGTGAAGAGGAGGGTCTCCAGCCGGAGTTCGGCATCGTCGCCTACGGCAAGCTGGGCAGCCTGGAACTCGGCTATAACTCCGATCTGGACATCGTGTTCCTGCACCATGGCGCAACGGAGCGCGGCGTTACCAGCGGCGGCAAACGCAGCGTCGCCAACCCGCAGTATTACGGCCGGCTGGCCCAGCGGCTGGTGCACGTCATCACCACTCACACGCCCACCGGGGCCTTGTATGAGATCGACATGCGGCTGCGTCCCAGCGGCCGTGCCGGCCCGCTGGTGACCTCGCTGAGCGCCTTCGCCACCTATCAACGCCAGCAGGCGTGGACCTGGGAACACCAGGCGCTCGTGCGGGCACGCGTGGTCACTGGCCAAGATTCGCTGCGCGGCCGCTTCGAGGAGGTGCGACGGGACCTGCTCACGGTCAGAAGAGATCCCGAGAAGTTGCGAACAGACGTGACGGAAATGCGTGAAAAGATGGTATCAACCAACGATCAAACCACGGACCAGCTTTTCGATCTGAAGCAAGGCCGCGGGGGTATCATTGACATTGAGTTCATTGTCCAATATTACGTGCTCCTGTGGGCACACGAACACCCTGAGTTGACCACGCCCCGCAACAATATTGATTTGATTGCCACACTGCGTGACTCGGGGCTGGTGGACGAGTCCGTTGCCCGCCAGCTTGGGCAGGCCTATCACGACTACTTGGGGATCGAGCACCGCTGCAAACTGGCGGAGCAGCGCCCCTTGGTCGATGCAGCGGACCTGGCGCCGCAGCGCGAGTTTGTCGCCGGCCTGTGGCAGCAAATTTTCAGCGGCTGAAGCGCCTGGCCCGACGCTTGCCGCTTAAACTTAAGTCTTCGAAACCGGGACCCTAGGAGAGCAGACATGTCTTTTGCCGATCGCGACGGCGTTATCTGGATGGACGGCGAATATGTCCAATGGCGCGACGCCACGGTTCATATACTCACCCATACCCTGCACTACGGCCTGGGTGTGTTCGAAGGTGTGCGCGCCTACGAGACGGATAAGGGCACCGCTATCTTCCGTCTTAGCGACCATACCGACCGCCTCTTCAGGTCGGCGACCATCATGGGGATGAAGATCCCCTACGACAAGGAAGCCTTGAACGACGCCCAGAAAACGGTAGTGCGCAGGAACGGGCTCAGCGAGGCGTACCTGCGCCCGCTTTGTTTCTACGGGTCGGAAGGTATGGGGCTGCATGCCAACAACCTGCGGGTGCACGTCTCCATCGCCGCCTGGGCATGGGGGGCCTACCTGGGGGACGAGGGCCTGAGTAAGGGCATCCGGGTGAAGACTTCATCTTTCGCCCGCCATTACGTCAACAGCACCATGTGCAAGGCCAAGGCGACCGGTCATTACTACAACTCGATCATGGCCCTGCAGGAAGCCGAGTCCTGCGGTTACGACGAGGCCCTGTTGCTGGATCCGGAGGGCTATGTGGCGGAAGGCAGTGGTGAAAACATCTTTCTCGTCCGCAACGGCCGCCTTTTCACGCCGGACCTGACATCGGCCCTGGAAGGAATCACCCGGGACACCATATTTGAACTCATTGCGGAACTGGGGATGGAGGTAGTCGAAAAGCGTATCACCCGCGACGAAGTCTATGTGGCTGACGAGGCCTTTTTCACCGGCACCGCGGCCGAGGTGACACCCATACGCGAGGTTGACGGCAGGTGCATCGGGCATGGGCAGCGGGGCCCGGTTACGGAACAACTGCAGAACCTGTATTTCGACGTCGTCAAAGGGCGTCACCCCCACCACCAGCAATGGCTTACCCTGGTGTGAAAAGCTACACGCGACGATGACCGCGGCGACGTCGGAGCGTGGCCGGCGTATTCTGGTAGTGGGCCCGGCGTGGGTGGGAGACATGGTGATGGCGCAAAGCCTTTTCATGTACCTCCGCCAGGCCGCCCCCGTAGCCCGCCTGGACGTCCTCGCCCCGGCCTGGTCAGTGCCGTTGCTGGAACGGATGCCGGAAGTCAGCGAGGCCATTGTTGCACCGTTGAGGCATGGCCGCCTCGGGCTGATGACGCGCTGGCGTCTGGGCCGGGAACTGGCGCAGCGAAACTACCACCAGGCAATACTGCTACCCAACTCCTGGAAATCGGCGCTGGTGCCGTTCTGGGCCGGTATTCCGCTGCGAACCGGTTATCTGGGCGAGCAGCGCTGGGGACTGATCAACGACGTTAGGCGGCTGGATCGCGACGCTCTGGTAATGACCGTGCAACGCTTCGTTGCCTTGGCAAGACCAGCCGACGCGCCGCCCCCGACAAGTTCCACCCTGCCCCGGCCGGCTTTGCGGGTGGACCCGGTCGCTGGGCGCAAGAGCCTGTCCGCGCTCGATCTGCATCCCGGACCAGCGCCAGCCATGGCG
Organism: uncultured Gammaproteobacteria bacterium; assembly: GCA_947259705.1. GTDB lineage: Bacteria > Pseudomonadota > Gammaproteobacteria > Arenicellales > JAANXG01 > CAMYNL01. The sequence continues at coordinate 188,792 of CAMYNL010000001.1, read as the reverse complement.
ATCTGCCCCGGGGCCGAGTACGGCCCCGCCAAGCGTTGGCCTGCCGAATACTTCGCCGAGGTCGCCCTTGATCGCTTGCAGCAGGGCTGGCAGGTGTGGCTGCTGGGCTCGCGCGACGACGCCACGGCGACGGCTCTGGTCAGCCGGTACTGCCAGGGCAGGGCGGTGGACCTGGCGGGTCGTACCAATCTTGATCAGGTCGTTGATTTGCTGGCGCACTGCAGGGCCGTGGTCAGCAACGACTCGGGCTTGATGCACGTGGCGGCCGCCCTGGGCAGACCCGTCGCCGCGATATACGGATCGTCCGATCCACGCACCACGCCGCCGCTCAGTGAACGGGCACGCGTCCTTCGCCTGGACCTGCCCTGCAGCCCCTGCTTTCAACGCCGATGTCCCTTGGGCCATCTGGACTGCCTGCGGCGGCTGTCGCCGGCACAAGTCATCGCCGCCATCACCGAACTGGACGCGGCGGCGTGAGGCTGCTTATCGTCAGAACCAGTTCCCTGGGCGACATCCTGTTGACGCTTCCGGCGCTGAGCGATGCCGCGCGGGCGCGCCCGGGACTGCGGGTCGATTGGCTGGTAGAAGAGCGCTTCAGCGAGATCCCGACCTGGCACCCGGCGGTGCAAAGAACGATTCCAGTGGCCCTGCGGCGCTGGCGACGACAGTTCGCCTGGCGTACCGTGCACGAAATCCGGCAGTCGCTGCGAGAGCTGCGTAGCGCCGAGTACGACTTGATCGTGGACGCACAAGGACTGATGAAAAGTGCCCTGATGAGCCGCATCATGCGTGGAAAACGCTGCGGTCCGGACCATGCCAGCGCCCGGGAGCCGGCAGCCAGCCTGGCCTACCATCAGCGCGTCCAGCTTGACCGCGGGGATCATGCTATCGACCGGACGCGCTGCCTGTTTGCCGCGTGCCTGGGGTACCGGCTGCCTGACAGCGGCCCTGACTACGGCATCGACCCGAAACGCCTGCCGCCGCGGCGCGCCGTCTCCAATCCCCCCTATGTGGCCTTCGTCCACGGGGCCAGCTGGGAAAGCAAATTGTGGCCGGAACAATACTGGCAGGCGCTCGCCAGGCTGGTACACGCCGCCGGCTGCGAGGTTGTACTGCCCTGGGGCAGCCAGCTCGAGCGGCAACGTGCGGAACGTCTGGGCGCGGGGGCACCCGGGGCTCGCGTCCTGCCGCCGTTGAATCTCGGTCAAGCCGCTGCGTGGCTGCGCGATGCCGCTGCGGTGGTGGCGGTCGATTCCGGCCTGGGACACCTGGCGGCGGCGCTTGGGACCCCGGTGGTATCGCTGTACGGTGCCACTGATCCAGGCCGTACCGGAACGCGGGGACCGCAATATCATCATCTACAGGCGAACTATCCCTGTTCGCCCTGTCTCGCCCGAACCTGCCGGGTGCGGGACGGAGGCCCGGTGCAGCCGGCGTGTTTCGCCACCGTGTCGGCAGAGCGGGTGTGGAGTACACTGGCGCCTCTTTTGGTACAGCGCGAGGCGGATGGGGCGTGACGGCGGCAGTACTGGAAACCCGGGGAGCAGGCCGTGCCGAATCACATACCACCCGCCAGCTGGCGCGCGCCGGGTGAGCGGTGTCGAGTTTTCAGTCGCTGACGCGGCGCGCCGTCCGCGATACCCCGTCGGACGTGCCACGGACAACCGTCGCCTTCGCCAGTTGCCGGGCTGGTCTTCCCGATTCTATGAACTCGACATTATCTGCCGGGTGACGTGGAAACGGGAACCGGAGCCGGCGCGGCGGACCGAGCGCATCGACTGAACCGGTTGCCCATGCGGATCGCATTCTGCCTGCATAAAAGGTCACCCTACAGTGGCCTGTCACGGGATATGGAGAAGATCGCCGCCCTGGCCGACGCACGCGGTCACCAGATCACGGTGCTCGCCCGTGAGTGGCGGGGCGCCCCTCCCGCCTACGGCAGCCTCGAACTGCTGCCGGCCGGCGGACTGAGTAACCATGCGCGAGCTACGAACTTTGCACGCGCAGCGGCCGCACGACTGGCAGCGGGTACATTCGACGTCAGCTTGGGTTTCAACAAGATGCCAGGCCTCGATGTCTATTTTGCGGCGGACGAGTGTTTCGCCCTGCATGCGAGTCGGCACGTCCATCTATACCGTTACACGCCCCGCGCCCGTTCCCTGGCCCGGCTCGAGGCAGGCGTGTTCGGGTGGCCCTACGAATGCCATGTGCTCGTACTGGGCGAGCGCGCGCGACTCGACTATCAGGAATACTACGGCACCCCCGATGATCGCTTTCGCCTGCTCCCCCCGAACATGGAAGCGCGGCACGTCAACACCGCCTTGTCGTCGGCGGGCCGCCAGAAGCTGCGGCGGGAACTGGGCACGGGCGAGCGAGACACGCTGCTGTTGACGGTTGGCTCCGGGTTCGTCACCAAGGGTGTGGATCGGGCCATCCGCGCACTGGCGGCGCTGCCCCCGGCGCTGCAGTCGCGCACCAGACTGGCGGTGGCGGGTGACGGCAACCCCGACCCCTTGCGGCGTCTTGCCACGCAGCTGCGGATCGCGGATCGCGTCCAGTTCATCGGTGGCCGCGGCGACGTTGCGCAGCTGCTGCGCGCCGGCGACCTGCTGTTGCACCCGGCCCGGCGCGAGCTGGCGGGAATCGTATTACTGGAGGCGCTCGCGGCGGGGCTGCCGGTACTGACCACCGATGTTTGCGGTTATGCGCACCACGTCGTCGACGCCGGCGCCGGTGAAACTCTCGCTGCCCCCTTCACGCAGCACCTGCTCGACAAAGCCCTGGCAAGCCTGCTCGCGGATGCGGGTCGACGGCGCGAACTGGGGCTGAACGGACGCCGCTACGCCACCACCAGGGATCTGGCGGCAATGCCCGCAACCGCCGTTGACGTCATCGAGGCAATCGGGCGCGGGGAACTTCGCCCGACACCCGCAGCGGGCAAAGGTGTCGGTTTCCTGTACCTGCGCGAGGATCTGCGCGCGGCCCTGCCGACCGGGAGAGACTCTTTTGCCGCCCTCATGCGCAGCGAAGGGCAACTGTTCCGCCGCGCGCCCGGTCGGCGCACGATGCGCCTCAAGCTCGGTGCGCGGGGCTATTTCATCAAGCTTCACGAGGGGGTCGGCTGGGGCGAGATCGTGAAGAATCTCTGCTACCTGCGTCTGCCCGTGATCGGGGCCAGCAACGAGTGGCATGCCATGCACCACCTCCGGCGCCTAGGCATCGAGACCGCTGGCATCGCGGGTTTCGGACAGAATGGCGCGAGCCCCGCCCGCCGGCAATCGTTCATCATCAGCGACGAAGTCACCAACGCCGTCAGTCTGGAAGATTACTGCGGCTCTCCCGGGCAATTGCCGCCGGGCAAGGTCCGCCACAAGCGTGAACTTATCGGCAGGGTTGCGCTTATCGCCCGTACCATGCATCGCAACGGCATCAACCACCGGGATCTCTATCTTTGCCACCTGTGGCTCAGGCTGTCCCGCCGCGGCGACGGTGGTGAGCCGGAAACGAGCGGAATGGTGGTCATGGATCTGCATCGGGCCCAGATTCGTCGGTCCACCCGTCGCCGGTGGCTTATCAAAGACATCGCGGCGCTGTATTTTTCCAGCATGGCGCTAGCGCTGACGCAACACGACGTCTACCGTTTCATGTGCGGCTATCGGGCGGCATCCCTGCGGCAGATCCTGGCCGAGGACGTGGATTTCTGGCGCGCCGTCGAGCGCCGCGCGATACGTCTGTGGCGGCGGGAGACGCGCGGAGGCAAAGCGGCCCCGAACGCCCCCGCCGGCGATCGTTCGCTGCCGCACTCAAGCCGCCGCTAGGGCATTGGAACGACACTTCAGGCAAGCCTCCGGCACCCTCGGACCGTGGCGCCTGCGGCTCACCTACGACAGCGCGTTCGAGGGTCACAATCTGCGGGCCCTGGCCGAGGACCCAGACGGGTGGATGGCATCGGACAGTGCTCGCGTGCTCAAGCATGATCGTACCACCACCGTGGCGCTCGTGGGCAGCGGTGACCGCCGCTGGGCCGTCAAGAGATTCAATACCAAAAACCCGTGGCATTTTGCACGACGTAGCTTCCAACGCAGCCGTGCCAGCATCTGCTGGGATGCCGCCCTGCAGCTACTGGAGGTCGGCGTGGCGACGCCCCGCCCGGTCGGCTGGGCGGAACAACGGCTTGGGCCGCTAAAGGGCCGCAGCTACTACATCGCGGAATATGTCATCGGTACCACGCTAAGCGAGTTTCTCGGCCGTCAGAACGACTCGGGCGTGGAAGTGGCGGTCGCCCAGATCGGTAGGATCTTCCGCAGCCTGCGAGCGGCGGGCCTGAGCCATGGCGATATGAAGGCCAGCAATTTTCTTGTTCACCGGCACCAAGTCTACCTGCTCGACCTCGATGCCGTGCGCAGGCACGAACGCGGCGCGCGCCTGGACCGCGCCTGTGACCGTGACCGCCAACGCTTTCTCCTTAACTGGGTGGACCAACCCGATCTCAGGACACGCTTTGAGCGCATCATCCCCGCGCAGCCGGCTGGCTAGCGGATTTCGAACAGCAGCACGCAGACGCCGTGGTCATCGACTGGTTGGCGGATGCGCTGGCCACGATAACCATGGTTTGGGCGTCTGCAGAGGCCGGAGCGCGTCCTCCACGTGGACCTTTATAATGGCGTCCATGCTGTCGACAAGCCTCCACACCACCTTCTGCCGACGATGACCGAACCACCTCCAGGTCGGCGGGGGGCGTGGGTCGCGGACATCACCTGGCCCGAGGTCGAAGCCCGCATCCGGACGGGGGCCGCGGCAGTGCTGCCCATCGGGGCGGGGGCCAAGGAACACGGTCCGCACCTACCCATGAACACCGACCAGTCGCAGGCGGAATGGCTGGCAGACCGTCTCACTTACAGTCTGAATGTTCTTGTCTGGCCCACGGTGAATTACGGCTTCTACCCGGCGTTCCGCGAGTACCCGGGAAGTTGCAGCCTGCCCCAAGATCTGTTCAGCGACCTCGTAATTCGTATCGCCGAACAGATTCTGGGTCACGGGGTGAAGAATGTTTGTCTGCTCAATACCGGCATCAGCACCATCCCGGCGCTGCAGCAGCTCACCGCGAGCCGCCCGGGGGTGAGCCTGGTCAACGTCTACCAGGGCGATCACTGTCGCGCTGTCAGTGGCCGCCTGCTGCAGCAACGGCATGGCGGTCACGCCGACGAACGGGAGACCTCGATGATGCTGGCGATTGAACCGGGCCGGGTGCGCATGGAACAGGCTGTATGCTGGGACGGCGCCGCTATGGTTCCGGGACCGTTGCGACGCTCGGATTCAACCCATCCGAACTACTCACCAAGCGGGGTCATTGGCGACGCCACGCTGGCCGAGGCCCGGAAAGGCCGGCTATTGCTCGACGCCATACTCACCGACGTGAGCGAGGCGGTCGCGGAACTGGCGACCTGAACGCGCAGAGCAACAAAGGAGATCAACCCCCTATGACCATTCTCGACAGCCGCAACATACCCCGCTTCCATGACCGGACAGGCGACTTACGGGCACGACTGAAGGAGCGCGACCCGCGACTATGGACTGAGGACGCTGAGGTTGCGGAAGCGATTCGCAACCGCCTCGGGTGGCTCGATGCCAGCGCTTTTTCGCGCGCCCACCTGGGGGAGATCACGGCGTTCGCGCGCGCAATCAGGGCAGAAGGCTTCCGCCACGTGGTGCTGCTCGGCATGGGCGGTTCCAGCCTGGCGCCGGAGGTGCTGGCGAAATGTTTCGGGGCGGCGCCCGGCTGTCCGGACCTGACAGTGCTGGACAGCACCGCCCCAGACGCGGTGAGGGCGGCTGCCCAGCAGTGCCCGCCGGCACATACGGTCTACCTGGTGTCGAGCAAGTCCGGCACCACCGCGGAAACGCTGGCGTTTCATGACTATTTCAGGTCGCTGGTGCAGCAACAGAGTCCCGGCGCCCCCGGGAAGCATTTCGCCGTCATCACCGACCCGGGTTCCCCTCTTGTAACTCAAGGCGACACACATGACTTTCGTGCCGTGTTCCTGAATCCGGCCGACATCGGCGGCAGGTTTTCGGCGCTCAGTTATTTCGGCCTGGTTCCGGCGGCTGCCATCGGTGTCGACGTGCAGCGGCTGCTGGACAGCGCTGATACCGTGGACCTGAGCGACGCCAGCGCCGACCACGCGCTGGAGATCGGGATCGCGCTGGGCGAGCTGGCAAAGCAGGACCGCAACAAGATGACCCTGCTCCCCACACCCGGCTTGGCCCCGCTGGGCGGATGGATCGAGCAGCTGGTTGCCGAGAGTACCGGCAAGTGTGGATGCGGTATCGTCCCCATCGACGGCGAGGGGGATCTGTCCCCGGAGCAATACGGTGCGGACAGGATATTCGTCGGCGTCGGACTCGGAGCCGACCCAGGCTTGACCACGCAACTCGATATGCTGGCCACCAGAGGCCATCCGGTACTGCACTGGCAGCTGCCCGACCGATACGGCCTGGGCGCCGAGTTCATGCGTTGGGAAATCGCCACGGCGGCAGCGGGAGCAACGCTAGGCGTAAATCCGTTCGACGAGCCGGATGTGAATGAGAGCAAAGCCCGCACCCGAACGCTGCTGCACGCAGGCCTCGACCCCCACGACGCGGGCACCGACCTGTCGGGGCCCGGGTCTTCCCGACAGATCAGTGAATTGTGCGCGCAGGTCGCGCCCGGCGACTATCTCTCGGTGCTGGCCTTCGTGCCACCGTCGACCGCGGTCGTTGAACGTCTGCAGGCACTGCGCGCAGGTCTGGCACGACGCACCGGCGCCGCCACCAGCCTGTGTCTCGGTCCCCGGTATCTGCACTCCAGTGGCCAACTGCACAAGGGCGGGGTCAATCAGGGCGTGTTCCTGATGCTGACCGCGGACCCCGCGCAGGACGCTGAAGTGCCGGCGGCTGGCTACAGTTTCCAGCAACTGATCATGGCGCAGGCGCTGGGCGACCTGTCGGTATTGCGCCAGCGCGGCCGACGTATCATGCACATCCATCTTGAGGACGCCGCCAGCGGCATAGACAGCCTGGCTGCCTCGGTCGCGACTTGAATTCCACCCCGCCGGGACGCATTATGATTTGCATGGTCAGACTGAAACTATTCCTGGCACACCGGGCGACGGGCCACCTCGTATGGCTGCTGTTCGCGGTGGTGTTTTTCTATAGCGGCCTCTACGCCACTGAATGGCTGCTGGCGCCCGATAGCTTTGCCGGCGGCTGGCGATGGGTCCTGGTGGCCGGGTTCCCGCTGTTGCTACCGATGTTTTTCGTGGTCAATAGACGCTTTGGCTGCGCCAGCGGCGCCTGCCGCGTCCCGCCTGCAGGCGACAGGAATAAAAGCATCCCCATGATTCGCATGCCGGGAGCCTAGAACTCGTCTCCCGGTACTCGTCGCTTAGAGAAACTCTGCCGCGCGCGCCGGTCGCCAGGCCGCTTGATCGACCTGCCATCTGCTGCCGTCCACGTTTACGAACCTGACATCGAAGTGCAGTAATTCTGCGCGCAGATCGAGCAGCTGCTCCACGGCGTCGAGCGGACGCGCCGCCACCGCCACCAGTACCGTGGCGCGCACGGTTTCCGGGTCCACCACGTGCAGGTCGCGGACCACACTGAGTACGTGCAAGGTCCGATTTCGCATCAAGGTGAGCCGTAGCAGACGTGATATACCCCGTCGATCATATCCCTGCTCATCCGTGTAACCATCCGCCAGCATGGCTTCCAGGGTCGAATAATCGCGCTGTTCGGCGGCTGTCTCCGCCGCGCCAATCAGGGCGCGTACCTGGCCGGCGGGATCTTGCGCCTCGCCGCCGCAGGCAGACATCGCCATGCATCCCGCCAGCACTGACCCCCACGCGGTGCCGCCGCGCCGTGTCAACGAGGATGTTTCCCTGCGCAGGATGACTATCCGATTGCCGGCGTTTCCGGGGCCTGGCGCCGGCGCGCCTTTTCTTCCCCGGTCTCGGGGGATTTCGCCGGCGGCTCGTCCGCTGCACCCTGCTTATCCGCTTTCGGCTTGCTTCGCGCCGGTTCCTTGTGGGGGGTCTTGGCGTGGCGATGCGCCGGCTGCTTATGCGTTACCGTGCGCTTTCCTTCACTAATGCTTTTGCGCGATGTCTTGCGCGCACTCTGTCGCGGTTGAGTGGACTTAGCGGGTGGCTCGGGTCGTATCAGCAGCTCCTGATCGATCGACTTAACCGGAATCTTGTGTCCGATATAAGCCTCGATGTCCATGAGAGAGAATGCGTACGTCTCGCAGGCAAAGCTGATCGCGTCGCCGCTGGCACCGGCGCGGGCGGTACGGCCAACCCGGTGGACGTAGTCCTCGGGGTCCTGCGGCAGATCGTAGTTGATGACGTGGCCGACATCGGGGATGTGCAGTCCGCGCGCCGCCACGTCAGTAGCAACGAGGACGGGAACTATCCCCTCCTTGAATTTCTGCAGCAGGCTCTCTCTTTTTCGCTGTGGCACGTCACCGGACAATACCGCCACTTGATAGTCATTTCCGACCAGCCAACGTTCCAGCTTGTCCGCCGCATATTTGGTGTTTACGAAAATCAGGGTGCGCGCCGATTCGATCTTCTTGAGCGTGCCAAGCAACAGGGGGATCTTTTCCTCGTTCGAGGGAAAATAGACGCACTCTTCTACCTGATCCACCGTCAGGTGTTCTGATTCTATCTTCACTATCTGCGGGTTGTTCATATGCTCATACGCGAGCTCGTTGACCCGCAGCGACAGGGTAGCGGAGAACAGCATGTTGAGGCGCTCTGCCGGTGGGGGCATGCGGCGGAACAGGAACCGGATGTCCCGTATGAATCCCAGGTCGAACATCCGGTCAGCCTCGTCCAGCACCATCGCCTGCACGCCCTGCAGCCCGAAGACCCCCTGCTTGTGATAATCAATAAGGCGACCCGGCGTCCCGATCAGCACGTCCACCCCGGCTATCAGCATTCGGCGCTGCTTGTCGTAGTCGACTCCGCCATAAACCAGGCCCAGTTTGTGCGGCAGATGGCGTCCGATCTGCTCAGCGTCCTTGTGAATTTGTATCGCCAGCTCCCGGGTGGGGGCTACCACCACCGCCCGCGGCTGATCCGGCTTGCGTTCGGCCTGGGGATGGCGTTCGAGGTGAGAAAAGATCGCGATCAGGAAGGCTGCCGTCTTGCCGGTACCGGTCTTCGCCTGGCCGGCCACGTCCTGGCCGGCCAGCAGGGGCGGCAGCGCCTCGGCCTGAATGGGAGTACAGAACTCGAAGCCGCTGTCGGCGATGCCACGGAGCAGTGGATCCGCTAAGTCGAAATCTGTAAAACGTTGGTTCGTAAGGTGTTTTTCACTCATAATGAAGTGGAGCATAACAGAAACTGAGCGCCAGCGGTTGGCTCCAGTTGCCGCGGGAGCAGATTGGCGTCACCTCAAGTGAACCGTTACAATCCCCGCTCCATCGCTATCAAGAGGCACTCTTCTTCGATGTCGCAAATTGTCAATGTCACCGACGACAGCTTTGAGGACGACGTCCTTAAGTCAGAACATCCGGTGTTGCTCGATTACTGGGCGGAATGGTGCGGGCCCTGCAAAATGATTGCACCGGTGCTCGAGGAAGTTGCGTCAGAATACGAAGGCAAGCTCACCATCGCCAAGTTGAATATAGACGACAATCCCAACACCCCCCCGAAGTACGGCATCCGGGGCATACCCACGCTGATGCTGTTCAAAAACGGGAATGTCGAGGCGACCAAGGTCGGAGCCGTATCCAAATCCCAATTGACCGCGTTTATCGACGGAAATCTCTAGGAAAATCGTGCTGGACCCCGGGTCCAGCACGTGCTATCTTTTTGAGGCGAGTATTTCGTTTCCTCGAAATCCCAACCCAAACCTAAGAAATCTTATTGCTTCTTTTCCGGCGCCCCGAACGGCGCCATTCACCGTATTCCGCATACAATTATGTCCCTATCCCTTGCTGAGCTGAAAAAGAAACCCCCTACAGAACTTGCGCAAATTGCCCGGTCCATGGACCTCGACGGGCTGGGCCGGATGCGTAAACAGGACCAGATCTTCGCAATCCTGAAGGCGCAGGCCCGCAAGGGCGAAGACATCACCGGGGAAGGAGTGGTCGAAATCCTGCAGGACGGATTCGGTTTCCTCCGTTCTGCGGACAGTTCCTACCTGGCCGGTCCGGACGATATCTATGTCTCGCCCAGCCAGATACGCCGCTTCAACCTGCGCACAGGCGACACCGTGACCGGTCTTATCAGGCCGCCTAAGGAATCCGAACGTTATTTCGCCCTTCTCAAGGTCGAGACGATCAATTTCCAGTCCCCGGACGAGGCCAAGAACAAGATTCTGTTCGAGAATCTCACGCCGCTGCATCCGGATGAGCGCATGCGGCTGGAGCAGGAAAACGGGTCAACCGAAGATCTCACGGCGCGCGTCATCGATCTTGTCGCCCCTATCGGCAAGGGGCAGCGCGGCCTTCTCGTCTCCTCGCCGAAAAGCGGCAAGACGGTCATGCTGCAACAGATCGCCCACTCCATCACCCACAATGAACCCGACTGCACGCTTATGGTCCTGCTCATCGACGAACGGCCGGAGGAGGTGACGGAGATGCAGCGCTCGGTGCGTGGAGAAGTGATCTCCTCCACCTTCGACGAACCGGCATCGCGTCACGTGCAGGTCGCCGAGATGGTCATCGAGAAAGCGAAACGGCTGGTTGAGCACAAGAAGAACGTGGTCATCCTGCTCGATTCGATTACCCGGCTGGCGCGCGCCTATAACACGGTCGCTCCGGCATCCGGCAAGGTGCTCACCGGCGGTGTTGACGCCAACGCGCTGCAGAGGCCGAAACGATTCTTCGGCGCCGCACGGAACATCGAGGAGGGCGGCAGCCTGACCATCCTCGCCACGGCCTTGATTGACACCGGTTCCAAGATGGACGACGTGATCTATGAGGAGTTCAAGGGTACCGGCAACATGGAGATCCACCTCGACCGCCGTATCGCCGAAAAACGAGTGTATCCGGCGATTATTATTGGTAAATCCGGCACTCGTCGCGAGGAGCTGCTGACCGATCCGGCGGAACTGCAGAAGATCTGGCTGCTGCGCAAACTCCTGCACCCGATGGATGACGTGGAGGCGATTGAGTTCCTGCTGGACAAGCTGCGGGCCACCAAGTCAAACGCGGATTTCTTCCAGTCGATGAAGCGCTGAGCCCTGATGTTTGCGTAGGGCGAGGCTTTTTCCTATTATACCGCCCCCCCGGCTCACGGGTTACTAAAGAGAATCGAACATGAAAGCCGATATTCACCCGCAGTATGGCGAGATCACCGTGACCTGCGCCTGCGGTAACACGTTCCAGGCCCGGTCTACTCTGGGCCAGGATCTGCACGTGGAAATCTGTTCGGCCTGCCATCCGTTTTACACCGGCAAGCAGAAAATCGTCGACACCGAAGGCCGGGTGGGCAGATTCAAACAGAAATATCAGCGTAAGTAGCCGGCCCGGCCCGTTTCCGACTCAAAAAAGCGCCTATACGGCGCTTTTTTGGTCTGATGCGTCGTATACTGGTCTCGGCTCCGTTGGGAGCACGCTTTGGTTGGAGTACGGTACGCCGAACGCTGAAATATGGTACTGACAAGGGGTGTCCGTCGTCATGGAATTCGACCCGTTTCCGGTTTCATCTCCGGCGTTTGCGGCATTGGCGATCAAGGCCGTCATCTTCCTGTACGCAAGGCATTCGCCCACCCATAACAAGGAAACGCAACTGTTTCTGGGCGGAGTCTTCGCCCTGGCGATCCAGGACATTGCTGAGATCGGCCACTTCTATCTGCTGGCGCTGGGATACTGGCCGACCTTTGAGTTCAGACTCTTCTATGCCGCCGGCATCGTGGCGCTCGCCATCATGCTTAATCTGGCTCTGTGCGTCGCGGTGGAGGACATCTGGCCACGTGCCAGCAACCGTTTGGCCTGGATCTGGTATTGCTACGCCACGGTGCTGATTATCCAATTGGTCACCGGCACCAACCTCATCGTCGGTTTCGAGCGCGTCGGTCAGTGTATGACCCGGATCCCCGGACCGGCATACGTCGCCTTCGAACTCTACGCCATTGGCGGCAGCCTGATGATATTCACCCTGTTCAGCTATGGGGCCATGCGGCAGGACACCGGCGCCAAGCGGGCCAGGAACGCGCTGCTGCTGGTAGCGACCCTGCCCAGCGTCATCCTTATTACCACCCTGTTCGGTCTACTGCGTTTCGACATCAAGTGGACCAACGCCACGATGGTGCTGCCGTTGGCCGTCACGGTTTTTCTGGTGGTTTCAGCCTATGCCATTTATCAACATAGGATCTTCGATATTCAATTGTTCATCCCCTGGTCGCCGATGCGACGACGCAAGACCGCTTTTCACCGGCGGGTCCGCCGACTGATCTCGGAGATTGCAGAACTTCCATCCGCCAGCCAGATCATCAAGCGATTGTCCGATACCTTGAGTTGCCCAGTGGCCCTGCTGGGGCCGAACCGAGTGGTCTACGCCGGCGAGACGGCGCGGGCAATGTCCCAGATGAGCCCCGAGAATCTAAGCGCGGTTGACCACATCCTGGTCGCCAACGAAATCGTCGAGAGCCAGCCGCAACTTTATCAGCATATGAAGGCGCATGGAGTCGCCGCTATCGTCCCGTTCTACCCTCACAGCGAGAGCGTCTCGGGCTGGCTGTTACTCGGTGACAGCTTCAACGAGCAGGTTTACTCGCCCCTGGATTTCCGTCTCGTAGAGGAGCTGTTCGGCAAGATGTCGGAGCTGTTTCTTGATCGCTTCGTGACCCTTCGTTCCGAACTGCGCAGCGCAAACCGACAAATTAATTCGCTGACCGAACGCAACAAGGCGCTACAGGAGAGGGTGGACGTGCTGCAGCATGAAACTTCGGCGCTGCGTTCTTCCCAAGAGTTCATGGTTCGAACCGGCGGGGCGCAGGAACTGGAACAGCTTCTACAGGCTGCGGACTCCCGCCTTGCGATGAGCCTGACCTACGTCGGTCGCGACAAGGCTATGCTCAAGGATCTGCGCGATCACTTCCGAGTGGTGAAGTCCTTCGTCAGTCCGCGGTCGAAGGCCTTGCGCAAGGCTGGCGAACCGGAACTGCTGGTCTGCCATGTAAGTGAAAACGAAGCGGACCTGGAAAAGTACCTGGCGACGCTGAAGTCTACGTTCGCCTGCTTGCTCTACGGTGCCGGGGTCGAACGATTTGCTCAAGCTTACCGGCAGACCGGCGGCGCTATTATCGATGCGATGTTCGGGCCGGTGTCAAAGGCGCTCATGCATACCCGCATAGAATCTCTGATGTATCTGCGTCGTCACACCTACTTGGTCCGCGAAGGCAGCCAGCCGTTGCTCGGGGTCAGCCCCGTGTTCAACGCCTTTCTGCAAACCTTGAAGATGTACGCCGGGTTTGATGACACGGTGCTGATGCTCTACGACGACCGCGAGCTGGCTTCGGCGGCCGCGAACTATCTGCATCGCTATGGGGATCGGCGGGGCTGCATCAAGGAAATCACCGTGGATCAGGTGCAATCCTGCAGCGCCGACAGCGACCATACATTGGTGTTTCTGGACGCAGGAACCCTGGATAGGGCTGCGCAGGCAAAGCTGGCCGCGCTCGTCGAAGCGAGCCGCGGACCGTCGACGCGGTTCGTGATTGGCTGCCGGTACGATCAAGCAGATGCTCTCGATACAAGGCTGAAGACCCTTACTCAGGGCTTCGAGGTCAATGTTCCCAGACTGCACGAGCGCCGCGATGATATACCTCTGCTGGTGCATTACTACACCCTGGAATTCAATCTGAAGTCAGGGGTACTGACAAGCTTGAGCCGCGCCGAGGTCCGCTCGCTGAAGTTGCACGAGCCAAGCTGGACCCTGGACGGCCTGCGCCGCGCAACGGTCGAGTTCCTTGCCACCAAGACCAGGGGTGCGACACGGGAGGCCCCGGACTTCTCCACCACACACAGCATCGAAATAGTGAACCGGGAACGCTCTCTGGACGAACTGGTTGCAGAGTTCGAATCCGGTATCATCCAGCAGACTCTCGATCGGTGTGACGGAAACAAGGCCAAGGCGGCCCGCTTGCTCGGGCTGCGCCCCAATACCCTGCACTACAAGCTCGAACGGTATGGAATTACTCGGTCAAATCGTATCCGCCGCCACAGGACACACGGGGGACGTTAGATCTCGATCATCTCGAAATCGTCTTTTCCCGCGCCGCAGTCCGGACAGGTCCATGTCACCGGTACGTCTTCCCAGCGCGTGCCGGCGGCGATCCCGCCATCAGGAAAACCCTTCTCCTCCTCGTACACAAAACCGCATATAACGCACATATAGGTCTTGAATTCCAATAGCAGACTCCGCAAGGTTGTTGTTGATACAACAGGCACAACGCCCTGATGGTCCGTATTATAGGTATCCCTTGACGTCTGTGATCACGAATTGAACGATCCACGCATGAATACTCCCCCGGTGGTGCTGTGTTTTGGAGGTTTCGACCCGACCAATGGCGCCGGACTGCAGGCGGACACCTTGACCATTCATGCGTTGGGTTGCCACCCGCTGTCGGTCGTCACCGCCAACACCATTCAAGACAGTATCAAGGTACACGAATTCCTGGTTACCGATCCCGCGGTGGTGAGACGCCAGGCTGCGGCACTGTTGGCTGACACGGCCATAGCCGCCTGCAAGACCGGAATGCTCGCATCGCCGGCGGTGGTGGAAACGGTGGCCGAGTTGGTAGGGCTGTTGCCATCGGCCGTGCCGCTTGTCGTCGACCCGGTACTGGCCGCCGGCGGGGGTGCCTCGCTGGCCGAGAACGGCCTGGTGCGCGCCCTGCGCGAATGGCTGCTGCCCCGCGCTACCGTTGTGACGCCGAATATCCCGGAGTTGCTGGCATTGGCAGGTCTGCCGGATGATATGGACCAGGCCGCTCGCAGCCTGCTCGCCGGCGGTCGTGCCAGTGTGCTGGTGACCGGAACCCACGACATAGCGACCAGCGACGTGGTGCACCGCCTGTACCGTCCCGATGGCACAGTGACTGCATCGCGATGGGCACGACTGGCACCGGATTTTCACGGCTCCGGGTGCACGCTGGGGGCGGCCCTCGCAGCGTATCTCGCCAGAGGCGACACGCTGGCCGTTGCTGTGGATGCAGCGCTGGATTACACCTGGAACAGTCTTCGTCACGCCTACGCGGTCGGTCGCGGGCAGGCCTTTCCCGATCGGCGCGACGGCAGATGATCATCCGCGGCCTGTACGTGATCACTGATCCGGAGTTGACGCCCGATGCGGGGCTGTTGGAGTCGGTTGGCGCGGCCGTGAGGGGAGGCGCCGGTATCGTTCAGTACCGCGACAAGCGCCGTGCCGACACCGGTTACGTGCAGCATGCCAGGCAGTTACGCGAACTTACCCGAAGACTCGGCGCCTTGTTGATCATCAATGACGATGTCGAGTTGGCGCGGAGCGTGGACGCGGACGGGGTTCACGTGGGGCGTGATGATGTTGACTTGGCGACAGCGCGTCGTGTGATGGGCAACCGGCTGATCGGCGTATCGTGCTATAACGACATCCGGCTGGCGCATGCGGCCGAGCTTGGGGGGGCTGACTACGTTGCGTTCGGGAGTTTCTTCCCGTCCGCCGTCAAACCCGGGGCGGTACACGCCAAAGCAAATCTGCTGCGACAGGCGCGCGGCGTGCTGTCGCTGCCGATCGTTGCGATCGGCGGCATCAACGCCGACAATGGTGGTTCCTTGCTGGCAGCCGGGGCCGACGCCCTAGCGGTGATCAGTGGCGTGTTCGGTCAGGCAGATATCGGGGGCGCGGCACGACGGCTGAGCGCATTGTTTGACTAATTTTCTTGGATCTTTGCAGCTATGAGTTCTTTATTTGCCACAGCGAAACAATACATCCCGGGGGGAGTCAACTCACCCGTGCGCGCCTTCAAAGCGGTGGGCGGCGAACCGGTATTCATCAGCCGTGCCAATGGACCATTCATCTGGGACGTGGCCGGAAAACGCTACATTGACTACGTCGGATCCTGGGGCCCGATGGTGTTGGGACACGCTCACCCTGAGGTGGTATCGGCCGTGCAGACGGCGGCGGAGAACGGGCTCAGCTTCGGCGCGCCCACCGAGATAGAGACCGAGATCGCGGCGCTGATCTGTGAACTCATCCCGAGCATCGACAAGGTGCGCATGGTCAGCTCAGGAACCGAGGCCACGATGAGCGCGATTCGCCTTGCCCGTGGATACACGGACCGCGACCGGCTGATCAAGTTCGAGGGCTGTTATCACGGTCACGCCGACAGCCTGCTGGTGAAGGCCGGGTCGGGTGCGCTGACCCTCGGCGTGCCGACTTCCCCCGGTGTGCCGGCGTCACTGGCGAAACACACGGTGACGCTGGAGTACAACAACGCCGGGCAGGTGCGCACGGCGTTCGAGGAGTTCGGCGAGCAGGTGGCCGCGGTGATTGTCGAACCCGTAGCGGGAAACATGAACTGCGTACCGCCGGAACCCGGCTTTCTCGAAAGCCTCCGATCGGTCTGCGATGTTTACGGCAGCGTGCTGATCTTTGACGAGGTGATGACCGGTTTTCGTGTCGGTCTGAGCGGCGCCCAGGGGCTTTATGGCGTCGAGCCAGACCTGACCGCCTTTGGCAAGGTGATCGGTGGCGGAATGCCGGTGGGCGCCTTCGGAGGCCGCGGCGAGATCATGGACTACATCGCCCCTGACGGCCCCGTCTATCAGGCCGGAACCTTGTCCGGAAACCCGGTCGCCATGGCCGCGGGTCTGACCACGCTGCAGCTACTGCGGCAGGAAGGATTCTTTGAGCGCCTCACTGAAAAAACTCAGGCGTTGACCAGTGGCCTCGCCGACGCAGCTGCATCGGCCGGCGTCCCCCTGTGTACCCAGCAGGTGGGGGGAATGTTCGGGCTGTTCTTTACCCTGGCCGACCACGTTTCGTCCTTCTCCCAGGTCATGAGCTGCGATGCGGATCTGTTCAAACACTTCTACCACGGCATGCTCAATGCCGGCATATACCTGGCGCCATCGGCTTTCGAGGCGGGATTCGTATCCATGGCCCACTCCGACGAGGAGATCTCACAGACCATTTCCGCCGCTGCCGAGGTGTTAGCTAACCTGAAGTAAAATGCCGTGCCGGCAGGATACGCAGCGCCAGGGGGTAATGCACCGCGTCGCCCTGCTGCGCGCGCAATGACGCATAAAGCGTCATGGAGACATGAAAAATTACCAGCGCAAACAGCAACAGGAACCCGATGAGTACAAAACATGCAATCAAGGCAATCACGGCGTAGAGCATGACGGAGATCTGGAAATTCAGTGCCTCACGCCCGTGCGCATCGATGAAGCCCGACCGGTCCCGCTTCGCCATCCAGACCACGCTCGGACCGATCAGCTGTCCGAATGGCAACAGATAACCCAGCATCGCGGAGAGATGGCAGAACATGGCCCATAGCCGTTCGTCATCCCCTGGGGATGCCGCCACCGGCGCCGCGACATCCCCGGCCAGGTGGCGCAACCACCAGATAGCGCCGATCAGGACCGTCAGGATACCGAGTATCCACAGCACCAGAGCACTGAAGAACGACACGGTGAACTCCGGCACGTCGCGGAACAACTGCAGCTCCAGCCGGCGCGTGCCGGCCGCTTCCAGGTCGGCAGGCTCTGCGGCGAAGTAAATGTTAAGCACGGTTTCGTCCGCCACCGCGAACGGCGGCAGCCAGCGCGCCGTGCCGACATGGGCCCCGGCGCCGCCAGCGCCGGACGTGGTCCGGGACGGTCGCGGGCCGGCCCACGCGTCACGTAGACGCTGTAGGGACCTCCCCTCGGCATCCGTGATCTCCAGCGTGAACGACACGTCGTCCCGGACGGGCTCCGGTGATTTGCTGTCGCGCCAGCGCAATCCTGCGGCGAGCCGTTCGCCGGCGCGAACACGGTACTCGGCGTGTACCCGCCCGGTGGTGGTGGGTACTGTCCACGTCATCACGGGAGCCAGGGTCGCGAAACGGTAAAGACTGTCTACTACCGGAACACAGCTGCCCACTACCAGGATCAGACCGGCGGCGAACAGCACCATAGCCAAGAAGCGGGGGCTCAGCACTCAGCCCCCGATGTTCCCGCCGTCGCTGCGGGTCACCGCCACCAGCGCGGGCCGCGGCGGCATGCGCTGGTCGAAATCGGGCCACCGCGTGCTGGGGTGATCGAAAGTCGATCCCTCTCCCGGGTGCTGGATGGCGCAGAATAAGGTTGTGTCGCCGGGCGTGAAACAGGGACCGCTCGGCTCGGCACCGAGCGGGGCGCGGAGAAAATGCCGCGTCAGGGCGCGCCGGGCACCGCTTGTTTCGCACGCCCAGATGCCGTCGGCTATACCGGCAGCGTCGTTGCCGTCGGTGGTAATCCATAGCCGGCCGTGGCGGTCGAACGCGCAGTTGTCCGGGGCCAGAAACCAGCCATGGCGGCTGATATCGGGATGATACACGGCGCCGTGACCCCGCTGCTGCGGATCTCCCGCGAGCAGGAACAATTCCCAGCGATACTCCGGCATGGCGTGGTCACCGCCCGGCGGCACCAGAGTCAGCACATGGCCGAACCGATTGGGGCCACGGGGATTCACCGCATCCGTGTCCGTGCTGGCGCGTTTCTGGTTCTTGGTCAACATCACGAATACCTCGCCGGAAAGCGGGTTCACCTCGACTTCCTCGGGTCTGTCCATTCGCGTTGCCCCCATCAGGTCCGCCGCCCGCCGCGCATCCAGCACCACGTCTGCCTGGCTGTGAAAGCCGTTTCGCGGCGTCAGCGGTCCATGTCCGAATGTCAGCGCGTGCCAGACCACGGTTCCGTCAGCGCGAAAATCCGCCACCGATAACTCACCTTCATCGAGCAGGGAAAGGTTTCCCGCCCGGTCATGAGGGTCGAAGCGGCCGGCACTGAGGAACCGATAGATATACTCGAACCGCTGGTCGTCCCCCATGTAAGCCACGACGCGGCCGTCGCTGTTCAGATGCACGCTGCAGCCCTCGTGCTTGAAGCGGCCCAGCGCAGTCCGTTTGCGCGGCACGAACTCAGCATCATAGGGATCTATCTCTACGATCCACCCCGTATGCAGCGGCTCCCTCGGCTCCTGCTCCAGGTTCCAGCGCGGGTAATGTCGACCCCATGCGAACATCCCCCAGCCATACCTACCGAAGCGGCGGTAATTCTCGGCCTCCGGCCCGCGCCTCGGGTCGCCGGTGAAGTAGAACTGGACGTTCTCTTCCGCGGTCAGCACCGTGCCCCATGGCGTCACCCCGCCCGCGCAGTTGCCGTAGGTGCCGAGACTGCGCACCCCGTCGCTGCTGTACGACGTCCGCAGTCGGGGATGCCCCGCAGCCGGCCCGCTGAGACGCGCCGGGGTCTCAGGGGTGACGCGTCGATTGTGCGAGGAGTCCAACTGAACCCTCCACTGGCCCTGTCGGTGCCTGACCTCGACAACAGAAACCCCATGTGCGGCGATTTCTACGTCGCACTGCGGCCTGGTCAAACGTAACGGCGACGGCGAGCCGGGGAACATCAAGGGGGCCTGGGTAGATTCATGATTGACCACCAGCAAGCCCCGTGCGTCTTGATCAACACCGTCCCGGAAGGGCATGAAGGCAACGAAATCGTTGTTGTACCCGAACCGGCGTCGCTGTCCGGCCGCGTCCTGGGCGAGCGGATCAAAATCGGGCATATCCGCGAACAACGGGTCACCCCAGCGCAGCAGGACCTGGACTTCGTGCCCGCTGGGGACGTGCACGGTGTCATCCCGGCCGTGGGGGATCTCGGCAAAATCCAGTTCGGGGGCGGGCGACTGCGCTTCCGCACCGTGCAGCGGCTGCCTCGGCACGCAGGCCATCAACCCGCCGGCCGCAATCAGCTTGAGCAGACCGCGGCGGGACAGCCGCTGCGTCAGCACCTCCTGGAAGCAGGGTGCGACGTCGGGGCTGCTCGACCTGTCGTCCGGATCCGCGGTCAGTCCCAACCTTTGACCTCTGGATAGCTCGCTGCCGCGACCTCCGCCACCGCGAGCAGAAAGCGTTTTTCGGGAAACCTGTCGTTCGGCGTTAATTTCATCTGCGCGGCGACATGAATCACGGCCGGGTGTATGCTGCTGTGCTCTCCATGGCTGCGGTCGTGCCGTGCCCAGGATCCGAGACGATCGTCCGCAAACAGCCGCATCAGCGCGACGAAACGTGTTGCGGCACCGTGAAACGCTTCATCGTCCTCCGGGAACACCTCTCGCAACGCTTCTACTGCATTGCGGTATGGATTGGTATCCCCGTCGTCCGCGGTCTCGATCACCGGGGTACGCCGTTGCCCGGCCTTGACGGCGACGTCGACCAGGCCCCCGAATTCATGCGGCGTGAACTGTCTGGCTGGGGCGGTGTGGTGAGGCATTGATTCAGTGGTGCTCGCGCGAACTGGTAATGATAGCGCGAAAGCCCCGAAAATACGTGTACCCGTTTCCGCCATGCCGCCGTTCAACAGGCGCCACCCACGCGGTCATCGGCGCCAGTACGGCGCGCTGGCATGCAAACCGCCGGCCGTCGAGCGGCACCGGCGCCAAACCCGCGCGAGGAGGTCATGGCTGCCCCGCCCTCCTACGGGCCTCATGACTGCATGGAGGTTCTCACCGGGCCCGGAAAGGAGTAGGGTAAGACCATCTCTTGATACGGGAAGCGGCGCTTGGTGCGACAGCGGGCCTTACCACTCCGATCCCTGTGCATGGGGGCACTCTTCATTTGCACGGTATCGCTCTACAGCGGTGCCGCGTTATCCCAGAGCCCGTCGCCTGACGATCTTGGCGCAGGTCTGTTTCTGGTCGCCAGCCCGGACATCGCGGATCCACGTTTCGCCGAGACCGTTATCCTGCTCGTCGAACATTCCGTGCAGGGAAGCCACGGCCTGATCGTGAATCGCCGTACCTCCACCACCGCCACGGAGTTTTTTCCGGACTTCGACGCCGCCGCGTCAAGGCAGCATCTCATCCACGTGGGAGGACCGGTCGCCTTGGGTCATTTCGCCTATCTTTATCGCGCCCGTGAGTTGGAGCCTGCAGGAAAAGCCGTGCTCGACGATGTCTATTTTCACGCCGACATCGCGTTTCTCAAACGCCTGATGGCAACCCCGGCAATGCCTCTGCGCATTTTCCTTGGCTACGCAGGCTGGGCCCCGGGGCAGCTCCAATGGGAGCTGCAGCACGGAGACTGGAAATTGGCTGCCGCCGACGCGGATGACATCTTTCGCGACAACATTGACGGGCTGTGGCGCGAGCTGAGTCGAGACCGGCGTGGCATCCTGGCAGGCCGCTGACCCGCGGGCGGGGAGCCGATCCCTGCAGCGCGGGACGGGCGTCGTCTTGACCGGACAGTTGGTACTGGCGCGATACCAATCCCGCGGGCCAGGAGTACCGCCGCCCGCTACCGACCGCCCGCGGCGGGCAACTACTGGTGCGTCGCGAAAACCTCGGTCACACCGTCCGCGGTGAAGCTGAGCACATCGTAACGGTCGCGACGGTTGCCCTGCTCCATGCCCGGCGAGCCTATCGGCATGCCCGGGACCGCCAGCCCCGATACCCGCGGGCGCTGCGTCAACAACCGCTTGATATCGTCCGCCGGGACGTGGCCCTCAATGACATAGCCATCCACCAACGCCGTATGGCAGGAACCCAGCGTCCGCGGGACGCCCATCCGAACCTTGTAGGACACGACATCACGCACATCGTAGGTCTTCACCTCGAAGCCGCTCTGCTCGAGGTGCTCCACCCATTTCTTGCAGCACCCGCAGGTGGGGCTCTTGTAGACGGTGACCTCTGCCGCCCACAAGGGTGCCGCGACAAACACTGTAACCACTAATAAAAGTCGAATATTTCCGGACCACATTGATTGCAGAACCTCTCGCTGAATATTGGTGAAGGAGTATACCGCTCAATCCCGGAAGCGGCTTTTAGCGGGCCGGCCAAATCCACAAAGAACGGCGCCGGGCCACCCGTTACAGTGGTCGTCCCGAACCGCGACCGACCAGCTATTGAAGCGCATGCATGTAGGCGGAGACGTCCTTGATCTGCTGTGCCGACATGCGAAACGCGATGCTGGTCATGATGTTGCCATAACTAGGCCGCTGGCCCGATTTGAACGCCAGTAGCTGTTGCTCGAGGTATTCACGCTTCTGTCCCGACACCCGCGGGTAGCGGCGTGGCACACCATGGCCACTCGGACCATGGCAACTCATGCACGCGGCGACGTCCATGGGCGCGTACCCGCCACGGTACAACCACCCCCCGCGCTCGGCGGACTCCTTGTCCTCCTCCGGTACCGCGCCGGGTTTCACCTCCTGGCTGGAGAAGTAAGCATCGAGGTTCGCCATCTGCTCCGGTGTCAACGGTTGCGCAATACCGGCCATCACTGCATTTTCGCGCTCGCCCGACTTGAAGCGCGCCAGTTGATCGGCGACATAGCCGGGCACCTGTCCCGCCAGGCTCGGGAAATTCGGCGCCGGGCTGTTGCCGTCCGCCCCGTGGCAGGCGGCACACATCTGCTTGGCCGCCGTCTCGCCCGCCACGGCGTCGCCGGAAGCCTGCACGGTGGGGACCAGGGCGGTGCAGGTGAGTGCGGCTGCCCAAGTTGTTATCTTTCGTAGCATTGAAGCCTCCAGTCGGTTGTCTGATCGACCTGCTCCCGCCCGGCCGGCGCCAACATGAGGGGGCCTGCGTGATAGCATGGGGTGAAGTTGGCGGTGCCGGTACGCACGCCTAGCCGCAACGCGGTGGTCGAACGCCAGAAACCCTAGAAAACAGGGGCCGTTTTATAACACGTCCCCCGTTGAGCGACAATAGCGCCCAACCCGCGAACCGAAAGACAGGCCATTGTCCGAGACCAAGCCGCCAACAATCCCGCTGCTGCTCCGTTCGCCGAGATTCATCGTCGCCGCCCACGATCCCGCCCAGTGGCCGCCCGATGACGCCGCGGAGGTCGCTTTTTCCGGGCGCTCCAATGTCGGTAAATCCAGCGCCCTCAACGCCATCACCCAGCGCAGAGGCCTGGCCCGGACCAGTAAGACCCCCGGCCGAACCCAGCAGATTATTTTTTTCGAACTGGCGCCGTCTCGCTACCTGGTAGACCTCCCGGGATACGGTTACGCCAAAGTGCCGCCTGGACTGAAGCGTCACTGGGAACAGGTGCTGGAGCACTATCTGCGCAGCCGCAACAGCCTGCGCGGTCTCATTCTGCTGATGGATGCCCGGCATCCCCTGATGCCGCTGGACATGCAGATGCTTGCCTGGTGTAGTGCCGCAGCCATGCCGGTGCACGTTCTGCTGACCAAGTGCGACAAGCTGAGCCGCAGTCGCTGCGCGCGCGTGCGGCAGGAGGTGGGAGGCGTTACCAAACGCTTTGATATTCCTGTGTCCATCCAGTTGTTCTCGGCGGTGACCCACGTGGGTCTCGACGAAGCGCGTCGGCGCATCACGGAATGGTTGGATTGAGGCAAAGATTACGGACCGCGGCACCGGGGCGAGACAACAAAAAAGGCCCCGGAACGCTAAGGGGAGGTCTGTCCGGGGCTCTCAACAATATAAGGTGCCGCTTTGCGCGGCCCCTTCCCGCTCAGGGAGGAGAGAGCGGGAGGTCGACTCTTCCACATCGACCTGATCACTGAGACTTCGCGCTCTATGCGAAGTTCCCCCGGGCAAGCCTCGCTTACCAAAACTTAATCTTGCCGAGTGCAGGCGCGAGCCTCCACGCCCGGCGCCGACATCAGGGGTGAGCTTCGGCCCAGTTCTGGCCCACCCCGACGTCCACCTCCAGCGGTACCGCCAGCTCGGCGACCGAAACCATCATCTGAACAATCTTCCCCTTCGCGGTGTCGACTCGGTCCTCGGAAAGCTCGAAGACCAGCTCGTCGTGGACCTGCATGATCATACGCACCGCCTGGCCCTCGTCCCGCAGCCAATCGTCGATGACCAGCATGGCCATTTTGATGATGTCGGCGGCGCTTCCCTGCATGGGGGCGTTGATGGCAGTCCGTTCCGCATACTGGCGCCGCGCATGATTGCTGGAGCCGATGTCCGGGACATAAAGCCGGCGGCCGAAAAGGGTCTCCACGTAACCTGTCGCGCGCGCGTTTATCCGGGTCTGGTCCATGAATTCCTTCACTCCCGGATAGCGCGCAAAGTACAGGTCTATGTACTGCTGCGCCGCCACCCTATCGATACGCAGCTGTTGCGCCAGACCGAAAGCGGACATGCCGTATATGAGGCCGAAATTTATCGCCTTGGCGTGGCGTCGCTGGTCCTCGCTCACCTGTCCGGGTGCGACCCCGAACACTTCCGCCGCAGTGGCTCGATGCACATCCGCGCCAGCGGCGAACGCCTGCATAAGGCCTTCGTCCCCCGACAGGTGCGCCATGATGCGCAATTCGATCTGCGAATAGTCTGCCGCCAGCAGCAAGTTCCCCGGCTCCGGGACAAAGGCCTCCCGGATACGGCGGCCTTCAGCGGTGCGGATCGGGATATTCTGCAGATTGGGCTCGCTCGACGACAGACGGCCGGTGGCCGCGACCGCCTGGTGATATGAAGTGTGTACCCGGCCCGTGCGGGGATTGACCATGTCCGGCAGTTTGTCCGTATAGGTGGACTTCAGTTTGCTCAAAGCTCGGTGTTTAAGGATGAGTTGTGGCAGGTCATAATCGATCGCCAGCTCTTGCATTACGTTTTCTGCGGTGGAAGGCTGCCCTTTCGGGGTCTTTCGCAGCACCGGCAATTTAAGACGTTCATACAACACTTCCTGAATCTGTTTCGGCGAAGCAATGTTGAAGGGACCCTGAGCCAGCCGGTACGCGTCTGCCTCGAGTTCGGCGATACGCCCGGTCAACTCACTGCTCTGCCGGGCCAGCATTTCAGCGTCAATCTTCACACCGTTGCGCTCCACCCGGGACAATACCGTGAGCAGCGGCATTTCCACCTTCTCGAACAGGTCCTTCAAGCGCGGCTTCTGCTCAAGCTTCGGCCATAGCACCTGGTGCAGGCGCAAGGTCACATCGGCGTCCTCGGCGGCGTAAGGCGTGGCTTGGTCGAGCGTTACCTCGCTGAAGCACAACTGCTTCTTACCCTTGCCAGCGACTTCCTCGAACGTAGTGGTCTTGTAGCCAAGGTACTTCAGGGCCAGCGTATCCATGTCGTGGCGGTTGGCGACGCTGTCCAGAACGTAGGATTCGAGCATGGTGTCGAAGCGAATCCCGTTCAGATCGATACCATAGCTCGACAACACGCAGTGATCGTATTTCAGGTTCTGCCCCACCTTGGCGCATGATGGGTCCCGAAGCAGCGGCGCGAGCCGGGCGAGCAACAGGTCTCGCGTGATCTGTTGCGGTACGCCCGGATAGTCATGAGCGCAGGGGACATAGGCGGCCTCGCCAGGTGCCACAGCGAAGGAGACCCCGACCAGCTTTGCCTCGACCGGGTCCAACGAGGTCGTTTCGGTGTCGAACGCGAACAGATCGGCGGAGCGAAGCTTGTCTAGCCAGACGTTCAGGGTCCGCTCGTCGAGGATGGTGGCGTACGCGGCCTTGGCGGCTTCTGCCGCGGCTTCGTCGACTCCGCCCAGTTCCGACAACCAGCTATTGAACTCGAGTTCAGAGTAAAGCTCCTTCAGGCGCTTGGAGTCGGCGTCGCCGGGCCGGAGGTCCGTGGGCGCCACCTGCAGGGGCACGTCGCGCTTGACGGTTACCAGTTGTCGCGATAACGGTAACTGATCCAGCGCCGCGCGCAGATTCTCGCCCGCCTTGCCACCTATTTCGGAGGCGTGCCTAATGACCCCATCCAGCGATCCGAACTGATGCAGCCACTTCGCGGCGGTCTTGGGGCCCACCTTCGGCACCCCGGGAACGTTATCGGACACGTCCCCCACCAAGGCGAGGTAATCAACAATCATCCTTGGAGGGACCCCGAACTTGCGCTCCACCGCCTGCTGGTCGTAACGCTGGTCCTGCATGGTATCGACCAGCTCCACGTCGTCGTTCACGATCTGGGCAAGATCCTTATCTCCGGTTGACACCAGCGCCGATAGATCCTGGCTCCGGGCTTGGTGCGCCAGGGTGGCGATGACGTCGTCGGCTTCTACGCCGTCCACGATCAGAAGCGGCAGCCCCATCGCCCGCACCAGATCGTGCACATAAGGCAGCTGGCTGCGGAGCTCGTCAGGCATGGGAGGACGGTTGGACTTGTACTCGGGATAAAGCTCATTGCGGAAGGACTTGCCCTTGGCGTCAAAAACCACCGCCGCGTAGGCGGGGTGATGATCGGCCAGCAGCTTCCGGATCATGCTGATCACGCCGTAGACGGCACCGGTGAGCTGACCACCGGAACTTGTCAGGCCGGGCAGAGCATGAAAGGCCCGGTAGAGGTAGGAGGAGCCGTCCACCAGCAAGAGCAGGCTTTTGTCTTGGTTCATGGCGGGACATTCTAATCGTCCCGAGGTCATAACGAGAACCGGCGGGCGCTAATGCTGTCTTAATCATGTGATTGGACTCGAAGCGCCGAACGGCGACATAATGCACGGTGCCGGGCACCACACGAGACAGGAAATTGAGAACCATACTGGCAGTCGTGTTATCGCTGCTGATCCCCTGGGGATGGAGCGCTGCACAGACGGTGGACCCGGAAGCGGTCCCCAAGCCTCCGCCGTTGCCAAGCCCGGAGGAACGTGCGCGTGCGCAGAAGGATGCGGAGGCGCGGGAGGCGACGGCGGCCGAGCCCGCGCCGGAAATCAAGGAGCAACCGCCCGCCGATGAGGTGATCGAGCGGGTCGAAGGCGACCAGACGATAACAGAGTATCGGCGCCGTGGTCAGCTCTACATGGTCAAGATGAAGCCCAAGCGCGGCCCCGCCCAATACTGGATGGACCGTGACGGGGATGGCCAGTTCGAGCGCGAGGGCGGCGATATCGACGAAGACGTAAATCTTCCCAAGTGGCGGATCGGAAACTGGTGACGTCGGGGTCCGCGCGGCATTCGACGCCCGCGTAGCGAAGCTCGTCGAGCGATGCCATCTGCGGCCCATCACGGCATCAAGCTGGCCGGCATTGACGACCGCGCAAGGCACTCCACGGCAAGATGCTTATCGGCACCATTCCGCGCTACGGAAGGGCGGCCGCGCAGCGGGCGTTGCCGGCCCCGTGGCCTTGTTCGCAGAGCGCCTCGATCACACCTTTACACAAACTCTTCCCCCGCAGTTTAACCGGAGAAAGACACCATGGATCCACGATCAGTTGACGTCAGCGCTGGGCTGAATTGGTACTCCTGCGGCTGGCGCCTTTTCATGAAGGCGCCGGCCATGTGGCTGGTGATGATGATCATCATGCTGGTCATCGCCATCGTGCTGGTAATTATCCCGCTGGTCGGGCAACTGGCGCTGATGCTCATTGCTCCGGCGCTGGGTGGCGGTTTCTACTTCGCGGTAGATAGTGCGGACCGGGGCGGACCGGTCGAGCCAACGATGCTGTTCGAAGGCCTGCGTGATCCGGCGCGACGCAATCCCCTGCTGACGCTGGGCGCGCTGACGCTTGCTGTGGGCATAGTAGGTTTGCTGGTAATGATGGTCACCATGGCGGGGGGCGCGATGGGGGGCATGATGATGGAGGACGGACCGATGGGCGAAGCCGGCATGCGCGGTGGAATAGGTGCCGGGTGGCTGCTGGGCCTGTTGTTGATGCTGGCGCTCGAGCTGGCCGTTATCATGGGCATGTTCTACGCGATTCCGCTGGTGATGCTGCGGCGGGCGGCGCCGGTGGCGGCGGTGAAGGCCAGTTTCAGCGCCTGCTTCAAGAACCTGCTGCCGCTGCTGGTGTTCGGCGTCGTTTATGCAGTGCTGGCAATTATCGCGGTGATCCCCCTCGGGTTGGGGCTGCTGTTGCTCATTCCGGTCAGCCTCTGTGCTGGTTACTGCAGTTACAAGGATATATTTGGTGACCAATAGAACACGGCTTGTCGCGCTTCTTGCCCTCACCTCAGTCGCCGTACAGGCGGCTGATTTCCGCATCTATACGGCCAACAAGCTGCTGCAGCAGCGGCGGGCGTTCTCTTTCAGTGATGCCGACAACCCTGGTTGTCATAATCTGCCATTCGGCCAGCGCGTATACCGGGTAGCGCAGATTGGATTCGAGCGGTGCTTCATCTACGCGGAGAAAGACTGCAAGCCGGGCAACGAACTCAAGGTGAGCTGGAAGAACGAGCGCGAGCCGGCACTGGAGATCACGCCGGGTGCGCGCTGGTATCTGGAAGGGGAACGCGGCTCTAAAATGGGTTCCTGGAAGTGCGAACCGCGGGAGGAGCGGCGACGGCGTTCGGAACGGAACCGTTAGTGCGAATATACTTCGGAGAAGATCTCGGGCGGTACGGTTTCGGCGAAGGCCACCCGTTCGGTCCCGATCGCATTCATGCTTTCTGGACAGAGACCGTCAAGCGGGGCCTGCACAAGCAGGTGGAGGTCGCAGCGCCCGTCGCCTGCGATGAGGATGCCATCAGGCGTTTCCATGATCCGGTATATGTCGCAAAGGTCAAGGACCGATCCCGGAGGGGGGCCGGCTATCTGGATTACGGGGACACCCCCGCGTTCAAAGGCATGTTCGAAGCATCCTCCTACGTGGTCGGCAGCGACCTCGACGGCCTGGAGGCGGCGATGTCCGGGAAACAGCCTCGTATATTCGTCCCCATCGCGGGGCTGCATCATGCGCGTCGCGAAACCGCGGCGGGGTTCTGTGTCTTCAACGATGCCGGGGTGCTGATAGAAACCCTCCGGCAGAACTACGGCATCCGCCGGGTTGCCTATGTCGACATCGATGCGCACCACGGTGACGGAGTGTTTTACGCCTTCGAGGAGGACCCCGAAGTGGTTATTGCCGATATCCACGAAGACGGGCGCTACCTTTATCCCGGAACCGGGTATACCGAAGAAACCGGCAAGGGCCGGGCGGTGGGCACGAAACTTAACATACCGCTTCCGCCCGGGGCAGGCGACGGGGCGTTCCACGCCGTGTGGCCGACGGTGGAGGAATTTGTTCGCGCCGGTCGTCCGGAATTTGTCCTGCTGCAGGCCGGAGCCGACAGCATCCGGGGGGACCCGATTACCCACATGGCATTCTCCCCCGCGGCGCACGCCCATGCCGCACGGCGTCTTTGTCGTATCGCAGACGAGTTCTGCGATGGGCGTTTCATCGCCATGGGAGGAGGAGGCTACAACCGCAACAACCTGGCGCAGGGCTGGAACGAAGTGGTGCAGGCCATGCTGGAATCATGACCCTTCCCTTTGCCCCGGCCCGTTTCACGGCGACCGGTCGGATCCGGCGGCGGCTTTGCGCCGGGTGATATTCAAGTCGGCCCGGGCCATAGACGGGCTGAACGATAGGATGGGTCGGCTGTCGTCGTGGCTTACGCTGGGTATGGTGGCCGTGTCTGTGGCGGTGGTGACATTGCGGTACCTGTTTGGCGTCGGCTGGATTGCGCTGCAGGAACTGGTGGTCTACCTGTTCGCGGGCGTGGTGACGCTCAGTATTGCCGATGCCCTGCGTGCTGACGGTCACGTCCGCATCGACGTATTCTACCGGGACTGGACGCCACGTCGGCAGGCCTGGGTAGATCTGCTCGGAACCTTGCTGTTTCTTCTTCCGGTGTCGGTATTTCTTGCCTGGGCGAGTTGGGACTATGTGGTGGCGTCCTGGTCGGTGCTTGAGGGGTCCCGGGCAGCCGGTGGCTTGCCGGCTTTGTTTCTGATCAAGAGCCTGATTCCGCTCACGGCAGGGCTCATCTTTCTGCAGGGCCTGGCGCTGGCTGCACGCAGCCTCCGCACGCTGACCACTTGGCGTTCTGACCCGCGGCGAAGATGATCGCCGAGTGGCCGGCACTGGCTTTGTTCGTCGTCGTCTGCCTGGTATTGATGGCGGGATACCCGGTCTTTCTGACGCTGGCGGGTACGGCGCTGATGTTCGCCGCCGTCGGCACCGTGCTGGGTAGTTTCGACAGCGCATTTCTGACCGCATTTCCAAATCGCGTGTTCGGCATCATGACGAACGAGGTGTTGCTGGCGGTGCCGTTGTTCGTATTCATGGGTGTGGTGCTCGAGCGATCGGAGGTCGCGCAGAGACTGCTTCACGCGCTGGCGCTGCTCTGGGGCCCCTGGCGCGGCGGGCTGGGCATATCGGTGATCATGGTCGGCGCCCTGTTGGCGGCAAGTACGGGTATCGTGGGCGCGACCGTGGTGACCATGGGCCTGCTGGCGCTGCCGACCATGCTGCGGCAGGGCTATGACCCGGCTGTGGCGACAGGCACCGTCTGCGCCGCAGGGACCCTGGGGCAGATCATCCCGCCATCCATAGTGCTGGTATTGCTGGGCGACGTACTCTCAGCAGCCTATCAACAGGCGCAACTGGACCTTGGTCAGTTCGCCCCCGCCACCCTGTCGGTGGGCGACTTGTTCGCCGGCGCCCTGCTTCCCGGCTTGTTACTGGTGGCGATGTACGTGGCCTATCTATCACTGTGGTCGTCACTGCGTCCGCGGGCCTTGCCAGTGGCGGGACGCGAGCTTTCCACGACGCCGGGTGGCCAGGCGAATATCGCGTTGGTGAAGGCGCTGTTGCCGCCGCTTGCGCTGATGATGGCGGTACTGGGGTCGATTCTCGGCGGCCTCGCTACCCCGACCGAAGCCGCTGCAATCGGTGCAGCGGGGGCGTTGGTGATCGCTGCTTCACAGCGCCGGATGAGCCTGGCGCGTTTGTGCGAGGTCTCGCGGCGAAGCGCGCGCATTACGGCGATGGTGTTCGCCATCCTGATCGGCGCCGCGCTTTTTTCGCTGACATTTCGCGGTTATGGCGGCGACGATCTGGTACGTCGCCTGCTGACTGACCTGCCCGGCGGAACGGCCGGCGCGGTAACAGTGGTCATGTTGATGATGTTCGCGCTGGGGTTTTTCCTGGATTTCATCGAGATAACCTTCGTGGTGGTGCCTATCGTCGCCCCGGTACTGCTGACCATGGATGTTGACCCGGTGTGGCTGGGCGTGATGATCGCAGTCAATCTGCAAACCTCTTTTCTGACTCCGCCTTTCGGGTTCGCGCTTTTTTACCTGCGCGGGGTGGCGCCGACATCCGTGACCACCGGTTCGATCTATCGCGGCGTGGTGCCATTCGTGCTCATTCAGCTCGCAATGTTGCTGGTCCTGGCCTGCTTTCCAGTCCTGGCTACCTGGTTGCCCACCCGGATATACGGCTGACCGCGGCCGGCGCGGCATGGAACCTTGCGCACACCCTGCTCGCAGGATCATGGCCTTGAGTCGGCGAGATCGCTCAGCAGGCGCTCGGTTTCATGCCACCAGCTGCGCAGACCCAGCATGCTGAGGGAGAACGGGCTGGCCACCGCACCGCGCGCAATCATTCGCACCAGTTCCTCCAGTTTGTCGTCGAGCTGGCCGGCTGCGGGCAGGGGGGTACTGGCCATCATCGGCGGGATTTCGAGTTCGGCGGCGACTACCGTGCCCTGATTTTCGAAGGTCGTCTCCCACACCGAGTGTTCCAGCAATGCGCGCGCCGGCCTGTTTTGGTATAGAAGATAGAACCGCAGTCGGCCGATGCGACGCTCGGCCGCAGCCATCACAAGCCGCGCGAGCAGCGCCTTGCCCAGCCCCTTCCCCTGCAGGTCGTCATGCACCGTTATCGCCACCTCGGCGACATCGGCTGACGGGGCCAAGCGGAAATAACGCGCAACCCCCAGCAGTTCCGCCTCCTTTCCGCCGCGCAGGCGGAACGCGCCGAGGGCAAGATGGTTCCAGCCGTCGAGATCGCTGAAAAACTCAAGCTCAGCCGGGGACAATTCCTTTTTCGGATGATGAAAGCGACGGTAGCGGGTTTCGTCCGACAGGCTGAGGAAGCCCTGGTGGAGCTTGCTCCGATCACGGCGGCGCAACAGGCGCAGCCGGACGTCTCCGGCGCCGGGCAGACTAAGGGCCTCCCGGTAAGCGGTATCGTATTTCCGTTTCGCCAGCATCAGACCACCGGCGACCCTGAATGAGGAGCAAAATGCTGCATTGCAGCAATAAGTATACAGCGCTGGCGCCCACCCCCGTCAAGCTGCTACGCAGTCTTAATCTTATTGTTTTATATAAACAATATTCCGAGCTGACGAACGGTTGGGGGGTTGGTGGGGATGGGCGGTACGGCCTCGGCGCTACAAGGCGCGGGCATTCAGATACGCCCGCTCCGAGATGTCGTGCCATTTCGTGACCTTATCGCGGAACACTGTCAGCGCATGGTGCACCTTGCGGCTGGCCTCGCTGGAGGTGGCGATCTCCTCCACGGCCTGCCGCGTAAGCTCGCGCAGCTGGATCAGCACCTCGTCGGGCAGTTTGCGCAGCGACACTTTGTGCTGCGTGACCAGGGTCTGCAAGGCGTCGTTGTTCTTCGCCGTGAGGTCTGACAGCACATCCTGGTTGGCCACCCGGCAGGCATTCATCACCACCGCCTGCAGGCGCCCGGGTAAGGCTGCGAAGGCGTCGCGATTGATGAAGGTCTCCAGTACGGCGCCCGGTTCATGCCATCCGGGGTAGTAGTAATACTTGGCTGCCTTGTGCAGCCCGAAGGCCAGGTCGTTGTAGGGCCCTACCCACTCAGTTGCGTCTATGGCTCCGGACTGCAGGGCGGTGAAGATCTCCCCGCCGGGCAGACTCACGGGGACTCCACCGGCACGTCGCAGCACTTCCCCACCCAGCCCCGGGATGCGCATCTTCAGGCCCTCCAGATCGCGGACACTGTTGACCTCCTTGTTGAACCAGCCCGCCATCTGCACACCCGTATTGCCTGCCGCCGCCGGGATCAAGCCGAACGGCTCGTAGATCTCCCGCCACAGCGTCATGCCCCCGCCGTGATATAGCCACGCATTCATTTCCTGCGCAGTCAAACCGAAAGGCATGGCCGAAAAGAACTGGGCCGCGGGCTGCTTGCCTTTCCAGTAATAGGCGGAAGCGTGGCCCATCTGCGCCGTCCCCCGCGATACCGCGTCGAAAGCCTCGAATGGCGGTACCAGTTCGTTCGCCCCATAGACCTTCAGGGTCAGTTCACCATCGGACATGTCGCCGATAAGCGACGCCAGGAACTCCGCGCCGGTTCCCAGCCCGGGAAAGTTCTTGGGCCAGGCGGTCACCATCTTCCAGCGCGTTTTCCTGCTGGCGACAGACGGCGCGGCGAGGGAGGTGCCGGCAGTCGCCGCACCGATCATACCTATCTGTTTGATGAAGTCTCTACGCTGCATCTGTCTCGGTCCCGGGTTGCGCCGCGGGTTCCACCGAGCGGGGCGTCAGTCGACGATGTCGGCGTACTGCGTCGCGCGCAGTACTTGCACGTTGCGCTGATGACGCTCGCCATCGGGATCGGCAATGGTTGGGGAGGCGGCGATCCCGGCGATATAGGGACCCGGCAGTCGATGCTGCAAGGCGCCGGCATGCACAAATGCCTTGTACCAGCTGTAGGGTGAAAGCCCGGTGGCGACATGCTCCTCGCGGCCGACGTAGGTGAAGATCTTCATCGCGCCGCCGGCCTTCCCCACCTCCAACCAGCGCGATTCATAGCGTGGACCTTCATAATGGTCGAGCAGCCGTTTCTGTTCCCCGGTCATGCGATAGACCACGCCATGCAGGCTGTGTCGTGCTGACCCGGTCAAGGACGCGTTGCACTTGCCGGAACCGTCCCTGCTGAGCATGTTGAATCCGAGCCGGTATCCCGTCAGCCGAACGCCGCCCACGACACCCACCTGTCCGACACGTTCAGCGAGGCGCTCTCGCAGCATATTGGAGCCATAGGCCAGGTAGTGCAGAATGTCGCCGTCAGCGATCGTCATGAGAGAATCGGCGGCGCATTTCGCGGGACATGCCATCAGGCGGCGAGATCGGTGAGAACCCGATTGCGACCCATGACTTTTGCCTGCCGCATGGCACGAGTGGCGCGCGACAGCAGGTTGTTCAAATCATCGCCGCGCCGGTATGCCGTTACGCCAATACTTGCGGTAAGACGGACCAGGTCACCCTGGTCGGCGTCAATCTCAACCTGGGCGATCGCCTCGCGCAGGCGTTCCCCGATCTGGCGTGCGCCGTGTATGTCCGTCTCCGGCAGCAGGATAAGGAACTGATCATCTCCATTTCGTCCCAACCGGTCCGGCATGCGGATCGTATCGTTAAGTACCGTGGCAATGGAACGCAACGCACGGTCACCCATATCATTACCGTAGCGCTCGTTGATCAGGCACAGGTAGTCCACATCCGCCACCGCGATGGCAAGCTTGTTGCCGTAGCGCTCCCCCAGAGCCATTAACTCCAGTAACTTCACCGTTATCCCATGCTCATTGAGTGTTCTGGTGATACGGTCCAGCTCGGTGCGGGCCCGGGTCGCCCCGCCGGCGGGAGGCCGGTCCGTGGCGGCGGATGATCCGATCCGGCGCCGGCTCAGCGCCGCGGCGACTGCGGCAACCCCGGCCAGGACGATGGCCTGCACGGCCAGCCAAATTGGCTCCAGACCTCGCTGCAATGCAAGGTCCGCCAATGCAATAACGATCGTGGCGGCGACAAACACCGTCACCCCCACAATCGATACCTGCCTAAAATGATTGCTTTCGTTGTTCCCTGCAGCCATCGCGTGCCCCCGTGAAAACATGCCGTTGCCGGCGGAGACCGAGTCTTTCCCAATCATAGCGCATGCCCCCCAAAAGCACCGAAAACATTGTAATACTATCCCTTACAGAACCTCCAGGTTTGCGTAGGCCAGCACCAGCCACTTGCTGCCGACCTCGTCAAAATTGACCTGCACACGCGCATGATCCCCACGGCCTTCGATATTCAGCACCACACCGTCGCCAAACGCGGAGTGGCGCACATGGCGGCCCAGGCTGACCCCGGCTCCGTCGCCGGCCGCCGGAGTCTCGTGAACCCGCCAGTTTGTGCGCTGCAGCGTGGTCCCGGCTCGTACCTCCGCCATCAGCTCGTCGGGAATCTCGGCGAGAAACCGCGAGGGGGCGGTGTAGCTCTCACGGCCATGCAGTCGGCGCACCTCCGCGTAGGACAGGTAGAGCTGCCGCATCGCCCGCGTCATGCCCACGTAGCATAACCGCCGCTCCTCCTCCAGCCGCCCCGGCTCCTGCATCGAACGCTGGTGCGGAAACAAACCTTCCTCCAGCCCGGTGAGGAACACCAGCGGGAACTCCAGCCCCTTTGCCGAATGCAGGCTCATGAGCTGCACACAATCCTCCCACTGCTCCGCCTGTCCCTCGCCGGACTCAAGCGCCGCATGTGACAGAAATGCCGCCATTGGAGGAAGCTCATCGTCTTCGTCATGCTCGAAATTCCGCGCCGCCGAGACCAACTCCTCGAGGTTCTCGACCCGCGCCTCTCCCCGTTCACCTTTTTCCTTGCGGTAGTGCTGCAGCAGCCCGCTGCGCTGCAGAACCACTTCGACCTGGTCTGCCAAGTCCAAATCCGTGGCCTCTTCAGCCAAGCCATCGACCAGTCGCACAAAGCCGGTCAGCGCGGTTACGGCTCGCCCGGGCAGCTCGTGAGCATGCATCAGTGCCCGTGCCGAGTCCCACAGCGAGACCTGGTTGATGCGGGCATGATCGCGAAGCTGTTCCATGGTCTTGTTACCAATGCCGCGGGTGGGAACATTACAGATGCGTTCAAAGGATGGATCATCCTGTCGGCTGGCCAACAGCCGCAGATACGCCAGCGCATCCTTGATCTCGGCGCGCTCGAAAAACCGCAGGCCGCCGTAGACGCGGTAGGGCATGCCGACATCCAGTAAAATCTCCTCGAACACCCGTGACTGGGCATTGGACCGATAAAGTATGGCGACCTCGCTGCGACGGTTGCCCGCGTCTACCCAGCTTTGTATCCGATCGATGACAAAGCGCGCCTCGTCAATCTCGTTATAGGCCGCATAGACCCGGACTGGTTCGCCGGCGTCGTCCTCAGTCCACAGGTTCTTTCCCAGGCGTCCGCGATTGTGATCGATCACGGCGTTGGCAGCATTGAGAATGGTGCCGGTTGACCTATAGTTCTGCTCCAGCCGCACCACCATGGCGCCGGGGAAATCCTTCTCGAACTGCAGAATATTCTCCACTCGGGCGCCGCGCCATCCGTAGATCGACTGGTCGTCATCGCCAACCACAAAGATCCGCCGGTGCCGGTGGGCCAGCAGTTTGAGCCATTCATACTGAATTGCGTTGGTGTCCTGAAACTCGTCCACCAGCACGTGCTGAAACCGATCTTGGTAGCGGTCCCTCAGCGGCTCGTTATTACACAGTAATTCGTACGCACGCAGCAGCAGTTCAGCGAAATCCACCAATCCGAATCGCTGACACAGCGCCTCGTAGGTGCTGAATGCGCGGCGTAATTCCCGCTGCTGGGAATCCGCGCTGTCGGCAACGTCACCCGGACGCCGCCCCTCCTCCTTGTGCCCGTTGATGTACCATTGCACCTGACGCGGCGGCCAGTAGCCCTCGTCAAGATTCAGCTCCTTGAGCGCACGACGGATCAATCGCAGCTGATCGTCGCTGTCCAGGATCTGGAAACTCTGAACCAGTCCCGCCTCCTGCCAGTGCGCCCGCAACAGGCGGTGGGCAGTGCTGTGAAACGTGCCCATCCACATGCCGTTCACCGGGAACCCCAGCATCTGCTCGATGCGACCGCGCATTTCCTGCGCCGCCTTATTGGTGAAAGTCACGGCAAGAATCGACAGCGGTGAAATCTGACAGGCCTCCACGAGCCACGCCACCCGGTGGGTCAGCACTCTTGTCTTACCACTGCCGGCGCCAGCCAGCACCAGTACCGGCCCGGGTGGCGCCGCCACCGCGTCGCGCTGGGCGTCGTTTAGGTCTTCGAGAATATGTGAAACGTCCATGATAACGATGATAACAAAGTCTTCCGGCCTGGATTTTCGGATTCACGCGCGCCGCTTCATTGTGAAGTCTTGATCCCGGTCAAGGTGCCGACACCAGGAGCTCTTATGCTGGCCGGGTAGACAGCGAGGGAATAAATATGGTGCTGAAGGACATATTGGTGCACGTGGACGAATCGGCGAACTGCGCGGTGCGGATCAAGGCAGCTGTCGCCCTCGCCGAGCTGCATAATGCCGCCCTGACCGGTCTGTATGTCATCCCCCACCCGGACATACCGGCCTACGTCGACTTCGAGATTCCCGAGGACATACTAGCGGAGCGTGAGGCGGAACTCGTTAACCAGGCGGGAATCGCGGAGAAGGCGTTTGCTGCGGCCAGCGGTGCCCTGGGATCAGCGGCCAGCTGGCGTTGCGAGACAGGTCATCCACTGAGCATTCTCTTGCACCGATCACGCTACACTGACCTGATCATGGTCGGTTCCAAGGACATGGAGGGCGCGGAGGTTGTATTTGCTGGGTACGCCGAGAAGCTCGCGCTGGAGTCGGGCACCGCGGTGTTGGTGCTGCCACGCGAGATTGGTGAGTTTGACGTCAGTTTTAAGAACATTCTATTGGGCTGGAACGAGAGTCGGGAGTCGACTCGCGCCCTGCATGACGCATTACCATTGCTGCAACGAAGCGACAAAGTCACCGCCGTTTCCATCCGCCGTCGTCACGAGGCACTCGCCGGCGACGCCGCAGACGCCCTGACCCAGTACCTGCTGCACCATGGCATTGCCTGCGACCGCAAGCTGGTGGACAACCCCAGCGGCTCGACCGGAGAGGCCTTGCTTGAACTCGCGGAAATTTGCGCAGCGGATCTGATCGTTAGCGGCGCCTACGGGCAAACCCGCTTCCGCGAACTGGTGCTCGGCGGCGTAACCCGGCACCTATTGACTCACGCCCCGATCCCGGTTCTGATCGCGCACTGAGGTCGTCGACGCGTCGCGAAATGATCCTTGCTTGGCCGACATTTGTCCGCGCATCCCGGCCAGGGGGACGGCGCGGGTGTCCCGGTTTCCGCGCCGCCGGCGTCCGTGCAATATCGGTCCGTGGCGTGGCATGTCGCCGCGCCGACGCCTGCTCTCGCACACCGATATGCGCTGATGGCGTAATTTCGCAACACGATAACACCATGATCCACCCGGTCTTTGACACCTTGATGAGGCAATGAGCGTACGCAACCTGCATTATCTGTTCTCGCCCCGCTCGGTTGCCTTGATCGGCGCTAGCGATCAACCACAGTCGGTAGGCGCCGTCCTGACCGCCAACCTGCTCAGTGGCGGATTCGGGGGACCCGTCGATTTGGTCAACCCGCGTCTACGCACGCTTGGCGGCGTACGTGTGCACCGCGACATCGCCGACCTGCCCGAACCCCCGGACCTGGCGGTCATCGCCACGCCTGCCGAGACCGTGCCCGGCATCGTCCAGCACCTGGCGCGGGGAGGCACACGAGCCGCCGTGGTGATCAGCGCGGGCTTTGCGGAAGGCGGCGACCACGAGGGGAAAACGCTGCGCCAGGCCTTACTCGATGCCGCGCAATCAAAGCTGCTGCGCATCAACGGACCAAACTGCCTGGGAATAATGGTGCCCGGCGTCGGTCTCAACGCCAGTTTCGCGCATATACATCCGCGACGGGGGCAGATCGCGTTCGTCGCGCAATCCGGCGCGGTGGTGACGTCGGTGCTGGACTGGGCCAGCGCCCGCGGGATCGGATTCTCCCATCTGGTATCGCTGGGCAACATGGCCGACGTCGATTTCGGCGATATGCTCGATTACCTCGCCAACGACAGCAGCACCCATGCCGTCCTGCTCTATATAGAATCCATCACCAGCGCTCGTAAATTCATGTCCGCGGCGCGAGCCGCCGCGCGTACCAAGCCGGTCATCGTGGTCAAGTCGGGACGCTATACCGAGGGCGCGCGGGCCGCCGCGTCCCACACCGGCGCCCTCGCCGGCCTGGACGAGGTCTACGATGCCGCCATCAGCCGGGCCGGCATGCTGCGGGTGCACTCCCTCAACGAGCTGTTCGACGCCGTGGAATCGTTGGCCCGCAGCCGATTGCCGCAGGGCGAGCGGCTGGCCATCCTGTCCAACGGGGGCGGCATCGGCGTCATGGCGACCGACGCGCTCATCGAGCATCAGGGGCGTCTGGCGCGGCTATCGCCGAAAACCATCGCCCGCCTTGATGCGGTGTTGCCGCCGACCTGGTCCCGCGCCAACCCGGTGGACATCATCGGGGATGCCCCCGGCAGCCGTTACGCCGCCGCCCTCAAGGTGCTGCTCGAAGAGCCCGAGGTCGATGCGACGCTGGTGCTCAATTGCCCCACCGCGATCGCCTCCGGGACCGAGGCGGCACGAGCCGTAGTCGACGAGTCGTCGGGCCGGCGACGGGCCACCGTGTTGACCAGTTGGGTAGGGGAGGAGGCCGCCGCGGCGGCCCGGCGTCTGTTTACCGAGGCGGGCATTGCCACTTACGAAACGCCGGAGCAGGCCGTACGTGCCTTCACCCACATGGTGAACTACCGCCGCAACCAGGAACTGCTGATGCAAACCCCACCGTCCATTCCCGCGGAATTCGAGCCCGACCCGGCTCTGACGCGGAGCTTGGCGCGGGAAGCGCTTGCCGCCGGCCGCGACTGGTTGACCGAACCGGAGGCCAAGTCGATATTGACGGCCTACGGGATCCCCTGCGTAGAAACCCGCATAGCGGAAACACCTGAGGCAGCGGCACAGGCCGCAGCAACTCTCAATTTCCCGGTAGCGATAAAGATCCTGTCGCCCGACATCACCCACAAGAGCGACGTCGGCGGAGTGGTGCTGGACCTGGAAGACGCCGAGGCGGTGCGCACCGCCGCCACCGCAATGCTGCAAAGGGTGCAGGCGATCCACCGCGGGGCCCGCATCGACGGTTTCACCATTCAGCCCATGGCGCGTCGACCGGGGGCCCAGGAAATCATCCTCGGGATGTTCCAGGATGCCCAGTTCGGTCCGGTGCTGCTTTTCGGACACGGCGGGACCGCGGTGGAGGTCATCAATGACAAAGCGCTAGGCTTCCCTCCACTGAACCTGCAGTTGGCTCACGCAATGATGCAGCGGACACGTGTGCACCGACTACTACAGGGCTTCCGTGATCGCCCTGCGGCCGACCTGGAGGCCCTGGCGCTGATGCTGGTGCGCGTGTCACAGCTGGTGGTGGACGTTGGCGAGATCGTCGAGTTGGACGTCAATCCCCTGCTGGTGAACGACCAGGGCGTCATCGCCCTGGACGCCCGATTGCGCGTCCAGCCGTCACCGGACCACCCCCATCGCCGCCTGGCGATCAGGCCATATCCGCAGGAACTGGAAGAGGACGTCCCGCTCGGCGATGGCCGCAGCCTCTTCCTGCGGCCCATCGTCCCCGAGGACGAGCCCGCGATTCAGCGCAGCTTCGCAAGCCTGACACCGGAAGAAATCCGCTTGCGGTTCTTCGTCCCGATGAAGGTGCTCAGCCACGTTAACGCCGCGCGCTTCACTCAGATTGACTATGACCGGGAGATGGCCCTGATACTGACCGAGCGCGGCGGCCTGGGCCAGACTCCCATCTATGGTGTTGTCCATATCACCGCGGATCCGGACAACACCCGCGCCGAGTACGCGATCCTCATTCACCATGACATG
Source organism: uncultured Gammaproteobacteria bacterium (assembly GCA_947259705.1). Lineage (GTDB taxonomy): Bacteria > Pseudomonadota > Gammaproteobacteria > Arenicellales > JAANXG01 > CAMYNL01. The sequence goes on along the minus strand of CAMYNL010000001.1, from coordinate 148,085 downwards.
ACGGGGCTGGGGCTGGGCATGTTTCTCATGCGTCGCATTATCGACTACGCGCGGGCCCGCGGCATAGGCCAGTTGTACGGAGATGTGCTGGCGGATAATCGCGCCATGCTGAAGCTGTGCAGCGTGCTCGGTTTTGATCAGACCCGTCCCGACGACAATCCGGGTATCGTACGCGTTGTGCTCTCACTCCGAGAGCCCGATTCGGACGCGGATGCGCCTGCCCGGCCATGAGTCGTCCCGCGTCCGAAAGTTCCTGGGCAAGCGCCCGACAGCGGCTGGACGGCCTGCCAGGGGTCGGGGCCTCAATATCGCCCACGAGGTGGTGGGACCGGTATACCGCGGACCGGTATACCGCGGGGGCGCAAGCCGGCCAGGCGGCGCCTGCTGAAGGCCCGCGATCTCGGCTTGCCGGAAGGCGATCCCTCCCCCCTGCACCCGATGGAGCACCGACATGAACGACGTTGACATCCGCACTCAGGTGATCGCTGCGCTGACCGAAGTGGCCCCCGAGATCGAATCCGAGACGCTCGACCCGGGTCTCAGCTTCCGCGACCAGTATCCGTTTGACTCCGTTGAATTCCTGAACTTCGTGCTCAAGCTGGAAAGCGCGCTGGGCCTGAGTATTCCGCAGGCCGACTATCCTCAACTGTCGTCGCTGCGCGGCTGCCTCAACTACTTCGGGTCACGCCTATCTTGACAGTCATTTCTGTAGTACGTAGGTGCCGGGCGCATCGCCGAGCACGGGGTAGCCCTTGTCCCGTGCCCCCGGCGGACGCGCATCGGTCTCGCCGCTCGACCGTTCATCCAACCAGGCCAGCCACGTGGGCCACCATGAGCCGGTGACGGGCTCCTGCGAGGCCAGCCAAGCATCCGGGTCCACGTAGCGATCGGTTTCGCTGCGGGTGGTCAGCCGATAGTACCGGCCGCGGTGATGATTCGGCTCGCTGACGATGCCGACGTTGTGGCCGCCGCTGGTGAGCAGAAAACTCACCTCCGTGTCTGCCAACAGGTGGATCTTGTATACCGAGCGCCACGGGGCGATGTGATCCCTTTCCGTCGCCACCACGAACATGGGGGCGCGGATGTCGCTGACGGCAATGACCCGCCCCCGAACCTTATACTGACCGGCAGCGAGCTGATTCCCCAGAAAGAACTGGCGCAGGTACTCGGAATGCATTCGGTAGGGCATGCGGGTCGAGTCAGCATTCCAGGCCATCAGGTCGCTCATTTCCCCGCGCTTACCCATCAGGTACTCGTGTACCAAGCGAGACCAGATCAGGTCGTTGGATCGCAGCATTTGGAAAGCCCCCGCCATCTGTTTCGCGTCCAGACAACCCTGCTCCCACATGAGGTCTTCCAGGAAAGTTACCTGGCTCTCATCGATGAACAGCATCAGTTCCCCGGCTTCCGCGAAGTCAGTCTGTGCGGCGAACGAGGTGATGCTTGCCAGTCGATCGTCACCTGTGCCCGCCATGGCCGCGGCGGCGACAGTTAATAGCGTACCGCCGAGACAATAACCGGCGGCGTGCACGCGGGCGTCCGGCACGATGTGTTGTATGGCAGCCAGGGCTGTATCCACACCCAGGGCCAGGTAATCCGCCATGCCCAGATCCCGGTCTTCCGCGGTGGGGTTTTTCCAAGACACCATGAACACGGTGTGCCCGTTGTCAACCAGATATCGCACCAGTGAATTGTGGGCCGATAGATCGAGGATATAGTACTTCATGATCCAGGCCGGGACGATGAGAACCGGTTCGTATTGTACCGTTTTCGTAGTCGGCTCGTACTGAATGAGTTCTATCAGCCGGTTGCGATGGACCACCTTGCCCGGCGTGGTCGCCACGTTGCCGCCAACTTGATAACGCTCGGCACCCTTCGGTGGATTGCCGCCCAGACTACGCTCCCAGTCGTAGATCAGGTTGTTCCATCCGCGTACCAGATTTGCGCCCTGCTCCGCGACTGTCGCCTCGATCACCTCCGGGTTGCTGAACATGAAATTTGAGGGGGAGAACAGGTCCAGCCACTGGCGGGCGGCGAACTCCACGGCATTCTCGTGGTGTTGGGTCACTCCATCCACTTCCGTGGTGGCGTTGTACCACCACTGCTGGCCCAGCAAGAAAGACTGGTACCACAGGTTGAACGGCCAGCGCTGCCAGCCCGGGTGTTCGAAGCGATGGTCCTGGGGCAGCGGCTCAATGCAGGGTGTGGAGTCGCCCGCCAGTGACCGCGTGCTGTAGCGATACAACCGCGAAGCCTTACGCATTGCCTTCACCGCCAGCTCCGTCTGCTTGCCGGGCGCCATGGCCAGATGTAAGGACCAATCGAAATAGGCCTGCCACAGCGCAGCCGGAGACAGTCCCAGAGTCACCCGCCCCAGCCAGGCATGGTAAAGCCGATCGTAGACGTGGTGCGACCGAAACACCTCGCCCAACCAGCCCTCCGCGGCAAGCTGCGCCAGGTCCGGTGCGGGGGTCGGCAGCACCTGCTTGTCAGACGATCTCGATGGGCGCACCAACTGCGACACCTTCGTTCTTGAGTCTGATTTCGCGTGTACCATAGGCTCTCGTGTCCTCAAAGGCGTATTGCTGAACAACTGCAATTATTGAACTTTAGACTGCTCCAGCATGCCTTGACCTGTATCAAGCGAACGTTCGTAAGGGCGGATTCTCAAGACACCGCTATGTCAAGTAGCTTGCCAAGGTCAATGCGGTCACTACCTTGCGCTTTTGGAAGTATGCGCCGGTGTTTCGTTTCCGGGCCGCCGCCACAATTATACGTCGCCGGAACTGATCTACGACAGAATGTTGGAGAATGGTTCGAGGCGATTGAATTGTTGATAACACCGGGACTGCTGGACGCGAAGCCCCAACGATTGGGATGGTGTCCTGTGCCTGCGCAAGTCCATGTGCGCTTCGTGCTTGCGTATTGCGAAGGCGAGTGTCCACTCTTAGCACAGCTTAATTCTTCATAATGAACGCCAGCTTGTAGTAGGGTGGTAAATGTCGCGCGCCGTCAATCCTGATTGAAGCTGGCTGCGACGCGAATGCGCGGGTGCCGCTATAGTAGCGGTGGGAACGTAACGTGCCGCCACGGAACCCTGGATATCCTCCATTTCTAGAGAATCCCCGCAGGATACTCAGATGCGAGCCGGGTAAGGCGATGCGGTGGGAGTGGTCTTGGTTCCTATGCTCATGAGCGTGGGAACCTCCGATGGTGCCCATGTATTTCCGTGCGCCCACGCCCATAACGAATCGGTCCCGCAGATCCGGTGTTCCATTGGAGCCGTCACACAATGCCCATCCAGTAGGAATTTCTTCCAAGCTCCCTGACCACATTACAATCACCCCGCGCGGCAAAGCACGAGAGGGCGAATCATCGAGACCTGCGGCAATGCTGAATCCCGGCACGCCATAATTGATCGTCAACAGAACGGCTAGACCAATTGTGTGTAATGAATACTTTAGTTCCATGAGTTGTCCTCATCTATTTCGTATACTAATGCCACTGGCCGGGTTTCGCTTACCGAGTGCAAGACTAATGATTGCTTTTTCATTCCGCGCTTTCCGTGAGCATGGCGACCACGCTGCTTTGTTGAGCGAGGACTCGACGACACGGTGTCGACAATGCTTCAGTGGCTACGCCAAACCACGCTGGGATCGTGGTATTCTTGCGTACAGCATAGGTAAGCCTGCGGGTGAGGGCGACGCGCCAGGCGTCCCAAAATCTTTCGTATATCTTATATGCAGCGATGTTGCGCTGCCAACAGCATGGCAAAGCTTGTCGAAACCAACACCGATCACCGTGACCGTTTGGGCGCAGTGCGTATGTTTAGTGTTGATGTGTACCTTAAGCAACATCTTTATTAATTAAAGCGCGCGGGCGACGATGCCGCAGGAGTGTTGAATGAAGCTGATGGAAATCTTCGGGAACGTGGCTGCAGTATTCGGTATCCTAGTATGTTGTGTCGCTGGCGTTTCCCGGCTGCTAGGCAATTGGCAGACGCTGGGCTTTTCAACCATGACGCTGTTTACTCTTGGGGTCGGGCTTATGGTGGTAGCATGCCTAGCCAAACTGCAAGTACTCAGCGCCCGGTAGCGCCCCTCAATGCCGACCAGGCCGACAGAGGCAAGAATAACTCCATGCGATTAACTGTGAGCCACGTGACCCAATAGCGATGTCGCGACCTATGTTCATCGGCGCAGCACCCGATTTAGTCCGCAACCGCTTACTCTACTGTAACTGATTTTGCCAAATTTCGCGGCTTGTCCACGTCAGTGCCCTTGATGACCGCGACATGGTAAGCGAGCAACTGCAAGGGGATGGCATAAATTACCGGGGAAATGCTGTCGTCTACCGGGGCTACCTGGACGACCTGCATACCGTCTTCATTGGCGATTCCGGCCGCAGGATCAGCAAATACGATCAGGCGGCCGCCCCGAGCGCGCACTTCCTGGATATTGGACTTCAACTTCTCCAGCAACTGGTTGTTGGGGGCCACCGCTACTACTGGCACTGCGCTATCCACAAGTGCCAGTGGCCCGTGTTTCAGTTCGCCGGCGGGATAGGCCTCAGCATGTATGTAAGAGATCTCCTTTAACTTGAGGGCGCCCTCCAGCGCGATCGGATAGTGCGCCCCGCGGCCCAAGAATAAGGCATGATGTTTATCGGCAAACTGCTCGGCAATAGTCTGGATTTCCTTATCCAGCATTAGCGCGTGCTCGATACGTGCCGGCAAGCTCCGCAACTCCCCGATAACGCGTGCTTCTTCTTCGCTCGTCAATCCTCGTCTACGCGCCAACGCTATCCCCAGCATCAACAGCCCCACCAGTTGGGTGGTGAACGCCTTGGTCGACGCTACGCCGATTTCCGGGCCGGCGTGGGTCATGAACGTGAGGTCACAAGCCCGCACCAGCGAGCTTTCCGGGACGTTGCATATGGTGAGCGAACGCTCGAAGCCGATTCGCATAGCCTCGGTCAGCGCCGCCAGAGTGTCTGCGGTTTCTCCTGACTGGGATATAGTTACCACCAGCGCCTGCTGCGGAACCACGTGGGGACGGTAGCGAAATTCGCTGGCTACCTCTACATTACATGGCACCCCATAGGATTCGAACCAGTACTTGGCCACCAGGCCGGCATGGTAACTGGTGCCGCAGGCGATGATCTGCACGGCCCGGGTATTGTCAAAGATGGGTGGTGCATCAGGACCAAAGGCTTCGTCCAGAAGGCGTTGCGTGGAGATGCGGCCCTCCAGGGTATCGTTCACGGCATTTGCCTGCTCGAATATCTCCTTGAGCATGAAATGACGGTAGGGACCGAGATCCGCAGCATCGGCGCTGAGCTGACTGATGTGAACCGTGCGTCGAACCTCATTACCGTCGCGGTCCGTAATACGTACCCGCCCGCCCAAGATATCGGCGACATCCCCATTCTCCAGCACCAAGTAGCGACGGGTGACCGGCAACAAAGCGGAAATGTCCGAAGCAATAAAGGCGGCATCTTCGCCGATGCCGATTAGCAGGGGCGGCCCCTCACGTACCGCAACCAGCCTGTCGGGTTCATTGATGCTGATGACGCCCAGGGCATATGCGCCCTCCAGCTGAGCCACCGTGTCGCGAACAGCGTCTACCAGCCCCTTTCCAGCAGCAAGGTGGTGATATACCTCGTGCACTATGACCTCGGTATCGGTCTGAGAAGTAAACTCAAAGCCAGCGGCCCGCTGCTTCTCGCGCAATGCGTCGTGATTCTCAATTATGCCGTTACACACCAATGCCACCGTGCCACGACATACATGAGGATGCGCGTTGCGCTGCGTAACCCCCCCGTGAGTGGCCCAGCGGGTATGGGCAAGACCTATATGCCCACTGAGTTCCCGGGTGTTAATGGTGTCCGCCAGCACCCCGACTTTGCCCACCGCGCGGGTACGCACGATCTGGCGTTGTGGATTGATGACCGCGATCCCCGCCGAATCATAACCGCGGTACTCAAGTCGCTTCAGCCCTTCCATCAGCACCGGCAAAACGTCAGTACGTGCTACCGCGCCAACTATGCCGCACACGGCCGCGCCCTTATATTCACAGTAAACCCCCCAACATTCTGGCCACACCTTATTTTAATCAACGCGGGGCCAACCGAGTACAAATTAATTTTTCTTTTTTCGGGGTCGCCGCCAGTGGCTGACATGCTGCTGCCGCGCGCGCGCGAGCGCAAGGGTATCGGGTGGAACGTCGCCAGTGATAGTGGATCCGGCGCCTACGGTGGCCCCTTTTCCGATGCTGACCGGCGCGATTAACTGGCAGTCCGAGCCCACGAATACCCCATCCTCTATAATCGTGCGGTATTTGTTGGCGCCATCGTAGTTACAAGTAATCACCCCAGCCCCTACATTGACGTCGCGCCCGATACTGCTGTCCCCGATATAACTCAAATGATTCACTTTAGACCCGACCGCTAGTTCGCTATTCTTGATCTCTACAAAATTCCCCACATGCACCCTGTCATCGAGGCGGGTACCGGGACGTATGCGGGCGAATGGTCCAACTATGGAGTTCGCACCGATCACCGCGTCCTCGATCACACAGTTGGGGTGAATCACGACGTCGTCACCGATTTCGGTGCGCTTGATGACACTATTTGCGCCAATGGTCACTCGTTCGCCGAACCGGGCCGGACCCTCGATGATGACGTTGATATCGAAGTGACTGTCACGCCCTGCCGTGACTGCGCCACCTCGGACATCGAACCGGTCGGGGTCTGCGATGCTGACCCCGGCGTCCATCAGCGCCTCGGCTTGGCAGCGCTGGTAATGGCGTTCCAGTTCGGCAAGTTCGGCACGGCTGTTTACGCCACGAATCTCCCAGATATCCTTCGCCTCTTGCGTCGTCACTAGGATGCCGTCGCCGGCTGCTAGACCGACCACGTCGGTCAAATAGAACTCCCCTTGCGCATTTTTGTTGTCCAGCCGGGACAACCACGGACCCAGCAATGATGCCGGCGCTGCCAAGAATCCAGTATTAACCTCGCGAATAGTGGCTTGTACCGGCGTGGCATCTTTTTCTTCGACGACGCCGCGTACGGCCCCCACCTGGTTACGTATGATGCGCCCATAGCCTGTCGGGTCGTCCAGCACGGCGGTCAAGATGGCGAGGCCACCGTCAGCCGCGGTGACCAGCGCCTCCAGGATTGCCGCTCGCACCAGCGGGACATCGCCATACACTACCAGCACCAGCGCGGCGTCCGGCACGTTAGATATGGTCTGCTTGACAGCGTGTCCCGTTCCCAGCTGCTCGGCCTGCAACACCCAGTGCGCTCCCACGTCGGCAAACGTCGCCCGCACCATCTCCGCGCCATGGCCGTACACGACATGGGTGCGCGCAGGGGTTAGCCGGGATACGGTGTCCAGCACTCGTCCGAGCATGGGCACCCCGGCAAAGGGGTGCATGACCTTGGGCACACTCGACCGCATACGGGTGCCTTTGCCTGCGGCCAACACCACGACATGTAGAGGGCGCTGTGCAGGTTGTGTATCTGGCATATGAAGAAACTATAGCTCCTGAAAATAAGCTGTTTGGATCGGCATCGAGAGCGTGTGCCGTGCTTGAGGGCTGTCCTATGTTAACGGGCCCAATTCTGGCCTTGCTTCGCCGCTGGCGATCTCCTCCGCGCTGGCCTCCCTGATCCCGACGATCTTGACTTCATAAGCCAGGGACCTGCCAGCGTACGGGTGATTCGCATCTACCGTGAGTTTCCCGGCCTCGATACGGGTGACGCGAAAATGCCGTAGCTCGCCGCTTTCGCTCTCCGCATTCAGCTCCGCGCCGAGGTGCCGCAGCTCCGGGGGCACGTTCTCGAGGGAATCGGTAAAGGTCAGGCCGGCGTCATGTTCACCGAAACCCTCCGCGGGGGAAAGCGAGACCGTTGTGGTGAATCCTACCGGCTTGCCTTCCAGGGCGCGCTCGATCTTGGGCAACAGGTCGCTGCGACCACCCTGTATGTAGGCGACGGGCAAGTCCCGGTACTCGCAGATTTCGCCCGTTTCGTCGTGGATCAGGTATGTGATGGAAACCACCTTGCCGGCGGTCGCTACCTGCATCGGTGACGCCCGGGCCTAGCGGCCCTTTTTCCGCAGCTTCTGGATTGCGCGCAGCTGGGCGGCTGCTTGCGCGAGCTCCGCCTTGGCCTTGGCGAAATCGATATCGGTTTTGCGGTCCTTGAGGGCCTGTTCGGCCTTCTTCTGGGCTTCCAATGCCGCGGCCTCATCCAGGTCCTTGGCGCGGACGGCCGTGTCCGCCAGCACCGTCACTACGTGGGGCTGAACTTCGAGCAGCCCCCCCGAAACGTAGAAGAACAATTCCTCACCCGCCTCGGTCTGCACCCGGACCTCGCCGGGCTTCAATCGGGACAACAGTGGGGCGTGGCGGGGGAAAATCCCCACCTCTCCCATCTGCGCCGGCGCGAACACGGCGGTGGCTTTGCCGGAGTGTATGCCTTCCTCCGCGCTCACGATATCGATATGCAATGTCATGGCCATTGGCACTTCTCCCTCCTAGGTGACCGTCTTGGCTTTGTCCGGCACTTCGTCGATGCCGCCGACCATGTAGAAGGCCTGCTCCGGATACTCGTCCATCTCGCCGTCCACGATCATACGGAAACCGCGTATGGTCTCCTTGAGGCCGACATACTTTCCCTCCTGGCCGGTAAAGGTCTCCGCGACGAAGAAGGGCTGTGATAGGAAGCGCTGAATCTTACGCGCCCGGGACACGATCTGCTTGTCTTCCTCGGAGAGTTCATCCATGCCCAGAATGGCGATGATATCGCGCAATTCCTTGTACCGCTGCAAGGTGCCCTGCACCTCGCGAGCGGTGTCGTAATGTTCCTGCCCTACCACCAGGGGGTCCAGTTGCCGGCTGGTCGAATCAAGAGGGTCCACCGCCGGGTAGATGCCGAGCTCGGCAATCTGCCGGGACAGCACCAGGGTGGCGTCAAGGTGCGCAAAAGTGGTTGCCGGAGACGGGTCGGTGAGGTCGTCCGCCGGTACATATACAGCCTGGAACGACGTGATGGAACCGGTGCGCGTGGAGGTGATGCGTTCCTGCAACGTCCCCATCTCCTCCGCCAACGTCGGCTGGTAGCCGACAGCGCTTGGCATACGGCCGAGCAGCGCGGACACCTCGGTTCCGGCCAGCGTATATCGATAGATATTGTCGATGAACAACAGCACGTCGCGGCCTTCGTCACGGAAGTACTCGGCGACGGTCAGCCCGGTCAATGCGACCCGGAGGCGGTTGCCCGGCGGCTCGTTCATCTGGCCATACACCAGGGCGACCTTGTCCAGTACGCCGCCCTCATCCATTTCATGGTAGAAGTCATTGCCTTCGCGGGTCCGCTCCCCCACCCCGGCAAATACCGAGTACCCGGAGTGTTCAACCGCGATGTTGCGGATAAGCTCCATCAGCGTCACGGTCTTGCCTACCCCGGCGCCACCGAACAGTCCGATCTTGCCTCCCTTGGCGATGGGCATGATGAGGTCGATGACCTTGATGCCGGTTTCCAGGATCTCGATGGCCGGGGCCTGGTCGGCATACTCGGGCGCGTTGCGATGTATCGGCCACAGCTCCTTGGCCTCTATCGGTCCGGCTTCGTCAACCGGCTCGCCGAGCACGTTCATGATGCGGCCCAGGGTGATCTCGCCCACCGGCACCGAGATGGGCGCACCGGTGTTGTCCACCGCCATCCCGCGGCGCAGGCCGTCGCTGGATCCCATGGCGATGGTGCGTACGACGCCGTCGCCCAGTTGTTGCTGGACCTCCAGGGTCAATTCGGCTTCCCCGACCCTCAGCGCGTGGTAAACGTTGGGCACGGCACCACGCGGGAACTCCACGTCAACCACGGCACCGATGATTTGTACTATGTTTCCGGAACTCATCTAGCGGTCCTCGTATTCAAACTCAATCAGTCATGCGAAAGGCTGGCTCGGTCCACACCGTCATTCTGCCAACAGGCCGATCTTGGTTGGGCCAGCCGCGCCATTCACCCTGCTTCCCTACACAGCCGCCGCGCCGCTGACGATCTCGGAAATTTCCTGCGTGATCGCCGCCTGGCGGGCCTTGTTATAGATAAGCTGCAGCTCTTCAATCAAGCTACCGGCGTTGTCCGAGGCCGCCTTCATGGCGACCATGCGTGCCGCCTGCTCGCAGGCGATGTTCTCAACCACACCCTGATAAATCAGCGACTCGACATACCGCACCAGCAACACCTCGAGGACCTCCTTCGAGTCCGGTTCGTAGAGGTAGTCCCAGTGACGCGCCAGCTCCTCTTCCTCGCTTGGCTTGAGCGGCAGTAACTGTTCCAACACCGGCCTCTGCGTCATGGTATTGACGAAGTCATTGTGGACGAGGTAGACGCGATCCAGTCTGCCTTCCTCGTAGGCGTCCAGCATCACCTTGATGGCGCCGATGAGGTCGGTCAACGCGGGCCGGTCCCCGAGGTGCGACGCTTCAGACACGATGTTGCCACCCAGGCGCTTGAAGAAGCCCAGGGCCTTGGAGCCGATCACCGACAACTCGATTTCGATATTCTTCTCCCGCCAGTCCGCCATCGCATGCAAACAGGCGCGGAAAAGGTTCACGTTGAGTCCGCCACACAGTCCTCGGTCAGTGGACACGATGATGAAACCAACGCGTCTGGTTTCGCGCTCCACGGTGAAGGGGTGTCGGTATTCTGGGTTGGCACGGGCCAGGTGGGCTACCACATTGCGGATCTTCTCCGCATAGGGACGGGCCGCCAGCATGCGGTCCTGGGCCCTGCGCATCTTGCTTGCCGCCACCATTTCCATAGCCTTGGTGATCTTCTGAGTATTCTGGATGCTTTTGATCTTGGTGCGGATCTCTTTGGCGCCGGCCATGGTCAGTTCCTCCGCCTGATCACCAGGAACCTTTTTCCTTGAAGGCCGTCAGCGCGCCATGCAGGCCTTGCTGCACTTTTTCGCTGTATTCCTGGCCCTCGTTCATCTTGTCCAACAGGTCACCATACTCTGATTTTACGAAGGAGTGCAGAGCAGCTTCGAAATCCACGGCCTTCTTGCTATCGACGTCGTCGACATATCCCTCGTTGACGGCAAACAAAGTCACCGCCATCTCGGCCACCGACATCGGTGAATACTGTTTCTGTTTCATCATTTCCATTACCCGCTCACCACGCTCCAGCTGCTTGCGAGTAGCCTCGTCGAGGTCCGAAGCGAACTGGGCGAAGGCGGCCAATTCGCGGAACTGCGCCAGGGCCAGGCGCACGCCGCCGCCTAGCTTCTTGATCAGGTTGGTCTGCGCCGCGCCGCCCACACGGGACACCGACAGCCCGGCGTTGATGGCGGGCCGGATACCGGCATTGAAAAGGTCGGATTCCAGGTAGATCTGGCCGTCGGTGATTGAGATCACGTTGGTGGGCACGAAGGCGGACACGTCGCCGGCCTGAGTCTCGATGATGGGCAAAGCCGTCAGCGAGCCGGTCTTCCCCTTCACCTTGCCATCGGTGAGCTTCGCCACGTGTTCGGCGTTGATGCGCGCCGCGCGTTCCAGCAGCCGCGAGTGCAGGTAGAACACGTCACCGGGGTAGGCTTCGCGGCCGGGCGGACGGCGCAGCAGCAGGCTGACCTGCCGGTAGGCCCAGGCCTGTTTGGTCAGGTCGTCATAGATAATCAGGGCGTCCTCACCCTTGTCACGGAAGTACTCTCCCATGGTGCAGCCCGAGTAGGGGGCGATATACTGCATGGCCGCGGACTCCGAGGCGGCGGCCGCTACCACGATGGTATGGTCCATGGCGCCGTGCTCCTCCAGCTTGCGCACCACGTTGGCGATGGACGAGGCCTTCTGTCCCACCGCGACATAGATACAGGTGAGGTCCTTGCCCTTCTGGTTGATGATGGTATCGATGGCGACCGCGGTCTTGCCGGTCTGGCGGTCCCCAATGATGAGCTCACGCTGGCCGCGGCCGATTGGCACCATCGAGTCGATGGACTTGAGGCCGGTCTGAACCGGCTGGTCCACCGATTTTCTCGTGATGACGCCCGGCGCCACTTTCTCGATCGACGAAGACCCCTGGGCTTCGACGGGACCCTTGCCGTCGATGGGGATCCCCAGTGAATCCACGACGCGGCCTATAAGTCCTTCACCCACCGGTACCTCGAGGATTCGTCCCGTACACTTCACGGTATCGCCCTCGGTGATGTGTTCATAATCGCCGAGTATCACCGCGCCCACCGAATCCTGCTCCAGGTTCAGGGCCAGGCCGTAAGTCTCGTCCGGAAACGCCAGCATCTCCCCCTGCATGGCATCCGCCAGTCCATGGATGCGGGCGATGCCATCGGTGAGGCTGACTACGGTTCCTTCAGTCCGCGCTTCCGCGACTGCCTCGAAATTCTTGATCCGCTCTTTGATCAGCTCGCTGATTTCGGATGGATTCAGTTGGGTGGTCATGGCTGTTCCTCAAATCAAAGTGTGCTCGTGATCCGCGACATGCTAGCGGGACAGGCTGGTGGCGAGCTTCTGCAGGTGTCCCTTCAGTGACGCATCGACGACCATGTCGCCGGCCCGCAGGACCGCTCCGCCGATCAGGCTCGGGTCTTCCGTTACACGCAAGGAGACTTCACGCCCCAGGCGCCGGGACAGAGATGCAGCGATTTTGGTTTTCTGCTCCTCGCTGACGCCCAGCGCCGATATCAGCTCGGCCTCAATGGTGCCTTCCGCCTCGGCACGCATGGCCTCGAACTGTTCGGTTACTCCAGGCAGGGCGAGCACGCGTTCGTTGCGGACGACCAGGCGGATGAAATTCTGTGCGTCGGGAAACAGGGCGTCGCCGCATATGTCTTCCAGCAGCCCCGCCAGGGATTTGTCGTCGAAGCGCGGATTCCTTGCGAGATCCTGTAACTGCGTGTCCGCCGCCGCCGCTGCCATGATCGCCAGCACCCGAGACCAAGCTTCGTAACTGCCGCTCTCGCGCGCCAGCTCGAAGACCGCGTGGGCGTATGGACGGGCTATGGTTCGCTGTTCGCTCATACGGAGTATCCGCTACAGCTGTGCCGCGAGTTCGTCAAGCATCTTGCTGTGTACCGACGCATCGACCTCTTTGCCCAGTATCTGTGCCGCCCCCGCGGTTGCCAGTGTCGACACCTCGCCGCGCAGTGCCTCGCGGGCGCGGTTCATCTCCTGCTCGATCTCGCTGCGGGCAGCGGCAATAATCCGCTCGCCCTCGGTCTTGGCGTCCTGCTTTGCCCCGTCGACGATCTCCCCGCCCCGTTTTTCAGCGCTGGCGATGATATCGGCAGCCTTGCCCTTGGCTTGCTTGATAACCTCTGCGGCACGCTTCTCGCCTAGTTCCTGCTCTTTCAGCCCACGCTCCGCGGCAGCGAGGCCATCGGCGATGCTCTTCTTGCGTTCCTCCAGGGCCTTGACCACCGGTGGCCAGATGAACTTCATGCAGAACCACACGAATATCGCGAACGCGATACTCTGCCCGATCAAGGTCAGATTGATATTCATGGCCGACTCCTAAAACTGTGGCTCAGCGCCGAGATTATCCGCCCACCACCGCGAAAAGAATGTACAGCGCGATCGCTACGCCGATAATCGGGATAGCGTCAACGAGACCCATGACGATGAAGAACTGCGTTCGCAGCATCGGCAGCAGCTCCGGCTGGCGGGCGATGCCCTCCAGGAACCGTGCACCGAGTACGCCGACGCCGACGCCGACGCCGACGCCGGCAAGGCCCAGCAGAACGGCGCCTGCGACGTAGAGCAAAGCTGTTTCCATGGTTTTCTCCTGTTGAATGATTCGAGTTGGTTAATAGGGTTGTCGGTCAGTGCTCGTGATGCGCCATATCCAGGTAGACCACCGTCAGGGTCATGAATATGAAGGCCTGCAGGGTCACGATCAGGATGTGAAACACCGCCCAGGCCCAATGCAGCACGCCGCCCAGTAACGCCAGTACCACCCCGCTGCTGTACAGCAGGGCGATGAGGATGAAGATCATTTCTCCAGCGAACATGTTCCCGAACAATCGCAGCGCCAGCGACACCGGTTTCGCGATTAGCCCGATGCCCTCCAGAAACAGGTTGGCCGGGATGAACAGAATCTTGACGATCGGGTTGTTCGCCTGGAACGGCTGCATGGTGAGTTCCGCGGCGAATCCGGTCACACCCTTGTTCTTCACGCTGTAATAGATGATCATGAAGAACACGGCAATGGACATCCCGAATGTGGCGTTGGGGTCGGTGGTCGGCACTACCTTCATGTATTCGATCCCCATGAGATGGGCCACCTGGGGAATCCAGTCCACCGGCACCAGGTCCATGGTGTTCATCAGAAAGATCCACACAAACAGGGTCAGGGCGAGGGGCGCCACCATGTCGTTCTTCGCGGTGAACGACCCGCGGACGTTGTCATCGATGAACTCGACCATCAATTCGACGAAGTTGAGAAAGCCGCTGGGGGTACCGCTGGTGGCGCGCTGGGCGGCCTTGTAGAACCCCCATAGAAACAGGCCACCGAGGGTTACCGACCAGAACATCGTATCCAGGTGGATGGCCCAGAAACCCATTTCCTTGGCCTCTGCGGCGGTGTGCGCGAGACCCCAGCTGCCATCGGGGTGCTTGCCGAAAGTGAGGTTCTGCAGATGGTGCTTGATATAGCCGGTTGATGTCAGGGTTTCGCTTGCCATCTTCGTCTTACGTCTGCTCGCCTTGCTCTTTGTTCGTATTGTCTGGCCGCTGCGTCGCGGCGCCGACCGCATTGGCCACCACTGCTGCCACGCACCCGCCGACAAACGCCAGGATATTCACATCCTCGGCCGCGGCGAAATAGACAACGCACAGGGCGGCGATCATCAACAGCTTGCCAAATTCCGCGCGGTACAGGTTGCCCAGCTCACCGTAAGCCGATCCCGGCATGGCGCGCGAAAACACCCGCCAACCCGCGTAGGTATTGGCGATGGTACAGATAACACCGCCCATCAAGGCAGACTGCGCGGCGCCATGATCAACCCACATCAGGACCACCACCAGCGTCAGGATCGTTCCGAACTGCGCGAAAAATATCCGCTTCACCGGCGAACGGGCCTGCGCTGTCATGACCGCGGAGCGTCACAGCGCTCCAGAATTACCCCGTGATCTATATGAAAGCCGGCCGACGCGGCCGCTCGAATTTCAGTGCCGGACTGCTCTGCGGCGCACTGGCCGTCCTTTTGCCTGCGCCGCAGCAAGGGCGCGGAAGTATAAGAAAGCCTGTATTTCCCGTCAATATGGATGGAAAAATTAGGCTTATCGTCGCACCGAAGGGCGGCTCAGTGGATACGTTCGAGGATCCCGTCCAGCTCGTCCAGACTGTGATATTCGATCACAAGACGGCCCTTGCCGCGCTTGTCCATGATGGTCACCTTGGCCCCCAAACGGTCGGAAATCTGCTCCTGCAGGCGCAACAGGTCCGCGTCGGGGGGCGGTGTACCGCGGGTACCGCGCTTGGGCCGATCCTTTATTCGCCGCACCAGCGACTCAGTCTGGCGGGCCGAAAACTGCCGCGCCACCACCTCGCGCGCCGCCTTGTCCTGGTCCGCGCCCTCCAGCGCCAGCAGGGCCCGCGCGTGTCCCATTTCCAGCTGACCATGCTCCAGCATCTGCTTGACCGCCGGATTCAATGACAGCAGGCGCAGCAGGTTGGTGACCGAGGAGCGCGACCGTCCCACGCTTTCAGCCACCTGCTCGTGGGTCATGCCGAACTCATCAAGCAGCCTGCGCAGCCCGTTCGCCTCCTCGATTGGGTTCAGGTTTTCACGCTGTATGTTCTCGATCAGCGCGATGGCCAGCGCGGCGTCATCAGGAATCTCGCGCACGATCACCGGCACCGAATGCAGCCCCGCCATTTGTGCGGCGCGCCAGCGCCGCTCGCCGGCTATGATCTCATGGCCGCCATCGGCAAGTCGGCGCGCAATGATGGGCTGCACCACTCCGCGCGCCTTGATGGACTGGGCAAGGGCGGAAAGGGCCTCTTCATCCATATGGCTGCGCGGCTGGTATTGACCCCGCTGCAGCGATTCGACGGGGAGCTGGCTCAGCCGCTCGGCGCCGGGCGCAGTGGTTTCTTCCTGATTCAAGGCAGGCGCGTCCCCAAGCAAGGCGTCCAGCCCCCGCCCCAGCCGTCTTTTTCGCGCCGTCATGCCGCTTCATCCCTGCGAATGATCTCGCCCGCCAGCGCCAGATACGCCTGTGCACCTTTCGACCCGACATCGTAGGACAGCACCGACTTACCATAGCCTGGCGCTTCGGCCAGACGGACATTCCGGGGGATAATGGTCCGGTAAACCTTGTCGCCGAAATGCTGTTGAAGCTGCTCCGAGACCTCGTTGGCCAAGGTGTTACGGCCATCGAACATAGTGCGCAAGAGGCCCTCGATCCGCAATCGCGGATTGAGCGTCTCCCTGATCTTCTTGATGGTGGTCACCAGGGCGGTCAGCCCCTCCAGCGCAAAGTACTCGCACTGCATGGGAATGATCACTGCATCGGCGGCGACCAGCGCGTTGATCGTCAACACGTTGAGAGCGGGGGGGCAGTCTATCAGGACGTAGTCATATTCATCACGGACCGCGTTCAGCGCCATCCGCAGTTTCAGCTCCCTACCTATTTCGTCGATCAACTCCACCTGCGCCCCGGCGAGATTTCCATTGGCCGGGACCAGGTCGTAGCCCGCCTCGGTGGATACCGTCGTCGCGGGGACATCGCTGCCGCCTATTAACACCTCATAGATCGTGCCCGCCGCCTCTGTCTTGCCAAGGCCGCTGCCCACGGTTGCATTCCCCTGCGGGTCGATATCAACGAGCAGCACCCTGCGCTTGGACCGCGCCAGCGACGCCGCGAGATTGATACCTGTTGTCGTTTTGCCCACACCGCCCTTCTGGTTGGCGACGGCAATAACTTTTCCCATGCTCTTCACTCTCTGGTGCGCGAGTTTTCCGGCCGCGGCTCGATCACCACTATGTGACGTTGCGCTCTGAGACCCGGGATATCGACGCGATGGACCGCCGTGGCGACGCCATGGGACTGCTCGAGGTCGCGCAGTTCAGCATCCGGACGATGGCCCTTCAGGGCCAGTATACGCCCCTGTCGGCGGCACAGATGACTGGTCGCTGAGAGCAGATCGGGGATGGCCGCGAATGCCCTCGCGGCAAGCGTATCAAATTTCTCCCGGGGCCGGTATTGCTGAACTCGACTGTGCACCGTCTCCACGTTCTTCAGCTCCAGCTGCGCCGCCACCAGGTTGAGGAACTGGATTCGTCTGCCGCGGCTGTCAAGTAGTATCACCCGCAGGTCGGGCCGCATGATCGCCAGCGGCAATCCCGGCAGACCGGCCCCTGAGCCGACATCCAGCAACCGCCGGCCCCGCACCCAGGGCAATGCCGCGATGCTGTCCAGAATATGCCGGGCCACCATCTCCTGGGGGTCGTGGACCGCTGTCAGGTTGATGCTACGGTTCCATTTCTCCAGCAGCCGCAGGAAACCGCCCAGCCGCCGCGCCTGTTCCGGATCGATGGGAAATCCCATCGCTTGGACGCCGCTTGAGATGGCTTCTTCTAGTGCCGGCCCGTGCCGCGCGCTCATGCGGCGCCCTGTCGCGCTGGCTACTTGGTCTCCGCTTGCGTTGCCAGGTTGGTGAACTTATCGAGCGCCCCGCTCATTTTGTTGACGATTTCGACTTGGTCCGTGATCCCGTGGCGGCCCGCCAGATAGTCTGGCCTGTTATAAGCGATCCAGGATTTTCCGTCTTCGTCTTCCCAGGCCAGGACCTTCATGGGCAGATCGATGCCGACGCTCCGGGCGGACCCCATCAGGGGGGTGCCCATTTTCGGATTACCGAATATCAGCAGTTGCGTCGGGGGCAGCGCCATCCCCGCCTTACCGGCACCGGCGCTGTGATCGATGCGCGTGAATATCGTCAGGCCCTTCTTTTCGAGCACCGCCTGCAGACGATCCAGTGTCTCGACGGCCGAGAAGCTGCTTTGCTTGATGACCAGCCCGTTCTCCGCGCCTGCGGCGCCCGGCAATGCCAGCAGTATCGCCAACAGAAGCATGATTTTACGCATAAGACCTCCTAAGATTCGTTTCAGTGACGCGCGCCCTTGCGGCCAACAGGACCAGTGCCGGGACACAGTCCACGCGCGGTCTGGGATGACGGAAAGCGCCGCCCACGCGCAGGCTTTCACTTGCCAGTGCCGTGGTTGACGCGAACCAGAATGAGCGAGATATTGTCGCGGCCCCCCGCCTCGTTCGCAAGCGTTACCAGCTGCTCCGCGGTGGCGGCCAGACTTTCGGCATCCCGGCTCAGGGCGGTCCCGATCCGCTCGTCCTCGACCATGTCCGTGAGCCCGTCGGAGCACAGAAGATACCTGTCACCCGGCACGATCCGCTCTTCGATAATATCCACCTCCACCTCGGCATCGACGCCCAAGGCGCGGGTTACCAGATTGGTGTTGAATCGGGCGCGGGCTTCCGCTTCGCTGTACAGGCCACTGGCAACGAATTCCTGTATCACCGAGTGATCGGCGCTCATCCGATGCAGGTCACCGCCGCGCCAACGATACGCGCGCGAATCGCCGACGTAGGCCAAGCAGAGATGAGAGTCGCGGAACAGCGCCGCGACCACCGTGGTCCCCATGCCGCGGTACTCCTGGTACTCACTCGCGGCTTGAAATATCTCATGGTTCGCCAGCATCACGGCATCATGCAGCAGTTGGCTCATCGCCCACGCCACGGGCTCGTGACCGCTGTCCTGCGCAGTGGATTCCCCCAGCGACGCTCTGACGCAATCCACTATCACCTTGACCGCGATCTCGCTTGCCACTTCGCCTGCCTGATAGCCCCCCATGCCGTCCGCCACGACGGCCAGTCCGAGTTCCGGCGACGCGAACAAGCTGTCCTCGTTGTGCGATCGTACTCGCCCTGTTTCGGTCAAGGCGCACAACTCCAGGGCTGTTTCCGGGCTCATGTAAAACCGCACGCTGTCAGGGTACTGACTCCGTTATGCTTGCCGACCGAACCATAATAACGTCATCCGGCGGGGAGGTCGCGCGGACGCCGATCAGGCCGCGCGCTGGGCGGTCTTCTTGAGATGTACCAACAGCAGCGAGACGGCGGCCGGAGTAACGCCCGGCACCCGCGCCGCCTGGCCCAGCGTCACCGGTTGAAGACGTGATAGCGTTTGTCGTATCTCGGCCGACAGGCCGTGGACTGAGTCGTAGTCCAGGTTGGTCGGCAGCCGGGTTTCCTCGTGGCGCCGATGCCGCTCAATCTCTGCGCGCTGGCGGTCGATGTAGCCGGCATACTTAGCCTGGATCTCGACCTGCTGCGCCACCGCCGGATCGACCGCGCCGACCCCGGCACCGGGCAGCGTCATCAACTGGCTGTAGGAGATTTCCGGCCGCCGCAACAGGTCGAACAGGGTAAGTTCACGTTTAAGGTCCTGCCCCAGCACCCGGCGCGCCTGTGAATCCGCTATTACCTCCGGCCTGACCCAGGTACGCATAAGCCGGCCCCGCTCATCTTCGATAGCATCGCGTTTGTTGGCGAAGGCGCGCCATCGCGTGTCATCCACCACCCCGATCTTGCGACCGCTCTCGGTCAGCCGCAGGTCAGCATTGTCTTCCCTCAGCAGCAAGCGATACTCGGCCCGCGAGGTGAACATGCGGTAGGGTTCATTGGTGCCGCGGGTCACCAGATCATCGATGAGCACGCCGATGTAGGACTCGTCGCGGCGGGGCCACCAGGACTCCTGGTCCTTGACCAACAGGCCGGCATTGATGCCAGCGATGATTCCTTGCCCGGCGGCCTCCTCATAACCAGTGGTGCCGTTGATCTGTCCCGCGAAGAAAAGTCCCGGCACATGTTTGGTCTGCAGGGACGGGTCAAGGTCGCGCGGGTCAAAGAAATCATACTCGATGGCGTAACCGGGTCGCGTAATATGGGCGGCCTCGAAGCCCCGAATGCTGCGTATGAATTGCCATTGCACATCGAACGGCAGGCTGGTCGACACCCCGTTAGGGTAAACCTCGGTGGTATCCAGCCCTTCGGGCTCCACGAATATCTGGTGCGTATCGCGGTCCGCGAAGCGCACCACCTTGTCTTCGATGGAAGGACAGTAACGCGGCCCAACGCCATCGATCACCCCCGAGTACATGGGGGAACGATCCAGGCCGCGCCGTATGATCTCGTGCGTGCGCTCGTTGGTGTGCGTAATATGACAACAAACCTGCGGCGGGTGCTCATCCCGCGAACCGAGGTAGGAAAACACGGGCACCGGATCATCACCGGGCTGCGCCTCCAGGCGTGCGAAATCGATGCTGCGTCCGTCTATTCGGGGCGGTGTGCCGGTCTTCAGCCGAGCTACCTGAAACGGCATTTCCCGCAAGCGGCCTGCCAGCGCATTCGCCGGAGTATCGCCCGCGCGGCCACCCTCGTGATTGGTCAGCCCGATATGGATGCGCCCCCCCAGAAACGTGCCGGTGGTCAAGACCACGGCCCGCGCCGCAAACTCCAGGCCCATCTGGGTGACAACTCCGGCGACGCGCCCTGCCTTGATAACCAGGTCCTCCACCGCCTGCTGGAACACCGTGAGCCCGGCCTGGGTCTCCACCATCTGCCGTATGGCCTGCCTGTAAAGTACCCGATCGGCCTGCGCGCGCGTAGCGCGCACCGCCGGGCCCTTGCGACAATTGAGAATGCGGAACTGGATGCCGGCGCGGTCGATGGCCCGGGCCATGGCGCCGCCCAAGGCGTCAATCTCCTTGACGATGTGCCCCTTGCCGATCCCGCCTATGGCTGGATTGCAGGACATCTGGCCCAGGGTTTCGATGTTGTGGGTCACCAGCAGCGTCTCGCAACCCATGCGGGCGCACGCCAGCGCGGCCTCGGTCCCGGCGTGACCGCCGCCTACCACAATCACGTCGAATCGCCTCGGAAAGTTCATCAATTTCCGCTCGGACATCTGGGGTGCGAGATGATAGCCCCCTGTCCTGTCCACGCCAAGTGCGCCTCGCCGGCTGCACGACACCCGCTCGCAGGCGTGCGGCGATCATCGCCCCCGCCCCTCGGGGGGAACTTCTCTCTGCGAGGCGGAACCAAGAACTTGGCGGCCACGGTAGGCGAAGCGCGGGATTCCGTCCTACACTTGCACAAAACCCACGGTATTCGATATGGAAGCCAGCGCAACCCTGAAAGACAAGTTTGCGTTCGCCAAGCGCATCGACCTGATCCTGGAGCGGATCAACGCCATTGTCATCGGCAAGAGGCAGCCGGTGAATCTGGCCCTGGCCTGCCTGCTGGCGCGCGGTCACCTCTTGATAGAGGATGTACCTGGGGTGGGGAAGACCACCCTGGCACACACCCTGGCGAAGGTCCTGGGCCTGGGGTATTCGCGCATCCAGTTCACCAGTGACCTGCTGCCAGCCGACGTGATCGGCGTCTCCGTCTACGATAGCGATTCAAAGGGTTTCAAGTTCCACCCCGGCCCCATATTTTCCTCCCTGGTGCTGGCTGACGAAATCAATCGTGCCACCCCGAAGGCGCAAAGCGCTCTGCTGGAGGCGATGGAGGAACGCCAAGTGTCCACTGAAGGCAACACCTATGCCCTGCCACATCCATTCTTCGTCATCGCCACCCAGAATCCCCGGTTCCAGATCGGCACCTTTCCCCTGCCCGAATCACAGCTTGATCGCTTCCTGATGCGGATAGAGCTGGGTTATCCGGACCGTGCGGGGGAGCGGGAATTGCTGACCGGGAAGGACCGCCGCTCGATGTTGAAGGACCTGGAGCCCGCCGCGAATGCAGATGTGCTGCTGCAGTTGCAGCA
Source organism: uncultured Gammaproteobacteria bacterium (assembly GCA_947259705.1). Lineage (GTDB taxonomy): Bacteria > Pseudomonadota > Gammaproteobacteria > Arenicellales > JAANXG01 > CAMYNL01. The sequence continues at coordinate 126,206 of CAMYNL010000001.1, read as the reverse complement.
TGCCGCTTCGTCCCTGCATTGCAGTGAAGCCCTGGTGGATTACGTGCAGTTGTTGTTGGCGGCAACCCGGCAGGCGGACTGGCTTTCCTGCGGCCTTTCGCCCCGCGCGGGAATTGCCCTGATTCAGGCCGCACGCTCCTGGGCGATGCTGGCGGGCCGCAGCATGGTGCTGCCCGAGGATGTGCAACACGTAGCGCCCGCCGTGCTCGGCCACAGGCTCCAGGCGCGCGATGCCGATGCGCTACCGGGGGCGCGGCTGGTTGCGCGCTTGCTGGCCGAGGTCGCCATACCATAGCCATGGCGGCGGGGTCCTCCGCGGCGTTCACCCTGCATCGCAGGCAGCTGTTCATGCTGCCGACGCGCTTCGGCGTGATTTTCGCCATCGTGCTGTTCGTGATGCTGCTCGCGGCCGTCAACTACAACAATGGTCTGGCCTATGGTTTCACGTTCCTGCTGGTGGCACTCAGCATGGTCTCAATGTTGTACACCCACCGAAATGTCAGCGGCTTGACCGTCAGGGTGGGGATGCCAACGCCCGTTTTCGCAGGCGGCAGCATGAGCTTCCCGGTGATCATCGAGAACGACCAGCAGGTCCCCCGCTCCGCCGTGTGGGTGCTCAGCGCGGGTAGCCCGCTGCGGATGGATGTGCCGCCAAACAGCAGTGTCAGCGCCAACCTTCCCGTGCCCGCCACCGAGCGAGGCTACCTTCGGTGCCCGCCGCTCAGGTTGTCCAGTGCCTTTCCACTCGGCCTACTCTACACCTGGTCTGCGGCACTCGAGCCAGAGGCCCGTGGTATCGCGTATCCGAAGCTGGTGGCGGCCGCGCCGCCGCCCGCCGCGAGACAGAGCGAGCGCCATGATCCGGCCGGATCGTTCCCAGAGGGCGACGATTTTGTCGGCCTGCGGGCACACCAACCGGGGGACCCTCCACGGCACGTGCACTGGAAAGCGGCCGCCCGTGGCCAGGGCCTGCTCACCAAGCGATTCGGCGCCGAGGGGCAGGGCAGGATGTGGATTGACTGGGAAATGACAGCGGGAAGCGACGTCGAGGCGCGTCTACAGACACTGTGCCGATGGATCGTGGATGCCGAGGAACAGGGGATGATCTATGGACTGCGTATGCCGGACCGCGTGCTGCCCCCGGGGCGGGGTCCGGCCCACCGTCACGCCTGCCTGTCGGTGCTGGCATTGTGGGGTCTCGACAATGCTCCGGCTTAGGACCTATTCCCCGCCCGCCAGCCGACCGGATCGCAACGCGGCCAATCTGCTGTTGCTGAGCGCAGCCATGGCGATTGCCATACACGTGATCCGCATCCCCGCCTGGTTGATGCTGGTTACCGCCTGCCTGCTGCTGTGGCGTTTTTGCATCGACAACTTGGGATGGCGGGTGCCTGGCCGCCTGCTTCGCGCCTTGCTGGCCATGGTCATGGTGATCGCCGTTTACGGACACTATGGCACCCTGCTGGGACGCGACGCAGGCTCGGCGTTCCTGGTGGGGCTGGTGGGGCTGAAGCTGATCGAGATAAGGCAGGTAAGGGACTACTACATCGGCGTTTTCCTGCTCTATTTTCTGACCCTGGGTGGTTTTCTGTTCTCGCAGTCGCTGTTGCTGGCTTTCTATGCGGTGGCGGTTACTACGACCACCACCATCACGCTGTTCCTGCTGAACCGCCCGGTCGGTTACGGCCCCCGGCAGACGCTGCGTCTATTCGGTGTCATGGTGCTGACCGCGGTCCCCCTAATGCTGGTGATGTATCTAATGTTTCCCCGTATCCAGGGCAGTCTCTGGGGATTGCCGGACGACGCATTCGATGCGCGAACCGGTTTGTCGGATGAAGTGGCGCCGGGTTCTGTGAATCGCCTGCTCAACAACGACCGGGTCGCATTCAGGGTGCACTTCGACGATAGCCCGCCACCGCCTGCTCAGCAGTACTGGCGTGTGATGGTATTGAGTGAAATAGACGGCAGGCGCTGGCGGCGCCATGTTGGCAGCGGCGACGGCAAGGCGGCGGGGTCGTTTACGCCGCTTGGCAATGGTGTCGGTTACCAGGTGGTGCTGGAGCCCACCAACCAGACCTGGCTGGCCGCCATGGACCTGCCCGGCACGGTCCCTGATCTGGCCGTGGCCAGGCCCGGCCACACGCTGGCCGCACGTAGCCCGCTGCGGCAGCGGGAGAGTTATTCGCTGCGTTCCTTCCCGCAGTACGTAACGGGGGCCTTGAGGGTCGACCAACTGAAGCACAACCTGGCGTGGCCTGTGCCTCCCAGCGAGCGGGTGCGGGCCCTGGCAACGGAGCTGCGGCGCCTAGCGCGCAATCCGGAGGAAATCGTGGAGCTGGCGCTTGCCCATTTCAACGAACAGGCTTTCCGCTACACGCTGTCTCCCCCGTCCCTGGGGCGCGATCCGCTGGACGAATTTCTTTTCGAAACACGCGCCGGGTATTGTGAGCATTACGCTCACGCACTCGCCGCCCTGCTGCGCCTTTCCGGCGTTCCGGCGAGGCTGGTGGTGGGATTTCAAGGCGGCGAGTGGAATCCGGTGGGAGGCTACATGATCGTGAGGATGTCGGATGCCCATGCCTGGACCGAGGCCTGGCTGCCGCAGCGCGGTTGGCAGCGAGTTGATGCAACCGCCGCGGTAGCCCCGGAACGTATCGAGTTCGGAGTTGAAGGGCTGCGCGAACTTTATCGCGCCGAGGCCGACCAGGAGAACCTGTCACGGGAAGAGATGCAGCGCCTGCTGGCCCCGCAATGGTGGAAACGGGCATTGAGGGAGGCATGGATGCGCTGGGACGCCGTCAATGATGCCTGGAACCGGTGGGTGATGGCCTACGGTCCGGAGAAGCAGCGCCGTTTCCTGCGTGCCATCGGGTTCTCCACGCCAACCTGGGCACAGGCGGTGATCAGCATGGTGGCGGCTTCGGCGCTGGTCGGACTGCTCGCCGCAGTGTTCATCCTCGGCCGCCACGAGCCGCGTGATCGACTGGCCGCGGTCTACCGGCGATTCTGCCACAAGCTGGCACGATGCGGGCTGCAGCGCGCGGCCAACGAAGGCCCGCTGGATTTTCAGCGCCGCGTGATCACCCGCCGTCCCGACCTTGCGCACCCGGTGGCCCAGATAACGGCCATCTACACCGGGATGCGTTATGGCCGGGACGGCACCGAGCACTTGCCGAAGCTGAAGCGGTTGGTGGGCAAGTTTGCGCCCTGACACCTGCCGTTATCCACGGCGAAAGGCTAAGCAGCAGCGAATGTGTCGGCGGACTTGCGCGCCTGCCGGCGCCGCCAGGCCCTTCAGCTCCCGGACGACGGGGCAGCCAGCGGGAGCCGCTGCGGTGTAAGCAATTATCCTCGATCATCGAACATGGCGACGGCAGGAAGCGGGTCAGGCCCGCGTTGCTCAATGTGTAGAGGCGAATCGCCAGCAACAGGCAACACCGCAGCCAGTGTGGCCAATGCCGCGGGCGGCGCGCCATGCCTGCGCACGCAACCGGTGTCAGTTCGGTATCGACGCCCGACCGCGTGAAGCACACCGCGCCTAGATCGGCGTCTACTTGCCGATGCAGAACGAAGCAAAGATTCTTCCCAGGAGATCATCGCTGGTAAACTTCCCGGTGATGGCGCCCAGTTGTTGTTGCGCCTGGCGGAGTTCCTCAGCCACCAGCTCGCCGGCCCTTTCCGTAGTCAGTTGCTTTAGCGCGGCGTCCATGTGGCGACGCGCCGCCGCCAACGCATCGAGATGCCGTCGACGGGCGATGAAGCCGGTATCACCGAGCTGGCGGAACCCGGCCCTGCGCAGTAGAAACTGGCGCAGCGTAGCAACGCCGGCCATTGTCTCCAGTGACAGGGCAACCGCCTCGTGGCCCTCGTAACGCGTCAGTCCGGGCGCACGGCCAGTCAAGTCAATCTTGTTCAACAATAAGGCATAGTCTGTGCCGGTCGGCAGATCCTGCAGCAACTCTTTCATCGGGGCGGGGGCGCTGTCGTCGACCATGACGAGCACCAAATCTGCCTCCGTGGCCGCCCGCCGTGCCCGCCGCACTCCCTCCTGTTCGATCTCGTCACCGCTGTGGCGTAATCCGGCTGTGTCGATGATCTGTAACGGCAGTCCGTCGATCTGTATGGATTGTTCGAGGATGTCACGGGTAGTTCCGGGGATCGCGCTGACGATGGCGCGGTCGCTCTGTGACAAGTGGTTCAACAGACTCGATTTACCGGCGTTGGGCGCCCCTAGCAGAACTACGTGCAATCCATCACGCAACAGGCGTCCTTGCTCGGCGCTGACAAGCAAATCGTTGGTGTCATGGAGAGTCTTCCTCATGTCTCGCAGCAATTCCGCTTGGTCGAGGAAATCGATCTCCTCCTCCGGGAAATCAATTGCCGCTTCGACGTAGGTGCGGAGCTGTATCACCGACTCGGTGATGGCGTGCACGCGGTGGGAGAACTCGCCTGCCAGTGAGCGCAACGCGCAGCGCGCCGCCTGCGCGGAACCGCTGTTGATCAGATCAGCGATTGCTTCCGCCTGTGCCAGGTCGATCTTGCCGTTGAGGAAGGCTCGCTCGGAGAACTCTCCCGGACCAGCGAGTCTGGCGCCCAGTTCGACGACGCGCTGCAGCAACAGGTCACTGACCACCGGCCCGCCATGTCCCTGAAGTTCGAGCATGTCTTCCCCGGTGAACGACCGCGGACCGGGGAAGAACAGCGCTATACCCTTATCCAGCGGCTCGCCGTTGAGGTCGCCGAAATTGCCATATGAGGCATGGCGCGGCTGGGGAACACGGCCCAGCATGGCCTTGGCGATGGTGGTAACCGCAAGACCGGAGATTCTGATCACCGAGATACCGCCACGTCCCGGCGGGGTCGCCAGGGCGACAATGGTGTCAATGTTTGGTGACATGCTCGGCGGGGCTCGCCATGAGCTCCCCGACTCAGGTCTTGGCGGCGACGGTTCTGTTGATGTACCACTGCTGTGCAATGGAAAGCACATTGTTGACCAGCCAGTACAACACCAGCCCCGCCGGGAAATACAGGAATAATGCCGTGAACACGATCGGCAGTGCCATCATGATTTTCTTCTGCATGGGGTCGAGCGGCGAGGGGTTCAGCATCTGCTGCGCCAGCATCGTAGCACCCATCAGTATCGGCAGCACGAAGTAGGGGTCCTTTACCGACAGGTCGTTGATCCAAAGCATGAAGTCCGCCTGCCTGAGTTCGACGCTCTCAAGCAACACCCAGTAAAGGGCAATAAATACCGGGATCTGCACGACGATCGGCAGACAGCCGCCAAGCGGGTTGACCTTGTCTTTCTTGTACAGCTCCATCATCGCCTGATTGAGCTTTGCCTTGTCGTCGCCGTATCTTTCCTTCAGGGTCTGGAGGCGTGGTTGCAGCTTCTTCATCTTGGCCATCGATTTGTAGCTTGCCGCAGACAGAGGAAAAAACGCCAGCTTGATCAGGCAGGTCAGAATTACGATAGCCCAGCCCCAGTTACCGACGATGGCATGGATTCGTTCGAGCACCCAAAACAGGGGCGCTGAAATAGGCGTCAACCAGCCGTAATCGACGGTGAGAACAAACCCCTCGGCCTGCTTCTCCAGGCGCTTCTGCTCCTTGGGCCCAACGAACAGATTGGCGCCTATGCGGCCTGTCGCCCCGGCGGCCACATCGACAGGGCTCATGGTGTTGAAGCCCAGGTTAAAACGCGGTCCGGTCGGCTCGTTGAGTGCGCGGCTATATAACTGGAACGGACCGGGCTGGCGCGGGAACCATGCACCGACAAAATAGTGCTGCAACATCGCCACCCAGCCAGCATCGACGACGCGGGACAATGGTTTTTCCGACATATCGGAGAAATCGACTTTCTCAAACTTGTCCTGCGGTGTATAGATCGCACCACCGAGGTAACTCGGGACTACATCCATGAAGAATCCCCGGTCCTGGGCGACCGGCGTTCGAAGAAACTGCGCATAGAGGAAACCGGTCCAAGTAGTATCCGACTGGTTGTCGACTAGGTAGTCGATCTTGACCTCGTAGCTGTTGCGGGTGAAGGTATAGACCTTCGAGTACTTAACCCCATCCGGAGCGTCCCACAGCAGCTTAAGGGAAACAGAGTCCTGGCCCTCCTTTAACTCGAGTTTCGTCTCTTCGGTCCGGTAGGTGGTGCGGTGGTTCGGGAACTCCCTTCCCTTGCCAATCAGCCCGCTGTGTGCGGTGAAGATATCCGTGCCTTCCTCCCTGAGCAGGGCGAAAGGCTGGTCAGGCTGTTCCACCGAAACCGGATACTTCCGCAATTCCACAAGGTGTAATCCGCCTCCGGAGATTTCGATCTGCACCCGCAACAGGTCGGTGAGCACCTGTACTCGCTGCCCCGAGGCGGCCTGGACCGGTGCGGCCGCAGGGCTGCCGCCCGGCGCCGGGGGGACATCCTTGCGACCCACGTCGGGAGCGGCCGGAACATCGCGGGCGCTGGTAGCCGGCGCGCCGGCCGTTGCGGGTTCGGTAGACACCGGGTCCGGACTCTGCTGCTCTTCGAGCCAGCGCTGATAGACAAGAATCAACACGAAGGCAAGAGCGAAAACCAGGATTGCGCGTTGCACGTCCATCAGGTTCGGTACTCAGTTAGTGGTGGCATCGAGCGCGGCCGGCGTTGGTTTTTTGTTCGCATTGGAGCTGACCGATCGGGCTGCTTGGCACCACAGCCGCGTCAGATCGGATGACAGTGCTTGCCGTTCATCCAGGTCGGGTATGGCAATCAGGATCACCAATATATCGACGCAAGGCAGAGACCCCGAGCGTTGCCGAAAGGACTCTCGAATGATTCTGCGAACCAGGTTTCTGTCAACCGCTCGTCGCAGGTGCTTTTTGGGGACTGCGAGTCCGAGCCGGGCGTGAGGCAAGTCGTTGGCGCGCGTGCGCCAGGCGAAGTAACGAGTGCGTCCACGGGCCCCGCTTCGGTATAGGTTCCTGTACTGTGCCGGCGTCTGTAAACGATAACGCTGTTTGAAAACGGTCCGGAGCAGCGGGGCGATCAGCGTGTTCGACCTAGGCGCTCAGACGGGTGCGCCCTTTGGCACGCCGCGCGTTAATAACCGCCCGACCACCGCGGGTGCGCATGCGCGCGCGAAAACCATGTGTCCGTTTGCGCTTAACTTCACTCGGCTGGAATGTGCGTTTCATGATCCTGTATAACTCCTGTCAGCGGCGGCTATCTTGACGTAAACTGGGCCCGAAGGGCTGGCAAACTTAAAAGGTTTGGATAACGCTGTCAACATGATGCGGCGGCTGTAAACAAACGGGTGGATTAAGGTGGAGAAAGCAGCTTTATGGGAACGTTGTTTGAGCAAGCTCGAGGATGAGCTGACCGAACAGCAATTCAATACGTGGATCAGGCCCCTACAGGCCGATCAAAGTAGCAGGGAGTTATGCCTTTTCGCCCCCAACCGATTCGTTCTGGATTGGGTCAAGGAGCAGTATTATGACCGGCTGACCGACCTGGTGGGCCAGTACAGTGATGACGGGGTGACCGTTTCCATTCAAATCGGGACCTCCAAAGTGCCGGGTCCCGCTGCTGACAGCCAACAACGGATCGAAGGGGTGGATGTACGCGGCCCCTATGGGCCGGGTAAACTCAACCCGGACTTTACGTTCGAGAGCCACGTGGAGGGAAAATCCAACCAGCTGGCGCGGGCGGCGTCGATCCAGGTCGGGGAGAACCCAGGTCGCGCCTACAATCCTTTATTCATTTACGGGGGGGTCGGCCTTGGTAAGACCCATCTGATGCAGGCCGCCGGAAACCTGATCGTGGCCAGTGACCGGCACGCTCAGGTTGCGTACGTGCATTCCGAGCGGTTCGTCGCGGATATGGTCAAGGCGCTGCGGCACAACGCGATTAATGAGTTTAAAAAGCATTACCGTTCACTCGACGCCTTGTTGATCGACGACATACAGTTCTTCGCTGGCAAAACGCACTCACAGGAAGAGTTCTTTCATACTTTCAATACCTTATTGGAAGGTCAACGACAGGTTGTCATCACCAGTGATCGGTTTCCCAAAGAGATTACGGGTGTTCAGGAGCGATTGATTTCCCGATTCGGCAGTGGTCTCACCGTTCCGATTGACCCACCGGAGCTGGAAACCAGGGTAGCGATTCTTCGCAAGAAGGCCAAGGCTAAGGGGCTAGAACTGCCTGAAGACGTAGCATTTTTCGTGGCCAGACAGATCCGTTCGAATGTGCGAGAACTGGAAGGAGCGCTGCACCGGATCATGGCAAGCGCCAGATTCACCGGCCGCGGGATCGACACGGATCTGGCCAGGGAGGCACTTAAGGACGTGATGGTCTTCCAGGAGCGCAAAGTCACCATTAATAACATCCAGAAGACGGTGGCGGAGTATTACAAGATGCGGGTATCGGATCTACATTCAAAACGCCGGAACAGACAGATTACACGGCCCAGACAGATTGCCATGGCGCTCGCCAAGGAACTGACCAATCTGAGCCTCCCCGACATCGGGGATGCATTCGGTGGTCGTGACCACACGACGGTCATACATGCTTGCCGTAAGGTGCAAAGTCTGGTCGATGAGGATCCCAAAATGAAGGAGGATTACGAGAACCTGCAGAAACTACTGATAAACTAGCAAACGTTCTGGGTAACCCTGTGGATAAACTGTCAATAAATGTGGTGGCTAAAGTTATCCACAGATGGAACGTCTTAAAGCTAGTGTTAACCACAGGACGGCACACCAAATTAACGTCAATATCTTGTTGAATATATTGAGAATATTTATCTTATCCACAGAACACAGCGAGCTATAAACACTAACGTTCCCTAAAGAATAAATATGAAGATAGAGATAGAGAGAGAACGCCTGCTGAGGCCACTATCCCAAGTCATAAGTGTGGTAGAGAAAAGACAAACCCTGCCGATCCTGGGAAATGTGTATCTCCGCTACGAAGCCGATGCGTTAACACTGATCGGGACTGATCTGGAAACCGAGATAATAACCAAGGTGGCAGGAGTGAAAGGGGATGGGGGAGAAACCACCGTCATGGCAAGAAAAATCTATGATATTTGCCGATCGTTACCAGACGACGCCAGCTTGATAATCAAAGGACAGGGGGAAAGAACAACGATTAAGTCGGGGAAAAGTCGATTTACATTGCAGTCCCTCCCGGCAATGGATTTTCCACGACTGGAAGCCGAGGAGTGGGATGTGGAAATTGAGGTCGAGCAGAAGGAACTGAAGGGTTTGCTCGAAAGGACGGCATTTTCGATGGGGCAGCAGGACGTACGATATTACCTGAATGGTTGTCTGCTGGAGTTGAATGGAACGGTATTAAGGGCTGTGGCAACCGATGGGCACCGCCTGGCGAAGAGTGAGATCGAGCAGGATGAGGATATCGCGAAGGCGCGGCAGGCGATCGTGCCGCGTAAAGCGATCATGGAGATGACACGATTCATGGAGGGGGACACGATGGCAGTAGTCGCGTTCAGTAATAACCACTTGCGGGTCAAGACCGGGAATGTAATGTTCACGTCGAAACTGATCGACGGCAGGTTCCCGGATTACGAGAAAGTCATCCCGAGTTCCTTATCGACGCACCTGTTGGTGGATAGGGTCGGGTTTTACGACATACTGGCACGCGCTGCGATATTGACAAATGAAAAGTTCCGGGGCGTGCGCCTCAAGCTGCAGCAGGGATCGATGCAGGTATCGGCACATAATCCTGAACAGGAGGAAGCCACGGATGAAATGGCGGTGGTCTATGAGGGGCCCGAGTTAGAGATCGGATTCAACGTCGGTTATCTGATGGACGCCTTGCGCGCGATCAATACAGAACAGGTGGACCTCGGCGTGCAGGACGCCAATAGCAGCTGCACCCTTAATGCCCCGGAAGAAAAGAAGACCTTATACCTGGTGATGCCGATGCGGCTGTAAAGGTTCCACGTGAAACTCCCCCGTTGTTTCACGTGGAACATATTCGTTAGACCAGCCCCCAAGGGTTTGTGTTTTCGCTTTCTTTATCACCCCTTAAGTCTGCTTAAGTGGTAAAATAACTCGTTTTTTCATTGGCTTAAGCAGAAACCCAAATATGACTTCACGGCAGGCCTACGATTCCAGCAGTATCAAGGTGCTGAAGGGCCTGGACGCGGTTCGTAAGCGGCCAGGCATGTATATAGGTGACACCGATGACGGCACCGGTTTACACCAGATGGTGTTCGAGGTCGTCGATAACGCAATCGACGAAGCGCTGGCCGGCTACTGCCGCAATATCACAGTAACCATCCATGCCGATGAATCGGTCACAGTCAGGGATGATGGTCGGGGAATCCCGACAGGAATGATCGAAGAAGAGGGCAAATCAGCGGCCGAGGTGATCATGACGGTCCTTCACGCCGGCGGGAAATTTGACCAAGATTCATATAAGGTATCTGGCGGGTTGCACGGTGTTGGTGTGTCAGTGGTTAACGCCCTGTCCGGTTTCCTCAAGCTCACGATATGGCGCAATGGCGCTGTTTACACTCAGGAATACCAATTAGGGATACCGCAGGGTCAGCTGGCCAGGATCGGCGACACGCACGAGAGCGGAACAGAGATCACCTTCAAGCCGAGCCCGCAGATCTTTACGAATATCGAACTGCACCACGACATCCTTGCCAAGCGGTTGCGCGAGTTGAGTTTTCTGAATTCGGGGGTGCGAATCACGTTGCGCGACGAGGGCTTGGACCGCGAGGATGTTTTTGAGTACCAGGGCGGCATCGCTGCTTTCGTCGAGCACCTGAACACCAAGAAAGCCACCATGCACCCGCAGGTCATCAACATTGGCGGCGCACGCGGCGCAACGACTATTGAGCTGGCGATGCAATGGAATGATTCCTATCAGGAAAACGTCTTCTGCTATACGAACAACATCCCGCAACGGGACGGCGGCACGCATCTGGCTGGCCTGCGCTCCGCGATGACTCGCACCCTCAATCAGTACATCGAACAATCAGGGCTGGCCAAGAAGGCCAAGGTTACGGTAACCGGTGATGACGCCCGCGAAGGCCTCACCGCGGTGCTGTCCGTCAAGGCGCCGGATCCTAAGTTCTCTTCCCAGACCAAGGATAAGCTGGTGTCATCCGAGGTTAAGGGGGTGGTGGAGTCCATAGTGAGTGAGAAGCTGGGGGAATTCCTACTGGAAAATCCCGGTGATGCCAAACGTATTGCGGATAAGATCATCGACTCTGCCCGCGCCCGCGAGGCGGCCCGCAAGGCGCGTGACATGACGAGGCGGAAGGGCGTCCTCGATCTGGGTGGTCTGCCCGGGAAGTTGGCTGACTGCCAGGAGAAAGACCCAGCCTTATCCGAGATTTACCTGGTCGAGGGCGATTCGGCAGGCGGTTCCGCGAAACAGGCTCGGGACCGCCGCTTTCAGGCGGTGCTGCCCCTCAAAGGCAAGATCCTGAATGTCGAAAAGGCTCGCTTTGACAAGATGCTGTCCTCTGATGAAGTGACCACGCTGATCACGGCACTGGGCACGGGGATCGGCAAAGAAGATTTTAATATCAATAAGTTACGCTATCACCGGGTCATCATCATGACAGATGCGGACGTCGATGGCTCTCATATCAGGACACTGTTGTTGACGTTCTTTTATCGGCAGATGTCGCAATTACTGGAGCGGGGACATATCTATATCGCGCAGCCGCCCTTGTATAAGCTGAGCCAGGGCAGGAAGGACGTTTATATCAAGGATGACAGCGAGTTACAGGAATATCTCCTCGGCCTGGCACTCAAGGAGGCCACATTACAAGTGGGTGAGGGCGGACTCATATCGGGTACCGCCCTGGAGGGGCTGAGCCGGGAATACCTCAGCGTCAAGGCGTCGGTGGATAGGCTGTCGCGCAGATATGACCCCGTCGTACTGTGGTCTTTGCTGCAGTTGCCGCAACTGACCCTGGAGCAATTACAGGATCCTGGTCAGGTGAGCGAGTTCGCTGAAAGGCTGCAGCGCTATCTACAGGAAAATCATAACGGGGTGGTGCGCTTCCAGGTCCAGGCTGCCCAGGGGGAGAATATGCCGGATGTCCGCATCACCAAGAGTCAGCATGGTTCGGAATCCGTGGTTAGCCTGGAACATGGCTTCTTCGCTTCGAATGAATATCGTTCAATCTGCGATTTTGGACGACGTTTAAAGGAGTTGACGGGAGATAGCGCAAAACTTGAGGTAACACGGGGAGAGCGACAAGAGTCAGTCGATGGTTTCGGGGCCGCATTGGACTGGTTGCTGGATCAGGCGAGGCGCGGGGTCAGTCTGCAGCGTTACAAGGGCTTGGGGGAGATGAATCCGGAGCAGTTGTGGGATACGACCATGGACCCACAGCAACGGCGGCTGCTGCGAGTGGCGGTCGAGGACGATGTCAGCTCCGACGACACCTTTACTGTCCTCATGGGTGACCAGGTTGAACCGAGGCGCGAATTTATTGAAAAGAATGCCTTCTCAGTCACCAATCTCGACGTATAACTTCGTCGATATCGTTTAATTTTCCCTAATATTGACGAAGTTAGGGGAAATTATATAAATCTTCCCTAATGCAGGGTGCGTGGTACGCATAACGTGAATATCGGCACCGGAGCGCTGAATTCGGTGCCGTCGTCCGCGCGTATTTGATAACTGCCTTGCATGGTGCCCACCGGCGTTTCGATCACGGCGCCACTGGTGTACTGAAAACTTGCGCCGGGAGGCAAGTGAGGTTGCTCGCCCACGACGCCGTCGCCCCGCACTTCCTGTACTTGGTTATTGGCGTCGGTAATGAGCCAGTGACGGGTCAGCAGCTGGGCGGCGACGCTACCGGTGTTTCGTATCGTAATGGTGTACGCGAACACATACCTGTTGGCACCGGGATCGGATTGTGCTTCGACATAGGCAGTCTTCACCTGCACATCAAATTCGTATCTGTCGTCGTCTGGCACCTTGCTTATCTCGTTCGTGAATGTGTTACTGCTCGGCAGCAAGTAGTTGGGCGCGAACTTCATAGCAATGATAATGTAGGAGTTCGTCTATTCAAGCCTTGGGTGTTTGCAGTCAACGCGGTGAAACTCCAGCTGATCCGCATCCAGTCGTACCGCAGTCAATTCCCCGCCCCACACGCATCCGGAGTCGAGGCAGATGCCGTTTGGGACCACTCTTGCCCCCAATGCCGACCAATGTCCAAACACAATCCGTTGCTGCAGTCCTTGCCGATGCTCAAACCAGGGCGACCAACCTGGCGGCTGCGTTCCGGGCGGCCCCTTGTGGCTGAAGTCGAGTCGCCCCGACTCGTCCACGAAGCGCATCCTTGTCATGACATTGATAACCACTCGATACCTCGCCCATCGCTTGAGCGCCCGGGTCCACAGGCAGGGCTCGTTACCATACATGGTTTCCATCAGCCGCACCCAACCCGCACCGCGCAGGACTTCGCCAACTTCATCAGCCAGCCGCTGTGACTCTTCCACGCTCCAGCTCGGCAGAACCCCCGCGTGCACCAGACAGTAACCCAACGTGGTGTCCAAATGGAACAGTGGTCGCTCCCGCAACCAGTCCAGTAATTGCGAACCGTCCTCGGCCGTCAGTACGTCGGCAAAGGTGTCGTTCCGCCTGTACTTGCGGACTCCGGCCGCCACTGCGAGCATATGCAGGTCGTGATTACCCAGCACAGTGACCGACCAAGGCTCCAGCTCGCGCACCAAGCGCAACGTGGCCGCCGACTGGGTGCCGCGGTTTACCAAATCGCCCGTAAACCAGAGCCGGTCGTTCGCGCAATCGAACTTTATCGCTTCCAGCAGCCGCCTTAAAGAGTCATAGCAACCCTGAATATCCCCGATCGCGTAAACCGCCATCTAGATGCGGCCGCGCGTGAGATGGTGTGCTAACTCCTGTGTCGATTTGACCAGTGCTTCGGTTATCCCGGGCTCGGACGCGGCGTGGCCCGCATCAGGCACAATCACAATCTCGGACTGCGGCCAGGCATTGTGCAACTCCAGTGCGTTCTCCAGCGGACAGATCACATCGTACCGCCCGTGAACGATGATCCCCGGCAAATTCGCCAGCCGGTAGGTATCACGTAACAGTTGATTGGGCGACAGGAAGCTGTCATTGATGAAATAATGCGATTCGATTCGAGCCAGACTCAGTGCCACGTGCGGGTCGGCAAAGAATCGCCGCGTGTCACGACTGGGTCTGAGCGTCGCACATCGGCCCTCCCACAGGGACCAAGCCTTCGCCGCCGCCATGCGCGCGATTTCATCGTCGCCGGTGAGGCGTTTATGATACGCCCTGACCATGTGATCACGCTCGGCTTCGGGGATCATTGACACGAAGTCTTGCCAGTAGTCAGGAAATATGCGGCTGGCCCCGCGCTGGTAGAACCAGTCGATCTCGTGTCGCCTGCATAGAAAGATACCTCGCAGTATCAATCCGAGGACCCGGTCCGGATGACACTCCGCATAGGCCAGGCCCAGCGCTGAGCCCCATGACCCACCGAACACCACCCACTGGTCGATGCGCAGATGGTCGCGGATCTTCTCCACGTCCCTGATCAGGCCCTGGGTTGTATTCTGCTCCAGAGAGGCATGGGGCGTGGACCGGCCGGCTCCCCGCTGATCGAACAGCACCACGCGATAGATTTCGGGGTCAAAAAACCGCCGATGGTAGGGCTCGCACCCAGCGCCTGGCCCGCCGTGCAGGAATACCACAGGCAAACCCGTTTCGTTCCCGCATTCCTCCACGTAAATACTGTGTGGCGGGTCGGTGGTCAGGGAGAACGCCCGGTTGGGCTTGATCTCAGGGTAAAGTTTGTACATCGGCAGCGGGATCTACGGTTCAAACTCCAGCGGCGGGTTACCATCAAAGATCAGATTGAGTCGGCGCTGGCGATATCCCTCACGCGTGAATGCGTAAGGATCCAGCTGCATTTCGAGGATTCGAGTAGCACTCAAAAGTTGTGCGCGATTGTCGACCACGTCGATTCCGATCAGCGCGATGGTCGCTCCCAGGTCATCGACAATGATTCTCGGATCGGTGTAGAAATAATACGGAATCAACCCCACGCCATCCCTGATGTTGCTGGGGCCAAGAAACGGCAACACGACATACGGCCCCGGGTTGATGCCCCAGACCGCCAATGTCTGGCCAAAATCCTCCTGATGGCGCTCTATGCCCCAGGTCGTTGCGACATCGAAGAGGCCGAGTATCCCGACAGTACTGTTGATTAGGAAGCGGCCCGTATCGGCGGCCGCCTGCTTCACCTTCCCCTGCAGCAGGTCGTTGATTACCGTAGTCGGCTCGAACAGATTTCTGAAGAAATTACCGACGCTCAGCCGAACCGTTCCGGGCAGTGCCCGCCTGTAGCCCTTCGCCACCGGCTTGAGGAGGTTCCGGTCGACCTTGTTGTTGAACTCGAAAACCGCCCTGTTGTAACGCTCCCAGGGGTCGTACTCCTCGGCTGCAATCTCTTCATTAACCGTCGGCTCCTGCTTTGCCGTGGCGCACCCGGTAAGGAGGATGGCCAGAAATACCATCCCCATGGTTTGTCGCGTCTTGAAAGAGTTTGAACGCATCGCTGGCTATCCGAGTGACGTCACTTCTGCGGCGCGATTGTAACCGAATCCATGCCCGGGGGTCTTCGTGGTCGTAAACTTAAATTTTGAAAGCCCGCCGGCGATGTTGTAAGTTGTCCCCACCTCAACACAGAGACGGAGTTCGGCAATGAACTGGCAGAACCAATCACAGGAGTTTATTCGGTCTTGGACCGAGGCCCAGGGAAAGATCTGGGAGACATGGCAAAGTTCCTTCCAGAGCGGCCCGCAGGCGATTCCACCTAACGAGATGTGGACCCGGGCCCTGGA
Organism: uncultured Gammaproteobacteria bacterium; assembly: GCA_947259705.1. Classification (GTDB taxonomy): domain Bacteria; phylum Pseudomonadota; class Gammaproteobacteria; order Arenicellales; family JAANXG01; genus CAMYNL01. The sequence continues at coordinate 110,333 of CAMYNL010000001.1, read as the reverse complement.
GACGTGGGAGCGCGCCATAGACAGTGCATGGGACGCCCAGGCCCAGATGATGGAGATGTGGCGTAGCGGAACCGATAAGATGGCCGATGTGCCCGACGACGTAAAGGACCAGGCCAAACAAGCACAGGAGGTGATGGAAAGCTGGTCACGTATGCAGCGTAAGCTCTGGGACAACTGGGTGACTGGGCTCAAGAACGCGGACGCCTCAAAGATGGGTGAAGCCTGGCAGACCTACGGCTCTGAATTCACCAATGCCATGCAGGAACACATGGATCAGGTGATGGCCGCACAAAAGGAATTGATTGAGCGATTTGCGAACAAGGTCAGTAAAACGAAATAGTCTCGGTAACCGGCGATGTCACGGCGGACCCAGGTCCGCCGTGATGCAGGCGGCTTCGGGCAATCCATACCGCGGGACTACGGTCGACCTGCCATCGCGAACAACAAGCCCACCACGATACCCAGTGCCAGACCCGCGGTATGTGCCATATTGGCGATCGGGCCGACCAGGCCAAGCCAACACACCACGAACCAAATAAGCATCATTATGACGACGGGTTTGTGCAGGGCCATCCCGAAGCGCGGATTGAACCTGCCCTGAATCCAGAAATACCCAAGTAAGCCGTAGACAACTCCGGACATACCGCCAAAAGCGGGGCCGCCATAGTAATACTGCGCGAGATTGGAGATCACGCCGATGGTAACGACAAGGACAAGCAGAACCGCCCAGCCCTGACGCTGTTCCAGCGCCCCCCCCAACTGCCATAGCCAGATCATGTTGAAAGTAATGTGCAGTACGCCAAAGTGCAGAAAGATCGGAGTCAGCAGACGCCATACTTCCCCTGCAGCAATTTCTGGCAGGCCGGCACCACGGTAGTTGCTGATCAGCAAGGGTCGCAATGCATCAATGTTGGATCCGAAGCCGGACCCCAGGGCGATAAGCACACAAGCTCCAACAAGCGCCAGAGTGAGTGAAGGAAGCTGTCGCACTGGATTGCTCATGAGCCGGATATCCCAATTCGGTCACTTCGGGCCCCGACGAATATCACAGCGACGAAGTCCGGTAAAGAGATAGTGTCTTGCCCGCGCCGTTATGTCAGTCATGTCATGGCGATGGCCTCGAATCTGATCGGACGTCGACGTGCGTATTGTCGAGCCGAGACGACCTCGCTCTGGCAGCTCCAGATTGTGTATAGTCGGCCGCGCCACATTGCATGGGCCGGCGCAGTCTCGTCAATTCCATAAAGCCGGTCTATCATCAAGGTATCCTTGCGGAGCAATCCGTGGAATGGTGCGGGCACTTCGCGTTCCGGCCGGCATTACGAAACCAAGGCACAAATAGACAACGGACGATTTATGCTCTCCCAGACCGCCGTATTTACCAAACTGGTGCAAGATTATATGGGGCCGCCTCCCGTTGTCGTTTCTGAATCAGCCACTTGCGGCGAGGTCGTTCGACGCATGCGGGATCTGCGTGCCAACAGCGTTCTGGTGGTCGATCGCGACAGCAGGCCGGTAGGGATCGTCACGGAACAGGATGTATGCCGGCGGATCACTTTCCAGGGTCCTCCAGACCAACTAGCCACGGATGTCATGACGGCACCCCTGCGCTGGGTGCGCGCCGATGACTATCTTTACCATGCCATCGCCGAGATGCGGCGTTGCGCGTTGCGGCACATGCCGGTCGTGGATCGCGAACACCGTGCCGTCGGCATTCTCCAGCAACACGATGCCCTGGCCGTTGCCGCGGCGAGGATGGTCGAGCAGATCGAGCTACTGACTCACTCGCGCACCTTGGCCGGTATGCATAAGACGAAGGCCGCCCAGGTCGAGGTCGCCACCCAGTTGTTCGCCGACAGAGCGCCCGCCCCGGAGGTCCAGACGTTGATTACCAGCATCAACAACGACCTTTACCGCCGCATCGTGGACCTGTGCATGCGGGACATGAAACATGATGGCTACGGTGATGGTCCGTTACGGTTCGACGTGGTGGTGATGGGTTCAGGCGGTCGGGGCGAAAGTTATCTCTACCCTGACCAAGACAACGGATTCATCATCGAAGACTATCCTGACGCTGATCATCAGCAGGTGGACGCATGGTTCATCGAACTCGCGACTCGTATGAGTGACGCGCTCAACGAGGTGGGGTTCCCCTATTGCAATGGTTTTGTCATGGCAACCAACCCATTGTGGCGAAAGAGCATTTCCCAGTGGCGGGAACAAACGACGCGCTGGGTGAGCAAAGGATCAGGAATGGTGTTGCGCCTGGCCGACATCTTCTTCGATTTCACATGCGTGCACGGTGAGGGCGCGTTGACGTCGCAACTTCGTGAACACGTCACCGTCACCGCGCGCAAGCCCTTTTTCCTGCGGGAAATGTACAAGCTCGATGCCGAGCATGAAGTGGCGCTGGGTCCGTTCAACCGGCTGTTGACAGACAAGCTTGAGGGGCCGAACAAAGGGAAGTTGAATCTGAAATTGACGGGCACACTACCGCTGGTGGGAGCCACACGCATCGCCGCCCTGGCCCACGGCATACCGGCTACCTCCACCCGGGCGAGGATCGATGCACTGCATCAGCAGGGGGTGCTTACAAACGACGAGCAGGACTACCTCAAGGGAGCGTTCCGGCATATCACGAACTTGCTTCTGCGGCAGCAGCTTCGTGACTACCAAGCAGACCAGAAAGTCGGCAATCACGTCCCCCTCGAAGACCTGTCAAAGCGTGAGCGCGATATACTGATAGTCAGCTTAAAGGCCATCAAGGAGTTTCGCCGAAGATTACGCACGGAACTCACCGGGGACCTGTTTTAAGCGACTACACCGCGGTGGGTATTTGCATCCCCGCGCGGTCGAGGAAGGCGGCGCTAGAAATTTTCCTGGAGTTTGCGGATCTCAAAGACGTCGTTGCAGGCTTCCATTGCAGAGCGCAGCAAGCCATGGCCCTGTTGCGGCAGCGCCTCCAGCATCTTGACGAAGACTTGGGCGGTCGCCTGGGAATCGCCGAGGGCCGTGTGGCGAAGGGCCGGCGGGATTTCAACACCAAAGCGGGCGGCGATGGCGTCCAGCGTATGTGCCGTGTGGTTGGGTTGCAGCACGAAAGAGAGCAACAATGTGTCAAGCACCGGGTTGTTAAATCGTACGCCGCAAACGGCTTCCTTCATCTTGAGAAACTTCATGTCGAAGGCCGCATTGTGGGCGACCAGAACCGAGTTGTCGCAGAAACGTTGGAACTTCGTCAACGCTTTGCAGATGGACGGCGCGTCCCGCACCATGTCGTCAGTAATCCCGTGAAACCTGATGGAAGCCTTGGGAATGCTGCAGCCCGGGTTGACCAGGAGGTCGAAATGCTCCCCGTCCAGCACCCGCCCGTTTATGACCCGGACCCCTGAAATTTGAACGATCTCGTCACCCCCTGAGGGGTTCAGTCCAGTGGTCTCGGTATCAAACACGACATAATCCAGTTCCGACAGTCGGCGGTCCAGCAATTCGGTGGCCGTCTCGCGGTCGAACAGGGAAAAATCGTAGAACTCGGGCCGGTCACCGAGCAAGCTGGCGCCGTCTTCAGAGACTGTCTGCAGTTTGAGCATCCCCTTGCCCGACAGGGACAGGACATAGCCGGAACAACTCTGATCGGGATCGATGATCAGATTCATTCGCACACCCACCCGGGCGGTCTCGTCACCCGCCAGCCGGCACTCGAATTCACCGATCCTCGCGCTGCCACGCTGCCGGTGGTGCTGATCCAGCATATCGGACAAGTGCTCCTGTACCTCGTCACGGTGGAACAAGGCGGATATCGGACGGTGCAGTCCCAGCGGCCCGGAACTCTGCAGCAGCGATGCGGCGGCCTGGTTGAACAGCACGATGCGATGATCCAGCGAGCAAACGATGACACCTTCGGTCAGATCCCGCAGGATTGCCTCCAGCCGCGCTTTGCGCCGGTCGATACGTTCCGCTGCGGAGTCCATGGCGCGCGCCGTTTCGTTGCGCACACGGGCAAGTGACTCACCGAGGCCCTCCGCATGATCAGGCAGATCGCCGAGAAAGTGCCTTGCGGGGAGCGCCAGGCGATGGTTGGAATCCACGTGGGCGAGAATGCGAAAATGGTCGCTCAGCATCTTGAGGGGGCGGAACACACGCAGTTCCAGGATTGCGTAGACCAGCCAGAGGAGCGCCAAAACGGCGAGGGACTCCAGAACCAAGAGCAACACCAGCCATGGCCGGGGGGCGTTGGTCGCGAGCAGCAGCCAGGCATTGATTGCCAGCAGCGTCAGCAACAGCACGCTGATAGCTGCCGCCATGAATAGAGGCGCTCTGTTCATGGCCGGATTCTAGCGCCCCAGTGCCAAGGCTGTTTGATCTGGGTTAATTTTTTGCAACACCGGAATCAGGTCTGCCATTGCAGCGGCTGCTCATCCATCAATGCCGCCTGCTCCCGCAGTGACAGGACGTGGTCTTCCCAGCAACGCTGTGTATTGAACCAGGGGAAAGCCCGGGGGAAGGCTGGATCGCCCCAGCGCCGCGCCAGCCAGGCATAATAATGCATCAGCCGGAGCGTGCGGAGGGCCTCCACCAGGTGCAATTGCCGCGCGTCGAAGTCGCAGAATTGGGTATACCCGTCCAGTAGATGGTGCAGCTGACCGGTCTGTTCATGAGGCGGTCCGGACAGGAACATCCATAGATCCTGTACCGCCGGACCGGAACGGGCGTCGTCCAGGTCGACTATGTGGGGGCCGTCGTCGGTCCATAACACGTTACCGGCATGACAGTCGCCATGTAGGCGAATGTGACGGTATTCACCAGCGCGTTCAAAACAGGTCCTCACTCGCTGCAGGAGATCAACGGCGAGCGTTTGGTAGGCGACGGTCAGGTCAGGGGGGATGAAGTCCCCTTCCAGCAAGTAACGGACGGAGTTCTCACCAAAATTCTCGATGGTGATTTCGGGCCGGTACTCGAACCGGCGGCTACCGCCCACCGCATGCAACCGCCCCGAGAACCGTCCCAGCTGCAGCAAGTGATCAGTGTTGTCGAGCTCGGGGGCGCGGCCGCCGCAACGAGGGAAAACAGCAAAACGAAATCTGTGATGGTGGTGAAGCGTAGCCCCGGTCGAGTCCCGGCAGGGCGCTATGACGGGAATCTCGTTGGCCGCCAGCTCATGAGCAAAGTCGTGTTCTTCCTGTATCGCCGCGTCCTTCCACCGGTGTGGTCGGTAGAACTTGGCGATAAGGGGCGTCGCGTCCTCCAGCCCGACCTGGTAGACGCGGTTTTCATAGCTGTTCAGGGCCAGCAGGCAGCCGTCGCAGCGGAAGCCCACGCTCTCCACCGCTGTGAGTATGTTTTCCGGCTGCAGCTGCTGGTAGGCCAGGGTTGCGCTATCGCGTTTCATCAAAGCAACTTAACGCAACCCAAGCATAATTTGTAGCGTTCGATTACAAACCCGCGAAGTGCATACGCTATGATTGCCCGCTCTCACTGGCAACTACCCGGACAGGTACACAAGATGGCGAGAAAGTCTGACCTAGAGCAGCGCGAGAGCGAATGCGCAAGCGTCGAAGACTACCTACGGTTGGTCGACGAAGCAGTCGCGGAGCCCGCTGACCCGGTCTACGCGAGGGACCTGTTGACCCAGGCTGAGATGCAGTGCCAGTTCCCGGCTGACTATGTCGCCACCGCGCAGGGCCACCCACAAGGGCTCGGCGACTCTGCTTACGCCCGCGAGTGGCTGGACCAGGCGGAGGAGGCCTGCTTCGAAGGGGGCGAATACGCGGCGGTGGACCGCAACCTGCACGCCCGCGAGTGGCTGTTACGCTTGTACAGCGAGTGCGCCGGGCGCTGCGAGTATTATTCCTGCCTGCAAAGCGTGGCGGCCGACGCTGCGCACGCCCTCTCCGACGCTGAGCTCGGCCGCGAGATCGCCAGCAGGATCTACCGCGAACACGCGGAGCGACTGGACGGCGAATTTTCCGCCACGGTGATACTGGCGGCGGCGGTATGGGCGGATTTGGGCGACGTGGAGTGGACAACACGCCTGCTGGAAAAGGCGAAGACCCTGGTGCAAGAGCCGCTCGATGCAGCGACCCTGATGCAGATCATGGAACGCCTGCGCCGTTACGCATTGCCCACCGATCAACTCCGAAGCTTCTATGGCGATGCCGGGGCCCGTCTTACGGGCAGCCGCAATCGGCTTACCTGGGCAGAAGGAATCATCGATTTTTTCGGCGACCGGGCCTGGGCCGGAGAGGCGTACGATCAGTTACAGGACGAGTTCGTGGGCGATCGCGATCGGGTATTGTTCCAATACAGCCGTCAGCATCGGCTCAATTGCGCACTGACGGCATGAGCGTGCGCATCGGCACCCCGTTGAGCCCCGGGGCCACCCGCGTAATGCTGCTGGGCAGCGGGGAACTTGGCAAGGAGGTCATCATTGCCTTGCAGCGGCTGGGCGTCGAGGTAATCGCCGTGGATCGCTATGAGCATGCGCCCGGTCACCAGGTGGCCCATCGCTGGTACGCGATCGACATGACCCACGGCGCGGCGGTTCTCGGCCTCGTGGAGCGCGAAAAGCCGGCGTTGGTGGTGCCGGAAATAGAGGCAATTGCCACCGACACGCTGGCAGAGATCGAGGAGCAGGGGATCGCCGAGGTGATTCCCAACGCCCGTGCAGTCCAGCTTACCATGAATCGCGAAGGCATCCGCCGCCTGGCCTCGGAAGAGCTTGGCCTGCCGACGTCCCGTTATGCGTTTGCCGACAGCCTGGAAGCATTGCGTGCCGCTATCGATGTGGGCATCGGATTTCCTTGTCTGGTCAAGCCTGTGATGTCGTCATCGGGGAAAGGACAGTCGGCGCTGGCGGGCCCGGATGACGTGGAGCCAGCCTGGAACTATGCCATGGAGGGGGGGCGTGTGAAGGGTGGGCGCGTTATCGTCGAAGAGAAGGTCGACTTCGATTACGAAATCACCCTGCTCACGGTTCGCGCCAGGGGCCCCCGCGGCAATGTCGCGACCGCTTTCTGCGCCCCTATCGGGCACCGACAGGAGCGTGGGGATTACGTGGAAAGCTGGCAGCCGCAGCCGATGAGCGCGCCTGCACTGGAACGGGCGCGGGCAATCGCCGCGGCGGTGACGGACAATATCGGCGGCCGGGGCATCTTCGGGGTGGAGTTGTTCATCAAGGGCGACGAAGTGTGGTTCAGCGAAGTGAGCCCGCGTCCCCACGACACGGGCATGGTCACCATGGTCAGCCAGGTGCAGAACGAGTTCGAGCTGCACGTCCGCGCCATACTGGGGCTGCCGGTTTCGGTTGCGATGCGGCGACCCGGGGCCAGTGCCGTTATCTACGGGGGGACGGACGCGGCCGGGGTGGTGTTCACCGGGGTGGACGATGCCCTGCAGGTGCCTGAGTCCGACCTGCGGCTGTTCGGCAAACCTGAGGCCTTCGTCCGGCGCCGCATGGGGGTGGCGCTGGCCAGCGCGGACGACGTGCGCGAGGCCCGGCACCGGGCCGCCGAAGCCGCCGCGCGGGTCAATCCGGTTTCGAGTTAACCGTCTCGCGCTGACCGACAACGCGAGCACCGGCAGCGCCTGAGGCGGCGCTCAGTTGACGATTTTCCAGCTGCCGTCCGGCTGCCGGCAGGCAGTGCCGTAAGCTTGCTCGGTCTTGCCGCCCACGGTAGCGGTGGTCTGGTACTCGCGGCAATACTGCCCGCTCTCCGCCTGGAAGGTGCGCGTCGGCATGACGCTCACCTCATGCCCGGCGTCCGGATTCACCCACAAGGTCTTTTCGCCGGAACGGTTGTGTTCCAGGACGTGCTGAGCCTGCAGCTCATCGTAACGGTCCAGGTCACGGCCCACCGACGACCCCACCAACGCACCGAGCACGGCGCCGGCGAAGGTGGCAATCACCTGTCCGCGGCCATCGCCGATGGTGGAACCAAGAATCCCACCGGCAACCGCGCCGACCAGTCCGCCGGTCTGTTCCTTGTTCACAGTCTCGCAGCCGCTCACCGCCACCACGGCGGCCAGCAGCCACACCAGAGTCGCTCGTTTCATGATTCGTCCCGGTTGTTGCATGGCTAGGAATAAATAACGTTCGTCTCGCCGGCTCTTTGACGCCAGCGATGCTGCGCAACCGTGACCTCGGTCCGGGCCTGGCAAGCACCGTAACTCGCGTATTCAACCACGATTTTTAAGGATATCCCGGATTTCCGCGAGCAGCGTTTCCTCCGCAGAGGGCTCGGGGGCGGCGGCCTGCTCCTGTTCCATCTTGAGCTGCTGCGTCGCCTTGTTCATGGCCCTGATCAACATGAACACCGCGAACGCGACGATCACGAAGCTGATCACGGTATTGAAGAAGGCCCCGTAATTGATGGTCACGGCGCCCGCCTGCTTGGCGGCTGCCAGGCTGGCATAAGGTCCGACGCCGGCGGCGCCCTCCTTCAACACAAGAAACAGATCGGTGAAATCCACATTGCCGAGCAGCAGCCCAATGGGCGGCATAATGACGTCATCGACCAGGGATTTGACGATGGTTCCGAAGGCGGCGCCTATGATGATGCCGACTGCCATGTCAACCACGTTCCCGCGCATGGCGAATTCCCTGAATTCCTTGATCATAGACATGAGGCTCGACCCGCTCACTTAGGTGGCGCATAGTGTAAGCGAATGCGGGGGTGGTGGCACCGGATCCTCGGACGCTCAGCAGCCGGGGCGCGAAGCTGGCTGCGCCGACTGTCGTGGACGAGGCAATGTCGAATGCGCGTAACGCCGGCCGCTTCGCCGACCTCAGGCACGGATGTTACGATCTCACGAGTCGAGCACGAAATCCATGTCGCCAGCAAGCTAGATGTTCATGCGGGGCGGGAATTACCGGGGCAGGCAACCGCAACCGGGCATACAAGTAATGACTACAGTAGCAAGCTTTGAGATCGCATATCATCAGTACCTCGACGCCAACGGCGTCACGGTGCGTGATATGCCCGGATTCGCGCACGATGCTGCACGGCTACTCGAGCTTTACCGTTCCATGCTGCGTACACGGTTGTTCGACCGCAAGGCGGTGGCGCTCCAGCGCACCGGCCAGATGGGGACCTACGCGTCGTCTCTCGGGCAGGAAGCCACGGCGGCCGGTGTCGGCGCCGCCATGCGGAGCGAAGACGTGTTTCTTCCTACCTATCGTGAGCAGGGGGTGTACCTGGCGCGCGGTGTGAGCATGGCCGAGCTGCTGCTTTATTGGGGTGGCGACGAGCGCGGCATGGCTTTCGCCGACGTCTCTGACGATTTCCCGGTCGCTATCCCTATCGCCACCCATCTGCCTCACGCGGTGGGGGTGGCCTGGGCGTTTCAGTATCGCAAGCAAGCACGTGTCGCCGTGGGCATGTGCGGTGATGGGGCGACGTCCAAGGGCGATTTCTACGAGGCGATCAATGCCGCCGGCGTCTGGCAACTCCCCTGTGTGTTCGTGGTAGTGAACAATGGATGGGCGATCTCGATGCCGCGCGCCCAACAGAGCCGCTGTGAGACGCTCGCCCAGAAGGCCATAGCAGCCGGCATTCCGGGGGAGCAGGTGGACGGCAACGATGTCATCGCCGTGCTCGACCGCGTAGGCGCTGCCCTGGAGCGGGCCCGCAGCGGCGGTGGACCGACCCTGGTCGAGACGCTGAGCTACCGGGTCAGCGACCACACTACCGCCGATGATGCCACGCGTTACCGCAGCGAGGCAGAGGTCCGCGCCCAGGCGGCCAGGGACCCGATCGACCGGTTACGACGTTACCTGGTCAAGGCGGGGGCGCTGTCCGAGACCGCCGAGGCCGACATCAAGCGTGAACTGGAACTCGAACTGGAGTCGGCCGTGGCCGAGTACCTGGCGACGCCTCCGCGTGGGACAGGGACGATGTTCGACTGCCTGTATGCGGCGCTCCCCGATGCGTTGGCACCGCAACGCGATGAATGCCTCCGGGAATATCCTGATGACGGCTGAACTGACCTTGCTGGAGGCGGTCAACACCGCGTTGGCCCGGGCCCTGGAGGATGACGAGGACGTGGTGTTGCTGGGAGAGGATATCGGCGTCAACGGTGGGGTGTTCCGCGCTACCGCCGGCCTGCAGCAGCGGTTCGGATCGCAACGAGTGGTAGATGCCCCGCTGGCGGAAGGACTGATCGTGGGCATGGCGGTGGGCATGGCCGCCCAGGGGCTGAAACCGGTGGCGGAGATTCAGTTCATGGGATTTATCTACCCGGCCATCGACCAGTTCATTAACCACGCCGCGAGACTGCGAACACGCACCCGCGGGAGACTGAGTTGTCCGATGGTCGTTCGGGCGCCGTTCGGTGGCGGTATCCGCGCGCCGGAGCATCACTCCGAGAGCACCGAGTCGATGTTCGCCCATATCCCGGGATTACGGGTGGTGATACCCTCGTCTCCGGAACGCGCCTATGGATTGCTCCTGGCCGCGATCCACGACCCCGACCCGGTGCTGTTCCTCGAGCCAAAACGGATCTATCGTTTGATCAGACAACAGGTTGATGACGACGGTGACCCGCTGCCTCTCGATGTTTGCTTTACCCTGCGTGAGGGCAGCGACGTTACGCTGGTATCGTGGGGCGCCATGCTGCATGAAACTCAACTGGCGGCAGACAGAATGAGAGACGAGAACATCAGCTGCGAAGTGATTGACGTGGCCACGGTAAAGCCCCTGGACATCGCCACCATCCTAGAATCGGTGGCTCGAACCGGGCGCTGTGTCATCGTCCACGAAGCCGCGCGTACCGCGGGTTTTGGTGCCGAGATCGCAGCGCAACTCGCGGAACATGGCCTGCTTTCGCTGTTTGCCCCCATACGCCGGGTGACCGGACCGGACACCGTCATGCCGTTGTTGAAGTTGGAAGACAGGTACCTCCCCAGTGTTGCGCGTATCTGCCATGCCATCCGCCAGACGATGGAGTTTTCGTGACGTGGGGGAGGTGATTTTCCGGCTGCCTGACCTGGGCGAGGGATTGCCGGATGCCGAGATCGTACAGTGGCACGTGTCCGAAGGTGACACGGTGGCGAAAGAAGCGCCACTGCTGTCAGTGGAAACGGCCAAGGCTATCGTGGAAGTGCCGAGTCCCGAGAGCGGTACCGTCACGCGCCTGCATGGCGCGCCTGGGGACATCATTCAAGTGGGCGCGCCACTGGCGGAATTTGTAACCGCAGGCGGCAGCCCAAGCAGCACCGTGGTGGGAGAGGTCAAAAGCGGAGATACCGTGGTCAGGGAGGCCGCCACCAGTATCGCCCGCCACGGGCAGGGCATCAAGGCGACGCCTGCGGTGCGTGCGCTCGCCAAGCGCATGAACGTGGAGCTGGCCATGGTGACGCCGAGCGGTCCCGACGGTCTGATCACCGCCGAGGACGTCAGGCGTGTGTCCCGAATCCTGTCCGAGGTCGGGCCCATGGAGCCGCTGCGGGGAGTACGTCGTGCCATGGCCCGTGCCATGACCCAGGCCCATGCTGAAGTGGTGGCGGTTACCGTGTCTGACGACGCCGACATTAATCATCTGGGGCCTGGCGCGGACATCATGCTGCGGCTCATCCGGGCGCTGGTGGCGGGGTGCCATGCCGAGCCGGCGCTCAATGCCTGGTACGACGGTCATGCCATGGGCCGACGGGTGTTGGAACAGATCGACCTGGGGATTGCCGTAGACACCGCGGACGGCCTGTTCGTGCCGGTGCTGCACAACGTAGGAGGCCGCGACGACAAGGACCTGCGCCGGGGCCTGGAAGCGATGAAGATAGCCATCAACGCCCGCACGGTGCCGCCGGAGGAACTGCGCGGCAATACCATTACCCTGTCCAACTTCGGCACCATCGGGGGCCGCTACTCGACGCCGGTGGTCGTGCCCCCCACGGTGGCGATACTGGGTGCCGGCCGGATTCGCCACAGTGTGATGGCGGTAGACGAAACACCCGCGATACGCCGGACGCTGCCTTTGTCGCTGACCTTTGATCATCGCTGCGTGACCGGCGGGGAAGCAACGCGTTTCCTTGCCGCGGTGATCACCGACCTGCAGTGCTGAGCCTCGGCGATGCGGCATCGTAGAGGTGTTAGTATTGGGCCGGCTGTAACCATGGAGTTATCGTGGTGAGAATTGAACAGATCTGGACCAACAATGCCTGGCGGAACTTCAACTATCTGGTCGCCTGCCCCGAGACCGGAGAGGCGCTGGCCATTGATCCGCTGGATCACCAGCGGTGCCTGGCGGTGGCGAAGAACAACGGTTGGGAGATCACCCAGGTGCTGAACACCCACGAACACGGCGACCATACCGGCGGCAACCATAAGGTGATCGAAAAAACAGGCGCCAGGCTGCTGGCGCATTACAATGCGCGCGGCCGTATCCCCGGCGTGGACGTTGGTCTGCGTGCCGGGGAGAAGGTCCGCGTGGGCCACACGGTGGAGTTCGAGGTGCTGGACACCCCCGGGCATACCATGAGTCACATCTGCCTGCTGGCGCACACCGACAACCCGGCGCTGTTCTGTGGTGACACATTGTTCAACGCGGGCGCAGGTAACTGTCACAATGGGGGCCATCCCGAGGAGCTTTATGAGACCTTCGTCGGCCAGCTGGCCAAGCTGCCGGACAGCACCTGGATATATCCCGGCCACGATTACATCGTCAACAATCTGCAGTTCACCCTGGACCGCGAACCGGACAACATGGAGGCAAGGAGCCTGCTGGAACATGTGAAGACCCAGGACACCAGCCGGCCGCTGGTGACCAACCTGGCGCTGGAGAGAGCGGTGAACACCTTCTTTCGGCTGCGCAGCGCAACCGTAATAGCCAAGCTGCGGCAGGTATTTCCGGAACTCCCGGACGAACCCGATCCGCGCACCGTGTTCCTGCGTCTGCGGGAACTGCGCAACGACTGGTGAGAGCGGTCCCGGCAAATCGGCGGGCCGGCCGCGTCCGCCGCCGCGGGGAATGCCTGCCAACGGATACCGACACCGCGCTACCGGCGCCAAACCGCGGCAGTGAGTGCTGTCTTCGCGCAGGGTACGCAGCAGCTTGTGCCCCGGTCCGCCGGGCCGCTTTTCCACGAACCACAGCCTTTGCAGTATTGCCCCCCAAGCAATGCCGACCGAAATCTTAGAATGAGCGCGCAGGCTGCATTTCGAAGTCTGGCTGACCATGTCTCGCAGCAGATCCTGGGCCAACCAAAATTGGTTGACCGCCTGCTGGTTGCGCTGCTGGCGGACGGTCACCTGATCGTGGAGGGCGCCCCAGGACTGGCCAAGACCCGCGCTGTAAAGGTGCTCAGCGATGCCGTGGAGGGTGACTTCCACCGCGTCCAGTTCACGCCTGACCTGCTCCCCGCCGACCTCACCGGCACCGACGTGTATCGTCCCGAGAACGGCAGCTTCGTGTTTCAAGCCGGCCCGCTGTTCCACAACCTCGTGCTTGCCGACGAGATCAACCGGGCACCGGCCAAAGTGCAGTCCGCGCTGCTGGAGGCGATGGCGGAGCGGCAGGTCACGGTCGGGAAGACCACCCATCCGCTGCCGCGCCTGTTCCTGGTCATGGCGACCCAGAACCCCATTGAGCAGGAGGGCACCTATCCCCTGCCGGAGGCACAACTGGATCGGTTCTTGTTATACGTCAGAATCGATTATCCGGACGCCGATACCGAGAAGCGAATCCTGCATCTGGCTCGCAGCGAGGCCGCCGGCGAGGGGGGCGTGCCGCCACTGACGATCAGCCAGCAAAGCATTTTCGAAGCACGTCAGGAAGTGCTGCAGGTCTTCCTCAGCGCAGAACTCGAGGAATACCTGGTGCAGCTGGTGCTGGCGACACGCAATCCGGGACTCTACGCGCAGAAGCTGGCGAGCTGGCTGCAGTTCGGCGCCAGCCCACGCGCCACCATTGCCCTGGACCGTTGCGCGCGCGCCCACGCTTGGCTGGCGGGCCGTGAGTACGTGGTCCCCGACGATATCCATGCCATGGCCCGCGAAGTGCTCAGGCACCGCATCCTGCTCACCTACGAGGCGGAGGCCGAAGGCGTGACCACGGACGAATTCATAGCGGAACTCATGGCGCAGATCGCGGTACCGTGAAAGACCTGAGGGCGGAGCAAAGCGAGGCGGTCAGTGTTTCGGCGCGGTCGCTGATCGGCCTGCGCGATGCCGGGGAGAGCCTGGCGCTGCCCGACGCCCGTATCCGCGCCGGCGAGAGTGGCGGCTACCTGTCGGCGTACAAGGGCCGTGGCATAGAATTCGAGGAGTCGCGGCCGTACCAGCCCGGAGATGATGTCCGCAATATCGACTGGCGGGTGACGGCGCGTACCGGGCGACCGCACACCAAACTCTATCGCGAGGAGCGGGAACGGCCCGTCTTGTTCTGCGTCGATTTTCGTGCCGGCATGTACTTCGCGACCCGCGGCGCCTTCAAGTCGGTGATGGCAGCCCGCACCACGGCATTGCTGGCCTGGAGCAGCCATCATCATGGCGACCGGGTTGGGGCTCTTCTGTTCAGCGAGCGTAGCCATCGGGAGATTCGACCGCAGCGGGGCAAGGCGGCGGTGCTGGGCCTGATCCGGGAACTGGTGGCCTTCGCACAGTGGCCGGGTCCGGCATCGCCGCCGCCGGTGGTCCCCCTGTCATCCCCCCTGGCCCGGCTGCGGCGGGTGGCACGACCCGGCAGCCTGGTTTTCATCATCAGCGATTTTCGCTTGCTGGATGAGGGCGTGGAACGGCATCTGGCGCAGATGGCCCGACACAATAGCGTGGTGCTGATTTCCATTCATGATCCGCTGGAGGCGGAACTGCCCCCGCCAGGCCTGTACCGGTTGACCGACGGGCACCGCGACGCATTGGTGGACTGCGCCGATCCCGGGTTACGCCAGCGCTATCGCGCGCGTTTCACCGAGCGCCAGAAACACCTGCGCGGACTGTGCCGCCGTTATGGCATGTCACTGATTCCCATGGCGACCAATGCAGACCTGATGGCGTCCCTGCGCAACGACCTGCTGCGCCGTGCGGCGGCCTGATCCCCCTGATGCAAACGTTTGGCACGAGTAGAGGCGTCGGCTGGGGATGACCGATGTGCAGCACCTGCCGCTGCGGGACATCCATCTTCCAGAGGCGGTGTCCTGGTGGCCTCCCGGACTCGGCTGGTGGCTGCTCCCGCCTCTGCTTGGGGCGTTGCTTTGGGTCGTCTGGCGGCTGGGCCGGTACTGGCGGTTGCGGCGCCGTGCGGGCGCGCTGCGCCGGGCGGCATTGTGGGAACTGGATGCAGTGGAGGCGGATTATCGCGCCAGCGGGGATGCGCGCCTGGCCTTGGCCGCGATATCGGTGCTCCTGAAACGGTTTGCGTTGAGTATCGCCCCACGCAGTCAAGTGGCGGCGTTGACGGGACAGCGATGGCTGCAGTGGCTCCGCCAGCGATGCGACGCACCGGTGTTCGCGGGGCCGGCCACGACGGCGCTGCTCGAGCAGCCCTACCAGCCCGATCCACAGCTGGATGTCACGGTATTGCTGGCAGAGTGCCGCGCTCTCGTGGTTTCGGCACGAGCAGAGGCAGCAGACGCGACATGATCCACTTCGAATGGCCCTGGGTACTTCTGCTGCTGCCGCTGCCTGCGCTGGCGCGACGCATATTGCCGGAAGCCAGCACCGACCGCCTGGCCGCCTTGCGCACACCTTTTTTGGGTGAGCTCGGGCTGGCGGGGGGCCGCAGGGCCCCGGCTGTCGATCGCCGGGCCATGCTGATGGCGGCGGCCGCCTGGCTGTTGCTGATGCTGGCCGCGGCACGGCCGCAATGGTCCGGGGAGCCGATACAGGCACCCGTAGCCGGTCGTGACCTTATGCTGGCGGTGGATCTGTCCGGCTCCATGGAAGTTGAGGATTTCCAGCTCGACGGGCGAGTGGTGGATCGACTCACGGCTACCAAGAGCGTCGCGAGTGGTTTCATCCGCCGCCGCAGCGGCGACCGGCTGGGGCTGATACTGTTCGGCCGCAATGCTTACCTGCAGGTACCGCTGACCTTCGATCGGACCACGGTCGAAGGCCTGCTGATGGAATCAGCCATCGGCCTGGCTGGCAAAGAGACCGCCATCGGAGACGCCATCGGCCTGGCGGTAAAACGGCTGCGGGACAAGGCGGCGACATCGCGGGTGCTGGTTCTGCTGACCGACGGCGCCAACACCGCCGGCGCGGTGAGCCCCCTCAAGGCCGCGACGTTGGCGGCGCAGAGCGGGCTCAAGATCTATACCATCGGCATCGGCGCCGATGAAATGCTTGTGCAGTCCCTACTCGGCGCGCGGCGCGTCAATCCGTCCCGCGACCTGGATGAGCAGACATTGCGCGGCATCGCGGAGCGCACCGGCGGCAGGTACTTCCGCGCCCGGGATACTGCGGAACTTGAACAGATCTATGCCCTGCTCGACGAACTGGAACCGGTCATGGACACGTCACAAGCGTTCCGCCCCACGGCATCGCTGTTCGCCTGGCCACTTGGTGCCGCCCTGGCGCTGTGCTTCGCGCTGCTGCTCGAGCGTTCGGGCCCGTTCCGGAGAGAATGATGGAGGCGTTTCATTTTCTCCGCCCCTGGTGGCTGCTGGCGTTGGTTCCCTGGCTGCTGTTGTCGTGGCGGCTGCGGCGCGGAGATGTCCGCCGTGGCGCCTGGCATGCAGTTTGTGATGAGTCCTTGCTGCCGTTCATACTGGAAGGTGGGGCACGCGGTCGCCAGGGTGTGGGCATAGCCTTGCTGGCGCTGGCTGGGGTGCTGGGCATAGTCGCCCTCGCCGGTCCGGCCTGGCGTGAGACACCTCAGCCCGTATACCGGCACCAGGAGGCCTTGGTGGTGACACTGGACCTGTCGCGGTCCATGGATACCGCCGATATCAGCCCGAGTCGCCTCGAACGGGCCCGACTGAAGGTGCGCGACCTGGTTCGCCGGCGGCAGGACGGACAGACGGCGCTGGTGGTTTTCGCGGGAGACGCTTTCGCCGTGACCCCGCTCACGGACGACGTCAATACGATTAGCGCGCTGGTACCGAGCCTGACCACCGATATCATGCCGGTGCCCGGCACGCGCACCGATCGGGCCCTGGGTGTCGCGGCAACCCTGCTCGAGCAGGCGGAGGCTGGGCCCGGGCGCGTGGTCCTGATCACCGACGATGTGGGCGTAGGCGGGCTGGACGCGGCGGTCGGCCGACTCACGCAGGCCGGCCACCGGCTCTCAGTGATCGGGGTGGGGACACCGGACGGGGCCCCCATCCCCGCGGGCGACGGCGGATTCCTCACAGACGCTGCGGGACACACAATCATACCGCGACTGCCCGAGGCTGCCCTGCAGGCCCTGGCGCGTGCCGGAAACGGCCGCTACGCCAGGCTGAGCGTTGACGATGGTGATCTGACACAGGTGCTGGGGGGGGCGTCCGCGGACTGGTCGGCGGTGAAAGATGTTGCCGGCTTGACCAGTGATCGCTGGCGCGAGGAGGGCCCCTGGCTACTGCTGGTGCTGTTGCCGGTCGCCAGTCTGGCGTTCCGGCGCGGTCTGCTGGCACTGCTGGTTTGCGTGCTGCTGTCCTTTCCCGATCCGGCAGCAGCGATGGATTGGGGATCGCTGTGGCGTAACCGCGACCAGCAGGGCGAGCACGCGTTCCAGGCTCGGGATTACCAGCGCGCCGCGGAGGAATTTCGCGATCCCGCGTGGCGGGCCGCCGCGCTGTACCGCGCCGGGCGGTTCGAGCAGGCGGCGGCAGCGCTGGAGCCGCTTCGACAGCCCGATGCGATTTACAACCGGGCTAACGCGCTGGCGCAGCTGGGGCGATTCGAAGAGGCCATGGCGCTGTACGAGGATGTTCTCCGTGCGCAGCCGGGGCATGATGATGCGCGTCACAATCTTGAATTGCTGCGCGGGCTCGAGCCGCCCCCCCCGCCCCCCGCCCAAGGCGGCGGACAGGACGGTGAGTCGCCCCGGTCTTCACCCGGGGAGCAAGGCGGTTCTTCGCCAGAAGACAGCCAAGCCGGCGGCGCTCACCCCCCCGAAAAAGGCGATGCGTCGATGGACAGCGATGCGGAAGAGGCATCGCGCGACCCCGCCGGCTCGAGCCAGCAGACAGCCCCCCCGCCGACACCCGAACAGGATCCAGCGCAGTCGCCGACTGCCAATCAGGAGCGGGATGCCGGTGCCGATCAGGGCGATGACAAACCCCCTCGTGCGTCGGCGGGCGACGATCTTTCCCCGCCCGCGGACGAGTCGCGGCAGGCGACGGAACAATGGCTCAGGCGCATACCAGATGACCCGGGAGGTCTGCTGCGGCGCAAGTTCCGCTATCAGTACAGCCGGCGCGACCGGGCTGAGGCTGCGGTGGCGGAACCGTGGTGAGTCGCCGGCAGCTGGCAACGACCTGGCAGTCCCTGCTGTACGCGCTGGCGCTGTGCTGGGCGTCGTCGGCACTGCCGGCCACCATCTCGGCCAGCGTCGATCGCTCGTCGGTGAGCGTGGACGAATCGTTTCACCTCGTGCTGGAGGTCGACGGCGATATCGACGTCGATCCTGATCTGTCACCGCTTGCCGAGAAATTCGAGGTCCTCAATCAGTCACGCAGCCAGAATGTGTCCATCATCAACGGCAGGGCGACCCGACAAAACACCTGGCAGATTGAACTCATGCCGACCCAGCCCGGGTCCGTCACCATCCCGGCGATCGAGTTCGGCTCCGCGCGCAGCAATCCGGTGACGGTCCTGGTCCGGCCCTCCGGTCCGCCCGGCGAGGGCGACACGTCGCCGTTCTTTCTTGAAGTCGAGGTGGATGAAGAACGACCCTACGTCCAGCAACAGGTCGTTTATACCGTGCGGGTATTCCGGACCACGAAAGCGAGTTCCGCAAGGCTCAGCGAGCCGGCCCCGGAGGGTGTGGACACCATAGTGGAACGGCTGGGCAAAGACTCCGTCTATGTGGCCCACCGTGCCGGACAGCGTTACCGGGTGACCGAGCGACGTTATGCCATCTTCCCGCAGGGCAGCGGAATGCTGGTGCTGCCGCCGCTGCGTTTCCAGGCGGAGGTGATAGAACGTGGCCGCTCCCGGTCCAGCATCTTCGACACGGCCAGGACACGAAGCATCCGCGTCCGTTCGAAGGCGATCGAGGTCCCTGTCGCGGAAGCGCCGGCGGAGGCGCCGCGGGTGTGGTTGCCGGCACGGTCGCTGAGCCTGGGTGAGACCTGGTCGAGCGCCGGGCCCGTCACCGCAGGGGACGCCTTGACGCGCCGCATCACGATACGGGCGTCCGGCCTCATCGCGGCGCAGCTGCCGGAGCTGAACCTGGCCTTGCCGGAGGCCATCAAACAGTACCCGGAACAGCCCGAGCTGAAGAATCTTGCCGGTGAGGACGGTGTGATGGGCACACGCATACAGACCACCGCCCTGGTGGCCACCCGTCCCGGCACCTACACGCTGCCCGCGGTGACGGTTACGTGGTGGAACGTCGAGACCCGGCAGCCCGAGCAGGCAGTGCTGCCGTCGCGCATCCTGGAAGTGACAGCCGGGGCCCCGGCCGCTGAGCGCACCGCGCCGCTCGACGCCGACAACTTACCCGACGGCGGGGGCCGGCCGCTGGACGACTCGGCGCCGAGCCCCGGCTACTGGCGCTGGCTCAGCGTGGGGCTGGCGCTGGCATGGCTGCTGACGCTCGGGCTGTGGCGACGCGACCGCCGTCTTTTGGCGGCACCCGCTCCGTCCCCGCGGGAGGGCCCTCCGCCCAGCGTCAAAAAGGCACTCGCGGACCTCAAACGAGCCTGCGCGGACAATGATGCGGCGGCAGCCCGTGACGCGGCGCTGGCGCTCGGCACAACCATCTGGCCCGAGGCGCCGCCCGGCAATCTGTCGCAGCTGGCGGGGCGTTGCGGCGGCGCACTGTCGGCCGCCATTGACGATCTGCAACGAGCGCTTTACGCCCCGCAGCCGGCACCTTGGGAGGGGCCGCAACTGTGGCTCCTGGCAAGGCACCTAGGCAGCCGTGACCCTGAGCCGGTGGACGCCGACGCAGAGGCGCTGGTACCCCTCCACAAGGCCGCCGTGAACGCGCCAGGCCGGGGCTGAGCACTTCGCAGGTGCGGAGCGTCGCCAGCCGAACGCGCCCGGCGCCGCAGAATGAAAAGGGGCGAACTTGTCGGGGCTAGTCTGGCCCGGAGTCGCCGAGTGCCGCCTCGATGGCGCTCAACCGGCGCTCGGCCCGCGCCATGTCCAGCCCTTCCTGCCGACGCCGGTCGATCAGGGCGCGTCCGTCGGCGGTGATGACGGAGATCTGTGTCGGCTCAAACAGTGACAGGATCACCGCCAGGCTTTCCACCGGCTCGCTGAGCAGGGTCGGGACCAAATCCTCAGCCGAGATAGGCGACTGTTCGCGCAACAGGTCTCCCGTCAGCGGAAGTTCCAGCAATGAGAAATGCATGTCGCGGGCGAGCTGCTCCTGTCGCAGCTCAGCCAGCGCCCGCGCATCGCCACCCGCGCCTTTCTCCAGCGCCGACATCATCACGGTCACCAGTCGGGTCAAGGCCTCTTTCACCGGCTGCTGATCGCCGGCCAATCCGGTGCATTGTTCATAATACCGATCCGCGCGGGCCTTGAGGTCCAGGATGACCGTGCTGTCGACGGTGTCGTCGAGTTTACCGATGTCCCCGACCAGTTCCTGTACCTCGACCATGAACCGGGCCAGTTCCTCGTTGTCACGGTGGCGGGCGGCGCTGAGGTCCGCCTGGCTGGGGTGGCGCTGGCCCGGTGGAAACAAGGGGTTCTCAAGCTTGCGGCGCAGGTGCCGCTCGTGACAGCCGGGCCGTTGGCGGAAGGTGAGAGCGCCCCTAGGCGAAGTTGAATGCATGCAGTGCCCTTCAGACAGATCCGGTCGGAGCTTGGGAACGGATATTGCTTACATCATCGAATGCCCGCGCAGTAAGCTTAGCCACTATGACCATGATTGGTAGTTTGTCGATGACTACAACACAAGCGGAAGAACTAGTCCAGGCGGCGGAGATCCAGGATCAGCTGCGCGAACTGTATGGCGCCGTGACGGCCCGGGACATCACCCCGCGGTTGGCAGAGATCGTTTCGAACCATATGCACACGCGTCCTGAGCAGCGACGCCGGCCGGATTGGGACCAGTCTGACGTGGCGCTGATCAGCTATGGCGACAGCATCCAGTCCCCCAGCGAACCGCCGCTGCAGACCCTGGGTGGTTTCCTGTCCGATCATCTGCAGGACACATTCGGATTCTTACACTTGCTGCCGCTGTTTCCGTTTTCTTCCGACGACGGATTCGCGGTGACCGATTTCCGGTCCATCAATCCGGAGTTGGGAAACTGGCACCACGTTTCTGCGCTCGCGCTACAGCTCGACCTGGCATTCGATCTTGTCTTGAATCACGTCTCCCGCGACCACTTGTGGTTTACCGAATATCTCAATGATTCCGGGCCGGGCCGGACCTTCTTCATAGAGGCGGATCCGCGGGACCAATTTGCGATGGTGTTCAGGCCGCGCAACAGCCCGTTGTTCGTCGATGTACATACGCCGCAAGGTGTTCGCCACCTGTGGGCGACGTTCAGTCATGACCAGATCGACCTCAATTACCGCAATCCGGATGTGCTGCTGGAAATCATCGATCTCACGTTCTTCTACATCAGACAGGGGGCACGGTATATCCGCCTCGATGCCGTGGCTTATCTGTGGAAGCAGCCCGGAACGGACTGCATCCACCTGCCGCAGACCCATTGCATCGTCAAGCTGCTGAGGGCCCTGCTGGACCGCGTGGAGCCGGGTTGTGTGCTGATTACCGAGACTAATGTTCCTCACGCGGAGAACATTACCTACTTCGGTGACGGCGACGAGGCGCATATGATCTATCAGTTCAGCCTGCCGCCATTACTTTTGCATGCGGCCCACAGCGGCAGCACGCGGTACCTGACCCCCTGGGCGCGCGCCCTCGAGCGCCCGCCCGTCGACTGTACCTACTTCAATTTCACGGCCTCGCATGATGGGGTCGGACTACGGCCGCTCGAGGGGCTGGTGCCCGAGGATGAAATCGCGGTGTTCCTGGAGGCGATGCGAAAGTGCGGAGGTTATATCTCTACCAAGACGAACATTGATGGTACCGACAGTCCGTACGAACTGAATATCGGCTATTTCGACGCGCTGCGTGACACGTCGGTGCAGGAAGATCGGCTTCACGTGGAGCGTTTCCTGCTCACGCAAACAGTGCCCCTGTCGCTGCAGGGCATCCCGGCTGTCTACATACACAGCCTCACCGCGACGCCGAACGATCTGCAGGGCGTGGAACGAACCGGCAGGACACGGTCGATCAATCGTCGTAAGTGGGACCGCGGCGAACTCGAGGAGCTGCTTGCAGACGCATCGACGCCGAACGCCCGGGTACTTGTGGAATACCGCCGGCGCCTGTTGCTGCGGCGGCGCCAAGCGGCATTCCATCCGCAGGCGGCGCAACAGGTGTTCGATCTCGGTGGCGATCTGTTCGGGTTGCGGCGCACCGCTGCCGGCGGCGAACAGGTGCTGACCGCCATTCATAACTTTACGCCCTTTGACAAGGCGCTGGCGCTGCTCGAAGTCGGGCTCGGTGGCGAACCGGCGGTCGATGATGTTCTTACCGGCAGGCGAGTGCCGGTGGATGCAGGAACGCTGATGCTGGACCCGTACCAGTGCCTGTGGCTGGTGACCCCCTGAGGGGCGCCGCGATCCGCATCGCGCTCAGGCGTTATCCGCGACCACCGCTTCGCGCAGCTGATCCGCGAAATCATCGATGGCGCTGAACACGCGGTTCCAGTTGGCGATGAACGGTCTTTCCATGGGGCTGGCAAGGAAGTTCTCCCCGGCCACGATGAGGTTCTGCGCAAACATCTCGATGACCCGTTCTTCCTTGTGGCGATCGAGGCGCAAGCCGTTGAACAAGGCGTTATCGAAGTGCTGCTGCAGCATGTCCAGCGCGATGCGGTAATAGGTCGCCTTGATGGTGCGGAACCGCTCCGACGTCAGCGTGATCCCTTCGGTCGCCAACTTGCGGTAGATGGACTTTGCGATTTCGGTGCTCATGCGCGCCAGCCCCTGATCGGGATCGTCTTCGGAGACGCTCTGGTGCTTGTGGTCGTAGCCGTCCGCGATATCGGCCTGACAAATCAAACGCGACGACAAATTTCGGTAGACTTCTGAGAGCAGGCCGACCTCCAGCCCCCAGTCCGCAGGTATGCGAATGCTGCGCAGCACGTCCTGGCGCATGCTGAACTCTCCCGCTAACGGATAGCGGAAACTATCGAGGAATTCCACGTAATCCAGGGCGCCGAATATCTTTCTCAGCGCCCTCAGCAGCGGCGTCATGAACAATCGGGTGACGCGACCGCTCAGGCGATCTTCGCTGATGCGCGCGTAGTAACCCTTGCAGTACTTATAGTCATACGCGGGATTGACGACCGGGTAGAATAGGCGTGCCGGCAGTTCGCGCCGGTAGGTCGTGATATCGCAATCATGGAGAGCGACGGCCTGGGCCCGCCCTTTTGCGAGGACGTAACCAAAACAGAACCAGGCATTGCGGCCTTTACCCACTTCCATGGGCGCCAGCTCATGCCGGCGCAACAGTTCATCCAGGGACCTCATGCGCGGACCGTCATGCCACAGTATCGAGGTGCGTTGGGGGAGGCGCGAAAAGAAGCGGCGGGCGTGCCTGAACTGCTTCTCGTCGGCGCGATCAAGACCGATGATGATTTCGTCCAGGTAGTCGATCCTGCCGAGCTCGTCCACGATTCGCGGGAGAGCCGGGCCGTGCAATTCAGAGTACAGTGACGGCAGCACCAGCGCCATGGGGGTGTCGCGTGCGAACAGGACGAGTTCACGCTCCATATCCTCCAGCGGACGAGTCCTGAGATCGTGCAGCGTGGTGATGGCACCGTTTTGAAAGAAATCCGTCATAAATGCCGCCTAAGAAAGGAAATGCTCGATGCCCTCGCGCCAGCCTGCGGGGCCCGGTGCGCTTGCGTAGTGGACGCGGTCATTGCGCGCGATCTGGAGGTGTCTGCCGAGATGGTCCGGTATGATAACGGCGAAATCCGCCTGCAGCAGCATGCTCCTGTCATTGGGGCTGTCGCCACAGGCGACGGTGACGATGGGGCGGCCGTATTGTTCGGTATAGTGCTGCAAAAGCTGGTTCATGGCCTTTCCCTTGTCGACGATGCTTTGTACCGACAGAAACCTGCCTCCCCGCTCGAGATGCAAGTTCTGTTCCTGAAGCTGCCGCGTGAACTCCAGCAACGTCGCACTGTCATCCTGCCAAAGCACCGGCTCGGATAACAGACGCTGTCTTGCCGCCTTTGCGGCGACCCTGGTCAGCCCGGTGTGGGCCATCACCTGGTCAGTGCCCCAATCGGCAAAGCCACTGAAGCGCCAGCCATGACGATCGCGCAGGCTGCGCAGACAATTGACGATTTCGGTGTACGGGCGCCCGTTCGTGTGCAGCCGATAATCACCTTCCCGCCGCCCTGCCGTGAAGTACGGGAAGTACCCGCGTGGAACCCCGATCCCGCCGCCGTTCTCAAAGATGAAGGGATGATTGTTATCTATCTGCTCGTTGAACGCGATGATCTCGGCCGCGGTCTTGCTGCTGGCGGGAACCAGGGGTATCCCCTGTTCCCGCAGACGTTCCAGCGCGGGCGCCGCCGCGGCATGGGAGTAATCCGTGTGGTCCAGCAATGACCCATCCAGGTCAGTAAATACAATTGTGCACTGCGGCGAGGCGCGTTTCGCATTGAATTGCATCATGATGGTGCGTTTGCCCTGTCCAGCCCGCGCGAACGTGCAAAATATATGGCGAAAACGTTAATTATTTTACATCGTCTTAACACTTGCGCTTGCTAGAGTATTTTCAGCAAAGAGGTATTTGGCCCTGCTGAGGTTGCGCGACAGCGCACGGGAGGTGTGAAGTGAGGCCACAGACACAGAGTAAGCTGTATTCATGCGCCGCGCTGCTCGGCGCCGCCTTGGCCGTGAGCGGTACGGCCACAGCGCAAGTTTTCCAGGGTGCCATGTTCGCCGATGTCGATGCGGAAGTCCTCAGTCCCCCGCTTATCGCAGATCATCGCTGTATCATGAGTGCCACCTGCTTTTCCCGCGACCACGACACCAGCCACCGCGGACGCAGTCGTGCCGAGGCACTTTCCTACAAGTCCAGCCTCGATATCGGGGCCTATGGCCCGCTGCAGTTCAAGTTCTACGGTAATCGCGTCAAGATGAAGTGGCGATTCTAGGTCGAGGCGATTAACGACGGTCGGACCGACAGCGAACGGCACACATCCCCAGCGGCAACGCTCACAGGCGGGCGATAACCTAACCGTGCGGAGTCCGTAGCCAGCGGCTGGTCCGCTGCTCGATGACGACGTCCGGGCGGTGTTCGATTACCAGGGGCTGCAGGTTCTTCAGGCTGACGGGGCTGTGCGGCACGTAATGGATATACCCGAATGTTTCCGAAAGGTAGGGCATCAGGGCCAGCGCGAAAGAGTCGCGGAACATCAGTAGTCTCCCGGTGGCGCGAGGGCAACGGGTGGTGAACGACTGCCGGTGCTTGAATTGATCATCAAACCGCTCGAGGTACCGGACCAACGCGTCGGCGTCCACTTTCGAATACTCGGCGCAGTCCGGCCGCCAGACTTCGGGCATCAAAACACTTTCCGTCAAAACATCCCGCAGATCCAGCGCCTGTGCCAGGTCTCCGCCCGGAACCATGGTGGCGCGAAAGTCCGCAGGGCGCATGTCGGGCACGCCGCGGTAAGCAGGTGCGACACCGGCGGCCTGCAAGATCTCGCGGTAGCCCACGTAGGCACCGAACGCGTTCCAGTGGGTGTCCGTCAGGTGGTAGGGGCGGAGGGTCGCACGCGCCGCGCGCAGAGGGGGGCGCAGATCTAGTACCGGCACCTGGGTGTTCTTACGCAGATAATCCACCAGCTGGTCCATGCGCGACGTGTCGGTGGCCCGCCGGAAGGAGCGGGGCAGCTTGTCCGGATAGACCAGGTGTTTGCTGGGGGTGATGGCGAACACATAGGTAATCCCCTGCGCCTTCAGCCACTGATGCTTGGAGGACATGACCTGCGCCCAGCGTGCCAGCTCGGCATCGGAGAACGGCCAGGCGTTCAGTATATCCCGCAGGTGGGGATCGCCCCCCTGAAACAACCAGTCGTCGCGACCTACCAGAACCCAGCGGGTATTGGATTCCCCGAGCCATTTCACCAAAACGATGTTGTACCAGCGTATCAGTGACTGCCGGAAGCCGAAATGGTCGTTGTAGTAGTCCTCCAGCCCCTCCACGAACGCCTTCCACGACGCCTCCCAGCGGGGAAACTCAGCCAGTTTACGCTTCTCGGCGGTGGATACGCTGACGGTCGATCCGGGAAGCGTGGCCAGCAACGGCGACCATAGCGCGGCGATGAACAGCAGGATCAGCAGGCGTTGATAAATGGGCCCATACATGTTTCAGAACCTGAAGTAGATAAAGGGGTTATGTGTGCCCGCCGCCAGGTGCATGGCGGCGGCAAGGACGATCAGCGCGAGGGCGATGAGCGTGGCTGCATTGATTGTTGCGCTCACCGCCGGTCGTTCCGCAGCGGTGTGCAGCTTCTGCTTCACCCACGGCAGCAGCGGCGTGCTTCCCACCACCGCTACAATGAACGCCACTATCGTGGAAGGTTGCAGATAAACACCGAGGTGGGCCTGCACCCCGCCGCCGGAGACGCCGCCGAACATGGCGTCCAGGAATGCCTCGGCATGAGCCAGATCGTCGGTGCGGAAAAAGACCCAGGCCACCGTGACAATCAGCAGCACATAAAGGTGTCGCAGGGGCCTCCACAGCGCGGCCAGCAGCACGCCAAGGCGGGTTCGTTCAAGGCCCAGGAAGAGACCGTGGATCAGGCCCCAGACGACAAAGTTCCAGCTCGCTCCATGCCACAGCCCGCACAGGAGAAACACCAGTAACAGATTGCGCCAGGTGCGCCAGGCGCCGTCGCGGCTGCCGCCCAGGGGGATATACAGATAGTCCCGGAACCAGCGCGACAGTGAGATGTGCCACCGATGCCAGAATTCTCGCATGGACTGGGCGATATAGGGGTAGTTGAAATTGATCAGGAAGCGAAACCCGAACATCCGGCCCAAGCCGATCGCCATGTCCGAGTATCCGGAAAAATCAAAATAGATCTGCAGCCCGTAACAGATGGCGCCCAGCCATCCCGTTGCCGGCGACAGTTCCGACACCGGCAGCGCGAAGATTTCATCCGCCACCTCCCCCAGCGGGTTGGCAAGCAGCATTTTCTTGCCCAGCCCGACGATGAAAAGGCTGGTTCCGCTGGCGAACAGTTCCCGCGACACTCTGCGCTCTGTGAGGTCCCGGGCGATGTCGTGGTAGCGTACTATGGGACCTGCAATCAACTGCGGGAAAAGGGCGATGTACAAAGCGCTGTTCACGGGATTCCGCTGCACCTCCGCTTCGCCGCGATAGACATCGATCACGTACGACATGGCCTGAAAGGTAAAGAACGAAATTCCGATCGGCAGATGTACCGGATCGAGCTGCCACGGGCCGGAGCCGACGCTCAGCAGCAGCCAGTTCAGGTTATCGACAATGAAGTTGGCGTACTTGAATGCCCCCAGCAGCAGCAGGTTGGCTGTCACCGCAAGCCCGAGCGCCAGCTTTCGGGAACTCGACCGGGGCAAGCTGGCGATGGCGATACCACCCAGATAATTCAGAGCGATGGACGAAAGCATCAAAGCCACATACGCCCCTTCTCCCCAGGCATAGAAGAATAGACTGGCGGTGAGCAGCACCAGATTTCTCAAGGGTCGCGGCGCCAAGAAGTAGCACAGCAGCACTACCGGCAGAAAAGCGAACAGGAAGACCGTGGAGCTGAAGACCATGCGAGCGGTGGGTCATCCTCGGCGCCAGGTGTGAAATCGTTGCAGCCAACGCAGCAGGTTCTGCGGTGCGTGGGCGCGCTTCCAGGCGCCCGCTGCATACTTGTTGGCTTCCACCAGCGTGGGATAGCTGTGTATGGTGCCCAGTATCTTGTTCAGCCCCTTGTTGTGGCGCATGGCAAATACGAACTCGGATATCATCTCGCCCGCGTGTTCCCCGACAATCGTGGCGCCCAGTATGCGGTCTTTTCCGGGGGCAGTGAGCACCTTGACGAAACCCTCGGTGGCTTCGTCCGCTATCGAGCGGTCGAGTTCCCCGAGATCGAAGCTTGTCACCTCGTAGTCAATCTCCTGCGCCCTGGCGTCGGTTTCATTGAGGCCGACGCGCGCGACCTCCGGGTCGGTGAAAGTCGTCCACGGTATCACCGAGTAATCTACCCTGAATCTTCTTATTCCGCCGAACAATGCGTTCACCGCGGCGTACCATGCCTGGTGCGAGGCCGTGTGGGTGAACTGGTAGGGACCCGCCACGTCGCCGCAGGCATAGATGGTCGGGATGCAGGTCTGCAGATATTCATTGACCTCTATGGTGCCTGTCGCAGTGGTCCCTATACCCAGTTCCTTGAGGCCATAATCGTCCGTGTTCGCACGACGGCCAAGCGCCACCAACAGGTCGTCGAACTCTATAGTCACTTCCTCCTCTTGGTAGCGGCAGGTCATTCGCTTGCTGTCGCCCCCGCCGTCGAAGCCCGTCGCCACATGACCGGTCCTGATATCCACCCCTTCGGCGGCGAGCCGGGCCTCAACGAGGCGGGAGACATCCGGGTCCTCCCTGCCGAGAAGGCGTGGCAGCATCTCGATCTGTGTCACCTCACTGCCGAAGCGGGCAAAACACTGGCTGAGTTCACAGCCAATCGGCCCCCCGCCCAGGACGACCAGCCGCTTTGGCAGATGCCGGATATCCCACAGCGTGTCGGAGGTCAGGTAGGCGATGTTTTCGAGTCCCGGAATGGGCGGTACGAGCGGTTCCGCACCGGCCGCCACCACAATGCCCCGCGTGGTGAGCGTCCGGTCATTGACCTGCACTTCGTAGGGAGACTTTATGCGGGCCTCCCCGGAGACGCAGTCCACACCCAGCCCGGTGTAACGCTCTACGGAATCGTGGGGTTCGATCTCGCGGATCACCCGGTGTACGCGCTCCATTACCTCGGCGAAGTCGAAATCGACGAGCGCCGATTTCATGCCGAACTCGTTGGCCCGCCTGCAGTGGCTGAGAAACCTGGCCGAGCGGATCAGGGCCTTGGACGGCACGCAGCCGGTGTTGAGGCAGTCACCACCCATCCGGCTCTTTTCTACCAGCGCAACCCGCGCCTTGACAGCGGCGGTGATATAGGCGGTCACCAGACCCGCCGACCCTGCGCCGATAACTACCACGTTGTAGTCGTAGTGGGCGGGTTTGACATAACCTTTGAGGGCTCGGCGTGCTTTCACCCAGGTCACCAGCCGCTGCGCGGCGAGAGGAAACAGGCCGAGCAGCGCCAGCGCCAGCAGCAGGTCGGGAGAAACGATGTCTGAGGCCGACTCGATCTGCGCCAGTTGGCTGCCGGCGTTTACATAGACAATGGTGGCCGGCAGCATCCCGATTTGGCTGACGAGATAGAATGCCCCCGTCCGCATGGTCGTCAGACCCATGACCAGGTTGATGATCCAGAACGGGAACACCGGTACCACTCGAAGAGTGAACAGGTACAACGGACCGTCTTTCTCGATCCCGGCGTTGACTGCCCTCAGGTTG
This sequence comes from uncultured Gammaproteobacteria bacterium, assembly GCA_947259705.1. Taxonomy (GTDB): domain Bacteria; phylum Pseudomonadota; class Gammaproteobacteria; order Arenicellales; family JAANXG01; genus CAMYNL01. The sequence goes on along the minus strand of CAMYNL010000001.1, from coordinate 80,609 downwards.
CGCCGGAAACGGTTCTGCACCCAGTCGTGAAGCAGAAAGCGCGATACCAGGAAGGCGATGGTGGCACCGATGCTCGAGGCGAAGGAAACGATGACGGTTCCCGTCACTACACCAAAGATGGCACCGCCGGCCAGGGTGATCCACACCGCCCCCGGCATCGATAACGCGGCCGCCAGAAGATAGATGGCGAAATAGACCAGGATCGTCCGCAGCGGATATTCCCGGTAGTAACGCTCGATGGATTCCTGCTGTTCCTTGAGGAACTCCAGACTCAGATAGTCGGACAGGTCTAGGGCGAAGAAGGCGATCACCAACGCCCCGATCACGCCCACCAGCAGTGACCGCGACTTGTTCACGGGTCGCTACTCAAGGCCTTGGTGACTATCTCGCGCACGTCTCTAGACAACCGTTCGGTATCGGCGATCCGTTGCAGTTGAGCACGCATGCGGGCCTGGCGGCTGCCGTCGTATCTGCGCCACTGGTTGAACGCCGCCGCCAGCCGGGCGGCAAGCAGCGGGTTCAGCGGGTCGATGGCGATCACCTGGTCGGCGACAAACTCGTATCCCGCGCCGCCGGGGTCATGAAACCGTACCGGATTCGCATGGGCAAACGAGCCCACCAGGGCGCGCACCTTGTTGGGGTTCCTGGTATTGAACGACGGGTACCGCGTCAGCATACGGACGCGGTCCAGGGTGTCCTCCAGGGGCGACATGGCCTGTATCGCCAGCCACTTGTCCACCACCAGCGGGTCACCCTGCCAGCGCGCGTAGAACGATTGCATGGCGGCATCACGCTCTTCACATACCGTATTGGCCAGACCGGAGAGAGCGGCTATCACATCTGTCATGTTCCGACTCGAAGCAATCTGTTGTATTGCCAGGCGGCGGTGCTCCGTATGGTTCAACTCCAGCAGGTAGGACAAGGCCAGGTTCTTCAGCGCGCGCCGCCCGATCTGTTGCGGTTCCGCTTTGTATGCAGCCGTGTCGTGGCAGCCTCGGTAAATCGTCAAGAAATCCTGCTCCAGTTCCTGAGCCAGGGCGTGGCGCAGGGTCTGGCGGGCGACATGAAGTGCCATCGGGTCAATGACCGGTAGAAACTCGGCCAGGTAGGACTCGCTCGGCAGGCACAGCATTTCGCGCTGGAAGGCGAGATCATCGCTACCGCAAAGCAGATTGGACCGAAAGGCCTCTACAAACCGATGATCCAACTCGACGGCGGCGTTGCCCTGAACAGCAGCCGTCATTGCCAACAGCAACTTCACCGCGAGTTGCTGGCCGGCCTCCCAGCGTGAGAACGGGTCATCATCCTTGGTCATCAGAAAGTAGAGGTCGTCCTCGACGCGATCGAACTCCAGCCTCACCGGCGCCGAGAAGCCGCGCAACACCGAGGCCACGGGGCGCACAGGGATGTGTTCGAATACGTATTCGCTGCTGGCCTCCCTGACCTGCAACACCGCCTCGGTCGGGCCGTCGGCAATGCCCCGGCAATACAGGGGCAGCGGCGAGCCGCTCTCATCGAGCAAGGCAATCGTGAGCGGGATATGAAATGGATGCTTGTCGGGCTGGCCGGGAGTGGCCGGGCAGCTCTGGGCGACGCGCAGTGTATAGCTGCTCCGCGCCGGGTCATGGGCCTCCTCGATGCGCAGCACGGGCGTGCCGGCCTGGTCGTACCAGAGCCGAAACTGGGTCAGGTCGATGTTATCAGCCGCCTCAACCGCGCTAACAAAATCATCTGTAGTGACCGCCTGCCCGTCATACCTGTCGAAATACAGGTCAGTGGCGCGGCGGAACCCTGCCGGGCCCACCAGCCTGTAAAGCATCCGCACCACCTCGGCGCCCTTGTTGTACACGGTCATGGTGTAGAAATTGTTGATCTGCTGGTACGACTGCGGCCGGACCGGGTGGGCCATCGGTCCGGCGTCCTCCTGAAACTGATGGGTGCGCAGTATATTGACGTCCTGAACGCGCTTGACGCCACGAGATCCCATATCGGCATTGAATTCCTGGTCCCGGAAAACGGTAAAGCCCTCCTTCAGGCTGAGCTGGAACCAGTCGCGGCAGGTCACCCGATTTCCTGACCAGTTGTGGAAGTACTCGTGCCCGATCACCCCCTCGATGTTGGTGTAGTCGCTGTCGGTGGCGGTTTCGGGATGGGCCAGTACATACTTTGAATTGAATATATTCAGCCCCTTGTTTTCCATTGCACCCATGTTGAAATCGTCCACGGCGACAATCATGTAGCGATCCAGATCGTATTCCCGCCCGTACACCTCCTCATCCCAGCGCATGGCCTTTTTGAGGGACGCCATGGCGTGTTCACACTTGTCGATGTTGTGCCGCTGGGTATAGATGAACAGCTGGATGTTCCTGCCGCTGCAGGTTACGAACTTGTCTTCTACCCGCGCCAGATCACCGGCCACGAGGGCGAACAGATAAGACGGCTTGGGGAACGGATCATGCCACACTTTGCAATGTCGTCCGTCGTCCAGGTCGATTTCGTCAATAAGATTGCCGTTCGACAACAGGACGGGACATGTAGACCGGGGGGCCGTGATGCGCGTGGTATAGCGAGCGAGGACGTCGGGCCGATCCAGAAAGTAGGTGATGCGCCGGAATCCTTCGGCTTCGCATTGGGTGCAGAAAGTGCCGCCGGAACGATAAAGACCCGAGAGCTCGCTGTTATGGTCAGGGTGCAGGCGGGTGGATACTTCGAGTACAAATTCATCAGGGACTTCCGCGAGCGTCAGCGATGCTTCGTCCAGGCGATAACCGTGTTGCGGGACTTCTGCGCCATCCAGACGCAGTGACAGCAGCTCCAGGGCCTCCCCGTCGAGGACCAGTTCGTCCGTGTGCTCACCGTTGCGGCGCAGACGCAGGCTCGCACAGACGACGGTGCTGTGCTCACCGAGATCGAACTCCAGCTCAACATCATCGATAAGGAAAGCCGGTGGCCGGTAATCGGCGAGATAAACGGTCTTGTCCTTTCGCGGGCTGTCGTGTTCCAACATGCGGTTAGCTGGGGGTTCCGGGCCAGTGTCCCCAGACGGGGGTCAACCCGGCGGGGACCGGAGCCAGTTGCCCGAGTCTGACCCATCGTTGCTCGGGGCCATGGTAGTCTGACCCGACTGATGCGAGAAGTTCAAACAACGCCGCTTCACGGGCAATAACACGAATATGCATCGGGGTACTGTTGGCGCAGACCACCTCCGTACCGACACCCCCGACATCCTTGAAACCCCGCCACAGGCGGTGGCGCCCTGAGGCGGAAAGCGGATAGCGATGGGGGTGAGCGATAATTGCCTGACCACCGGCACGGATTATCCAGGATACAGCGACATCCAGCGCCGCCCACCGGGTCTCGAGGTAACCGGGTTTCCCGCGCCGCAGCAGTTTTCGGAATGCGTGCTGCGGGTCACGGGCGAAACCAGCCTGGCACAGTGCGCGCGCGAAGTGCGTCCGTGCAGGCGCCGCGCCTCCCGCCAGGCCTGTCGCGAGCGCCCCCACGTCCATGCCCTTGAGGGCAAGTCGATCGGCCATGCGCTCGGCGCGTTCATGGCGTTGCTGCTGCAGCCCCGCCAGACCTTCCCGCAAGATTGCGTTGGCCGGATCGATACCGAGGCCCACCACGTGCAGCGTCTGCCCTTGCCAGGTGACGGAGATCTCCACACCGGGTACCAGATGAAGTCCACAGCCCCGCGCTGCCGCCGCCGCCTCGGCGACACCGTCGATGCAGTCGTGATCGGTGAGCGCGAGATGGGTCACGCCGGCATCGGCAGCGTGGTTGACGAGTTCGGCCGGCGCGAGTGTGCCATCGGAACAGGTAGAGTGAGAGTGCAGATCGTAGAGCGGTTGCATGGCCCGCCATTCTACAACGGGTTGATCCGCAGGCGTTGATCGGAATAGACGGCGCAGGGTGCCCGACAGCGTGATGTTGCCGTCGGACTGCGGGTGATCAGGGTTACGTTGCCAGAGCGAATTCGCCGTCAACGAGGGACGGCGGTCGCGATTGAACTGAAAATACGCTTCTAGCTCCTGTTCATGAGCCGCGGGGCGACATGATTGTGCGTTTCGCGTCTTTGGTTGCGCGCGGCGGCGCCCATTTCGACCGGCACGTCAAGGGTGGCGGTACCTTCGCTGATGCGTGGCGGAGGCAGCCCAGCCGGGCCGGCGGCATGACGACTGACGAGAACGAAAGGGTCCGGGTCAAGGGAATCTGCACTAAATCTGCAGACAAAGCCTAGACCATCATTATCAGCAGCACTACGAACAGCACGACCACAAGGAGCGGTACCAGCAAGCCGGCCCAGTCCCTGTCGGTGGCCTCCTTGCTCTGGCGGAATGCCTGTCTCAGGCCAGGGCGCAGCATGAAGACCAGCAACACGGCGAGAGCGCCGAGCAACAGTATTTCCCAGGTGTCTAGCGATTCCACGAAGAAAGGAATAGGATATGTGAGGCTGGTGTTTTAGCTGAAATTCTTACCCGCCACAAGAGACACCGCCTATGAATGATGCCGATAGTGAAGAAGTCGGGCAGCGGATCATCCAGCTCGAAGTGGAGCACCGCGACCTGGATGACGTCATAAAGCGCCTGGAGGAGGCGGTCTACGTAGATCAGCTGCAGCTCAAGCGCCTGAAGCGCAAGAAACTGCTCATCAAGGACACGATCACGCATCTCAAGAGTTCGCTGATCCCGGATCAATTCGCGTAGACAGATTCAGGAAGGCTCATAGCCGAGCACCGGTGCCAGCCAGCGCTCGGCCTCGGCAATGGGCATGCCTTTACGAACTGCATAATCCTCCACCTGGTCGCGTTGTATGCGCGTAACCGAGAAATAGCGCGCCTCGGGATGTGCGAAGTACCAGCCGCTGACCGAGGCAGTCGGCCACATGGCATAATTTTCCGTGAGCTTGATCCCCGCGTTGGTCTCCGGATCGAGGAGCCGCCAAAGCGTCCCTTTCTCGGTATGGTCGGGGCAGGCGGGATACCCCGGCGCTGGACGTATGCCGGTGTAGCGCTCGCCGATCAGTTGCTCGTTGTCCAGGTTCTCTACCGGTGCATAGCCCCAGAACTCCTTGCGCACCCGTTCGTGCATGTGTTCCGCAAACGCCTCGGCGAGCCGGTCTGCCAGGGCCTTTAGCATGATGCTGGCGTAGTCGTTGTGGTCCCGCTCGAACTCTTCCAGTTTGGCTTCTATGCCGATACCGGTGGTAACGGCGAATGCCCCCAGGTAATCGATGATCCCGGAGCCCGCCGGAGCAATGAAGTCGGCCAGGCAGTATTCAGGCTGATTGCCGGTCTTCTCCTTTTGCTGCCGCAGGTGATGCAGGGTCGTCAACACCTCCCCGCGCTCATCGTCCCGGTATAGAGCGATGTCATCACCGATGCTGTTGGCGGCAAAGAAACCGATCACGGCGCGCGCCGTAAGCCAGCCCTCACTGATGATTTGCCGCAGCATTTCGTGGGCGTCCGCCAGCAGCTTGCGTGCCTCGACACCCAGCTTCTCGTCGTCCAGGATACGGGGGTAACGACCGCGCATCTCCCAGGTTGAGAAAAACGGTGTCCAGTCGATGCGCGGACTGAGCTTGCTCAGATCGTAGTGGTCGAAAGCCCGGATGCCGAGGAACTGTGGTTGTGGCGGCCGGTATCCGTTCCAGACCGGCTGGAAGCGCCGGCGTCGCGCTGTCTCCAGCGCCACCACCCGATCTTTATTCTGGCGCCGCTGCCTCTCCCCGCGGATGCGGTCGTACTCGTCTCTCACCCCTGCGGCGTAGTCCCGCTTGCGCTCTGGTGACAGCAGGTTCTGCGCCACACCGACCGCCCGTGACGCGTCCGTGACGTGCACCACCGGACCCGAGTAGTGAGGTTCGATCTTCACCGCGGTATGCACCTTCGAGGTCGTGGCGCCGCCGATCAACAGCGGCAGCGCGAAGCCCAGCCGCTCCATTTCCGCAGCCACATGCACCATCTCGTCCAATGAAGGCGTGATGAGGCCGGACAGCCCGACCAGGTCGCATGACTTCTCCTTTGCGGTATTCAGAATCTGTTCGGCGGACACCATTACCCCCAGGTCCACCACATCGAACCCGTTGCACTGCAGGACCACGCCGACGATGTTCTTGCCTATGTCGTGCACGTCGCCCTTGACGGTGGCCATCAGGATCCTGCCCTGGGGCTGCGCCCCGGCGGCGCGATCCGCCTCCAGGTAGGGTGTTAGATAGGCAACGGCTTTCTTCATCACGCGTGCTGATTTGATCACCTGAGGCAGGAACATCTTGCCCTCGCCGAAAAGGTCGCCGACGGTGTTCATGCCGACCATTAGCGGTCCCTCGATCACCTGCAGCGGCTGGCCGAGCTCCTGCCGTGCGGCTTCCGTGTCCTCCTCGACGTAGTCGCCGATGCCCTTGACGAGCGAGTGCTCGAGCCGCCTGGCGACCGGCCAATCACGCCATTCCAGGTGATGTTCGTCCAGCTCGGCCCCGCCCTCCCTGTGGTAGCGGTCGGCGACCACCAGCAGCCTGTCCGTGGCGTCGGGACGCCGGTTGAGAATCACGTCCTCTACCCGTTCACGCAATTCCGCAGGCAGGTCTTCGTAGATGGCGAGCTGTCCGGCATTGACTATGCCCATGTCGAGGCCGGCCTTGATGGCGTGGAACAGGAATACCGAATGGATCGCCTCGCGCACCGAATCGTTGCCGCGAAAGGAGAAAGACACATTGGAAACGCCACCGGACACCAGCGTGTGCGGCAGCTGTTGCTTGATGTCCTGAATCGCACCGATGAAGTCCAGCGCATAGTTATTGTGTTCTTCAATACCGGTCGCGACGGCGAAGATGTTGGGATCGAAGATGATGTCCTCGGGCGGGAAACCCACTTCCTCGGTAAGGATGCGATGAGCGCGGCGACAGATCTCGACTTTCCGCTCCCGGGTGTCGGCCTGTCCCTGCTCGTCGAAGGCCATGACTATCACCGCCGCGCCGTAGCTACGAACCAGTCTGGCCTGCTCCACGAACGGTCGCTCTCCTTCCTTCAGGCTGATGGAATTGACGATCCCCTTGCCCTGTACGCACTTCAAGCCAGCCTCGATTACTTCCCACTTCGAGGAGTCGATCACCACCGGTACGCGGGATATGTCGGGTTCTGCTGCCGCCAGGGACAGGAACCGTGTCATAGCGGCCTCCGCGTCCAGCAGGCCCTCATCCATGTTCACGTCGATGAGCTGAGCGCCATTCTCGACCTGATGCCGGGCGACCTCAAGGGCGGTTTCGTAGTCACCCTGCCGGATTAACTTGCGGAAACGCGCCGATCCGGTGACGTTGGTGCGTTCGCCGATGTTCACGAACAGGGTATCGTCGCTGATATTGCAGGGCTCCAGCCCAGACAGGCGGCAGGCCGGCGGGGGCCTGGTGACCTGTCGCGGCGGGCAGGCGGCGACGGCTTCCCGCATGACCGCTATATGCTCTGGCGTGGTGCCGCAGCAGCCGCCCACAATGTTCACGAACCCGCTTTGCGCCCACTCCCCGACCTCTCGCGCCATGTCCTCGGGCGACAGGTCATAACCACCCATTTCATTGGGCAGGCCGGCATTGGGGTGGGCGGAGACGAAGGTGTCAACGATGTGCGCCAGCTCTTCGACGTGTGGGCGAAGTTCCATGGGCCCCAGCGCACAGTTGAGGCCAAAACTCATCGGCTCGGCGTGGCGCAGTGAGTTCCAGAACGCCTCGGTTACCTGTCCGGTGAGGGTGCGGCCGGAGGCATCGGTGATCGTGCCGGAGATCATGACGGGCAGTTCTTTGCCGATGTCGCCGAACAGCTGCTTCAGTGCAAACACGGCCGCTTTCCCGTTCAGTGTGTCGAAGACGGTCTCTATCAGCAGCAGGTCGGCACCCCCTTCGACCAGGGCTGCCGCGGACTCGCGATAGGCCACTACCAGCTCATCGAAGCTGACGTTGCGATAGCCGGGGTCGTTGACGTCGGGTGATATGGAGGCGGTACGGTTGGTGGGGCCCAGCACCCCCGCCACGAACCGCGGCTTTTCCGGCGTCCGGGCAGCCGCCGTATCCGCCGCCGCCCGGGCCAGCCGCGCGGCGGCAACATTGATCTCCGCTGACAGGTCCTGCATCCGATAGTCAGACATGGCTATGCGGGTGGCATTGAAGGTGTTGGTTTCGATGATATCGGCCCCGGCCGCGAGGTACTGCCGGTGGATGGTCTCGATAACCGCAGGCTGTGTCAGGCACAACAGGTCATTGTTGCCCTTGAGATCACACTGCCAGTCCGCGAACCGCTGCCCACGGTATGCCGCTTCGTCAAGTCCGTCGGCCTGGATCATTGTTCCCATCGCCCCGTCCAGCAGCAATATCGCTTCGTCGAGGCGTTTTCGCAGTTGCGACTCCCGGTTCATACGTGACCTCGCGCCTGCAGCCGGCGCCAGATCTCCTGCACTGCCTCGAAGCGGTTCAAGGTATAGAAATGCAGTCCCGGGGCGCCGCGCGCGAGCAGCGACTGGCAAAGCTCGGTGACCACGTCCAGCCCGAAAGCACGCAGCGCCGGAAGATCATCCTGCAGTTCCTGCAGGCGCCCGCGCAGCCAGCGCGGGATCTCCGCGCCGCAGCTGTCCGAAAACCGGGCAAGCTGCTTGTAGTTGGTGATGGGCATGACACCGGGAACGATCGGAACGTTGATCCCCGACCCACGGCAGGCATCGACGAAGCCAAAGTAGGCGTCCGGGTTGTAGAAGTACTGCGTCAAGGCCGAATCCGCGCCCGCGGTTACCTTGCGCCTGAAGTTGGCCAGGTCCTGGGCGGGTCCAGCGGCTTCCGGGTGGTATTCTGGATAGGCGGCGACCTCGATGTGAAAAGCGTCCCCGGTTTGGTCGCGAATGAAGCTCACCAGTTCGTTGGCGTGGCGGAAGTCGCCTCGCTCCACCATGCCGGAGGGCATGTCTCCGCGCAGCGCTACGACTCGCGTGACCCCGATGGCGCGGTAGGCCGTAAGCATGTCACTGATCGACGCCCGGGTCGCGCCGATGCAGGAGATATGTGGAGCCCCATGCGATCCGCTATCCTGGATCTGCTTGACGGTTTCGAAGGTCCCTTCCCGGGTGCTGCCCCCGGCACCGAAAGTGACCGAGAAAAAGGCGGGTTTGAGCTTGGCGAGCTGATCGCGGGTCTCGCGCAGGCGGCTCACCCCCTCCGCGGTCTTGGGCGGAAAGAACTCGAAACTGAACACGCGGCGTTCGGTATCTGGCATGGATCTGCGCGGCGATGGTGCAGGCCCGGCAAGCGGTGCGGGGGGCGCGCCTGGCCGGCGCGCCCGCCACGACCCGACGCCGCGTCAATAGCGATAATATTCAGGCTTGTACGGGCCTGCCACGTCCACGCCGATGTAGTCAGCCTGGGCCTGGGTCAGCGTCGTCAGCTTGGCACCGATCTTCTGCAGATGCAGCCTCGCAACCTGCTCGTCCAGGTTCTTGGGCAGCATGTAGACACGATTTTCGTAGCGTTCCCGATGCTTCCACAGCTCGATCTGGGCCAGCACCTGGTTGGTGAATGAGTTGGACATCACAAAACTCGGGTGGCCGGTGGCGCAGCCGAGGTTTACCAGCCGACCACGGGCCAGGAGTATGATGCGTTTGCCGTCGGGAAAGATCACGTGGTCCACTTGGGGCTTGATATTGTCCCACTGGTACTGTTCCAGGGATGCCACGTCGATCTCGTTGTCGAAGTGGCCGATGTTGCAGACGATGGCCTGATTCTTCATCGCCGCCATATGGTCGTGGGTAATGACGTGATAATTTCCGGTCGCGGTAACGAAGATATCCGCCTTGTCGACCGCCTCCTCCATGGTGACGACCCGGTATCCTTCCATCGAGGCCTGTAGCGCGCAGATAGGATCGATCTCGGTGACCCACACGACGGCGCCAAGGCCGCGCAGCGACTGCGCGCAGCCCTTGCCCACGTCGCCATAGCCGCACACGAGCGATATCTTGCCGGCGATCATGACGTCGGTGGCACGCTTGATGCCGTCCAGCAGGGACTCCCGGCATCCATACAGATTGTCGAACTTTGACTTGGTGACCGAGTCGTTCACGTTGATGGCCGGAAACGGCAGCTCGCCACGCTCCTGCATCTGGTAAAGACGGTGGACGCCGGTAGTGGTTTCCTCGGTCACGCCGACGATATTGTGGCGGATGCGGCTGTACCAGCCGGGTTGGCTGTCGAGGCGCTTCTTGATGGCGGCGAAGAGCGCCTGTTCCTCTTCGCTACCGGGATGGTCAAGCACCGAGGGGTCGTGCTCGGCCGTTGCCCCCAGGTTCACCAGCAGCGTTGCGTCGCCGCCGTCGTCCAGAATCATGTTCGGGGTTCCGCCGTCTCCCCACTCCATGATGCGGTGGGTGTATTCCCAGTATTCTTCCAGGCTCTCCCCCTTGTAGGCGAACACCGGCACACCTTCGGCCGCGATCGCGGCCGCCGCATGATCCTGGGTGGAGAATATGTTGCAGGAAGCCCAGCGCACTTCGGCTCCAAGCGCCACCAGGGTTTCGATCAACACCGCGGTCTGGATGGTCATATGCAGCGAACCGGCGATACGCGCGCCCTTGAGGGGTTGGTCCACCGCGTACTGCTCGCGGGTCGCCATCAGGCCCGGCATCTCGGTTTCGGCGATGGCGATTTCCTTGCGGCCGAAATCCGCCAGAGACAGGTCGGCGACGTGATAGTCGGACCGCACAGTTTGAGCGGCTACACTCATCTTTCATACCTCCTCGGAGAATGGAAAACGAGCGCCGTTGTTCGGGTTTCCCCGGAGCCCGCCTGAGCCTAGCAGGTTGATAATCCTGTCGCAGCGCTCCTCAGGCAGGAGGGTGGATAAATCTGGGGCGCGTATTATAAGGACTCCGGGGGCGCTGGCCAAGTCACCTCGAGCCGGGCGCCGGCCGACACCGCCGACGGTGCCTAGCGTTCGCAGGAGCCGTTGTCTTCATACTAGCGGCCGCCCCGGTCCAGACAGCTGTCCACCGCCACCTGCTTGATCAGCCACGGTGTGAGCGCCATGAGTGCCACTAAAACAGCGGCGACCAGCGCCAGGCGCACCAATGTTCGGGTCAGGTCATCCGTCATCGCTCTACCGGGCTCGGCGCACCGGCACCCCCGCCCGCCTGCCGCCCCTTCAGGCTGCGTCGCTGAGCCCCGCCGCCTCTTTGAGAGCAGCGGCCTTGTCGATGTGTTCCCAGGTGAACTCGGGCTCTGAACGCCCGAAGTGACCATAGGCGGCAGTGCCACGGTAGATGGGCCGCAACAGATCCAGATGATCGATGATGGCCTTGGGTCGGAGATCGAAATGCTCGCGGATCAGCTTTTCGATCCGCTCCTCCGCGATCACCGCGGTGCCAAACGTATTGACCATCAGCGATACCGGCTTCGCAACACCTATGGCATAGGCCACCTGGACCTCGCAGCGGGACGCCAGTCCCGCGGCAACCACGTTCTTGGCAACGTAACGACCGGCGTAGGCTGCTGACCGATCCACCTTCGAAGGGTCCTTGCCGGAGAATGCGCCGCCGCCATGATGGGCCATGCCGCCGTAGGTGTCGACGATGATCTTGCGTCCGGTGAGACCGCAGTCACCGACCGGGCCGCCGATCACGAAGCGCCCGGTCGGGTTGACCAGAAAACGGGTTTCACTGGATAGCATGTCGGCGGGTATTACCGGCTTGATGATTTCTTCGATGACTGCTTCGGCGAGTTCCTTATGCATCACATCCGGGGCATGCTGGGTGGAGAGCACAATGGTGTCCACGGTGGTGGGGCTACCGTCCTCGTAGCGCACTGAAACCTGCGACTTGGCGTCAGGGCGTAACCATGGTAAACGCCCGGACTTGCGCACCAGTGATTGCTGCTTGACCAGCAGGTGGGCATAGTGGATGGGAAACGGCATCAGGCACTCGGTTTCTGTGCAGGCGTAGCCGAACATGAGGCCCTGATCACCCGCGCCCTGGTCATGATCGAGCCCCTGCCCTGTGTTCACGCCCTGGGCGATGTCGCCGGACTGCTTGTCCAGGGAGATGATCACGGCGCAGGTATCAGCGTCGAAACCCATCTCGGAGGACACATAACCGATATCGCGCACGGTGCTGCGCGCCACCTCCGTATAGTCAACGTGGGCCTCGGAGGAGATCTCCCCCGACATGATCACCATGCCGGTATTGACCAGTGTTTCGCAGGCGACCCGCGACAGTGGGTCCTGGCTGATCAGCGCGTCCAGTACCGCATCCGACACTTGGTCGGCCACCTTGTCTGGATGGCCCTCGGAAACGGATTCAGAGGTGAATAGAAAGCTGCGTGGCATCGGGCTCGTGGCTCCCTTGTCGATCATTTGCGTAAGGCGGCGCAGTTTACCAGTTGTTCGGCGTGTGGGCACCCGCGCAGTTCGGGCAGAGTTCCGGAATGAGCGGAGTCGAACACAGGGCTTTCACGCCCGCGCCGGCCCGCTGGGAGCTACCTATCTCAAGGCTATGCGCTGTCTGCCGCTGCGGTACGAGCTGCGGGCGGCGCCACGTTCCGGGGCCGGCGCCGGAATCATATTGGCGGCGCAGGGCTTCGCCGATGCCGAACTGGTGGTCGATCGGCCCATCGCACAGATATTGCTTGGCGAGGGAACCGTGGACACCCGGTGCGTTATCACCGGGATGCGCTCGATAGGCCTTTGTCCGCTCACTGCAGCGCCAGGGTGTGGCGCGGCGCTCAGGTGCCTGCCGCCTCGGGTCCTGAGTCAGGACGCCTCGACGCCGAGTTCCTTCAGTTTGCGAGTGAGTGTATTGCGTCCCCAGCCCAGGCGCCTGGCCGCCTCTTGCTTGCGGCCGTGTGTGTGCTGCAACGCCGTCTGCAGCAGGATGCGCTCGAAGCGTGAACCCAGGCTGCCGAGGATGTCGGATTCCCCCTGCTGCAGTTTACGTACCACAACTTGCTGTAACTGGGCCTCCCAGCCGGCCTCGGTTTCTCTTCCGAGTTGCGGATCACGCAGTTCCGGGGGCAGGTCGTCGATGGTGACGTTCTGGGTCGGGGCCATTACGGTTATCCAACGGCAGATATTCTCCAGCTGCCGCACGTTGCCCGGCCAGTCAAAGTGACGCAGCACCTCCATCGCTTCGCTTGAGAGTCGTTTCGGTTCCACATTGAGTTCCGCGGCGGTTTTTTTCACAAAATGCTGCGCCAGCAGCGGTATATCCTCGCGACGATCGCGAAGTGACGGCAGAGCGATGCGGATGACGTTGAGGCGATGGAACAGATCCTCGCGAAACCTGCCTTCCGCTACGCGCCGCTCCAGGTTCTGGTTGGTGGCGGCTACAACCCGGACGTCCACCTCGATCTGGTCGTGTCCGCCGACACGGTAGAACCGGTTCTCCGACAATACCCGCAGCAGACGTGTCTGCAGCGCAGCGGGCATGTCACCGATTTCGTCGAGAAACAAGGTGCCGCCGTCGGCCTGCTCGAAGCGGCCTTTGCGCTGGCTGTGGGCGCCGGTGAAGGCCCCCCTCTCATGTCCGAACAGCTCCGATTCGAGCAGTTCTGCCGGAATGGCGGCGGTGTTGATGGCGATGAAAGGCTGATCCGAGCGCGGGCTGTGGCGGTGCAGCGCACGGGCGACCAGTTCCTTGCCGGTGCCGGATTCACCCCAGATCAGCACGTTGATGTTTGAGTTCGCCAGCCTGCCGATGGCGCGAAATACCTCCTGCATCGCCGGGGCCTCGCCGATGATTTCGGATGCCGGTGGCAGTGCCTCGTCCCGCGTCGTCGGTTCCTCCGTTGGATGGTCGATGGCGCGCTGGATCAGCGTTATCGCCTCATCGACATCGAAAGGTTTGGGAAGATATTCGAACGCACCGCCCTGGTAGGATGCGACGGCGCTTTCCAGATCGGAGTGGGCGGTCATTATGATGACCGGCATGTGCGGCACCTTTCGCCGGATGGCATCCAGCAGTTGGAGGCCGCTCAGCCCCGGCATGCGAATGTCGGTAACGATAACGTCCGGCTGCTCCCTGGTCAGCAGGTCGGGCAGCTCCGTTCCGCTGGCAAAGCTTCGCGCCTCGAATCCCGCATTGGCTATAGCCTTTTCCATCACCCAGCGTATCGAGTCATCATCGTCGACAATCCAGACTTTACTTGCCATATTTCTTGCTTTCCTCGTCGAGCGGCAGAAAAATCGAGAAAACAGTGCTGCCTGGACGACTATTCAGCTTGATCAGGCCGCCGTGTTTCACGATGATGTCCTGCGCAATGGACAGTCCCAGACCGGATCCGTCCGGGCGTCCGGTTACCATGGGATAGAAGATACGTTCCTGCATGTGCTCGGGTATCCCGGGACCGCTGTCTTCGATATCCGCGCGGATCACCTGGCGGCGCCATGTCTGGCCGATATAAACGGAACGTTCGATGCGGGTCCGCAGCTTGATCTCGCCCCGGCGCTGCATGGCTTCCACGGAATTACGCACGATGTTGAGAACGGCCTGAATCAGCTGCTCGTTGTCGCCGCGCAGATCCGGCAGGCTGGGATCGTAGTCAACCAGGAACGAGATCCCTTCCTGCACCTCGACCAAGAGAAGCTTGCGTACATGCTCAAGGACCGCATGTATGTTGATCCGTTCGGTCTTGACGGGCCGGTACGAACCCATCATGCGGTCCACCAGGTTGCGCAGGCGGTCGGCCTCGTGAATGATCACCCGGGTGTACTCTCGGTGGGCGCGGTCCGGCAGCTCGCGGTCCAGTAATTGCGCAGCGCCACGCAGTCCGCCCAGCGGGTTCTTTATCTCGTGCGCCAGTCCGCGCAGTAGCTCCCGGTTGGCCGCATGCCTGTCAATACGTTCTTCCTCGCGGGCGAGGCGCATTAGACGGTCCACCTGCATCAACTCCACTATCAACCGATCCTTGCCGGTGGGCAGTGGTATGGGCGTGATTGTGAGATCCATCGTGGTCGCTTTCTGCGGACCGATTCGCAGGCAAAGGTCGTGTGCATTGACGGGCCGTCCGCTGATCAGGGCCTTGTAAAGAGGCGTCACTAGCTTGTCGGCACCGTCCAGGAGCAGACTGGCGATCGGTTTGCCGATCACCTGCTTGGCGCTCACGCCGAAATGCATCTCCGCGGCCGGATTCAGGCCCGTGATCTCCAAGCCGTCGTCGCAGGTGAGCACCACGATATTCAGGGTTTCCAGGATCGTGCGCGCGCGGTCCCCGTCCCAGACCGGGGCCGTCCTCTTGGTGCGTGCCGCCGCCACGATCAGAATCGCGAATACCGCGCCGGACCTTGGCAGGGGCCCGTCAGCACGGGGTTCTCGCGCGGCGAAAGGTATTGATCATCAACGTTCGCACCAAAAGGGGTGCGTGACGGAATACGCCCCCCGGAACCAGGGGGGCGTTCCGGCCCACGTCAAACGCTATAGTACAACTCGTACTCGATGGGATGGGTGGTCATGCGCAATGCGGTGACCTCGTCCATCTTCAGGCTGATGTAGGCGTCGATGGTGTCGTCGGTGAACACCCCGCCGGCCTTGAGGAACTCGCGATCCTTGTCCAGCGCCTCCAGTGCCACGTCTAGGCTGTGCGCCACCGTCGGCACCTTGGCCTCTTCCTCGGGGGGAAGGTCGTAAAGGTCCTTGTCGAACGAGTCTCCCGGATGGATCTTGTTCAGGACCCCGTCCAGTCCGGCCATCATCATGGCGGTGAAGGCGAAGTACGGATTGCCGGTGGAGTCCGGGAAACGCACCTCGACTCGGCGCGCCTTGGGATTCGGATCGTAGGGAATGCGGCAGGACGCGGAGCGGTTGCGTGCCGAGTAGGCAAGCAAGACCGGCGCCTCGAATCCCGGCACCAGGCGCTTATAGCTGTTGGTCGAGGCGTTGGTGAAGGCATTGATCGCGCGCGCATGTTTGAAGATGCCGCCGATGTAGTAAAGCGCAGTCTCGCTAAGGCCGCCGTACTCGTCACCGGAGAATATATTCTCGCCGTTTTTAAAAAGGGACTGGTGCACGTGCATGCCGTTACCGTTGTCGCCTACCAGGGGTTTGGGCATGAATGTGGCGGTCTTGCCATGCTGAACGGCGACGTTGTGCACGCAGTATTTGTAGATCTGCAGCTCGTCCGCCTTGAGCACCAGCGAATTGAACCGCATACCGATCTCGCCCTGCCCGGCGGTTGCGACTTCGTGATGATGAACCTCGATATCCAGCCCCATGTCTTCCATCGCCAGGCACATCGCCGAGCGCAGATCCTGCAGGGAGTCTACCGGCGGCACCGGAAAGTAGCCCCCCTTTACTCCGGGGCGGTGACCGAGGTTGCGCTCCTCGTAGAACTTTCCCGTGTTCCATGACGCTTCCGAGGAGTCGATCTCGTAGAACGCCCCGCTCATCTCCACGTCGTAGCGAACGTCGTCGAAGACGAAAAACTCGGCTTCGGGCCCGAAATTGGCGGTGTCGGCGACGCCGGTGGATTTCAGGTAGGCCTCGGCACGCTTGGCGATAGAACGCGGATCGCGTTCGTACCCCTGCATGGTGGTGGGCTCGATAATGTCGCAGCGCAGCAGCAGTGTCTTGTCCTGCAGAAAAGGATCCAAGACCGCGGTCTCTGCCTCGGGCAGCAAGATCATGTCGGATTCATTGATCCCCTTCCAGCCGGCGATGGAGGAACCGTCGAACATCTTTCCCCCCTCGAAAAAGGATTCATCGATCTTGGCCGCCGGGACGGTCACGTGCTGTTCCTTGCCCTTGGTATCGGTGAAGCGGAAGTCGACGAACTTGATGTTATCGTCCTTTATCTTCTTTAAAACGTCAGCAGCGGACATCTTTCAATTCCCCCTTTACTCGGAGTTTGGGTGTTTCAAACGCGGCCCAAGTCGACCGCCCCTAGATACGTGTAGCTATTTCGTAGCAGAAAGCGTGCCATCCTGAGGAAGCGCACAACTGCCCGGGGTGGTGAACTGTTTAAGTGCAAACTTGAAAGCCTACGCCCTGTATTGGGGCATTGTCCAGCAACTGTGCACTAGTCTTGTGCAGCTTTAGGTGCTCGCACCACGATTATGATGCGTACCGCCCCCACCTCCCCCGTCCCCGGTCCGCCGCGGTACCTCATGACCGTGGATTCGGCGCCTGGCGGGGATATCGTGCCGGCTACCGGGGTCGGTGGCGATCACCTCCAGGATATCGCCATCCGCCAGCTCGGCGATCCTTGACTGGGTGCGGATCAACGGCAACGGGCACCGAAGGTGTCGGGCGTCCAGTAGCTGGCGGCTCGTTCAATCCAGCCGCGCGGCATCTCGCCAGCGCCGAGTGGACACACCTTAGAAGACGTCCTCATGATCGCCCCGCACCGCCTCGATGTGCACCAACGGTGCAGTTCGACCGTGGCCATGGCGGACGGTGATGCGCGCAGCCGGCTGCAGATCGGCCCGGTTTGGCTGCCCCTGCACCAGCGCCAGCGGCCCCGGATGGCTGACTGCCTGCAGGCGTGGCAACAAACGCCGCTATTCCCGTAGGAAGCGGTCCTCACCGGCATCGCGGGCGACTATCCTCTTGATGTGGGATCGCGGACGCAGGTGACGGCGCGCCTTCCGCAACTTGACGTCGTCGCAGTGTCAGTTCCTGCTGCCCTGAGTGCGACACAGGTCCTGGAGCTTCTTGCCGGATTGTGATTTGCCTTCCCCGTCCACCATCTCGCCGATAAAGATGAAGTCGTCGCCGTGTTCCGCTATCCATGCGCGCGCCCTCGCGACAATGAGTGATTTGCAGTCCAGGCAGGGGTTCACATTCGCGCCGTAGCCGTGACGGCGCGGCATTACGGCCGGTATGTAATCTTCGAACACCTCCGCGACGTGGAGTCTGATGCTGAGTTGCTCCGCCACCCACAGGGCATTGTTCCAAGGCGGGATCGCCTGCTTGCCGCGGCGAATCGCCTGGTATGAACCTCCATGCGGAAACCGGTGCAGAAATGGAGTCCCTAGACACGGAGGTCCCGGGACAGCAGCAGGCGTACGGCCAGCCTGGAGTCAAGACCGCCGAAGATCAGCGCAATGACTTTGCGGGGCGTTGGCCATGGAGGTGGTCAGTGCTGCGCGACTCGGGGCCAACAAACAAAAGGGCTCCAATTGGAGCCCTTTTGATCGTAACGTCAGGCGTGAACGCCTGCTCCTCCTCGGTGACTTGGGCATGGTAGCCCCGTCGCTCAACCAACCTTATCGAAAAATCGCTCCCGTGTCTAACGGTTTCAGCCCGCGCGCGGTGTCATCGCCAACCCTGCCGGGCCCGCGGCGTTCGCCGGTAACGGCGGCCGCCGGCGTCAGGTTATAATCCGCGCCCTCGACGTACCCCGCGACAGAACGTGACGGTGACATTTCAGGACCTCATCCTTTCCCTCCAGCAATACTGGGCTGACCACGGGTGCCTGCTTCTGCAGCCCTACGACATGGAAGTGGGCGCGGGCACATTTCACCCGGCGACCTTTCTGGGCGCCGTGGGACCGGAGCCCATCAAGGCCGCCTACGTACAACCGTCGCGGCGTCCCACCGATGGCCGCTACGGGGAAAATCCCAACCGACTGCAGCACTATTTCCAGTATCAGGTGATCTTGAAACCTTCTCCGCTGGACATCCAGGATCTTTATCTGGGATCCCTGCAGCGCCTGGGCATAGATTTTTTGCGAGACGACGTGCGTTTTGTCGAGGATGACTGGGAGTCACCTACCCTGGGGGCCTGGGGGCTTGGCTGGGAGGTGTGGCTGAACGGTATGGAGGTGACCCAGTTCACCTACTTCCAGCAGGTCGGCGGCCTCGATTGCCGCCCGGTGACCGGCGAGATAACTTATGGGCTGGAACGAATAGCGATGTACCTGCAGGGGGAAGACAACGTGTTCGATCTGGAGTGGACGCCCGGTTACCGCTACCGCGACCTTTACCACCAGAACGAGGTCGAGCAGTCGGCTTACAATTTCGAGCACGCCAGCGTTCCGGCTTTGTTCCAGGCATTCGATACCTATGAGAGCGAGAACCGCAGACTGATGGAGCAACTGCTGCCGCTGCCTGCCTACGACATGGTGTTGAAGGCCTCCCATGCGTTCAATCTGCTGGACGCCCGCCATGCCATCGGCGTCACTGAACGTGCCCGCTATATCGGGCGGGTGCGGGTAATGGCCAGGGCGGTGGCGGAGGCGTACTTCGTCAGCCGGGAAGCCCTGGGGTTTCCCCGGGGGCGTGGCAATGGCTGAACGCGGGGCGGCGACAACACGTCGCGGCGACAGCCTGCTGATGGAGATCGGCACGGAAGAACTACCGCCTAAGGCGCTGGCTGGTCTCGGACGCGCCTTCGCAGAGGGTTGCCTGCAGAATCTTCGGCAGGCGCAGCTGGTGGAGTCGCAGACCGCATATCGGTGGTTTGCCACGCCCCGCCGAATCGCCGTCTGGGTGGCCGCGGTGCAGCGGCGACAGCCTGATCAGCAGGTGGAACGTCGCGGCCCGTCGATAAAGGCCGCATTTGATTCCACCGGCCGGCCCACCAAGGCCGCCCTGGGCTTCGCTGGCTCCTGCGGCGTAGAGGTGGCAGCCCTCGGCCGAGTCAAAACGGACAAGGGTGAGTGGCTGGTCTACCGGGAGGGCAAAAAGGGCGTCCCCGCGAGCGCGCTGATACCCGACTGCGTGGCGGAGGCGGTTCGCCGTCTGCCCATACCAAAGCGCATGCGCTGGGGAGATCTGGACGCAGAATTCGTGCGGCCCGTACACTGGGTGGTGTTGCTGCACGGCAAGACCCCGGTCCGGACCGAGCTGCTTTCCGTGCCGTCGAAGCGCCGCACCCACGGCCATCGGTTCCATGCTCCCGGCCCGCTGAGCCTAACTCATGCTGATGATTACGAACGGCTGCTGCGTGAGCAGGGCATGGTGGTGGCTGATTTCAGCGACCGTCGGCAGCGGATCGTCGATCAGGTTGAGCGATTGGCGGAGAGCGTCTCCGGCCAGGCACAGATCGACGAGGCCCTGCTGGACGAGGTGACAGGCCTGGTCGAGTGGCCGCAGGCGCTGCTCGGCGAGTTCGACGCCTCCTTCCTCACCGTACCGCCGGAGGTGCTGGTGTCATCGATGCGCGATCACCAGAAGTACTTCCATGTTACCAACGGCCGCGGCCGTCTGCTGCCCTTCTTCATCACTGTTAGCAACATCAAGAGCAAATCGCCAAAAAGGGTGCGGGCCGGCAACGAGCGCGTGCTGCGAGCGCGGCTGTCGGACGCGCGGTTCTTTTGGGAGACGGATCGCAAGCAGCGGCTCTGCGACCGGCGCGCGGCACTGGCCGAGGTGATGTTTCACAACAAGCTGGGTTCCGTTGCCGACAAGGTGGCGCGGCTGCGGCGCCTAGCGGCCGTCATCGCTGCAGGCGCCGGTGCCGACGCGGCACTCAGCGACCGCGCCGCGACACTGTGCAAAGCCGACCTGGTCACGGAAATGGTCGGCGAGTTCCCGGAACTGCAAGGCATCATGGGACGCTACTATGCCCAGCATGACGGAGAAGACCAGCGGGTAGCGGATGCCATCGCGGAACACTA
Organism: uncultured Gammaproteobacteria bacterium; assembly: GCA_947259705.1. Classification (GTDB taxonomy): domain Bacteria; phylum Pseudomonadota; class Gammaproteobacteria; order Arenicellales; family JAANXG01; genus CAMYNL01. The sequence goes on along the minus strand of CAMYNL010000001.1, from coordinate 60,041 downwards.
CCATCCTCGTTTCGCGGGCGACACGCTGCCCGGATCGGAGCTGGGGCGGGTGGTCGCCCTGGCGGACCGACTCGATACCCTGGTCGGGATATTTCTTGCCGGGGAAGAGCCCAGCGGAGACAAGGACCCATTCGGTCTGCGCCGCGCGGCGCTGGGGACGCTGCGGATCATGATCGATGGCGGTACGGACCTGGATCTGGAAGCGCTTCTCGTCGAGACGCTGCGGGTGTATGGTGAATCCGGCGCCGCCGAGCCGGTTGGTGACGGGATTGCAGGGCGTGTCTTTGACTTCATCCTCGAAAGGCTCAATGCGCACTACGCAGCGCAGGGGTTTCGGCAGGACGAAATTGCCGCGGTGGCCAGCCGGCGCCCGGCGCGCCCGGCGGATTTTGATCGCCGACTGCGAGCCGTAGCCGGGTTTCGTGCCCTGGACGAGGCGGCCAATCTCGCGGCCGCCAACAAGCGCATCCGCAACATCCTGCGCAAGTCGACGGCGCCGATTCCCGACCGGGTGAACCGGAAATTGTTGCGGGAACCCGCCGAGCGCGCTCTCGCAGACGCCTTGTCGCGGCTGGAGTCTGAAGCGGTCAGTGCGTTTGACAGCGGACAGTATAAGCAAGGCCTGGCCGCGCTGGCCGCGTTGCGTGAACCGGTGGACACGTTTTTTGACGAGGTAATGGTAATGACCGAGGATGCCGCGACCCGGGACAACCGGCTTGCAATGTTGAAGCGGCTGCACGACCTGTTCCTGCGCGTCGCCGACATATCCCTGCTGCAGATAGAGAGCGCGGCGGACGCATGAGGACCGTGGATTCTGGCGCCTGTGCCTCGCCGCTGCGGTGATCGACTATGCGGCTGGTGATCCTGGATCGCGACGGAGTCATCAATGAGGACTCCGACGACTATATCAAGTCCCCGGAGGAATGGGTTCCCGTCCCCGGCAGCCTCGACGCAATTGCCCGCCTGTGCCGCGCCGACTATCGCGTAGTAGTGATCTCCAACCAGTCCGGAGTGGGCCGTGGTCTGTTCACGCTGGATACGCTGAACAAGATCCACATAAAGATGCTCGAACATGTGCACCAGAAAGGCGGTGAAATCGACGCCGTCTTGTTTTGCCCCCATGTCCCCGACGCGGATTGTTCCTGCCGCAAACCACGGCCCGGAATGCTGCGCCAGCTTGCCGACCGACTGAAGATCAAGCTGCACGGTGTACCGGTGGTGGGGGACTCGATCCGGGACCTGGAAGCGGCGGCGGCCGTGAACGCGTTACCGGTGCTGGTCACGACGGGGAAGGGCGCAAATAGTGCGGAACTGCTCCAGCAACAGCGACGCGCGGACCTGGGGGGAGTGCCGGTCTATGCGGATCTGGCCGGGTTTGTGGATGCCCTGCTGAATGGGGAACTGGACGGGGAGATACGGGCGGCAATGGGTGGGGGCGTCAACCACTGAGCCCCATGCTGATCCTGCGCTCGCTGCTGTTCTTGCTGGGACAGATGCTGGCAGCGGTGCTGTTCACGCCCGCGGCGCTAATCTTCTATCCACTACCGCCGGTAACCCGCTCCCGCCTGATCGCATACTGGGCGCGGTTTGTCATCTGGTGGCTGGGATTCACCTGCAGGCTCTACTTTCATGTAGAGGGCCGCGAGCACCTTCCTGCAACAGCGTCGGTAATCCTGTCGAAGCACCAATCCGCCTGGGAGACGATCGCATTTCAGATCATATTCCCGCCCCAGGCCTGGGTATTGAAGCGGGAACTATTGTGGATCCCATTCTTCGGCTGGGGGCTGGCGGCCACGCAGCCCGTCGCAATAGACCGCAAGGCCGGTATCAAGGCCCTGGACAAGGTGATCCGCGAAGGCACCGACAGACTTCGAAGCGGTCGCTGGGTGGTCGTTTTTCCGGAAGGCACGCGGGTCGCACCAGGGGAGCGCGGGCGCTACAACCCGGGAGGCGCGATGCTGGCGGTGCGGGCCGGCGTGCCGGTGGTGCCGGTGGCCCATGATGCGGGCCGATACTGGCCGCGATGGGGCTGGCTCAAGTACCCCGGCCGAATTCAGGTGATAATCGGCCCGCCCATATCGACCACGGGCGCCCGCGCCAAGCAGGTGTCCCGCTCGGTGGAGTGTTGGATCGAGGCCGCCATGGAGAAACTCGAGCGCGACCGTGCGGAAACTATCGCGGCGCAGTCGCTTCCGGGCGCAGGCAGAGAGACTCCACCGGGAACTGGATCATCGCCCCGTTGACTGCCGAGATCACCGGTTCGGCGGTGTCCTCGGTGATGTCGAAGTGGATGTCGGCGGCCGCCGTTTCGGGGCCGTTGCTCTCGCCCCGCGCCCCCGGATAACGGGGCTCTATGTAGCTTCCGCTGTCGAGATCCAGTCCCACCCCAGGTTTCAGCCGCAACGGTCCCAGCCGGACCGGGCCATAACCGTCGCTGACGCGAGCCAATACCACCGCGTCGTCGATGATCAGCTGCACTTTACCGTCCGGCAACGGGTCGCTGAAGTGGTAAAGGAGCTTTCCGTGCAGGTTCTGGTTGCTGCGAAAAATCGCTATGCCCAGTTGTTCTCGCTCTGGGTACAACAGGAACTGTCCGCGCTGCAAGGTCTCGAATTGGGATTTGGTTATGCGGACGCTGAGGGTGCCCACGTAGCGGTCCGGTTCCACCAGGAAGCGGTTATTCATCAGACTGTCAAATTCGTCATAGACGACGGAACAATTGAAATAACCCCCCGTCGCTCGCTGAGTTGGCAGCGCGCATGCGGCCGCGAGCAACAGGGATGGGAGTAGTCTGCGGAACAAACGGATTGTCCTCTCGGCTAAGGGTGGTCCGACCTCGACGGCGAGGCGGCATTATACTTACTAACGGCTCAGCTCGCTGAGTCGGACGTAGTCCGCAACGCTTAGCGTTTCGGGCCTCGCCCCGGGGTCTATGCCGGCGTGGGCGAGCATCGCGCCGTCAACCAGCAACTTCAACGCGTTGCGTATCGTCTTGCGTCGCTGACTGAACGCGGTCTGCACGACACGGGAGAAGTGACCGGGATCCCCGACGGGATGCGGCGGGTGCGGATAGGGCGCCAGCCTGACGACGGCTGAGTTCACCTTGGGTGGAGGATCGAAAGCGCCCGGCCCCACCTCGAATAACTCATCCACGCTGCAGGACTGCTGCAGCATCACCGACAAGCGGCCGTAATCCCTGCCGCCGGGAGATGCGCACATCCGGTCCACTACTTCCTTCTGCAGCATCAGCACCATGTCGCGAATGCAATGACGATCATGCAGAAACTTGAACAGCAGCGGCGTCGACACGTTGTAGGGCAGATTGCCGATAATCCGTAACCTCCGCCCTGCTGCCAGGGCGCAGTAGTCCAGTGTCATCGCGTCGGCAGCATGGATGTGCAACCCCGGGTATCCTTCCTGCTGTCGGGTGAGCGCTTTCACCAGCGCCTTGTCGATCTCCACCACGTGCAGTTCCCGCAGCTGGCCGGCAAGCCGGAAAGTCAGCGCGCCGCGCCCCGGTCCAATCTCTACCACCAGGTCCTGTGGCGCGGGCCCAAAACAGGCGATGATTCGCTCGATTACCGCCTCATCCCGGAGAAAATGCTGACCAAGGGATTTTCGCGGCGGAGGCTTGTCAGGCCGATGTTGCTGCATGCTCAGCGAGGCTGATTGCCATGGTCAACGCAGCGAGCAGACTGCCGGCCTGGGCGCGCCCGGTGGCTGCCAGCGCCAGCGCGGTGCCATGGTCCACCGATGTCCGGAGCAGAGGCAGGCCCAGGGTCACGTTTACCGCCTGGCCGAAGCCCTGGTGCTTCACCACCGGCAGCCCCTGGTCGTGATACATGGCAAGCACCGCGTCGCATTCTGCCAGCCGGGGTGGTGTGAATGCCGTGTCTGCCGGGATGGGGCCCTCGACCAGCCGGCCACGCTTGCGGAAATCTGCCACCACCGGGGCAATGATCTGGCGGTCCTCGGTGCCCAGATGGCCTCCTTCGCCGGCATGCGGGTTCAGCCCGCACACCAGGATGCGGGGGTCCCGGCAGCCGAACCTGGCCTCGAGATCGCGGAGCAGGACCTCCAGGGTGGCGGATACTCGCTGGCGGGTGATCATAGCGGACACCTGGCGCAGCGCCACGTGAGTGGTGACCAGGGCGACGCGCAAGGCACCGGCTATCAGCAGCATGACCGGCAGCGGCGCGCCGCTTCGCTTGGCCAGGTACTCGGTGTGCCCCGTGAACGGCACCCCTGCATCGTTGATGATCCCCTTGTGCACTGGACCCGTGACCATGGCGTCGAACTGGCGCCCCAGACAGCCGTCGATCGCCCGATCAAGGGTGCGCAGCACGTAGGGTGCATTGCCGACGTCCGGGACACCGGGCTGGGCCTCGGTTGCGAGTGACTCGGATGCGACAGCGAGACATCCCGGACGGTGGGGCTGGCCGCACCATGGTTCCAACACCACCTCGATACCCAGCCGGGACGCCCGCTCACGCAGCAACTCCGGGTCTGCAACCACCGCCAGCCGGCACGCTAGCGGCTGCGTTGCCGCCAGCAGGGTGATGTCCGGTCCCACGCCGGCGGGTTCGCCGGGCGTCAACGCGATCGTGGGCAGGCCGTGCGGGGTCAACGGAACGCCGACATCCAGTCGGTGATGTTGCCGTTCACCAGCAACACCCCCTTGCGGTACGTCGCCGACAAGCGATAGTGGTCCTGGTCTTCCACCAGGTAGCGGTCGCTCTGCCACTGCCGGATTCGCTGGTCAACCTGACTGGCCACCATCGCCTGGCGCCGTTGGGGCGTCAGGGAGGACGCGCCGGGACGCGATGCGCGGGCCTTCGTTTGCCGCCCCATGGCCATCGCTAGCCACCGACGTACTACCGCGGCGGGCGCGCGGATGTCGGCTGCGGCATCCAGTGCCGTGACGATGGTAAACGGGTTGCCGGGGTCCGCGGACTCGTCGAGCCGCATGATCAACCGGGCGTCGACCTTGCCTTCTGATCCCGACAGCGCCAGTGTCGACTCCAGTTGCGCGTTGTGCCTGGCTACGGCACCCAGCAGGTCGGAAAGTTGAATCTCAGCCGCCGCATCAGCCGCCCGCAGACGAGACACGCTGGCGGCATCGAGGCTGTCGACAACCAGTGACCAGGTGCCCGGACCATGCGATTCTCGGTCCATGGCCAGGCGTTCGAATGCCAAGCCCAGTTCATAACGCAGCCCTGCGGACTGTTCGTCACCCCGGCTCGTCAGGGCCACCGCCTCGGCGAAAACCGCTGGCTGGCCTTCCGCCGCCACGCTGACGGTCCCGCACTCGGAATGCGTAAGGCCGAGTGGCAGACCGCTGTTGTCCAGGTGTTGGGTAAACCTTATACCGCAGTCTTCGGCGGTGACCACAACGCCCTGGCTGCGCACAATCAGGCCGGGAACCTGCGCGCTGCCGTGGAACGCAGTGGTGGCAGGCTGCAGATGAAGCTCGCCTGCGACCGGCTCCCAGCTCAGGCGGCCGCCAGGCGACAGTCCGTGGCTGCCCGCCGCGATGTCGGCCTTGGCGATGGCGTTGCCGTCTATGGCGACGCTGGTCGTCGCAGCTAGCGGCAGCGCCTGGCCACCGAGCGATGACTCGAACAGGGCCTCGGTGCGAATCACGGCCTGCCGGAGGCGCCATGACCATGGCGCGCTGCCCAGCCGGCTGAGCGGAAGCGGACCGTGATCGATGACGTGGGTGGCCTTGATGCGCATGTCGCCTGCTTCGATATCGCTGTGGGCGCTTGAACGGAACCAGCCGCGGTCGAACTCGTTGCGGTGAACGCGCCACCGGCCAGCTTCGGCGTAGCCTCGCATGCCATCGAGGTAGAGCGTCTCGGTCTGCACACCGAAATCATAGGGCAGCACAGCGGCCGCCAGCAGTATCGCCCCGGCAACGATGGTCACTAGCCTTCTCACCTGGGACCGCGGGCGGGCTCAGCCCAGCTTGCTATGCGTGCCGTCGCACAGAGGCGCGCGGGTGCTGTGTTTACATCCACACAAGGCCACCTTCTTTGTCTCACTCAGCTCCAGCTTGAGCGGCGTGAAGTCGGTGCCCTGGTGGGAGCCGTCACAGAATGGCTGCTTGGCGGAGCGCCCGCAACGGCACCACCAGTAGGTTCCGGAATCCAGTTCCAGTACGTAAGGGGATCGTTGGGCGATAACTGGGTCGGACATGTCTCGTGGCTCATTCGCTGTTCGGGCCGGAATCATACTGCGAATCGATCTCTGGTGTTAGATTAGCGCCATGCCCGCGGCTTTGCTCTCCATTCATGCCCTGTACAACGACCGGCAGCCCGCCGCCGCGGCGGGCGGTGTCGCGTATGGCGTCGACCTGGACCTGTACGCCGGTGAGACGGTGTGCCTGAGCGGCCAGTCCGGCGCGGGCAAGACGCTGTTGCTGCGGGCTATCGCTGACCTCGATCCCAACCACGGGGAGGTCCTGCTCGAAGGTGTTCCTCGCGACCGCTTTTCGGGGCCCGCATGGCGGCGTCGGGTGACATTCTGCGCTGCTGAAAGTGCCTGGTGGGGTGCCCGCGTGACTGATCACTTTGCTGACGCGATGCGCGAGGCGGACGAATTCGCGCTCGCCGCGGAAGTAGCCGGGCGCGCCATCGCGGAGTTGTCAACGGGGGAACGCCAGCGGCTGGCGTTGTGGCGGGCGCTACGCGTAGGGCCCAAGGTATTGCTGCTGGATGAACCCACTGCGGCCCTTGACGCGGCGGCGACCCGCCGAATCGAGGCGACGGTGAGAAGATACCTGGCTGAGCGGGGGGCGGCGGCGCTGTGGGTCAGCCACGATGCGGGGCAGATCGCGCGCATCGCGGATCGGCACCTGATACTCGGTGGCGGGATTCTCACTTCCGCGCCGGCAAGCGAGGCCTCCTGAGCTTGACCGCGGTGTCGCTTTCCGCCGTCGACCTGGCGCTGGCCGCCTGCCTGGTGCTGTTGCTGGCGCTGATTTCCCACCGCATGGCCCTGGGTGTCGCGCATGATTTGCTTGTCGCGGCGGCGCGCACCGCCATCCAGCTGACTCTCGTGGGCATGTTGCTAAAGCTGTTGTTCGAGGATGCGGGACCGGTCTGGGTGGTATTGATGGCGTTGGCAATGCTGGCAATTGCGGGGCGCGAGGTGTGGGCGCGGCAGAAGCACCCGCTGCGCGGGGTGTGGGGCTACGGCCTCGGCGCCGGCGCTATGTTCGTGTCGTGTTTCACCCTGGTGATCTTTGCATTGCTGGTATTGGTGCAGCCGGTGCCCTGGTATCAGCCCCAATACGCGATCCCGTTGCTTGGCATGCTGCTCGGCAACACCATGAATGCCATTGCCCTGGGCGTGGACCGCATGAACCGTGGCGCAATCAACGAGCGGAACATCATCGAGGCGCGACTGGCGCTGGGTGACCCGGCGCGCGAAGCCACGGCGGCCCTGCGCCGCGACGCTGTCCGCGTGGCGCTGGTTCCCATGATAAACGCCATGGCCGCCGCCGGGGTGGTGAGCCTGCCGGGCATGATGACGGGCCAGATACTGGCCGGGGCGCCGCCGCTGGAGGCGGTCAAGTACCAGATTCTGATCATGTTCCTGATCACCGCGGCCACCGGCCTGGGTGCCTTGTGGGCCGTCGAGACCGGCGCCAAACGCCTGTTCGACGACCGCGAACGATTGCGCATCGACCGGCTGCGTAACTGATCTCGGCCCGGTGCGACTCAATAGCAACGTGCTCATCCTGGCGTTGTGCCAGGCGCTGATGATGACCGCCAACTCGCTGCTGATCGCGAGTTCCGCGCTGGTGGGCCTGCGACTGGCCGCGAACGATTCGCTGGCGACCCTGCCCCTGGCGCTGCAGTTGTTGAGCACCATGGTGGCCAGCATTCCGGCGTCCCTGCTGATGGGGCGGGTTGGCCGCCGGGCCGGTTTCATGCTGGGCAGCGTCGTTGGGGTCGCGGGTGCGGCACTGGGCGCCGCAGCCATTATGCAGCATCGTTTCTGGTGGTTCTGCGCCGCGGCGGCATTGCTGGGACTGTTCAACGGCTTTGGCATCTACTACCGCTTCGCCGCGGCGGACGCGGTGCCGGCGGCGCAGCGGACGCGCGCCATCTCGTATGTCCTCGCAGGTGGGGTACTGGCGGCTTTTCTTGGTCCCAATCTCGCTAACTGGACCCGCGATGCGTTCGACGGGGCGCCGTTTGCCGGCAGTCTGCTGGCACTGGTGCTGGTGTATCTGGCGTCGTTGCTTCTGCAGGCCGGATTGCGTATCCCGGTCCCGCCCCGTCCAAGCCTCGATGCCGTGCCGGCGCGTCCCCTGGCGGTGATCGCTCGTCAGCCGGTTTTTCTGGTCGCGTTGCTGTGCGCCACCCTGGGCTACGCGTTGATGAGCTTCATCATGACCGCAACACCACTTGCCATGCATCGGCAACTGCACGACTTCAGCGATACCGCATTCGTCATCCAGTGGCATGTGTTCGCTATGTTCGCGCCCTCCTTCATCACCGCCCGCTTGATCGAGCGCGTCGGCGTGCTCAGCATCATGCTGACGGGGGCGGCGTGCATCGCCACCTGCATTGCGGTCAATCTGCTAGGCGCCACCGTGTGGCATTACTGGACCGCGCTGTGCCTACTGGGAGTGGGATGGAACTTCCTGTTCGTGGGAGGCACTACCTTGCTCACCGGAAGCTATCGTGAAGCCGAAAAGGCGCGCGCCCAGGCGTTGAACGATTTCGTGGTGTTCACAGCGGTTGCGGCGGCGTCCTGGTCCGCCGGCCTGCTGCATCACGAGCTGGGCTGGCGATGGCTCAACCTGGGCGCGCTGCCGGCGGTTCTGGCAGTGTTCGGGGCCCTGCTATGGCTGCGGGGGCGGGGCCCGCTGAAGCTGTATGCAGCACGGGGCCTGGACGCCTAACCGGCGCTTTCGCGCAGCGCCAGCAGCAGCTGCGACAACAGGCGCACCAGGTCCACCTGCCGGTTGGTGTTGGTCTTGCGGTAGATGGATTTCAGGTGGGTCCGCGCGGTGTTGAGGCTGATGCAGGCATCGCGGCAGTAGTTGTCAAGCGTGCGGCCGCGCACCAGTGCCCGGGCAAGAACGGCCTCCTTCGCGGTGAGCCCGTACAACGCCTCCAGCAGGCCGACCGACACCGTCCCGCCCCGATCCGGATCGATCACCACCAGCACCGCCGTGGCGTCTTCGAGATCGGCGCCCCGTTCCAACGCTGCCGCCCAGGCCTGGGCGCCGTGACCCTCGGTGGTCGCGCCGAGCACCAGTGCGCGCTGATACTTGTCGCGGCCGTTGAGGCCCAACGCGCTGTCCAGAAGCCGAGTGAAGTCGTCTCGTCTTGCTGCGTCCCTCACTCGCAGTCGACCCGCATGGTTCAACAGCAGCGCGCCGTCCTGCAGCAGGCGCTGGGCGCTGCGGTTGCGGTGCAGGATGCTGTGACCGCGGCCGATGATGAAAATTGCGAAGGCGAACTGGTCGATCAGCGCTTCCAGCTGTGACGTGGTCGCGGAGCTGTCACCGAAGCGTCGCGCGAGCCGGACGCGCAGGTCCTCGAAACGCGCACGCGCGGTCTCTATACTGGGCATGAGTTGACGGGCGGACACCGGTTTGACCAGGTAACCCATGACCCCGGAATCGATCGCCTCGTTGACCAGGGCCAGATCCGTGTGGCCGGAAAGCATAAGAATCGGTCGATAACGCTTGGCCAACATGCGGGCGGCGAGCGCGGTGCCCGGTAGATCAGGCAAGCCGATGTCCAAAACCGCCAGGTCGGGAGGCGCATCGTTATAGGACCGCAAAGCCTTGCCTGCGTCGGCGCAGGCGGTCACCTGGTAACCGAACTGTGCCAGTCCGTGTGCGAGGCTGTTTAAAACGATCTGATCATCGTCGACGAGCAGGACGCTTGCCGGGCTGGCTCCGTGCAGATCCATGATGTGCGTGATGTTCCGTCTATGAACAAATCCGTTCTGCTATTCTAGACCAATCAGGGAACCCAGGGAAAAGGAGGGCCAATCATGACCATGGGAACGGGGATCAGGACGCGGTTGCTGCTCGCTGGCTGTGTGCCTGTGCTGCTGCTGGCGACGCTAATTATCCTTTCTCCCGCCAGCCGCGAACTCCTCACCCCGGTTGTCGCGCTCGCCACGATTTCGATAATCGCCGTGGCGGTGGGATTCTCGGTCACGACGGCCCGCCGGATGGAGCAGGCGGTGAACGGAATGATCGGCACCTTGTCGCGCCTCGCCCAGAGCGACTTTGCGGCGCGGGCGGAGCTCGGCGGTCCCGGCGAGCTCCGCGCGCTGGAGCAATCGCTCAACTTCGCGGCAGACACGGTGCAGCACAACCGGACGCAGCTGTTGCGCCAGGTGCGTCAGTCTCGCCACAGGTTGAGGCGAACGGTAGCTGCCCTACGCAGAAGCGAGCAGACTTATCGGGATTTGTTCGAGAACGCAACGGACATCGTCTTCACCACTGATCTGTCGGGACACTTCCTGGACGGCAACAGGGCGGTACGGCGTTTGCTGGGATACACGGTCACCGAGGCCAAAGACCTGACCTGGGAACGGTTGGTCGCCGCCGACCACATGCAGCGCGCCAAACAGATGTTACGACGCCATGCACGCGGCGAAAGGCAGATCAGTTTCGAGTTGGATGTGATCACCAAGCGCGGCGCCGTCAGGACGTTTGAGATCGGCTCGCGACCCATGTACCGGAAGGGCCGCCTGGCCGGATTTCACGGCATAGCCAGGGATGTGACCGAGCGCATCATTATGCAACGCGAACTGGTCGAGGCGCGGCGGGTCGCCGAGGATGCCAGCAAGGCCAAGTCAACGTTTCTCGCCAATATGAGCCATGAGATTCGCACCCCTATCAACGGGATGCTGGGCTATACGCGCTTGCTGACGGAAACATCGTTGAGTCCCCGGCAACGTGAATACTTGGAACCGGTGAAGGCGTCGGCATGCCACCTGCTGAAGATCATCAACGACATACTCGACCTGTCGAAGATCGAGGCGGGGCATTTAGAGGTCACGGAGGAAGTGATCGACCCGAAGGACGTGGTGCGGTCCGCGGTGGATCTTCTGCGGCCGCTCGCGCAGGCCAAGGGGCTCAGCCTGCAGATGAACCTGGCTGACCGGACCCCCGACCGACTGCTTGGGGACGGCACCCGGATTGGACAGGTGGTGGGGAACCTGGTGAACAACGCGGTCAAGTTTACCCATGGCGGCAGTGTCACGGTGTCACTGGGCGTTACACCCGGCGAGAGCGACCGGTTCATGATGCGATGCGTGGTGGAGGACACCGGAATCGGGATCCCCGGCGATGCCATGGAGCGAATTCTCGAGCCGTTCCAACAGAGCGACAACCGCACCACTCGACGCTTTGGAGGAACCGGTCTGGGACTGACCATAACGCGCAACCTGGTACGCGCCATGGCGGGCAGGCTCAGCATCGAAAGCGAGCCCGGACGGTTCACCCGCGCTACCGTCGAACTGCCGTTGCTGGCCTGCAGTGACGGCACCCACGCGGAAGCCGGCAGCGACGGTGCGACTGCGGCCGCGTTCCAGGGTGACGGCATGCGGGTGCTGGTGGTCGACGACAATGACATCAATTGTGGCCTTCTCCGTGCACTGATGCAGCGTTTCGGGTGCCAGGTTGACACGGCATCCAACGGCGCCGATGCGGTTTGCATGGCGACCCGGGGTTACGATCTGGTGCTTATGGACATCCATATGGCGGACATGGACGGTTTTGAAGCAACGCGTCGCATCCGCGCCGCCGGCGCGGACTCCCTACCCGTCGTCGCCGTGTCCGCAGACGTCGTGGGAGATGCCGCGCAGCGCTGCCTTGCCGGCGGACTGGACGGCTTCCTGGCCAAACCGGTTATCGAGGCAGATCTGCTCCGTTTGCTGGGAATGCTGTTTGTGGAGCGTTACCGGCCGGTTGTCCCTGCACCGGTACGAGACCCGTCCACAGAAAAGGACCTGGAGGTGTTGGACCATGAACTAGGCATCGAACTCGCGTCGGGAGACGCTGAACTGTGGTGGTCGGGTGTTGTGTCGCTGATGGAAAGCCTGCCCGAAGCGGCCGAAACGCTGCGCGAGGCGCATGAGCGCGCGGATTTCGGATCACTGGGTGAGATCGCGCACAAGATGGCGGGTTCCGCGGAATACCTGGCTGCCAAGACACTGGCGGTCAGCTTGCGTGAGCTGGAACGCGCGGCCGCAGTGGCCGACGCAGATCGGGCCAACGGCTGCCTGCGGTGTGTCGAGAACGCGATCAGCGCGTTCGAGGAGGTGGCGCGGTATGGACCCGGGACCGGGCAGCAGGCTTAGCGATCACCATTCGTAACGTACCGTGTAGCTGACGCGGCGTTCATCCTCGGGCGGCACCTCCAGGGGGAAGTGAATGGTGCGGGAGTCCTGTTGCTCGAAGGTGGTGCTCGAGTCCCGGATGGTCCAGTTCGTCCAGCGGTACAGGTTTTCCCTCACCGTCACCTCCACCGCGTGGTCCTTCTGATTGCGCACCACGATTTCCAGTGTTTCCTCCATCCAGCGGCCCCGGGTATCAATGCGGAAGTCGGTCTGCCGGCGCTGCGCCACGACATCAAATGCGCTGCCCATGTTCACACGGACCTGCTCATTGCGGGGGGTGTGGTCAATGGCGTCCTCACCGATGAACTCGAGCGACTGGTCGGCCGGGTCCAACTTGTTCACCCGCACGCGACCCGCAGGCAGGGGAATGCCCAGACCGTTTTTCTCGTTGTTGGCGAAGCCCAGGAAGACATCCACCTTGCGGTTGCCGGTATCGCCGTAATGGGGATCCGTGAACGGCTCGCGGAATGTGCTGGCGATATCCGGCGTGCCGTGGTAGACCAGTTCCTTGCGGCAGGACACGTCGAGCGCGGTCGGAAACAGTTCGATCTGCTTGGTGCTGTTGTTCGCCAGGTCGGTGCGGCGCCCCAGCGTGTAGAGGTGATATTCGAAGAAGGCCTTTTCCTGGAATGCCGGCGGCGCCGCGGACTCCACCATCGCGCGGGCGACCTGAGCCGGCGCCCGGGGTGCGTCGGGTGCGCGATGCACGTCGCCGGCAATCAGCTTCAGGCGGGTCCCTGGATAAGCGGCGCCGGACTGGTTTACGATGCTGACCCAGGCGGCGATATCGGCCGTGCAGGCGGGGCCGTGCTCCCGCAGCGTCAGATTGTAGTCCGCCCACCAGCTCATCCCCCCGGTCTGATAGGCGATTCGCACCCGGCGGATACCCGCCTCGGAGGTGGCCACCCGCCAAACCAGGGTCGGCTTGGTGATCAGGCCGCCCGGCAGTGCGGGCAATAGGGTGAGTAAATAATCATTGATAAGCTTCACCTGGCCGTCCTCGTCCTGCAGGACCAGGCCGCCCTGATTGCTGAGCAGTTTGCCGGTCAGGCTTTTCGTGCCGTCACCCACCTTCCGTTCGACGGTAATGTTCCGGTCCAGGTAACGTTGCAGCAGCTTGCCGGGACTGACCAGGTCAAACTCGAAGTTCTGTTCCAAGACGCGGGCGCCGGGGTCATCGATGGCGCGGAAGCTGACCGTGGTGGGGTCGATGAGAGCGGCGACGTCCTGGATGCGAACCTCGTTTTCGCCGGCGCCGAGTTCCAGTATCTGGTCGTGCCTGACCATGGCGTAACCGGGCAGAGAAGCGCTGGATGCGTGCCTTGCGCGTTGAAGCTGGACTGAAACGGCGCCCGGCGAAGCGCTGCTGTATACGGTGATCGCGTAATCGCGATCCGCCTGCGCGGCCCCGGTCAGTGAAGCGCAAAAAACGGCGACGACGATTCTACGCATAGTAAAGGCTCCATTTCGGTCCGCTGATAGATGCGTTTGTCCTAAACGTCTGACCGCTCCATTGGTTAGTTGCGCGACAGGACTGGCTCGCGGGGCCCGGGCTGCGCTATGGTAAGCGGGTGAATAAAAAACCCGCACCCCGGGCGGGGTGCGGGTAAAGGTTGCGCCGAAGCGCACCAGAGGGCACTTAAAAACCTTTAGACGGCTTTCTTAGTCACGGCCTTGGCGGTGACATTGGCCTGCTGCACGCCTTTCTCGAGCCAGGACTTGTACTCCTCGCCTGCTTTCTGGGCCAGGTTGACCTGGTCCTTCGCGACATCCATCATCTTGGCGGCATATTCTTCCACCAACGCCGCCTGCTTGGTCCAATACTCTTTGACGTCCTTGCTGTCCTGCACCAGTTTGACCTGCTGCATGCCGCTCTCGACACAGAGGTTGGCAACGCTCAACTGCTGCTCGATGGCCTTTTCTACCAGTTTGCCGTTGATTACGCCGAGAGCCTTGGCTGCCTCGAACGCGTTCTTCCCAAAATCGTTCATGGTGTTCATGATGTCCTGCTGCATGGTGTTGTCTCCATTTAATCGTCGTCGTCGGGGTAACTAGCTGAACGCACCGCATAAGAATTGTTGCGCCGCAGCATTGTTGCGATGCAGCATACGGCTCGGGGGGGAGACTGTCAAGGGTTGAAAAAATAAAAACTTTCAAGGCTAAGTATTGTTAAGACCAATACTTAGCTCATATACAAGCCCCCGTTTACGGGTATGTTGGCACCGGTGATGTAGGTGGTTTCATCGTCACAGAGAAAGCCCACCGCATGCGCAATCTCTTCAGGAGCCGCCATGCGTCCGATCGGGATGGTGGCGACGATCTGGTTGCGGATATCCTCGGGTACCGCGGAGGTCATGGTCGTTTCCACGTAGCCCGGTGAAATCGTATTCACGGTTACCCCCTTGCGTGCCACCTCTTGGGCCAGCGCCATGGTGAAGCCGTGGATCCCGGCCTTGGCGGCCGAATAGTTGGTCTGTCCAAACTGGCCTTTCTGGCCGTTCACCGAGGAGATGTTGACCACGCGGCCGAAGCCCCGCTCGATCATGCCGTCGACGACATGCCTGGTGACATTGAAGACGCTGTCGAGATTGGTGCTGATGACGGCCCGCCAGTGGTTCTCTTCCATTTTTCGCAAGGTGCGATCGCGGGTGATTCCGGCACAATTGACCAGTATCTCGATCGATCCAAAGCGGGCTTCCACCTGCTCCACCATCGCCTGACAGGACTCGTAGGAGGCCACATCACCGGCGACGATATCGACCTGACAATCCTCCGCCAGCAGCTGGGCCTGCCACTCTCGCGCCGCCTCTTCGTCCTCGGGCAGATAACCCGCAATCACTTGGCGGCCCTGATTGCAGAGTTCACGACAGATCTCGGTTCCGATGCCACCCGTGCCACCGGTTATCAAAGCAATCTTTCTGGTCATTATGTAGTGTCCCCCACTACCTGGTTTCACGGTTCCGGATCGTGTCCGCGCCGGCTCCGAATCCGCGGCCGATGTGGCCCGCGACTAGTTTTCCGCGTGAATTCAATGACATCCGAGACTTCTATGACGACTTGTGCGCTGCATTGGTGCAGCGCATCAATGCAGCGCACAAAATAGTGTAGGGGTAACAAGCTTGTCAACTTTTTCTCGCCCCTTACTTGACCCGGAACGAGGGGCCGCCGCTCCGGGCGGTCGGGCGGGAATCTACTTTTTCTCCTCGTCCTCCTTATCGTTTTCCGAAGCGGCGACCTTGGTCGCCGCTTCGAAGAAACGGTTTTGGATGTCCTGCCAGATCTTGAGATTACGCTGAGTCATCTCGGTGATGGCGTTGATCGGACCGTGCTGCATGGCGCCGGTGATCTGTTCCTTGAACACCCGCTGCTGCTGGTCGAACATGTTGAGGCTCTGTTCCAGGTAGGTGGTGAGGGCGTTCTGCACCGAAGCGCCGTAGAAGCGGATTATTCGCATCAGTATGTCGGTGGTAAACATCGGCGTTCCACCGCTTTCCTGCTCCGCGATAATCTGCAACAGGATATTCCGGGTGATATCGTTTCCGGAGTTGGCGTCCTTGACCACGAAGGTTTCGCCCTCGATGACGAGTTTCTGCAGGTCCGCGAGCGTGATGTAGCGGCTCTGCTCCGTGTCGTACAAGCGACGATTCGGATACTTTTTGATAATTCGATGCTTATTCACCTGTTGCCTCTGACAAACCTCGGCGCACGCGGCCCGGGTCAATACATATGCTGGCCGCCGTTGATGGATAAGGTTGAGCCGGTGATGAAACCGGCGTCATCCGCCACTAGAAACAGAACCGCACGTGCGATCTCCTCTGCTTCGCCGAGACGGCCGACCGGGATCTGCGCGACGATCTTCTCCAGCACCTTCTCCGGCACCGCCCGCACCATGTCGGTGGCGATGTAGCCGGGCGCAATGGCATTGACGGTAATGCCCTTATTAGCGCCTTCCAGTGCCACCGCCTTGGTGAAGCCATGGATCCCAGACTTGGCTGCGGCATAGTTTGCCTGGCCGTACTGGCCCGCCTGGCCGTTCACAGAGCCGATGTTGACAATGCGGCCAAAGCCCCGCTCCCGCATGCCCTCGATCACCGCGCGGCAGCAGTTGAAGCAAGACGTCAGGTTGGTGCGAATCACCGCATCCCACTGCTCCAGCGTCATCCTGTGCATGGTGCCGTCCCGGGTGATGCCGGCATTGTTGACCAGGATGTCCACGGGGCCGACCTCCTGTTCGATCTTCCCTATGGCAGCCGTGCATGATTCGAAATCACCGACGTCGAATTTATAGGCGGGTATCCCCGTAGCGTCAGTGAATTTCCGGGCTGCCTCGTCATTGCCACCGTAGTTTGCCGCCACCGCATAACCCATGTCTTTCAGCCCGATTGAAATCGCCTCGCCGATACCCCGGGTTCCCCCGGTAACCAGTGCTATCTTCGCCATAGCCGTGTCCTCTTTGGTTGGTTCATTATTCTTTATCGCTCAACCGCGATCGCCACGCCCTGGCCACCACCGATGCACAAAGTGGCCAGGCCCTTGCTGCTGTCTCGTCTTACCATCTCCTGCAGCAGCGTCACCAGTATACGCGCCCCGGAGGCGCCAATGGGATGCCCCAGCGCGATGGCGCCGCCGTTGACGTTTACCTTGCTGGTGTCCCAGCCGAGATCGTAGTTGACCGACAGCGACTGTGCCGCGAATGCCTCGTTGGACTCGATCAGGTCCAGATCCTCTATCGACCAACCGGCCTTCTGCAGGCACTTGCGCGAGGCGGGTATCGGCCCGGTGCCCATGATGGCGGGGTCGACGCCGGCGCTGGCGTAGGCCGCCACGAGCGCCATGGGGGTGATATCGAGCTGGCTTGCCATGTCCTCGCTCATCACCAGCAGAGCGGCGGCGCCGTCGTTGATGCCTGAGGCGTTCCCGGCGGTGACGCTGCCGTCCCGGTCGAAAGCGGCCCGTAACTTGCCGAGACCTTCCTTGGTGGTGCCGTGGCGCGGAAATTCATCGGTGTCGAACACGACCGGGTTGCCCTTGCGCTGCGGGATCTCGAGCGGCGCGATTTCGTCCTGGAACCTGCCCGCCCTTTGTGCTGCTTCTGCCTTCTGCTGCGACGCTGCGGCAAACTCATCCTGCTGATCGCGGTCGAGCTGGTATTGCTTGGCGATGTTCTCGGCGGTGTTGCCCATATGATATTGATTGAACGCGTCCCACAGGCCGTCCACGATCATGCTGTCCACCATCTTCCAGTCGCCCATGCGCTGGCCGTCGCGCGATCCTGGCAGCACGTGCGGAGACAGGCTCATGTTTTCCTGGCCGCCGGCGACGACAATATCGGCATCCCCGCAGCGGATAGCCTGGGCGGCGAGGTGAACCGTCTTCAAACCGCTGCCACAGACCTTGTTGATGGTCATTGCCGGGCAGGTGTTGGGCAGACCGGCGGCGATCGCCGCCTGCCGGGCCGGATTCTGGCCCTGGCCCGCGGTGAGCACCTGCCCGAATATCACTTCATCGACCTGTTCGGGCTTCACGCCGGCGCGATCGAGAACGTTTTTGATGACATGCGCGCCCAGTACGTGGGCCGGCGTATTGGCCAGGGCCCCACCGAAATTAGCAATAGCGGTTCGGACCGCGGCGACGATTACGGCATTCCTGGACATCGTCCCCTTCACGAATGTTGAACGGTAAACATATACGAATCGATGCCTTGATGTCTCCCCGACGACGTCATTTAGCCGCGGACAGGCCCGCCGAACCCACCGCGAGAGCGGGAGTAATGGATCCTGGCTCGCCTTCAACCCGTTGACTTCATTATTTGCCGCCGACGATAGCAGAATTTGTTGCGCCGCACAAATCGCCTTTGTTACTATTAACGGTTGACCCCTCCATACTCCGGCGATTCCGAATGACGACAGACTGGACCGATTGGTTCAAGACCTGGGAAGCGTTTCCCGCCACCCCTGCCGCCAACCCCTGGAACGCCACCCTTGACCAATGGTGGCGTTCCTTTCAACACAATAGGCACGACCGGCCCTTTGAGGTGATGGAACGCGTCGTGTCGCAGGGAAGATCCTTCTTCGACATGTGCCAACAACTCGCCAGTGCAGGCAGTCAGTCGGAAGGGACGACCGAGTGGTTGAACACCGTCGACCAGACCCTGGAGCGGATGAAGCAGGCGTTCCCCACCTCTGGCGCGGCCCCGGGCTCCGGTTTCTGGCAGCTGCCGCTAGACAACTGGCAACGAGCCGTATCCGCGATGTCGGGCATGCCGGGTGACTATCTGGCCGCCTTTCCCGACGCTGAGGCGGAAAACTGGCGACTGGACACGCAAGACAGGCTGGACCGTTTCCTCGGGATGCCCGGCATCGGTTATACACGGGAACTGCAGGAGCAATACCAGACCCTGATGCGGCTGGTGATCGACTACCAGCAGGCGCTGGAGAAATACACGGCGGCGAACGCCGAAATGGGGCGCCTGTCGCTGGATCGTCTGCAGCAGCGACTGAGGGCCCGATCAACCGATACCCATGAGCCGATAAGTTCCGTCCGCGAACTCTATAACCTGTGGGTGGAATGCAGCGAGGAGGTCTACGGCGAGTACGTGATTAAGGAGGACTATGCGGTTGTCCACGGTGATCTCGTCAATGCCCTGATGGCGGTTAAGAGCCAGTCCGGCAAGATCATGGACGAGATAGCAGGCATGTTTAATATGCCCACGCGGGGTGAGATGGATACCGTCCATAGCCGCTTTCAGGATTCCCGCCGCGCCGCTGCGCGGTTGCGCCGCGAGCTCGAGTCGATGCGGGAAGAGGTGCTCGGGGCGGGTGGCGCCAAGCTGATGGAAGACAATGCCGCGATGAAGGCGGCGCAGAAGGAGTTGCTTGCCCGCTTGTCGAGTACCGAGCGAATGCTGGGCGAACTCGACGAGCGGGTCGACGCGGTGTCCAGTGGCCGCAAATCCGCGGCCGCGAAGAAAAAGGGTGGCAAGGGCAAAGACCCGAAGAAGGCGAAGAAAGCCGCCAACAGGGCCAAGAAGAAAAACGACTGATCAAACCGATCCCCACCGAGCGAGGAAATGATGACCCCGATCCAGATACGGCCTGAACAGGTAGCCCAGGAGATGGCTGAATTTGCCCAGAAACTTGGTAAAGGCCTGAGCAATCTTTCCAACCTGGGTGAGCTCGAGTCTGGCGTCACGCCGCGCGAGGTGATTTACAGCGAGGATAAGCTGGTGCTGTATCGCTTTCAGTCTCCTGACGGTAAGCCCGCCAGCAACCGGGTCCCGCTGCTGATCGTTTATGCGCTGGTTAACCGACCCTACATGACCGACCTCCAGGAGAACCGCTCGACTGTCCGGGGTCTTCTCGAAGCCGGCCTCGATGTCTACCTCATCGATTGGGGATATCCCGACCGCGCGGATCGTTTCCTGACCCTGGACGACTATATAAACGGTTACCTGGACCGTTGTGTAGATGTGATCCGTAAACGACACAAGCTGGACCAGATCAACATGCTGGGCATTTGCCAGGGCGGGGCGTTCAGCCTTTGTTATGCGGCCAGCCATGGCGACAAGGTCAAGAATCTGGTGACCATGGTGACGCCGGTCGATTTTCAAACCCCGGACAACCTCCTTGCCCACTGGGTGCGACGAATAGACGTGGATCTGCTGGTGGATACACTGGGCAACGTGCCCGGAGAGATACTCAACTGGACCTTCCTGACGCTCAAGCCTTTCCAGCTCATGAGCCAGAAGTACATGGACATGCTGGATGCCTTGAAAGACGAAAAGACTGCAAAGAACTTCATGTTGATGGAAAAATGGATCTTCGACAGCCCGGATCAGGCCGGCGAGGCGTTTCGCCAGTTCGTCAAGGAATTCTTTCAGAAGAACGGTTTGATAACAGGGGGCATCAAGATCGGCCCGCATGAGATTGCACTGAGAAACGTCACCATGCCGGTTTTGAATGTGTATGCCGCCCAGGACCACCTGGTACCGCCAGACGCATCCCGGGCCCTGCGAATGCATGTGGGCTCCGACGATTACGATGAACTCACTTTCGATGGTGGCCACATTGGCATTTACGTCAGCGGCAAGGCGCAGAGGCAAATTCCTCCCGCGATCGGTGCCTGGCTGGCCGCGCGTTGCTGAGCGACACTGGCTGACTGCGGTCGCGCGAACCCGCGGGATGCCCGGCGCACAGATGGGAAACCGTCGATTGCCGTGGAGGCCCGGGGGATGATCGTCCCACGGCGGTCAGCACTCTACATTCCCGGCGACAAACCGCGCGCCTTGGCCAAGGCGGCCACCGTGGCCAGCGACTGCCTGATCTTTGACTGGGAGGATGCAGTGGCCCCGGCCGCCAAGGCCGCGGCCCGGGACCGGGTGCTCGCGGCATTGTCCGCGCAAGACTTTGGGCACCGCGAACGCGTGATCCGGGTCAACGGGTTGGATACGCCGTGGGGAGGCGAGGATGTCGGCGCCGTGGCCGCGGCGGACTGCGATGCCGTGCTGTTCCCCAAGATAGAGAGCCCTGAGCAGGTGCTCGGGGCGGCCGCGGCACTGGCGGACGCGGGCGCAAGACCGTCGCTGCCGATCTGGCTGATGGCCGAAACGCCGCGAGCGGTTCTCGATATCGACGCCATCGCCGGCGCGCATCCCGCGGTGAGCGTGATCGTCATGGGCACATCCGACCTGGCCAAGGCGCTGCGCGCCCGCCACACCGTCGGACGCGAGGCGATGCTGGGCGCCCTCAGCCAATGTGTGCTGGCGGCACGCGCGCACGGGCTGGATATACTCGACGGGGTGCACCTCGACCTGGCGGATGACGGCGGCTTGGCGGCGGCGTGCAATCAGGGACGGACGTTGGGATTCGATGGCAAAACCCTCATCCATCCCCGCCAGATCGCCGCCGCCAACGCGGCCTTCGGCGTCTCGTCGCAGGCTTTCCGGGATGCCGTCCGGCTGCTGGAAGCCTGGGAAGAGTCGGCCGCCCGCGACCAGGGCGTGACCGTGGTCAACGGCAGATTGGTTGAGCGTCTGCATGCCGACACGGCGCGACGCACGGTTGCCTTGTACCAGGCCGTCGCCGCGCGCTCAGACGTCTGACTGGCCGCCGGCACGGCGTCCCGGCACCGGACGGCGCAGCGGGCGGGTCCGCGGCATGGTTATAATGCACGACGAGCAGGCAACCCGGCGGGCCTTGGGCTGCAGGGGTCTTGCCGCACGCTGTCCCACCGTTGCGGGTCCCGCGCGCGCCGTCTGAGCCGCGACCCAGGTCCAACATAGGAGCAGATCAATGGCCAAGAAGTCTCCTCACCCAACCGTCGCGAATTGGCAGGCACTGGCGGAAAAAGAGCTGAAGGGCAGATCACCGGATGATTTGCAGTGGCAAACTCCAGAAGGCATCACGGTCAAACCACTCTACACGGCACAGGACCTGGCCCGTCTGGAACATCTGGACAGCCTGCCCGGATTTGCCCCCTTCCTGCGCGGCCCCCGCGCCACCATGTATGCCGGGCGGCCGTGGACGGTGCGTCAGTACGCCGGTTTCTCCACCGCTGAAGAGTCCAACGCGTTCTACCGCAAGAACCTGGCGGCGGGGCAGTCCGGGCTCTCCGTGGCCTTCGACCTCGCTACACACCGGGGATATGACTCAGATCATCCGCGAGTCCTCGGTGATGTCGGCAAGGCCGGTGTCGCGATCGACACCGTGGAGGACATGAAGATCCTTTTCGATGCCATTCCACTTGACCGGATGTCAGTATCCATGACCATGAATGGCGCGGTGTTGCCGGTCATGGCCATGTACATCATTGCGGCGGAGGAGCAGGGAGTGGGCCCGGAAGCGCTTGCGGGCACCCTGCAGAACGACATCCTCAAAGAGTTCATGGTCCGCAATACCTATATTTATCCGCCGGAACCATCCATGCGCATCGTTGCGGACATCATCGCCTATACGGCGCAGAAGATGCCGAAGTTCAACTCGATCTCGATCTCCGGCTACCACATGCAGGAAGCGGGCGCTACCTGTGTACAGGAGCTCGCTTTCACGATCGCCGACGGCATCGAGTACGTGAGAGCCGCGCGGGACCGGGGGCTGAAGGTGGACCAATTCGCGCCGCGGCTTTCGTTTTTCTTCGCCATCGGCATGAACTTTTTCATGGAGGTGGCGAAACTGCGCGCAGCACGGCTGCTGTGGGCGCAACTCATGCAGGCAATGTTCGCGCCTGAAGATCCGCGCTCGCTCATGCTGCGCACCCACTGCCAGACCTCGGGAGTCAGCCTGACCAGCCAGGACCCCTACAACAATATAATTCGTACCACGGTGGAAGCCATGGCAGCTGCGCTGGGCGGCACCCAGTCGCTGCATACCAATTCCTTTGACGAGGCGCTGGCGCTGCCGACGGAGTTCTCGGCCCGCATTGCGCGTAATACGCAACTGCTGCTGCAGGAGGAAACCGGGATCACCCGCGTCGTGGACCCGCTCGCCGGGTCCTACTACGTGGAGAGCCTCACGGCATCCCTGGTCCACGAAGCGCGCCAGCTCATAGACGAGGTCGAAGCGCTCGGGGGCATGACCAAGGCGGTTGAATCGGGAATGCCGAAGCTGCGCATCGAACAGGCCGCGGCGGTTCGCCAGGCGCGTATAGACCGTGCGCAGGAAGTCATCGTCGGCGTCAACAAGTACCGTCTCGACGACGAGCCCGACGTGGAGATTCTCGATATCGACAATACGGCGGTACGGGAGTCCCAGGTTGGCCGTCTACAGCAAGTGCGGTCGGGTCGCGACGAAAACCGCTGTCGTGAGGCGCTGGCCGCCCTTACCGCGGCCGCTGACGCAGGCGAAGGCAATCTGCTCGAACTGTCTGTGGAGGCGGCGCGCGTGAGGGCCAGCGTCGGTGAGATTTCCGACGCGCTGGAAAAGGTATGGGGGCGGCATCGCGCCGTGACCCGTTCGATAAGCGGGGTCTATGGTTCCGCCTACGAGGGCGACAGGGGGTTCGCCAAGATCAAGGCGGAGGTTGACGCCTTTGCCGAGCAGGAAGGACGGCGGCCGCGGATGCTGGTGGTGAAGCTGGGACAGGACGGGCATGACCGTGGCGCCAAGGTGATCGCCACGGCGTTCGCCGATATCGGATTCGATGTCGATATCGGGCCGCTGTTCCAGACTCCGGAGGAGGCCGCTCGACAGGCGGTGGAGAACGACGTTCATGTCATCGGCGTGTCATCGCAGGCCGCCGGCCACAAGGTGCTGGTGCCGGCCCTGTTGAAGGCGCTGGAAGGCGAGGGCGCGAGCGACATCCTCATCGTTTGCGGCGGGGTCATCCCGCCCCAGGACTACGCCGCCTTGTTTGCCGCCGGTGTCGCGGCGGTCTATGGCCCGGGCACCAATATCCCGGTGGCCGCCAGCGAAGTGCTGGCACTGATCAAGAAAGGGCGGTTGGCCGCGTAATCTTCAGCGATCCAACCGCCCCCGGAATACGCCCGCGGTCGAAGCCCCGGGCGAAGCTTCAATTCGGGAGGGTTCAATGCAAGACATCATCAGGCAACTTCAAGAAAAGCGCGATGCTGCGGTGTTGGGAGGTGGACAACAGCGTATCGATGGCCAGCATGCCAAGGGGAAGCTGACCGCCAGAGAGCGCATCGACGTGCTTCTCGACGAGGGCAGTTTCGAGGAGTGGGACATGTTCGTGGAACATCGATGCAGCGATTTCGGCATGGCGGATCAGACCGTGCCGGGTGACGGCGTGGTGACCGGCTACGGCACCATCAATGGTCGCGTGGTGTTTGTTTTCAGCCAGGATTTCACCGTATTCGGCGGGTCCCTGTCCGAGGCCCATGCCGAGAAGATATGCAAGGTCATGGACCAGGCGATCAGGGTCGGTGCACCAGTGATCGGACTCAATGATTCCGGGGGCGCGAGAATCCAGGAAGGCGTGGCCTCCCTGGGCGGCTATGCAGAGGTCTTCCAGCGCAATGTCATGGCCTCCGGTGTGATCCCACAGATATCGGTGATCATGGGGCCGTGCGCAGGCGGGGCGGTGTACTCTCCGGCGATGACGGATTTCATCTTCATGGTGGAAGACAGCTCCTACATGTTCGTCACCGGTCCCGACGTGGTGAAAACAGTTACCCACGAAGAGGTGACGGCGGAGGGACTGGGCGGTGCCGCTACCCACAGCACGATCTCCGGCGTCTGCGACCGCGCCTTCGAGAATGACATCGAGGCGTTGTTGATGGTCCGACGTTTTATCAACTATCTCCCGGCCAATAACCGTGCCAAACTGCCGTTCCGCCCGACGACCGACCGGGCGGACCGACTGGACATGTCACTCGATACACTGGTGCCTGACAACACCAACATGCCTTACAACATAAAGGAGCTGATCTACAAGGTGGTGGATGACAGCGAGTTCTGCGAGCTGCAACCGGAACATGCGAGGAACATCGTGGTGGGGTTCGCCAGGATGGACGGTCATCCAGTCGGGATTGTCGCCAATCAGCCACTGGTTTTGGCCGGATGTCTCGACATCAAATCATCCATCAAGGCGGCAAGGTTCGTACGATTCTGTGATGCCTTCAACATTCCGTTGATCACCTTTGTCGATGTGCCGGGCTTCATGCCCGGTACGGCCCAGGAATATGGTGGCATCATCAAGCATGGTGCCAAGCTTCTGTATGCCTATGCCGAGGCCACGGTACCTAAAATCACCGTCATCACGCGCAAGGCATATGGCGGCGCCTATGACGTCATGAGTTCGAAGCACCTGCGGGGCGATGTCAACTTCGCCTGGCCGAGCGCCGAGATCGCGGTCATGGGACCCAAGGGGGCGGTGGAGATAATATTCCGCAAGGATATCGGCGACCCTGAGAAGATCGCCGAGCGCACCGAGGAATACCGGGTCAAGTTCGCCAACCCGTTCATCGCCGGGCATCGAGGGTACATAGATGATGTCATTGCACCCCACGCCACCCGGAAACGTGTTTGCCGGTCCCTGGCGATGTTGCGTGACAAGAAACTGGAGAACCCGTGGCGCAAGCACGGGAACATCCCGCTATAAGAAGGCGGCGAGGCCAAGCCGTGCACAACAGGGGAACTAGGAACATGTTCAGAAAAATTCTGGTGGCTAATCGCGGCGAGATCGCGTGCCGCGTATTTCAGACCGCGCGCAGGATGGGTATCAGCACCGTGGCGGTTTACTCGGATGCGGACCGCGACGCGTTACACGTGGAGATGGCTGACGAGGCAGTCTATATCGGGCCGGCGCCTTCCGCCCAGAGCTATCTGGTAATCGATAATCTGCTGCAGGCATGCCGTGACACCGGCGCACAGGCCGTTCACCCCGGCTATGGTTTCCTGTCGGAAAACCGCTCATTTGCCGAGACCTTGGCCGCAGCGGGCATCGCTTTTATCGGCCCGGGCGTTCGCGCCATCGAGGCCATGGGTGACAAGATCACCTCCAAGAAGATCGCGGAAGACGCGGGGGTGAACACCATTCCCGGCTATACCAGTGTCATCGAGGATGCGGAACAGGCGGTACAGATTTCGGCCGATATTGGTTATCCGGTCATGCTCAAGGCCAGCGCAGGCGGCGGCGGCAAAGGGATGCGGGTGGCGCGTAACGACGATGAATGCCGCGATGGATTCGAGCGCGCCACCAACGAGGCCCGCTCCAGCTTCGGAGATGAACGGATATTTGTCGAGAAGTTCATCGAACAGCCGAGGCATATAGAGATCCAGATCATCGCTGACTCCCACGGCAACGTGATCCACCTCGGCGAGCGGGAATGTTCCTTGCAGCGCCGCCATCAGAAAGTTATCGAGGAGGCCCCATCGCCGTTCCTCGATGAACAAACGCGCCGGGAGATGGGGCAACAGGCCGTAACCCTGGCCCGCGCCGTGGACTACCGATCCGCGGGCACGGTGGAGTTCATAGTCGATGCCGAGCGCCATTTCTTTTTCCTGGAGATGAATACGCGCCTGCAAGTCGAGCATCCAGTCACTGAGATGGTGACCGGTCTCGACTTGGTGGAACTGATGATCCGGGTCGCGGCAGGTCAGCGCCTGCCCCTCACCCAGGAGGACGTACACCTCAAGGGCTGGGCCGTAGAATCCCGGGTATATGCGGAGGATCCGTTCCGCAACTTCATGCCTTCGATCGGCCGGCTGGTGAGGTACTTGCCGCCGCCCGCCAGCGACAACGTTCGTGTCGACACCGGCGTATTCGAGGGCGGGGAAGTGTCCATGTACTACGACCCGATGATCGCGAAGCTCATCACCTATGGGGCCAGCCGCGACCAGGCGATAATGCATATGCGCAGCGCGCTGGACCAGTATTTCATCCGCGGGGTGTCACACAACATCAGTTTCCTCGCGGCGTTGATGGCGCATCCCCGGTTCGTAGAGGGTCGCTTGAGCACCAATATGATCGCCGAGGAGTATCCCGACGGCTTCCATGCCAGTGACGTTCCCCATGAAGACCCGGCCCGCTTCATTACCATTGCTGCGTCCATCAACCGACGCTACCGCGAGCGGGCGGCGAAGATCAGCGGCCAGATGCCGGGACACGAGCGCAAGGTACGCAACGACTGGGTGGTGCTGCTGAACGGCGAGCAGCACCCGGTCCAGGTCTACAGCGTGGACGGCGGTCACGATATTGAGTTCAATCAGGAATTGTTTGCCGTGCGCAGCGACTGGCAGTTTGGCCAAGCTCTGTTCCAGGGTACTTTCAATGGCACGGAAATATGGGTGCAGGTGGAACGGCGAAACCAGGCCTACCGACTGTTTCACGGTGGCTCCGAGGTTGAGGTGACCGTCGTAACCCCGCGGGTGGCCGAACTTCACCTGCATATGCCGGTGAAAGAGCCCCCGGACACCTCGCGCTACCTGCTCTCGCCGATGCCGGGTCTGCTGGTGTCGATTTCCGTGGAAGTCGGCCAGGAGGTCAAGACCGGCGAGGAAATCGCGGTTATCGAGGCGATGAAGATGGAGAACACGCTGCGTGCAGAACGCGACGCCAAAGTGATCGCGCTGCACGCCAAGACCGGCGATGCCGTTGCCGTGGATCAGCCAATCGTCGAATTTGAATAGCGCGGTTATGGATCCAGACGCACTGGCGGCGGGGGTCCGGCGGGGCGAGCGGCGCGCGCTGGCCCGGGCCATAACACTCGTCGAATCGACGCGCCCGGAACATCGGGGTCGCGCGAATCGACTGCTGGAAAACCTGATTCCGGTGACCGGCAAGTCCATGCGCATTGGAATTTCCGGCGTCCCCGGCGTGGGTAAATCGACGTTCATCGAGGCGCTGGGCAATCACGTCGTTGCCGAGGGTCATCGCGTGGCTGTGCTGGCGGTGGATCCCTCCTCGGCACTCAGCGGTGGCTCTATACTGGGAGACAAGACGCGCATGGAGAGACTCGCGCGCCAAGCGCGCGCGTTCATCCGGCCTTCTCCCACCGGCGCAACCCTGGGCGGCGTTGCCCGGCGGACGCGGGAAACGATACTGGTCTGCGAGGCGGCAGGCTTCGATGTCGTCGTCGTCGAAACCGTTGGCGTGGGTCAGTCGGAGGTTGCTGTGGCGGGGATGACGGACATGTTCGTGCTGATGCTGCTTCCTGGCGGCGGCGATGAGCTTCAGGGCATAAAACGGGGGATCGTCGAGCTGGCGGACCTGGTAGTCGTCAACAAGGCGGACGGTGAACTGGCCAGCGCGGCGGTGCGCGCCGCGTCCGATTATCAAAACGCGCTGCAGTTTCTGAAACCCCGATCGGCGCAGTGGCAGGTTCCGGTGCAGACCTGTTCCGCCCTGCACGGAGAGCGTGTTGCCGAAGTCTGGCAGACCGTGATCGATTACTTCGCCGTCCTGTCAAAGAATGGGCGACTCGCGTCGAGGCGTGGTCAACAAGGACTCGAATGGATGTGGCGAGAAACAGCGGACAGCCTGATCGAGGCACTCAAACAGGCGCCGGAGGTGCGTGTCCGGGTGGCAGAACTCGAGACGGCGGTCGTCATCGGCAGGTTGCCGGCGACAGTCGCCGCACAACAGCTAATCAACGTATTCATGGAACGCAAACAAGCTAAGGTGGCAGATCGATGATTGGAAAACTGAATCATGTCGCGATCGTCGTACCGGACCTGGAGGCGGCGGTTGCGGTGTATCGGGACACCCTGGGCGCCGAGGTGTCGGCACCGGCACCACTGCCCGAACATGGCGTGACGACAGTGTTCGTGTCGTTGCCGAATACGAAGGTCGAACTCCTGCACCCCCTCGGGGCCGACTCTCCCATTGCCCGTTACCTGGAGCGCAACCCTGACGGCGGCATGCATCACGTCTGCTATGAAGTCGATGACATAGCCTCGGCGCGGGACAGCCTGCTTGTCGCGGGAGCACGGGTCCTGGGTGACGGTGAGCCCAAGATCGGGGCGCATGGCAAGCCGGTATTGTTCCTGCATCCAAAGGATTTCTGCGGTACGCTGGTTGAGCTCGAGCAGATATGAAAGAATCGGGCAATCGTGAGCCGTGCCGAGGGCGCATGGGATCGAAGAGGGATCGTTGCGAACGTCAGATTAGCGGCGGGCAACGCTTGTGACCGACCGGTGCCGACCTCTCGAGGAACTGCTGCATATCGAGGTGCCCCTGTCGAGGCACATCGGCATGTATGTGCAAAGTTACGATGATCAGTGGCTGGAACTGCGCGCGAACCTGGAGCCCAACGTGAACATCTATGGCTGTGCGTTCGGCGGCAGCATCTATTCGATGTGTGCGCTCACGGGCTGGGGCTTGCTCATCCTCAAGCTGGAGGACTTTGGACTGACGCCCCGCATCCTGATCGCCGGCGGGCGCATAGACTATGCGGCCCCGGTGACGGAAACGATAAGGGCCCGTGCACGACTGCCCGAGGAGGTCGATTTCGATCGATTCGTAGCGGACTACCGTGGCAGGACCAAGGCCCGCATGGATATACCGGTGGAAGTGGTGCTGGGGGATCGGGTCGCGGCCCGGTTCGTCGGCACCTACGCCGTGGCGGGGGAAGACCGTCTATTCCCCGGCGGCAACGGTTTCCCTGATGCTGGTGACATTGATGGCGGCTAGATAACGCGTTTCGTGTGCCGCGGAGCGCGCCGCGCGCTTGATGACGCTCTCCAGGTTCGGCCGCTTCTCGGCCGCTGTGTCACCGCTGCCGATGCCGCCCCCGAACTCGATGAATGTAGCGGCCTCGTCGACGAGCGCCGTCTGCAGGCAGCCGATCCAATTCACGGGGTGAAACAGTTGAAAGAAAAGGCGCGAGCGTATGCCGGCTGGATCTTCGTCGTGGTATTCGCCCGTGTAGTTCGACAACACCTTTGTCTGCGGCGGTCGGATCTCCGCCTCCGCGAGCACCGGCCGAAAGCGTTTTGCCGCCTCCACCATGAAGTAGGTGTGGAAAGCACCCTCGGTCTTGAGGCGTACCGATCGTGAACGCGGGTATTGCTGCTCGATCTCGGCGGACAGCGCATCCAGGTCTGTGGCTGCGCCGCCGACGACAGTCTGCCGGGGCAGATTCAGGGCCCCGATAGCGCAGTAGTGTTTGTCTGCCAGCGGCTGGGCGGTGGCCCGGTCGAGTTGAGTGGCCAGCATCTCTCCTTCACCGTGGGTGCCCATCAGCTCGCCGCGCACCTTGACCAGCGCCAATGCCTGTTCGAAGCTCAGGGCGCCGGCGGCCACCAAGGCGCTGTACTCGCCCAGGCTGTGGCCCGCGGTCACGACTGGCGCCGAGCTTGATCCTGACAACTCCCGATAGAGGCTCAGGCAGGCGAAATGGTGGGTCAATAGCGCCGGTTGCGTGTAACGTGTAAGGTTCAGCTGTTGATCGGGGTCGGTGAAGCACAGGCGGCGCATGTCATAGCCCAATACGTCGCTGGCCTGCTCGTAGATGCGTGCGGCGGTTTCGAACTCCTGGCACAGGTCGCTGCCCATACCGAGATACTGGGCGCCCTGTCCCGGGAAGATGTAGATGCAGCGCGTCATGTCCTCACTTCCAGTGCGGCCCGCATGAACTCCGGTTCGGCCAGTGCCGCACCATGGATACTCGCATTGTAATAACGCGTGGCAAAACGACGGGTCGACGCGTCGGTTTCCCGAAAGCTCTCCAGGCCAATTGATTTCCCGGCCATGGTCGCCGACCACCAGCCGGACGGGTATGTACATTGAGGAAAATTGACCGTCTTCAGGTGTTGAAAACCGGCCGCCGCCATTTCCCAGCGGATAGACTTGATCAGGTCCAGGTGAAGCAGGGGCGACTCGCTTTGCACGATCAGCACACCCGTATCTCCCAGTGCGCGTCGGCAGGCGCCGTAGAACGGCGCCTGAAACAGCCTCGCCGCCTGACCGATCGGGTCGGTGGAATCAACGATGATGACGTCATAACTGTCCGGAGCCGCGTCCTCGACCCACCTGATACCGTCGACGAAGTGAAGGTTGGCCCTGTGGTCATCATTTGACGCGCATAGATCAGGGAAGAACCTTTCGCTGACCCGGGTGACGCGTTCGTCCAGCTCGGCCTGGTCCACCCTCACGACACTCTCATGTTTGAGCACTTCCTGCAGGCAACCGCAATCGCCGCCGCCCACGATGAGCACTGATTCCGGCCTGGGATGGCAGAACAGCGCGGGGTGGGTCATCATCTCGTGGTAGATAAAGTTGTCGCGCGCCGTGAGCATGACAAAACCATCCAGCACCAGCAGGTTGCCGAAACCGGCGGTGCGATACACCTCGATTTTCTGGTACGCGGAACGCTCTTCGTGCAGCTTTTCCTCCGTGCGCAGTGACAAAGCCGCCCCGGCCTCCGGGTAGACTTCCGTGAACCAGCTGTTTTCATCCAACGACATGGCGTGAGCGAAGCCTTATTCCTCAGAGCCCATGTGCTCCTCAAGCGTCTTGTGTTCGGTTTCGACGTGCCAAAGCACCACCGCCGCGAATGCGGCACCGGTGTTGACTACCTGATGATCGATACAGGCGGACTGTATACGGGCCACTTTCCAGCCGCGCATGCGCATAGCTTCCTCCACCATTCGCTTCACCACGATCTCGGCATCTTCACGGTGACCGTTCGCATGATACTCCATGATCAGGCCGGGCTGGTCCGGATCATCCGACCAGGCGGCGGCGATGCCCGCGCATATCATGGCGCCCGGGATATCCGACTCCATGGCTGCGTAAGCCACCGGCACCAGGGCGCCCGGCGGAAGCACCAGTTCACGCGGTGGGAGTTCGCGGGTATGCGGCGGCACGATTGATGACATCTTGACAAGATTTGTATTGCCCACCCCCGCGTCGAGCAACGCCCCGTCGAACGCGTTCAGGGGCGTGAGGCCCTCGCTAGCCCCGGTCACGAAGGTGTGGGTCGTCGGTGTGCGGATGATCATCTCAGGCAGTTCCGCGCCAACTCGATTTGCGGCTGACCGCGGTCAGCTACCGGCGGGCGCATCATCTCTAACTGCCCACGCCTTATCTCCATGGTCGAGATCTGGCGAGCGGCAAAAGCCTCGCGCAGATGCTGAAGGGCGGTAGTTGCCGATACCGTGTCACCGCAAGTGAAGAGGTCCACTGCGGCATAGCCATGTTCAGGCCATGTGTGTATGGCGAGGTGGCTCTCGGCGATGATCACCGCGCCGGACACGCCGTATGGTGAAAATTGATGGAAGGTGCGTGTGACAATGGTTGCGCCGGCGAGTTGCGCCGCCGAGACCATGGCACTTTCTACATAAGCGACGTCGCCAAGACGACTGCGAGCGCAGTCGTAAAGTTCGGCGACTATCTGAATGCCCAGCGAGCGCATCGGCAAGTCCCCCAGTTGTTGATGCGGGTTGAGCTCGGGCTCTCCCGACCAGTTGAACCAGTAGTAACTCCCGTGCACCCCCGGACGGTTGAACCGCCTTTCGGTGCCGTGGAAAAGGCTGCGGACTATAGCGGCGATTTATCGCCAATGCAATCCAGGGCATGCGCCCACCGCGTCGTGGCGGAAGTTCATTGTGGAGAAAGACTCAAGGGAAGCGCATCGATACCGAGCTTGGCCAGGCTCTGCCTGGCGGTTTTCAGTTTTCGCTTGTCGGCAAACGGGCCGAGCCGCACGCGGTAAAAGACGCCCCTGCCCTGCACCGTGACCTGCTGGATGCTGGCCTCGAAATTGGCCAGCGCCAGCTTTGCCTTCAGTTTATCGGCCTCGGCATGGCTGCGGTACGACGCGGCCTGCAACATGTAGACGCTGGCGGTGCGCAGCGGCTGTTGTTCGGGTTCGGCAATGAAATCGCTCTCCGGCATGACGCGCTCGATCTCCGGCAGTACCGTGTAGAAGTCGAGTTTCGGCTTCCTGATGCCTGCCGCGGTGGTGTCGGGCAACTGTCGCTGACGGGCCTCCTCCGCCGGCGGGGTAACCCTCTCGTTCTGCAACAGTGACTTTAAACCGCTGCCGAAATGGCCGTAGTCGCCGCTTCGTACCCCCATGAACAGCGCCGCGAGCACGGCGCCGGACACCAGTCCGACCAGCAGCATGGCCCAGGACGCCCCTGAACCGGCCGCTCGGGCCTTTCTCTTCCTCTTGCCCTGACGCCTCGCCTGCGCCATGTTACATCCGCTCCGGAGCGCTCACGCCGACCAGGTCGAGGCCGTTTGCCAGCACCTGCCGCACCGCATCGATGAGCGCCAGTCGTGCGCTGCGCAGGGAAACTGCCACGGTGAGAAACTGGTGGGCGTTGTAATAGGTGTGCAGGCCGTTTGCCAGCTCACGCAAGTAGTAAACGATCTGGTGCGGCTCCAGGCCGGCGGCCGCTGCGCTAACCACTTCCGGAAATCTTGCCAACTGTGCCGCCAGCTCCAGCTCGTGGTCGTCGGTCAGCAGTCCGAGATCGGCAGCGTCGAGATCGGAGGTGTCGATTCCCCGTTCGCGGGCCTGATTGAAAACACTGCAAACACGGGCATGAGCGTACTGCACGTAGTAGACCGGGTTGTCGTTGGAGCGCGACTTGGCGAGATCCAGATCGAAGTCCATGTGCTGGTCTGATTTCCGCTGCACATAGAAGAACCGCGCGGCATCGCTGCTTACTTCCTGCCGCAATTCGCGCAGGGTAACGAACTCGCCGGAGCGGGTAGACATGGACACCTTCTCGCCTGCGCGGTAGAGAACCGCGAACTGTACCAGAGTTACGGTAAGGCAGTCGGGGTCCAGGCCCAGAGCGCTGATGGCGGCCTTTACACGCGGTATGTAGCCGTGGTGGTCGGCGCCCCAAACGTTGATGAACCGGTCAAAACCGCGACTGTACTTGTCCCGGTGATAAGCGATGTCGGCGGCGAAATAGGTGGGAACCCCGTTTTCCCGCAACACTACGCGATCCTTCTCGTCCCCGAACCTGCTGGAGCGGAACCACCAGGCTCCATCGCGCTGATAGAGGTGACCTGTGTCCCGCAGCCGCGCTACCGTGTCGTCAATCGAGCCGTTCTCGAACAGCGAGCACTCGGAGAACCATCGGTCATAGTTCACGTTGAACTGTTCGAGATCGTTGTGTATGTCCTCCAGCAGCGTATCCACGGCGGCTGCCTGCATCACCCGGTAGCCTGCGGCCCCCAGTGAGCCGCGCGCATGGTCGATGAGTGCGTCCATGGCCGCCTCGGGCTCCACGTCAGCGCTGACCTTGCCCAGGCCGCCCGATGATTGCACATACTCGTCGCCGTGTCCGCGATGCACGCCGGCGGCGATGTCATAAATGTAGTCGCCTTGATAACCGTTGTCCGGGAACCTGACCTCGCTGCCGCACAGCTCCAGATAGCGCAGCCAGACGCTTACCGCGAGGATATCCATCTGCCTTCCGGCGTCATTGACGTAATATTCGCTCGCCACATCGAAACCGGCGGCCCGCAACACGCGGGCCAGGGCATCGCCGTAGGCGGCGCCGCGACCGTGGCCGACATGCAGGGGACCGGTTGGATTTGCCGATACGTACTCGATCAGCACGCGCTCGCCGCGGGGTTGCGCACAGCCGTAGCGAGCCCCGGCGGCGCGGACATCACCGACCACCGCGAACCGTTCGGCGGCTCGCAGAAATATGTTGATGAACCCCGGGCCGGCGATCTCGACCTTGCTGATAATGGCGGAGGCGGGTAACGCGGCGACGATGGCGGCTGCCAGATCACGCGGTTTCCGGCCGGCAGGTCTTGCCAGCACCAGCGCCAGGTTGGTCGCCAGGTCGCCGTGCTCTTTCTGGCGCGTGCGCTCGAAGCGGACCAATTCCGGGTCGGTGGCAGGGATTACACCCTCCCGGGTGAGCTGCCCCAGCGCGGCGCCGAACAATTCGATGAGCTGCTTTTTCAAGAACATGGCCTGGATTGGAAAGGTCGCAGATTTTACCTACGGCCCGAACGCAAAAGAAGCTATACCCGAAATGCGCGGTTCTGAACGATATGGGTGGACAGCATGATCAGCACCGCGGCCGCGGCAAACGCATACAAACCATAATGCAGTTCAATACTGGCCAGCGCTCCCAGTTTCACACTGGCGATCAGAACCGCCACCACGAACACATCCAGCATGGACCACTTGCCCAATGCATTGAGCCATCGGAGATGACGATGCGCCCAACTGTGGCCACGATTACCGTTCCAAGCCCGGAATAGCACCGCCAGCTTGGCGGCCGGCAACACGATAGTGAAGGCGCAAATCAGCGCGAACAGCCCAAACTGACCCTCCCGGGCCAACTGCCAGGTGCCTGAGAGCACTGAATACGTGTTGCTGATCAGCACCATCTTGGTCAGCGTCAACATGGGCGCCCAGATGCCGAGCAGGAAGCTTGCGGTACAAAGCACCAACAGCAGGTTGATGAGCAGCGTCTCATGTTTCTCAAACCAGCTTCGCATCATCCGCCTCCGTACTCAGTACATTTCCATCGGGTCCACGTCGACGGACCAGCGCACCTGCCGCACCGATCGCGACGATTCGAGCAGCGGCAGCCAGCTCGACAGCAGCGCGTGTAGTTGGCTGCGTTGATCCGCACTCAACAGCAACTGGGCGCGATAGCGCCCTGCCCGTTTTTCCATCGGTGAGGGCACCGCGTCCATGATGCTGACACCGGGGGCGCGGACGTTGGCACGCAGCTCCTGCGCCTGGCCCCTGGCCTGGCGCAGGAACTCCAGCGCCGCCCCGGCGCGGGTGGACTCGGCCCGCAGCAAGGCGAAGTACGCAAACGGTGGACAATGCGCCTGTTTGCGTTCAGCCAGCGCCAGCTTTGCAAAGCCCTCATAGTCGTGGTCGCGCAGCAGGGCGAAATAGGGGTGCTCGGGTTGCATGGTCTGGATCAGTACCTCGCCCTGGTGTTCGCCGCGCCCCGCGCGCCCCGCCACTTGAATGATCTGCTGGCACAGATGCTCCATGGCCCTGAAATCCACACTGAACAGCCCCTGGTCGGCATTCAGCACGCCCACCAGAGTGACCTTGGCGAAGTCATGCCCCTTCGCCAGCAGCTGAGTGCCCACCAGCACGTCCGCGTGGCCGGCATTGAACTCGTTCAGCCGCTGCTCGAGCGCATCCTTGCGCCGGGTGCTGTCCCGGTCTATCCGCAACACCCGGGCTGCCGGCAGTAGCCGGGTTAGCGTAGTCTCGATCTTCTGAGTGCCGCTGCCCAGGTCGTGCAGGGCGGCGCCACCGCACTCGGGGCAGGCTTCAGGCAAGCTGCTCATGGCGGCGCAGTGATGGCAGCGCAGTTGGCCCTGGCTCCGGTGCAGCGTGAGTTTGGCGTCGCAACGCCCGCAGTGCGCCTGCCATCCGCAATTGGTGCAGAACAGTACGGGCGCATAGCCGCGCCGGTTCAGAAACAGCAGGCTTTGCTCGCCGCTCTCCAGCCGCGCGCGAATGGCGTCGACCAACGGCTTGCTGATTCCGTCTTGCGCCGGCAGTCGACGCATGTCGAGGTAATGGATGCTCGGCAACTCGGCGCCCCCGGTGCGGGCGGGAAGCGAAACCCGCGCATAACGATCGACGCCGATGTTGGCAAGCGTTTCCAGACTCGGAGTTGCTGAACCGAGCACCACCGGAACCTTTTCGAGGCGAGCGCGGTAGACCGCCAGATCCCGGGCGTGGTAGCGGAAGCCGTCCTGTTGCTTGAATGACAGGTCGTGTTCTTCGTCGACGATGATGGCCCCCGGGTGTGCCAGGGGAGTAAAGACGGCAGAACGCGTTCCGAGCACTATGGAAGCTTCTCCGGACCGCGCCCGCCACCACGCCTTGTGTCTCTCACCGTCGGCCAGGGCCGAATGCAGCACCACCAGTGGGGCCTTGAAGCGGGCGCGAAACCGGTCTATGAGTTGCGGCGTTAAACCAATTTCCGGAACCAGCACCAGCACCTGCCGGCCGCGCTGCAGCACCTCCTCGACCAAGTGTAGATAGACCTCGGTCTTCCCGCTCCCGGTGATCCCGAACAGCACGGTACACCGATAGCCACCGACGATGCGAACCAGTTCCGACACCGCGCGCCGCTGGGCCGGATTCAGTTGCGGACGCGCCACCCCGGGCCGCGTCAGCGACACTCCGTCGTCAGCGACGGCCGGCTCGAGCCAGCCGTCGTGAACAAGCTGTTTGACGATCTGCCGCCATGAAGCCGCGAGCGGTTCGAGCTGGTCTGCGGTCAGGCAGGCGTCGCCTGCGGCAAGCGCCGCGGCAACGATGCGCTGCTTGGCCGGCGACCGCCGCAGCGCCTGCAGCCGACGATCGAGGCCGGCCGCCGTGATCCGGTAACTGGGTTCGAGCCGCGGCGTCAGGGCCAGTCCCCGCCGCAGGGCAACCGGCAGCGCGGCCTGCCAAACCTCACCGATGGGATGATGGTAGTAATCCGCGGCCCACTGCAGCACGCGCTGCAGTGTCTGTGGCACCACCGGCTGGTCGTCCAGCACACTGATAATGCTTTTCAGGCGCTCGGGCCGCAGCTCGCTGCGAGCCGTGAACTCGGTGATGACCCCGATCAGCCGGCGACGCCGGAAAGGCACGACCACCCGCATCCCGGGCGCCGCTAAGGCTGCCGATGATGGGATCAGGAAGTCGAAGGTTCTGCGGAGCGGCACGGGTACTGCGACGCGCGCGATGCGGGCTGCCATGGGGCAAATCTACCACAGGCTCGCTGCCGCGGTTCCGCGCTGGTATCGCTTTGCAGCGGGATAAATGGTTGAAACGAATCGCCTAATCAAGTTACTCACAAAAACTGTGGATAACTCTGTGAAGAACTTGTTTCAGCTGGATGACAAGGCCCGCGAAGTTGATGCGTTGTTGACTTTGCCCAAATTTTGACCACTGGGAAATTCCTATAGAAAACATTGGCTTGTACAGGCAAACCGGTTGGCGTTTAGAATCGCCTGTGGAACCCGGCCATTGTCGTGCTGCGCCGCAACAATTGTGTATAAATCGCGCCGGGCAGATCGAAAAGAGGACTGACGGCGGGACGAAAATTCAAGTACTTACAGATTCTTACTAACACGGCGCTCAAGAAACTCGGGATAACTGTAGAGTCTCGACCGGACAGCCTTGGTGATCGAATCCCTCCACCAACACATTGCCGCACAGATCGCGGCGCAGTATGAACCCGGCTTCAGGCTGCGTGCTGTGGCCTCGCTCGGGGGTGGCTGCATCAACACCGCGATTCGCCTGGAGGGCGAAGCTTCCAGCTACTTCGTGAAGCTGAACCGGGGTGACCGACTGGCGATGTTCGAAGCCGAGCTGCAAGGGCTAGCAGAGCTGGCGCGCGCAGATGCCGTGCGCGTGCCGCGACCGGTTGCCTCCGGCGCCTCGCAGGGCCGCGCGTACCTGGTGCTGGAATATGTCCCGCTCGCACCCGCCAACGGCCAGGTGCAGGCGCGCTTCGGGACGGCGTTGGCGACGCTGCACCACTACCAGTGGGAGAATTTCGGCTGGCGGCTGGACAACACCATCGGCGCCACCCCACAGCCCAACGCGCCCCATGGTAGCTGGCCCGAATTCTGGCGTGATCGGCGGCTGGGTCACCAGCTCCGGTTGGCGCTGGTTCGGGGTATCGGCAGTCGCGCCATCGACCTCGGAGAACGGCTGCAGTCAGAACTGCCGCGTTTCTTCAGCGACTATGTTCCGGTTCCGTCTCTGCTGCATGGTGACCTGTGGGGCGGCAACTTCGCGGCAGACGACGATGGCGCGCCCGTGATTTTCGATCCCGCGGTCTATTATGGAGACCGTGAGGCGGACATTGCGATGACCGAGCTGTTCGGGGGGTTTGGTCAGCGCTTCATCGATGCTTATGACGAGGCCTGGCCCCTGGACGCCGGCTACCGGATGCGTCGGGACCTCTACAACCTCTATCATGTGCTCAACCACTACAACTTGTTCGGCGGCGGCTATGGTCGTCAGGCAGAAGCGATGATGGAAGGCCTGCTGGGCAAACTCTAGCTCGGGGGCATGGGGCTCGGCAGGATGTCCAGCATATGGGTCTCATAGCGGCCGCGGGCACGGTCGCTGAAGAACAAACGCAGGGAGCGGCGCACCACGGGAAACGCCAGCGCGTCCCATGGCACTTCCTCTTCAGTGACCAGCCTGACCTCAAGGCTCTCGGCACCAGCCGAAAACCGCGGTGCCGCGAGGTGGGCGTGGAACATGATGTAAACCTGGCTGATATGCGGGATGTTGAAAAGGCCATGCAGCCGAAGCTCCTCGACCTCGGCACAGGCCTCCTCGATGGTTTCGCGCGCGGCCGCCTGTGCCACGGTCTCGCCATTCTCCATGAAGCCAGCGGGAACCGTCCACAATCCGTGGCGAGGCTGGATGGCACGGCGGCACAGAAGGATGCGTTCCCCCCAGCACGCTATGCAGCCGGCCACGATCTTCGGGTTCTGGTAATGGATGCGACCACAGCCATCGCACACGAACCGCGGCAGGCTGTCTCCCGCCGGGACTTTCAGGGCGACCGGTTGTGCGCAATGAGAACAGTATTTCACCTTGAGGCTCCCGGGAAGATAGACATGAAGACCAGCTTGTGAAGGACCCTAATGCGCGCTATGCTCCCGCTCCCCCGCAAACATCGACTCCAGACTCTGAGGAAGTGTAATGGGTTCGAAATCGAAATCCAAAGACAAAGAATCCAAGGACAAACGTAAAGGGAAGGACCAGGCTGATAAGAAGCGCAAGGAAAAACCAAAGTCGCGCGGGAACGGCAAGAAGAAAAAGAAGAAAAAGGAGAAAAAGGGCAGGCGGGACAGGAGGAAGGCTGACCAGCACGCGTACACAACCGCCAATGCCGACAAGTATGAGCTGTATCAGCTGTCGGTACAGTCGCCAGAGGAGGACATTGAGTTTCTTGCCGACGTCTACCAGTCCGAACGCGGCAAGATCGCCCATCATTTTCGTGAGGACTTCTGCGGCACCGCGCTGTTGAGCGCCACCTGGGTGCGCCGCGGGGATTCGTTCACCGCGGAGGCCTTCGATATCGATCCGGAGCCCCTGGACTGGGGCCGCGGTCACCATTTTGCCGAGCTCGGCGAACACGCAAAGCGCGCCAGGCTGCACCTGAAAGACGCCCGCGAACCCAGCGACCAGCGGCCGGAGGTCCGGTGCGCACAGAATTTTTCCTACTGGCTGTTCCGCACCCGCAGCGAAATGCTGGACTACTTCCGCCGCGCCCGCGAGGATCTCGCGGCGGACGGGATATTCGTAATCGATCTTCATGGCGGGCCGGAGTGCTTGGAGGAAATGGAGGAGGAAACGCCCCTCGAGGAGGGCTTCACCTATGTCTGGGACCAGGATGAATACTGGCCGGTAACCAACGAAGCCAAGCTGTACATCCATTTTCGGTTTCCGGACGGCAGCGAACTCCACCGCGCGTTCAGTTATCACTGGCGCCTGTGGGGACTCGCCGAGTTGAAGGACCTGCTCGTCGACGCGGGATTTGGCCAGGTGGACTGCTATTGGGAAGGCACGGACGAGGACGGAGAGAGTGGAAACGGTATATTCACAAAGGAAGAGCGCGGGGAGGCCTGCCTCTCCTATGTGGCCTATCTGGTTGCGCTCAAGTAAGCGCTCTATAATACTCAGGATACGACTGGTGTTCGGTTATCATTGCGCGCGTTCCGCGCCGGTCCTGGTCGCCGCCCTGGGAGGCGCCCAGCCGGCAAAGCGGTGCCAGATACATTGAAGCAAGAATTTCTTTTAAAAATTCCGAGAGGTTGAGACGATGAGCGATATGGGTCGCCCACGCAGCGATTACGGGCTCGAAAACCACGGCCTGCACAATCTGAAAGACGTATATTGGAACCTGTCCGTCGGCGTGCTGATCGAGCACGCGATCTCCAGGGGAGAGGGCAAACTTTCATGTCGTGGCCCTCTGGTGGTTCGAACCGGCCGTCACACCGGTCGCTCGGCCAATGACAAATTCGTCGTCGAGGAACCCACCACCAGGGACGACATATGGTGGAGCAAGGTAAACGTATCCTACGAGCAGGACAAATTCGATGCACTGCACGAGCGAATGTGCGCCCACCTCGAGGGCAAGGATATCTACGTGCGCGATTGCTTTGCCGGCGCGGATCCGGAGTACAGGCTGCCGATACGGGTGATCAACGAGTATGCGTGGCACAACATGTTCGCGGCAAACATGTTCATAGAGGCGAACGACGACGAGTTGAGGAAGCACCAGCCACAGTTCACCGTCATCAATGCCCCGAACTTCGAGGCAAACCCCGCGCGGGACGGCACCAACTCGGAGACCTTCATCATCGTCAACTTTGCCAAGCGCCTGGTTATTATCGGCGGCACGAGCTATGCCGGCGAAACCAAGAAATCGATCTTCAGCGTGATGAATTATCTGTTGCCGTTCAAGGGTGTGTTCCCCATGCACAGTTCCGCCAATATTGGCGCTAATGGAGATACCGCCGTGTTCTTCGGGTTGTCGGGCACCGGCAAGACGACCCTTTCGGCGGACGCTTCGCGCGCCCTGATCGGCGATGACGAGCATGGCTGGAGTGACAACGGCGTGTTCAACTTCGAGGGCGGATGCTATGCGAAGGTCATCAACC
Organism: uncultured Gammaproteobacteria bacterium; assembly: GCA_947259705.1. GTDB lineage: Bacteria > Pseudomonadota > Gammaproteobacteria > Arenicellales > JAANXG01 > CAMYNL01. The sequence continues at coordinate 18,614 of CAMYNL010000001.1, read as the reverse complement.
TTTCGGCTGAGCAGGAGCCCGAGATCTACGCCACGACGCATCACTTCGGAACCGTTCTGGAGAACGTGGTGATGGATGAAGTGACCCGTGAGATTGACCTCGCCAATGCCAACCTCACGGAAAACACCCGTGGCTCCTACGCGATCTCGCAGATTCCCAATGCCAGTGACAGCGGTGTCGGAGGGCATCCGAAGAACGTGATATTTCTCACCTGTGACGCCTTCGGTGTATTGCCGCCGGTGGCCAGGCTCACCCCGGCCCAGGCCATGTATCATTTCATCAATGGATATACCGCCAAGGTGGCGGGTACGGAAAAGGGGGTGACCGAGCCAACCCCCAACTTCAGCCCCTGCTATGGCGGCCCCTTCCTGCCCCTGCATCCGTTCCGCTATGCAGAACTGTTGAAGGAAAAGATTGCAAAGCACGGTACCGATGTGTGGCTGATCAACACCGGCTGGAGTGGTGGCGGTTACGGCGTGGGCGAACGCATGTCGATCCATCATACCCGGGCCATCGTCAACGCCGCTCTGGACGGGAAGCTGGTGGGGGTGCCCACACAGATGCACCCGATCTTCGGTGTGGCCATGCCCACCGAGTGTCCTGGAGTGCCGAACGAGGTCCTCGATCCCCGTAACACCTGGGCGGACAAGGATGCCTACGACCGCCAGGCGAGGATGCTGGCGGAAAAATTCGCGAACAATTTTGAAAAGTACGCCGACGAAGTCTCGGACGAAGTGAAAGCGGCCGGCCCGATCGCCGCCTGAACAGCCATGCTCTGCCGGCCGCGAGAGCGGCCGGCGCGGGTCAGTTTCCGCTGGCGTAACCGGTGAGTTCGACGTATCCCTCTCCCGCGATCGCGGTGCCGTGCCGCTTGCCGCTTATCTCCACGGCACCCTCCCAATAGCGAAAACTGGTGAGCATTTCCTGGTCGGCCAGGCGCGGCCTGACGGTCAGAGTCATACCGCGCTGCGGCAGGTTGATGCGCCATGCCGCCGGGTACACAGTACCGGAGCGCGGACTGCGCCAGCGCCCGTCTACCCGTATAGCGAATTCGTCCTCGTCGAGGGGGGTAAGGCTGCCTTCAGCATCGATATAACTGCCATACAGGTAGTCCAAACTGGAGTCGCCGCGGTGGCGCAGCCGGTAAAGCATGATCTCCGTGGCATCTTCCAGCTGTATGGCAAACCAGTCCCAGCCTGACTGCTCCTGCTCCAGTGCCGAGGTGGACCACTCATGATCGAACCAGCTGCTGCCGCGCACGGTGGAGCTGTTCCCGCCCTGCCGTATCGTGCCCCGGGTATCGAGGCGGGTGTGGGAATAGTAATAGGACGCATTGCCCGCTGTCCGGCTCTTGGCGCTGAGCCCGTTGTTCCCATGCAGCCCCGGCGGCTTGCTGTTTTGCAGAGACAGGTCCAGCGCAAAGGTCCGCGCGGAGGCGAGAATCCGCACCCGGAAGCACTGGCCGCACTGCTGCTGTGAAGGCAGTTCATCGATCTGCCAGTCCTCCAGCCAGGCGCGGAACGGTTGCGCCGTCACGCCGGCCAGTCCCAGGCCGCCCCGCGAAAAACGTTCGTCATACCGAAAGCGGCCCGCGCTGATATCGGCGAGCGCGACGTGGGCAAGATAGAGTTGGTTGGTGGACCACCGCGATACGGTGGTTGGCGGCTGGGGTGCCACCGCGTGGCGGAAGAGCGTGAACTGGTAACCGTAGCGGCGCCCGTCGCCGGCGATCAGGTTGCCAGTGAAATACCACCACTCATGCTTGTAGCGGGGATGGGCGCCGTGGTCGCGAGGAAACTCGAAACGGCGCGGCCGCGTTGCCCGGGCGTAACCGGCAGTTGAATCGCCACCCAGCATGGCGCTGACCGAGAGCGCGGGTGGTACCTGCGGGTCGCTGCCGCAAGCAGCGATCAACGCCGTGGCGACCAGCCAGCGCTTATTCATGACGCAAACCCTCGGCCGTCAACGCACTCGTCATGCGCAGCGCCGGGTATACGGCGGCAACCAGTCCCGCCGCTACGCTGAGCAGCAGCGCGGTGAGGAAATGTTCCGGGCTCAACGCCATGTCGATAGTCCAGCCGAAGGAACGGCGATTGATAACGCTGATCAGCACCATCGACATCATCAGCCCCAGCGGCAGCGACAATATACCCGCCGCGAGACCCATCAGCGCACCCTCGCCCATCAGCAGCCCCGCCAACCCGCGGCGTGTGACTCCGGTCGCCCGAAGCATGGCGAACTCCCGGGCCCGTTCCAGTTGAATGGCCGCCAGCGCACTGACGATTGCCACGACGGCGATGATCACGGTCAGCAGTCGCAGCACGCCGGTTATCGCGAAGGTGCGATCGAAGATCGCCAGTGACAGTTCGCGCAGCGCCCGGTTGGAACGGGCCTGCAGGCCCGACTGCTTCAACATCCCGGGCTCCAGGTGTGCCAGCAGAGCCTGGGAGTCGGCGTCCGGACGAAGATACAGCGCCACCGAATCCACTACCGGGTCATCCCAGTGGCGCTCATAGTGACGACGGTGCATGACTACCGTCCCCTGGTCCGAGCCGTAGTCCCGAAATACCGCGGCGACCTCAAACCGCCCCGTGCCGGACCGGGTAGGCAGTGACATGGAGTCCCCTACGGACAGGCCCCGGTGATAGGCAAAGGCCTCGGACACGAGAACAGCTCCCCGTTCGTTGAACCGCTGCCATGCCTGCGTCACCTCGCCCTTCCGCAATTGAAAATTTTCGAAGCTATATCGATCGACATCCACTACGAACAGGCGCAGGATGCGGCCGGGCTCGGTGAAGCGCACCCAGCGGCCCGTCGTCACCGCGCGAACCGCGGGCTCTTTCCGTAAGGCCGCGATAATCGCCGGTGTGATGCCGTCGTTTGTTCGCCCGGTGCCCTGGGAGACATAGATATCAGCGCGCAGGTAACTGCCGAGCCAGGTGTTCACCGAGGTGCGGAAGCTGCCGATCATGATGCCGACGCCTACGGTGGCCGACAGCGCCACCGCCAGGGCGGTGACCGCCACGTGGGTGCGGCTCAGTGACGCCAGTATGCCCCCGGTGGCGATACGTCCATAGGGTGAGTCGCTGAGCAGTCGCCGCATGCCCCTCATGAGCGACACCATGGACATGGGCACGGTCAGCGCGAAACCAGCGATAAGGCAGAACAGGGCGGCAAAGCCGGCCACGATGCTGCGGTCAGATACCCACAGAATCGCCGCTGCCACCGCCCACACGACCAGGCCGGCGGCGGCCCAGCGACCCAGCCACGAGCGGGTGGTCGATTCCAGGTGCGAGCGGCAAAAGGCCAGCCGCGGGGAGACACGGGTGGCCTCCCAGGCCGGCGCTGCGGCTGCCCCGAGCGCGGCCAGGACCCCCACGGCATTGCTCTTTGCCAGCGTCCAGTTGCTGATCGCCGGCGCGGTCACCTGCAGGCTGAAATAAAGATCGTTGATGGTGCGGGTGACGAGCTGCAGCAGCGCGTGACTCAACCAGACGCCAAACAGGGTGCCGAACACCATGCCCGCCGCTGCCAGGGCCAGTGCCTCGATCATGATGGTGGCAAGGATTTCCGGTCGCGTGACACCCAGCGTGCGCAAGGTGGCGATCTGCTCGCGGCGCTGCAGCACTGATATGACCATGGTGTTGTAGACCAGGAAGGCACCGATAACGACAGCGAGCAGGCTCAACGCAGTGAGGTTGATCCTGAAGGATCGGGTCATCTGCCGCATCGTCTGTGCCTGCGACAGTCCCGGGACCAAGCGCAGGGATGGCGGCAAAAGGGCGGTCAGGCGTCTGGAATCGTTCGCGTCGTGGACTTCGATCCGGGAAAGTCTGCCCGGCATGGCCAGCAATGTCTGGGCGCCGCCGACGTCCATCACCGCGACATTCCGCAGCGCGTTGGCCCGCGCCTCATGCTGTACGGGCAGCGCGCCGACCACGGCAATCCTGGCCCGACGGTTGCCCACCCGCAGCTCCAGATCGCCGGGTATTTCGATACCCAGGGTGCGAGCGGCATCGGCGGTCATCAAAGCCGACTCCGGTCGGGCGACCAGCTCCGTGAGGGCGGACCATCCCCTGGCGTCCTGTTGCCGCGTCGGCTGCGACAGCGCCAGTGGATCAATCCCGACAATCTTCAACGCGATACCGGTGGCGGACTCCTCGGCCCATCCCTCCACCACCGGACTGATACCGCGCACGCCGTGGCGCAGCCGCAGTTGACGATAGAAGTCTTCGTCCAGGCCTCGAGGACCGCCCAGGATGATCGCTTCGGCCTGGCCGCCCATGCCCTCGCTGGCGAACTCGAAGGCGCGGCGGGCACTGTCGTTGCTGATGTCTATGGCCAGCATGACCGCGATGCCCAGGCCGATGCCGATCACGGACAGAATCGTCTGTGGCCAGCGACGCGCGAGCGAACGCAGAGCCATGCGGACAAAGGGCATCATGCCGCGGTCAGTCGACCGTCGCGGATCAGCAGCACTCGATCAGCACGGCGTGCGATCTCCGCGCTGTGAGTAGCCACCACCAGCGTCGCGCCGCGCAGGCGCGGCAACTCCGCCAGCAGCGCGAGGACCCCGCTCTCGGTTTCCTGGTCAAGGTTGCCGGTGGGCTCGTCGGCCAGCACCAGGCGCGGCGCGTGCGCCAGTGCACGGGCGATGGCCACCCGCTGTTGCTCTCCGCCGCTGAGCCGGTCAGGAAAGCTGTCAGCGCGCCCGGCCAGTCCGACGGCCTCCAGCAAGGTCACGATGATGGAGTCGGCCTTCGCTGCCGCGACCCCGTTGAGGTCGAGGCTGAAACCGAGATTCTCCCGCACCGTCAGCGTGGGGATGAGGTTGAAGAACTGAAAGACGAAACCGAGATGGCGCCGGCGAAACAAGGTCCTTTCACGGTCGGACAGGCGAGTTAATGCGTGGCCATCTACGTACACCTCGCCCGCATCCGGCATATCCAGCCCGGCGATCAGGTTGAACAGCGTGGTCTTGCCGGAACCGCTGCGCCCCTGAATGGCTACGAACTCACCCGCGGCGATGGTGGCGTCAACGCCGTCGAGCACCCTGCGCTCGCTGAGCCCCTCCCGGAACCGTTTGCTTACACCCGAAAGAACAACCATGGCCTTGGTCGACATGACCTCATCTTACATCGTGTCAGGACGCACCATGTCAACATCACGCAGTGGCGTCGCACGGTGCTGATATACTGCCGGCACGACAAGCCATGAGCCAGCGGATAGAGTTGTACACCGTCTTAATCATTGTTCTCGTCCTCAGCCTGGTCGCCATGGCCGCCGTCCCGCGGCCCACCGGCCGCGCGCAGGGCGGGCCCATTGCAGTCCCCGGCGACGCGGAGCCGGCACCGCGGTCCCTGCTGCGGTTGGCCACCTTCAACATCCATGGCGGGATGGGCGTGGACGGGAGACGCGACCTGGAGCGAATCAGCAGCGTGATCCGGGACGCGGAAGTCGTGGCGCTGCAGGAAGTCCGCGACGATTGGTGGCGGAAGAATCAGGCGGCGCGGATGGCAACCCGCCACAGGGCGGCCTGCCTCTATGCCCCGACACGCCGCCGGTGGTTGCGCGCGCATCGAGGTAACGCGCTGTTGTCGCGATATCCAGTCATCGACTGGCGACGCGAGCCGTTGCCGGATCTCAGCGGCCGGCGATTCCGCAACTTCACCGTGGCCAGGATCGACGTGCGCGGACGAACCTTGTCCGTTATGTTTACCCATCTGCATACGCGGGCCGGGCGCGAGGAGCAGTTGCAACGGGTGTTGGCGCATTTTCGGACATTGAAGCCGGCAGTGCTGCTCGGCGACCTCAATACGGCCCCCGGGGATACACTGCTGAGCGACTACCTGGCCGAGGACGAGGTCGTGGACGCGCTGCAGGGGACCGACAATGCACAGGCAGCCAGCGATCGTGTCGACTGGATTCTATGTCGCGGAGTCGCGGTTCACGCCAGCGGAACCAGCCCGGCAGGCCCCTCGGATCATCCCTATTACTGGGCCGATGTGGAAATCAGTGAAACCTAGCGGCCGCCGCAGTGGCGCCGGACTGAGTGTCTCGGTCGCCGCGGATAGCCGATCTGTTTGTTCTTCATCAGCCGACCCTGACGGCCGCGCGCAGACCAGGCGATGACAAGACCTGTAGAGATTTCCTACTTTTCCGATGTGCTATGCGTCTGGGCCTACGTTTCGCAGGTCCGGCTGGACCAACTGAAGGCGAAGATGGCGGCTAGTATCGACATCAGTTATCGCTTCATATCGGTCTTTGGTTGCAGCGCGTCCCGCATCGGCAGGAGCTGGGAGAAGCGCGGCGGATTCGAGGGCTATGCCCGGCATGTCGCCGACATCGGCGGCACGTTCCCCCACGTGAAGATCCATCCGGCCGTATGGAAAAGCTGCCGGCCGAAGTCATCGGCCTCCTGTCACCTGTTTCTCAAGGCCTTGCAGTCGCTGCAGCAGGAAGCCCTGCTGCCCGCCGTCACCGGTGATGGTCAGACCATGTTCGAAGCGTTTGCATGGCGGGCGAGGTGCGCGTTCTTCCAGGACGCACAGGACATCGGAAATCTGGACACGCTCTATGCCTTGGCGCAGCGAATGGGCCTGCCGGCCGCATCGATCGCGGACCGGATCAACAGCGGCGCCGCCATGGCCGCATTGTGCCGTGACCTTGACGACAAGGAAGAGTACCGGATCGAGGGCAGTCCTACGTACCTGCTCAATAATGGCCGCCAGAAACTCTATGGTAACGTGGGATACCGGATCATCGAGGCCAACATCCGCGAGCTGCTGGAAAACCCGGAGGGGCAGGCAAGCTGGTGCTAGGTCCCCGCCGGGAAGGCGGCGCAGCCGCGCACCGCTATGCCGTGGGCACTGTGATGCAGTCGGGCCGCAATGACCATGACCCCCGCTTGCGCCGCCGCCTCCAGGGCGTCGGCGTACTGCGGGTCGATGTCCCGAGCCGGTTCGAATACCCGTCCTTCTGGACGATTGATGGCGAACACGATGGCGGCCCGGTAACCTTGCCGCGCCGCCAGGGTCAGCAGTTGCAGGTGCTTGCGTCCCCGCTCGGTGACGGCATCCGGAAAGCGCACTGCGTCCCCCACCAGCAAGGTCGCGTTCTTGACCTCGACGTAGGCATTCGCCTGCCGACCACCGCGAAGCAGCAGATCCAGGCGGGCGCGGGGATGCAAGGGGTTGTCGAAACGAGGTTCGCCGAGGATCTCGCGGTACCCCGACAACGCGCCGATCTGGCCGCGTTGCACCGCCTCGCGAATTACTGCGTTGACGCGACCGGTATGCACGCCCACCCAGCCGCGCCCCATGTCCACGCGCTCCAGGGTCCAGTTCAGCCTGCGCCGCGGACTGTCGTGATAACTGAGCTCGACCGGGGCCCCGGGCCGCCAGCAGCTGGCCATGGAGCCGGTGTTGGGGCAATGCGCCACCACCACGGTCCCGTTGTGCAGCTCCACGTCAGCCAGAAAGCGCTTGTAGCGGCGCAGGATCCGCCCCGGTCTCAGCGGTGGCAGGCGCACGGCGGCGGGGTTATCGAAACCCGACCAGTACCACCAGGGGGTGTGCCCCCAGCCCGGCGTAGATCACGCGGTAGACTTGCCCTGCAACGGGAACCAGCGGCGGCGCCAGCGCCCCCACGGAGACGAGATCGCCGACCCGCAGGCGTTGACCGCGCGCTAGCAGTTGGTCTCGAACCCACTGCAGCGCCGTCAGCGGGTGCCCCAGCGCGGCATCGCCACGGCCCAGCGCCAGCACACGGCCTTCACCGTCGGTGACGCTGACCCGCAAGCGGCCCAGCAGGGCCACCCAGTCGAGGCCCGGGCCCATGTCCACCGCCGACCCCGCAACCCCGAGGCGCGCTCCGGCGTTGATGGCGGTCAAAGCCGCCGCGTCCAGACTGGCATGACGGCCCGCCAGGTGATCCGGCACCTCCACGAAGGGAATGACGGCGTCCAGGGCGCCGGCAAACTCGGCGGGGCTCTGCGCCTGGTTGATGGACGCGTCCCCCACCCGCAGCAACAGATCGGCTTCCAGCCACAGGTCCACGCCGCCTGCCAGTTCGAACACGGTCCCTTGCGGGTGAAGCATGCCCGCCAGCAGGACCCCCATCACTGGTCCGGCGGCGCCGAACCTCGCCTGGGCCGCAGCGCTGGTGAGGGCTGCCTTGTAGCCCACGATGACGCCGAACAGCGGAATCAACCCGGCGATGACACGGCGCTGAATTTCGATGGCGCGCTGCGTGTCGGCCACCCTGATTTCGCCGGTCGCGGTGCCGTCCCGATAAGCGGACATCACCGTGTCCACGACCCGCTCATCGGCAATACCGGGCGTACTGAGGCAGCCGAGCAGGCAGGCGGCGCCCAGCCGCGGCAGTCGCTTCATACCACCAATCGCCTGCGCACCAGGACTACCGCCAGGTAATAGCTGGCCAATGCGTAAGCCAGCAGCACCGCCAGGTGAACCAACACCGATTGTGGTTCCAGGCCCGCCATCAGCGGGCGCACCAGGGCGACTGCATGGGTCAAAGGCAGAAACTGCACCACGGACTGCAGCGCAGCGGGAAGGGTGCTCACGGGATAGAACACCCCGCAGAGAATGAACATTGGCGTCACCACCAGCGTGAAATAGTAGTTGAAGAAATCATAGCTCTTCGAGATCGCGGTCATGACAATGGCCGGTCCGGCGAAACAAAGGCCGGTTACGAACATGACCGGGATGGCGGCCACCGCCCGCCACTCCTCCACCGCGCCCAGAATCGATGCCACCAGCAGGATGGCAGTGCCGCTGATGGTGCTCTTGGTGGCGCACCAGATCATCTCGCCGGCAATGATGTCATCCACGTCTATGGGCGTGGCCAGCATGGATTCATAGGTCCGCTGGGGCACCATGCGCGTAAACACGGAGTACATGCCCTCGAAGCTGGCCGTGTTCATCGCCGAGGAGGCGACGATCCCCGAGGCCAGGAAAGTCAGGTACGGCAGCCCTGCCATGTCGCCGATGAACAGTCCGAGTCCGTAGCCCAGCCCGAGCAGGTAGAGCAACGGCTCACCGAAGTTGATAAGCAGGCTCGGCGTAATCAGCTTGCGCCAGACCAGCACGTTGCGCCGCCAGACCGTCAAGGCGCTGCTGCGCAGACGAGGCAGCCGCAGGTCGTATCCGCTAGTCACGCAGTTCCCGGCCGGTTATGGCGAGGAACACGTCCTCGAGATTGGCGGGACGGCGAAGAAAGCTCAGTTTCGGCGCTCGCTGCAACAGCTGATCGACGGACTTCGCGTCATGCATGTAGCAGTAAACGGTGTCACCGATCGTCTCCACCCGGCTGCCCGGCACGTCGTCGAACAGGCTGCCGATATCGGCCTTGTCGCCGCGCAGTTCCAGCACTTCGGGCTCCACGTACTGCCGGATCAGTGCCGGTGGCGATCCCTGGGCGAGTATCCGGCCCTGGTCAATGATCACCACTTCATCGCACAGCCGTTCCGCCTCCTCCATGTAGTGGGTGGTCAGCACCAGCGTCTTGCCGGATTGCCTGAGATCGCGCAGGCGCGCCCAGATCATGTGGCGGGCCTGGGGGTCGAGGCCGGTGGTCGGCTCGTCCAGCACCAGCAGTTCCGGATCGTTGATGAGCGCCCGGGCGATGGTCAGCCGTCGTTTCATGCCGCCGGAAAGGGTGTCGATGCGGCTTTCGGCACGATCCGAAAGCGCCACGAACTCCAGCAGATTCTGAATCCGCGCTGCGATGACATTCGCTTCCAGGCCGAAGTAACTGCCATACACCCGCAGGTTCTCGGCGACCGTGAAGTCGGGATCCAGGTTGTCGATCTGGGGCACCACCCCCATGCGACCGCGCACCGTCCTGCCCGCGGCCGGCATGGGCTGACCGAAAACCTCCAAAGATCCGGACGTGAGCGGTGACTGGCCCAGCAGCATGAGGATAATGGTGGTTTTCCCCGCGCCGTTGGGCCCGAGCAGCCCGAAGCAGTGGGCGCGCGGTACCGCGATGTCGATTCCCCTGACCACTTCGGCGGCGGCGAATGACTTGCGCAGGCAGCGCGCCTCGATCACCGCTTCCAACGCGGCTTCCCCCGTCATGCGGTATCCGAACTCTGCCGTCGCACCACCGCATCGACGATGTCCAGGTAAGGGGCGCACGAGCGTTGCCCGCGTACATGTGTACAGGCATCGTCCAGCGACCATCCCTGGTGGCAGGCGAGCACCGCGATGGCGACTGCGGGCGCACGCCCGACCCCCGCCGTACAATGTACGTACAGTCGATGGCCGGCACCGAGCAGCTGCGCCGCGGTTTCGGCGGCGCCCGCCAGCCTCGTCTCGAGGTGAGCAGGATCGAAGTCACGGATCGGCCACCGCCGCAACACCTGGTCCTGGCTCAAGTAGAACTGCTCTAGCCGCGGCCAGTCGATGTTGAGGGTCCGTATGTCGGCATCGGTCTGCAGGTTGAGTATCGCCGTAATGCGAGGCCCGGTCTTCAGCCGTTTCACATCCAGTGTGCTCTGTGGACAGGTGCCGACGTAGAGATCTGGCAGGATGAGGTTGAAATTGATCACAGTGGTATCGAATCCGGATGCGGGCAATTTAACAACACCGGCATCAAAGCGCCTAGCGGGTTTTTCGCCCGCACGAGGTCGCTCCGGCCGGTGCCTCGGTGACCCCCGCTGCCATGATACGCCGAGGCCCCGGTCGTCTGCGGGGTTTTTGCGATCCACTTCGCGCCGGGCGAAGCGGCCCGGCCGGAAGTCTGTCCATGCGGCGCAACCCCAGCCGATGACACCGGTAGTCGGCACGACGGCGACCCGTTCTCAGGGCGCCTGCTGTTTGAGCAGCGATTCCAGGTGGGGCCACAGGTTGGACAGCAGCCGCGACTGCGCCGCGACGTTGGGGTGCACCCCGTCATCCTGCATCATGTCGGTATGCGTGGCCACGCCGTCCATGAAGAAGGGCACCAGTATGGCCTCATACTTCGCGGCGATGACCGGATAGATCCGCTCGAAGGCCGAGACATAAGCCGGTCCGTAATTGGGCGGCAGACGCATGCCTGCCAGCAGGATCTTTGCGCCATTTTCACGGATCGTCGTTAGAATGCTCTCCAGGTTCTGCTGAATGGTGGACACCGGCAGGGCCCGCAAGCCGTCGTTGCCACCGAGTTCCACCACCACGATCGCCGGTTGGTGTTCCGCGAGCGTGGTGTCGAGACGCGACAGCACGTTGGCGGTGGTATCGCCGCTGATGCTCGAGTTGATGACCCGATGCGGATGACCGTTGTTTCGCAGGCGATCCTGCAGCAGCATGACCCAGCCCTGGTCATCGCGCAGCCCGTATCCCGAACTCAGGCTGTCGCCCAGAACGAGGATATTGGGCGGCACCCGGGCCGCCAGCCGCGCCGGTACCAAGGCCTCGACGCAAAGCACGAGTAACAACAGAGAACGTTGCATGAAAACCGACATACCCCCGATTGTGCAGGCCGAGAAGCTGGTCAAGCAAGTCGCCAGTCCGGAAGGGACGCTGACCATCCTCGACGGCGTAAGCCTGTCGGTGAACCGCGGTGACACGGTGGCCATCGTGGGGGTATCCGGGTCGGGCAAGTCGACCCTCATGGGCCTGCTGGCGGGCCTGGACCTGGCCACCGCGGGGTGCGTACTGCTCGACGGCGTGGACCTGTCATCCCTGGATGAGGACGGTCGCGCCCGCCTGCGCGCGCAGCGGGTGGGTTTCGTCTTTCAGTCGTTTCAGCTGCTGGCCAACCTCACCGCGCGGGAGAACGTGATGCTGCCGCTGGAGCTGGCGGGCATTGCCGAGCCGGGGCAGGCCGCGTGTGCTGGCCTGGGAGCAGTCGGGCTCGACCATCGCCTGCACCACTACCCGTCGCAGCTCTCGGGAGGCGAGCAGCAGCGGGTAGCGATCGCCCGCGCCTTTGCCACCCGGCCGCGGTTGTTGTTTGCCGACGAGCCCACCGGCAACCTGGATGTCCACACCGGGCAACGCATCGTCGAGCTTCTGTTTGCGCTCAACGCGGAACACGGGACCACGCTGGTACTGGTAACCCATGACGAGAGGCTGGGCGCGCGTTGCACCCGGCATTTCGAACTGGATGCCGGGCGCCTGCGGGGGCAGGCCCCGTGAATGTCACCCGCTTCGCGGCCCGCACGCTGCGCCGGGAATGGCGCTCCGGCGACCTGCGCATCGTGGCGGCGGCTCTGGTGGTTGCCGTGGCCAGCCTGGTATCGGTGGCCTCGTTCGGCGATCGCTTGCAGCAGGCGCTGGTGCGCCAGGGCAGCGAGCTGCTGGCCGCCGACCTGGTGGTCAGGTCGCCGGAGCAGCCGCGTCAGGGCTGGATACAGGCGGCCCATGACCGCGGACTCCATACCGCGCTGACGGTGGAATTCCGCAGCGTGGTACTGGCCGGAGAAGGGTCGCAACTGGCCGAGGTCAAGGCGGTGAGTGGCGGTTATCCGCTGCGCGGTGAATTGCGCACCGCCCCTGCCGCCGACGCGGTGGATACGCCGACCCAGGGTATACCGGCCCAGGGCCGGGTGTGGGTGGACGGCCGCCTGCTGGCTTTGCTGGAACTGGCGCCGGGGGCGCGGGTCCAGCTGGGCACCGCACGGTTCGACATTGCCCGCGTCATCACCCTCGAACCGGACCGCGGCGGCGTCGCCTTCAGCCTCGCGCCGCGGGTGCTCATGAACGTGACCGATCTCCCCGCCACCGGGCTGGTGCAGCCCGGGAGCATCGTCCGCTACCGGCTGCTGGTGGCCGGCACCGCCGCCGCGGTCGCCGATTACCGGCTCTGGCTGGTAAACAATGGCGTGGCGGACAGCGACATACAGGATGTCGGCAACGCGCAGCCGCGCTTTCGTACCGCACTGGATCGGGGCGAGCGGTTCCTCGGCCTGGCCACCCTGGTCAGCCTGCTCCTCGCCGGAGTCGCCATTGCCCGCGCCGCCCGTCACTATGCCCAAAGGCACCTGGACACCGTGGCGGTGATGCGCTGCCTCGGCGCCGTGCAGCGGGAGATCGTCGCCTTGTACCTGTTGCAGCTGTGCATGCTGGCCAGTGTTGCCAGCTTGGCCGGGGCGGCGCTGGGCTATCTGGGCCAGCAGGTGTTCGTCTGGTTGCTGCCCGGCCTGGTTGCGGGTGACCTGCCCTGGCCCTCGTTGCGACCGGCACTCGCGGGATGGCTGGTGGGAGTGGTGGCGATGCTGGGTTTTGCCGCGCCCATGGTGGTGGGCCTGAAAGACGTACCGCCGCTGCGAGTGATCCGGCGCGAACTGGGTCGGATCAGCGTGCGTGCACTCACTGTCTACCTGGCGGCGCTGGCAACCCTGGCGTTGCTGATTCTGTGGATGGCCCGGGATGTGGGCCTGACCCTGTGGGTCTTCGGAGGCGTCCTGGTGCTGGCCCTGGGGCTGACGGTGGTGGCCTGGGGTCTCGTCTTCGTGCTTTCGCGCGTCGGCGGCGGTGTCGGCGTGGCGTGGCGTTTCGGCATCCTCAACCTGGCGCGCCGGGGACAGTCCACCACCAGCCAGATCGTCGCGCTCGGTGTGGGGGTGATGGCCATGCTGCTGCTGACGCTGGTGCGCGGTGACCTGTTGCGCGAATGGCAGACCGCGCTGCCCGCCGACACGCCGAACCATTTCCTGATCAATGTTCAGCCGCACCAGCTGGATGCGGTGGGTGACTTCTTCGTTGACCGGGGGCTGGCGCCGCCGCAACTGACCCCCATCGTGCGCGCGCGCCTCACGGCGATCAACGGCCGTGCCGTCGATCCGGCTTCCTTCCAGGACCCGTTTGCGCGCCGCAGCGTGCAACGTGCGGCCAACCTGTCCTGGGCGGCCCAACTGCGCGACGACAACAAACTGGTCGCAGGCAAGTGGTGGAGCGAGGCGCAGGCGTCGGCAGCGCTGGTGTCGGTGGAGCAGCGTTATGCGGAAGCACTCGGGTTGCGGCTTGGCGACCGCCTGCGCTACCGGGCCGCCGACCGGGAGGTGGAAGTGACGGTGGCCAGTTTCCGCACCGTGTCCTGGGACACGTTTCGTCCCAATTTCTTCCTGCTAGTGCCGCCGAAGCTGCTAGAGGGTTACCCGGTGAGTTACATCACCAGCCTCCATCTGCCGCGGGACGAGATGGCAACGCTGCAGAAACTGGTGCGGGCGTTTCCGAACATCACCGACATCGACGTGGACGCGGTATTGCAGCAGGTCCGCAAACTCGTGGAACGTGTCAATATGGCGTTGCAGTACATATTCCTATTCACCATCGCGGCCGGCCTGGTGGTGCTGTACGCGGCCGTCCACACCAGCCGCGACGAGCGCCGTCAGGAAATCGCGTTGCTGCGTACGCTGGGCGCCCAGGGACCGCGACTGGCGGCGGGCCTGATCGCGGAGTTTGCCACCCTAGGTGCGCTGGCTGGATTGGTCGGTGCTGTCGCCGCCAGTGGCTTGGGATGGGCGCTGGCGACACTGGTGCTGGATGTTCCCTACCATTTCAACGCCTGGGTGTGGATAGCCGGCATCCTCAGCGCGTCGGTGGTGGTGGTCGGAGCGGGCATTCTGTCGGCCAGAAGCGATCTGCGGACTCCGCCCTGGCAGATACTGCGCGAGACCTGACTGCGAAAGCGCTCCCGGTCGGTGTCAGCCGCTCCCGGCAGGCCTGGGGCACAAGTGAGTTGGCCATGCCGAAAACCGCGCCACGCTTGACCAAAGCCCTGCTCATGACCACGCTGGCGGCGCTGCATGCCGGTGCCTGCAGCAATCGCTCTAGGTACGACGGTTTGCAGAACACGAACCGGATGGCGTGCGCGCGGAACCGCGAGGACTGCCCCGATCAGCCGGCTTACGATGCCTATGAAAGGGAGCGTGAAAAGTTGCTTATACACTGACGTGGAAGAAATCGAACTTGGGTGTCTTTTTTCGATGATTCAGTGAACGTATGTGACGGGCGTTGCATTGTTTGCGCTGCACTTACCAGCAGTCATTCACCAAGTGATCAGGTTGTTCCAATTTTGACCCACACCTGCCGATCAAACTGCTTGATCTGGACAACTATCAGTACGCTTGCAAACGGGAGGAAGTCTTCCTCAGCAATACGGCATCATGATATGCCAGACTGAATTTTCTATCATCACTGACAATTAGAGTAGAAGTCCGGGATGAAGCTTATTCGAATTGGTATTGCTACGGCAAAGAACGTATATCAACTGCGCGGGGTAGATAGGAGCGAGAAACGCGCGTGCCGAGGGTAGTTGACGCGGGAAAACTGGACGAAGGTGTTGGTGGAGAGAGTGGAGCCGCATAGTGATATGGGTATGGAAGCGTGTTATAGGGGGCTCATTATTAGGTACATGTTCGAGTCCGAAGTACTTGCTATATGGCCGAGCTGGTCAGTGCGGATCAATAAGGGATCGCCACATCTTAGGTTGGGCTGAGTTCCCGAAGCCCAGTACGTTGCGTTCGAGGTCGAGCGCTTTGCTAGGCGGTGCGTCGCGCCACACAAACCTATGATTCATTGGATCCTAGTGTGCGCGGCGGCGCCATGCTCCCAAAAGCAACAGCCCCAGCGAGAAGATTCCGATGAAGGTCGGCTCCGGTACCTGCTGAGCGATAGGTGTGAACAACCCTATCGTGAACGGCGGGTCGGTAGATATATCTGCGACCTGGCCGGTCATGGTGAGCATGGCGGCGGTGACGATGAGCCCGGACAGGGGATCGCCGGGAACGACGGATTCGAATATCAGAGCATCTTCGCCCAAAAGGAAATCATCGATCGTGAATTCGATAAAGTCGAGGTCGCCGTTATTGTTCACGTCTACCCCTAGATCACTTTTGATCGTAGTGGAAGTAATGGTCGCGGTCACTGGGATATTGTTGAAAGGATCGGGATCATTGGGGTTAAATTCCGAAAAATCCACAATGCTCACGATCGATGTGCTGAGCGGCTCAACCGGCGCGATGGTAAACATAGGCCCTAGAGTTCCTGCAAAGTCGGCGCTAGGGTCGTTGTCTGTGATCGTGAACTCGAGAAACAAATCGAGTACGGTAGTCGTTTGAACCGAGATATTGGGTAGATTACTAAAATCGGGCTCAGAAGTTATCGTCATCGTGGAAGGCGCAACCAAGCGAACGTCCACGAGTGAATCGACAAAGCCGTAATTGTCAGTTGGGCTTCCCGGCAAGAATGCGAGTGGTAGGCTACCCCCGCCGGTGAGATCCATCTGGACAATCTCAAACTCGACCTGTGCGTTCACCTGTGGTGCCGCCAGAAATGACAGCGCCGCAACCACCAGAGCCGTCGCAAAAATCCTTTTGTGCCTCTTCATGAATGCCTCCGTTGTACCCAACGTAGAGTTCGAGCTGCTAGCTTGAAACCGTTTAATAAAGCAAAATTCGTGCGAGCGACAGGATATCCAATAAATACAAACTATTAGCCGCCCACTCGAAGTCTAATGTTCGCGGCTGTGTAAAGAACTCCGACAAACGCGAGGCTCTTATCGCAACATAGTTCGTGAGCTCGCAGTGGCTCGACCGCGACGAAAGCAAGCATTTCTGTACCGAGTTTCAGATAGTTAAAGTTTATATCCAACGCCCAACGCCCAACGCGTGGCGGGTGTTCCTCGGGCAGGAAATTTGCGACTCTGCAGTTCCGGTAGAGTGTAAAGAAGTCCGACAGACTCAAGATTCCGATAACGGCATAGGATTATAAAGGGATGTCGAGGTCGCCAGGCCTGTACGGATAACAGAGAAGATAATTCTGCCCCAATCCCGATCCTACTTTTCCGAGATCTAAAGACTTCGGCCGAATTCCATCGCTTGGGCTCATCGGCTGCGCTACCACCGGATATTCGATGCTGGCGACAACGGTGTCCGCGACTACTCTTCGACGGTGAAACCTGCGGAACTCCGAAAGCCAGTTCCCGGGCTGACCAAGAAACCTTGATCCGGCCAAACTGCAGCCGCCTATATCGACTCCGTGATTCCTGCTTCGAAGGAGTTTCGAGCTCGTCTGCGCGCCAGACCCGGCAAAGCGGGAACACTATAAGATGCACAGCATCATTCCAGGTCCTGGGCGAGACGAAAACCCAGGTTGACGCCACGAAAGTCTGTTCTGAACCAGGCTCGGCTTGACGAGCGAACGAGCCACTGATCGTTGCTCCAAGAACCCCCCCGGACCACGCGCCGGTTGCAGTCTCCTCCATCGGCCTCCAGCCATGGCGCACCATCCGCAGGCGCACCGCGGTAATTCGCATGCCAACAGTCCTGTGTCCACTCCCAGACGTTGCCCACCGTGTCGTGCAGTCCGAAGGGATTCGCGGGAAATGACCCCACCGGCGCGCTCTGCTTAAGGTCCCATTCGCTGCCGCATTCGTCGCAATTCGCCCGCTTCCTGCCGATCTTGTTACCCCACCAGTAGAGCGTTTGCGTGCCGGCCCGCGCCGCGTACTCCCACTCAGCCTCCGTGGGCAGCCGATAGACCTTGCCAGATCGCGTGGACAGCCAATCAGCGTAGGATCGGGCGTCCTCCCAGGACACGGTGATGACCGGCAGCTTGCCACGGTCCGTGCGCGTGCCGCCAGCTAGGGCACGTTTCGTGGTCCCGGCAAAATAGTTGTATTCCTCGACCGTGACCTCGTATTTGCCAATGGCGAAGGCTCGCGTAATGATCACCTTGCGTACCGGGCGTTCACCCCAATCACCAACCCCGCTCAGGTCGCCCATAACGAATTCCCCGGGATGGATGACCACCATCTCCGGTTCGAGGTTCCCGGCGACTGCTGCTTCTGCGAACACCAGCGGCGGGAGCATCACCACCCAATTCCCCAGGCAAGCCCCCAGCGCCATCATGGTACCAACGCCGCGCAGCGGCCGCTGCCTGGTGGGGAGGGTGATACTTAAAGATTCTAGATGCATGCGTCGTGGCGCAATCAGTCGCATGAGGAACCGGGCGAGGAAGTTGGGCACGTCCAAACGCTAATGAAGTACGCCGTCCAAGTAGTTATGGCCAGGAAACGTACTGTCGGACCTTCCTTCCGGATACCAATGCGCAACTTCGTGAATAAACCAGAACATATAGACTTTAGAAAATTCACTGTGTAGGTCATGAACCATCCTAAATCTAGGTTGAGCTGCTTGCGTGGGACTGATGGCCGTTACCTGAGATCGATTGCTACATCGGCGTTATGTTATCGCAGATTCATCGCGCAAGTGGACTTTCAATCGTAGACTTCTGAGCTTCACGAACGTCGAGTGATGGCCAGTAAGACTCATCCGAGAATGAGTCCACGAGAGGCTACGTACTGATCGGAAGCAGACGGTCGCTAGACGACGGGTTAACTGGCGCTATCGACCCACTCCGGCCATTTTCAGCGTTGGTGCTTGAAGGTCCGCTATGGCCGCCACGACGGACAGATTATAGCAAGGCCATTCATTCTCACTTTTTCGCTTTTATCGTGGTTTTTATAACAGTCTGGATTTTAATGGTGATTAGCATTTATCGTGATTGTGAAGCATATTCCAGAGTGCGAGATAACATCCTCTAATGGACAATGGAAAACATTCTAAATCATCTTAGTTTACAATTCATAAATGTTACTAG